>NZ_MUFC01000018.1 GCF_001995985.1 Salinivibrio sharmensis | reverse complement strand
GTTTAGACAAAATCAAAATCCTATAAAATAATTACCAACAAAGTTATCCACAGATTGGCGACCTTGTGGGAAAAACCATGGTTAACAGGGGTCGAGACTCGTGGCATGCTTAACGGCTAACGTGTTTAACTGGCGATCAAGATTCTGATATGGCAACTCTTCCCGACAATCCGTTAATCCTTGTGGATGGCTCTTCGTATCTTTACCGGGCATACCATGCGTCTCCCAATCTTACTAATAGCCAAGGCGAACCCACTGGCGCGGTGTTTGGGGTGGTGAATATGCTGCGCAGCCTGTTGCGCCAGTACCCGCATTCGCATGTGGCGGTGATTTTTGATGCCAAAGGGAAGACGTTTCGTGACGATATGTACGAGCAGTACAAAGCCAACCGTCCACCCATGCCAGATGATCTACGTGGGCAAATTGAACCTTTGCACAAGATTATCAAAGCGATGGGTCTGCCTTTACTGGCGGTAGAGGGCGTGGAGGCCGATGATGTGATTGGCACACTCGCTACGCAAGCCTCAAAAGCGGGAATGCCGGTACTGATCAGCACGGGTGATAAAGACATGGCGCAGCTGGTGGATGAGCATGTCACCTTAATCAACACCATGACTAATGTGGTGATGGATCCTGAGGCGGTGCGTGAGAAGTATGGCTTTGGCCCTGAGCATATTATTGATTACCTTGCCCTGATGGGCGATAAAGTCGATAACATTCCTGGCGTACCGGGCGTCGGTGATAAAACCGCCACCGCGTTGATTGCCAATCTAGGTGGCTTGGACGATATTTACGCCAACCTCGATAAGATTGCTGAGCTCAGCTTCCGCGGCGCGAAAAGCATGGCGAAAAAACTGACTGAGCATCAAGACGCGGCCTACCTGTCATATCAACTCGCCACGATTAAATTGGATGTAGTGCTTGATTTCACTCCTGAAGAGTTGGTTAAGCAAGAGCCTGATAATGACACCTTGGTGGCCATGTATCGTGACTTGCAATTCCGCCGCTGGCTCAAAGAGCTGGATGAAGGTGATGCGCCGGAAGAGGCGGTATCGGATGAGCCTATTTCGCAAACGGCCACAATTGACCGAAGCGGTTATCAGACCCTGCTGACACGAGAAGCGCTAGACACGTGGCTGAAGAAAATCCGTGATGCTGAGGTGGTCGCGGTCGATACCGAAACCGATAGCCTCAACTATATGGAAGCCAACCTGGTTGGGATTTCATTTGCCGTGGCGCCAGGTGAAGCGGCGTATGTACCGGTGGCTCATGATTATCTGGAAGCGCCTGCTCAATTATCGCTGGATGAGGTGCTGGAGGTATTACGCCCTTGGTTGGAAGATCCCTCAGCGGCGAAAGTCGGCCAAAATCTGAAATATGATGCCAGTGTGTTTGCGCGTCACGGGATCACCTTAAAAGGGATCGCCTACGACACCATGCTGGAATCGTATGTCTATAACAGTGTGGCGGGACGCCATGACATGGACAGCCTCGCTGAGCGCTACTTGCAGCACACCTGCATCAGTTTTGAAGAGATTGCGGGGAAAGGCAAGAAACAACTGACCTTTAACCAAATCCCTCTTGAGCAAGCGGCACCTTATGCGGCGGAAGATGCCGACATTACGCTGCGTTTGCACCAATACCTGATTGGTAAAGTCACCAGTGACGAGAAACTGAAAACCATTTTTGAGTTCTATGAGATGCCGCTAGTCAGCGTGTTGTCGCGTATGGAACGTCATGGTGTGCTAATTGACAAAGACAAGTTGGCGACCCAATCAGAAGCGTTACATACCCGTTTGATTGAGCTTGAGCGTGAAGCGTTTGAGATTGCCGGCGAAGAGTTCAACTTAAGCTCGCCCAAGCAACTGCAAGCAATTTTGTTTGAGAAAATGGGCCTGCCGGTGGTGAAGAAAACCCCATCAGGTAGCCCTTCAACCAATGAAGAAGTGCTGCAAGAGCTCTCACTCGATTACCCGCTGCCAGCACGGATTTTGGAATACCGTGGGCTGGCAAAGCTCAAATCGACCTACACGGACAAATTGCCGCGCATGATCAATGCGCAAACCGGCCGTGTGCACACCTCGTATCATCAAGCCGTCACAGCGACGGGGCGCTTATCGTCCACCGATCCGAACTTACAAAATATCCCCATTCGTAACGAACAGGGTCGTCGTATTCGTGAAGCCTTCACCGCGGAACCGGATCATACGATTTTGGCGGTCGATTACTCGCAAATCGAATTGCGAATTATGGCACACCTATCCGGCGATAAAGCCTTGCTAGAAGCATTCCGTGACGGCAAAGATATTCACGCCGCCACCGCCGCGGAAGTGATGGGTGTGAGCCTCGACGAGGTTACCAGCGAGCAGCGCCGCCGCGCTAAAGCGATCAACTTTGGTTTGATTTATGGCATGAGTGCTTTTGGTCTGTCCCGTCAGTTAGGGATTGGCCGTCAAGAAGCACAAAGCTACATGGATACCTACTTTGAGCGCTACCCTGGCGTCAAGGCCTACATGGATCGCACCCGTGAGCAAGCGGCGGAAAAAGGCTATGTAGAAACCATTTTTGGCCGTCGCCTTTATCTGCCTGAAATAAAATCACGCAATGGGATGCGTCGTAAAGGGGCCGAGCGTGCGGCAATCAATGCGCCGATGCAAGGAACGGCGGCCGATATTATTAAGCGTGCGATGATATTGGTTGATCAATGGATTCAAGCCAATGCCGCGGATGACGCCCGTCTGGTGATGCAAGTTCACGATGAACTGGTGTTGGAAGTCAAAACGTCATCAATGTCCAAAGTTGAAAGCAAAGTACGGAATTTGATGGAGTCGGCGGCTGACCTGGATGTTCCTTTGATTGCCGAAGCTGGATTCGGGGATAACTGGGGAGAAGCCCACTAAGTTAAGGGTTTTTATTGCCCTTTCTGTCGTTTTATACTAAAAGCCGATA
This sequence comes from Salinivibrio sharmensis, assembly GCF_001995985.1. GTDB lineage: Bacteria > Pseudomonadota > Gammaproteobacteria > Enterobacterales > Vibrionaceae > Salinivibrio > Salinivibrio sharmensis. Next base: position 45,974 of record NZ_MUFC01000018.1, on the reverse strand, counting down.
TTCGATATCGGCTTTTTTTGTACACTATCCACCTGATCTTTGGCGTTTTTACTCTAAAATGACTTATTTTTATGAAAAAAAATTACGTAAGATACTTTTCAATACTGAGTGATTGATATACAGTTAACAGCGTAGGGTACAGAGGTAAGATGTTCTATCTTTCAGACCTTTTGTTTCACGTTATTGGATTTGGCTGATTCAGCAGCCCCAGTCAGGATACTGACTGGGGTTTTTTTATGCCTAAGCACCAGAACGTGGCACGACCCCTGCCACTGCCTTGATGCTTTTCCGCTGTCGTATCCATTTTCATTATTTAAAATTAGAGTAATTACTTTAATTTTGCATAAAGGCTTGGTTATAATACGCACAGCTTCTTGTTCTTTATGTGTCTACAGGGTCTACGTTAGATCGCTTAAGCACAAAGATTCGCCGGCCCTCGTATTGAGGGTCGGCTTTTTTTATCTGCGTGAGTGACAGGTAGGTTCTCCCCGTTAAAGAGAGTTACTCGGTTGGTTGTGCGTCGTCGTCTGCGATGACTGGGGGTGTTTGTTGATACCAGCCGTCTAGCTTACGGCGCAGTTTATCGACGCCCATCCCTTTAAGCGATGAGTACAACTCGACCTCTACATCGCCGCAAAAGGCCAGTGATGCTTCGCGTATTTTCATCAGTTGCTGCTTACGTGCCCCTGATTTGAGCTTGTCGGCTTTGGTTAGCAGCACTAAAACCGGTAAGTTAGATTCAACCGCCCAGTAAATCAGCTGCTGATCCAAATCCTTCATCGGGTGACGGATATCCATTAAGACCACTAATCCGCCAAGTTGATCACGTTTTTGTAAATATTCTCCCAGAGAGCGCTGCCACTTCTCTTTCATTTCCAGAGGGACTTGGGCATAACCATAACCTGGCAGGTCGACAATATGGCACCCTTCGTCCACCTTAAAGAGGTTAATCAATTGTGTGCGCCCAGGCGTTTTACTGGTCTTGGCTAGGCTCTTTTGGTCACATAGACGGTTAAGGGAGCTAGACTTACCGGCGTTGGAGCGGCCAGCAAAAGCGATCTCTATCCCCGTATTATCAGGAAGATGGCGAATGTCGGGTGCGCTGGTAACAAATTGGGTGTTACGGTAATTAAGTGATTGCTCCACTGTTAACTCCGTCTCGTCTTGGTGTAGTAGACTGATTACTTTTGTGTGAATTTGTGTAAAATAACCGTGCTCGGTTTTTGATCGGTAATTGTACCATGACGGTAACTAAGTAGTGGTACTGGAAGCTTGATAATTATAAACGGAATGTCATGAAGAAATTAGCGCTAATATTGACTCTCCTCGCCAGCACTTCAGTCTGGGCCCAAGGAGATGCTGAAGCGGGCAAAGCAAAATCCAATACCTGTGTCGCCTGTCACGGTGCTGACGGTAACAGTGTTTTGCCTGATTACCCAAACTTGGCGGGTCAGCACGCCAACTACCTAGAGAAACAACTGAAAGAATTTAAGCTTGGCGCGCAAAGCGGCGGTGAGCAAGGGCGATATAACGCTGTAATGGCTGGTATGGTGGCTCCGCTCTCTGAGCAGGACATGGCAGACTTAGCGGCGTACTATGCAACCTTAACACCCAAGCCTGGCACCACGCCTGAAACGGCCATCGAAGTAGGCCGTCAGCTTTACATGGCGGGTGATCCGGAGCGCGGTATTGCAGCCTGTACAGCCTGTCATGGTCCTCGCGGTAACGGTACCCCCTCTTCTGGTTTCCCGAAAATTTCTGGCCAGCCCGCGAACTATTTGGCCAGTCAGCTGAAAATGTTCCGCGCCGGAGAGCGTCATAACGATATGAACAAAATGATGCGATCGGTGGCGGCGAAACTGACGGATAAGGAAATTGATGCTCTGTCTAACTACTTAGGCGGACTACACTAATCACCGAGCTGTTGTGCGAAAACGGTGGTGTGATAAACGCCACCGTTTTTTTATCCCTCCCATTTACTCACCTCCCCATGACAATTGGCTCGCGCTCTAGCATCACATCACACCGATAGCGACAACAGCGACCTTCTGTGTGAGAGATTGGCTATTTGCTAGCAAGAAAAATACATCACTTCTTGAAAGACATTTTTTTAAATTATTTAAAATCAGTCAATTATATACCTTTGCTTATTTCCATTCTTATTTTTATTGGCTGACATTCTAGGCATTCTCGCTCATTGCGATATGCTATCAACATCAACAGGACGTTGATGTTAGGGTTAGGGACACATTAATGCGCCAAGAAGGGGCGCGACGACCAGGACGGTCTGCCATAGGATGTGGATGCGCCAGGGTTGGCCGACAAGGACGACGTGACACAGGATGTGTGGTGGGTGTCGAACGACAAGGACGCAGGAAGCGACTGACAGGCAGGCATGCTACCCACAATGACAGGACGTTGATACTAAGGCGCAAAGCGCCATTCTCAGGGATGAATAAAGTACCAGGACGGACACTATCCGCTTATTATCGCAAGCGCGATACGCGACAGGCTTTATGCCTGTCGCTTTTTTATTGACCCACTTTCTGCTACATTCGCGCCAGCTTTTGGCATAGATGAATGATATGCAGCACTGCCCTTTATGTGAGCACACAACAACCCATCTTTATCACACCGACAAACGCAGAGCGTACCTTCAGTGCTCGGCGTGCGCGTTGGTGTTTGTTGAGCGCCAGGCATTGCTCGCGCCTGAAGATGAGAAAGCTATCTATGACTTACACCAAAATCACCCTGAGGATGACGGTTATCAGCGTTTTTTATCGCGCGTGATCAACCCTTTACTTGACCGTTTACCGGTGCCAGCAAAGGGACTGGATTTTGGTTGTGGTCCGGGACCCGTGTTGGCCAGCATGCTAAGCCACGCGGGGCATGATGTCGCCTGCTATGATCCTTTTTATGCGCCGCAAACAGATGTACTGGACGATACCTATGACTTTATCACCTGTACCGAAGCCATCGAGCACTTCTATTGGCCAAAGATGCAATGGCAGCAGTGGTTGTCGATGCTTAAGCCGGGTGGTTACTTGGGCATCATGACCAAGCTGGTTAAAGATCCAGACGCTTTTTCACGCTGGCACTATAAGAATGATCTGACGCATGTCAGCTTTTTTAGCCGATATACCTTCCAGTTTTTAGCTCACCAAGCGGGATTGGAACTGACGTTTATCGGCAACGACGTAATTTTAATGAGGAAACCAGAGTCATGACGCGTAAAAAGAAAACGCGCCGCGTAGGATCGGAAGGCCCGGCGCAATACGTAGATAAGAATCAGAACGAGCAAGACCGCATTGCGCGAATGCTGAAAAAGCAAAAAAAGCGTAAAGGCAAAAAAGCCGGCTCGCGTCATTCAGAAGAAGACAATAAGCAAGTGCGTCGCAGCGGTGGCAAAAAAGACCCGCGCATTGGCAGTAAAAAGCCGATCCCATTGGGTACGGATGCAGAAAAACCTAAGCAACCCAAGCTCACGCCAGAGCAAGAGCTTGCGAAGCTTGAACAAGATCCACAACTTAATGTGCTGCTGGATCGCATCGAAAATGGCGAGAAGTTAGGTGCGGGCTTGCAAGCTTATGTGGATGAGAAGCTGGATCGGATTGAGGTGCTGATGGATAAATTGGGCCTGCTTGCCGACGATGACGCGTTGGATGATGAGGACGACCTGCTGGCTAAATTTGAGCAACAGGACGATCAATAAGGAGTAATCGGTGCAGGAGTGGATCTGGATATTGGCAGGACTTGGGGCGCTCATTATTTTAGCGCTATCGGTTTACGCAGGCGTATTGCTGGCGAAGTTAAAGCGACAAACCAAGTGGCAAGCCGAGATGAAAGAGGCAGCGATCAACCAACGCAATGACAAAATCATTGAGAGTGTTGATGTGATTGCGTTTGCCGCACTACAGAATCAATGCGATTTATCGGAGGCCGCGATCCGTCTTTACATGATCATGGATCACCTACAAGGCGATAAACGGGTTGAGTTTGATAGCCGCTATCCTGCCTTGTTTGAACTGTATGAGGCAGTAAAAGACACCCCTCGCGGTGAGGCAAGAAAGGGATTGAAAAAGAATGAGCGCATGCGACTCGACTTAGACCGAGCCAAACACGAGGCGCGTCTTGAAGAGGCGATAAAAGTGGAGCTCGCGGAAATCCTTGCCTTTACCGGGGGTCGTCACATCCCTGATCATATTCTCACGCACTGAGTATGACCGCCTGGAATGCAGCCTATCGTGGCTGCTTTCCTCTGTCATTTTGCCTCAATACCCTTATAATTATTGGGCGAAAATCGATCTCGCCGACACTTTCGCAACACCAGCATCGGTTAGTGCTAAACACCTTACTCAAGGCTGTGGCACACTAGACGCTGTTATTCCTTTCCTAAGCGCTTTTGCGGAATGTAAGCCATGTCATCACCACAAATCATTTGGGATCAAGCCCTTATTAATAAGTATAACTACTCAGGGCCCCGTTATACCTCGTACCCGACGGCGCTCGAATTTCATGAGGCGTTTACGCCTGCGGAATTTGATATGGCGTGCAGCCAGTACCCCGAGCGTCCTTTATCCTTGTACGTGCATATCCCGTTTTGCCACAAGCTTTGCTATTACTGTGGCTGCAATAAAGTGGTGACACGGCATCAACATAAGGCGGATGAGTATCTGGATGCGCTTGAGCATGAGATCCGGCAGCGTGCATTTTTGCTGGGTTCACGTCGCGTGACGCAACTGCATTGGGGCGGTGGCACCCCGACGTTTCTCACCAAAGCGCAAATCTCTCGCTTGACGCATCTGCTACGCCAAGAGTTTGACTTTGAAGACGGGGCTGAAATCAGTATCGAGGTCGATCCGCGAGAAATTCCGTTAGACATGCTCGACCACCTACGTGGGGAAGGCTTCAATCGTATCAGTATTGGCGTGCAAGACTTTGATAAAAAAGTGCAAAAGCTAGTCAACCGAGAGCAAGATGAAGACTTTATTCACGCCTTGGTTGAACGCGCGCGTGATCTAGGTTTTCGTTCTACTAACCTTGATTTGATCTATGGTTTGCCCAGTCAAACGCCTGACGGATTTGCCAACACCCTTGAGCAAGTCCTTACCATGCGTCCAGGGCGGCTGTCGGTGTTTAATTATGCCCACTTGCCCAACTTGTTCGCGGCGCAGCGCAAAATCAAAGAAGAGGATTTACCGTCACCGGACGCTAAGCTCAACATGTTGCAAGACACCATCAATACGTTAACGGGCGCAGGCTATCAGTTTATCGGCATGGATCATTTTGCTTTGCCTGATGATGAGCTGGCGGTGGCGCAGCGAAAAGGGCGTTTACATCGCAACTTCCAAGGCTATACCACCCAAGGTGACTGTGATCTGCTCGGACTTGGCGTGTCGGCGATTTCGATGATTGGTGATTGTTATGCGCAGAATCAAAAAGAGATGAAAGCGTATTATCAGCAAGTGGATGCTGAGCGACATGCTCTGTTTAAAGGCGTGATGCTTGAGCCGGACGACCGAATTCGTCGTGATGTGATTAAAGCACTGATGTGTAATTTCACCCTAGAGAAAGCGGAGATAGCAACACGCTATCAGCTCGACTTTGATCAGTATTTTGCTGAAGATCTGGCGTTACTGCAGTGCTTTATCGATGATGATTTGGTCCGGGTAACTGATGAAACAATTTCTGTTACCAAAACGGGGCGGATGTTAATCCGCAATATCTGCATGAGCTTTGATGTTTATTTGCGAGATAGAGCCCGCCAGCAGCAGTTCTCTCGTGTGATATAAGCACAAAAAAAACCGCCCATTGGCGGTTTTTTTGTGGATTGAGGTTCGCCGGGAGAAGAGACTCTACGACGACCTAGCGTGTTGCCGCGTGGGTTTTCAACGCGGCTTTCTCGCTATCAGACAAGAAAGCAATCGAAAGACCATTTTCTTGCAGTGTGCTGATCTGCGCAGGGCTTAAGCCCGCGGTAGGAGCAGCCACTTCATACTCATAGGGCAGTTCAATGCCTTCGACAGCCGGATCGTCAGTATTTAACGAGGCCAAAATGCCATGGTCGAGGAATTGACGTACAGGGTGTTGTGCTAAGTCGGCAATGGTGCTGGTTTGGATGTTGGAGGTCAGGCAGGTTTCGATACCAATCTGGTGTTTAGCCAAATAATCCATCAGCGCTGGATCCTCAATCGCTTTCACACCGTGACCAATGCGGGTGGCACCGAGTTCATTGATGGCCTGCCACATGCTGGCAGCGCCTGCCGCTTCGCCTGCGTGCACGGTAACTTGCAGGTCACTGGCGCGCACTTTGGCAAAGTGTTCGGTAAATTGGTCACCCGGTTGGCCGAGCTCATCGCCAGCGAGATCGATGGCGACCAATTGATGTTTTTGGGTCAGCAAGGCATCTAGCTCAGCCATACAAGCTTGAGGGCCAAAGGTACGGCTCATGATGCCAATTAGGTTGGTTTTCACACCAAAGTCACGGCTACCCGCCTGCACACCATCGACCACGGCTTCTACCACGCCTTCGAGGGGGAGCTGGTGCTTCAGCGCCATGTAGTAGGGCGAAAAGCGCAACTCGGCATAATCAATTTGAGCGTTTAAGGCATCTTCTACGTTTTCGTAGGCGACGCGGCGAACGGCATCCAAATCCCCCAATACGGCTACGCCCCAATCGAGCTTAGACAGGAATGCGACCAAATCGGGTTCGGTCTCAACTACTTGCACATGTGGGCGCAATGACTCGATATCAGTGGCGGGCAGCGGCATCGCAAATTTTTGCCCTAATGCCAAAATGGTTTCGATACGAATATTGCCGTCTAGGTGGCGGTGTAAATCCGTCACGGGTAAATCTTTTATTATCATCATCGGTTCCCAGCAGGTGAGTTGGGGCTCAGTATAGCGAGTGACCTACTCATCGTCAGTAGTCAGTGTGTCGATGGCGTGACAGCTATCGCGTGGGGAGCTTGTCCGTTACCCGTTCTGTTGGTTGCTCGGTGAGGGGCAGAGGTTTGGCAAACAAGAAACCTTGTGCAAAATGGCAACCGATGTCGCGCAGTCGTTCGGCTTCTTCCTGGGTTTCTATCCCTTCAGCCACTAGGTGCACATCCATGCCACGTGTCATGGCAACCACGGCTTCAATGATGCGTTGGTTGGTGCTGTTTTCAGTCATCGAGTGAACGAAGCTGCGATCAATCTTAAGGCTATCAAATGCCATTTGGTGAAGGTATGCCAGCGATGAATAGCCGGTGCCAAAGTCATCGATAGCAATTTTAATTCCCAGCGCACGGATTTTGGTTAATCCTGAGGTTGCCAAGTGTTCGTGGCTCATCAGCTGTGACTCAGTGATCTCCAAGGTTAAATTATCCGCTGGCAGTTGAGTACGATCCAGCACGCTTTGCAGTTTGTCGATAAAGTCGGCCGACAGTAGCTGACGAGCGGATAAGTTCACGTGTAGCTGATAATTGGCTGGCCATAAGCCCTTTTGAATCTGCGCCACGGTGTCATACGCGGCTTGCTCAAGTACCTGCATGCCGATTTGATTAATCAAGCCACTTTGTTCGGCGACGGGAATGAATTCAGCCGGGGAGACCATGCCGCGTGTAGGGTGGCGCCAGCGCACTAAGGCTTCCGCGCCGCAGAACCGGCCATCAAGCAAGCGAACAAAGGGTTGGTAATACACCTCAAATTGGTGATGCTGAACGGCGTGATGAAGCTCGAGGAGAAGCCTTGATTGCTCTTGAATCCGTGCTTGCATGTTGGCTTCGAAGTACACATACATGTCGGTTTCACTGCGTTTGGCTTCACTTAACGCAAGCCCTGCGTGATCGAGGCCTTCATAGATGGCATCGCCAAAGGTGTAGCCAAAGACTACGCCAGCACATGCGTCGACCAGGACGTCATCGTTACCAATGGTGACGGGGCGCTTAAACAAACTCAGTAACTGATCGACCAATGCTTCAGATTGTGTACGGTTAGTGGTGTTGGGCGCGAGAACGGCAAACTCATCGCCACGCACACGTGCAAGTAGCATCCCAGAGCCATCGGAGAGGGCGCTGAGTCGATTGGCAATCGCGCACAAAAGCGTGTCCCCGCCCTCTTGTCCAAGGCTATCATTAATATTACGAAAGCCATTGATCCCCAAAATCACCAAGGTATTGGGGGCGTGATAGCGCAAGCCTGCGGCCTGTTCAATCAAGCCTTCCCGCGTATAGAGTTGCGTGAGGTTGTCTTGGCGGACTTGTTGGCGCAGCGCATTGAAAGAGTGCTGCAATTTGACCGACATATTATTAAACGCTTCTTTGAGTATCGCGATTTCCCGTAGGCTCGCGGGGGTATTGATGCGGTAAGTCAAGTTGCCGGATGCCAGTTTGGCTGCCGCTTCAGCGGTGTCTCTCAATGGGCGAGTCAGTTGGCGTATAATGAAATACACCACCGCAAGCCCTATTAGTGCCATGGCCATCACCAGATAAATACTGATTTCTTGCTGGCTAAGAAGGTTTTTTAGCAGTAGCTGGTCGGGCAGTGCGACCACCACATACCATTGATGCTGAAAGGGAGCAGGCATCGCCACTTTTTTAATGGTGCCATAAAAGTGGCCCTTATCGGCAATATTGAAACTAAAGGGCTTGCCTAAACGGCTGGGGTTGGGCGGCCACGTATTTGCGACCTGGCTAATCGTGCTGTCGAGGACGGGATTATGGGTAATATCAGGAAAATGCAAGATATTGCTGGGACTCTCTTGGCCACTGTGGGCGACCATCCGACCCTCATCGTCGACAATAAATAATGCCCCCCCGAGCTTTTGTTGACGCTCGCTGAGGAAGCGGTTAAACGCATTGAGCTTGATGTCGCTGGCGACCACGCCCCACACATTATCATTGACCATCACCGGGGCGATGGCCGATAAGGAGACGTCACCGACTTCATCGGCATCACGGTAAATATCTGTCCAGCGTGGTTGTTCACGGTTAAAGGCAGGAATATACCAAGGGCGGACACGCGGGTCGTAATTGCTGTCTTGGTAAATGACATTAGCATTGGGGGTGCGGCCATCAAAAATACGCAGCGTACCTTGGGTCGCCTCACTCTGCTCCATCAAAATATACTGACCCGCTTGGCTTTTACGGTAGCCGAAATATTCGCCCTCGGCATCGACGCCAATGCTTAATACCTGCATGTAAGGCATGGCTTGATAGAGAGAGGTGTAGCTGTTTAACAGGTAATCACGCAGACCTGAGTCAGTGATTGGCGCATCGCCAAGTCGGGCGGCCAGGCTGTCAGCAACAAAAATGTTGGCATTGAATGGATGAGCAAGATACTGGCGCAAGTCTCGCTCAATACCGACGGAGTAATCTTCGAGTAATAACTTGCCGACAAATTGCGAGCTGGAGCGATAGTGGTTGTTGATGGTAATAATGATCACTATCAGCGTCAGTGTTAGGACGAGAAACACGGGGAGCATAACGGCAGTGCGTATAGACAATGGGCTTAAGTTTCTCATCAGTACAGCAACTTCACTCTTATAAAAAAATAACACGATTGTTGGATTTTACCTCAATCTCTCTACTTAAATTTAGCAGAGGTTCAAAGAGTGTCAGTTTCAATAATGAGTTATGACTCAATATTTAACTCTTTAAGTTTGCGTGTCAGGGTATTACGTCCCCAGCCTAGGATTTTAGCCGCCTCTTGTTTGTGGCCATGAGTGTGCTTGAGCGCCGACTGCAACAAGATGCGTTCGACGCTGGGGAGCGCTTGTTGCAAGATGCCGTGTTGTCCTTGTGTTATCGCATCCTGGGCCCATTGGGTGAGGGCTTGCTGCCAATCATGTGCTTCACTGTCGGTCACGGTGCTGGGCTGGTTAAGCAGCTCCCTCGGTAGATCGGCAGGGAGTACTTCTTTGCTGCTTGCCATCACGGTCAGCCAGCGACAGGTATTTTCCAACTGGCGGACGTTACCCGGCCAAGGTAACTGGCTCATCATGGTTTCTGTGTCTGGGTGGAGTTGCTTGGCTTCGACATCCAGCTCTTTGGCGGCGCGGGCAAGAAAATGCTGACACAGCTGGGGAATATCTTGGCGCCTATCTTTGAGTGAGGGTAGATGAACACGTATCACATTCAAGCGGTGAAACAAATCTTCCCGGAAACTGCCTTCTGTGACCAAGCGTTCGAGATCTTGGTGGGTAGCAGCGATAATGCGCACATCCACATCGACCGCAGCATGACCGCCGACCCGATAGAATTGACCATCTGCCAGCACACGCAACAAACGCGTTTGCACATCCAATGGCATATCGCCAATTTCATCGAGAAATAAGGTCCCCCCATTGGCTTGCTCAAAGCGTCCTTGCCTGACGGCATTGGCACCCGTGAACGCCCCTTTTTCATGACCAAATAACTCAGACTCAATCAAATCTTTCGGAATCGCGGCCATATTTAAGGCGATAAAGGCTTGATCGGCGCGCGGGCTGTGACGATGCAATGCTTGGGCGACCAGTTCTTTACCGGTGCCTGACTCGCCATTGATGAGCACCGAAATCGATGAACGTGACAGCCGACCAATGGCGCGAAACACTTCTTGCATAGCCGGAGCCTCGCCGATGATCTCTGGTGTTTGCGCTTGCGGCTGTTGTGATGTTTGTTGCTTTTGCTGCTCTTTATAGTGGGCCAGGGCGCGCTCAACTAACGCCAGTGCTTCGTCAATGTCAAACGGCTTAGGCAGGTATTCAAATGCACCTTTTTGGTAGGCATTGACCGCCGCATCCAAGTCTGAGTGCGCGGTCATGATAATTACCGGTAAGTCCGGGTGCTGCTCTTGTACCGCTTTTAACAGCGCCAGCCCATCGCTACCTGGCATACGAATATCGGAGACCAACACATCAGGGCGACGTTCATGCAGGGCACTGAGTACATTTTCAGCATTGCTAAACGTATCGCAGGTGAGGCCGGCAGCACTGAGGGTGCGTTCCATCACCCAACGAATGGAGCTGTCATCATCAACAATCCAAATGGTCCCTTTACTCATGTGGCGTGTCCTTTTCAATGATTGGTAATTGGATGGTGAAGCAGGTATGGCCTGGCCAGCTATTCACGTCAATTTTGCCTTGATGCTGATCGATTAAATGATGGGTGATGGCGAGTCCGAGTCCATTGCCGTCAGCCTTGCTGGTGACCATGGGGTAGAACAAGGTGTCTTGCAGGTGTGGCGCGATCCCGGGCCCATTGTCGATGATCTCGATTTGCGCGACCACTCGGTGACGCTCGCCATGGATCACGGTTTGAAAGCCGGTACGCGTGCGCAAGGTGAGCCGCGCGTTTGGCTGACCACTTATCGCATCCGCCGCATTGGTGGCGACGTTGAGAATCGCTTGCTCAAGCTGCTCAGGATCCATCTCAAAGTCTGGCAAGCTGGGGTCATAGTCGCGAATGATTTGGATGCCCTCGTGGTTATCGAGGCTAACCAATTGGCGGACTTTTTCCAGCACAACGTGAATGTTTTGTCGTTGGCGCAACCCAGGACGCTGTGGCCCCAGTAAACGGTCGACCAAGTTTCGCAATCGGTCGGCTTGCTCGATAATAATCTGGGTATATTCGGCCAAGCTCGCATCAGGCAGCATTTTTTCTAATAGCTGTGCAGCGCCGCGCAGCCCGCCAAGGGGGTTTTTGATTTCATGCGCTAAACCACGTACCAACTCTTTTGCCGCTTGTTGTTGTGCTTTTTGGGTCAGCTCTTTACTGATCCGCTGTTGTTGGCTGACCACATTGACTTCTAGCAGCAGTCGACCCTCATCTTCAGAGTCAAATAACGGGCTAGCACTGAGCTGCACTTTTTGTGGTTGGCCATCCACCACCCAGGTTACGTCGCTGTCGGTGAGGCTTTGTCCGGCGCGTGTGGTATTGGCTATTTGCGCCCAATCGACACTGGCGTGCTGAATTTGCTCGGTGAGCGGCTGCGTCAGCAAGCGCCTAGCACTTTGATGCATCAGCTGCTCGGCGGCCGCGTTGACGTACTGAATACGCCATTGGCTATCCACCACAATAATCGCTGTGAGGAGATGGTCGAACAGTTGAGCGGGCGTCATCAGCGTTGCGTCCTTGTTTGCACTAACTTGGTGCATTGAGTGTAATCGACTTCCTTGTTTGATGCAGCTTGCACTGCTGGGTTTGTGAATGCATCGGTGTTGTCGCCGGTTAATCATGCGTTCGATGTGGCTGATTCACATGGGCGCGATGCAAATACACCTGGTGTTCAGAGGACGATGCAATTACCTTGCCGCTTTCTAAATAGCGTACTTGAAAGCGATGAGTGCCTCTGTCTACCGGGCCGAGGTGCCATTGTAGTGTCAGCTGTAAGGCGCTGAGCGTCTGTTCAGGGTGAACTTGAACGGGCTTACCATCCATCAACAGCTGCACATGGTCGCTTGGGGAAACAGCCGGTGCAAGGATGGCTTTTACTGAAACCTTTCCGGGATTACTACGCAACGTCGCGCCATCACTGGGGTGAACCAGTGTGATCGCCACGTTTGCTTGACTTGTGGGCTGGGTGGTTGTCTGCGAGGGTTGGGTTAACGGTGGCGACGGCGACGAGGGAGCATAATGACGCACTTGGTGGGGCGTGTTGGGAGGCTGATCACTGATATGCCATTGTCCGTTTTGATCCCGCCATTGGTAAATCGTGCCAGCCTGGCAGGTGACAGTGAGGCTGAACAAGATGATGGTTAGCCAGCGCATTGCTTACCTTTTTCCTGCAAATATGGGCAATGATAAGCCATGTCACGCGGGTAAAAAGCACAAAAAAGCCCACCTGCGAGGTGGGCTGCAATTTGTGGCGTATGGGCCTTTACACTGAGTAGTAAAGCTCGAACTCCACGGGGTGGGTAGTCATTTGGATGCGCTCAACGTCTTCGCCTTTCAGCGTGATATAAGAATCGATGAAGTCATCCGAGAATACGCCACCTGTCGTCAAGAATTCACGATCCGCGTCAAGCGCTTGCAGTGCTTCTTTCAGTGACTCAGCAACGGTTGGGATTTCCGCTGCTTCTTCCGCTGGTAAGTCGTACAAGTCTTTGTCCATGGCATCGCCAGGATGGATCTTGTTCTTAATCCCGTCGAGGCCAGCCATTAGCATCGCGGCGAAACAGAGATAAGGGTTGGCGGATGGATCGCCAAAGCGAAGCTCAATACGGCGTGCTTTCGGGCTTGGTACCACAGGGATACGAATTGATGCCGAACGGTTACGTGCCGAGTAGGCCAGCATGACAGGGGCTTCAAAGCCTGGAACCAGACGCTTGTACGAGTTGGTTGAGGCGTTGGCGAATGCGTTAATTGCACGCGCATGCTTGATAACACCGCCAATGTAGTACAGTGCGGTTTCAGACAGGCCACCGTATTTGTCACCGGCAAACAGGTTTTGACCATCTTTGGCGAGCGACTGGTGGACGTGCATCCCTGAACCATTATCGCCAACCAGTGGTTTTGGCATAAAGGTCGCGGTTTTACCAAACGCGTGTGCCACATTGTGGACGACGTACTTATAGATCTGAATCTCATCCGCTTTGGTGGTAAGTGTGTTGAAGCGTGTGGCAATCTCGTTCTGACCCGCCGTCGCCACCTCGTGGTGGTGTGCTTCAACCACAAGGCCCATTTCTTCCATGACCAAGGACATGGCTGAGCGAATGTCTTGTGATGAGTCAACCGGTGCAACCGGGAAGTAGCCGCCTTTCACGCCTGGACGGTGACCTTTGTTACCCCCCTCTAAGGCGGTGCCTGAGTTCCAGCTTGCTTCGACGTCGTCAATTTTATAGAACGAGCCGGCCATATCAGTGGCAAACTTAACGTCATCAAATAGGAAGAACTCTGGCTCAGGGCCGATCAGAACAGTGTCGGCGATGCCGGTTCCGCGCATGTAATCTTCGGCGCGTTTAGCAATCGAGCGAGGGTCACGGTCGTAGCCTTGCATGGTTGAAGGCTCAAGAATGTCACAACGGATATTCAGGGTGCTTTCCTCGGTAAACGGGTCAAGCACGGCGGAACTGGCGTCTGGCATCATCACCATGTCTGATTCATTGATGCCTTTCCAGCCCGCAACCGATGAACCATCAAACATTTTGCCTTCTTCAAAGAAGTCATCATCAATTTGATGCGAGGGGATAGAAACATGCTGCTCTTTACCTTTGGTATCGGTAAAGCGCAGGTCGATGAATTTCACCTCGTTTTCTTGGATCAGTGCGAGCACGTTTTCTACTGACATGTGAAATAACCTCCGGTGTCAAATTGAATAAATAGCGAGTTGGCTCCTTGCTGCATGACAAAGCGAAAACTGTGCCAACAATTTAAAACCGCGCCAAACCGGGTTTGACGCGAAAAAAACGTGTGCAGCGTGGTTCAAATGCGCATAGTGTGCACCATAATGGTGCGCCATTGACCGCAAATGGTGCAACAGGCAAAAAGGGTGCATGTCGTTGCACGAGATGCGTGCAGCCTCGCTCTACCTCTTTGTAGCAGACAATGGTGGTGAAGAGTGAGAGCCGTCTTTAAAAATTCATTTTTCTCTAACGGCGGTGAATCCTTGTATTTGCACAATAAATGACCAACTGCAACGGGGTTAGCCCGGAGTGACGGTGAGCTAATTCACATAATAAGGTGGGTTTTGCGACAAAATCTGGTACATTACGGCCGTTTTTTTAATCAGGTGGCGGTGCCGTCGTGTTAGCATAGCTCGCCAATTTCGGCGCGCGCCCCGTCTATCGAGTGAAAAAGAGAGTCCATGACCAACATACAGACAGATAAACTAAGAAATATCGCCATTATTGCCCACGTTGACCACGGTAAAACCACGCTAGTGGATAAGCTGCTGCAGCAATCCGGTACGCTGGCTTCCCGCGGTGAGGTGGAAGAGCGTGTCATGGACTCAAACGACATTGAGAAAGAGCGTGGCATTACCATCTTGGCCAAGAACACGGCCATTAACTGGAATGACTACCGCATTAACATCGTTGATACCCCTGGACACGCCGACTTTGGTGGTGAGGTTGAGCGTATCATGTCGATGGTGGATTCGGTATTGCTGGTGGTGGACGCGGTAGACGGCCCGATGCCGCAAACCCGTTTTGTGACCCAAAAAGCCTTCTCTCATGGCCTAAAGCCGATTGTCGTTATCAACAAGATTGACCGCCCAGGTGCGCGCCCGGATTGGGTGATGGATCAAGTATTTGATTTGTTTGACACCTTAGGTGCATCGGATGAGCAGTTGGATTTCCAAGTGGTTTATGCGTCAGCCCTGAACGGCTGGGCGAGCCTAGAAGAAACTACAGAAGGCGAGGACATGGAGCCGTTGTTCAACGCCATCGTCGATAACGTTGACGCGCCTGACGTTGATATCACGACGCCGCTGCAAATGCAGGTGTCTCAGCTGGACTACAACTCCTATGTCGGGGTTATTGGTGTGGGTCGTATCACCCGAGGTTCGGTTAAACCGAATCAGCAAGTGACGATTGTAAGCGCCGATGGTAGCAAGCGTAATGGTAAAGTAGGCAGTGTCTTAGGCTATATGGGCCTTGAGCGTCACGATGTTAGCGAAGCCTCTGCTGGCGACATTATTGCGATTACTGGTTTGGGTGAGCTGAAAATCTCAGACACGATTTGCGATCCAAGCAATGTCGAAGCGCTGCCAGCACTGACTGTGGATGAGCCAACCGTGACCATGACCTTCCAGGTCAATACCTCACCGTTTGCAGGTCTCGAAGGTAAATACGTTACGTCACGTAATATCCTTGAGCGTCTGCAAAAAGAGCTGGTTCACAACGTGGCCCTGCGCGTAGAAGAGACAGATAACCCGGATAAATTCCGCGTCTCTGGCCGTGGTGAATTGCACTTGTCGATTTTGATCGAGAACATGCGTCGTGAAGGCTTTGAGCTTGCCGTGTCTCGCCCAGAAGTGATCATCAAAGAAGAAAACGGTGAAAAATTCGAACCGTTTGAGACGGTTACCATCGATGTGCTTGAAGAGCACCAAGGTGGCGTGATGGAAAGCATCGGCCTGCGTAAAGGTGAGCTGACGAACATGCTGCCAGACGGCAAAGGCCGTGTGCGCATGGACTTTGTGATGCCATCACGTGGTCTGATTGGTTTCCAAACAGAGTTCTTAACACTGACCTCTGGCTCGGGGCTGATTTATCATACCTTTGACCACTACGGTAAGTATAAAGGCGGTGATATTGGCCAACGTATTAATGGTGTGTTGATCTCAAACGCAGCGGGCAAAGCACTGACTTACGCACTGTTTAACTTGCAAGACCGTGGTCGTCTGTTTGCTGAGCATGGTGACGAAGTGTACGAGGGGCAGGTGATCGGTATTCATAACCGTGCCAACGATCTGACCGTGAACTGCTTGAAAGGTAAGCAGCTGACCAACGTTCGTGCCTCAGGGACCGATGATGCGCAGGTATTGAGCCCAGCGATCAAGTACACCTTGGAGCAAGCGCTTGAGTTTATCGATGATGATGAACTGGTTGAAGCCACGCCGGAGAGCATCCGTATTCGTAAGAAGCTATTGACGGAAACCGAGCGTAAGCGTGCAGGCCGCAAAGGCTAATCTCGCGGATACCTTAGCGCAACGTTGACAAAAGGCACCCTCGGGTGCCTTTTTTAGTCGGTGGCGTTTCGTTTAATTGAGGGTCTGAATAAAACGATCTGAGGCTTGAATCGCGCGTTGCATATCGGCAACGGCACGGTCTATCTCGCCAGAGAGCGCATCTAACTCGCCTTGTAATGCGCCAATCGCGCGGGCATTGAGGTTGTGTTTGAGATAAAGGCGGTTATCTTGCAGCGTGTTTAGTACCGGCGTCATGGTTTTTTCCGCACGACGCATCGCATCACGTAATCGCTCGTACTCCTTGCGGGTTTGACGCAAACGTTGTTCACTATCACGCTGTAGGCGTCGATTGGTGTACAAGTCTAATTCTTCTTCCCACTCATCAAACAGCGCTTCAGAGACGGACTCAAGCGCATCAATCCGCTCGCGCACGCGGGTGACCGCATCATGACTTTGTTGATACTGGCTATCCACTGCCTCATACGCAGCTTGTAACTCACCGCCGTCAAACTGGGTAAGTTGGCTTAAAGCTTGCCGTGCATCTTTAAACTGAGATTGCGCTTCTTGCTGCGCATCAGCGGCGTCTTCCACGCGATCAACCATGATATCGCGCTTATGGATGCCCACTTGCTCCATGGCCGAGTAGTAGGCAGACTGACAGCCAGTGAGTAGGGTGAAGCCGATAACAAAAACAAAGATAGCCCGCACAGGCAACTCCTTAATCATAAATCATGTACACTCATTACGCTTAAGGCTAACACAAGGTTAAGGTGGAAGGATGCGCAAAGTGGGGATCCTAGACGAGAAGACATGGCGTCATCACCGTGATTGGTTGATGGCAATGCTCACGCATTTGTGGCGGCGGATGGGTGAAGACAGGCTCACGGTCAGTGCGGGTCATATGGCGTATGTCACGCTGCTATCCCTTGTGCCGTTGGTGACAGTGGTGCTATCTGCTTTTTCAAGCTTTCCCGGCTTTTCCGAGGTGGGAAACACCTTACAGCAGTTTGTGATTAACAACTTTGTGCCCGCCGCCGGCGAAGTGGTGGCACGCTATCTGAATGAGTTTGTTGCCAATGCGGGTAAAATGACAGCGGTTGGGGTGAGTTTCTTGTTTGTGGTCGCCATCATGCTCATTTCGGCGATCGACAAAAGTTTGAATCACACCTTTAAAATTCAGACCAAACGGCCAACGATGATCGCCTTTTCTATCTACTGGATGGTGCTCACCTTGGGGCCTATTTTGATTGGCACCAGCATTGCACTGAGCTCGTATTTAACCTCGCTGTCCTTACTACAAAGTGGGATTGCCAATGACTTATTCACGACGTTACTGCGTGTTTTGCCCTTTATCCTGACGACGTTGACCTTCATGGGGCTTTATACCCAGGTACCCAATACGCGTGTACGATTGCGCCATGCCTTTGTGGGGGCGGCGGTCGCGAGTATTTTGTTTGAACTGAGTAAGAAAGTGTTCGCCTTGTACGTCACCCATTTTCCGTCATATCAATTGATTTATGGGGCACTGGCGGTGATCCCTATTCTCTTTGTCTGGGTGTATTTCAGTTGGTGCATTGTGCTGTTTGGCGCGCAAGTGACGGCGACGCTGAGAGAGTCGACAGCCTGGTGGCCAGGTACAATGGGGCAAATGGCTCAACCCGCATCGACCACGCCAGTGGCAGCGACGCATTCTTTAACCACTCAAAAAGAGGAAACCGATGATAGCCCTCATTCAACGCGTGAGTGAAGCCAGTGTAACGGTAGATGGCTTCACATTGGGGTCGATAGGCAAAGGACTGGTGGTGCTACTAGGTGTCGAAAAAGGCGACACTGAGACCCAAGCGACCAAGCTGGCACATAAAGTTCGTGGTTACCGTGTGTTTGAAGACGATGCGGGAAAAATGAACCTTAATGTCTCACAAGTAGGAGGCGAGCTCCTGGCGGTCTCTCAGTTTACCTTGGCAGCTGATACCAAAAAGGGGATGCGCCCCAGCTTTTCTGGCGCGTCACCCGCCGACGCGGAGCGCTTGTATGAGGTGTTTTGCCAAGACTGCCAGCAAGCCGGAGTCGAGACGCAAACGGGTCAGTTTGCTGCAGACATGAAGGTGAGTTTGGTTAACGATGGGCCGGTGACTTTCTGGCTTCAGGTATAAATGCGCGCCTAACAGGGAGAGACAGGCATGTTTAAAATCGTCACACCACGCACAGAGCAAGAGCTTGCACGTTATTACGACTTTCGCTATCGCATGTTGCGCGAGCCTTGGCATGCGCCGCGCGGCTCAGAGCGTGATGCCTATGACGTGAATGCCTGCCATCGTATGATCGTCGACAGTGATGATGCCCCTGTTGCCATTGGTCGCCTTTACTTGACGCCTGACAACGATGGACAAATTCGTTACATGGCGGTCTCTCCCGACTTTCGCAATCGTGGCCTTGGGGCTTTGATTCTGATGGCGTTGGAATCGCTAGCACGACAAGAAGGCGCCAAGCGTTTGGTGTGTCGTGCCCGTGAAGAAGCCGTAAGCTTTTATGCCCAGCATGATTTTATGCGTCAGGGGGATTTAAGTGACGAACGTGGGCCGATTCGTCACCAGCAAATGGTAAAACCTTTAGACCCGTTGTCTGATGTGGTACGCCACCCTGAGTGGTGTACCGAGCTACAGCAGCGCTGGCAAGAACAAATCCCGATCAGTGATAAAATGGGTGTACAGATCAGCCAATTCACCGGCTATCACTTTGAAGTGTGCGCGAACTTAAATGCCAACCTGAATCCGCGTCATACCATGTTTGCTGGCAGTATTTTTAGCCTTGCCACGCTTGCGGGGTGGGGAATGGTATGGCTGTTGATGAAAGAACGTCAACTCAGTGCAGATATTGTCCTCGCAGATAGCCATATTCGCTATCGCCGCCCTGTGGCTGAACGGCCAAGAGCAAGTGTATCGCTGGATAACTTGAGCGGTGAGCTGGATAGGCTGGAAAATGGTCGCCGCGCGCGTGTCACGCTAGAAGTGGAGTTTTTCAGTGGTGACGACAAGGCCGGCGTGTTCACCGGCACGTATGTGTTGCTGCCATCGGACGATGGCGCTACCGCACAGCCTGCGCCTCAGTTGGCACTACTGCGCTAACGTACGCTTGGGGTGGCGGTTTGATAAATCGGCCAATCAATCGACACGGATTTGTCCCCCTGAAGAATACCCGTGATATGGCCACGGTCGGCTTTTAGAGAGAGTTGTTCAAATGGGAACGACTGCGATTGCCGCTGCTTGACTCGCCTGCCTTGAAACCACCCAGCAATGCGCGCTGGCCAACCGTTGTCCGGTGCAACAGCGGCGTGAGCATCGAGCAGCGTGACCGCGAGGTGGCCATTTAAACCGACCTTGAAGCTGTTTACATCGGCAGCGAGCCCAGACCATTGCCCTTGTAGATCGTGATAACCCGTCAAAGGCAGCGGCCAGTCGAACCACGCTTGGTAAAGCGATAACGGCACTTGTAAGCCGTCAATCTGTACTGACCAAGGCTGGCTCGGTGTATTGAGGTTCCACTGCCCTGAGGCGGCCAGTTGCCCATCGGGAAAGCCCAATAGTAACTGACGTAAGTTGACGTGACCGTCGCTCGCCTCTAACCGCAAATAAGGCTCAGCTAGCCACTGTTGATTGATGCTGGCATAGCTTGCGCTGGCGGTGAGCGTACCATTATGTAGTTGCCACTGTGGGTGGCGGTGTAAATGTAGGTCGCGACCGTCAATATCAATGCCATCTACCTTGACCGGGAACTGTGGCGATAACGCCAACCACTCATTGTGCTTGAGTGACAGATCCGTCACCGCTATTTGTTGCGGCCAATCTGGCAATGCGCTTATCAGCGGCCTAAGCCGTTCGCGGCTGAGGGTGAGGCCATTGGCGCGTAACCTATCTATCTGCCAACTTTTGGGGGAGAATTGGCCGGAAATGCTGATAAATCCTTCTTGCCACTGGCTGGTGAGTTGGTTGACTATCCAGCTTTCATCACGGCGTTCTACCTCGCCTAAAGGTTGTTCCCAGGTCTGTCCTTGCCAGCGCAGATAGTCGGCATTAAACGAGGCGCGCAGCTGGGGGTGATCCCACCAAGCGGAATGGGGAGAAAACGTTAACTGCTCAGCCGACAGGGTCAGGCCATTTACCGAAATCTTATTGGTTTCGGCACTGAGTTGGCGAATGTCTGCTCGGTCGATAGAGAGCGTGGTATCGTTCGGCCAGTGAGATAAGGCTTTACGCAGTTGCTGGTGGGTGTGTTCACTATCGATAATAGCATTGCTAATGGTTAGCTGGCTGAGGGCAAGTGCTTTGGGTTGCCACCGTCCCTGCGCGCTCAAACTTGCCCGTTGCCATTGAAATGAGACGCCGTTCAGTTGCCACCCCTCATCGCTTGGTTCGGCGTCTAGTAGGGCATCAGAGAGCTCAATGCCGTGCCAATTTATACGCTTAGCTTCCCATTGCGCGCGACCACGGACCGAGCCCCATGGCGAGTTGCCTTTTTGCCACTGATCAAGCTGGGCACTCACTTGGCGCGCTTGCCAGCCTTGCCCAATGATATTGACGTCGTTGAATAACACGCGGCCGATTTCCATGGATGCGGGCAAGATTGCAAGGCTAGGTGGTTCACTCTGGGTGAGATCAATGGATAAGCCATCAATCCGTAGCCAGTGAATGTGCGGCAAACGCCTAGTATCAAGTTGTACGCGCAACCGGTCGGCTTGCCAGTGTTGAGAGCCAGCGTGATAGTTGGGCTGGGTGAGGGTCAAACTAAGCGGCTGACGCCAATGATATTTAACTTGCTTTGCGGTCAGCTCGCCAGGCAGAAGCGGCGTCACCAAGTGATGAAACACCTCGGTGCTGTAGCGCGTATGAAACAGAACCGCGAGCACAAGTAACGTGGTGACACATAGAATGAAAAAGCTGGCGATCAGTTTGGCCAGGATGCGCATGAACCAACCCTATCAAGGCAATCAGTAGCAATAAGACTGGCGCAAAAGTGTCGTAACTTCAACTATTAGCCCATATCGCGGCGGGGAAGTGCCCCCATACCGCACATGCAGTATGGGGGGAGGCGCAAATTAGTCTAGCTGAGGGCCAGCTGAGACCAGAGCGGCACCTTCAGGGGTGTCGGTGTACTTTTCAAAGTTATCGATAAAGCGTTGTGCCAGATCTTTGGCTTTGCTTTCCCACTGAAGGGGGTCGACATAGGTGTCACGCGGGTCAAGAATACCGTCGCTCACTTCGTCGAGTGAGGTGGGTACTTGCAAATTAAAAATTGGAATTGGCTTAGTCTCCGCTTTTTCGATGGAGCCATCTAAAATCGCGTCAATGATCGCGCGGGTATCTTTAATTGAAATCCGCTCGCCCGAGCCATTCCAGCCAGTGTTGACCAAATAGGCCTCGGCGCCTGCCGCTTCCATGCGTTTGACCAACACCTCTGCATACTTAGTGGGGTGCAAGGTCAAGAAGGCGGCACCGAATGCGGCAGAAAACGCAGGTGTCGGCTCGGTGATCCCACGCTCTGTGCCTGCAAGCTTCGCCGTAAAGCCTGACAAGAAATGGTACTTGGTTTGCTCTGGGGTCAGCTTAGACACGGGGGGCAGCACACCAAACGCATCCGCTGACAAGAAAATCACCTTGTTGGCATGGCCGCCTTTTGATACGGGCTTAACAATGTTGTCGATGTGATAAATCGGGTACGAGACACGGGTGTTCTCAGTTTTGGTGTTATCGTCAAAGTCGATGGTGCCATTGCCGCGGACGGTGACGTTCTCTAGTAGCGCATCACGACGAATGGCGTTATAGATATCCGGTTCAGCCTCTTTCGAGAGCTTGATGGTTTTCGCGTAGCAACCGCCCTCGAAGTTAAACACGCCGTGGTCGTCCCAGCCGTGTTCATCATCACCAATCAGCTGGCGTTTGGGGTCGGTAGAGAGGGTGGTTTTGCCGGTGCCGGATAAACCAAAGAAGATGGCGACATCACCGTCTTTACCCATGTTCGCCGAGCAGTGCATCGATGCGATGTCTTGCAGTGGCAAGAAATAATTCATCATCGCGAACATGCCTTTTTTCATCTCGCCGCCGTACCAAGTACCGCCGATGAGCTGCATACGTTCGGTGAGGTTGAAGACGGTGAAGTTTTCTGAGTTCAAACCATGTTCACGCCATTTGGTATTAACACACTTGGCACCGTTCATCACCACAAAGTCGGGCTCAAAGTCTTTTAGCTCTTCCTCCGTTGGACGGATAAACATGTTTTTAACGAAGTGTGCTTGCCACGCCACTTCCGTGATCACGCGAATACGTAGTCGGGTATTGGGGTTAGCACCACAATAGCCATCAATCACAAACAGGCGTTTGCCTGATAGCTGGTCTGTCACCAGCGCTTTGAGATCTTTCCAGACCGCTTGGTCGATAGGCTTGTTATCGTTTTTGCCTTGATCAGACCACCAAATGGTGTCGCGGGTGGTGTCATCGCGGACAATGTACTTATCTTTTGGTGAACGGCCGGTGAAAATACCAGTGTCTACCGCCACCGCGCCGAGCTCGGTCACCACGCCTTTTTCATAGCCTTCCAGCCCAGGTTTGGTTTCTTCCTCGAACAGCTGCTCATAAGAGGGATTACGGATGACTTCTTTGACATTTTCCAGACCATGACGGGAAAGATCGATGTCAGCGACCTCGGGTTCGACGTTCAGGACAGTCATAGGTGCTCCTTGGGGTAAGATGTTGTTAACTGTCTTTGTGCTAGCAACCTGAAAATGTGACTTCAGGGGCTGACTCTATATAAGACTGCACACTGGGGCTATTTTGATTGTAGGGTACGGACCACCAGGTGCCATGTCATAGACATGGTAACGCTTAGTTAATCGTTTGCGCTACCCAAAGACCTATTATTGTTTGTACAAAAATAATGCGAGAAAAAATGTGAGTTAAGTCGGGTAGGAATAAGAAAAAAGCCAGCATAATGCTGGCTTTTGAACTCCGTCAGGGGGATTTGCTTCGGAGCGCTAAAAATGTAGCACGTTGTTACTGCATTTGTGAGGAAGAATCCGCGTTTTGCTCGAAAATAGCTGCAACATCAACACTATCGAAAGCGTAGTCTGTGCCACAATAATCACAATGCAAATGAATCGTTCCCATTTCAGCCACCATTTTATCCACCTCGCTACGCTCGATAGCCGCGATGGCGCTGGCGCTGCGCTCGCGTGAGCAGCTGCATTTAAATACCACCTCTTGTGCGGGATACAGCGTGACTTTTTCTTGGTGGTACAAACGATACAGCACATCTTTAGCAGATAAGCTAAATAGCTCTTCGTTTTTAATGGTTTCGGTAAGCTGAGCGAGGTGTTCAAAATCGCCGTCTTCACCTTTGCCGTCGGGGAGAACCTGCAGCATCATCCCTGCAGCATGCGGTTTACCTGCATGCTCGCCGGTGCGTAACCAAAGGCGGGTCATCAGTTGCTCGGAACGGGCAAAGTAATCTTCAAGACAGGCTTGTAAGTTGTCAGATTCAAGGCCGACAATGCCCTGATAGCGCTCACCGTCCACCGGTTCAATGGTAATAATAAGCTGACCTTTACCCATCATCTCGGGCAAGGTAGCACCGTCTTTCACCTCACCTTTGACACGTGCGGTACCACGCAGTTGTTGATGATGATCCCCATTAATCACCGCAAGAGAGACGGGGCCATCGCCTTGCAGTTGCACGGTGATTGAGCCGTTAAACTTGAGGGTAGCGGTCAATAAGCTAGTCGCGGCAAGCATCTCTCCCAGCAAGGCATTGACCGGTGCCGGGAAATCTTGGTTTTCCAGTATGCGCTGATAGGTGTCATCGAGCTTGACCAGCTCACCACGAACAGACACATCTTCAAATAGGTAACGGTGTAGTTGATCGTTTGACATGCAATTTCTCTCCGGCAATGGCGCGATCGCGGCCTTAGTCTATGCCTTGTTTAAACTTACGAATATCTCGGCGTTGCTTTTTATCCGGTCGTCCATCGGGGCGAGGATTGTGTGCATTTAAGCGACGCATTTCTGACTCGTGCTCGCGCTTGGCGAGACTGCTCTCGGTTTCTTGGTACAGGGTTTGCGCGATTGGCGCCCCCTGACGCTGCTCTGAAAGAGCCATAACCGTGACGGTTTTTTCATCATGGCCTTGGCGAAGGCGGATCTCTGCCCCAACTTCTACCATTTTACTCGGTTTAGCGCGTTGGCCATTATACTGCACTTTGCCGCCATCAATCATATTGCGCGCAACGGAGCGCGTCTTGTAAAAGCGGGCAGCCCACAGCCACTTGTCTAACCTGACCGCCGTCAAAGGCGTTGATGCGTTGTTTTTCATCATTCAACTCCTGCGCAATCTGGATCGGCGACATTAGCACAAAATTTACTTTAGAGCAGTATCACAGCATAGCGGTTCCACTGCCCGTCCAACCGATGACTTCGATAAAATACCGGTCTATGACTGAAAAAGTCTCACTATCACAATGCGTTTTTGCTAGCATGCCCAGCTTTTCGTAATCTAATGATGGAATTTGCTGGCAAAAAAAGCCATCAATGGATAAACGGTGACCCCAATTGGTTTAAAAGGAATGATATCTCAGGCAGGACGCCAACATAATCGCTTCTCTTTGTCGCCACAAACTCTGCGTCGCGCAGCCCCTTGGCTCAATATCGGCTTAGTCTGCGTACTCGCATGGTTGGCAGGTCGTCTGGTGTGGGCTTTTTATCAGCCTGCGCCATCTACACCTGCGCCTATGGTGCACGAAGCAACCGCTTCTCAACCCACCGGAAACACGCTGTCTCTCGCACCTGTGATAGATGCCCAGCTTTTCGGACGTTATCAAGCGTCGAAGGCACAGCGCCGACAAGCCGTGAGCGAGGTACCGGAAACGCGGTTGCAATTAACCTTGGTAGGGGTGGTCGCCAGTGACCAACCATCCCGTGCGTTGGCGGTGATCGCCAATCGCGGGCAGCAAGCCACCTATGGTGTGGGTGAGCAGGTGAACGGCACCCAAGTCAGTATTGACCAGGTGTTGTCAGATCGGGTGATCTTGCGTCAGAGAACACGCCGAGAGGCATTATTGATGCCAGGCGTAGAGGCTGATAGCACGCCACAAACCGTCTTTTCGCCATCCAACGGAGAGGCTTCGCCCCCAAAGCCTACGCCCCGTGAGACGGCCAGTGGTAACTGGCCTGCTAATCTTGCGCAGCAACTTAACCAAAACCCTCAGCGCCTACTTGACTATGTGCAGCTTGCGCAAGTTGGGGATGCAAAGCAGCTCAAAGGATTTCGCCTCACACCTGGCAAAAACCCGATACTGTTTGAGCAATCAGGGTTGCAGCCTGGGGATATCGCGATTGCGATTAATGGCCTCAAGCTGAGTCGTTCTGTGGCGCTTCCCGATATTCTCAGTCGCATTCAACAACAGGGCGCGCTCGATCTGGTGGTCGAGCGGCAAGGACAGCAACATGACATCTCTATTCAATTATAAATTACAACAACCGCCGCGCGCGGCAGTAGGAGCGTGACGTGAATTTAAGGCAACGACTGATCCCCTATTTTATCGCTGTGACCTTTCTTTTCTCTGGGCTGTCAGCGAGTGCGGCGGAATTTAGTGCATCGTTCAAAGGAACGGATATTCAAGAGTTTATCGAAATTGTTGGCCGCAATTTGGAAAAAACCATCATTGTCGATCCTTCTGTTCGAGGCACGGTTAACGTGCGCAGCTATGACACCTTAACCGAAGAGCAGTATTACCAGTTTTTCCTCAATGTCCTAGAAGTGTATGGCTTTGCGGTAGTGGAAATGGATAACGGCGTCGTCAAGGTGGTACGTGACAAAGATGCCAAAACCTCCCCTGTGCCTGTGGTCGGTGAAGCTGACAACGTGGTGGGCGATGAGGTCGTCACGCGTGTGGTGGCGGTGAAAAATGTGTCAGTGCGTGAGTTGTCGCCGCTGCTGCGTCAACTTATCAACAATGCTGGTGCAGGTAACGTAGTGCACTACGATCCGGCCAATGTGATCATGATTACGGGGCGTGCGGCGGTGGTGAACCGTTTGACCGACATTATTCAGCGCGTTGACCAAGCCGGTGACAAAGAAGTCGAGGTGGTGCGCCTTGAGCATGCCTCGGCCGCTGAGATGGTGCGAATCGTTGAGGCACTTAATGAACGGGACAACCCCAACACACGCCCTGAATTGCTGGAACCTCGTATTGTTGCCGATGAACGTTTAAACGCGGTATTGGTGTCGGGCGAGCCCAAGGTACGTGCGCGAGTGAAAAAACTGATCCGACAGTTGGATAAAGAGATGGCCACTACCGGTAATAGCCGAGTGATTTATTTGCGCTATGCCAAAGCCGATGATGTGGTTGATGTGCTTAAAGGGGTCTCGGATAACCTGCTCGATGAAAAAGAGAAAAAGAGCAAGCCAGGCGCAACGCAGCAGGCGGTGCAGATCTCTGCTCACCAAGGCACCAATGCACTGGTGATCACCGCGCCACCGGACATTTTGAAAACCTTAGAGAGCGTGATCTCTCAGCTTGATATTCGCCGCGCGCAAGTGTTGATTGAAGCATTGATTGTGGAAATGTCCGAATCGGATGGTGCCAACCTTGGTATCCAGTGGGGCTCGCTGGAAAACGGCGGGATTCAGTTTAATAACACTGGCGTTGGTGTGACCAACTATCTGACCGGACAAAAAGCGACTGAAGACACGACTCGAACTGAAGTTCGTTATCGGGATGATGGAACGTCCTACAATGTTCCCATTACAGAGTCGGGTGATTATTCAGCACTCAATGAAGTCTTGGGTGGTTTGAATGGTCTCGCGGCTGGGGTGATCATGGGCGATTGGACCGCCTTGGTGACGGCAGTGGCGTCGAACAATGAATCGAATATTCTGTCTTCGCCCAATCTGATGGTACTGGATAACCAAGAAGCCTCGTTTGTGGTGGGGGAAGAGGTGCCGGTAATCACCGGATCGCAAACCGGTTCCAACAATGACAATCCGTTCCAAACCGTTGAGCGGAAAGATGTCGGGATCAAACTGAAAGTGACCCCGCAAATCAATGAAGGCTCAGCGGTGCTATTGGATATTGAGCAGGAAGTGTCCAATGTGTTGGGTGCCAGTGGCGCGGTCGATGTGCGTTTTGGTAAGCGCCAGCTCACTACCTCTGTGATGGTGGGTGACCAACAAATGATTGTGTTAAGTGGTTTGATTGATGAGCGCACAGTAGAGAGCGAATCTAAGGTGCCTGTGCTGGGAGATATTCCGGTGTTAGGGCATTTGTTTAAGTCCACCTCGACTCAGACTGAAAAGAAGAACCTGATGCTGTTTATCAAGCCGACCATTATTCGTACGGGCTTAACGGCCGATGGTGTGACGCAACGTAAATATAACTACATTCGTGCGGAGCAGCTATTGCGGGCACAAGACGGTGTGAAATTGATGCCGGATGCCGAAAAACCGGTGCTGCCTGATTACAATAGCGAGGCGGTGATGCCTGCTGAAGTCCGTGCACTGCAAGCGGAGTTAGCTGGATGAGCGAGCGTGCGACAGAGCTTAGCCGAGACGCAGGTGCTCGCTGGCAATTGCCGTTTGGCTTTGCTCGCCGTCATGGTGTGATACTACTCAATGACACTGAGGGTAGCGAGCGTACGCGCTTACTGTGCTTGCCCTCGGTGACGCCAGAGACCTTAGCGGAAGTGCAACGGGTGTTAGGCGATAACTTGGCACCTGAAATCGTTTCAGACAGTGAGTTTGACCAACACCTCACGCGCCTTTATCAGCGTGATAGCGCAGATGCTCAGCAGCTAATGGCGGATATTGGCGCCGATGCCGACAGTGATGATTTCTTCTCTCTCGCGGAGGAATTGCCACAAAGCGAAGATTTGCTGGAATCAGAGGACGATGCGCCAATCATCAAACTGATCAACGCGATGTTGGGGGAGGCCATCAAAGAGAGTGCCTCAGACATCCACATTGAAACCTTTGAGCATGCTTTATCAATTCGCTTCCGCGTCGATGGCGTGTTACGTGAAGTGCTCTCGCCGAGTCGTAAGCTGGCGCCGCTGTTGGTCTCCCGGGTTAAAGTGATGGCCAAGCTGGATATTGCCGAAAAGCGGGTGCCGCAAGATGGCCGTATTTCAGTCCGGATTGGCGGCCGTGCGGTTGATGTACGAGTGTCGACCATGCCCTCATCCCATGGTGAGCGCGTAGTGATGCGTCTACTTGATAAGAATGCAGTGCAGCTCGACCTCGCCCAGCTGGGTATGGCGCCTGACCTTCACCAAGGTTTCCGCACCCTCATTCACAAGCCTCATGGTATTTTGCTGGTGACCGGGCCAACCGGGTCGGGAAAGTCCACCACCCTATATGCTGGATTACAAACCATTAACAGTGAGGATCGCAATATTCTCACGGTTGAGGATCCGATCGAGTTCGATCTGGCTGGGATAGGGCAAACACAGGTAAACCCCAAAGTCGATATGACTTTTGCTCGCGGCTTGCGCGCGATGTTGCGTCAAGATCCTGACGTGGTGATGGTGGGGGAAATTCGCGATTTAGAAACTGCGCAAATTGCGGTTCAAGCATCGCTGACCGGCCACTTGGTGATGTCAACGCTGCACACCAACACTGCCATTGGCGCGGTGACGCGCTTGCGCGATATGGGCATTGAACCTTTCTTACTTTCATCATCGTTGCTCGGGGTATTAGCACAGCGCTTGGTTCGTACCCTGTGTGAACATTGCCGAGTGCCCTATCAAGCCGACGAGACGCAGCAACAATTGTTTGTGGATGTGGGACTTGCTAACCAAGGCGATGCCATTACGTTATATAAACCAAGCGGTTGCGAGCATTGCCACCAAAAAGGCTACCGCGGCCGCACCGGGATCCATGAGTTGTTGACCGTGGATGAGAATGTACAAGCGTTGATTCATCATGATGCCGGTGAGCATGCCATCGAGGAAGCGGTGCGGGCGCAAAGCCCCAGTATCCGCTATGACGGCTTGGCCAAAGTGCTGAACGGGGAAACCACCCTGGAAGAAGTAATGCGAGTGACCAAGGAGAGTTAATGGCTGCCTTTGACTACCAAGCACTGGATGCGCGAGGACGCAAACGCAAGGGCGTGATTGAAGCCGATACAGCACGCCAAGCACGGCAACAATTGCGCGACAAGGGCTTTACTCCTCTCGATGTTCAGGCCACTACCCGTAAGCGTGCGACACAAAAAAGCACGGCTTCTCAGCCACTTTTTCGTCAGCGCGGACGCGGTATTAGCACCCAGGAGCTGTCGCTGATCACCCGTCAGTTGGCGACCTTGATTGAGGCGGCTATGCCTCTGGAGGAGTGCTTAAAAGCGGTGGCAGAGCAAGCCGAGAAGCCGCGAATTGGTAGCATGATGACCAGTGTGCGTGCACGGGTGATGGAAGGATACACACTGGCCGATGCGTTGGCGGATTACCCCCATGTGTTTGACGAGCTCTACCGGGCGATGATTTCAGCCGGTGAAAAAGCGGGCCATTTGGGCACTGTGCTTGAGCGGCTTGCTGACTATGTGGAAAACCGTCAACGCATCCAATCGACCTTGTTACAAGCCATGCTGTATCCGGCGATTTTGACATTTTTCTCGGTACTGATTGTCGCCTTCCTGTTGGCAACGGTCGTGCCTGATATCGTTGGTCAATTTGTCCAAACCGGGCAATCACTGCCCGCATCAACCCAATTTCTTTTAAACGCCAGTGACTTTATCACCCAGTGGGGCGTATGGGTGGTCAGTGGTGTGGTGCTTTTTAGTATGGGGATTCGTCTGTTACTGAAAGACACACAACGGCGTCTTGCCTGGGATAAAAAAAAGCTCGCGTTACCGATACTGGGTCGGGTGGCGCGCGGATTGAACACATCACGCTTTGCGCGAACATTGGCGATTTGTACCGCCAGTGCGATCCCGTTATTGGATGGGATGAAAGTTGCCGCGCAAGTGATCACTAACCAATATGTACGTAAGCGCGTGCTTGAAGCGGCCGATAAAGTGCGTGAGGGGGCCAGTTTGCGTGTTGCGCTCGACCAGTCTGGTCTGTTTCCTCCCATGATGCTGCATATGATTGCCAGTGGTGAGCGCAGTGGTGAACTGGAGCCGATGCTCTCACGTGCAGCGGATAACCAAGACAAAGATTTTGAGGCGCAAGTCAATGTTGCCCTAGGAGTGTTTGGCCCGTTAATGATTGTACTAATGGCCGGATTAGTGCTTTTTATTGTGGTTGCCACCTTAATGCCAATTATTGCCATGAATGACATGGTCGGTTTGTGATTTGAATAATTTAAACAAGGAGAAAGCGATGCGTCGTCAACAAGGTTTCACCCTGCTCGAGGTCATGGTAGTGGTGGTCATTATTGGTCTACTTGCCAGCTTCGTGGCTCCTAACTTGCTGGGGAACAAAGACAAAGCCGCGGTCAAAAAAGCGGTGGCGGATGTCAGTGCGCTTGAAAATGCGCTGGATATGTACAAATTGGATAACAATCAGTACCCCACCACCGATCAAGGCTTAGACGCGCTAGTGACCCAGCCGCAAAGTGAGCCGGTACCCCGCAACTATCCTGCGCAAGGCTACATCAAGCGTTTACCGCAAGATCCGTGGAACAACGATTATCGCTATGTCAGCCCAGGCGAGCATGGTGTTGTCGATATCTTCTCGTTAGGCGCCGATGGCCAAGAAGGGGGAGAAGGGGTCAATCAAGACATTGGTAACTGGAACCTCAACGAGCTGCAGTAATATGCGTCAAGCGGCCGGCTTTACCTTACTCGAGATCTTGCTAGTGGTCGTCATCGTCGCGGTGAGCGCCTCGGGCGTGATAATGGTGATGCCTGAGCCGGCTGACACCCGCACACAAGAGGCCGGGCAAGCCTTGTATCAGAGGATGAAACTGTGGGCAGAGCAAAGCTGGTTGGAAGGTCGCACCTACGGCGTGCGTATCGACCCACAGCGCTATCAGCTTTTAGTGATGGGGCAGGAACAATGGCAACTTGTCAGCAGTGACCGCTGGGCGACCCAAGGACGTTTACCGGAGCAAAGCCGCTTTGTCTTAACCATGGATGGCTTTGGTTGGCAGCAACAAGACAGGTTGTTCGAGGATAAGCCGCTGTTTGAGGATTTGTTTGACGAAGACGATGAGCAGGCGGTGGCACCACCGCAAATCTGGCTACTGCCCAATGGTGAATTGACACCATTTACCCTGGTGATTGAAACAAATGGCAGTGCGGTCTGGCAGCTCAAAGCCAATGAGTTGGCGCGGTTTACCTGGCAGCGTGCAGGAGAGGGTGATGATGTTAATGCGCGTTAACTCGCAGCAGGGAATGACCTTGCTTGAGGTCTTAGTCGCGGTGGCGATCTTTGCCGTTGCGGCGCTGAGTGTGATGAAAGCCACTGGGCAACACACCCGCTCACTGAGCCGCTTAGAACAAAAAACCTTAGCCTCTATGGTGGCAGACAATCAGCTCGCCGAGGTGGTGCTTAATGCCAAGGTGCCTGATAAAGCGACGCAAGGCTCAACAGATATGGCCGGGCAACAATGGCAATGGCAATTAACCCCTGTGGCAACAGAAACCGGGCAGTTGCGTGCGGTTGATATGTCGGTGGCTGCCGCCGAAGAGACTGATAACCCGTTAGTCACCGTGAGGACCTATGTCGCCACGCGCTGAACGAGGATTTACCTTACTGGAAGTGCTGTTGGCGTTGGTGGTTTTCGCCAGCATTAGCCTGACTGCATACCAGGTGCTGCAAACCGTGCAGCGCAGCGATGAGCAGTCTCAGCAGGTGGGTGAGACGTTACAGCGACTGCAGCGCGCATTGGTGATCATGGACAGTGACTTTCGCCAGATGGCTGCGCGTCGTCAACGCATCACAGGACAAGTGCCGACAGAGCGGCTACTCATCGCGGGTTCAGAGGTATTACAAAGTGATGGGATGGGCGTGCGCTTTACCCGCACTGGCTGGATTAACCCACAAATACGCTTTCCGCGTGGTGAAGTGGTGGCGGTCGGATACCGTCAGCGAGACGGCAAGCTTGAACGCTTACGCTGGCGTTACCCAGACCAAGCGGCGAGTGACGAGCCCGCGGTGGCGACCCTGCTCAGTGATATTGATGATTTGAGCTTTCGTTTTTACGTCAAGCAAGGCTGGCAAGACAGTTTCGATACCAAGCACGCCTTACCGAAAGCGGTTCAAGTGCGCTTTACCCACCCACGCTATGGCAAGTTAGTGCGCACTTACCTTGTGGCTGGGCAAACCTTGCCAGCATCACTGCAGCGGGAGGCGCAATGAGGCGGCAGCAAGGGGCGGCCCTTTTGGTGGTGATGATGATTATGGCATTGATGACCGCGATTGCCGGGAGCATGGCGTCGCGGCTATACACCAACTATCACCGCGCCGAAAATCAGCTGCATTTTCAGCAAGCGTATTGGTATGGCAATGCGGTAGAGGGCTTGGCGGCATCGGTACTGCGCGAGAGCCTATCAGGGAGTGAGACGGTGAATTTAAGTCAAGCCTGGGCGGAGCCGGCTCGTACCTTTCCGCTGGATGGTGGAAAAGTAAGTGGTCGCTTACAAGATGCGAGCGCCTGTTTTAACCTCAATAGTTTACAGCTGCGCGGCGCCAAAGTGGGTGGGGCAACACCTTATGAGGTCACGGTGTTACGGGCGCTGGTGGGACAGTATGTGGAAGAGGGTTATCAAGCGGATGTGATTGCTCAGGCGAGCCGAGATTTTATTGATGAAAACAATCAGCTGGATCAGTCTCTCGGGGCAGAAGACGCGCATTATGAAAGTGTGCAGCCTGCGTATGTGACGGCGGATGCCTTGCTCGCCGATGTCAGCGAATGGCGCGCGGTGCGCGGCGTTAATGGTGACGTGTTTCGGCGTGCCTCACCCCAACTTTGCGCGCTGCCCAGCGCTGAGCTTAAAGTCAATGTGAACACCTTAAGCGAGAAGCAAGCGCCTTTGCTTTCAGCGTTGTTTGCCTCGGCGTTACCGGTGGAGCAAGCACAGCAGGTGATTGCGCAGCGGCCTGAGGCAGGGTGGAAAAGTGTCGCAGCATTTCTTGATACCCTGAGCCTCTCGGAATTTGAGGATGCTGATCGCGAGCGAATTGCGCCGCACTTAGGTGTGACCAGCGAGTTCTTTTTATTACAAGCCGATGTGCAGGTGGCCTCTGCCCAACGTCACATCCAGGCACTATTGCACTATAAAGACGAGGGCGAAGTTTCTATTTTGCGCCGTCGGTTCGGAGGAATGCGTGAGCGAGCGACTGATAATAAGGATCAGTGATGCCAGCCAGCCCATTTATTGGGCGCAGGTTCGTGCCAGTGATAACCAAGTGGTTGAGAGCGGCAGTTGTCAGCACCTGTCAGCGTTAACCGAGCAAGCACAAACGCGGCGAGTGGTGGTGCTGGTGGATAGCACGTGGCTGACATTGACCTCGGTGACACTCCCTCCCGGCTCTCGGCGCCAGCGCGACAAGGTAGTGCCTTACTTACTCGAGGAGTCGCTAGCGGAAGAGGTGGAAGCGGTACATGTTAGCCTTATCGATACTCAGGCGGATACCGCACATGTGGCCGTGGTTGCCCATCAGCAAATGCAAGCTTGGCAACAAGCGTTGGATGAGGCCGAGATCAGTGCGCGGCAGTGGATCCCCGATGTACTTTGTATACCTTGGTCGTCTGATTCGCTTTCACTCTTGGCATTGGGTGAGCAGTGGTTGTGCCGTTATGGGTCTAACCAAGGCGTGACGGGCACGGCGGCGTGGCTGGCCTTTTGGGGGCAGGCTTGGTGGCGGCAGCAACAGGAGCATGCGGACATCAACACACCTGAGCAGACTGGCGCTCTCAGTATTAACGGTTATGGTGAAGGTGGCCTGCAAGCCGCCAACCCCCTTCATGCCTTACCGTTTCAACTCGAGTGGCATGCAGAGGAAGCGCTGCATGTGTTGGCCACGCACAGCCACTCGGTGACGGCCAATATATTGACCGGAGAGTATCGACCGCAAAGTCAAACCAAGCAGACGTTCAAACCCTTTTTGCCAGCGGCTTGTCTACTGGTAGCTATCAGTGGGTTGCTAGGGGTTGAGCAATGGCTATCGATTCGTGATACCCAGCAGCAAGCGCAGGCTTTACGGGCGCAAAGCGAAGCCCTGTTTCGTCAAACCTTGCCGCAGTATGAGCGCATTCCCACTCGCTCATACATGGTTCGTCAAATGGATGCGGAGATCGCGCGGTTGGAAAGCCAACAACATGATGCGGCACTCTTACCTTGGCTGGCTCAGCTGGCGCCCCTACTGAGTGAGGTACCCGGTATTGAGCTTCAAGCATTACGTTATCAAGCCAATCGCGAAGCCTTGATATTACGGGCAACCGGCAGTGACTTCGCTCAGTTTGAGCGCTTGCGTGGCGCATTAAACGAGCACTATACAACCGACCTGGGGCAACTTAACCGCGATGGTGAAACAGTCAGTGGTGAATTTACCCTAAGGAGTCAATCATGATTGCGCGCATCCAGGCCCAATGGCAATCAATAAGCGCTCGCGAACAGCGCCTTATCGGGGTCGCCGGCGGTGTGCTGCTGATAAGTTTTCTTTATTGGGGCATCGTGGTGCCGATTCAGACACAAGCAGAGCAGGCACGTACTGCCGTGATCAGTGAGCGACGCGTTTTCAATGAGCTACAAAATAAACGCACCCAAATCATGCAACTGCGTGCCCAATCAGGGGGCACTCGCCATGCGTTGGCGAGTCGAAATCAGCCGCTTAATCAAGTCATTGCCGCTAGTGCTGGCGAATTCAATGTCACTATCACACGGTTACAGCCAGGAGAGGACAGTGTACAGCTGGGCCTTGAGCCTCTCCCTTTTAACCAATTGTTGCGATGGCTAGAGCAACTGGCACAGTTGCACGGGATTCAAGCCGCTCGGCTGAGTACCGAAGCGACTGAGACCGCGGGTGTGGTGAAGGTCAATCGACTAGAGCTGGAGCGATAGCAGATGGGGAGAAAAGCGCTGATTGGGCTTGGATGCGCGCTGGTATTTGCCGTCAGTGTCATTGTGCATGCCCCAGCAACATTATTGCACCTCGCGCCTTTGCCAACAGAGTTAAAGCTGAGCGGGGTCAACGGCACTGTGTGGCAGGGGCAAGTCAGGCAACTGCGTTGGCAAGACCAGGCTGTCGGCCCAATACAATGGGATCTTCATTGGCACCGGTTATTGACCAGCGCCACGCTGGAAGCGGCGATAAAGATAAAAGGCCCGCAAGGCATCAGCGGAAAGGGTGTGGTGGGCTTTAATGGCACTGAGCTGCAGCTTTCTCGCACCTTGATTTCGGCTCCCGCAAGCTTGCTTACCCGCTCGGTGGCGTTACCGCCGAGTGTGGCGATTGAAGGGCGGCTTGATGTGATTGTCCGCGAGGCAGTATTGGCGGAGTCAGGATGTCAGCGATTAGCCGGGCAGTTCCAATGGCAGCAGGCGGGGCTTACGCTTCCCTCGGGGCAGCTCAACGCTATTCCATTGCACGCCTCTCTCGCTTGTGACGGTCAAGGCGTCACCGCGCAGGGCCAAGGTGAGGCGCCCTCTTTGAGCAATAAGTTTTCATTGTCAATCACGCCATCTGGGCGATACTCTGTGTCAGGATGGCTGAAGCCGGGGCCGGCCTACCCTGAGTCGATGAAAGCACCACTGTCTTGGCTGGGGTCGCCGGATAACCAAGGACGCTATCGCTTTTCTTTTCGCGGCTAACAAGGCCTGATAGGCTTATCAAAAAGGGTGGCAAATCACGATATGACGCAGCGTAAACTTCCTCACATTCAGTCTAAACAGGTCGTCGCCGCTTC
Source organism: Salinivibrio sharmensis (assembly GCF_001995985.1). Lineage (GTDB taxonomy): Bacteria > Pseudomonadota > Gammaproteobacteria > Enterobacterales > Vibrionaceae > Salinivibrio > Salinivibrio sharmensis. The sequence goes on along the minus strand of NZ_MUFC01000018.1, from coordinate 9,488 downwards.
TCGCTTGTTTAAAGTGGAGTCGCTAGAGCTGATTTTTAGCAATGGCGTCGAGCGTACCTATGAGCGGATGAAACCGTCGGGACGTAATGCCGTGATGATGGTGCCGGTGACCGAATCAGGAGACCTCTTACTGGTACGCGAATATGCCGCAGGCACAGAGCGTTATGAGCTGGGCTTTCCCAAAGGATTAATTGACCCCGGTGAGGCACCGGAGCAAGCCGCGGTAAGAGAGTTAAAAGAAGAAATCGGTCAAGGCGCGCGCGAGTTAGTGCCATTGAAAGAGGTTGTGTTGGCGCCCTCTTACTTTTCCAGCCGGATGACACTGATGTTGGCACGTGATTTGTATCCAGAAAGCTTGGAGGGGGATGAGCCCGAACCGCTTGAGATCATTCGCTGGCCACTAGCCCAAGCGGAAGAGTTACTCACCCACGGTGATTTCTGTGAAGCGCGCAGTATTACCGCACTGATGATGGCGCTGAAGTATTTACAATCTGAGAGGTGAGGCATGGCATTGCCTGAGTTGTTGCCCGAGGTGATTGAGATAACTCGCTCTGCGGGTCAGGTTATCCTAGATATTTACCAAGACGGTGATTTTGAAGAGATCACTAAAAGTGACCAAACGCCAGTGACCAGTGCTGATTTGGCGGCACATAAGCTGATCACGGAAAAGCTCACCGCGTTGACGCCAGACATCCCCGTGTTATCGGAAGAAGACTGTGGTGTGCCATTAAGCGACCGTCAGCAATGGCAGCGCTATTGGTTGATTGACCCGCTCGACGGTACTCAAGAATTTATTGCGGGCAGTGGTGATTTCGCCACCATTATCGCGCTGGTGGAGGATAACCACCCGGTGATGGGGGTAGTCTATGCGCCTGTATCGGGGGTGACTTATTATGCTTGTCAGGATAAAGGGGCGTGGAAAATCACCCCAGATGGCGAAATGCATCGCATTTCGACAATGAAGCGAGAAGAGGCGATCACATCACTCTCAATTGCGATTAGTCGTCGCCAAGACATTCATGCGGTCACCGAAAAGCTGGCACCTGAAATCAACTACGATTTGGTGCCATTAGGCTCGGCGGCGCTGAAAGCTTGCTTGGTGGCCGAGGGTGCCGTGGACTGCTATCTACGCTTAGGCCCCACGGGTGAATGGGATACGGCGGCGACGCAGTGCATTGTTGAGCAAGCCGGTGGGCGCATACTGAGTACCGCGCTCAATGCCTTGTCATACAATGAGCGGGACTCGCTACAAAACCCCAATTTTATTGTGTTAGGGGATGAGTCACTCGCGTGGTCTTCAATACTGCAGGCATCATAACAGTTGACGGCACCTGACGGTGCCGTTTTCTTTTCGGCTATTTAGAACAGACGGTTTAAGCCATTGAGCGCCGCGACCCGGTACGCTTCGGCCATGGTCGGGTAGTTGAAGGTGGTATTCACAAAGTAATCGATGGTGTTGCCGTCGCCTTTTTGCTCAAAGATCGCTTGGCCGATATGAATGATTTCCGATGCGCGTTCACCAAAGCAGTGAATACCTAATATCTCGCGGGTTTCGCGGTGGAAAAGGATCTTCAAACTGCCGACATCCATGCCTGCAATTTGTGCCCGTGCGAGATGTTTGAACAAAGACCGTCCGACCTCATAGGGCACTTTTTCCGCGGTGAGCTCCTGCTCCGTTTTGCCCACTGAACTGATTTCAGGAATGGTATAAATGCCGGTGGGGATGTGCTCAATCAAACGTACGTTAGTATTGCCTTGGCAAATGGCTTCGGCCACCACGCGGCCTTGATCATACGCAGCGCTGGCAAGGCTTGGGTAGCCAATCACATCACCGACGGCATAAATATGGCCCACTTCTGTTGCGTAGCTTTCGCTATCAACGTCGAGCTGCCCACGTGAATTTGGCGTAAGGCCGACCGAGGACAAATTGAGTTTGTCGGTATTGCCTGCGCGACCATTGGCATACAGCAGACAATCTGCTTTCATTTTTTTGCCTGACTCCAGATGCACAATCACGCCATCATCAGTGCCCTCAATGCGCTCATAGGTCTCATCATTGCGGATCATGACACCGCTACTGCCAAAGTGATAAGACAAAGCATCAGAGATTTCATTATCCAAAAATGACAGCAAGCGATCGCGGGTATTGATTAAATCCACTTTGACCCCGAGCCCACGAAAAATAGAAGCATACTCGCTACCTATCACGCCGGCTCCATAAATGATCACATGCCGCGGGTCATGGGCTAACGATAAAATGGAGTCACTGTCATAAATCCGAGGGTGAGAAAAATCCACATCGGCAGGCTGATAAGGGCGAGAGCCGGTGGCAATCACAAAGTGATCGGCGGTGTAGGTATCAGCACTGCCGTCACTATGATGCACCGTTAGGGTATGCGCATCGACAAACTCGGCGTTGCCATGGAGTAAGGTACATTGGTTGCGGTCATAGAAGCCCTGGCGCATGCGGGTTTGTTTACCGATTACCGATTCAGCATGGCTGAGTATTTGAGAAAAGGTACTGTGGATACTCTTGCTGTTTTGGGTGTAGATAGGGCTTTGATTAAATTCAATGATCCGGCTAACGGTGTGGCGCAGTGCTTTAGACGGGATGGTGCCCCAATGGGTACAGCCACCTCCGACGGTGCTTTCTCGCTCAATCACGGCCACCCGCTTACCGGCTTTGGATAAGCCCATGGCGGCCCCTTCTCCTCCGGGGCCACTGCCTATCACGATGGCGTCAAAATGATCTTGCGGGCGAGGGCTCGACTTGCTCATAGGGGTCAGACCTTATTTTCATTATTGCAACATCTGTTTATGACCAGTTTAACGCTTATTATCCGTAAGGTTAACTTTCGCAGCCAAATCTGTGTTCAAATCCGCGTGATAGCGATGGGAAGCACTGCCTGGATTGGCTGATTTAAACACTAAAATTGCGTATAGTGACAGCATGGTGACCATGAGTAGAGTGCGATGGGTATTCGAGCACAACAAAAAGAAAAAACGCGCCGTTCTGTCATTGATGCGGCGTTCAGCCAGCTCAGTGCTGAACGCAGTTTTTCCAGTCTCAGCCTGCGCGAAGTCGCACGCGAGGCGGGAATAGCGCCTACCTCTTTCTATCGTCACTTTAAAGATATGGATGAGCTGGGGTTGACCATGGTCGACGAGGGCGGACTATTGCTCCGACAACTGATGCGTCAGGCGCGTCAGCGGATCGCCGCGGAAGGCAGTGTGGTACGCACCTCGGTAGAAACCTTTATGGAGTTTATCGAGAGCAGCCCAAATGTGTTTCGGTTGCTGTTGCGCGAGCGGTCAGGCACCTCTTCGGCCTTCCGTGCTGCCGTGGCTCGAGAAATCCAACATTTTGTTGCTGAGTTGACCGAGTATTTACAATCTCGCACGCAGCTCACCTATGAAGAAGCGTACAATCAGTCGGAAGCATGTGTGATCTTGGTCTTTAATATGGGCGCGGAAGCGCTTGATCTCGATCCTCACGCCCGCGCAGAATTGGCCGAGCGAATGGTGTTACAATTACGCATGATAGCCAAGGGAGCTTACTGGTACCGAAAAGACCGGGAGCGGCGAGCCTTACAGGAAAAACTGTCATAAAACAGGTGAAGACATGGAACACGAGCAAGTGAAATCAGAACGTAAATTTTTGCTGCTGGCACTGGTTACCGGCATTTGTGGAAGTGCAACTCTCGCGACACTGTTCGTCAGTGGTGTGGCATTTTCTATTTTTCCCATTCTCGCGTTTGTACTGGCCGTGCATGCTTGCTACCAACTTCATGAACGCCAGCCGCTGACTGAAGGTACGCCGCTGATTGCGTTTGCCTGTTTCTTGGTGGGGGCCTTTGGCTATTCAGCATTTATCCGTATGCAAATGCCAGAGCTGGGCGGTAACTTCTTCTCGATTTTGGTTGCCATGGCATTAGCGTTCTGGGTCGGCCACAAGCTGGGCTTTTTCAGCCGTAAAGCGAAAAACGATACTGCGTCTGACGTTTAAGCCTCGCACGACGAATCGCACTCCAAAACAAACAAAAAAGGCGTCGAGAGACGCCTTTTTACGTTGTGACGAACTCGCTTAGTATGACTACTTTCGCTCTAACCACACACCCGCTTCGGTATGGTGGGTGAACGGGAATTGATCGAACAGCGCACAGCGACTAATGCGGTGAGTTTGGCTCAAGCGTTCTAGGTTCTCGACCAAGGTTTCTGGATTACAGGAGATATATAAAACCCGATCGTAACCTTGCACCATTTTGCAGGTGTCATCATCCATGCCCGAACGGGGTGGATCGACAAAAATGGTATTGCACTGATAGTCACTCAGTGTCACCCCTTGATCTTTTAAGCGGCGAAACTCGCGCTCGCCATTGATCGCTTGAGTGAACTCTTCGGCAGACATACGAATAATCTGCACATTGTCGATATTGTTGGCGGCAATATTGTATTGCGCCGATTGCACCGAGGGTTTCGCCAACTCGGTGGCGAGGACGCGGCGAAAGTTTTTCGCTAATGCCAGTGAGAAGTTGCCATTCCCGCAATACAGCTCCAGCAAATCGCCTTGGCTATCGCGGGTGCAATCGATGGCCCATTCCAGCATTTTCTCCGCCATCGGCCCGTTAGGTTGGGTAAAGCTGTTTTCAATTTGCTGGTAGATTAGCGTCTGACCATCGGCATTGAGCTTTTCCAAAACGTAGTCGCGGTCTAGCACTTTCTTTTGCTTGCGCGCACGGCCAATCAGGTTGAGGTTAAAGCCCTCATCGTTCAAACGTTGTTTAAGCGCTTGCGCGGCCTTTTCCCACTCTTCATCTAACTGACGATGATAAAGCAAAGACACCAAGATCTCACCGCTCAAGGTAGATAGGAAATCAACTTGGAATAGCTTACGTCGCAACGCGTCGTTGGGCTTGATGGCCTCCATCAACAGTGGCATCAAATCATTGATCAGGCGGCTCGCAGCGGGAAAGGTATCGACGCGGTACTTCTGCTTGGTTGCAGGGTCAAACATGATGTAATACAGGTCGTCACCTTCATGCCATACCCGAAACTCTGCGCGCATCCGATAGTGGGTTTCCGGTGAACGAAAGATTTCTAGCTCAGGTGCGTGAAACGGCGCGAGTTGTGCATTGAGTCGTTGGACTTTCTCAGCAAGCTGTGTGTCGTAGTCAACGGCGGTGTGAGCCTTGGTCATGATGGCTGCCTCAGCGATTGGAAAATGAGCGCAGATTTTAGACAAATCCCCAGCTATGTCCACCCTTGCTCACGATTCTCCCTTATTCGATAAGGTTATCAATGGACAATATCCATCTAGACGGCTAATATCCCTGCGTGGGTCAGTGCTCTGTCTATACCCAAGAGGACGGATCACAGGAATGCGGTGAGAGTCCGCAACTGACGCGCAGCGGTGTAAGAGAACGACCCTAACCCGGCCCAAGGTCAGACACTGTCGCCAATGCTGATAAACAGTATGCGATGGGAAGTCGTTAGCAGTAGGCGGCGAAAGCCATGCTCTTAAGTCCGAATACAGCCCACAGACGCAGCACGTCGCTGCACATTCTCGCGATAGGAAGGAACAACCAATGAACAAACAAATAGTGGCGAGCCTGATGGCGGCGTCATTTTTCCCTGTGAGCACGTGGGCCGAGCAAAACACCGAAACGGTGGTGGTGACTGCTAGTCGGTTTGAGCAGTCCGATGCTTCAGTGTTGCAATCGGCAACTATCTTAACGCGTCAAGACATTGCGCGTTTGCAGGCGCGAAGCCTTGTCGATGTATTGCGCACGGTGCCGAGCATCGAGATTGCTCAAAGCGGTGGTCGTGGACAAGTTGCCTCTATTTTTATGCGCGGCACGGAATCAGACCACTCTTTAGTCTTGATTGATGGGGTGCGTATGGCCTCGTCTATCACAGGCTCGGTGGATTTTAATCAGATCCCAGTAAACAGTATCGAGCGGATTGAGATTATTCGCGGCGCACGCGCCACACTTTATGGGTCGAGCGCGATTGGTGGGGTGATCAATATCATCACCAAAAGCAATACAGAGCGAGCCAATGTTTCCGCGACCGTAGGCAGTTTGGATCATCATGCTGTTAGTGGTACGTGGTCAACAACGTTGGGCGATAAGGGTCACTTCTCTGGTATCGCTGGGTATGAGTCCAATGATGGATACAATGTTCATCCATCGGCGAGCAACCGGGGAGATCAGCATGGTTTTACCGGCCGCAATGCACAACTTGGATACAGTCATCGCTGGAATACATCTTGGTCGGCCGATGTGACGGGGCGCTGGTACCAGAATGAATACGATTACGACTACTCTAACCAAATAAAGCACAGTTGGTTGGAAAGCCAAGCACTGGCTGGCAATCTGAATTATCGCTCAGGGGGCTGGAGTGCAACCTTGAGCGGGGAATTTTCTCAGCGAGATAAGTATGACTATTTTCCTGGTACCGTGCGCAAGGAGAATAAAACCTCAGATGTGGAACAAGTCTCTACCTCGTTGGGACTCCAGTATCAAGCCACGGATGACTGGCTGCTTGGTGGCGGTGTGGATTATCGACAAGATACCTACAATAAAGGGTGGGTAGATATTGATGAAATTGCTATTAACCCGCGCGATAACCTTGGCACTTACCTTTTAACGCAATTTAGCCCAGTAGAGCCACTATCTATTGAAGCAAGCGTGCGCTTGGATGATAACGAACAATACGGCCAGCATACGACGTGGCAGACAAGCGCGGGTCTTGCGATAGTGGAAGGATATCAATTGGTCGCCAGTTATAGCACCGCCTTCAAAGCACCGCTTTTTACTGAGCTTTATGGTCAGTATGGAGATGAAAACTTAAATCCAGATGAATCCGCAAATACCGAGCTTGCTCTGCATGGCTTAACTGCAGATATCGATTGGTCGCTTACCGGCTACATTAACCATATTGATAATATGGTTGGTTTTGACACGGAGACGTGGAAATATCGCAATATTGAAGATGTAACGATTAAGGGCATTGAGCTCATTGCGAGCTTTGATGTGGCATCACTCCATAACCAGCTTTCATTGGAGTATAAAGATCCCAAAAAGGATAACACCGGTGAACAGCTCCTGCGTCGCGCCGAACGGGTGGCGAAATGGCAGGCATCGTACCAATGGGAGCGCATACTGCTGGGCACACAGTGGCAATATCAAAGCGAGCGAATTGATCCGAATGGCCGTTTAGGTAGTTATAGTTTATGGGCGGTCACTGCCTCTTATCAGGCGACCGATCACCTAACCGTGAAAGGCAAAGTCGATAATGTGTTTGATAAAGAGTACGAGACAGCGGGTGGTTATCCTGCGGCCGAACGCGCCTACTTTATGACGTTGGACTATCAGTACTAGTGATAGCTTCTCGGCGAAACTAGCTTTTCTCACGCCCTTATCGTTATGATAAGGGCGTTTTTATTGTATGGGTGACTCATGGCGCAGCCTAACATTCTGATCTTTGACTCTGGTGTGGGTGGCTTATCGATTTATCAGTCGGTGCGAGAGCAGCTTCCTGACGCTAACTACACCTATTTATTCGATAACGAAGCTTTTCCATACGGCGAGTTAGATGACACGCGCTTGGTCACACGGGTGACCGCTCAAATACAAGCGGTGTGCGCGCATCATGATATTGATATCGTCGTCATTGCATGCAATACAGCCTCGACGCTGGTATTACCCACGCTCCGTCAGCAGTTGGCGCTTCCGGTCGTGGGAGTTGTACCCGCGATCAAGCCTGCGGCCGCAATGAGTCAGCAAAAGGCGATTGGCTTACTAGCAACACCCGCCACGGTGGCTCGTCCGTATACCGAACAATTGGTGGCTGACTTTGCCAAAGATTGTCAGGTAGTCTCAGTCGGTACCACGGCACTCGTGCATATGGCAGAACGCAAACTCCGTGGTGAGGCGGTGAACCAGCAAGATCTCGCGGCCATATTGCGTCCGTTTAAAGGAACCGTCGATACCCTCGTACTGGGTTGCACTCACTTTCCTTTACTGCGTGATGACATCCAATCAGTGATGGGTGACTCAGTCCGTTTAATTGATTCGGGAGATGCGATTGCGCGCCGCGTGGTTTCGCTGGTCAGTCTACATAGTGACGCAAGGGCTACCGTTGCGACGTCAAAGCATTATGCTTATGCGACGGCAACCCCTATTAAAGCTGATGCTTTGGCGGACTTTATCCGATCGATAGGTTTTACGGATGTCAGCTATTCGCCTGCTTTTTTGGCTCATTCGCTTCACGGACTTTAAGTGTCCGCTCGCCATAAACATTATTATTGAGCGCATTGATAGCATCGTCGGCATGTCCTGCGGCCATCACCACAAAACCAAACCCTCGGCGTTTCCCCGTCCGTTTGTCTTTCATTAGACGAACGGCAAACACTTCTCCATGTTCGCTAAACAGCGTGCGCACATCATTTTCATTTGCACGATAAGGTAAGTTTCCGACGTATAGCGTTTTGCTTTGCGGAGACTCTTCTTCTTTTTCACTCGACGGAGTCGATGTAGAGGGTCCTTGCTCTGGCTGAATAAAGTTAGGTAAAGGAAGATATAGGCAAGCTAGACCACTAAGTATTGCACCCATAGCAAACGAAAGAGCGGGTGAGCTGACGTCCATGAGGCTGACGATAATCGCGCCAAGGACAGCGATGCAGATGACTAAAGCAAAATTAACTGGTGATTTCATAAGCGTCATTAAATAGAACAATTAAAGTGATGACATGACAACAGTTCGGCAATGCATGTCGTGAAAAAGACCAAGAAAACAAGCCAGCGTTACCTTGCGGTAAAGGTCTCGTATCAATAATGTTTCAAACCGCTGGTTATTCATCATTTTAGGTGGATTATTGCTCAGTCGAAATAAAAAACGTAAAAATCCCTTGTCAGTGTGATCCGCGTCGCTATACTACGCCCCACATCGACACGGCAAGCGCTTAGCGAGCATGTCGAGGTAAAAATCAAATAAAAATAAACGCTTGACGTCAGTTTTTAAATGATTAACATTGCCGGCCTACTTAACGCCACGCGTTAGGGAAGTCAAAAAGAGGTTTTGTTTCAGCCGGTAGGGTTGAAAATAAAAGATAAAATTTCTTCTTGACTTTAACGGCAAGGCGCGTAAGATACGCAGCCCTGACCGAGCGAAGCRCAGCTTCGCACAGTCAACGCTCTTTAACAATTTGACCTATGCAATCTGTGTGGRCACTCGTTGAGAATAGACAAAAAGATTTATTCGATGAACTGAGTGACCAAACGAYAACTTTTTAGTTRTTCGGCACAGTCAATTCGTTTGTCTCTTCGGAGATAAACAGTAATCAGTATTCATTGAGCAGTTTCTACGGAAACACCAAACTTAAATTGAAGAGTTTGATCATGGCTCAGATTGAACGCTGGCGGCAGGCCTAACACATGCAAGTCGAGCGGAAACGGCAGCATTGAAGCTTCGGTGGATTTGCTGGA
>NZ_MUFC01000017.1 GCF_001995985.1 Salinivibrio sharmensis | reverse complement strand
GAGACAGACACAGGGGTTGTCACGGATATAGAAATAACAAAACCTCTAAAAATAGAAGGCATTTATTTGCAGGAAAAACGCCAAAGCACAACAGAAGAAAAAAGAAAACAAATAGAGAACTGTCTCATTCATTCAAATTTTTTAGAGCATGAAGAAAAACTTCTGTCAAATCATTTAAAAAATGAATGGAGAAAAAACGCCAGAAGGACTGAAATGATAAAGTGGTTAGATGGCTGTCACAGCAATCAGCTCATGTGGGCTTATGATTACATAAAAAAAAGATACGAAATAAGATACACTTGGACACCTTCAAGCAATGAAGACATGAAGTCAGTCATTGTTGCTGTCTATGACCTCATCCCTGAAAATAAAAAAAAGAAATTTTTCGAAAATTTCAGACATGCTTGGAATGTAAAGAAAAGTAAAGAAAGAAAGAAAAAAAACGTAGTCCTATTGGAAAACGCTGTGCTTCATAAAGTTGAAAAACTGGCAGAGCAAACTGAAAAAACTCCCGAAGACGTCATAAAAAAGCTCATTAACACTATGGATTGGGACGAGATTTTGGATATATTGGAGAGTGAGTAAATGATGGGGCGCTAGTTCAACGATGAGGAAGGTGTTCATAGTTCTGTGTCCCCCTCATAAGACTTCGTTGAGAAGCTACTTTGCGTTTTTTAGTTCGCCATTCCGCACCATCTCTATAGCTAGGTTATAAATAATATTACCTTTGGTTATAAAAGAGTTCTTGGTATTCCCTGAAGGAATAACGAGTCCTATACTATCGTCATAACATCGATGCGCGACTGTTTTTGAAGATTCTGGACGGAGCGTTTATAGGGTTTTCGCTGAAGGTAGCGTATAAGCATTGAACATTATTTATGGCTATCACTAGTCGTTAATAAAATGTAGATCTGCTATCTGCTTACCTCCTGCACATCAACTTGACAAGAGACAGCCGTGTCTTTGAGTACACAAAGCTGGTATCACTACCTGGCACTATGTCTTACAAGCATTACCTTAAATGTTGTGAGTATATGACTCTTCCACTGTAAATTTATCATTAAATTCAATGTCTTATTTTTGAGCGCTTTTAGTCTAAGTCAATTTTGTACAATACATGCTCGAGGGGAACGTATAGGATTAGCTTATAATGCTCTACACATGGAGGCCTAGGCGGCGAAATGAAAAAGCTTGGTGCTTGTAAAGAATCAGCAAACTATCTTTACCATCAGGAACTTGGCGGTATAGGTATTCTTGACGCGAGTTACCATAGGCAATGTTTTTCTCGACACAGCCATGAGGGTTACACCTTTGGCGTTATCGAACGAGGTACCCAAAAGTTCCTTAGAAGCGGCAGTAATAATCTTGCACCTGCTGGGAGTATCATTTTAATCAACGCGGATGATATTCATAACGGCCAAGCCAACACCGACAATGGTTGGGCCTACAAGGCACTATATCCTTTACCAGAGCACTTTGAACGGTTAAGCCATGAGCTCGTCGGAACCGACACCTATACGCCCTACTTTCCTGATGCAGTAGTGCATGATGAAGCACTGGCTAAACAGTTCCGGTACGTCTTCTCCGTCTTAGAGAGATCGGAAAACAAGTTGTTAAGAGAGTCGCTCCTCTACGCGCTACTCACTCGCTTGATGAGAAGTCATGGTAAAAGGAGAGTCGAACTCCCTGTTGAGAAAAAGGCAACTAAGAAAGTAAGCATGGTAAAGCACTTTCTAGACGACTCTCCTAGTACCAACATCTCTCTGAGTGAGCTTGCCCAAATGGCTTCCCTTAATCCTTATTATCTAGTGCGTGCGTTCAATAAGGAATTTGGTCTTCCACCACATGCATATCAACTACAAGCACGTATCCGGTATGCCGAGAAGTTGATACGACAAGGATACCAACTGGCGGACGTCTCAAACCTCTGCGGGTTTCACGACCAAAGCCATTTTACTAAGCACTTTAAACGAGCCATTGGTGTAACCCCGAGTCAATACGCAAGGCACTTTCTCAGATAGTCAAAAACGTACTATCTCTTACCACCTGGCGCTTGTAGTTTTGATCATCATAGATACAACGTGAGGACCTCAAATGAAAACGATAGGATTGCTTGGCGGGATGAGCTGGGAGTCGACTGTAAGCTACTATACAGCGATAAATCATGGCATCAAAGAACGCTTGGGTGGCTTAAACTCGGCCAAGATTTGTATGTATAGCGTTAATTTCGCTGAAATAGAGGAGCTCCAACACAAGGGGCTGTGGGATAAAACCGCTCAGATACTATCAGATGCGGCAGTATCGATTGAAGCCGGCGGTGCTGACTTTCTCCTGATATGCACCAACACCATGCATAAAGTGGCACCTCAGATTGAGTCGCACATCAGTATTCCCATTCTGCACATTGCTGATGCAACAGCTGAAACGCTCATCCTGCATGGCATCAGAAAAGTTGGTCTCCTCGGGACACGATTCACGATGGACCAAGATTTTTATAAAAAACGAATTACAGATAAGTATGGGATAAGCGTTGTCGTTCCAAGTAGCAAAGATAAAAACACGATCCACAACATTATCTACGAAGAACTGTGTCAGGGTATCATTACTGAGCAATCTCGTGATGCTTACCTGAAGGTAATTGATAAGCTGAAGCATGAAGGGGCGGAGGCTGTGATCCTAGGTTGCACGGAAATTGCTCTACTTGTTCAGCAAAAGCATACTAATGTGCCACTGTTTGATACCACAGCGATCCATGCGAACGCTGCAATACTAAGATCCCTTGGAGAGGGTTAACGACAAGAAGTTGTACCCACTAAACAGCGCAGACAAGTAGAGGTCACTCCTCGACAGTAACCTGTTATCAGACTAGACATAGTGTCTCATTGTGGACTCTTGATACAATCAGTACTTTAGATACACCCAATGGTACACCGCACCAAAGTCAAACCAGAAAAACCTAATAAATACATGATGTTATTGACCTAATTCAAGTTACGCCAGCCCACCAAATCAAAGAAAAAGACGTCTCACGACGTCTTTTTTGTTTCTGAAATATCAAAATCAACAATTTACCTGTCTCCTAACGTCTCTTGATGTCATCGACAGCTCCAATTTTTAGTAGTACGCTTAGTAGTACCGACAAAGAGTGAGCAGATTGGTACTACTATGGCAAGGACGACTAAACCACTGACCAACACTGAAATCAAATAGGCCAAGCCTAGGGAAAAAGTTTATAACCTTTCCGATGGACAAGGACTTGCATTGCGAATTAAGCCTAACGGCTCCAAGCTATGGCTATTTGATTACTACCGTCCTCACACCAAAAAACGTACCAGCCTGAGTTTCGGCGTCTACCCTACCGTATCTCTCGCAGAAGCGAGAACACAACGAGATGAAGCCCGTAAGCTACTCGCACAGAACATCGATCCAAAAGAAAACAGAGCAGAACAAGCCTCCGCTCAAGCAGCAAAGCATAGAACAACGCTTTGTCCATGTCACGAGCGGATAGTTTGGCTCAGGTGGGTCAATTTTAAATCGACGTTAGTGGGTCAGTTTTACATCGGCGCTGACATCAGTAACATTACTGCAAAAACCTCTCGCTCATAGCTACCTAATTTGCAAGATAAGAAGTCTTTTGTCGCATTCGGATTACAATATTGTTCACCTCTGAGGCCGCGTGCTGCAAGGATTTCTGCGGCCGCGTCGAGCACCCTGTCAGCTGTCACGGGACCATCAAAAAAGTAGTTGTTTTCGTGCATAGTGAACTCCTGAAAATGGATTGATGTTGGTATGCATTAAGGTGATATATATCTGAAATTGTTTTGGAATTCAGGCTAGCTACACGCAAATAAAAAAACTCTCCACTTACCAAGGTGCGTGACTTATGAGCCCTTGTTAATTTGTCTGTGTTCAAACAAATAAGGAGAAATGAACATGTCAAAAGCAAAATCAACCCCAATGACACCGACAGCAGCAGCTCGTATTCAATCAGGTCAGGCAAAAGTGAATGGCGGGAAAGTTGCTAAGGGCAGCTTTGCTGCAAGAGCGCAGGCTACTGCGGCGAGAAATGGCAAGTAAAAAGGGGAAGGGGGAGACATTTCTCTCCCCAATAAACTATGCCAAGATACAGCAATAACAAGGATATACAGAAGTTGGTGTGTCAATTGATAAAAAATAATTGGCAGTTCCAACATCGTAAAAAACACGGCTCTATTTGTTCACCAACGGGTAAGCGATTCACAGTGCCTAGTACACCAAGTGACAAAAGAGCATTCCAAAACTTTAGTAAAGATATTCAACGTTAAGTATGACTAGTAAAACGATAAATACACCTTATTACTCCGTGCAGTATCTGCTCAGAGAGTTTGCAAAAGGCTTAGGCACCAAAGCCTTAGCTGGCAAGAAAATTGATGATGCATGCAAGAGTGCAGAAATAAACCCATACCACTTGGAGTCATTGAAAAGAGAGCTCATCCATGAGCCGATCACTAAGTATGTAAACATTTACTTTGCTGATCATGTCTTAGAGCAATTTGAGCGTGTGACGGAAACCTATCTGAGTCTGATAAAAACTGTGCCTTTAGATGGTGTGAATGCTGAATTAGCTCGGCAATTTATCGACCGATTCTTTATGACGTTTGCTGTTGCTGAAATTTGCTCAGATTCTTTAGATGGTATGCGGCTAACGCCTAGAGATGTTGCTTGGAGTGATAACACCTTGATGTCCCTTGTGTTAGAGAAACTTGAGTGTTCAACGGAGTGGCAACAATTTCTTATCAACAGCTCTGAGCTTCAAAAAGAACGTTTACGAATCTGGTCTTTAGGACCTGGTTCTGAATTGCCTGAACTGACAAGCATTGCATCATTAGGAGAACAATGGCAACGAGGCAACAGCTGGGGGACATTTAAAGCACGCCTAGTTGTAGCGCGTTTATGGGACTATTTCTTTTATCGTAGCGGTTATACCGATTTAGCAATCCTTAAACATAATTCGCTTGAACAGTGCCTCGAAGCATTAGCGAAGCAACTAGTCGAACTGCTCCAAAAAGGGACATTAAAATATCAATCCACTTCTTCATTTGCGTTAGGGCTGCTGAAAATACTTCGCCTGAGAGGACCAAAAACAATGGGCAGTCAGAAGCATTGTTTAGAGTTACTGAATCAACTCAATCAGCAACAACAAAAGCTTGATACCAATAACGAGACGACTTACTACTATCACTGGATGAAAGCTCGTTACCACCTGCATTCAGGAGAATTAGCAGAGGCTATTGAAGAGTACAAGCTTGCGTTTGAATATGTCATTTACAGGCAAGGAGAAAACGCAGAGAAAATTATTGTTGAGGCTATTATAGCGGCGTGTCGTGCCCCTAAACCGGCTAAAAGCTTTATTAATCGACTCCGACGAATGGCTGTGGTGATGAAAATCGATTTCATGCCGCCAAATGTCAATAATGATGCATTTAAAGCCAAACCCCAGGATATCGACAATTGGGAGATCTCTGCTTTTAGCCAGTACTTTGACGCATTTTTTACCAAGGAATCATTCTTTCCTGGAGCTAGTTATCCAGAGGACACACACGACAAAAGTGGTGTTTGGATGGTAGATGAAACGAGTCATGAGTTAGACATTAAAAAGCCGAATAAGGCGCTATCAGTCGGGATGGCTGGTGGACTTATCAAGAAAATACCTCAACTCGTCTACTTTGCCATGCAGGATGATATGGAAGCGATTTCTGCGCTGGTTGATGCAGGAGCAGATGTCAACAAGCTTTCTTCAAGTAATGAGTCTGCGATCTTGATGGCTATCCAAGCAATGCAGGTCAACCTTACTCCATTAAATTCGATGAGTGATGAGGCGTTCAACCTATTGAGCCAAAAACCTCATCGGAAAAGTGTTCTAGATACACTAACGGACAAAAGAAAGCTCTCTCCGCTTGGATGTGCCGTACAGACAGGACGGCTCGATATTGTAAAGAGAGTACTTGAGATGGGTGCTACGGTAGATAGAAGGCACGACATTATTGGTGAGACACCGCTTTATACCGTAATAGGGCTTATTGCACACCATACGAGACCTCAAACTAATGCTGTTCACTGGGATTCGATGAAATACTCGGAAATGAATCTGAAATCTGTCCGAGCTCATTCTGCTGGGTTGTTTCCGCACGATCTTCAACACTTAAAACGGGTAATGTCTGAGCAGGATCGTGATCCCTTGTTCCGTCATGTGCATGAGGCAATGAAAGAACATGAAAGGAGAAACATTGCAAAGTACTCAACGGCTGAAGGTTTTAGGGATATTGCGAAGCTTTTAATTGAACATGGTGCCGATCCTAATGCGAAACACGACACAGCTATGCTTGGCTACACACCTTTAATGCTGGCGATCGAATTAGATGAAGCTGAGCTCGTGGAGGTGATGTTGGATTCAAAGTATCACCAAGTTAATTGGGGTGATACATGTGTTGATTCTCGTACACGCCAGCGGATTGACCTTGAGCGGCTGATAATAAATTGGCGTTCAAAGAGGCGTTGTTGATCAAATCATTCACCTAACGTACTGATCCCTATGGGATTACTCCCATCAGTCAACTCGGTAACTAACAGGCATACCAAGTCTTATGACTTTGTTTATCGCTTTCACGTTGGCCAATGCTTCGCCAACTTGTGCATCGTAGTTACGTAGAGTCAGCTCAGGGCTGATTAACGTTTTGTATCGAGACATGCCTGTTTCTGACAGAGAGCGTTGGTGATAACCTTCTTCTCGTTTCCAGTTTGCCAAGTTACCCGATTTCAAGGCGCTGACGGCTGCATTGCGAGGATGATCATTCTCCCAATAACCCGCATTGCTGCGCGGTGGAATGGTCGGTTTGATGCCTTTTCTCCTGAGCACTTGATGACACGCCTTAGTATCATAAGCGCCGTCAGCACTGACTTGGGCGATTTTTCGGCGTAACGGGTTGAGCAGCGTCGGCAAGGCTTCATTGTCACCAACAGACGCTAAGCTAACGACGGCAGAAATCACTTCATGTGTACTGTCGTCAATCGCGAGATGCAGCTTGCGCCAAACACGGCGTTTTTCCTTGCCATGCTTGCGCATTTTCCACTCTCCCTCGCCGAACACTTTTAAACCGGTGGCATCAATGACGACGTGAGCAACGGGTCCACGACTGGGTAATCGGTAATTAACTTCAACCGTCCTCGCCCGTTTACTGATACAACTGTATGACGGCGATTTTAGCGGTACGTCCATCAAACCAAATATCGAGTCGAGAAAGCCTTGCAGGGCGCGAACAGGGAGCTTGAAAATGCCTTTAACCATCAGTGCTGTTTCAATGGCACCATCGGTAAACGTAAAGCCTCTGCCTCGTTTGCCATGATGCTCTTTGCAGTGCCAAGTCTGGATAGCGGCGTCATCAACCCAAAAGGTAATCGAACCACGGTTAATCAATGCTTGATTGTATTGCTTCCAATTGCTGATTTTGTACTTGGCTTTGCTCATCATCTGTGACCTGTTTGAGGCGTTGATGATCTGATCGCGGCTCGGATGATAAGTTCAATGATTTAGGAAACAACGCCTAGCTGTGATACAAACTGGGAACGGGCACGTCGTTACTCTCCAGCAGATATATCATGATTTAAACGCATAGAGTTAATGCTAAAGTTTCATTTAGTTCATAGGTGAGTCAGCGCTAGACTGAGAGCAATTCCTTATTAGTATCGTCTAGGAGACTGATATGTTTAATGCGCTCGTTCTCAAGCAAGAAAACAAGCAAACCGTGCCATCTATCGAGCAAATTGATGAGTCGCAGCTACCTGATGGCGATGTGCTCGTTGCCGTCGATTACTCATCACTGAACTATAAAGATGGCTTGGCTATCACAGGCCAAGGGAAAATTATTCGCGAGTTTCCCATGGTGCCAGGTATTGATCTTGTCGGTCAGGTGCTCCGTTCTGACGACAGCCGCTACCAAGAAGGCGACCATGTTGTTCTGACAGGATGGGGGGTCGGTGAGACCCACTGGGGCGGAATGGCTCAAAAAGCGCGTTTAAAAGCCGATTGGCTTGTCCCCCTGCCCAATGCACTGACACCTAAGCAAGCCATGATGGTAGGTACCGCAGGCTTAACCGCCATGCTCTGTGTTCGAGCCTTACTGGATGCCAATATAAAACCAGAAGATGGACCGATATTGGTTACAGGAGCCAGCGGTGGTGTGGGATCGATCGCTATCACATTACTAGCTCAACTTGGCTACCAAGTCGGAGCAGTAACAGGCCGAGCTAACGAGAACCAAGCGTTTCTTAAAGCATTAGGCGCCTCTGAGATTATTGAACGCAGCGCGATGGAAACACCGGCAAAACCATTAGAAAAACAAGGCTGGGCAGGCGCTATTGATACCGTAGGTAGCAAAGTGTTGGCTAAAACACTCAGCCAAGTGCAATATGGCGGCACCGTGGCTGCCTGTGGCTTAGCCGGTGGGTTTGACCTTCCTACTAGTGTTATGCCATTTATTCTTCGTAATGTGCGCCTACAAGGCATTGACTCCGTCAGCTGCCCTCGAGAAAAACGCATCGCCGCATGGGAGGCATTGGCAAATCACTTGCCTGAGAGTTACTTTGAGCAAGCGTGCCATGAAATTAGCTTAAGTGAAACGCCTGAATTTGCGCAAAAAATTATCAAAGGGCAAATCTCTGGCCGTACGGTGATAAAGCTTTAGTTGATTGCGTACTCGCAAGTAGGGCCCGTTAGGGCCTTATTTGGTCTAACTGTATGTCTTCGACTCGCTTTGCTATTAACTTACCACATTCCTCTTCCACCACACGTCGCAGCCACTCATGTTCAGGTGAATATTCACAGCGTGGATGCCAAATCATCGAGTAGTCAAAGGGGGTAAAATGAAAAGGGAGCGACTTTACCACCAGTTGATGACGCTCCGCGACGAGATAAGCCAGATCAGCTGGCACGGTAATAATTAACGGCATCGTGTCGATAATCGCGAGTGCTGCTTCTAAATGGTATGCTCGGAGCACCATTCTTCGTTTCGGTTTATCAGCTAGCGCGCTTTCAATCAGTGCTTTCACCCCATCACTGATGGCAATCATCGCATGGGGGAATCGCAAGTAGTCATCCAGCGTCATGGACGTTCCTGCCAGTGGATGCTGGTGTGAGACCAAGCATTGCACCCCAACCCGCCCAAGTGTCTGATGATGTAAGGTATCAATCGGATTGCTCGGCCGACAAATGGCTAAATCCGCGCGACCATATGTCAGTTGCTCTTTAAGCTGTTCATTTTGTAACGGTTGGAAATCAAATGCCACTTGAGGCGCTTCCTGATAGATACGCGGCAGTGCAAATGGCAAGATTGTTTGCATCGCATAGTCAGTTGTCGCGATGGTAAAGGTATGATCACACGTGCCGGGGTTAAAATCACTCGGTGCTAACATTTGCTGTAACGATGCGAGCGGTTCATCCAGAGCACGATTGACTGACAACGCTTTTTCTGTCGGGATAAGCGACTGCCCCTGACGACTAAACAATGGGTCAGCTAACAAATCACGCAACCGTCCTAACACGCGACTCATTGCCGATTGGCTTAGGTTCAGGCGCATCGCTGCCCGACTGACGCTGCGCTCCTCGACTAAAATGCGCAGTGCAACCAGCAGGTTTAAGTCTCGCCGATAGATCTCTTCTACTTCCATAGCCACACTTAGATGACAATCCAATATGAATAGTCTCTCCAATACACCACAAAACACGCCCTCTTGGTATGCGTTGGGTTAACAAACGCTCGGAGAGTAGACAAAATTACCATTGGTGCTCTGCAGCCTGTTTCCACTATGGTCTGATTAAGCCTTGGATAATTATGCTTTCCATTTTTATATAACCGCTGACCATAAAGAATAAAACCTACCCTCCTTACCGCTATAAATGAATATAAATTCACAAACAATGCTTATCACTGCTAAAAAGACCAGTTATCGAGTAATCGATTACTAAAATTTTATTCAAGTAGGGGTTAGTACTTTTTTTCACTCATTTAATGGTCATTTATTCGAGCTGAACAGAAACTGAATGGTGATTAGTGCGATTTACAACAGAAAAAATAGAGCAAAAGTACTAACTGATAATTAACTCATCCTTAACACCATTGTCATGTTACTGACGCATTGCTAGCATGAGTCCACGTTCACTCGACACAAGTGAATGAATCTACATCGCTAATACATAAGCGAACGTCAAGGAATAGACTGTCGCTAAGTGTTTTTTATCGGATAAAAAGCCGATACGTGTATCGTTGCGTTCAATGACGTAATACATACACGAGGAATAATTAAAACGCGACAGTACTCAGATGTTTTATTAAAGAAGGGATACTTTAAAGTGAGTAATACTATCCAAAAAACAGCGATTGCCGCTGCAATCACGCTTGCCAGCACCACCAGTTTTGCCGGAGAGCTTGGTTCACTGACCAGTGAAGTCAAAATCAATGATTATGAAAATGGCCTCACTAAAACCGAAGCCACCATCGGTAAAGGATCTTATAAACTCAGCGACGATTACAGCTTTCTTTTTGATGTGGACAAAGACTTCATTAAAAATGAGGGTGAAGCAAGAAAAGAAGGTTGGGATACCCAGTTTGGCTTAGCACAAGGTGCAGGTAGCATCGGGGATTTTGATGCAACCATGTATTATTTATTCCGCTATGATGCCTCGTGGAAAGCCAGTGATGAGTCCGACTCTTCAGATACTAAACAATATATTATTGCGCCTTATTTCAGTAAAGATGTTACCCTAGGTGGAAACGATTTTTCATTCGGCATCGAATTGTGGGCACAGCTCGGCAATGATAATGATGAGAGTTTGAAGAATAAAAGTGGCGTCGAAACCAACTTTTACCTATCCGGCGATCTGTCTGAACACTGGAACCTTTCCCTTGCATGGTATAACTTCGATTACTACGACACAGACGAGGAAGAATACGATTATCAAATTGGTACTGAAAACTACCTAACTTACTCGCTACCACTGCCTGCTGGCTTCATGTTTAATATCGAGAACTATGTTGAAGCCCGCCATACACCAGATTCAGATACGACATTGGCTTGGGCACATATTCAACCTGAATTAGAATTTAAAAAAGAAGTTAATGAACACTTCTCTTGGCATGCAGGTGTTTCCTATGAAGCATTTAACTGGGAATTCAAAGATGCCAAAGGAAATAAAAATGATAAAGATATCTTCGATAATAACGAGTTCCAAGCTTATTTAGGCTTCACCATCAAGTAAACGCTATACACTGCAGGCAAATTCACTGCCTTTTGCCTGCAGTGCTTATTCCCTTCAATAGCACCGCATTTGATAAGTCAATCAAACTATCGTTTTTCTCCCCTACCGAGTGTGACTTTTCTTCTAGACTCAGCTTTTCTCTCGCGCCTAAAAACAAAATAGTTAATTCATTATAAGCACGTCCTATAACTCGGGTGCTCAGAATGAAAAAGACGCTCTATGCATTAATCTATGTCGCTGCCGTCTTGCTATGCCAAGCGGCGGATTGACAGTCAGTGAAATCCGCCGCACTCTATCTTAAAAAGTGGACAAGCTGGGTGTCATGATGACTGTGAACTTTGAGCAAAAAATCCGTCCAGATCGGCCTTTTAGAACGCAAACGAACGGCGATTTGATGAAGCAGTTTGAAAGCGATCGTGGACGGATCATTAACTCTGCCGCCGTGCGCCGTTTGCAACAAAAAACCCAAGTTTTTCCACTTGAACGCAATGCCGCGGTGCGCAGCCGTCTCACCCACTCTTTAGAGGTCCAGCAAGTCGGGCGCTATATCAGTCAACTGATTGCCGACAAACTGTCTGCCTCGCAACTCGCTCCCCCGCTCGACCGCTGCTTGGAAACCTTGGTTGAGATGGCTTGCCTCATGCACGACATTGGTAATCCACCGTTCGGACACTTTGGCGAGCAAGCGCTCAGTGATTGGCTCAGTGAGCATGTCCCATATATCTACCGCCAACATTTTAATGAAGAACTGCCTGAGGCGGTACAGCGCGATCTCTGTCATTTTGAAGGCAACGCACAAGGCATACGGCTGATCCATTCCTTACAACAGCTGAACCTCACCTATTCGCAAGTCTCCGGCATTCTTAAATACACTCGGTGTGGTAGCGAGCCGAAACCTGCAGATGACGACGCCCGCGCTTACCTAAAAAAGAAAGTCGGCTATTTTCTCAGTGAACACGCGTACATTGGCGATTTACAAGAAACGCTCGCCATCTCGCCCGGCTGTCGTGCCCCAGTCAGTTACATCATGGAAGCGGCCGATGATATTTCTTATGGCATTGCCGATTTAGAAGACGCCGTTGAAAAAGGCGTACTGACTCTCGCGGATCTGAAAGCGGCCCTAAAGGCAACCTTTGTACAGCTTACCCAGGCCAGTGAAGGGCATGACGCCAACACCATGGCGACTATGTTAGAGAATGCGGAAAAGCGCAGCCACGGCAGTGATAGTCAGTTTTTTGTCTTCTTGCGTGTGGAGGTCAATAAACGCTTGCCTCGCCATGCCGCCCAACGCTTTGTCGACCATTTACCCGCCGTCATTGATGGCACCTTTAATCACGCATTAATTGAAGATAACAGCGTCAATCATTTAATTGTACACACCTTTAAAAACGTCGCCAAAGCGCATGCCTTTTGTCACCCTGAAGTGGAACGCCGCGAGCTACAAGGCTATCGCGTCATCCATGGTTTGATGAGCATCTATCGTCCACTCCTCACCTTGCCCAGTGAGGTGTTTACAGCCTTAGTCAATGGCGAGCCGGTCAAGCCACAAGCGTCGATATACACCCAGCGGCTATTTAAAAAACTGCCTGAAAAACATAAAAAAGCCTATCGTGACGCGGTGCAAAGACAGGCACTGGCGGAGCAGATCCCTTCTGCCACTGCGCGTGAATTCTATTTTCGTACTCGCCTGCTGATTGACTATATCAGCGGTATGACCGACCAATACGCATTCGACGAATACCGCGCCTTTCATGTGATTGAAGAGGGATAAAAAAACCGCTCCGTGGTTGGGAGCGGTTTTTTGCGATGAGGCCATTAGTCAAAGCGTTTTTGCCACTTATCTATTACCGTGGCACCAATCAAATCGCCTTGCACATTGACTGCGGTACGGAAGGTGTCGAGTGGGCGCTCAATGATCAGCAAAATGGCAATGGCTTCCAGTGGAATACCCGCTGCCAGCAACACCAACTGCATACCCGACATCGAGCCCGACGGCATGCCCGGGGCGCCCACCGACGAGACCATCGCCATAATGAAGATCATCACAATGCCGGTCGTCGACAGATCAATCCCGAACAATTGTGCGAGGAACACCGCGGCAATACCTTCAAATAACGCGGTGCCATCCATGTTCATCACCGCGCCCAACGGCAAGACCATGCTCGCGGTCGACGGAGTGACCTTAAGCTCTTCTT
Organism: Salinivibrio sharmensis; assembly: GCF_001995985.1. Lineage (GTDB taxonomy): Bacteria > Pseudomonadota > Gammaproteobacteria > Enterobacterales > Vibrionaceae > Salinivibrio > Salinivibrio sharmensis. The sequence continues at coordinate 39,013 of NZ_MUFC01000017.1, read as the reverse complement.
TGGCTGCCTGCATCGAAACGGGCAGTGTCGCGGCACTGGATGAGGTGGCAAAAGCCATCGCCAGTGGCGCGGAAATCGAACGAAATAGGCTCACAAAGCCAACACCACCGGCAACGCGCGCAATGAGAGGTAACACAATCAGTGCATGAACCATCGTCAGTCCAAACACTAAGGCTGCAAAACTGAATAACTGGCCAAATAGATCGTTATCCCCTTGATGGGAGAACTGGAAAACAATCGCAAACACCGCAAACGGCGCCAGCTTGATAATCCCTGCCACCATGGTGTTAATGCCTTTATTCAACCCGCGAATGGTTTCGAATAGTGGATGTGACTCTGGCAGTGCGACAATCAGCGAAATACCAAACAAAATGGTGAACACCACGATCGCCAGCAAGTTCCCCTGAGTGATCGCTGCGAACGGATTCACCAACGCCATAGTAATAAGTTTGGTCGCAATCGCTCCGGCTCCCGCAGCCTCTTGATTGATAAAGTTAATGCTCTCATCCACGGGCGGTGCATTGGTGAGTGGTTGCCATTCGGGCATCATCAGCGCTGCGCCAAGACCAAGGGTGATCGCAATGGTGGTAGTAAAACCGTAAAACAAAAGTGTTGCACCACCTAGGCGCTTGAGGCGAACCACATTACCAATGTTGCTGATCCCTTCCAGTAGCGAGAGCAACACCATCACGCCGACCACGGCTTTTAGTAAACCGATATAACTGACCTTGGCGAGCATAAGCAATGGATACCAAGTCGTCTGCTCTGCGTTCTCAATTGGGCCGAACGCTGTGCCCAGAAGCCAAGCCAGTGCAGCCGCTACCGCAATTTGCAATGGCAAAGAGTGTCTAAGGGTTTTCCACATTATCTATTCCCTACTCGCAGCGTTATTACTGCATAATGATGATTTGTCTATTTTTTTGGCGCCAAGAAGCGATAAAGCATACCAAGCTGTTAGACGGGACTCATGTAAAAGTTATGAACAATCTGGAATAACTAGTAACAAAATAGTTGGTGGGTAAATTGTGCCGCACTTTTCTCTATAAAAATGAGGAAAGGCAATGTTAAAAAAGCCCACCTAAACAGGCGGGCTCTTGTTAATCAGCGCTCATTTTTGCTTATTGTGGACGCTGATTTTGTAGATTTAGCTCAAGATTGACAGGCGTATCCAACTCTTGATTTAACGCCTTTTCTAGCTCCGCTACATTGGTACCGGGCGTCGCTTCCAGCAACGCCACGCCATCGAGATAGCTGACTAGGTCAAGGCCATATTTCTGTGCTAGCTGGTTGGCGTTCGCCTCACTGGCTTTGACCAAAATCGAGCCTGTGACCGTTAATGGCTCGCTTTGTGCCGAGACGGCGACTTTATCGCCGACCATCACGCCCATTTTTTCGCCACTTATCGCTCGCGCATTGCTGTCGGTTTCGACGACCACATAGTCTTTACCGTTTAGCTGTACCGTGCCTGCGCTTGCACCAAGGCTGATACCCATGACTGCCAGGGCTATCATTAATTTTTTCATACTTCGTCTCCTATTAACCGCGGTGACCAATGACACGCAGTGACCATTGCGTCAATTTACCATCAACGCTGTTATTCGCCATCGATTTCAACTCACCCCCGAGGCTGTATTGACGCGTCTTGCCGTCTGTATCTGTGACGTAGAGTGTCCATTGACCTTGCGATGCTTCACCATTGAACTTATGGCTGAGCATCAAGTGGTCAGTAAAGCCTTCTGGGTAGGTGCTATCTAGGGTATTCGATAACATGCTATTGCGCGGCGACATTAGCACGCTGCGGGTACCAGAAGGGGACTCGAGTTCAATCAGCAAATCCGACATACGGCTATGCTCAATTGAGGTACGAACTTGTACAGCCTCAATAGTCAGATCATCCACGACTTGCACACTATCAGCCGTTGATACGGCTCCCGCATCCGCAATCGTTAACCCAGTCTCACCCTCTTGGTTGTGATAAGACCACGTCCAATCCGTGAATACTTGTGCAGGCAATGGCTGATATGTCTTCGCCGCGTCGAGTGCCGCATTAACATCAATCAAACCAAAGCCGTAGGTTGGGCTATACCAGCGCCCTGCTGCATTTTGCTTCCAGCCTTCTAGGCCGGTCACCGTGCGCTCACCACCCAGTGCCGTTTGATAGGTTAAAAGCACATCTGCATCGTCTGCATCCACGCGTGTCGCGGTCGTCGCTAATAGGTGACGAATATCGCGCTGTGACAGATTTGGATAGGCTGACATCATCAACGCAAATGCCCCTGAGGTGTTTGGCGCGGCCGAAGACGTACCATTCATGACACTGTTAAAGTCACAGGTGTTGTCTATCTCTGTTCCACCATGTAAGTCATGTGAATCATAAGGAATACGATCGTCGCGATTGTAGCCCATGGTACAGCCAGTCAAATCCGTGGTGATATGCGCCGGTTTATTGGTGCCATACTCGCCACCTGGCGCGGTTAAGAAGACGCTGCTACCTACGGAGGAGTAGGATGAACGCTCACCATCCGCATTCAACGCACTCACCGTCACGTTCCAGTAATTCGCATTACTCGACGATTGGTTGCTATTTTGCCACGGTAAACCATGGTTATCGTCCGCTGGACGGAAACGCTCACGATTAAACGAGGTACGCTTATAGCCATTACCCGCTGATTTGATGAAAACTGCGCCAAGTCCGCCAAAGGCTTCCGTGCTCATTTTTTTGTACTGGGCGTTTTGACGACCATCATAGCTCATCGGATCATCACTGTAAGGATAACTACGGATACCAGAGCCGCCATAGCTTTGGTTAAACACGCGTACATCATCCGAGTAGCCTTCGCGGCCATGGCTGATTTCCCACGCATTCTGGCTTTGATATTCGAGATAGTTATAGCCTTGCAGGTTGGCAAGCGGTGCTACCCCCATCCCACCAATACCATTATTACGAACCGCCGCGATAATCCCCGCGACCGACGTACCATGAGCAGTATTGCGACTGCTCCACCCCTCTGGTGTAGGATCATCATCACGCTCTACAAAGTCATAAGATTTTCCAGCACGGACGTTAGCGGCCAGATCGGGATGGGCAATTTCTAACCCATCATCGACGACGGCGACGTTAACGTTTTGTCCAAGCACATCTTGGCGATGGGCTAACCATACGTTGAGGTCATTGCCCGGTTTGCCTCCTTCACGAGCAAAGGCATTTTGACCACGGTTAAGCAAATGCCACTGTTCGGCCGTAAAGGGATCGTCACCGGGCAAGCAACGCTCTTCACTGGTGCGGCTGCCATCGATATTATTATTGCCAACCAGTGAGACACACGCTTGTGGGTCTGGATCGGTGGGAGGATCGACAGGATCTGGCACTTGGGCCATCGCCCATACCCCGGAGGTATGGAATAGTGCGCCGATGATCAGCGCAAGAGAGCTGTGTTTGTGCATTTATCATTCCTTTTTACACTAACTAGACGTGTCTCGATTCTGAGAGACCCATCATTAGTAAAAAGAAACAACCTCAATAGAAACAGGCTATTACAAGAAACGTGATCTTATGCCTAATTATTAGAGCATAAGATCTAATTAATTGAACAAAACCGGCAAATTTTAACTTTTGCGTTACATATCCATGCAATAACTGTGACGTTAAAAACACTTATAATGTAATAAGTTATGCTTTTTGGTTTTATAGTCATGCCCCAGCATCGCCCGAGCCGTGAGTATGGTGCAATGCACTGACCACGTAGTTTGCTATGGCAGTGTCTTGCACGCCTGTTCCTGTTAAGTCACATACGGTGATCGCCGCATCACTTCGCGCGATGGGACGCCCCGACGCTACTGTTTTGCCCAACTCTTCCACACATCGTGACAATGCCAGCCCTTTGAGTTCCCCCAACACCTCAGACTGAGCACGTTTATCCACCAGCACCCAGTCGGCATTGTGCAAAATATGAGGATCAAGCTCGCGCTTCTCTGCACTGTCAGAGCCCATCGCCGTGATATGAGCCCCCTTGGGAATGTCTTGCCAATGCAAAATCGGCTGCTTGGCCGGTGTCGTGGTGACAATGATATCGGCCTGTTGACAAGCCTGCGCCACATCTTGGTAAGGGATCACCCGTATTCCCAACTCGGCCTCAACCTCTGCTTTATACCGCCTTGCTTGTGCACTGTCTCGCGCCCAAACATGAACCGTGTCTATCTCTCTAACCAGTTTGAGCGCAGCCACCTGCAACCTTGCTTGTGTGCCCGCGCCCAATACCGTGACTGTTTTGGCATCCTCGCGCGCGCAATACTTGGCACTTAGTGCTCCCGCTAGTGCCGTGCGCACATCCGTGAGGTACCCTTCATCGAACAGTACGGCTTCCACCACACCGGTTGATGCTGAAAAAACCACCATCAAACCATTAAGACTCGGCAGACCGATCGACGGATTGTCAAAAAAGCCGGGACTGACTTTAATCGCAAACCGCTCAGCGCCTTGGATGTGAGCGGTTTTTACATCGACTTCGCCGTTGTGCTCATGAATGACCATGCTTAACACTGGTGGCATGGTTACCTCGCCACGTCCCAAGGCACTGAAGGCACGCTCAATCACACTGAGGCTGTGCCGATTAAACGTCGCGACAGATTCAATTTGCTGACGGTGATATAGCTGCATACGGGCTCCTTTGGCACTCACCAAAATTCAACCACAAACTAAGGACGAATCTGTTCACTTAATGCTGTAACCGCTGTCAGGGTGTCAGTTGACACATTGTTTCCACTGACCACGATCACCACTTTCTTGTCCTGCCAATCTAACTGGTGTTGACGTGCCGCGGCTAACCCCACTACGGCGGCACCTTCTACCCACCTATTTTCGCACTGCCACATATCGATCATCGCACGGGCGATAAACGCTTCATCCACTTGATAATGCTGCGTCATTACATGGGGCACTAGGGCAAAGGTGTATTGGTTATTAAGGCCAATACCTCCTCCAAGGCTATCAGCCAACGATTCAGACTCCGGCACCGCGACTGGCTGACCCGCCATTATGCTTTCATGCATAGCAGCCCCATCACGAATGGAAACGCCAATCAGGTCGATATGTGGGGCGATGGTGCGTACCGCTACGCCAATCCCTCCCACTAAGCCGCCCCCCGACAAACCGGCGACAATCACGTCAACATCTGGCGCATCTTCGAGGATCTCGAGCCCAATGGTCCCTTGCCCGGCAATAATATCGGGATGATCAAAGGGAGGGACATAGCATAAGCCATCACGCGAAACGGCCTCGAGCGCGGCTTGCTCGGCCTCATCTTGCGAGCGTCCCACTACCCACACTCGCGCCCCCATGGCTTTAACAGCGTCCACTTTATTGTCGGGCACCAATGAAGAGAGACACACGGTCGCCGGGATCCCAAGCTGCTTCGCGGCGTAGGCAAGCGCACGTCCATGGTTGCCTGTCGAGCACGTGATCACCCCTCGTTCACGCAGCCCCTTAGGCAACCGACTCAATGCATAGGTGGCGCCGCGTAATTTAAACGCGCCCGTCGGCTGGCTCGTTTCGAGCTTCAGCCAAATTTGTGCTTGGTAACGCTCAGAAAGCGCCGGTGAATAAACAAGCGGTGTGCGTGTTGCCACTGTCTTTATCGCTTGGCGAGCAAGGTATACATCATGCAAGCTTGGTGTCACGATCCCTCCTTGTTGCCTGTTCGCGTGTCGCCGCACGGACACATGCATGGCCTGATAATGAATAGCCTAGTTGCCTGACACTCAGGATCCAACCTTCTATTTTCACCGCTGGCACTAAACGTTGGCAGGGCTTATCGCGTAAACTAGCTATAAATAGGGAGTGGTTATGAATTGGATTGAAGCGCACGAAGCCGTGTTTAGGCTCAGCCTGTTTGCCTTGATACTATTAGTGATGCTGTTTGCCGAATGGCGCTGGCCTAAGCGCAAGCTCACTCGCACGAGGCGAGAGCGTTGGTCAGGGAATATCTTACTGACTGTATTTAATACCCTCACGCTGCGTGTGCTCGCACCGGTTTCTGCGGTGGGCGCGGCCAGCTTTGCCGCCGCTTCTGGTTTTGGCGTTTTTAATCAGTTTTCGCTCCCTGAATGGGCCGCGGTTATCGTCACATTAGTCGTGATGGATATGGCGATTTGGTACCAACACAAACTCTTCCACCAGGTACCATGGCTATGGCGGCTACACCTGGTGCATCATGCCGACATGGACATTGATGTCACTACAGGCGCGCGTTTTCACACAGTGGAAATTTGGCTGTCGATGGCCATTAAAGGCGTGTTAGTCGCGCTACTTGGCGCACCTGTTGTCGCCGTGATCGTGTTTGAAACGCTACTCAGTGGGATGGCAATGTTTAATCATAGCAATGTTGGTCTCCCCAAGCGCGTAGACGCTTGGCTACGCCGCTTTATCGTCACACCAGACATGCACCGAGTACATCACTCTACCCGCTCTCATGAATGCAATGCCAATTACGGATTCAACCTTTCATGCTGGGATCGCTGGTTTAATACCTATGTGCCACAGCCACGTAAAGGGCACCATAATATGCGAATTGGCTTAAACGAAATTAGCCAACCTGCTGATGCTAGTAATATTTTTGGAATGCTGCGTTTGCCCCTCCGTTGGCGTATACTGCAACGCGCCTATCAACACAAAAAGGAGAGCTGGGCGCATGAAACAGGTGATCGTCACGTCCAAAAACCCCGCTAAAATCGCTGCGGTTGAGACCGCGTTTTGTGACGCTTTTCCCGATACCCTTTTCACTTTTACCGGCGTCTCAGTGGCGAGCGATGTCCCCGCACAACCAATGACAGAGCAAGAGACCTATGCCGGCGCGTGCAACCGTGTTCATCACGCCAAAGCGGAGTACGATGGGGATTTTTATGTCGGGATAGAAGCCGGCTTAGACGGCCAACACACCTTTGCGTGGATGGTGATAGATGATGGGACAACGCGAGGCGAAGCACGCTCTGCCTCACTACCACTCCCTCAAGAGGCGTTAGAAGCCCTGCATCAAGGGGAAGAACTTGGCGATGTGATGGACAGGATGTTTGCCACTGAAAATGTAAAACAAAAAGGGGGCGCCATTGGCATGCTCACCGGGCATCGATTAACGCGCTCGAGTGTTTACCATCAAGCACTAATCATGGCGCTGATTCCGTTTATGCACCCGCACTTATATCGTTAACACCAATAAAAACGGAGCCTTATGGCTCCACTTCTTAAGCGTCAACAGTTGAAGACCTAGGTCGATGAGGTAGGCTCTTCAGCTTCACGTTTCAGTAAATCAGCTAGCCAGTTTTTGGTTTCGTCATCCATCCGCTTTAACTCATTCGAGCCGCGTGTGACGGTCGCGATCCCCACGCCCAATAATTGGCTAAGCTGGCGCTGACTCATTCTTCCTTCTAACAACTCATGCAAGATATTAATCCGAGCCACCAAGGTATCTCGCTCATCGGGGGTCAGTAACGCCGTCAACAAGGCATCATCATTATCATCTTTTCCAGCACGGCGCACTAGCGCGATAACATCTTGCCAACCAGAAAATGCAGGCGATTGCGACATGGGTTCCTCTCGCTCTTTACGTGATGGTCGCGATTGTAACATTAATAACGCTGAGCCAACTCGTGCGCTCTTAAAAATTGCACGGGCTCCCCCAAAAGCTGACGATAATAAATATCGAACATCAACACGTTCTGCACATAATGGCGCGTTTCATAAAACGGGATCGACTCGATGAAAGCTATCGCATCCATGTGCCCTTTCGTGCGTTCGAGCCAACGACTCACTCGGTGTGGCCCGGCATTGTAGGCGGCAAATGCAAGAATACGGTTACTGTCAAAACGATCGAGCATCATTTTCAAATAACCACTGCCCAAGCGGATATTCACGCCAGGATCGCTAAGACTGGCCGGCCCTTGATAATCAAACCCTAATCGGCGCGAAGTTTCACGGGCTGTACGTGGCATCAATTGCATTAATCCTCTTGCGCCCACGTGAGAGACCGCACGAGTGAAAAAAGCACTTTCTTGGCGTGATAGCGCCATCAATGTGGTTTTATCTACCCCGCGCTCGCGACTGAAAAACTCAAACCACCACTGGTGAGCAAGTGGGAAACGCAACGACAAGTGATCCCACATTTTACCGGCAATGGTGGCTTGCACCGCAAGATGATACCAGTGCTGTTTATTGGCGTAGGCGGCTAGGAGCGCAATCTGCTCACCGCTCGCACGTTGAAGTACGTAATACCACTCGCGCTTAGCCGCATAGACTTTATCAAGTGCAATCAGCTCATCCACACGCGCCAGCACGTCATTGACGGGCATCAGCCCTGCCTCTTTCAACACCGCGGTACGCGAAGGGATATAGATCGGTTTTTCCAGGTGCTGAGCGGCAGCCACACTGTAAAAATTACGCTCACCCAACAGGGTTTCAAACGCCTGGTTCGCCGCGTGACTGTTTCCAAGCTCTAACTGAATCCGCGCCTGCCAGTATCGCCATTTTAATGATTGTTTAGCCTCATCACTGAGCAAAGACAGCCATTGGTTCAGGGCATGCCAATCCCCGTCTAGCAAAGCAAGGCGAAACCGTCTCTCGAGCAGGCCATCATCGTCACTTTGTCTCAGCATACGATCACGCCATCCAGCTAACGCTGGCTCATCGTCATTCATCAGCTGACCAATAAGATAATCCGCGATGGCTTGTCGTTCACCCTTATCATAATGCTGCCCTTCTACGGTGCGACGAAAATGACGGATGGCTTGTGCTTCGTCTTTACGCGCCAGTCGCTCAAACGCAAGACGAGTTAGTTTTTTATTGAAGGGAGTTACTTTACTGCGCTTGGAAAAGTCAGCAACTTGATCAGGGTTGTCATAAAGATCAATAACTTGCTTTCCCATCGCTTGGTCGGTGTCGGGGAGCTGACGTTGCAGGTAACGCATCAAACTGCGATTGCGCCCTTCAAAGGTCAGCAACATCCGCTGCAAGATTAAGTCACCAGTGAGTTGCTTTTGCTCGGAGAGGTAATCAAACAAGGGGTCACAGGCACTGTCGACCGATTGACCGGATAAATACAGCGACTTGGCACCGCTGCGCGCCAAGGCCGCATTGCCTGCTTGGCTGTGGGCATAATAATACTGACACTGATAGCGCTCACCTCGAGGCACATCGGGTTGGAAAGCGACCAAGGTTGCCCAATCTTGACGGTCGGCTAATAGTGTCAGGTAGTCGGCACGCAGACTATTAGCAAACGGCATGGTGGTGTAACGCTGAACAAAGTTGGTCACCGAGGCATGCGACTTTTCTGCAAGGTTGCGAGTAAAATCACGATAATCTAAATATGGGTACAACGGGTAGTCGCGCAGCTTGGCTTTGAGGCGCTGAAATTGGCGTATATTGCCACTTTCTATTGCATCGATGGCAGCTTCATACTGACGCTGTTCTGGGGTCATTTGTCCACTGTCTGGACTGGCGGACGCCAGCGCGAGAGAAGGAGAAAAAGCGGCCCCTAAAATAATTCCTGGTAGCAGTGAACGGGTGAAGGCACGGACACCACGACGCGCCGCGACAGAGGCATTGCGCAAAGGCCCGGACAAAGCGATGAATCGTTCCATGTTAAAGGTCGCTCCTAATCAATTAACACCGTGACGAATGTGTCACATTCGGAATGTGTGACAACGAATAGACAACAATCTCATCAGCAAATTCCCTCGCGCACGAGCAGATGGTTTGTCGCCTCGTTGGCTATATTACCCCTCGAATATGACAATCACTGTTAAACTTGGCAAAGTTAACGTTAGAATAGCGTCTTTTACACCACAACGATTAGCGTGAGCAGAAATGGCTGAGTACGTATATACCATGTCGCGGGTGAGCAAGATCGTGCCACCTAAGCGCCAAATTCTTAAAGATATTTCTTTGTGTTTTTTCCCCGGTGCCAAAATTGGGGTGTTGGGCCTCAACGGGGCCGGTAAATCGAGTCTATTGCGCATCATGGCCGGTATCGATACCGAAATTGAGGGTGAAGCCCGTGTGCAACCAGGCATTAAAATTGGCTACTTGCCCCAGGAGCCAGCTCTTGACGAAGACAAAACCGTGCGTGAAACCGTTGAAGAAGCGGTCTCGGATGTCAAAGATGCATTAACCCGCCTCGACGCCGTTTATGCCGCTTATGCCGATCCTGACGCCGACTTCGATGCCTTGGCGCAAGAGCAAGGTGAGCTGGAAGCCCTGATCCAAGCCAAAGATGGCCATAATCTTGATAACGCGCTAGAACGTGCCGCCGACGCGCTGCGTTTGCCGGAGTGGGATGCGCAAATCAAAAACCTTTCTGGGGGTGAGCGCCGTCGTGTGGCGATTTGTCGCTTGCTGCTCGAAAAGCCAGATATGTTGCTACTTGATGAGCCAACTAACCACTTGGACGCCGAATCAGTCGCTTGGCTGGAACGCTTCTTGGTCGATTACACGGGGACCGTGGTAGCCATCACGCACGATCGCTACTTCCTCGATAACGCTGCCGGTTGGATCCTCGAGCTAGACCGTGGTGAAGGCATCCCTTGGGAAGGCAACTACTCGTCGTGGCTTGAGCAAAAAGACGTCCGCTTGAAGCAAGAAGCTTCACAAGAAAAAGCACGCCAGAAAACCATTGAGAAAGAGCTTGAGTGGGTACGTCAAAACCCGAAAGGCCGTCAAGCCAAATCAAAAGCACGTATGGCACGCTTTGAAGAGCTTAACACCTCCGATTACCAACGTCGTAACGAGACTAATGAGCTGTTTATTCCACCTGGCCCACGCCTTGGTGATAAAGTCATTGAAGTTAACAACCTCACTAAGTCGTTTGGTGATCGCGTATTGATTGACGATCTGTCTTTTAGCGTCCCGAAAGGCGCTATCGTCGGTATCGTCGGTCCCAATGGTGCGGGTAAATCCACACTGTTCAAAATGCTCAGTGGTACCGAAACACCGGATGCGGGCACCGTAGAAGTAGGTGACACCGTGCAATTAGCCTCGGTGGATCAGTTCCGCGATAGCATGGACGATAATAAAACCGTTTACGATGAGATCTCGGAAGGTGCCGATATTATTCGCATCAATAACTTTGAGTTACCTGCACGTGCTTATGTCTCTCGCTTTAACTTCAAAGGAAGCGATCAACAAAAACGTATCGGCGATTTGTCCGGCGGTGAACGCAACCGCGTCCACCTGGCTAAGCTATTGAAAGCGGGCGGTAACGTACTGCTGCTCGATGAGCCAACCAATGATCTGGACGTTGAAACCCTACGCGCCTTGGAAGAAGCCCTGCTCGAATTCCCAGGCTGCGCGATGGTGATTTCGCACGACCGCTGGTTCCTCGACCGTATCGCCACTCACATCCTTGACTATCGTGATGAAGGTCAAGTGAATTTCTTCGAAGGTAACTTTGCCGAATACACTGATTGGTTGAAGAAAACACTGGGCGCACAAGCAGCTGAGCCACACCGCATCAAATATAAGCGCGTTGCCAAGTAACGCCACACGACTGGGGGCAGCCAAGGCTGCCCTTTTTTATTGCCCTCTGAGCAGGTAAAGCAACCCGCGACAAACCGCACTCCATTCGTTTTCTCACCCAAGAACATCAAAAAATGTTTCAGAATCGATACGCCCACACAGATTATTAGGTCGCCCGCCATGCATCGCCTACACTTTAAGCAAAGGAATGAGGAGATGCGATCATGCCAGAGCGTAGAAAATTTTCCCGCGTGATGTATCGTGCCCCCGCGATACTCAAGCAAAATGAACAGTCGTGGCACGCACATGTACTCGACCTTTCTTTGAAAGGGGTGCTTTTGTCTCGCCCAGATAATTGGCAAGCAGACCCGCAACACACAGCATTCTCGTTGGTGTTTTACCTGCATGACTCTGACGTAGAATTAGACATGGACTGCATTCTTGTTAATAACTGCGAGAATTACCTCCATCTTTATATTGATCACATTGACATTGATAGTGCTAGTCATTTAAAAAGGCTCGTTGAACTTAACGTTGGCAACGATGAACTCCTTCATCGCGAGCTAGCGCAGTTGACCGACCCTATGAAGGAGCCCGAGTCTTAGCTCCGTGTCGTCATGGGCGGTACCGAACGCAGGCCAGCAGTAACCAGTCATGACAGATCACATCCATATCGCCATCTCACACCCAAACGGTGTGAAGCATTATACGCTTTGCCCTACCCGCAAAAAGGTAGTGCAAACATTGGCGTTGGTATTGCTGGCCGTTCTCACCGTGACCTTCGCCAGCCTTTATTTGCTCTCCGAGCGTTCCACTGAAGCCGAAGCTGCCGTTAACCGTTTACGTGAAGAGCGTGCCGTATTGAATAACGAAGTGGCCATGCTGCAACAAAAGCGCGATGAGCTGTCACAAACCATCGAGAACAAAGATGTTGAGCTGACTGCACTGACTCAGCGCGTGGTGACAGTAGAAGATATGTTAGGGCTGCAATCGGTGGCGAAAGACGCCTCACTGACTCATAGGCTTGATGTGGCGGCCATTAACTCAGCGGTACGCTACACCATGCTACAGCTCATCCCCAATGGTAAACCAATCCAGAGTTATCGGCGCTCCTCCGGTTATGGCTCACGCACACACCCGGTGACGGGCAAAGAAAAATTCCATATGGGGTTAGACTTAACCGCTGACATCGGCACCCCGGTGTATGCCCCGGCCGATGGCGTGGTGGAGTATGTCCGGCCAAGTCGCCGCAAAGGCTATGGTAATTTTGTAAAAATTGATCATGCTTTTGGCTTTATGACCCTCTACGCCCACCTTGATAAGTTCAACGTACGCAGTGGACAATTCGTGAAAAAAGGGGACTTGATTGCTTGGTCAGGTAACACAGGTTTATCCACCGGCCCTCATTTGCACTACGAGGTGCGTTTTTTAGGGCGGGCGCTTAATCCGCGCCGCTTTATTAAGTGGAGTGCAGAGCAGTTTGATACCTTGCTCGAAAACGAGAAGCGCGTGAGTTGGGGGCACTTAGTCGCAGTAGTGGAAAACTTGGTCGAAACTCAGGTACAAGTCGCCAATATGCCCGACGCTGAGCCGCCGCTGAATACCGCGCAGCAGCGCGAAGCGGATGTAAAGGCAGCGCCGACGAAGGCGTCAATGTAAATAAGCTCGGGGTAAATCCGGTAGCATGACTTACCTTTTCCTGTATAAGCCATGTTTGCCCGTCCACCTCTCAATATCGATAAAGCTGGGGCTCATGTGCTTCGCCCCAACACTATCGGCTATAAATCTTCTAAAACATCCAGGGCGTCAGACAGCTTACTGACTCCGTAGACCGTCATCCCCTCAATACGCTGTTTAGGCAAGTTTGCTTTAGGTACCACGGCTTTTTTAAAGCCATGTTTTGCCGCTTCCATCAAGCGCTCTTGCCCACTTGGAACTGGGCGAATTTCCCCCGCCAAACCGACTTCGCCAAAGACCACCAGCTCTCTCGGCAGCGGGCGATCCCTAAAGCTCGATATCAGCGCTAACAGCAAGGCAAGATCGGCACTGGTTTCGGTGACTTTCACCCCGCCAACCACATTGACAAACACATCTTGGTCGGACATTTGCAGCCCTCCGTGTTTGTGTAAGACCGCCAGTAGTAAGGCAAGACGGTTTTGCTCTAACCCTACCGCCACCCGGCGTGGATTGGCCAATTGTGAATAGTCGACCAAGGCTTGTAACTCCACCAGCAACGGCCGTGTGCCTTCCCACACCACCATTACCGAGCTACCGGACGTTTGCTCCTCACCGCGTGAAAGGAAAATGGCGGACGGGTTACTGACCTCTTTTAACCCCTGCCCAGTCATCGCAAACACGCCAAGTTCGTTGACCGCACCAAAGCGGTTTTTATGGCTGCGTAATGTGCGAAAACGGCTATCACTGGAGCCATCGAGCAAAATAGAACAATCTATACAGTGCTCCAGGACTTTCGGACCGGCCAGCGTGCCATCTTTGGTCACATGCCCCACCATAAAAATCGCGACATTGTGTTGTTTGGCATAGCGCGTCAGTGCCGCGGCAGACTCTCGCACCTGCGACACGCTGCCGGGCGCGGATTGCACATCCGCCACATGCATCACTTGAATGGAGTCGATGACCATGATTTTCGGCTGCTCTTTTTTAGCCACCTGACAAATGGTTTCCACGCCCGTTTCTGACAACAGTTTCAACCTGTCTTTGGCAAGCCCGAGTCTATCGGCGCGCATCGCCACTTGTTGCAGTGACTCTTCCCCTGTGATGTACAAGGTCGGCAAATGGTGTGCGAGCCCCACCATGGTTTGCAAGAGCAAGGTACTTTTCCCCGCGCCTGGGTTACCACCAATCAAGATGGCAGCCCCCGGGACAATGCCCCCGCCAAGCACACGGTCTAGCTCTTTAAAACCACTGCTCAAGCGTGGCACTTCTTGTAGGTCGATATCCTGCAGGGTTTGTACTTGCCCCTCGGCACTGCCTGCGTACCCGGCATATTTTTCATTGCGTGCGACCTGGGGCGATGCTGCCAGTCTCACTTCTGTAATGGTGTTCCACGCGCCACAGGCTGAGCACTGTCCTTGCCAACGGGGAAAATCCGCGCCACAGTCGTTACATACGTAGGCTCGTTTTGTTTTTGCCATTCGCTCTCCAAGACGTATGATGTCAGCTAATTCACAAAATGATTGCTATCTTATTAATTATTCCGACCCTTTTTCGAATCGGTGCCGTTATTATATAAGGACAATACTTTACCAGACTTTGCCATGAAGCAGGATGATTACCAGGGACTGATTGAGCAGCTGCTTCCGATGTCCCAAACCCCCAAATTTGAGGTGCTGCTCGATAAGCTCACCGCTAACGAGCCAAGCTCGGCCAAACTTCTGATCAAAATGGAGATCAGACGTTTGATGACGCCATGCAACCGTACTATCGATCTCCGTGGCAAAGTCGATGGTGAATGTCATCAATACGAGCTAAACGGCAAAAAACATTGGCTGGATGATGTGGCGATTAACCACTATTACGAGCGCTTGCCTTTATACAATGGGCAAATGACGCAAGGATTGTGGGAAGATTTGCACAATACCCCTAATAACTTTCGCGTCAAACACGAACAAGAAAAACAGATGCAGCAACAAGGAAAAGGCCCAGTCAGTGATAGCGCCCAGGCGGCATTATTACCCGAGAAACTCACCTTTGGCCGTTATTTAGCACGTAGTGAAAGCCGCATCCATTTTGCTACCCAAGTATTAATAACACTGAATACCGGCTATGAGGTACATGGGGTCACCAGCGACTTGTCTAACTCAGGCTGTCGAGTGCGTGTCCCCGCGGCATTCGATTATCCGCCTAGCTCTGAAGTTATCGTTCGGTTCACCGCACTGGCGCAAAAATACCAAGACCCCGATCTTGAGCAAGGGCTGAGTTATCGTATTGTTGGGGTCGATCAAAACAAAGAATCCACCAGCAGCGCCTGGTTACGCTTGCGGCTTGACACCAGCAGTGATGCGATTAAGCAGGCGCTCGACGCTGAAATGGCCTCACCTGACTTTCGTGGCAAACAAGATGGTGAAGACAAGCTACTCACTCTCAAGCTGCAAAGCTATGAACAGTCTTTCTTGCATCACACCAGCGTGCTACCGCTTTACTTTGCGCAAGATAAGTTAGAGTACGTATTACAAACGCGGCAAAACCGAGAGCTATGGGATTACTGGCACGACAGCCGCAATCAACCTGTCATTAACCATATTTTTGATGCGCAGCGCTTGGCGTTACTGCAAGTGGAAGGAGCGTCAACCAGCCAGCTCTTGCTTTACTGCTTTTATGTGGAAAAGGACAAACAACGCTTTTTCTATTCCGCCTCGCCCAACGAAATGAGCGAAGAAGAGCGCCACCTGTTCTGGCAACTGGGTGCCAAGCGCCATTCATGGCGGGTGTTTAAAGTGACCATGTCAGCCATTAATGCGGGTGACATTGAACGGCTACAAGATGTGTCTCCAGACTGGCTCAATACATTAAAAACCCTCACACACGTCGCGTTGGTGCAAGATGTGACCCATACCGAAAGCAAGGAGAGTTATTTAACCCACCCCAAACCGTCGTTATCCAGCCAAGCCTTGCGACGCTTTTTACACCAACGTAATCCGGTTTGTGGGGCACAGTTAATCTCATCCGACAGGCAACCCCAACGCCGTGAACCGCGTTATGCCTATCGCTCTGAGGTATCACTGGTGCATCCAGAGCAAGGAGCCCTGAAGGGAAAACTGGTTGATTTTTCCTCGGGGGGATTGAACCTAAAACTGGCGCAGCCTTTTCAAGGAGCGAAAGATGACTTGGTGTCTGTATCACTCGATGCGTTTGTCCATATCGACCCGCGTGCGCCGCTCGTCGATATGCCGTATCAGGTGATTCGAGTGAGCCCCAAACGAGACAATATTCAGCTCAAGCTCACCACCGAGGCACCGAATACCCGCCGCCGGCAATATTTGCGTCGCTTAATTGAGCATAACCTCGACAAACTGACCGAGCTTGATGAGCGCTTGCCCGACCCACCACTGGTTTGGGCCATGCACCAGTTGCTGCTCACGCGCTTAACCGTGCAGCCTTATTTTGTTCGACGTGACAACGGTGTACTCTCAGTGCCTACAGTGGGTATCAACCTTCCCCCCAGTCGTTTACACCGCTTTCTCGAGCGCGCAGGCGGCGGTCGCCAACTGTCTTTTTATCCGGTATTTGGGGACAAGATCTTCACCCGCACCCATGAAGTTACTCGCCCCTCTCAACCGCTTAAAGAGCTGGTGCGCGAGTATTTCGTCTGGATAGACATGCAAGAAGACAGGGTGCGTGCGGTGCACACTTTTGCCGATAGTGAGTTTGAATCTGACGATGCGCGGCGAAAATTCATTCAGCTGGCACAAAAAGGTGGGGCGTTTGCCGTGCTACGCAACCGGATGACGCCACTGGCCCATGCCGAGCAAGACATCGATGCCAGCCAGTTATCAACCCTACTCAAGCGCGACACCCACAAAGCTCGTCAATTAGAAGATGAGTTTGTCGCACTGTGTGCATATGGTGAGCTGGTTGATGTCACCGACGAAGTGCTGATGCGTTTAGGGCGCTAAGAGGGGCCACGCCATGGTAGCTGGGTCACATAGCACCTCAGCGTTGTAGGCAGCCGTCCTTTAGCGCGGCTGCCAGCTAATCCGGTCGCGAATACTGGCAGAGAGTACACACAGCACACCGCCCAACCATGCGTGTTTGACTGCCGCCTGCGCTTTCTCGTTCACCTTGGGTTTGGCATGATACGCAATGCCGAGACCCGCTGCCTCCATCATTAGCAAATCATTCGCACCATCCCCGACGGCTAAAGTATTTTCTGGCGCAATATCGTATTTTTGCGCCAGCATGGTTAGCACATCCGCTTTGCGTTGCGCGTCCACAACAGACCCTTCCACCTCGCCGGTGAGCTGGCCATTGTTGAGCCCAAGCTGGTTCGACTCCGCATAGTCCAAGTCTAATTGCTGTTGGAGATGATCAGAGAAATAGGTGAAACCGCCCGAAGCAATTGCTACATACCAGCCGTGGGCTTTTAAGCTGGCCACGAGGTGCGCCATTTCTGGCATCAACGGTAACTGGGCTTTCACCGCCTCAAGTATCGACCCATCCGCCCCTTTCAAGGCTGCCACGCGCTGGCGCAAACTCGCTTCAAAATCAAGCTCGCCCAACATGGCGCGCTCGGTGACCGCAGACACCGCGTCTCCAACCCCAGCGCGTGCCGCAATCTCATCAATACATTCTATCTCTATCGCAGTGGAGTCCATGTCAAACACCACCAAACCAGGCCTGCTTAAATCCGGCAGGGCCTGTAAGTCAGCGCAATCAAGCGCCAACGCCTCAATCACAGTGCGATGGTCAGCCGTCAGTTCACCGCGGATCAATAACACCTCATACGGCCCGACACGCCAGCCATCGACAACCTCAACGTCATCACCGGTAAAAAAACGGATATCATCGAGCTGACGCGGATCGATGACCTCACCAAACACAATCCACCCTCCTTGCCGGCGGCGAGAGAAAGCAGATGTCGTCATTGTTGGGAAGCGGCGATAAAGTTGCGGTGTGCGGTAAATTGCCAAGGGGTTGGCCTTATCCATGGTCACGGTTTTCCTTTCGGTTTCCAAGCAAGCTTGGTCGATGAATCAATCACAATGTGGCTGTGATACCATAAAAACCGTAGTAAGCTCCAGTGCTAATTGCTCCTGTTTATCTGGCTTTGAGGAAGGTATGTTTTCAATTTCGCGCAAAACGCTACGGCGAGTGACCTGGTGGGGGATGTTGCTCACCACTATCAGTGCTATTGCCGCCTTAATGCTTTACAGCACCACACTCAGCCAGCGCCAATACCAAGCGCTGTATCAGCAGACCGATCAATTAGCCCAGCTGATGACCCGCCAGGTTGGTGTGCAAGCCTATGACGCCTTAGTTGATAAGAATTATCAGCCTTTGCAAACCATGGCCAATGAACTGGCAACCGAGCCTCTGATCCGTGATGCCAGTTTCTATCAGCTCAACGGTAGTCCTGTGGTGCGTTCGACGAATGCTTTGCCACTGGAAACCGCCGTTGGTTTAACCACCCCACTGGGGTTAGAAAGCCAAGGACGACAGCAGCTGATGACGCCGATTAGCCGTGATGGCGATATTGTCGGGTTTCTCCGCCTTACCGTAGAACACCACTCTGTTATCAATGAAGCCAAGCAGCAGCTACAGTCGAATATGACCGAATTCCGGCTCCTCGTTGGCCTTGCACTACTGTTGGGGGCGCTATTGACGGTCATGCTCACGCGTCGTTCTGCGCGTGTATCTTGGTAAAACGACAACAATACGGCGACCAGTACGAGAAACCGAGATAAAAAAAAGAGATGGCTGTTCGCCATCTCTTTTTATCTAGGGGAGATCAACGCATTACAGGAAAGATTTCCCGTAATCCATTGGCGACACATCAAAGTATTCCGCCAATGACTGGCCAATATCCGCGAACGTGTCGCGACGACCGAGTGAGCCTGCTGGCACTTTTTTGCCATAGACCAGTGCAGGGATATGCTCACGGGTGTGATCGGTGCCAGGCCAGGTTGGATCGCAACCATGGTCAGCCGTTAGCAACAACACATCGTCTTCTTCAAGCATTTCCATGATTTCGGGTAAGCGACGGTCAAAATATTCCAACGCCGCGGCATAACCAGCTACATTACGGCGGTGGCCGTACGCCGAGTCAAAGTCAACAAAGTTGGTGAACACCAAGCTATTGTTCCCTGCTTCTTTAATCGCGTCTTTGGTTGCATCAAACAAGGCTTCTAGGCCTGTCGCCTTGATTTTCTTGGTGATACCACAGTGCGCGTAAATGTCTGCAATCTTACCAATCGAGATCACATCACCGCCTTTTTCTTCCACCAGCTTTTGTAGCACGGTAGGAGAAGGTGGCTCGACAGACAAGTCACGGCGGTTGCCGGTACGCTCAAACTGGCCTTTTGCTGGTCCAATGAAAGGACGGGCGATCACGCGACCAATGTTATAGTCTTCCAGCTCTTCGCGCACGATCTGACACAGCTCATACAGGTTATCTAGCCCGTAGGTTTCCTCATGGCACGCGATTTGGAACACCGAGTCCGCTGAGGTGTAAAAAATCGGCTTCCCGGTTTTCATATGCTCTTCGCCCAAGTCATCCAGCACTTGGGTGCCCGACGCATGGCAGTTACCGAGATAACCAGGTACACCCGCTCGCTCAACAATGCGATCTAGCAGAGCTTGCGGGAAGCTGTTGGTTAAGTCTGAGAAGTAGCCCCACTCAAACAAGACAGGCACACCGGCAATTTCCCAGTGACCAGACGGCGTGTCTTTACCAGAAGATAGCTCTTTAGCGTGTGCATAAGCACCGATAATTTCTGCGTGTGAGTCTAAGCCTTCTGGGAAGTAACCTGACGACTCTTCACACGCTTTACCCAAGCCCAATTTGGTCATGTTCGGCAAAGATAATGGGCCTTGACGATCTGCATTATCCGCTTCGCCTTTCGCACACGCTTGTGCAATGTGGCCCAAGGTGTTTGCACCTTGGTCACCGAATTTGACGGCGTCTTCAGTGGCGCCAATACCAAATGAGTCTAAAACTAATACAATTGCGCGTTTCATGATCGCCTCCATTAGACGTCTTGTAAGCTGATGCGACGATATACGTCTGGCGTTGCACTCGGCGCCTCATCAGCGACTTTCACTGCGGCTCGCACCGCATTCGCCGCTTGTTGCCATTGCTCTTCAGTCTGAGCATGGAGCATGGCGAGCGGGGTGTGCTCATCCACTTGTTGCCCCAGACGAATCATTTCGTTCAACCCAACGGCATAATCAATTTTATCGCTGGCAACCCGACGGCCACCACCTATTTCTATAATAGCCATGCCCAATGCCCGTGTATCCATGGCATTGGCAATACCTGATTGCTCGGCATAGACAGGCTTAATCACTGACGCAGTGGCCAGGTATTGATCTGGCGACTCAACAAAGTCTGCCGGCCCGCCAAGCCCTGCAATCATTTTGGCAAAACACTCAGCAGCACGACCGCTGTCCAGTGCTTGATCCAATTTTTGTTTTGCTTGATTCACATCGGCCGCCAGTCCACTGACCACCAACATGTCGGCGCATAGCGCCATGGTCACATTGTACAATCGTGGATTACGGTAACGACCGGTCAAAAAGTCGACGGCTTCTTTGACTTCTAAGGCATTGCCAGCAGACGATGCTAACACTTGGTTCATGTCCGTCAGCAACGCACTGGTTTTGGTTCCAGCGCCATTGGCCACGCCCACGATCGATTTGGCCAACGCCTCTGAGTCTTCATACGTCGGCATAAACGCACCCGATCCCACTTTGACGTCCATGACCAAGGCATCCAGACCTGCGGCCAGTTTTTTCGACAGAATTGATGCGGTGATCAGAGATATATTATCCACCGTGGCAGTCACATCACGGGTGGCATACACACGTTTATCCGCAGGCGCTAACGAGCCGGTTTGCCCAATGATTGCCACACCGGCATCACGGGTCACATCACCAAACACTTGGTTGCTTGGCATGATGTTATAACCTGGGATTGACTCCAGTTTGTCCAGCGTGCCCCCAGTGTGTCCCAACCCGCGACCGGAGATCATCGGCACATAGCCACCACAGGCTGCAACCATGGGGCCCAGCATCAGTGAGGTGACATCGCCGACCCCACCGGTTGAATGCTTATCAACCACAGGGCCATCAAATTGCATATGAGACCAATCTAAGGTCATGCCAGAATCGCGCATCGCACACGTCAATGCCACACGCTCATCCATGGTCATGTCATTAAAGTAAATCGCCATAGCAAACGCAGCAATTTGTCCTTCTGAGACCGACTCATCGGCGACACCGTGAATAAACGCGTAAATTTCTTCTTTGCTCAACGCGAGGTTGTCGCGTTTCTTACGAATAATCTCTTGAGGTAAGATCATGCATCCTCCTTACCGACCAGTGGGCAAGGCTCGCCTTGCCCGTGGTGCCGAGTGACAATCAACGGTTAGTAACCGCCTTCTGCTGCTTTTTCACCTTCACCTAAGGTGTGCAACAGATTTGCCAACAGGCTCGATGCACCAAAGCGGTAGTGACGGCTGTCAGCCCATTGCTCGCCGAGAATGCGATCGGCCATTGCGAGATACTGTTGCGCGTCCTCTGCGGTACGTACACCGCCCGCAGGTTTAAAGCCAACCGTGTCAGCCACGCCTTTATCGTTAATCACGTTGAGCATGATCTCCGCCGCTTCAGGGGTGGCATTCACCGCCACTTTCCCCGTAGAGGTTTTAATAAAGTCAGCACCTGCATCAATAGCAATCTCAGACGCGCGCTTGATCAGTGCCTCGCTTTTCAGCTCACCGGTTTCAATGATCACTTTAAGTAATACGTCGCTGCCACACGCGGCTTTACACTGTTTGACCAGCTCAGCACCCACTTGTTCGTCACCGGCAATCAGCGCGCGATACGGGAACACCACATCGACCTCATCGGCGCCGTAAGCGACGGCTGCCTTCGTTTCTGCCACCGCAATATCAATGTCATCATTGCCGTGTGGGAAGTTGGTCACGGTGGCGATACGCACGCCTGGCGTGCCTTGTTCGCGCAGTGTTTTCTTCGCAATAGGGATAAAGCGCGGATAGATGCAAATGGCTGCAGTGTTGCCAACGGCGGTTTTCGCGTTATGACACAGGCTTATCACCTTTTCATCGGTGTCATCATCATTCAGCGTGGTCAAATCCATCAGTTTCAGTGCGCGCAGAGCAGCGGTTTGTAATTCGTTCATTGGATATCTCCAGTCCTCATTCTTTTGCCAAACAGGTATAGGGTTGGCCACTGTGTGAATAACCGGATGTCGTTTCCGGTCATTGCTCAGCGGACTTGGCTCCATGAAGTTTGAGGCTGGACATCGCGCCGCCTTCAACCAACCATCCTTGTTGCCGCGTGCAAATACCTGGGTATTTGCGGTTTCGCCGTTGGACGTTTCAGATTGGGCTAGCCACACCTTGCCGCTAACCATGAGAGGAAAATAAGGATTGTGGCGCCAGCAAACTTTGACGGCGTTCACTTATTTTACCAACGCCGTTTCAGCAAAACTAGATTTTACCGTTTATGTTGAAAAATACACTGTTGCGCGGTGGAACCAATCTTCCTAACTGAAAAAACGCGTCACAATCCATTGATAGCCAACACCACCTAAATACACCCCGACAATACCCATCACCCCTGATAAAACAGGTGGTGCGGGAATGGGGAGTTTTATCGCACTAAACAATACGCCCACTAAAAAGCCGGCCACGAGGGCGAGAAGCACTTCCTGCATGGTTTTACCTTATGTAGTCACAAGCCTCTATTGATGAGTATACACCCCTCAGCAAGGACAGGGGAAAGCATACACACTCCGTTAGCCCAATAAAAAAACGCCACACAGGTAGCCTGTGTGGCGTTTTGCTTAACACTGTGTGCTATCGCGATAAGACGATTAGCCCGCCAGGGTTAAGGTGACAAATAGACCTGCAATGGTCGCCGCCATCAAGTTAGACAAGGTACCGGCGATCACCGCTTTCACACCGAAGCGCGCAATTTCTGGGCGACGGTTTGGCGCGAGGCCACCCAAGCCACCCAGCAAGATAGCCACAGATGACAAGTTAGCAAAACCACAAAGAGCAAACGAGATAATCGCTTTGGTTTTCTCTGTCATTTCCATGCCGGTTGCTGCAACAACTTGCGCACCGTCACCAAGGTATTGCGTGAAGTTCAGGTAAGCCACAAATTCGTTAACCACGATCTTCTGACCGATGAAAGAGCCTGCGACCACCGCTTCTTCCCATGGTACACCGATAAGGAACGCAAACGGTGCAAACAGGTAACCCAAGATCAGCTCCAGAGTAATGTCTGGGTAACCGAACCAGCCACCGATACCGCCTAGCATGCCGTTAATCAGGGCAATCAAACCAATGAACGCAAGTAGCATCGCACCAACGTTAAGCGCCAGTTGCATACCTGAAGAGGCACCACCTGCAGCTGCATCAATCACGTTCGCTGGCTTCTCTGCGCCTTCAGCGGTCGCGTCAGCCATCTGCTCAACCGGCTCGTCGGTTTCAGGTTTGATGATTTTCGCAAACAGTAGACCACCTGGTGCAGCCATGAATGATGCCGCAATCAAGTACTCTAGCGGTACACCCATAGAGGCATAACCGGCCAGTACGCCACCGGCAACAGAGGCCAGACCACCACACATGACCGCGAACAGCTCTGACTGTGTCATGCGAGGTACGAATGGACGGATCACCAAGGGGGCTTCGGTTTGTCCTACGAAGATGTTAGCGGTTGCTGACATAGACTCGGCACGTGAGGTACCCAGTGCTTTTTGCAGACCACCACCGAGCACGTTAATCACAACCTGCATAATACCCAGGTAGTAAAGCACGCTGATCAGTGATGAGAAGAAGACAATAACAGGGAGAACTTTCAGGGCGAAGACGAAACCGCCACCGCCGAACAGTTCAAACATTTTGTCAGAAACCAGCCCACCAAAGATGAAGCTGATCCCTTCGTCACCGTATGCGATGACGTTAGCAACGTATTGTGATGCGCCGTAAAGAATGTCGCGTCCGACATCGACATACAGTACGAAAGCACCGAAAAAGAGTTGGATAGCAAATGCGCCACCCACGGTACGGAGGTTAATGGCTTTGCGGTTATCGGAAAGAAGAACAGCTATCCCTAGCAGTACAACCATCCCGATCACGCTCATCAGCAGGCTCATAGTATTGGCATCCTCAAAGTAAAAAGTTGGCGTCTCGACAAAGTGGAATTTGGTTTCCGAGAGAGATTATACGCATCGCAGTCACATTAAAGTAATATTCCAATCACAGTTCGCTGTAAAACTATTTTGTAATGCATCAATAAGTATGACTTTGATCTAGTTTTGTGAGCTTATGCAACCGCAAACGTTTGTCTTTTGCCCGTTCCCGCTCAATCAAAGCCAAACAATCTTTCAGCATTGTCTGATGTTTCAGCCACCAGATGATCTCTGTCACAGCTTTTTAACGCTGCCACCACATCAGCAACCCTTGATACCTGCGACGGAGTGTTCGGTTTTCCTTGAAATCCAGCCAAAGGCATGTCGGGGGCATCGGTTTCAAGGACGAGGTGCTCCAAAGGTAGCTGTGCAATGGCGCGGCGAGTCTTTTGCGCGCGAGAATAGGTGACGGTACCGCCAACCCCAAGCATCAGTCCCGCATCAATAAACTGTTTACCCTGCTGCTCACTGCCACTGAACGCATGTAACACCCCGCGTATCCCTGGGTAGGCTTTAACCGCGCGCAATAATTGATTATGCGTTTTACGGCTATGCAGAATAATGGGGAGATCATAGTGGCGAGCGAGCCAAAGCTGGCCCTCTAATAGCGCGTACTGGCGCTGCTGAGTGGTATCTTGGTTCGCGACAAAAAAGTCGAGCCCGGCTTCCCCGACGGCAATACAGCGCGCAGGGCGCAAGGCCAATGCCCGCTCAAGTTTATCCAGGCTGTCGTCAGTATGAGCATCGAGAAAACACGGGTGTAACCCCACTCCGGCATACACATCGTGTAGGCGTTCAGTCAACGACAGCACCGCCGACCAGTTATCCTCACTAACACTGGGGATCACCATCCGAGTCACACCGCTTTCGCGTGCCGCCTGCCAGTATGACTCTGGCGCCTCACGAAACGGAGAAAAATCAAAATGGCAATGGGTATCAATCATGCTGAGACGTTGGTGTAGATGGTGTTTTTTCTGAACGCTTGATAGGCACACAGCTACGACGGTTATCCTCGCCAAGTCCCATTTGCTGACACCAAGCATCGTACCGTGCCACCCAACGTTTAATACGCGCGATCATCATTATTGGCATCCTTGTTTTGTAAATCTTGTGCCATTAAAAAAGCCGTCTGGTTACAGACGGCAGTATAGCATGGCGCGAACGAGGAGAGTGTCACCTCTATCCGGTACGAGTTTTTAATCACACTAGGCGATCCGGCCCTCAACCCTGCCGCTTAGTGTTCGCGGGTCGCTCTGAGCTCAATATCCGGGAAGCGCTCTTGCGTGAGGTTCAGATTAACCATGGTCGGCGCAATGTACGTCAAGTTATCACCACCATCCAAGGCTAAGTTCGCCTGGTTTTTACGCTGAAACTCGTCCAGCTTCTTCTCATCCTTACACTCCACCCAACGCGCAGTGGCCACATTAATCGGCTCATACAACGCATCCACGTTGTATTCGGCTTTCAAGCGTGCCACCACCATATCGAACTGGAGCACACCGACCGCACCGACAATTAAGTCGTTCGATTGTAGCGGACGGAACACCTGTACCGCACCTTCTTCAGACAGCTGAATCAAACCTTTAAGCAGCTGCTTTTGACGTAGTGGATCTTTGAGACGGATCCGGCGGAACAGCTCTGGGGCAAAGTTGGGGATCCCTGCGAATTTCAGATCTTCCCCTTGAGTAAAGGTATCGCCAATTTGAATGGTGCCATGGTTGTGCAAGCCAATAATGTCGCCCGCAAACGCATCCTGAGCACGAGAGCGGTCGCCGGCCATAAAGGTCACCGCATCAGAAATATTGATTTGTTTACCTAGCCGCACATGGCGCAGTTTCATGCCTTGCTGGTATTTACCCGAGACAATACGCATAAAGGCGATCCGGTCACGGTGGCGCGGATCCATATTGGCTTGGATTTTAAACACAAACCCCGAGAATTTCTCTTCGCCAGCGCTTACTTCACGGTCATGGGTTGGGCGTGCCATGGGTTTCGGTGCCCACTCGGTCAGACCATCCAACATATGATCCACACCAAAGTTACCCAATGCCGTCCCGAAGAAAACAGGCGTGAGTTCACCGCTTAAAAACAGCTCATGGTCAAACTCATGTGACGCCCCCATTACCAGCTCCAACTCATCGCGCAAATCTTGCGCAATGTCGGCACCAATCGCCTCATCGAGCTCAGGGTTGTCCAAGCCTTTGATGATACGCGCATCTTGGATGGTATGGCCTTGCCCAGATTGATAGAGGATGCTTTCGTCACGATGAATGTGATACACACCTTGGAAACCTTTCCCGCAACCAATCGGCCACGATACTGGTGCACAGGCGATGTTGAGTTCACTTTCTACTTCATCAAGCAGCTCCATTGGATCGCGGATATCACGGTCAAGTTTGTTCATAAAGGTGATGATCGGGGTATCGCGTAAACGGGTGACTTCCATCAGCTTGCGGGTACGATCTTCGACACCTTTCGCCGCATCAATCACCATTAAGCACGAGTCCACGGCGGTCAATGTCCGATAGGTGTCTTCCGAGAAGTCTTCGTGCCCTGGCGTATCAAGCAGGTTTACCAAGCAGTCGTTGTAAGGAAACTGCATCACCGAGGTGGTCACCGAGATGCCACGCTCTTTTTCCATATCCATCCAATCAGACTTAGCATGTTGGTTAGAGCCGCGCCCTTTCACGGTACCCGCTGTTTGGATGGCTCGTCCGAATAACAGCACCTTCTCGGTGATGGTGGTTTTACCCGCATCCGGGTGCGAGATAATCGCAAAGGTGCGGCGTTTATCAACTTCCTGTTGCAGCAGTGTATTTGACATAGAGGTAATCTTCTTGTTGGCTTCAGGCGGCAATCAGGCGCCAGCTGAGAGGGTCATTCACAAAGGTGGCGTATTTTCGCTGATCTTGTAGTCAGCTTCAATTCACAAATCCGACTTGGCACTGTTATCTGTATCCATTAGGGTCAATATTGCTTGCCAAACACATCACAAATGTAGCCATTTGACCGCCTCGTGGTGTCGTTATCGGCCAAGCACGTGTATAATTAGCGCCACTTTCAGCTGTAACACAGTCAACAACGTCGACCATAAGGTCGCGACTATTGACAGCATACTGCCCAAGAAGGCCAAACATCCGCGCAGCGTGCTGTCATTAGTCGCGATGGTGAGCAGCTGAAAGCCGACACTTAGTGAGATAAACCAACGGGTTTATCCCTTAGCAACAAGGAAATAATCTGTGAATCCAATCGTAAAAACATTCCAATACGGCAATCATACAGTGACATTGGAAACGGGCGTGATGGCACGTCAAGCCAATGGTGCTGTCATGGTCAGCATGGACGATACCTCGGTATTCGTTTCTGTAGTCGGAAAAAAAGAAGCCGCTGAAGGCCAAAGCTTCTTCCCATTAACAGTTAACTACCAAGAGCGTACCTACGCCGCAGGTAAAATCCCAGGTGGTTTCTTCAAGCGCGAAGGCCGCCCTTCTGAGTCAGAAACACTGACCGCACGTCTGATTGACCGCCCTATCCGTCCGCTATTCCCGGACTCGTTCAAAAACGAAGTACAGGTCATCGCAACCGTCGTATCTGTTAACCCAGCGGTTAGCCCTGATATCGTTGCCATGCTGGGTACCTCGGCAGCGCTGGCCATTTCAGGCATCCCATTTAACGGCCCAATCGGTTCGGCACGCGTCGGCTACATCAATGATGAACTCGTGCTTAACCCAAGCCCTGCTGAGCTAGACGACAGCAAGCTTGACCTCGTCGTCGCGGGTACTGAAGGTGCGGTGCTGATGGTAGAGTCCGAAGCTGACCGCCTAAGCGAAGAGCAAATGCTGCAAGCGGTGATGTTTGGTCATGAGCAACAGCAAACCGCGATCAACGCAATCAAAGAATTTGCCGCCGAAGTGGGAACGCCTACTTGGGATTGGCAAGCGCCGGAAATTAACGCTGCGCTACAAACCCGTGTGGCTGAAATGGCACAAGGCCCACTGGCTCAGGCATACCAAATCACTGAAAAAATGGCCCGTTACGAGCAAATTGGTCAGGTGAAGCAGGAAGTGGTTGCTGCACTACTCGGTGAAGACGAAACCTTGGATGAGCGTGAAATCCTAGGCATGCTTGGCGACCTGGAAAAGAAAGTCGTGCGTAGCCGCATCATTGCGGGTGAACCACGTATTGATGGTCGTGAAAAAGACATGGTTCGTGCCCTCGACGTGCGTACTGGCGTATTACCACGTACTCACGGCAGCGCCTTGTTTACCCGTGGTGAAACACAGGCTTTGGTCACCGCCACACTCGGTACTCAGCGTGACGCGCAAACCATTGACTCAATCATGGGTGAGCGCCAAGAAGGCTTCATGCTGCACTACAACTTCCCTCCTTATTGTGTCGGTGAAACCGGTTTTGTTGGCTCACCAAAGCGCCGCGAAATCGGCCATGGTCGCCTAGCGAAGCGCGGTATTGCAGCGGTTCTACCAAGCCAAGACGAATTCCCATACACACTGCGTGTGGTCTCTGAGATCACTGAGTCAAACGGCTCATCTTCAATGGCGTCGGTATGTGGTACCTCTCTAGCACTGATGGACGCTGGTGTACCGGTGAAAAAATCCGTGGCCGGTATCGCGATGGGTCTGGTGAAAGAAGACAACGACTTCGTTGTGCTTTCCGACATCTTGGGTGATGAAGATCACTTAGGTGATATGGACTTTAAAGTGGCCGGTACTGATGACGGTGTCACTGCTTTGCAGATGGACATCAAAATCGAAGGGATCACTAAAGAGATCATGCAAATCGCATTGAACCAAGCCAAAGGCGCACGTTTACACATCCTGGATGTGATGGACCAAGCAATCGGCTCGGCACGCGACGACATCTCTGAGTTCGCGCCTCGTATCCATACCATGAGCATCAACCCAGATAAGATCCGCGATGTCATTGGTAAAGGTGGCGCCGTGATCCGTCAGCTGACCGAAGAAACTGGCACCACCATTGAAATCGACGACAACGGTACCGTGAAAATTGCGGCCACCGACGGTGAAGCTGCCAAAGATGCCATTTCACGCATCGAAGCACTCACTGCAGAAGTCGAAGTGGGCCGTATCTATACCGGTAAGGTTCAGCGTATCGTTGACTTCGGTGCCTTCGTCTCAGTGATTGGCGGCAAAGATGGTCTGGTTCACATTTCTCAAATCGCTGATCAACGCGTTGAGAAGGTGTCTGATTATCTCGAAATAGGCCAAGAAGTAGACGTGAAAGTGCTGGAAGTTGACCGTCAAGGTCGTATCCGCTTGAGCATGAAAGAAGCGTCGGCAGAAAAAGCCCCTGCTGCTGATGCTGCGCCAGCAGAAGAAGCACCAAGCACTGACGCTTAGAGTCATATCGTCATTCATGGTATAAAGGGGGCTGAGGCCCCCTTTTTTTACACGGAGATGCGCCTTCATGACCTTTTTTATTCAGCCACGGGCGGTATTTTTCAAGCCTTTGGCGATCCTGGCGCTGTTATTTTTAACCGGCTGTACCAGCCAGTGGACCTTTCCTCCTATGGCCGTCCCTTTACAGCCCACCCTGCAGCAGGAAGTGCACCTAGCACGGATTGATCAACTGCTTGCGCGCAATGATTTGAGTGACGATGCACGCGCTCAATTGCATTATGAGCGTGGACTGATGCACGACAGCTTGGGGATGCGCGATTTGGCACGATTGGACTTTAACCAGTCTCTCTCGCTAAAGCCGGATCAACCTGATGTGTTCAATATTCTTGGAGTCTATTTTACTCAAAACGGCCACTATGATGCTGCCTATGAGGCCTTTGACTCGACGTTAGAGCTGGATAATAGCCACAGCTATGCCGCGCGTAATCGTGGGATCGCCTTATATTACGGCGGCCGCTATCGCCTGGCCCATCAAGACTTACTCCATCACTACCAAGAAGATCGCGACGATCCTTATCGCCTGATTTGGCTTTATTTGGTGGAGCGCGATTGGAAGGGGGAAACCAAGGCGCAACAAGCGCTGGCAAAGCGAAAAGCGAATGCGCAGGCCTCGGGTTGGGGCTGGCAGCTTGTCGATATGTACCTTGGTAAGCTCAGTGAACGTGAGATGCTGGAGCAACTTGCCTCGCAAGGTGAAGACAATGAACTGCTAGCAGAACGCTTATGTGAAGCTTACTTTTACCTTGCTAAACGCTATCAATTCCAAGGCGACAAGGATCGCGCCGTGGCATTGTATAAGCTTGCCATGTCGGGCAACGTGTATGAGTTTGTCGAACACCGCTATGCGTTACTTGAGCTAAACCGACTCGCTTACCGTCGACCATAGCGCCTCACTCGATAGCCTTTCAACTACAAAAATAGAGCAGGCTCACTGCTCTATTTTTGATCCTGAGTAATACCAACAGGTATCCGGTTAGCTTGTCTGCGCACTGGGTGCCAGTGCCTGTGGTGGTTGCTTGTTGGGCTTACTTTTCAGCAATAGCTTTTCAAACGCGTACTTGGGCATGGGCGAGTGAAAATAATAACCTTGAATGGTGTCACAGTGCAGGTTAGTAAGCACGGACGCCTGCTGACGGGTTTCGACTCCCTCTGCCACTACCGTCATTTCCATGGCTCGGCCGATATGAATAATGCTTTCCACCAGCGTCACCTGTTTACTCAAAGCATCCATATCGTGAATAAACGCGCGATCAAT
This sequence comes from Salinivibrio sharmensis, assembly GCF_001995985.1. Classification (GTDB taxonomy): domain Bacteria; phylum Pseudomonadota; class Gammaproteobacteria; order Enterobacterales; family Vibrionaceae; genus Salinivibrio; species Salinivibrio sharmensis. Next base: position 7,919 of record NZ_MUFC01000017.1, on the reverse strand, counting down.
TTTAAGCTCATCAAGGGGAAAACGGGCAAGGTAAGACAAGGATGAGTAGCCCGTGCCAAAGTCATCAATCGAGAGGGCAAAGCCCAGTGATTTTATCGCATTAAGCATATTCAGCGCATGCTCATCGTTTTTCATCACCGCGCTTTCCGTTAACTCAAACGTAATATCTTCTGGTTTCGCTCCCGTGGCTTTAATCAGCTTTTCCATGTGCTCGGTCAGCTTGGGACTGCTAAATTGCTCTGGCGATAAGTTAATCGCCACTCGCCCCGGCAGTATGCCTTGTTGACTCCAGCGACGCACGTTTTGAAAGACCTCGCGCATCACATGTCGTCCAAGCGCTTCAATCAGTCCGCAGCGCTCGGCAACCGGAATAAAACGCCCAGGACTGATATAACCCTCAACCGGGTGTTTCCAACGCACCAAGGCTTCAGCACCGTTGATGCGATAATCACTGGCACTGACCTTAGGTTGATACCACACTTCCAGCCCATTATTTTGTAAGGCCTTTTGTAGCTCGATTTCCAACCAAAGTCGCATCCGTGCCTCTTTACTCATGCTGTCATGATAGGCGACCACACGGTTTCGGCCTTGCTCTTTGGCCTCATACATTGCGGTATCCGCATTTTGCAGCAGCTGGCGGGCGTCTTTACCATCGTCGGGATAACGCACCATCCCCACTGAACACGCCAAGTACTTACTAAAATAATGCAATTCAAAAGGCTGACTAATGGCCCCGACCACTTTGTCAGCCAACTGATCAGGCGCGTCTGCCGTTGCAGGCTTAGGAAGCAACACCGCAAATTCATCACCGCCTAAGTGGCCAATAATGGTATCCGCGGAGAGCAAGGCGCGTAAGCGCTGAGCGATATCCTGAAGCACACGATCGCCGACATGGTGTCCGAGAGAATCATTGATATTTTTAAAATTATCGACATCAAGGTACAACATGGCCAATGGCGTTTGCGTTTTGATCAGCCTATCCAGCTCTCGACTGAACCCGTAACGGTTATACAGACCGGTTAAGGCATCCGTATAAGCGGATTGTTGCTCACCGACTTTGCTGACATCCTCTTTTTCGGCGGGTTTTAGGCGCTTAACCGACGAGTCAATGATTGTCGGCTGCAAGCGCAGCATATGCGCTTTTTTGCCCAAAAGATGGATCGGCGATTGGTTCACCGTCAGCGGCGCGCTGTTTTTTGCGCTCACCACCGACACACCTTGCCCATGCGGCGCACGCAATAGGCTATCAATGGTGGAGGTCGATGCCTCTGCCGCCACGAGATACTCTGATAAAGGTTCACCGATCAACGCATCGAGACTCCCGACGCCCAGTAGTCCAGCCGCCGCAGGGTTTGCTGATAATATACAGCCATCTTCAACCACGCAGCAGCCGTCATCGATAAGTTGACTGAGATGGTGGTATTTTTCCTCCGCCTCTTCGAGCGCACTGGCTAATACTTGGCGTTCGGATGTATCTGCGGCATGAAAAATCACGCAGGGCTTGCCACTTTCATCAGCGATATTCGGCAATGGTGCAACACTGAAGTGAAAGCTAGTGCTGTGGTAGTTATCAGCAAGAAGCACCTCTCCCTCGGCACATTCACCCCGTCTGGCTTTGTCATAATGCGGTTTGACCGACTGATAAAACGCCTCGCCTAAGGTATCGATATCGGATAACCCTTTTAACGACGGCGAAGCCAAGCCAGACAGCTCGCTGTAGCGTTGGTTAGCGTAAAGATAGCAATCATTGCTGTCGAGAATGGCAAAAAGAAACGGACTATTATCGGTTAAGCAGTAGAACCAATCATTTAACGACGATATTGGCATGAAAAGCTCACATCTGGGAATCACTCTCGACCATCTCACTGTCGAGACAAGCGTCTCATATATTAGACACTTTTAACTTTGTTGTCAGTAGCACTTTATGAGGCACGCGTCATGGGTTCAAGCTTTTCTCACTATATACCGCATATTTTACTGTAAAAATAGATAAAGGACTCAAAATCAGTAAACAGGAGAGACTGTGTCGCCATATTACACAATTTGCTGACTATTTATGCATTTAGCTGCGTAAGCATCAAACACACACGACAGTCACCTCTTGCACGGGATCGGGAATCCGTTATTCTGGCTACACCATTTAATAACCACGACCTCTGTGATGATGATTCGTACAGAAGCGCCCGCCGACCTAGTTCGACTAGACGGTTGGTGGCGTGAGACACTCATGTGCCCTGTGCAAGCCGATCAGCTCCAACAGCTGCGCGAAACGGGGCAGATTTCGCTTTCTCTCCTGGCGACCGATGATATGGGAGAGATATTAGGGCACATTGCCGTCACCGATGCTCAAACCGCCAATAACACCCAAGAAATTACGTTATGGCACAGCCCAGATGCAGACTTGGTGATGCCGCTGTTAGACGAGGCTGAGTCTACCTTGTTTGAGCTGGGCTACAGCCTGTTAAAAGTTGCGCCCAGTGACGCCGCCGAACAGGCGGAGTTTGCCCCCTTAGATCCGGACGATACTTGGTGGTATAAACAACTCGCTGCCGCAACTTCAACGTGAGAGTCAGCCAACTATGTTAACAGATATCCAGCGTTTACAAGCCATGGATCTCGAGGTGTGGCAGTTGCGACATCCACAAATATACGGCCGTGAGCAAGAGGTGATCCAATTGCCTAACCACTGCCAACTCTTGCTGGTCTGTGATCACGCACTCAGTGATCAAGATGCTTGGCTATTTGGCAACATCCTAAAAAGCATGAAATTGGGTGCTGAACAGGCTCGCCAACTTCCCCACGCTGCGTTGCCAGCTCTTGGCGAACATCACCTTAGCTGGTGTTGGTATATTGAGTCGCCCGAGATCATTGTCGATGGCGTGAAAAGCTTGTACTCACAGCCCTTAGCGCAGATGCACGATAATCCTGCGGCTAAGCGCGATCTTTGGCGTCAGATTTGTCAGTATGAGTGATTACACACTTCAACCTATCGGCGATAGGCACCTGACGGATATCGAGCGCATTGAACAAACCGTGCATATCGCGCCTTGGTCAAAAACACAGCTTGCGCCGGCTCAGGGATGCTTCGATCACCACTATGCGTTAATCAGCCAAGATGATCAGATCATCGGTTATTTTTACGCGCGTTGCATTGCGGGCGAAGCAGAGCTGTTAAACCTTGCCGTTGACCGCCCTTTTCAAGGCAAAGGCGTCGCTCACCAGCTTCTCACCTTGCTTAAAAAGACACTCGTTGCTGCAGGCGCGAAAACCTTGTGGCTGGAAGTGCGACAAAGTAACTATGGCGCACGGGCGCTATATCAAAAACAGGGATTTGAGCTTATAAGCCATCGAGCAGGCTATTACTCCTGCCCGGATGGCACCACAGAAGACGCACTGGTTATGCGTTACCAAATATCATCGTCTCACGTGCTTTGACGATAAAATCATCAATATAATCATCCCGTTTTTCTTCTCGCACCCCAAGGTGAATTGCCTTATCAATACCTTGTTCACCCATACGAAGAATATGTAAATTTAGTTGCTGTTGGTATTCTTTAGCCAGCCACTTGGGCAGAGCTGCGATGCCTCGGCCTGCAGCAACCATATGTAGCATAATGTCTGTTGTTTCAATCGTTTTATGTTTGCGTGGTGCACAGTGTGCAGGCGCCATAAACTGAGTAAACACATCGAGGCGAGCCTGATCGACAGGGTAAGTGATAAGTGTTTCTGATGTGATCTGATGAGGTTCAACGTATGTCTGCTCGGCTAGCGGGCTTTGCGGACTGGTGACAAGCACAAGCTCGTAGTCAAATACGGAAACATACTCGATGCCAGGTTTAAACAAAGGATCAGGGGTGACAAGCACATCAATATCATGGCCAAAGAGCGCGCCTAGCCCGCCAAACTGAAACTTTTGTTTAACGTCAACATCCACATCTGGCCATTGGTGCAAAAACGGCTCGACCACTTTCAACAGCCATTGATAGCAAGGGTGGCACTCCATACCAATACGCAGTGTGCCGCGTTGACCTTGAGCAAACTGTTTAAGCTGCTGCTCGGCGTGTTCAAACTGGGGGAGCATGCGCTCAGAAAGGGTCAGCAAGTACTCACCAGCCTGAGTGAAATGCAACTGCCTGCCTGACTTTTTCCATAAACTCACCCCTAACTGACTTTCCAGTTTTTTCATCGCATGGCTAATGGCAGATTGGGTGAGATAAAGGGTGTCTGCCGCTGCGGTGAGCGACCCTTGCTCTTTAATTGCACGCAGAATATGCAAATGGTGACGTTCTAACATACCCACTCCATGACAAAATTTCATCGATTAATGAAATAATGCCACTTTAGTTCATAACGGGAAAGCCCTATGCTGAACTCAACTTAAAGGAGGACGTATAGATGGCTAAAACTCATAATCTCGGCTTTCCACGTATCGGCGCACAGCGTGAACTCAAATTTGCACTCGAGCGTTATTGGCGTGGCGATTCATCACAGCAAGATTTAACTAATACTGCGGCGGCTCTACGCCGTACCCATTGGCAACAACAAGGTAAGCTCGATGCCGTTCCAGCGGGTGACTTTTCTTTTTATGACCATGTACTCGACACCAGCTTTTTAGTTGGCAATGTCCCTGATCGTGTGGCTGATCATCAAGATAATATCCTCGATAACTATTTCCGCGTCGCCCGTGGTCGCTCGGCAAACGATACTGGCTGCCAGTGTGTCCACGCTGGTGAAATGACCAAATGGTTTGACACCAACTATCACTACATCGTGCCAGAATTCACAGCACAAACCACCTTTAGCTTGCATGCTGAAAGCCTATTGGCACAGTTGGAAGAAGCCAAACAAGCTGGTATTCAGGCCAAACCGGTTTTGCTTGGCCCCGTCACCTATCTTTGGCTGGGTAAAGAAAAAGATGCCTCTAACAAGCTGGATCTGCTTGATAGGCTCTTACCTGTGTATCAAACGCTGCTAAGCGAGCTGGCAAAAAAAGGGGTTGAATGGGTACAAATTGATGAGCCTGTTTTGGTGACTGAGCTTACCCCTGAGTGGCAAACGGCATTACAAACTGCATATAAGGCGCTAAGCCAAGCCCAGGTGAAGTTATTGCTGGCAAGCTACTTTGGCGAGCAAGCTGAAAATCGACCATTGGCGCAATCCTTGCCCGTTGACGGTTGGCACCTGGATGCTATTCGTGGCCGAGGGGATGTGACGTCCTACCTTGAAACGCTCGGCGATCAGCACGTTCTTTCTCTCGGTGTGATAAATGGTCGCAACGTTTGGAAAACTAACCTTGATGCCACGTTAGAATGGCTCGAACCGATTCATCAATCTCTAGGGGATCGCCTCTGGCTCGCACCCTCTTGCTCTTTGCTGCACGTGCCGGTCGATTTGGCGAGCGAACAAAAGCTCGATCCTGAGGTAAAAAACTGGCTTGCCTTTGCCCATCAAAAACTCGAGGAGCTGGATGTACTCGCTTGCGCGCTTAATCACGGCCGTCAAACCGTTCAGTCAGCACTGGACAATAATCGTGAGGCAATCGAAAGCCGCCAGCAATCACCACGCGTACACAACCCTAAGGTGCAAGCCGCATTGGCAGCAATTACACCGCACTTAGGGACACGGCAGCGTCCTTTTGCCGAGCGTATTCGCGTACAACACGAGCAGCTCAACCTACCACGCTTCCCGACCACTACCATTGGCTCATTCCCGCAGACGAGCACTATTCGCCAAACGCGCTTGCAATACAAAAAAGGCGAGATTGATGCGGTGACCTATCAGGACATTATGCGCAAAGAGATCGCCCATGCGGTGGAAAAACAAGAAGCTCTCGGGCTCGATGTCTTGGTTCACGGTGAAGCTGAGCGTAACGATATGGTGGAGTACTTTGGCGAACAGCTGGATGGGTATGTGTTTAGCCAGTTCGGTTGGGTGCAATCGTATGGCTCTCGCTGTGTCAAGCCGCCGATTTTATTTGGTGATATCGAACGCCCGAAAGCAATGACCGTAGAATGGACGCAGTACGCGCAATCTCTCACCGATAAGCCGCTAAAAGGCATGCTTACCGGGCCGGTGACGATTCTTAATTGGTCATTTGTCCGCGATGATCAGCCACGATCGCAGACCTGTAACCAGCTGGCGCTAGCGATCCGTCAAGAGGTGCAAGATCTCGAGAAAGCTGGCACTAAAATCATTCAAATAGATGAAGCGGCACTGCGTGAAGGTTTACCTTTGCGTCGCAGTGAGTGGCAACACTACCTGGATTGGGCGATTAACGCGTTTAAAATTGCCGCCAATGGTGTTAATGACGAGACGCAAATCCACACCCATATGTGTTATTCCGAGTTTAACGATATTATTGCGTCCATTGCTGACATGGATGCTGATGTGATCACCATAGAAACATCGCGCTCGGATATGGAACTACTGGACGCGTTTGATCACTTTGACTATCCCAATGATATTGGCCCAGGCGTTTACGATATTCATTCGCCCAATACGCCTAATCAAGCACAAATTATTGGCTTGATGAACAAAGCCGCCGCCCGTATTCCTGAAGAGAGATTGTGGGTGAACCCAGATTGCGGTCTAAAAACCCGCCAATGGGACGAAGTGATCCCAGCATTAGAAAACATGGTCGCTGCGGCGAAAGCGCTTCGCGAAGAGTAGTCAGATAATATCTAATAAAAGAGATGAGCCTTAAGTGCTATATAATGGCTATTGATAGGGGCTCACTCTTTTAGGATCTTTTACAAATAAGCCAACAACATACCAGATGAGTAACGTCAATATGAAGCTCACGATACCATCTACTGCGTAGTGCCAAGCTAGCAAAAAAGAGCCAATATAAATAATGAAAGCATAGAACCAAAAGATAATACCAATCCATTTTTGGATATGTGTTAACCCTAAAGCCATTAATACCGCCATTGAAACATGCATGCTTGGCATGGCTGAAATGCCAGCTCCCGCCTTAACACCTTGCTCTACGTGAAGGTTATATAGCCAATCTTGCGTAGACAACGCCCACAGCGGAAAGGGGAAATCCGAAGCGATAAGGTAAGCGTCGATACTTCGTAATATCTCCATCAAATCCTGATAAGGTTCAACTGATAGATCCGGGTGAACGCGCGAGAAAAAAGCAGGTCCCGCAGAGGAGAAAAGGGTTGCACACACAACACCTAAAACCACCCAACATGCAAGCCAAGAATATAAATACGTATTTCTCACTCGACTCGGTAATTGAAAGCAAAAAAACGCAAAAACGCCGAGGACAGCAAACAGCCATACATTATAAAAGAGGTTGAGTAGCATTATAAATACTGGATACTGGTACAGCCAATCAAAAAAATGCCAAGCATCTTTGCCGAAAAAAAGAAGTCTATCCATTTCAGAAAATGCACTATCCCATGCAAACTCTCCAACTGTATATACTGCTCCCTTTGCTGTTGAAAAAGCACTCAAAAAGAAACCTGTTGCATAGAACAAGAACAAACTTGATAAAATTTCATAACGCTTACAAAAAACAGGTTTAACTAGATAGCTAAACCGCTTTATCGGCTGCCTTTCTCTAATAAGAATTAGATATATAAAATAACTCACTAAGAACAGTGATACCAGTATCTCAAAGAGTATTTTTAGATACGGGAAATAAGAGCCATCTGCAAAGGAAAAACTGCCATCAACAAAAATATTATATAGCGCTAAGGACAGTGTAAGTACCAGGGCGAGCGCATGAGTGTTCATTTTTCAACCATCGCCGGTATGCCTGCGGCTAAAACCTTCTCTAAGAAGCTGGGATTCATGAGACAGCGCTTCTGTTTGGCCACCAAGCTGATCTTGGTCGGCTCAGCCCGCACCATGTTTGAGGCCATGTGTCGCAGACAGGCAAAGTTCGCGGCCCCATTGTCTTTATAAAT
>NZ_MUFC01000016.1 GCF_001995985.1 Salinivibrio sharmensis | reverse complement strand
CGTAGGTATGAAAGAGACTGCGAAAACAACATGTACCGGTGTTGAGATGTTCCGTAAGCTTCTAGACGAAGGCCGTGCGGGTGAGAACGTTGGTGTTCTTCTACGTGGTACTAAGCGTGACGAAGTAGAGCGTGGTCAAGTACTGGCTAAGCCTGGTTCAATCACTCCGCACACCAAGTTCGAGTCAGAAGTATACGTACTGGGCAAAGACGAAGGCGGCCGTCATACTCCGTTCTTCAAAGGCTATCGTCCACAGTTCTACTTCCGTACAACTGACGTAACCGGTACTATCGAACTGCCAGAAGGCGTTGAGATGGTAATGCCTGGTGACAACATCAAGATGGTTGTTACGCTCATCGCACCTATCGCGATGGACGAAGGCCTACGTTTCGCTATCCGTGAAGGTGGCCGTACTGTAGGCGCTGGTGTTGTTGCCAACATCATTGAATAATGATTTGACGAAACACTAGTAAAAAGGGCATCATTTGATGCCCTTTTTCTGCGTTTGACGCTCCTATTGGTGTGAATTTAGCCAGCAGTCGTTAGCAAGCGCAGAGTTTCGTGATCGTATCGTGCTTGATGGAGGCGTTATGATCACCATGTGCCTTTGCCAAACACTGATTGTGGATGGCTGAAAAGGCACTGCCGTCTATGTAGACTTGTTACAGGTAGAATGTATGAAAGCGAACGCTGAGACCCAATCCGGTTCGATGGACATCCTTAAATGGGGTGTTGTTTTTGTCCTATTGGCCGCAGCCGTGATAGGGAATAGCCTGTACAGTGACGTGTCTGTGGTAGTGCGAGCTGCTGCCGTGGTGGTATTGGTTGCCGCTGCCGGTGGTGTCGCTGCACTCACGATGAAAGGAAAAGCTGCGATCACGTTTGCACGCGAATCGCGTATGGAAGTGCGTAAAGTGATTTGGCCAACCCGCCAAGAGACTTTACAGACTTCTCTCATCGTTCTGGCTGTTACTGTCGTTATGGCGCTCATCTTGTGGGGCGTTGACGGAATCATGGTCCGTCTAGTCCGCCTAATCACTGGCGTGTGAGGTAAAAGTACATGAGCGAAGCTCCCAAAAAACGTTGGTATGTGGTCCAGGCTTTCTCTGGTTTTGAAAGCCGTGTTGCGCAGTCATTGCGTGAACATATCAAAATGCACGAAATGGAAGACTATTTCGGGGAAGTCTTGGTGCCAACCGAAGAAGTGGTTGAAATGCGCCAGGGGCAACGTCGCAAGAGCGAGCGTAAATTCTTCCCAGGTTATGTGCTCGTCCAAATGGTGATGAACGATGAATCTTGGCACTTGGTACGTGGTGTGCCTCGTGTCATGGGCTTCATCGGTGGCACCTCAGATCGCCCAGCACCTATTTCTGATAAAGAAGCGGACTCTATTCTCAATCGCTTAGAAAAAGCGAGTGAGTCTCCGGTTCACAAAACCGTGTTTGAAGCGGGCGAAGTGGTGCGTGTGACCGAAGGACCATTTGCAGACTTTAATGGTGTCGTAGAGCAAGTTGACTACGATAAGAACCGTCTTAAAGTGTCTGTATCAATCTTTGGCCGTGCAACCCCAGTTGAGCTTGAGTTTGGCCAGGTAGAAAAAACCTGATCAAAAAAGCATCATCAACGGTTGGCAAGGGCGCGAAATTTGACTATAATTTCGCGCCCTTTTGTTAAACGGGGAGTTTATCGCGAGATAGACGTCAGTACCCAAAATAAGGTAATTGAATAATGGCAAAGAAAGTAGAAGCTTACATCAAGCTGCAAGTTGCAGCGGGTGCAGCTAACCCATCGCCACCGGTTGGTCCTGCTCTGGGTCAACACGGTGTGAACATCATGGAATTCTGTAAAGCGTTTAACGCGAAGACCGAATCTATCGAGAAAGGTCTGCCGATTCCTGTTGTTATCACTGTTTACAGTGACCGTTCTTTCACCTTCGTAACCAAGACGCCGCCAGCAGCCGTTCTGCTTAAGAAAGCTGCAGGTGTGAAATCTGGTTCAGGTCGTCCGAACACTGAAAAAGTGGGTACCGTGACTGACGCGCAGATCCAAGAGATCGCAGAAACTAAAGCGGCAGATATGACGGGTGCGGACATCGAAGCGATGAAACGCTCTATTGCGGGTACTGCCCGTTCAATGGGCCTGAACGTAGAGGGTTAAGACAATGGCGAAAATGACTAAGCGCATGCGCGTTATCCGCGAAAAAGTTGATGTGACTAAAGAGTACGACATCAACGAAGCCGTTGCTCTACTGAAGGAACTGGCGACTGCAAAATTCGTTGAAAGTGTTGACGTTTCTGTCAACCTTGGCATCGATGCTCGTAAATCAGACCAAAACGTTCGTGGCGCGACTGTACTGCCAAACGGTACAGGCCGTGACATCCGTGTTGCTGTGTTCACACAAGGTGCGAACGCTGACGCGGCGAAAGAAGCCGGTGCTGATATCGTAGGTATGGAAGATCTTGCTGAGCAAGTGAAGAAAGGCGAAATGAACTTTGACGTTGTCGTCGCTTCACCAGACGCAATGCGCGTTGTTGGTCAGCTAGGTACTATCCTAGGCCCACGTGGTCTGATGCCAAACCCGAAAGTGGGTACTGTAACGCCTAACGTTGCTGAAGCGGTTAAGAACGCGAAAGCAGGTCAGGTTCGTTACCGTAACGATAAGAACGGTATCGTTCATACCACTATCGGTAAAGTAGACTTTGATGCGAACAGCCTGAAAGAAAACCTGGAAGCGCTGTTGGTGGCACTGAAGAAGGCGAAGCCAACTTCAGCTAAAGGTACTTACATCAAGAAAGTTAGCCTTTCAACAACCATGGGTGCTGGCGTGTCTCTCGACCAGAACTCTTTGGAAGCAAGCGTTAACTAATTGCGACAAGCGAGTGAGTAGTTTATACTCTCTCGCTTGACAATTTTATGGCTGAGTTTGCTTCGGCAAACTTCGTCCAAGACCGTAGGCGTTCATTATGAACTTAATATTTCCTACGTAGACGGTGCCAGAACATGATAGATTTCTCGTCTTTCTTGGATCTGCACCGTACAAGCTCTCTCTGCAAGGCTGTAGAGAGTGGTGTTAAACAATCCAGGAGCAAATCCAAATGGCTTTAAACCTTCAAGACAAAAAAGCAATTGTTGCTGAAGTCAACGAAGCTGCCAGTGGAGCCCTGTCTGCAGTAGTTGCTGATTCTCGCGGTGTTGCCGTTGACGCAATGACTTCTCTACGTAAACAAGCGCGTGAAGCGGGCGTTTACATGAAAGTTGTGCGTAACACACTGGCTCGCCGTGCAGTTGAAGGCACTGAGTATGAGTGTCTGCAAGACACTTTTGTTGGCCCAACTCTGATTGCGTTTTCTAACGAGCACCCAGGTGCCGCTGCGCGTCTTTTCAAAGACTTCGCAAAAGAAAACAAAGAGTTTGAGGTTAAATCTGCTGCATTCGAAGGCGCGATCACTGACCCAGAGGTACTGGCGACACTGCCAACGTACGACGAAGCAATTGCCCGCCTAATGATGGGCTTGAAAGAAGCTTCTGCCGGCAAGCTGGTTCGTACTATCGCCGCTGTTCGCGATCAAAAAGACGCGGCTTAATTGCCCGTTTAATTTGGTTGCTTAATCCTTTTATTGTTGACTTTAAAGAGAATTGTTATGTCTATCACTAACGAGCAAATCCTAGACGCAATTGCAGACATGTCTGTAATGCAAGTTGTTGAGCTTATCGAAGCTATGGAAGAAAAATTCGGCGTATCAGCTGCAGCAGCAGTTGTTGCTGGCGGTGCAGCTGAAGGCGGCGCTGTTGAAGAGCAAACCGAATTTGACGTGATCCTAACTGAAGCGGGTGCGAACAAAGTAGCAGTTATCAAAGCGGTACGTGGCGCAACTGGTCTAGGCCTGAAAGAAGCGAAAGCGCTTGTTGACGGCGCGCCAGCACCTCTGAAAGAAGGTGTTGAGAAAGAAGAAGCTGAAGCGCTTAAAGCTCAGCTAGAAGAAGCTGGTGCTTCTGTTGAAGTTAAGTAATTTATACTTAATTTCCTAGCCTGAAAAGGCATTGGCTGGTGGCTAAAAAGCCACCGGCCTTTTTGCGCTGTAGGGCAGTAGTGAAATTTTCACCCCGTTTTATCACTGCTGACCATGCAAAAAAATCAAAGCAAGCGCTTTGATTTTCCTACACTAAACGGTGGTTGTTTAGTCACTGTCCCTCGTACTGGACAGTTTGGGTCACTTATCAGCGAGCTGAGGAACCCTATGGTTTACTCTTATACCGAGAAAAAGCGTATCCGTAAGGATTTTGGTAAGCGTCCGCAAGTTCTGGACGTGCCATACTTGCTGTCGATCCAGCTTGAATCTTTTAAGAACTTTATCGAGCAGGATCCAGAAGGGCAATACGGTCTTGAAGCTGCCTTTCGCTCTGTCTTTCCAATTCAGAGCTACAACGGCAATTCCGAGCTGCAATACGTTAGCTATCGTCTCGGTGAGCCAGTTTTCGATGTCAAAGAATGCCAAATTCGTGGCGTAACTTATTCGGCCCCACTGCGCGTGAAACTGCGCTTGGTGATGTTTGATAAGGATGCCCCGGCTGGTACCGTTAAAGACATCAAAGAACAAGAAGTCTATATGGGCGAAATTCCGCTCATGACTGAAAATGGTACCTTTGTCATCAATGGTACTGAGAGGGTTATCGTATCCCAGCTGCACCGTAGTCCGGGCGTCTTTTTCGACAGCGATAAGGGTAAAACCCATTCCTCAGGAAAAGTGCTATATAACGCACGCGTGATCCCATACCGTGGTTCATGGTTGGATTTCGAATTTGATCCTAAGGATATCGTATACGTTCGTATCGATCGTCGTCGTAAGCTACCGGCTTCCATTATTCTGCGTGCGCTGGAATACACCACCGAAGAGATCTTGGATCTGTTCTTCGAAAAAGTCGTTTTCGAAGTAAAAGGCAAGTCTCTAGTCATGGAACTGGTGCCTGAGCGTCTACGTGGCGAAACCGCCAGCTTCGATATCGAAGCAGACGGTAAAGTGTACGTTGAGCAGGGTCGTCGTATTACTGCGCGTCATATCCGTCAGTTGACGAAAGATAACGTTGATCACATCGAAGTACCTGTTGAGTACATTGCGGGCAAGATCTCTGCACGTGAATACATCAATCAGGAAACAGGCGAAGTGATTGTCTCGGCTAACCAAGAGTTAAGCCTGGAGACACTGGCGCACTTGTCGCAAGCAGGTCACAAACGTATCGAAACCCTGTTTACTAATGACCTGGACCATGGCCCGTACATGTCCGATACCTTGCGTATCGACAACACCACGGATCGTCTAACGGCGCTCGTAGAAATCTATCGCATGATGCGTCCTGGTGAGCCGCCAACGCGTGAAGCCGCCGAGCAATTGTTTGAGAGCTTGTTCTTCTCTGATGATCGTTATGACTTGTCATCCGTCGGTCGAATGAAGTTCAACAGCTCGCTAGGTCGTGACGATCTCACCGGCCCTGGCGTACTGAGTAAAGAAGACATCATCGAGGTGATGCGTAAACTTATCCATATCCGTAACGGTATTGGCGAAGTGGACGATATCGATCACCTAGGTAACCGTCGTATTCGCTCAGTGGGTGAAATGGCAGAAAACCAGTTCCGTGTTGGCTTAGTGCGTGTTGAGCGTGCGGTTAAAGAGCGTTTAAGCTTGGGCGATCTCGATAACGTGATGCCCCAAGACTTGATTAACGCCAAGCCTATTTCTGCGGCGGTTAAAGAGTTCTTTGGTTCTTCTCAGCTGTCACAGTTCATGGACCAAAACAACCCATTGTCTGAGGTAACGCATAAGCGTCGTATCTCTGCGTTGGGTCCAGGTGGTCTAACGCGTGAGCGCGCTGGCTTTGAAGTTCGAGACGTACACGCGACGCACTACGGTCGTCTCTGTCCAATCGAAACGCCGGAAGGACCGAACATCGGTCTGATTAACTCACTGTCTGCGTTTGCGCGCTGCAACGGCTACGGCTTCCTTGAAACCCCGTACCGTAAAGTGGTTGACGGTAAAGTCACCGATCAAATCGATTATCTGTCAGCGATTGAAGAAGGTCACTACGTCATTGCGCAGGCAAACGCCGCGTTAAATGAAGATGGCTCATTCACTGACGAGTTGATTACCGCACGTAAGACTGGGGAATCAGGTTTGCACCCACGTGACCATGTCCAGTACATGGACGTTGCGACCAATCAGGTTGTATCGGTGGCTGCTTCTCTGATCCCGTTCCTTGAGCATGACGATGCGAACCGTGCCTTGATGGGTGCGAACATGCAGCGTCAGGCGGTGCCGACATTGCGTGCGCAAAAGCCGCTAGTGGGTACGGGTATTGAGCGTAACGTTGCCGTTGACTCTGGGGTGACCGCGGTTGCTAAACGTGGCGGTACTATCCAGTCGGTAGATGCTTCACGCATCGTGGTGAAGGTGAATGAAGATGAATTGGTACCAGGCGAAGCCGGTATCGACATCTACAGCTTGATCAAATACACCCGTTCTAACCAGAACACCTGTATTAACCAGCGTCCAACCGTGATGCCGGGCCACGAAGTGGCAAAAGGTGACGTACTGGCTGACGGCCCATCGACTGACTTGGGCGAGCTAGCACTGGGTCAGAACATGCGTATCGCGTTTATGCCGTGGAACGGTTACAACTTTGAGGATTCCATCCTTATTTCTGAGCGTGTGGCTCAGGAAGACCGTTTGACCACCATCCACATTCAAGAGCTTTCTTGTGTGGCGCGTGATACCAAGCTGGGCAGCGAAGAAATCACAGCGGATATTCCAAACGTGGGTGAAGCCGCGCTTTCTAAGCTGGATGAGTCAGGGGTTGTGTATATCGGTGCCGAAGTGAAAGGCGGCGATATCATGGTTGGTAAAGTGACGCCGAAAGGCGAAACACAACTGACACCAGAAGAGAAACTGCTGCGTGCTATTTTCGGTGAGAAAGCGTCTGACGTAAAAGACTCGTCACTGCGTGTACCGAACGGCGTATCAGGCACGGTTATCGATGTACAGGTCTTTACTCGCGATGGCGTAGAAAAAGACAAGCGTGCGCTCGAAATCGAAGAAATGCAGCTGAAAGAAGCCAAGAAAGACCTGACCGAGGAGTTCTCTATCCTTGAAGGCGGTCTGATGGCGCGTGTTCGCACACTGCTTTCTCAAGCCGGTTATACCGACAGCCAGCTCGACAACATGGATCGTCAGACCATGTTGACGCAAACGCTGGATGACGAAGCACAGCAAACCCAGCTCGAGCAATTGGCTGAGCAATACGACGAAATCAAAGCGGACTTTGATAAGAAATTCGACACCAAGCGTCGCAAGATCACCCAGGGTGATGACCTTGCGCCAGGCGTGCTGAAGATTGTTAAAGTTTACCTCGCGGTGAAACGTCGCATTCAGCCAGGCGATAAAATGGCCGGTCGTCACGGTAACAAAGGTGTTATCTCTAAGATCAACCCGATCGAAGATATGCCTTACGATGAGACAGGCGAGCCTGTTGACTTGGTACTGAACCCACTGGGTGTACCTTCGCGGATGAACATCGGTCAGATCCTAGAAACTCACTTGGGTCTGGCGGCGAAAGGTATCGGTGACAAGATCAACCGTATGCTCAAAGAGCAGCAGGAACTGGCGAAATTCCGTGAGTTCTTGCAGAAGGTCTATGATCTGGGTGATACCCGTCAGGAAGTGGATATTAGTAAACTGACTGACGAGGAAGTTCGCACACTGATCAATAACCTTCGTGATGGTCTGCCAACGGCATCTCCTGTCTTTGATGGTGCGCCTGAGCCGGTTGTTAAAGAGCTACTGAAACTGGGTGATTTGCCAGAGTCAGGTCAGCTTGACCTTTACGATGGCCGTACCGGTGAGAAGTTTGAGCGTCCAGTAACTGTCGGTTACATGTACATGCTGAAACTGAACCACTTGGTTGATGACAAGATGCACGCCCGTTCAACTGGCTCATACAGCCTGGTGACGCAGCAGCCGCTGGGTGGTAAGGCACAGTTCGGTGGTCAGCGCTTCGGTGAGATGGAAGTGTGGGCACTGGAAGCATACGGTGCTGCCTATACCCTGCAAGAAATGCTCACCGTGAAGTCGGATGACGTTAATGGCCGTACCAAGATGTATAAAAACATCGTTGATGGCGACCATCGTATGGAGCCGGGCATGCCGGAATCTTTCAACGTATTGCTGAAAGAAATCCGCTCGTTGGGTATCAACATCGAGCTGGAAGACGAGTAAGCCACGCGCTACTCTCTCCGGTAAGAATATGAAGGCGCTGCCTGTCAGCGCCTTTATGGGTCAACTCCTCACAGGAGCCGATTGTGAAAGACTTACTTAAGTTTCTGAAAGCACAACATAAGACCGAAGAATTTGATTCGATCAAGATCGGTCTTGCCTCACCTGACATGATTCGCTCATGGTCGTTTGGTGAAGTGAAAAAGCCAGAAACCATTAACTACCGTACCTTTAAGCCTGAACGTGACGGTTTGTTCTGTGCACGTATCTTTGGCCCGGTCAAAGACTATGAATGTCTTTGCGGTAAGTACAAACGCCTCAAGCACCGCGGCGTCATTTGTGAAAAATGTGGCGTTGAAGTTACTCAGACCAAAGTGCGCCGTGAGCGTATGGGTCACATTGAGCTGGCTTCTCCTGTTGCCCACATTTGGTTCCTGAAGTCGCTGCCATCGCGTATCGGCTTGCTGATGGACATGCCACTGCGTGACATCGAGCGCGTGCTTTACTTCGAGTCGTATATTGTGATTGAACCAGGCATGACCAACCTAGAGCGTGGTCAAATGATGTCTGAGGAGCAATACCTAGACGCACTTGAAGAATGGGGCGACGAATTTGACGCGCGTATGGGCGCTGAAGCAGTTAAAGCACTGCTGGCGAACATGGATCTGTCGGTTGAGACAGAACAAATGCGCGAGCAGCTCGAAGAGACCAACTCTGAGACCAAGCGTAAGAAGATCACCAAGCGTTTGAAGCTGGTTGAATCCTTCTTGCAATCAGGTAACAACCCTGAGTGGATGATCCTGACCGTGCTGCCTGTGTTGCCGCCGGATCTACGTCCATTGGTGCCGTTGGATGGTGGCCGCTTTGCGACATCAGATCTTAACGACCTGTATCGCCGCGTGATCAACCGTAACAACCGTTTGAAGCGCCTGCTTGATCTTGCTGCACCGGACATCATCGTGCGCAACGAAAAGCGCATGCTGCAAGAGTCTGTGGATGCGATGCTGGATAACGGCCGTCGTGGCCGTGCGATCACCGGTTCGAACAAGCGTCCGCTGAAATCGCTGGCTGACATGATCAAAGGTAAGCAGGGTCGTTTCCGTCAGAACCTGCTGGGTAAACGTGTTGATTACTCTGGCCGTTCGGTAATTACCGTGGGTCCATACTTGCGTCTGCATCAGTGTGGTCTGCCAAAGAAAATGGCACTCGAGCTGTTTAAACCGTTTATCTACGGCAAGCTTGAGACCCGTGGTCTGGCGACCACCATCAAAGCGGCCAAGAAGATGGTTGAGCGCGAAGAAGCTGTGGTATGGGATATCTTGGATGAAGTCATCCGTGAACACCCTGTCCTGCTGAACCGTGCACCAACGCTTCACCGTTTGGGTATCCAAGCGTTTGAACCTGTGCTTATCGAAGGTAAAGCGATTCAGCTGCATCCATTGGTATGTGCGGCCTATAACGCTGACTTCGATGGTGACCAGATGGCGGTTCACGTACCGCTGACGCTGGAAGCCCAGCTCGAAGCGCGTGCGTTGATGATGTCGACCAACAACATCCTATCGCCAGCCTCCGGTGATCCTATCATCGTACCGTCTCAGGACGTGGTACTGGGTCTTTATTACATGACCCGTGAGAAGGTGAACGGTAAAGGCGAAGGCATGTACCTGGCTGGTCCAGGTGAAGCTGAAAAAGTTTACCGTACCGGTCATGCTGAACTGCATAGCCGCGTAAAAGTGCGCATCAAGCAAATCGATATCGATGAGATGGGCGCTCGCACTGAGAAAGTAGAGCTAGTCGATACCACGGTTGGCCGTGCCATGCTGTGGACGATTGTTCCAGATGGCCTGCCATACGAGTTGGTTAACCAGCCGCTGGGCAAAAAGCAAATCTCTAACTTGCTCAACACCTGTTACCGTAAGCTGGGTCTAAAAGATACGGTTATCTTTGCTGACCAAATCATGTACACAGGTTTTGCTTACTCAGCGCTATCGGGCACCTCTGTCGGTATCGACGACATGGTGATCCCACAAGCTAAATACGATCTGATTGAAGCGGCTGAAAGCGAAGTTGCGGAAATCCAAGAGCAATTCCAGTCTGGTCTGGTGACCGCTGGTGAGCGCTACAACAAAGTGATCGATATTTGGGCGGCGGCGAACGAGCAAGTGGCAAAAGCCATGATGGATAACCTGTCTAACGAGACAGTGATCAACCGTGACGGTGAAGAAGAGACACAGACCTCGTTCAACAGCGTGTATATGATGGCCGATTCAGGCGCACGTGGTTCTGCTGCACAGATTCGTCAGCTCGCTGGTATGCGTGGTCTGATGGCGAAACCAGATGGCTCGATCATCGAGACACCGATCACCGCGAACTTCCGTGAAGGTTTGAACGTACTTCAGTACTTTATTTCCACGCACGGTGCGCGTAAAGGTCTGGCGGATACGGCATTGAAGACTGCGAACTCAGGTTACCTGACTCGTCGTCTGGTTGACGTTGCCCAAGACGTGGTAGTGACCGAAACCGATTGTGGCACCGAAGGCGGTATCCACATGATGGCGGTTATCGAAGGCGGTGACGTAAAAGAAGCACTGCGTGAGCGTGTGCTTGGTCGTGTCGTCGCTGAAGATGTTCTCAAGCCGGGCACAGAAGAAGTGCTGGCGCCACGTAACACCCTACTCGACGAGAAGTGGTGTGACATTCTTGAGCACCACTCTGTCGACAAGGTAAAAGTACGCTCTGTCGTAACTTGTGAAACGGATTTTGGTTGCTGTGCAAACTGTTACGGCCGTGACTTGGCACGTGGCCACTTGGTTAACCACGGTGAGTCTGTGGGCGTTATCGCGGCACAGTCTATCGGTGAGCCAGGTACACAGCTGACCATGCGTACCTTCCACATTGGTGGTGCGGCATCGCGTGCAGCAGCAGAAAACAACATCCAGGTGAAGAACAAAGGTTCTATGCACCTGCACAATGCGAAGTCTGTGACCAACAGCGATGGTAAGCTAGTGATTACCTCGCGTGCCACAGAAATGACCATTGTTGATGAGTTTGGCCGTACCAAAGAAAGCTACAAAGTTCCTTATGGTGCGACGCTTGGTAAGCAAGACGGCGAAGCCGTTGAAGCTGGCGACGTAGTGGCTAACTGGGACCCACACACCATGCCAATCATCACTGAGGTAGAAGGTAACCTTCGCTTCGTGGATATGATTGATGGCGCGACCATGCAGCGTCAAACGGACGAGCTAACCGGTCTGTCTTCTATTGTGGTTATGGATGCGTCTGAGCGCCCATCATCCGGTAAAGACAAGCGTCCTGCTGTGAAGTTGGTGGATGCCCAAGGCAACGACGTAATGGTACCTGGCACTGATATGCCGGTTCAGTACTTCTTGCCTGGTAAAGCGATCGTTCAACTGGACGATGGTGCAAGCGTTGGTATTGGTGACACCCTTGCTCGTATCCCGCAAGAAAGCGGCGGTACCAAGGATATCACTGGTGGCCTACCACGTGTTGCTGACCTGTTTGAAGCACGTAAGCCAAAAGAGCCTGCTATCTTGGCAGAGATCACAGGTACTGTTTCCTTCGGTAAAGAGACCAAAGGTAAGCGCCGCCTGATTATCACGCCAGAAGAGGGTAAAGCTTACGAAGAGATGATTCCAAAATGGCGTCAGCTCAACGTATTCGAAGGTGAAAAAGTCGAGAAAGGTGATGTGATCGCAGACGGTCCTGAATCACCACACGACATTCTGCGCTTGCGTGGCATTCACGCGGTAGCAGAATACATCACTAACGAAGTCCAAGACGTTTACCGTCTGCAGGGCGTTAAGATCAACGATAAGCACATCGAGACCATCGTGCGTCAGATGCTGCGTAAGGTGACCATTAAGTCTGCGGGTGATACCGAGTTCTTGGAAGGCGAGCAGGTGGAATACTCACGTGTGATGATTGCTAACCGCGATCTGGAAGCGGAAGGCAAGCAACCAGCGACCTTTGGTCGTGATCTGCTGGGTATCACCAAAGCATCGTTGGCGACTGAGTCATTCATCTCAGCGGCATCGTTCCAGGAAACCACGCGCGTGCTGACTGAAGCTGCCGTGGCAGGTAAACGTGATGACTTGCGTGGTCTGAAAGAGAACGTGATTGTGGGTCGTCTGATCCCAGCCGGTACAGGCTTCGCGTATCACAAAGACCGTCAAGCAAAACGTGCCGAGCCAGAGCAGCCTGTTGCGCCTCAGGTCGATGCAGAGCAAGCATCGCAAGATCTTGCCGCGCTACTGAACGCCGGTCTTAACGACGACAACTAAGCGCAGAAGCGTTGATGTCATCAACGCTACGGCGACATACAAAGGCACCTCCGAGGAGGTGCCTTTTGTTTATCTGGCGTGTGGGGTTGTCAGTGACGACAGCGACAAAAAAGCCGCCTAGGTTGGCGGCGTTAAGCAGCTGACTGGCAGGTTGACTTACGCACCCGGTGGGTGAGCAAGGCTGTCGGCAATGACGCGAATTAGGGTATCTTCTAACTCAAAACGCTGCTCTAACCACTCACCGATCGCAGACATATCCTGATCGAAATCCGTGGCGTCATAATCATCATCGTCGAGGTCGATCGCGCTAAATTTATCGTTGTAGTCCAACAGTGGATCGGTAGTGTCGACAATACGGAAATAGAGGTTGTCGGTCTCTTTGGTGGCAGAGAAGCCTGTCGACTGCCAACGCTCCATGACCATATTGTAAATTTTGAAGTGGCCCGTTGAGATGTAATCGACTAGGTAGTCACAAAAGCGGTCAAGCTCCGCTTTGGTTGGCAGGGTTTGCTTCTTTTTAGCGGCGACGCCAGCCACATTGTAATACTCCACCAACAGTTGGCGACGTAGCTCGAGCCAGTAATCGATGACCTCGTCGTAACCGCTCCATTGTGCTTTGGTTCGTTCGAGTTGTCTCAGCATGATCGGTGTCCTCGTGATCGATCAGCGAATGAATGGCACTATATAAGGCCGGCTGAAAATTAACGGGCTGCTCAATCCTTTGCATCACGTTATAAAGCTAGATTGCCAGTATTCAAGTATAGCTGCAAGGCTAAGGAAGTGACCATGTCTCAGAATCAACAAGCCGTCTATGTGTGTGCGGTTACCAAGGGCAAACTTTGGCTGCCAAACGGCGAATTGCCATGTATCCCCTTGTCGAAGCTGCCGTTTTCTGGCGGTGATATCGTGACTGTCGGTGACTATCAGCACACGCCCGTCGTGGGGGCGTTTAATTGTAACCCGATGCTTCCTGATAATGAGATGGCGAGTTTACGAGACTTACTTCCCTGCCTGTCAGCCGACTTATTTGCGTTAGTCGGGCGGGCAGTCCAACTTGATTATATGCGCCAGCAGCAAGCCTATTGTGGTCGCTGTGGTCAGCACACCGAGTTTGACATACAGGCTGTGGCGATGTGGTGCTCATGCTGTCAGCGTCACGATTATCCGCGTGTGTCGCCTTGCGTCATTGTAGCGGTACGTGACGATAAACGCCTTTTATTGGCACAGCACCCTAGACATAAAACGGGGATGTACACTGTGATAGCGGGGTTTGTTGAGCCCGGAGAAACGCTCGAACAGTGTGTGGCTCGTGAAGTCGAGGAAGAGACGGGCATTCAGGTTAAGAATATCCGTTACATGGATAGTCAGCCTTGGGCGTTTCCCTCAAACTTGATGATGGGCTTCTTGGCAGAGTATGCGGGCGGCGAGTTAAGGCCAGATTATGAGGAATTAACGGATGCGCAGTGGTTTGACTGCAATGCTTTACCGCCAGTCGCACCCAAAGGCACCATTGCTCGACGCCTTATCGAGGCCAGCTGCGCCTTGGCGCAGGGATAAAAAAACCCGGCCGTAGGGGAGCCGGGGTAAGATGCGAACATGTTGTCTTTCGTAGACCTATTGTCGTTATAGATTGGTTGTAACATGTGGTTAAATCATCAGCAATCCTTTACGGTAGCTTGGTGACAGTTTTATGATCCTGTTAACAAAGCTTGGCTTTTGTTGCCACGGCACAGTGATACAATGAGCGCCACTATTCGCACACAGGTTTGACACAATGACCGAATTGAAAAACGATCGTTATTTACGCGCCCTCTATAAGCAGCCAGTCGATTGCACCCCAGTATGGATGATGCGCCAAGCTGGCCGTTACCTGCCGGAGTATCGTGAATTGCGTGCTCAAGCGGGGGATTTTTTGTCATTGTGTAAAAACGCCGAGCTGGCTTGCGAAGTCACCATGCAGCCGCTGCGTCGTTTCGATTTAGATGCAGCAATTTTGTTCTCAGACATCCTCACTATTCCCGATGCGATGGGGCTTGGGCTATATTTTGAAACGGGCGAGGGACCTAAGTTTTCCCGTCCCATCACCTGTAAAGCCGACGTGGATAAAATTGGCATGCCTGATCCCGAAGGGGAATTGCAGTATGTGATGAATGCGGTACGCACCATCCGTCGCGAGTTAAACGGTGACGTGCCTTTGATTGGTTTTTCGGGGAGCCCGTGGACGCTGGCGACTTACATGGTTGAAGGCGGCACTTCAAAAGCCTTTACCAAGATTAAAAAGATGATGTATGCCGAGCCACAAACGCTGCATGCACTACTCGATAAGCTTGCCGATAGCGTGACTAGCTATTTGAATGCCCAAATTAAAGCCGGTGCTCAGTCGGTCATGGTGTTTGATACCTGGGGTGGCGTTCTCACGCCACGCGACTATAACGATTTTTCTTTGCAGTATATGCAGAAAATCGTCGATGGTCTTATTCGCGAAAATGACGGTCGTCGTGTCCCTGTGACGCTGTTTACCAAAAATGCGGGGATGTGGTTAGAGCATATTGCGGCCACAGGCTGTGACGGTGTGGGCCTTGATTGGACGATTAACATCGCGGATGCCAAGGCGCGAATTGGCGACAGAGTGGCGCTGCAAGGCAATATGGATCCATCAATGCTCTATGCAAGTCCAGAACGCATTCGCCAAGAGGTCGCCACCATCCTAGAAGGGTTTGGGCAAGGTACGGGCCATGTGTTTAACTTGGGCCATGGCATTCACTTGGATGTGCCGCCCGAAAACGCAGGCGCCTTTATTGATGCAGTGCACGAACTCTCGCGTCCTTACCACGATTAAGAAAAACGCTCGCCAACTGGCGAGCTTTTTTTAGCCTCAATCGTATAAAGCCTGTTGAACCTGGTCACGCATAGCCGGCACCACCTGCTCTTCAAACCACGGGTTGCGGCGTAGCCACAAGGTGTTTCTGGGAGAAGGGTGAGGCAGCGCAAAGGTGCGAGGGGCCCACTTTTGCCAGTGTTTGACAGTCTCAGTCAATGTTTTCGGCTTATTGGCTAAATAGTACTGCTGCGCGTATTGGCCAATGAGCAAGGTAACAGACACTCGTGATAGGTGTGTTTTGATTGCCTGATGCCACACGGGGGCGCAAACGCGTGCCGGCGGTAGATCGCCCGATTTGCCTTTGCCGGGATAACAAAGGCCCATCGGCATGATGGCAAATAAATCTGACTGGTAAAACTGCTCGCGCGTGACCCCCAGCCATTCTCGCAGGCGGTCGCCACTGGGGTCATTAAAGGGCAGGCCACTCTCATGAACACGTCGTCCTGGTGCTTGACCGATAATCAGTACTCGAGCGTTAGCACTGGCTTGGATAACAGGGCGGGGCCCATCGGGCAGCCAGTGTTGGCATAACCGACACGCTCGGGCCGCGGCTACAGCCGTGCCTAAATCCTCGAAAAGCATCTAGTAGCCTTTGTCAAAATCGACTTGGTGCATGAGGGGATCGCCTGCGCGCCAGCGTCGATAGTTATCGGCAAATAGCGCAAAAACCTGCTCAGGAAAACTGACCGCCGCAATATGGGGTGTCACTTTCACGTTTGGGTGTGTCCAAAAGGGGTGCTGGTCAGGCAGCGGCTCTTGCTGCATTACATCCAAGACCGCCAAGCCGAGTTTCTTGTTATCTAACGCGTGGATCAGTGCTGGCTCCTCCACGGTGGCCCCTCGGCCAACGTTGATGAATATGAGGTTTTGTGCCTGTTGCCAAAAATCCGCATTCAAACATTTATCCGTCTCAGGCGTCGCGGGCAAGGTGCTGATCAGCACATCTACCTCCCCAAGTGTTTGCTGTAACTCTGGCAACGTCATGGTTTGATCAAATGCCTCGACGGGCCGGCCGGCTTGGTTGACGCCCAGTACCCTCATGCCGAATGCGTGAGCGACGGTCGCAATATGTTGCCCAATCGCCCCTGTGCCTAAAATGGCGAGCGTTTTCCCGCTCAAAGACTGATAGGGGTGAGGTTGCCAGCGACACTGAGCCTGCTGCTCGGCGTACTGGTGAATATGTCGGGTTTCCGTCAGTATGTGGCCGAATACATATTCGGCCATCAATGCGCCGAAAATACCGCGCACATTGGTGAGCTGATAGTCGCGGAAGGGGGCTTGAATCAGGGCATCGGTCCCGGCGAAGGTGGATTGTAGCCAACGTAACGCCTTGGCATGGTGCAGGTGGGGGGCCGCAAGCGGCGGATCGGCCAACCAGATACTGGCCTCCTCTGCGGATGAGGTGATAGCGAGATCGGGAAGCTGAGCCGTTTCAAGCAACTGGTGATAAGTCTCGGCATGCTCGCTGATAACGTAGATTTTATCCACAAAGGCTCCTTTTTATGGTTTGGGGAATCAAGTACACTGGCCGCATTCTATGAGGACAACATGCCTTCCCGTTATTAAAGATTCACTGACTATGTTACGAAACCCTTTGCAACTGCGTTTGGAAAAATGTGAAAACTGGCAGCATATTAGTTTTATGGCTGCGCTGGTGGAGCGTATGGTCCCTAACTATGCGCTCTACTGTGCTCAAACTGAATTTGCCGACCCTCAAGCGTTTCGCAATATTCTCGATGCGGTATGGGAGTCGCAGACGGTTAAAAGTGCCAAAATTGACTTTGAACAGCAATTGGAAAAGCTAGAGCCATTAATTCCGGTTGCTGATGAGGATGCCATTTATCTGACCTATCCTGCGATTGACGCCTGTATCGCCTTGTCTCAACTCCTCCATGCTTTGTTGGATCGTGATGAAATACTCCCCATCACCTTAAAAGTGTCGCAGCAATCCATACACAGCGTAGCGCAGCTAGAAGAGGCGCAAACGGGAGAAGCTGTGACGGATGAGAATCAAAAAACGTTTGAAGCAGTTTGTGACGAGTGGGATGCCCAATGGGCCATTTTCCGCGTGCTGAAAAGTGCTGAAAGCCGTGATGTAGAAATGATCAAAAGTATACGCCAAGAGCTGCGTGAGGCGGGTGTCAGTAACCTCGGATTACGTGTCGAGTAAGCACGCGTCATCCGATAAAAAGGCGGCTGGAGCCGCCTTTTCTGATCATGACTCATCCGTATGTCGCTGCACCGGCGGTTCGTCGTCATCTTGGCTTTCAATCATGTTGTGCTGTTTCTTCCAAGCGTCCCAACGCTGATAAGCAAGTTGCTGCATATCGGTGACCGTGTCCGCCTCATCGATAATTTCTCGCCCAGTTAAATATTCAAACACATCTTCCAAGGTGATAATACCTTGCACTGTGCCATATTCATCGACAATCATCGCCAACTGAGCGCGGCGGATCATTAAGATATCAAACGCTTGTAAGACACTATTGCCAGGTAAAATAACAGCCAGTGGCCGCATGAGATTGCCTATCCGTGTTTGGCCAGCGCCTTGGGTCTTGGCCTCATAGATATTAGACTTGTGGACAAAACCTAAAATATCGTCGCGTTGTTCACCGTAAACCAAGGGCCGCGAGAACGGGCAGTCACCGTGCTCCTCCAAAAAGCCATTCACGTCCATTTCAGCTGGCACGCGAAATAGTACGGGGCGCGGAGTCATCAGCTGGGTGGCGGGAAGATCCCTCAGCTTCAGCATGTTATGAAGCATTTGCGTTTCGTCTTCCCCCATTTCCCCACTTTCTGATGCCAGCATTGCCATTGCTGAAATTTCGTCCCTCAGTTTAACATGGGTGGTGTCCGCACTAAGTCGCTTGGTTATTTGTTCAGACAGCCAAACGAATGGCGTCAGCGCCCAGACCATCCATTTGAGCACTAGCGCCGCCCCAGGCGCTAATTGCGGCCAGAAGTTTGCGCCAATGGTTTTAGGAATGATTTCTGAGAGCAGTAAAATAGCCAGTGTGAGCACAGCGGAGAATACGCCAACCCATGCATCACCAAACACGTGAGCTGCTTGTGCCCCCGCGCCTGCTGCCCCCACCGTATGTGCAATGGTGTTGAGGGTCAGAATCGAGGCCAGAGGGCGATCTATATCCTTTTTGAGCGCATTGAGACGCTCGGCGGCAGGGTGCCCTTGGTGGCGGAGGTTCGCAATGTAGCTCGGTGTGATGCTGAGCAATACCGCCTCAAGTACGGAGCAAATGAAGGACACGCCAATCGAAAGCGAGATAAAAAGAACCAGAATGAGCATAAATTTCCGGAGTTAAAAGCCAATCAACACCCTAAAGATCAGGCTATTGACGGGCTTTTACAACCATTCAACTGAGAAAAAACGCAACAAATTGTGAGATCGCGCTCAGTTTGTGGTTAAAGAGCCTCCATACAGCCACACTCAGCGCCACAAACCTTTGCCAGCCGGGCTTCTTTTGAATTAGAGTGACTTCGTCTCTAAAAAACCTAGAAGGGAAGACATAATGAACAAGACCCAACTGATCGACCTGATCGCAGAAAAAGCGGACCTTTCAAAAGCACAAGCTAAAACAGCTTTGGAAGCGACTTTGGGCGGTATTGAAGGCGCCTTAAAAGAAGGCGAGCAGGTACAACTGATTGGCTTCGGTACGTTTAAGCTTAACCACCGTGCAGCGCGCACTGGTCGTAACCCACAAACGGGTCAAGAAATTCAAATCGCTGCAGCAAACGTCCCTGCGTTTGTCGCAGGTAAAGCGTTAAAAGACGCTGTTAAGTAAGCACGCATGCTGATGTCGCCATAGCCTCCCGCTATGGCGTTTTTGTCTCGAGCCCGCCATGCGCTTTCACCTCTGTATACTTGCCTTAGTGATGGCACTGACAGGCTGTTCTAGCGGTAAGCCGCCAAAGCCCGTCACTCATATCACCGCATTCGCAGCGGGAGATTATCGCGCCGTTTATTGGCTAGATAGCCAACAAGGGCAGGTTATCGGTTTAGCGGAGAAAGCGTGGCAAGGCGATTACGGCCAGTACCGCAGTGAATATGCGTGGCGAGCAGGTAGCCTACGTGCGTTAAAGCGTGAAGGGAAAAAGCTGGTCGATAACCGCTTGGTGCCCTTTTCGATGCACGTGCGGTTTGACGCTAATGGTGAGCCGGTTTTCCAGCGTTATCATCAAGGTGATGCCCTGTTGCCTTTAGACAGTGCAACGCTTTCCCGCCTATATCAAGAAGCGAATCACATTGAGCGCCAAGCGCAGGCGCAATTAGCTAACAATGTCTCGGTGCTGCAAGCGCAGCGGCAAGGTGAACATTGGGTTGATTGCGACAACGATCGTCAGCGCTGGGCGTTTTCAGAGGCTATCTCGGCGAGTTTGGTGCAACGTATCAACCAGCCTGGCACGTTTGTGATTGCGGGAGGCAGCCCAAGTATCGGTCGCGATCAAATAGACTTTTTGGTGCATGTTGACGATGAGAAGCGTTGCTTACAGCGCCCTCGCTTATTGGATGAATAAAAAAATGCGCCAACAGGGCGCATTTTAAATCATATTCTGACGGTTAGATTGTTTTCTCGCGTGATACGGCCCGGTGGGCAATATCGTTGCGATAGAAGCAACCTGGCCAATGAATCAAGGCAGCGAGCGCATCAGCCCCTTGTTTTGCCGTGGTAACATTCTCACCTAATGCGGTCGCGCAGAGTACACGCCCGCCAGCGGTCACGATATCACCGTCTTTCAGCGCGGTACCGGCATGAAACACTTTGGCGAGATCGCTATCTGTGGGTAAACCCGTGATGCGATCCCCTTTGCGATATTCACCTGGATAGCCGCCAGCCGCTAAAACGACCCCCACGGCTGCACGTGGATCCCACTTGGACTCAACCTTATCAAGGCGACCTTCGCTACCGGCCAAGCAAAGCTCAACCAAATCAGATTGCAAACGCATCATAATTGGTTGGGTTTCCGGATCGCCAAAGCGACAGTTAAACTCAATCACTTTTGGCGTGCCATCGGCGGTAATCATGAGCCCTGCGTACAAAAAGCCGGTGTAGGGAGTGCCATCTTGATGCATTCCCTCTACGGTGGGCATAATCACCTCGTCCATCACGCGTTGGTGAATCGCATCGGTGACCACAGGAGCGGGCGAGTATGCGCCCATGCCCCCGGTATTGAGGCCGGTATCGCCCTCTCCAACCCGCTTGTGGTCTTGGCTGGTGGCCATGGGGAGCACATGCTCGCCATCCACCATAACGATAAAGCTTGCCTCTTCACCTTGCAGGAATTCCTCGATGACCACGCGGTGACCCGCTTCACCAAACGCATTGCCCGAGAGCATGTCGCGCACCGCGTCGGTGGCTTCTTGCTCGGTCGTCGCCACCATGACTCCTTTCCCGGCGGCAAGGCCATCGGCTTTGACCACAATGGGCGCACCTTTTTCCGCGATGTAGGCTAGCGCGGGCTCAACCGTCGAAAAGGTTTGGTAGTCGGCGGTGGGAATATCATGACGCGCCAAAAAGTCTTTGCTGAAGGCTTTCGAGCCTTCAAGTTGTGCCGCTGCTTGGGTGGGGCCAAAGATAGCCAAGCCGTGTTCACGGAAGGCATCGACCACGCCTAACACCAAGGGGGCTTCAGGACCTACGATGGTTAAGCCAATCTGTTGCTCGCGGGCAAAGGCCAGCAACCCTTCAACGTCATCAGCCGCGATCGCAATGTTACTCAACTTGTTTTCGTGCGCGGTGCCAGCATTGCCCGGCGCGCAGTAAACGGTATCGACTCTCGGTGACTGAGCTGCTTTCCATGCCAAGGCATGTTCGCGGCCACCGCCACCAATCACTAAAACCTTCATATTCTCTCCTTCCTCAGCCGCTTAGTGGCGGAAATGGCGCATACCGGTAAAGATCATCGCCATGCCATGCTCATTGGCAGCGGTAATCACTTCTTCATCACGCATCGAACCACCTGGTTGGATCACGCAGGTGATCCCAGCGTCGGCTGCGGCATCAATGCCGTCACGGAAAGGGAAGAAGGCATCAGAGGCCATCACGCTACCGGCCACTTCGAGCTGCTCGTCGGCCGCTTTGATGCCGGCTATTTTCGCCGAGTAGACGCGGCTCATTTGGCCGGCACCGACGCCGATGGTCATGCTGTCTTTGGCATACACAATCGCGTTCGATTTCACGTATTTTGCCACTTTCCAGCAAAATAGTGCATCGCTTAGCTCTTTGTCTGTGGGCTGACGCTCAGAGACAATGCGCAAATCGTCTAAGCCGACCATGCCTTGGTCGCGTGCTTGGATTAACAAGCCGCCATTGACGCGCTTGCTATCCCAACCTGTGGTGCACGCTTGCCATTGGCCACACTCGAGAAGGCGTACGTTTTTCTTTGCTGCAACCACCGCTTTGGCGGCGTCACTGACGCGAGGTGCGATGATCACTTCAACAAATTGACGCTCAACAATGGCTTGTGCCGTGTCGCTGTCCAGTTCACGGTTAAAGGCAATAATGCCACCAAATGCTGAGGTAGGGTCGGTTTGAAAAGCACGTTGATAGGCGCTGAGTAAGTCTTCGCCAATAGCGACGCCACAGGGGTTGGCGTGCTTTACAATCACGCAGGCAGGCTGTTCAAACTCTTTGACGCATTCTAATGCCGCATCGGTGTCGGCGATATTGTTATAAGACAGCGCCTTGCCCTGGAGTTGGGTAGCCGTCGCCACCGAGGCCTCTTGCGGTTGGGCTTCAGTATAAAACGCACCTGCCTGATGGCTGTTCTCGCCGTAGCGCATGTCTTGCTTTTTAACCCAATGTTGGGTCAGGGTGCGCGGGAATGGCGAGTCTTGGCTCTCTTCGGCGTGATGGTAGGCAGGGACTTGGGTGCCAAAGTAATTCGCAATCATGGCATCGTAGGCCGCGGTGTGCTCGAACGCGGCAATGGCTAAATCAAAGCGCGTGGCATGTGTCAAAGAGTGCTGGTGCTGATCCATCTCGGTAAGCACGCGATCATAGTCTTGGCTGTTCACCACAATGGTGACGTCGGCATGGTTTTTCGCCGCTGAACGCACCATGGTCGGGCCGCCGATATCGATATTCTCGATGGCTTGCTCGCGTGTGCAGTCTGGGTTGGCAACGGTTTGTGCGAACGGGTAGAGATTCACTACTACCATATCAATCGGTGCGATCTGATGCTGCTCCATTACCGCATCGTCTTGACCGCGTCGGCCCAAAATGCCGCCGTGAATTTTCGGGTGGAGGGTTTTCACACGGCCATCCATCATTTCTGGGAAGCCGGTATGCTCGGAGACTTCGGTGACCGCAAGGCCGTTTTCTGCGAGTAAACGGGCCGTGCCGCCAGTTGATAGCAGTTCGACACCGCGTTGGGCGAGTGCTTGGGCAAACTCGACCACACCGGTTTTATCAGACACGCTGAGTAACGCGCGACGAATAGGACGCAGATTTTCCATGGCTTAGTTCTCTTCACTGACAGATTGAATGCTTATCAAAGCTCACCATCTATAACAATAGGGGTGGGCTTTATTAAACCGCCAAGTGCCAAAGCGGCGTTATTCTATCTGATTTCGCTCGCGCAATCGATTGCTATTTGCTGATGGCGACATTTTTATTGTGTTTACACCTCAGCCCTTTCTGGTTCTCATGCAATGCTGGTCATAGGGTCGCGGCTTTGCTACAAAAAGGAGGATCAATTGAATCAGGATAGAGGAGCGGTGATGACCAAATTGCTGCAAATTGGTGAGCTAGCCAAGCACTGTGGTGTCTCCACCGATACACTGCGTTTTTATGAAAAATCAGGCTTGCTAGCACCGAGTGCCCGCACAGAAGGTGGATACCGACTCTATGCCGATGAGGCCATTAGCCAGGTGATGTTTATCTTACGCGGCAAAGAAATGGGGTTATCGCTTGATGAAATTCACGAGCTGTCTGACATTCGCGAAGAAGCGACCTTACACACCTGTGCAGAGGTGAAAGGGATCACCCAGCGGCGCCTGAATGAGGTCTCAGAGAAGATAGCGGCGCTTGAGCGGGTCAAGCATGCCCTTACGCGTTTAAATGCCGCCTGCTGCGGTATGGACGACGATGACGCGACTCATTGCTCGATATTAGAAACCCTTGCAGACAGCGAAGACTCCAATTCATGTTGCTAAGGTGGGGCGCTTTGCGCGCTCATAGATAACAAAAACGGGCTAACCGATTGACGGCTAACCCGTTTGATAACAGCCAAACTAATGGTTGATTAGTTCATGCCGTATTTTTTCAGTTTCTTACGCAATGTACCGCGGTTGATGCCCATCATGGTGGCTGCGCGGGTTTGGTTACCGCGGGTGTATTGCATGATGGTATCCAGCAGTGGCTGCTCAACTTCTGCGAGGACAAGCTCATACAGATCGTTGACTTCCTGGCCATTCAATTGCGCGAGGTAGTTCTTCAAGGACGCTTTTACAGAGTCACGAAGTGGCTTTTGCGTAATTTGATCTTGTGAAGTTACAGTCGTTACTGTCAATGTTTCGGAAGTCAGGTTTTGTTCGAACATATTCTGTCAGCTCTTCTCGTATTTATGCAACGTTGTCGAAGTAGCCTTGCAGCGCATCGATCTGCTGTGGTGCATCTTCGATTGCGTTGAAGGTGCGGCGAAAGTCGCCAATTTGGTCATGCTCTTTTAGGTACCAGCCCACGTGTTTACGGGCAATACGCAACCCTTTGAGCTCCCCATAAAACTGATGAAGCTCTTGAACATGACCCAACAAAATTGTCCTAACCTCTTCTAGTGAAGGGGCAGGCAAGTGCTCACCTGTGGTGAGATAGTGGTGGATTTCGCGAAAAATCCACGGGCGTCCCTGAGCAGGGCGACCAATCATTATTGCATCCGCGCCCGTGTAGTCGAGGACATACTGAGCTTTTTCTGGTGAGTCAATGTCGCCATTGGCAATCACCGGAATGGATACCGCTGCTTTCGCAGCCCTAATGCTGTCGTACTCTGCTTCACCTTTGTACATACAGGCCCGCGTGCGGCCATGCAGTGCAAGGGCTTGGATGCCACAATCTTCCGCCATCCGGGCGATCTCAACACAATTCTTATTGTCCGGATCCCAGCCTGTGCGCGTTTTGAGTGTCACGGGAACATCCACCGCGTTTACCGTGGCTTTGAGGATTTGTTCAATGAGATCAGGTCGAGTTAGCAACGCAGAGCCTGCTAACTTTTTGTTGACCTTCTTCACTGGACAACCCATGTTGATGTCAATAATTTGCGCCCCGTTCTCCACACAAAACTGCGCTGCGTCAGCCATAAGCTCGGGTTCAGCCCCCGCGATTTGCACCGAACGCAGACCGGACTCGTCAATATGAACCATGCGCTTTTGCGACTTGCTCGTCCGCCACAACGCTGGATTTGATGACATCATTTCACTTATAGCCATGCCCGCACCATGTGCAAGGCATAACTCACGAAATGGTCTATCCGTCACGCCGGCCATTGGGGCCACGATCAAGGGGACATCCAGGGTGTAGGGTCCGATACGCAAAAGCTCTAAATCCTCTTCAGCCGCTCTGAGTCAGCAAGGGCGCGCATTTTACGCATTTTTTCAGCATCTGAAAAGGACAATATTTGAGCATTGATGGCTTGATTTTTACAGTACTTTTTGTATCTGTAGCGTTTCGCTGATTAATCAAGCAGTTCGGTATACTGATTGTGTAAGCCTGACGCACTGGTATGGCGAGAGGGTCAGGCTTTACGGGGGTTAGTGAGTGGCTTAAGCGGGCAAATCGCCACTTATACGGCACCACTCTTCGCGTTCGACAATCGGGTCAATAGTGAGCGTGTCACGGTAATGGTTCGCCACATCATCCGCTTGAGTTTCTAGCACGCCAGACATCGCCAGCTGACCGCCGGGTTTGATGAGGCCTTTGATCACCCCGGAGAGTTCACGAAGCGGCCCGGCAAGAATATTGGCCACTACCACATCGGCTTTGAGATCGGCCGGTTGGTCCTTAGGGAGATAAAGATGAAGTTGGTCGGCGACACCGTTACGCTCTGCGTTGTCTTTGGACGCCAGTAGCGCTTGGGGGTCGATATCAATACCAATCACGCGCTCGGCGCCCAGTTTGATGGCGGCAATCGCGAGAATGCCGGATCCACAGCCAAAATCAATCACGGTTTTGCCGCTTAGATCTAGGCTATCAAGCCATTCCAAGCACAGTGCGGTGGTTGGATGAGAGCCGGTGCCAAAGGCGAGGCCTGGGTCGAGCATCACATTCACTGCATTTTCATCAGGCACCTCACACCAGGTTGGGCAGATCCACAATCGCTCGCCAAATTGAATCGGCTTAAAGCTATCCATCCATGCCCGGGTCCAGTCTTTGTCTTCCAGTTGCTCTACTTTATACGCAAAGTCATCAGCGAGCAGTGGGCTGGCGCTTATGATGGCTAAAACATCGCTCATGTCAGCCTGTGCATCATACAAGGCCATAATATCTGTCTCGCCCCATAAGCGGGTTTCGCCGGGTAAGGGCTCAAAGACAGGTGTGTCTTTGGCATCTAAGAAGGTGACAGATAGGGCGCCCGTTTCTTCCATTAGTAGGTCGCCAATCGCTTCGGCGTTATCAGACGTCGCATTCAATTTGAGTTGGATCCAAGGCATGGTGTGTCTCGTGTCGGAAAAGGAATCGAGCGATCTTATCAGATCCATACTGTGCTCGCTGCACAAGATGATGACAGCATGATGAGTATTAAGCGTGAGTGGAATTTTTTGCAAGTTAGTGCGGGTTTTATGCAAATAGCCCTTTATTTTCTGCGGTTATTGATTACATTATTGCTCCGCAGCGATGAGCAAATGAGGTGGTTTTGCTCCCCATGGTCATGGTTAACAAAGGATTTGGAGAATGAGAGACACAGGCCCGGTGACACAAAAAGAGGTGAGATTTAATGGATTAGGGGAGCTGGTGTCGAAAACCGACCTCAATGGCAAAATACAATACGCTAATGATGCCTTTATCGAAATATGTGGGTATAACCGCGACGAACTCATTGGCAGCGACCACAATATTGTGCGCCACCCTGATATGCCACCGGCCGCGTTCAAGGACCTTTGGCAGACCATTAAGGCAGGTAAAAATTGGCGTGGCATGGTCAAAAACCGCTGTAAAAACGGTGACCATTATTGGGTGAATGCGTTTGTCTCGCCGGTGGTCAAAGAGGGGGAGATTGTCGGGTATCAATCGGTGCGCAGTGAACCAAGTCGCGATGAGGTGACAGACGCTGAAAAGCTTTATCAAACACTAAGACAAGAGCCCTCCCGCCCTTTACCTAACGCGCCTTTGTTGCGGCGTATCCAGTTGCGTTGGTTTTTTCATCTTTGTTGCGGGTTGGTGCTGATGTTGTGCACCTTGGGCATGGGGTTGGCGCTCAATCAGGGGCAACCTTATTTGGTTGGCATGTTGGCCGCCGTGTTGCTTATCACCGTAGGCATGACGTGGACGGTGCAAACGCGTGTGATTGGCGCTATTAAAGACACAAGTGAGGCATTAAAGCATCTGGCCTCTGGTAACCTTGTCTCGGGCGATGAGCCCGTTCGTCATGATGAGCTGGGGGAGCTCAACGACAATTACCGTATGGTTAAAGCACGTTTTGGTGCGATCATTGGGCAAGTGGTAGAGAATACACAAGTGCTCCTCGCGCATGCGGATCATCTGGCGGCGCGCGGCCGCAGTGTGCAGGACAATATGAGCACACAGTCGTCACAGATCACGCATGTTGCCAGTGCGATGACGCAAATGAGTGCCACGATTGAGCAAGTGGCGCAAAACATGAATCGTACGGCCGACATTATCTCCGTTACCCAAGGGCGTGCCAGCGATGGTGCCGATGTGGTCGGCCGTGCGACCACCAGTATGACCGCCTTTATCGACGAGCTTGAGCAGACCATTTCGCAGATTCAAGCCAGTGCAGAAGAGAGCCAAAAAATCACCAAAGTGACGCAAACCATCAGTGAGATTGCTGAGCAAACCAACTTGCTGGCTTTAAACGCGGCCATCGAGGCGGCAAGAGCGGGTGAGCAAGGGCGAGGCTTTGCCGTAGTTGCCGATGAAGTCAGAAACCTCGCTCAACGCACACAAGCGGCGACGTGTGACATTAAAGCCATGCTTGAGGGTCTGCAAAGCGGCATTCATCATTCATCAGAGCGGGTGCTCAGTAATAACCAAATGGCGCAAGAAACGCTGGCGGTGGTGGCGGAATCTCGCGCGGTGCTGGCCGACATCTTTGAGAAAGTCAATCAGGTGAAATCGATGGGCAGTGAAGTGGCGACCGCGGCGGGCGAGCAAGCCAGTGTGACCAAAGACATGAGCGAGTCGGTGGAGAAAATAAACGGACAAAGCCACACAGCCAGCGAGCAGGCCACGCAAACGGCCGATATCGCGGCGCAACTGATGAGTCAGTCGCTGTTTCTAAAAGAGACCTTGAATGATTTTAAGTTGGCCGGTCAGGCGAGAGAGAAAGGTCAGCCTGCCAAGGCTTAAGAGAGCTCGCGAGACAATCACGCTTAAAAAGAGATAAAAAAAACCGCCGATTAACGGCGGTTTGGTTGCTTGCGTTGATGGCATGGCCTCCGTCAAGGCCTACGGCATGATTACGACAAGCCGAGCTTTTTCTCGAGATAATGAATGTTGGCACCACCGTGTTGGAAGTGCTCGTCGTTCATAATATCGAGTTGGAGAGGGATGTTGGTTTTAATCCCATCAATCACGGTTTCAGCGAGCGCGTTACGCATGCGTGCAATCGCGACGTCACGGTTCTCACCGAAACAAATAAGCTTACCAACCATGGAGTCATAATGGGGTGGAACTTGATAGCCCGCGTACACGTGTGACTCCCAACGCACGCCCATCCCACCTGGTGAGTGGAAGCGTTCAATCTTGCCTGGGCTTGGGATAAAGCGCTCTGGATCTTCAGCGTTGATCCGGCATTCCACCGCGTGGCCACGAATTTGGATGTCGTCTTGGGTGAACGACAGTGGCTGACCCGCCGCAATGCGCAGTTGTTCTTTGACCAAGTCGACGCCAGTCACCATTTCGGTGACAGGATGTTCGACCTGGATGCGGGTGTTCATCTCAATAAAGTAGAACTCGCCGTTTTCATATAAGAACTCAAAGGTACCTGCGCCGCGATAGCCAATTTCGACGCATGCGCGGCAGCAGCGCTCGCCAATGAATTTACGCATCTCTGCGGTAATACCGGGGGCTGGCGCTTCTTCAACCACTTTTTGGTGACGGCGCTGCATCGAGCAGTCGCGTTCACCAAGATGGATCGCACCGCCTTGACCGTCGGCGAGCACCTGTACTTCAACATGGCGTGGGTTTTCCAGGAATTTTTCCATGTAAACCATGTCGTTGCTAAATGCAGACTTGGCTTCTGCTCGGGTCATCGCAATCGCATCGATAAGCTCGGCTTCAGAGCGAACCACGCGCATACCTCGGCCACCGCCGCCGCCGGATGCTTTGATGATCACCGGATAGCCAATGCGTTTGGCGATGGTTTTGTTTTTCTCCTGATCGCTACCTAGCGGGCCGTCCGAACCAGGCACACAAGGCACACCGGCTTTTTTCATCGCTTCAATGGCCGATACCTTATCGCCCATCAAACGGATGGTGTCAGCTTTGGGGCCGACAAAAACAAAGCCAGAACGCTCAACCTGCTCGGCAAAGTCAGCGTTTTCGGATAAGAACCCGTAACCTGGGTGAATTGCCACCGCACCGGTGATTTCAGCGGCACTGATGATGCGAGGAATATTCAGGTAGCTTTGGTTGCTCGGCGCTGGGCCAATACACACGGTTTCATCGGCGAGCAACACGTGTTTAAGGTCGCGGTCTGCGGTCGAGTGTACCGCGACGGTTTTAATCCCCAGCTCTTTACACGCACGCAAAATGCGCAGTGCAATTTCACCGCGGTTAGCTATTACAATTTTATCTAACATGCGCCCTCGCTTATTCGATGATCACGAGTGGTTCGTCGAATTCAACGGGCTGACCGTCTTCACATAGAATCGCTTTGACCACACCGCTCTTGTCGGCTTGGATTTGGTTCATCATCTTCATCGCTTCGACAATACACAGGGCGTCGCCTTCGTTGACCTGGGTGCCCACTTCAACAAACGGTGACGACTCTGGGCTTGGTGCACGATAGAAAGTGCCGACCATCGGTGAAAGAACCTGATGCCCGCTTGGCTGTGGAGCACTCGCAGGTTCCGCAGCCGATGCTTCAGGGGCGGCTGGCGCTGGTGCAGGCGTTGCTGGTGCCGCGTATTGCGGGGCAACCATTTGCGCAGGCGCCGCTGGGGAAGAGCGGCTGATACGAACTGACTCTTCGCCTTCGGCAATCTCTAGCTCGGAGATGCCAGACTCTTCAACAAGCTCGATCAGTTTCTTAATCTTACGGATATCCATGATAGGTCTCTTCTTTATGTTTGTTTTACTCAGCCGCAAACGCCAAATGACGCGCGGCCGCTGTTAAGGCGAATTCATAACCATCAGCACCAAAGCCGCTGAGCACCCCGATGGCTTTGTCCGAAAAGTACGAGTGATGCCGGAAGGGCTCACGCGCGTAAACATTCGACAAATGCACTTCGATAAAAGGGATGTTGACCCCTAATAGGGCGTCACGCAGGGCGACAGAGGTGTGGGTCAGCGCTGCTGGATTGATAATGATAAAGTCCACGGTCTCCATCGCTTGGTGGATTTTATCGATAAGGCTAGCTTCGCTATTGGATTGAAAGTGTTCAAGACTGAGACCCAAGGTAGCGGCTTGTGCCTCTAAGCCCGCCATGATTTGGCTGAGGGTCTGGGCACCGTAATGCTCAGGCTCACGTTTGCCAAGCAAATTAAGGTTTGGGCCATTTAACACTAAAACTTGGTTTCTTGTAGACATCTTGACGCTTACTTCTCCTATTCGCTGTTATTATGCAGCTTAACGCGGATTCCAGCCGATGGACATGCTATGACGGCGCATACCATGCAAATTTTTCCTTACTGACAGCAATTATAGAGACTTCAGCGCAAATCGCAGCAAAATACTGGTCTAATCAGCACACTTTGTCTTTTTGCTATCACAAAATGGGGGGTGACGGGCGGTTTGAAGCAGGGTAATACTTCATGTCCCTACTTTTTGTGTGATTGCCGGGGATGAAAAGAGTTCCGTTTACCGTGTGTCGGGGATCAAAAAAGCCGCCCGAAGGCGGCAAAGGTTGCTAAGCAATCTTTCGTTGGGGTTAGACCACACTTTCTTTTTCTGCGATAAGTTTATCCACCACACTAGGATCGGCCAATGTCGAGGTGTCGCCAAGGCTGCCGGTATCACCGGTGGCAATTTTGCGCAGAATACGGCGCATGATTTTACCTGAACGGGTTTTAGGTAGTGCATCCGTCCAGTGGATGAAATCGGGCGTCGCGATGGGCCCAATTTCTTTACGTACCCACTCTTTGACTTCTTTGTGCAGTTCGGCGCTGGGCACTTCACTCGCATTGAGGGTGATATACGCATAGATCGCTTGGCCTTTGATATCGTGTGGTACACCAACAATCGCGGCTTCGGCAATCTTATCGAATGCGACGAGCGCCGACTCGATTTCTGCCGTGCCCATCCGGTGCCCCGAGATATTGAGGACATCATCGACACGGCCGGTTATCCAGTAATAGCCATCTTCATCGCGACGCGCCCCGTCACCGGTAAAGTACATGCCTTTAAAGGTGGAGAAGTAAGTTTGCTCAAAGCGGTCATGGTCGCCAAATACGGTACGCATTTGTCCTGGCCACGAGTCAAGCATCACGAGGTTACCCTCGGTGGCACCGTCGAGAATATTGCCCATATTGTCGACCAAAGCAGGCTGTACGCCAAAGAAAGGACGGGTTGCCGAGCCTGGTTTTAACGCGGTGGCGCCCGGTAGCGGGGTAATCAAGATCCCACCGGTTTCTGTTTGCCACCAAGTATCGACAATCGGACAGGCTTGGTTGCCTATGGTGCTGTGGTACCACTCCCAAGCCTCTGGGTTGATGGGTTCACCCACCGAGCCCATGATCCGCAGTGAGTCGCGTTGGGTGCCCGCGACCGCTTCGTTGCCTTTTGCCATCAGTGCGCGAATCGCGGTGGGAGCGGTGTAAAGAATATTCACTTGGTGCTTATCGACCACTTCGCTCATTCGTGGCGTGCTTGGATAAGTGGGGACACCTTCAAATAAGATTGTTTTCGCACCATTGGCTAGTGGACCATAGACAAGGTAGCTGTGACCGGTGATCCAGCCGACATCGGCGGTACACCAGAACACTTCTCCCTCTTGATAGTCGAAGACATACTTAAAGGTCATCGCCGCGTACACCAGATAGCCACCGGTCGTGTGCAGTACCCCTTTTGGGGTGCCTGTGGAGCCTGATGTGTAAAGAATAAACAAAGGGTCTTCGGCTTTCATTTCTTCGGCGGGGCAGTCGTCTGACACCTTCGCAGCGGCCTCGTGCCACCACACATCACGATGACTGTGCCAGTCAATATTACCGCCGGTGCGTTGGTACACCACCACTTTTTCAATCGATTTCACTTTAGGGTTTGCTAGGGCATCATCGACGTTTTTCTTCAGGGGCACCGCACGGCCACCACGTATCCCTTCATCGGCTGTCACCACCACTTTGGCATTGGAGTCAATAATTCGGCCTGCCAGTGCTTCGGGAGAAAAGCCGCCAAACACCACGGTATGCACCGCACCAATACGGGCGCACGCCAGCATCGCGACGGCGGCTTCCATCACCATCGGCATATAAAGACATACCACATCGCCTTTTCTGACGCCGTTATCTTTTAACACGTTGGCAAATTGGCATACCTGCTGGTGGAGTTGGTTGTAGGTGAGCGTGGCATCGTCTTTTGGATCGTCGCCTTCCCAAATTAAGGCAACCTGATCGCCTTTGTCTTTAAGATGACGGTCAATACAGTTGGCTGCCACGTTCAAGGTACCATCTTCAAACCAGCGGATATCCACATGGCCGGTATCAAATGAGGTGTGTTTGACTTTGGTATAAGGCGTCATCCAATCAAGAATTTGCCCGTGCTCATGCCAAAAACCTTCTGGGTCGGTCACTGACTGCTGATACAGTGCTTGATACTTGGCTTCATCAGCGTGTGCCTTTTGTGCAATTGAAGGCATGACGGGGTATACGTGACTATCGCTCATCCTGTTTCTCCTCGTGTCCGCGATGCTCCACGCGGCGCTTCCATGTCGTGAGATGTCAGGCGTTACCGCTGCCTGGCAAACGAAAACCATGCAGTAAAGGTGAGATATATCGGGTCATCCGACAATTAGACTTTAGGATGACCCCATTGATTTTTAAGCGGTTTGTGCAGTTGTCAGGCCAGATAGTGGGGGCTGGATCCCACTTTGTCTTTGGCTTAGTGCGCAAGTCGCGGCTTCGATGTGTTATTTGGATTGCAGCATGGGCATCTCACCTTGGGTGAGGCGGACGTAAATTAATGCCGCCGCCAACGCATCATCCAGCGCATCATGTCGGGCAGGTAAAGGGATATCAAGATGACGACTGATGGCTTCGATGCTGATGTCGTGATAGGCATTAGGAAGCAGGCGCTCGAGTTTGCGTTGATAAATATCGCTGACCTCAATCAGGGGGTTGGGCAGCGGAAAGCCAAGATACTGGCGTGCGTAACGATCGAGAATGCTTTTATCGTAACGAATATGGTAGCCAACTAAGGGGTAGTTTCCAATAAAGTCGACCAGTGCGGTGATCGCTTGCGCTGCACTGACACCGTGGGCGAGATCCTGGTGGCGGAGTTTATGAATTCTGACCGAGCCGGCGTTTAGGCTCTCTGGTGCGGCCAGTGTCAAGGTGAGAGCG
This sequence comes from Salinivibrio sharmensis, assembly GCF_001995985.1. Classification (GTDB taxonomy): domain Bacteria; phylum Pseudomonadota; class Gammaproteobacteria; order Enterobacterales; family Vibrionaceae; genus Salinivibrio; species Salinivibrio sharmensis. The sequence goes on along the minus strand of NZ_MUFC01000016.1, from coordinate 29,910 downwards.
TGACTGGTGAGGATCCGGTTGCCTTTGATCGGGGTGGCCGCAATCGTAACCAGCTCTGCACGATGCGGATCCAGGCTGGTCGTTTCACAGTCGAGGGAAATCAGCGTGCTTGAGTCGGGGGGCAAAAATAAGTCCCGATAGGGTGAGTGTCGTAGACGATGACGGTACCAATGCCGAGTCAGCCAATTCAAATTAGTCCCTCACGTGATAATGGAAAGCGAGTGACTCTTTGAACTTTTTCACCACATGCAGCCCGTGGCGCAGCAAGTCGCGCTCACTCGAGGGGAGTTGGGAGACGTCCAGGTAGTTGCTTTGTGGCTCGCCGCTCAATTGCTGCCTGAGGCGCAGCCGGATAAACAGTTTTAAGGCTTCGGAGAGGTTGTCTGCGGTTTCTTCGGCGAGCGCCCCCAGCTTTGCCAGCTGTTCTAGACGCTCAAAGGTGTTGGTGTGGCGCACGCCTTTTTCCAAGCTCATGGTACGTACGCCATGGACGATGGGAAAAATCCCCCCTTTTTTGATATCCAGCCCTTCTTTGCTGCTTTTGAGGGAGCCAAACACGGTTAAGGGAACACGAAAGGCTAGCGCAGGCCGGACAAAGGTGTTGAGCGTCAACATATTGTCGGTCAAGGTGTCGTTGAGTGGTGTGTGGATCGCATCAATCAGACTCAGATCGCCGGCGATCGGCTGGCTGTCAGCGAGGATCGCCAAGTCCATGACACTTTGATGGTTGGCACTTTGTGCCAGATTACGCACGGTTTGCTGCCACTGTGCGGCGGTTTTCACCCATTTGGGGTTACTGACCATCACATTACCCGGGCAGGGCGGATAACCGAGTTGATAGAGTGTATGTGAAAAGGTTTCCATCACTTGCTGGCAATCGGGCCAGTTGAGATCGTCGGCGAGAATCAAGGCGTTGTCTTGGTCGGTTTTAAGCACTTGCTCGCCGCGCCCTTCAGAGCCCATGACCACCAAGCAGCACTGACTTTGGTAAGCTTCGGGCACCAGCAACCGGAAGGCTTTTTCCATGATTTGCTCATTCACCGTGGCGATGAGCTGCATCACAAAGCGGGTATGAATGCCATTGTTAAACAAGGTGTGTACCAGCTTGCTCTGGCTGTTTGCGGCGATCACTAGTTCGTCAATGGTTTGTGCGCGGGCAATTTGTAAGTTGAGCACGTGAGAGTGAGTCGAGAACAGGCTCAATACTTGAGGAAGATCGAGCATCCCTGCGGTCTTACCTTCCCCATCGACGACCCGAACACGTTTTACGCGCTGACGTGTCATTTTAATCATGGCGTGAAAGAGAAAGTCACCGTGCTCCACACTGATCACTGGGCGTGTGGCTACTTCACCCACCGGAACGGATTGATCATAGCCCTCGAGGACGAGCGCATGGAGCAAGTTGGTGCGCGTAATAATCCCGCATTCGCCATTTTCATAGTCGACCAAGGCGCAGTCGCAGCGCTCGGCTTTCATCTGAGCGGTGGCAACATGCAGTGGTACGTCGGGGGTGACACACAACGCAGGTTGAATATTGCTGTCATCAATCCGAGTGAGCATAAACTCGGCCAGATTTTGCTGTTGACGAGCTTGCACCATCAGCGTTTGTCGGCGCTGAAGGTTGGTATCAAAGTAGCCTCGAAACGCGTGATTATGATGATAAATGGCGAGGAACACCTCGGCGGGAAGCAGATGGCAGAGGGTATCTTCTAGCGCACGGTATTGATGTTTGGCGGTGCCATTAAGCAGTGCTGGCACGTCAAATAAGTCGTCGGTGGTATAATGAGAAAACACTTCCTTGCCGTCTTCTGACACTTCTTCCACGCTGCCTTTAATAATGATAAAGAGCTGCTCGCCCGTATCACCGGGCTGGATCAAGGTATCGCCACGGCGAAAGTAGGCGACGTCGAGCGCTTGGCGGCATTGTTTGACTTGTGATGCGGTTAGGCAGTCAAAGGGCGCATGAGAGGTGTCAAAAGGTTCTGGCATAGTCGCACTCCTCACTGTGATAGTCACAGTGTGTCTCACCCTTTTCGATCTCGCTAGCCGACTTTAGTCTAGCCAGGGACGTATACGGATTAGTCACCACCACGCATTTGTCGACAATCATGGCATGAGTGTCTTTTTTTCCTCGCACAGAGCTGCGACACTTAGCGGGTATCTATCTTAATGTGAAGTAATGAGATGACCTTAACCCAATGTTCCCCGTTTCGCTGGCTGTCAGAATACTTTGGCGGTTTCTTTTTTTCCTATGGTGTGTATCTCCCGTTTTGGGCAGTTTGGTTTGAGTATCTTGGTCTCAATTCAGGAGTGATCGGCACCTTGATTGGGCTTGGTTTTGCGACCCGTTGTGTGGCCAACTTAGTGTTCACACCTCGCGTACAACAGGTTGAAGCCTTGTTGCCGGCGCTGCGGGCCTTGACACTCATGGCGTTAGTGACGTGTGCATTGCATCCTATGATGGGGGCTAATGTGTGGTGGCTGGCTTTGGTGACCGTGTTATTTAATCTAGCGATTGGTCCCTCCGTCCCGTTGTCGGATGCACTCGCCAACTACTATGCCCGCCATAAAGTCATCGACTATGGTCGAACCCGCCTCTGGGGGTCGATTGCCTTTATTGTTGGGTCGAGTTTGACCGGATGGCTAGTGACCGAGCAGTCGGCGGCGATTATTCCCTGGGTCGCGATTGGCGGCTTGTCTGCCTGTTTGTTACTGACGTTGCGTCGACCGACATTGATGCCACAAAGCGAGCGCGATATGACCAATAGCAAAGTCTCTATGCGTCAGCTTTTTCGAGACCGTCAGGTGATCGTGTTCTTGTTAATCGCCTCCCTGCTGCAAGGCAGCCACGCAGCGTACTACAGCTTTAGTGCGATCTACTGGAAGCAGGCTGGATATAGCGAGAGCATCGTGGGCTATTTGTGGAGCCTCGGGGTTGTGGCGGAAGTGGCCGTCTTTGCCTTGGGGGCGCGGCTTTTTAATGGCTGGTCATCAAAAGCCTTGTTCCAATTGGCGGCTGTGGGTGTATTGCTGCGCTGGGGGATCACAGGGACCACCACCGCCGCGGTGCCTGTGATACTGGTGCAACTGCTTCATGGTATTACGTTTGCCGGTGCGCACCTTGGCGCGATGCAGTACATTCAACGCGAATGTGGGGCGCGATTGGTGGCCACACAAGCGGCTTACAATGCGTTGCCAATGGGCGCAGTGGTAGCGGCGCTGACCACAGCAAGCGGGTGGATTTATGCCGTATCGCCTTCAGGCACTTTCTATACCATGGCACTGCTTGCCTTGCCTGTTTTTGTTTTACCACTGCGTGAACCGGCATTTTGGCGTGCCAAGCAAGCTAAGGTGGCATAAACAGGCCTGAGCGGTAATACACCACGTTAAGGCTTGCAGTAAAGTTAGCTAAGGTGCCCACAAAGCGAATACGAGACGATTGAGTGGGCGCCGATACCGTGTTACACCCAGCTCAAGGATTCGGCAAAGGATTGCGCCAGGAAGGGAGCCATGACACAAGGCTGGGTAATTGTCTCTGTTTCACTGCTATATATGGGTGCGCTGTTCGCGATTGCCTGGTATGGCGACCGACAGCCGCGCTGGTTGCGCTCGTGGCGTCCTTGGATTTACAGCCTTTCGATCGCGGTGTATTGCACCTCTTGGACGTTTTTTGGCACGGTTGGCCAAGCATCTAGCTCGCCGTGGTCCTTTTTACCTATCTATCTTGCCCCTATCCTGGTGTTCACTCTTGGGTGGCGTTTTCTTGCCCGGATGATCTTGATCGCCAAGCGCGAACATATTACCTCTATTGCCGATTTTATCGCTGCTCGTTACGGAAAATCGCAGGGCCTAGCGGTGATGGTGACCTTGATTGCTGTGGTAGGCGTGCTGCCCTATATCGCGTTGCAACTGCGTGGTATCGCCATGGGGCTCGACGTTCTGTCGCCAGAACTGGGACAAAGTATTGGCTTGGCACAACCCCAAATCGCGTGGCTTGTGTGTATCTCCTTGGCCGCATTTACCGTGTTATTTGGTACCCGTCATATTGATAGCACTGAGCACCACCGAGGGATGATGATGGCGGTCGCTTTCGAGTCGATCGTCAAGCTGGTGGCGTTTCTCGGAGTGGGGATTTTTGTGGTGTGGCTGCTATTCCAAGCCCCTAGCTTGCCCGTGAGCCTTGAGGACTCTGGGGTGATTGGTCGCCCGGATGTGGGCAGCTTAATCATCCACACGTTTTTGACGGGGGCGGCGATCATTTGCTTGCCACGCCAGTTTCACACCATGGTGGTGGAGAATACGCGCGCGAGTGATTTGAATACGGCGCGTAAAGTATTCCCGACCTATTTATTACTGATGTTGATTTTTGTCCTGCCATTGGCATACGCCGGTCAAGCGCTGCTGCCTGGTGCGCCCGCCGATACGTACGTGATTCGGTTGCCGCTATCGGTAGAGGCTGAAGGGATGGCGCTACTGGCTTTTATGGGTGGGGCATCGGCTGCCAGCGGGATGGTGATTGTTTCCACCATTGCGTTGGCGATCATGGTATCCAATGACTTGGTGATGCCACTGTTGTTGCGGCGCATGAAGCTGAAATCCAGAAATTTTGCGCAGTTCTCAGGGCTGTTGCTTAATGTTCGCCGAGCGCTGATCTTTTTAATTTTAATTGCCGCGTGGGGCTTTTATCATCTGATCCTCACTGTGCCCACGTTGTCGGAAATTGGTTTTCTTTCCTTCGCGGCTATCGCCCAGTTTGCTCCAGCGATGATTGGTGCCTTGTACTGGCGTCAAGGTAACAAGAAAGGCGTCTATGCCGGGTTGCTGATTGGCTTTGTGCTGTGGTTGATCACCATGATGACCCAAACCGGCATGCTGGCTGGGGATGGGCAATCTAACCTTTTGATTTGGCTTATCACTCCTCCCGCTTTTTCACCGTTTATCCACCTCAATACCGTGGATTGGGGACTGGCCTTTAGTGTGTTAATGAACGCCCTTAGCTTTGTGGTGGTTTCTTTACTCACGCGGCCATCACTCAGTGAGCGTCTACAAGCCGCGGCGTTTGTGGGGATGCCTCTGCCGGAAAACGATGATGCGCGCTTGTATCAAAGCCGTGTCACTGTGGCGGAATTGGAAATGCTCGCGGCTCGCTTCGTGGGTCGCCGGCGCATGCGCCAGGCGTTTAGCCAATTTGGTGAACAGCGTGGGGAAGAATTAATGCCTCAGCAGCAAGCTAGCGCGCCACTTATTCGGCATACCGAGCGGGTGTTGGCAGGCGTGTTTGGTTCGTCGTCGGCACGCTTAGTCCTTTCATCGGCCCTGCAAGGGCGCAATATGCAGTTGGAAGAAATTGCCACCATTGTTGATGAGGCCTCTGAGCTGTTTGATTTTTCCCGGGGGTTACTGCAAGGGGCGATAGAGCATATCAATCAAGGGATCTCAGTGGTTGATAAGCAACTGCGGCTGGTGGCATGGAATCAGCGGTATATTGATATGTTTCAATTTCCACCCGGCCTTATCCAAGTCGGGCGACCGGTCGCGGATTTAATTCGGTTCAATGCTCAGCGTGGATTGTGTGGACCAGGCGACCCTGAGGATCACGTGAGCAAGCGGGTGATGCACTTAACGCGACGAAAGCCGCATACCTCCTCTCGTGTGCACCCCGATGGTCGAGTGATTGAGCTGCAAGGCAATCCGATGCCAGGTGGTGGCTTTGTCATGACCTTTACCGATATCACCGCGTTCCGGGATGCGGAAGCGGCGCTCAAGCAGTCTAACGAGACCCTCGAAGCGCGGGTGACAGAGCGAACGCGGGAATTGGAGCGATTAAATAGTCGCTTGATTGATGCCACTCGTAAGGCCGAATCCGCCTCTCAGTCGAAAAGCCGTTTTTTGGCGGCGGTTAGTCATGATTTGATGCAGCCACTGAATGCGGCACGCTTGTTCGCCTCATCACTCAGTGAGATGGCAGACAACCGAGATACAGAGGCTGTTGCCCATCACATCGAAAGCGCGCTGGAAAGTGCGGAAGTGTTGATTGGCGATCTGCTTGATATTTCCCGCCTTGAATCGGGCAAAATGAAAGCGCGTATTGAGACGTTTGCACTCAGTGAGGTGTTTGATGCGCTAGAGGCTGAATTTGGTGTACTGGCGCGCCGCCAAGGATTGGACTTTCGCGTCGTCAACAGCCAAGTCTACGTCCAATCAGATAAAAACCTGCTGCGTCGGGTGCTACAAAACTTTTTGACCAATGCCTTTCGTTACAACCCAGAAGGTCGTGTATTGCTGGGCGTGCGGCGAGTAGGAAATGACTATCGTATTGAAGTGTGGGACGACGGTGAGGGGATCCCCCTTGATCGTCAGCAAGATATCTTTCAAGAGTTTACTCGCATTGACCGCGAAGGCGCCGAACAGGGATTGGGCTTAGGGTTAGCGATTGCTAAAGGTATTAGCCAAATACTCGCGCAACCTCTGGCATTAAAATCCTGGCCAGGTCGGGGCACGGTGTTCTCGATGACGGTGAATGCGAGCCAAGCGGAAAAGGTTGAGCCAAGTCCTTTGGCGCCTACTACCTCTTCGGCGCAAGGACTCGAAGGGTGCCGTGTCTTATGTGTGGATAATGAGCAAGACATCTTGGATGGTATGGCACAGCTTTTATCACGGTGGGGATGCGACGTTCGCTGCGCCCCCGACGTGAGTGGTGCGATCAAGACGATCGGCGACCAATGGCAGCCTGAGTTTGTCCTGAGTGACTATCACTTAACGAACCAGCAAACTGGGTTACAAGTGCTGCAACAATGCCAACTGAAGTTAGGCTGCTGTTTTGAGGGAGTGATCATCAGCGCTGATCGCAGTGCGGAAACACAGCAGACCGTGACTGGTCTAGGCTTTAGGTATCTTTCTAAACCCGTTAAGCCACTTAAACTGCGCGCTTTATTACAACAGCGAGGAAAATCATGACCCCTTTTTCGTTACCCCGTTTAGAAACCGATGTCGGCATTGTCAAAGTGGAAGGGCACTTTGATCCGGTGAATGGGCATATCGACGTTGATGAGCTAGCCCACCTGGACGGTGATGGCTGGGCGGATGTCAGCCATTGGCTGACAGAGCAAGCGTATGAAAACAAAATCGCCACCATTGTGGTCGCGATCCGTTCATCGTTGATATGGCCCAATGCGTGAGTGGTTCCGTATCGTACCTACGCGGTATGATACGGTTAGACGTTATGACGCATCCTGAGATTGTTGGTGTTCGGTATAAAACGTTTTGTGTTCGATAAAGGTCACGGGTGTTTCTGCATAATAGTGGCTCCCCTCCATACTCACGGCTAGACGAATTTGCGTCTCCTCACTGCTTGGAGCAGGGAGGGTAACCGTCCAAGTAGTGCCTTTTTCATCGCGAATTTGCATGGTTTGTGGGGGGGTCTCTGTCAAACCAATTTGCGCGCCCTCCAAAGGCAGCTCGCTGACCAACCTTAGCGTTAGCTGATTGTTCTCGACACCTTGCGATTTCAGTTTGAGTTTCATATCGCCATTTTCGAGCTGACAAAAGCCACTGGTATAGCGACAGTTAGAACGGACCGCAAGCGGGTAGCTTTGTCCTGGCTGCGCGGCTTTTGGTGGTTCGGAGACCGCCTTATCGACGGCGAAATAAGCGATCACCGCTAAAATGGGGGCGACCAGCATTGCAATGACCACATGCTTGTTGGTTAATAAACGCGTAACCGTCGACATCATGCCTCTCCTTGGCTGGAAGTAATAAACCGTGTAAAAGCCCCCGAAGGGGCTTGATAGATTAACACTGTATTAGTGTGATTGTGCATCACCCGCGCCAGATGGCATGCGAACGTGCTCGACCAAATCTTGAACCTCTTGCGGTGTCTCTTTGGTCAGACGTGAGACAATGATTGCCACCACAAAGTTACATACAGCGCCCACCGCGCCAAAGGCATTTGGCTCGATACCGAGAATCCAGTTGCTACCGAGGCTTTCTAAGTAGGTCCAATCAGAGATAAATAGAATCCCCTTGTGTTGGAATACGTAGAATAGGGTGACGCTGATCCCTGCGACCATACCGGCAATCGCACCCTCTTTGTTGATGGTTTTGGTGAAGATCCCCATCATTAGCACTGGGAAAATCGATGATGCGGCCAAGCCGAACGCCAGTGCCACCGTCCCGGCCGCAAAGCCTGGTGGGTTGAGCCCTAAGTAACCGGCCCCAGCGATGGCTAATGCCATAGATATCCGGCTCGCCAGCAGTTCGCCTTTTTCGCTGATATTCGGATTGACGACCCCTTTAATTAAGTCGTGGGATATCGCCGACGATATCGCAAGCAACAACCCGGCGGCAGTCGACAGTGCCGCGGCTAAGCCACCGGCAGCGACCAGCGCAATCACCCAGTTAGGGAGTTTGGCGATTTCAGGGTTTGCCAACACCATGATGTCACGGTCAACGCGTAGCTCGTTGGTTTCAGCGTTTGAGGTGTATTGGATTTTGTCGTCACCGTTTTTATCTTCAAAGCCCAGTAGTCCAGTAGTCTCCCAGTTTTTAAACCAGTCAGGACGCTGATCGTAGGCAAGGTTGTCACCGTTAGGCAGGTTCACCGTGTCCATCAGGTTCAAGCGAGCCATTGCCGCTACCGCGGGGGCTGAGGTGTACAAGATGGCGATAAAGAACAGTGCCCAACCAGCGGATGTACGCGCATCACGCACCTTAGGGACGGTAAAGAAGCGGATAATGACGTGCGGTAAACCGGCCGTACCTATCATCAGTGACATGGTATAGGCAAACATGTTAAGTGTGCTACCACGCACCGCGGTGGTGTATTCGACAAAGCCGAGTTCGGTCACCACCTGATCAAGCCGGTCGAGCAAGTATTGATCGGTCCCCGCCATGGTGCTACCTAAGCCAAGCTGTGGGAATGGGTTACCCGTCAGTTTGAGGGAGATGAAGATTGCGGGAATAGTGTAAGCCAAAATGAGCACGCAATACTGAGCAATTTGGGTGTAAGTAATGCCCTTCATCCCGCCCATCACGGAATACATAAAGACAATGACCATACCGATTAATAGCCCGGTGGAGTAGTCAACTTCTAAGAAGCGCCCAAAGGCGACCCCGACCCCTTTCATCTGGCCGATAACATAAGTGACCGAGGCGATGATCAAACAAACGACGGCAACAATGCGCGCGGTTTTTGAGTAGAAGCGCTCACCGACAAACTCTGGCACGGTAAATTTGCCAAACTTACGTAGGTAAGGGGCGAGCAACAGTGCGAGGAGCACGAAGCCGCCAGTCCAGCCCATCAAAAAGACCGAGCCCCCATAGCCCATAAACGCGATTAAGCCGGCCATAGAAATGAACGAGGCCGCTGACATCCAGTCGGCAGCGGTTGCCATCCCGTTGGCAACCGGATTAACCCCGCCACCGGCAACATAGAACTCTTTGGTGGAGCCTGCGCGTGCCCAGATCGCAATCCCAATATAGAGTGCGAACGTGAACCCGACAACAATATAAGTAATGGTTCTTAAATCCATGTGTTAGTCCTCTTACTCGTCGTCCACGCCGAACTCGCGATCGAGTTTGCGCATTTGTTTGGCATACACGAATATGATGCCGAGGAAGGTATAAATTGATCCCTGCTGAGCAAACCAGAACCCGAGTTTGTAGCCACCAATTTGAATGGTATTGAGGGCATCCACGAATAAGATCCCACAGCCGAATGAGACAACAAACCAGACAATCAGTAGACTGATCATCAGTTTTACGTTTCTGTCCCAGTAGGCTTTCGCGTGTTCCTTGCTTTGAAACGCCATCGCCTTCTCCTTGTTTAGCACGTTAATGGAATGTTACTTGAAGACGATAGCAGGGGATGGACGAAGCGACATTGCAACTTTAGTCGAGCGCAGTAAGCGGTAATGAGCGGAAAAAACAGGGTTTTTGTGAGCTAGGTACGGCTGGCTCGGGTTGAGCCAGCCAAGCCTTGCGCCAAAGGTCTAACTAAGGTGATAAAACTTTTGGATACCTTCAAGTAAATTAGCAACGGCGACGGAGGCTAGGATCAGCCCCATGACGCGGCTGATAATCGACGCGCCGACGTTGCCAATCACTTTGTGAATGACATTGGCTCCGAGGAGTAAGACCAAGGTCGCGACCAAAACAAAAAACATCACCCCAGCGGTCACCGCTTGTTCAGCGATGGCATATCGATTGTTATCCGTGAGCATGACCACCGCCATCATGGCGCCGGGAGAGGCGATAGAAGGAACGGCGAGCGGATACACTGCGGTGGCGGCAATTTCTGCTTTATCCACGTTTTCGCTCAGCATTTTGGCTTCTTGGCTGGGTTTTCCTTCACCGAAAATCATGGTGAGGGAAAACAATAGCAATACTAAGCCACCGGCCGCTTGGAACGCGGGCAAGGGGATTTGCATGGCTTCGAGCAAAATCTGACCGACAATTAAAAAGAACAGTAAAATAGCAAAGGCAATCGCCACGGCTTTCACCGCGACGCGGCGCTTTTGTTTGGCGGACATGTGGCTGGTTTGTGACAGATAAATGGGCACGCTACCGATAGGGTCGATCACGGCCCATAAAATCACGAATTGCGTAGCAAGAATACTTAACATAAGCGCTCCAAAGTCGGTGTCTGGGGCGCTAGCTTATCAAAGTTCGATATTGGATTGCTGCAATAAAATCACCGCCTGAGTGCGGTTTTTTACTCCTAGCTTACGAAAGATGGCCGTCATGTGCGCTTTAATAGTCGCCTCGGAAACCGCCAGGTCGTAGGCGATTTGCTTGTTCAGTAGACCATCGCAAAGCATTCGCAACACTTTGTACTGCTGTGGGGTCAGTGTGGCGAGTTTGTCAGATAAGCTCTCGCTCTCATCGTCTTCGCCGAGATTATCAGGAAAGCAGGGGGTGCCTTCAAGCACTTGGGTTAGCGACTGTACCAATGCACGCATATCGCTGGATTTAGGGATAAAACCAAACGCGCCATGGGAGCGGACTTGGCGGATCACGCTCGGCTCTTCACTGGCAGAGACCACCACAATTGGCAGGGTAGGATACTGGTGACGCAGCGCAATTAAGCCCGACATGCCATTAGCGCCCGGCATTTTAAGGTCGAGCAGCACCAAATCAACCTCAGCATCTCGCGCTAGGATCTGATTTAAACTGTCTAAGCTGTCTGCCTCTAGCAGGTTGGCACCGCTTATTGCCATGTGTACCGACTGAAACAAAGCATTTCGAAACAGTGGATGATCGTCGGCAATAACGATGGTGTGTTGCGCTTCCATAATGCGGCTATCTTTCCCTTTGTTTTCAATAAAGCTACCACCAGATATGGGGTTTATCAATTTTGTAACAAGAGAACTAAGAGATTGATCATTACTCGCTTTTTACTTCATCCACTAATCCATGCTGGCGCAGGTGAGTCATGAAAGCCTGAGGTGTTAAAAAGCCAGTAATGCGGGCTGTCGCATGACGCTTTCCATTGGGTAACCAAAAGTCGAGTGTGGGGAGCCCGGCCACGTCTTGGCTGCGCATTAACGCAAAATCGTCAGGACGATTTTCACTGAGATTCACTTTAATCCGGTGCATGCGGTTAAGTTGCTGAGCCACGTCTGGATCGGTAAAGGTTTGTGTGGCGAACTGCTTACACGGAATGCACCAATCGGCGTAGTAATCGACAAAGGCAATTTTCTGACTGGCGGTTGCGTTGGCGAGCTCTTCATCAAGCGCTGTTTGGCTGTTGACGGTCACAAACGTTGGCGCCGCGATAGTATCCGATGTGTTTGCAGGAGCGGTAGCGTGCTGCGAGCGAACGATATAAAGCGCACTGGCGCCCAGTGCGACAATCAACAATCCAGCAACCAGTGCAAAGCGGCGACCCTGTCTCATACGTTTTCCTTTTCATGCTAATAGGATGAGTATACACACATACCATGATCACACCGCATGGGTGTGCGACTGGATCAACTGACCGGGCGTCACACCAAACTGACGCTTAAATGCGGTAACGAAGTTAGAGGGGTGATGGTAGCCCGCCCAGTAAGCTGCTTCGCCAATTGAAATCGCCTCATGCAGCAACTTTTCTTTGACCACCGCGAGCCGGCGGCGTCGAATGTAATCAGACACGGGCACGCCCAGATGGGTACGAAATCGACGCTGTAGTGTGCTGCGACTCAGGCCGCACGCCTGAGCGATGGTCGATATGGTCAATGCCGTATGCAGTTTGGTCTCAATATACGCGACGGCTTTTGCGACCTGTGGCTCATGGGTGGTAGGGGTGTGTTCGACAACAGGCTCAATGATCAGACCAGCGGTTTGGTCACACAGGTGCTTGATGATGGTGAGTGCATGGAGGTGCTGGGTCAGTGGATCCGCCTCATGTTGCCTATTGGCGCTGGGCAATAAGGCGCGAGTGGGGTCGAGTATAGAGGTATTCGGTGGCCAGCGTACACAGCCTAAATGATGGCGATGCAAGGCACTAAGCAGTGGCAAGGCTTGCTCGTCTGCATACCCTTCAAGCCACTCTGGTGGCAGTAATATGTTCACTTTTTTCAGGTGATTCCCTTCAATTAAGCGACGGCGAAAGGTGCTATCACGACACACGGAGACGGCAATCGCTTGGGGCTGGTGACGTGCATCACACCGATAGGTGTGACCATCGTAGGCAAATTCCAGCACGCCCTCGAGGACTATCACTAGGGTGATCCCCAGATGGGCACGGTGGAGTACATTGGCGTCACATAACTCATCGGTGATCCCGCCATCGATATGTAACCCACCCGGGCATAAGGTATGTGAAAACTGTCCTCGTACCAGAGATTGCGTCCGTTGCGAGTGGGTAGCCATGATCTCGGCGTGACCCTCTGCGCTGGATTCTCGTTGTGTGCAAACAACAGACACGGGTGCTGCCATAGTGTTCCCCCTTAACATGCCGCATCAACGTGCTATGCATAAACGCTCTGCGCATAAAAGCTTGATGCGTGCGCATAATTCTTTTTTCTTCCTGAAAAGCACTTAAACAGTAACATAAATGCGAATTAGTATCATTTAGTTGTTTGGTTGCCCAAGAAGGAAATGAATCATGATGTTGTTACTTCCCGCTAAGGCGCGTCCAGCCTTGCTTGCGCTGAGCATTGCCAGTGCTTTGTGTCCCTCTGCGATGGCTGATAGCCCCGAAGATGAAAGCATAGAAACGGTGTCCGTGTGGGGCACAAAAGTGTCTAGCTCCTCCCGTTATCTGGGGGAGGCTGATCTTACCGTGAAGCAGCCCGATCACCTCTCTGACCTATTACGTGATATTCCCGGTGTGGATGTGGGCGGCACGCACTCGCTCACCCAGCGCATTAATATCCGTGGCTTTACCGAACAAGATCTGGATATCACCGTCGATGGCGCCTCACAAGGCGGTAAAATGTTCCACCACATCAGCAACCTCACTTTAAACCCTGACATTTTGCAGCGTGTTGATGTCGCGGTGGGTGCATCGTCGATTATCACCAACGAGCTGGGGGGCGCGGTCGCGTTTGAAACCAAGGATCCGTACGACCTCTTGCGTGCCAATGAGACATTTGGGGCACGGTTAAGTGCGGGCTGGGGTAGTAACGATTACCAACAAGGCTCGTTGACCGTTTATGGGGTGTTGAGTGATGAATGGGATGCGATGGCTTACATCAGCCGTTTTGATCGCGACAACTTTAAAGACGGCAATGGGCATCGTACTTTTGGTGGTGAAGGCGCAGTTACCAATGGCTTAGTGAAACTAGGCTGGGAGCCTGCGATTGGGCATCGCTTTGAAGTCAGTTATGACAAGTACCGTGATAAGGGCGATTACCTGCCGCGTCCTGATATGGGCGTGAGCTTCAACCGCAATCGTACGGGCGAAATGACGCTGCCAGTGACCTACGATCGTGATACCGCGACGATCAACTATGAATACACGCCGTCACAAGCCATTGAATTAAAAGCGCTGGCCTATTATAACCAGCTGTCACTCACCCGTGATGAAACCGAATTTGCAACCCACCCATTTCTGGCTGACCGCAAAGGCGTCAATGTGGCAGAAGACACAAATATGGGGGTACAACTCAGTGTGTCGCAGCGTATTGGCGATCATCAGCTCGCGTACGGTGCGCACTATGAAAACCAAGACAACGACACCCAATTTGCCAAACCGGGTGTACAGATTTTGGAGTCGGCCGACAAGATTGCGCTGTATGTGGAAGACAAGATAGCGCTGAGCTCACGCTTTTCGGTGATGCCAGCGGTACGTTATGACAGCTTTGATCGTCGAGCGACCAGCTCGAGTCAGCGTTATGATGATGTGTCGCTGGCGTTGGGTGCCGAGTTTGTCGCTAACGACTACCTCACCCTGTTTGCCAACAGTCGAGAGCTGCACAAAGCGCCGCCGTTGAATGAATCATTTACTACCACAGCACTAAGTGAAAGCGCGGATAAAGACTTGAAAGCCGAGCATGGCCGGACCGATGAAATTGGTGTGCGCCTTTCGAATGCAGCGGCGCCAAAAGACTACTCGTTAACCGCCAATCTAACGGTATTTCGCACCTATCTCGATGATGAAATTGTGGTGCGTAGTTACAAAGATGGTGGTGGCAACTGGGCTTATGAAACCACCAACCGTGGCGATGTCACCTATCGTGGCTTTGAAGCCAGTACCTATTGGGCATGGCAGCAGTGGACGGCGTCAGCCAGTTACAGTCGCACGGATGTGAGTTATTCAGAGGCGTATCAACTGGATCAGATTTTTGGTCGCGCCCGCCACCTCGGCGATACCGTAGCCTTGAATGCGGATTACGCGTTGACCCGTTGGGATGTTTTGCTGGGGTGGAACACTCAAATTCAGCGATCGACCACCGTTCCTGATAGCAACTTGACCAAGCCGGGCTACACAGTCCACAACGTGTTCGCTCAGTGGCAACCGATGGCAGTAGACGGATTCACTTTGACGGCAGGGGTCGACAACCTGTTTGACAGTCGCTATCGCTCGCATGCGTCAACGTCAGGTAAACGAGGCGCAGAAATCCTCGATTACGAGCCCGGTCGCAATATTAAATTGACGGCATCCTATCAATTTTAATCGCAAAGAGGTGGGCGCTTGCGCCCACCTATCAAGGAGCATTGATGCCTAGTATGACGACGATGATTGACTCCGAGCATGCCCCACGTTACTTGCAGACCTTGTGTCGTCACTTTGGTCGCAAAGTCGAGGCGAGCTGGGATGAGCAAACAGGACGCGTACATTTCCCTGCGGGAGTGTGTGATATGCAGGTGCAAGGAACCCAGTTGCGTGTTACATGCCATGCCGATGATGAAGCGAGCTTAACCTTGGTGACTGAGACGGTCAGTAGCCACATCAAGATGTTTGCACGCCGAGAAGCACTGCCCCATCAGTGGCAGTGCGTCGCCGACGCTTAGGCGTGTTTTTTCGCGCGCCCTTGCACCGCCTTAAAACGTGGATTGGTTTTGCAAATGACGAACATGCGCCCGCGACGACGGACAACCTGACAATCAGGGTGGCGCTGGCGGGCGCTTTTTAGTGAGTTAACGACCTTCATGACGACGCCTTTTTGCGGCGGCCTACTTGGCCAAACTTACGCGCAAAGTGTGCCGCGCGCCCTTCTTTGTTCGTCGCTCGTGCCTTCCCGGTATATACCGGGTGTGAGGCGCTCGAGATATCCAGTGGATAGTAAGGATAGGTTTTGCCATCTTGCCACTCGATGGTACGTGATGTTTGCAAGGTTGAGCCGATAATAAAATAGGCGTCAACACTGGTGTCATGAAAAACGACAGAACGGTATTCGGGATGGATATTGGCTTTCATAACGACTCTCCGTTGTTTGTTATGATATAACATAACATCACTGAGAAAGAATGAAAAGTCCATCAGCGTCTAGGTTAAAGATCTCATTTCCCGAACTTTTTGTTGTCAGTTCGCGAAAAGTGTTACTTTTTCTTACCTGAATCAACATGCGCGTGACGGCATCTGGTTAGGATTTGGCCATGGTGCTGAGCGCGGTTGCTCACATCTCCCACCAAGGATGGTGCTTATTAGTGGCGATAGGCCGACGGAGGAGCCGTCATATCGTATCTACCCCAATACGCCATGGGCGTGCCATAGACAATGAATGCATGTGAACGGACGCGTGGGGACGTCTATCCAAAGTAGGAGAAAGTTATGTTCTTGGTTGAGTTATTAGTGGTACTCAGCTGCATCTTAATTGGTGCCCGTATCGGCGGCATTGGTTTAGGTGTGATGGGCGGGGTCGGGCTCGCTGTCTTAAGTTTTGGGTTTGGTTTACAGCCCACGCATCCGCCGATTGATGTTTTATTAATGATCATGGCGGTGGTCGCCGCGGCAGCCACCATGCAAGCAGCAGGTGGCTTGGATTTTTTAATTAAAATTGCCACCAATATATTACGTAAAAACCCACGTCACATTACCTTTGTTGCCCCTTTAGTGACTTATGTCTTCACCATGATGGCGGGAACCGGACACGTTGCCTATTCGGTCTTACCAGTTATCGCTGAAGTCAGTCGTAAAAGCGGCATTCGTCCGGCTCGTCCGTTAGGGATGGCGGTCATTGCCTCGCAATTTGCGATTGTGGCCAGCCCCATCGCCGCTGCGGTGGTGGCGTGTGTGGCCTTTTTAGAGCCGCAAGGGATTACCCTTACTGATGTGCTGTCGGTTACCATTCCCAGCACCTTTATTGGCCTTGCCTTGGCGTGTGTGATTGTTAATAAGCTGGGTAAAGAGCTTAAAGACGATCCTGAATATCAACGCCGTTTACAAGATCCCGACTTTCGTCGAGAAATGGAAGCGGATTTGGCCGTTGAAGATATCGAAGTCACGCCGGAGGCGAAGAAATCGGTTGGCTTGTTCTTATTTGGTGCCTTAGCCGTGGTCATCATGGGGGCATTCCCAACCCTGCGCCCGGCCTTTGATGGCGAGCCAATGGGGATGGCGCATACCATTGAAATCGTGATGTTGTCAGTGGGGGCACTGATCATTTTGACCTGTAAGCCGGACGGCAATGCGATTAGCCAAGGTTCGGTATTCCATGCCGGGATGCGTGCGATTGTCGCTATCTTTGGTATTGCTTGGCTAGGTGATACTTTGATTGGTGGCCATGGCGAGATGGTAAAAGAGGCGGTGTCTGGCTTGGTTGAGATGGCACCGTGGACATTTGCGTTTGCGCTGTTCGCTTTGTCAGTCATGGTGAACAGCCAAGGTGCAACGACAGCGGTGTTGGTGCCTGTGGCGATTACCTTGGGGCTGCCGCCTTCGATGATTATTGCGACCTTTGTAGCGGTGAATGGCTACTTCTTTATTCCTAACTACGGGCCGATCATTGCCTCTATCGACTTTGACCGAACCGGCACCACGCGGATTGGTAAGTATATTTTTAATCACAGCTTTATGGCACCAGGCTTGCTGAGTATGGTGTTCAGTATCGCTTGTGGTTTGCTGATTACCCAGGTGTTGTAACGGCAATTGAAGGTATAAAAGAAGGGCGCTATCAGCGCCCTTGTTGTCTCTGTAGGTGGTTGGTGTCTGTTGTGAGTGACCCACTGATGACTGACCCACTAGGCGTTAAAGCGTTTACCGCGATACTTAGGATGCATCAGGTTCTCCACCGAGAAGATCTCGTCCAGCTCCGCCTCGGTCATTAAACCACGCTCGAGCACCACCTCTTTGACGCTCTTACCCGTTTCGGCGCAAATCTTACCGACAATATCGCCTTCATGGTGGCCGATAAAGGGGTTAAGATAAGTGATAATCCCAATCGAGTTAAGCACGTAGTGTTCGCACACGGCTTGGTTAACGGTGATCCCACTCACGCACTTCTCACCCAAGTTCCGGCAGCCATTCGCCAGAATGGAGATAGACTCAAACAGCGCCTGGCCAATCACCGGCTCCATCACGTTAAGTTGCAATTGACCGGCTTCGGCAGCAAAGGTGATGGTGGTGTCATTCCCCATCACGCGATAGCAAACCTGGTTCACCACTTCTGGGATCACCGGGTTAACCTTAGCGGGCATGATGGATGAGCCGGCCTGCATTTCAGGTAGGTTAATTTCATTGAGCCCGGCACGTGGGCCCGAGGAGAGCAGTCGGAGGTCGTTACAAATCTTCGATAGTTTCACCGCCAGGCGTTTTAGCGAGCCATGGACCATCACATACGACCCACAGTCTGACGTGGCTTCAATCAAATCTTCTGCTGGGATACACGGCAGGCCTGTGATTTCAGCTAGGCGTTTCACCGCCAGTTGCTGATAGCCTTCTGCGGCATTCAGTTTGGTGCCAATCGCGGTGGCGCCGAGGTTGACCTCTAACAGCAGCGCGGCGGTATATTTAATGTTTTTGATTTCTTCGCGCAGTAGCACTGAGAAGGCTTTGAATTCTTGCCCGACCGTCATCGGTACCGCGTCTTGCAGCTGGGTGCGGCCCATTTTGATGACATGCGCATAGGCTTCAGCTTTGGCATCGAATTCTTTTTGCAGGTAATCAATCGCATCCATTAGCTTGAGAATGCTGTTGTAAACGGCAATACGGAAGCCTGTTGGGTACGCACAGTTGGTGGATTGGCTCTTATTGACGTGATCGTTGGGGTTAATCACATCATAGTCACCTTTCTCATGCCCCATCAGTTCAAGCGCAAGGTTGGCAATCACCTCGTTAGCATTCATGTTCACTGAGGTGCCTGCACCGCCTTGGAAGACATCCGAGGGGAACTGGTCCATGCATTTACCCGTTTCCAAAATCTGGTCACAGGCTTTAACAATGTAGTCACCGACATCAGAAGGGATCACGCCGAGTTCTTGGTTTGCCATCGCGGCGGCTTTTTTGGTGTATACCATGCCGCGTACGAAATCGGGAATGTCTGAAATACGGGTACTTGAGATGGTAAAGTTCTCAATGGCGCGCAAGGTGTGAATACCGTAATACGCATCGGCTGGAACAGCGCGTTGACCGAGTAAGTCTTCTTCAAGGCGGGTTGCAGTAGTCAGCGTAGGGGTATCATTGGGTGTAATAATCGTCTGAGACATGTGTTGGCCTTAACATCAAAGTTATTATAATGATTAAAACGTCGCCACAAATTTTGCTGTAGAATCCATTCCTCAGAGATTTTGGCTGGATGTATCGTCTCTTACATCCTTTCGCCGCTATTAGAGCATATGATGCGGTGAAAAGGGCTGACACCGGTCACAGCACTAAGAGGAGGCGATAACAAAATGCGCTTTCTTGCCGCGAGATTCAAGCAGTAAATCCACTTTCCCGATTCGGCTTTTGCGTGATTTTGATGTTAGGATGAAAAGTGAATTTCCAGTGCGAGGTGAACCGTGTTTCCAGTTTTATTACTGCTATTTATTTTGGTGCCAGTGATCGAAATTGGCCTGTTTATTCAGGTTGGTGGCTGGCTGGGGCTGTGGCCCACACTGGCACTGGTTTTGATTACCGCGTTTGTCGGTGCGTCTCTGGTGCGAAGCCAAGGCATTATGACCTTGGCTTCGGTGCAAGACAGGCTCAACCGAGGGGAATTACCCGCTCAGCAAATCCTTGAAGGCGTGATGCTGGCCGTCGCTGGCGTGCTGCTGTTAACGCCAGGTTTTATGACCGATGCGATGGGGATGTTGGTGCTTTTACCTAGGCCGCGAGCCGCGCTCGCCAAACAAGTGATGAAGCGCGTCACTGTGTCTCAAGCAGGCTTTAGCCAAGGTGGCTTCCATCAGGGGGGCAATGCGCAAGGCCCTTTCGGGGAGGATCCTTTCCGTCGCGGAGGCCGTGGTGAGGATGGCAACACCTTTGAGGGGGAATATGAGCGCAAAGATGACGATGATGACCATCGCCTGCGCTAAGCTATTTCGGGATTAAGCCCAGCCAAAAGGCCGCATGAAGATGCGGCCTTTTTCGATCATGGCGTCAGCTTACTCGTTGAGCTCAGGACGCTGACGGTATTGGTCGAGTGATGCTGGGTTATCCAACGCGCTTAACTGTGCCACGTCTTGGCCATGAACCACATCGCGCACCGCCAGCTCAGCCAGTTTCCCTGACTTGGTGCGTGGAATATCGCTCACCTCGGCAATCACGGCGGGAACGTGACGTGGCGTGCACTGGGTACGGATGGTTTTTTTGATGGCTTGCTTGAGTGGCTCATCCAGTGTCACGCCGGCGGCGAGTTTAACGAATAGCACCACGCGGACATCATTTTGCCATTGCTGGCCGATGACCACTGAATCCATGATCTCGCTAAGCTGATTCACATGGCGATAGATTTCTGCCGTGCCAATTCGTACCCCGCCTGGGTTTAGTACCGCATCAGACCGACCATAAAACACCATGCCGCCTTGTGCGGTCAGGCGCACATAGTCACCATGAAACCAGATATCATCAATCTTGTTCCAATAGGCATTGTGATAGCGACTGCCATCGGTATCGTGCCAAAAGCCAACTGGCTGGTTGGGGAAGCTATTACAGCACACCAGCTCCCCTTTCTTCTCCTCGACCGCTTGGCCTTGGGCGTTAAACACTTGTACATCGAGCGCCAAGCCCCGCTTTTGGCTTTCACCGCGATAAACCGGTGACAGCGGACTGCCAAGGACAAAGCAGCCACAAATGTCGGTACCACCCGCAATCGAGCTTAACTGCAGATCAGACTTTATCTTTTGATAGACATAATCAAACTGCTCGGGCGCAAGTACCGAGCCGGTCGAACACAAGACGCGTAGCGACGCCAGCGAGTAATCATCTTTCGGTGCCACCCCTTGTTTTTCCAATGCTTCTAAGTATTTCGCCGCCGTACCAAAAAGGGTGAGCTGTTGCTGCTCGGCCAGTCGCCAAAGTACCCCCGCATCGGGATAAAACGGTGAGCCATCATAAAGCACCAAGGTCGCGCCGCTTGCCAAGGCACTGACCTGCCAATTCCACATCATCCAGCCGCAGGTGGTGAAGTAGAAAAAGCGATCACCGGGGCGCACATCCGAATGGAGCTGATGCTCTTTCAAATGATTGAGCAATATTCCCCCCACCGAATGAATAATGCACTTGGGCTTACCCGTGGTGCCGGAAGAGTACAGCACAAAGAGTGGGGCATTGAACGCCACGCGGGTAAAGCGAAGCGGCGGCGAGTCCTTGGCTAATAAGTCTTGCCAGTTATCCACGCCAGCAGGTAAAGAAGGTCGATCGCTATCAAAAGGGATCACCACTAGGCGCTCAATGGCCGGTACGTTATCCACCACCTGCTGTGCTTTATTCAGGCAGTCATAGGTTTTGCCGTTGTAGTGGTAATGATCGGTGGTAAACAGCACTTTGGGCTCGGTTTGGCCAAAACGGTCTAACACACTGTCGACGCCAAAGTCCGGTGAGGTTGAGGTCCAAATCGCGCCCAGTGCCGCGGTGGCAAGCATTGCAATCACGGTTTCAGGGAGATTAGGTAAATAGCCAGCAACCACATCGCCCGGTTGAACACCTTGCATATCTAGGTAGTGACGGATGGCCGCGACCTGATCGACGAGCTCACGCCAAGTGAGAGTTCGTGCTACCTCATGCTCACCGCTAAAAATCATCGCCGGTTGGTCGGCATATTGCTCTGCGTGCTTTAGTAGGTTTTCGGCATAGTTCAGACGTGCGGTGGGAAACCAGTGGCTATCTCGATTGGGGTGCTCGGGGTCGATATCGCACACTCTCTCGCCCAGATCGCCGATCACGCCAGCAAATTGCCATAACTGTTGCCAAAAATCGCCGCTTTGACGTACTGACCAGGCATAAAGATCGTCATAACCACTCAGCTGGGTGTCGTGAGTCTGATTCACGGCACGGATAAACGCGGCGAGTAACGTGTGGGTTTGACGCTCCTTATCCGGCGCCCACAACAATCCGTCTTTCATGTTCTCTCCTTAGCTCTTATCAGGGTGTGCCTGTATAAATGCATCCAGCGTTTGGCACTGTGCCTCAATGTGCGTCAAAGTTGGGTAGGCCGTTAAATCAAACGCAAATCGGCGTGCATTAAACAGCTGCGCGACCAAACAAATATCGGCCAAATTGGGCGCTTCTCCGCCGATAAAGGGGCTGTCTAATCCTTGTAGTTTGGCTTCCAAGCCATCGAACCCTTGTTTTAGCCAATGGTGATACCAAGTGATTTTGTCGTCATCACTATGGCCAAAGGGGCCAGTTAAGTATTGCAGAACCCGTAAGTTATTGAGTGGATGCACATCACAGGCAATGTCGAGTGCCAAAGAGCGGCACTGGGCTTTTTGCACTGGATCACTGGGGAGCAGTTTGACCTGTGGATAGCGCTCATCGAGGTATTCGATAATGGCGAGCGATTGGCTCAAGGTGACATCGCCATCGACCAAGGTCGGCACTAAACCGGCGGGGTTGAGCGAACGATAGGCGTCGCTATGCTGGTGTTTATCCAGCAGGGACACGGTTTCTCGTTGGTAGGTGAGGCCTTTAAGGCCAAGGGCGATGCGGACGCGGTAGGCCGCGGTCGACTTACTGTAATCATAAAGCAGCATACAAGCTCCTAGACGGCGTCAACGTCAAGCGCGCCTAGAGGCACTAGGCGCGCATCAAGGTTACTCGGCAATGTAGCGGGTCACGGTTTGCTCAATGGCACCGAAAATAGACGCATCTTGGCTGTCGCGCATATCGATGGTGACGCTATCGCCAAAGGTCATAAATGGGGTTTTTGCCTCGCCTTGGTCGATAATTTCCAACATGCGCTTTTCGGCTAAGCAGCACGAGCCTTTACTGCGATCGGTATTGGACACGGTGCCGGAGCCAATAATAGTCCCGGCACTGACATGGCGGCTTTTCGCCACATGGGCGACCAGCTCGGCAAAATCAAAGGTCATATCGACACCGGCCTCGGGCGAGCCGAACCATTCGCCGTTCAGGGTGACATGCATCGGTAAGTGGACTTTATGATCGTGCCAGTGATCGCCCAGCTCATCAGGGGTAACCGCCACCGGCGAAAAGGCAGAGGCGGGCTTGGATTGGAAAAAGCCGAACCCTTTGGCAAGCTCGCCGGGGATCAGGTTGCGCAGGGAAACATCGTTGACCAGCATCAGCAGTTTAATGTGTTGGCCCGCTTTGTCAGCACTAAGGTGCATGGGCACATCATCGGTGACGACGGCAAGCTCGGCTTCAAAGTCACAGCCCCATGCATCATCCACCAATTCAATCTCGTCACGTGGACCGAGAAAGCCATCAGACATGCCTTGATACATCAGTGGGTCGGTCCAAAAACTCTCAGGCATTTGTGCGCCGCGTGCTTTGCGCACCAGTTCAACGTGGTTAACGTAGGCGCTGCCATCCGCCCACTGAAAGGCGCGGGGCAGTGGTGAGTCGCAGACACTGGGGTCAAAGGCAAAGGACTCACTGACTTGGTTGTCATTGAGCGCGTCGTAGCGCTGAGTCAGTTTGGGCGCCAGTGTCGCCCAGTTATCGAGTGCCGCTTGTAGTGTGGGCGCAATATCGTCGGCGTGGACGGCGCGAGTAAGGTCACGAGAGACCAAAATCAATTTGCCATCACGTCCGTGTTTGAGTGAAGCCAGTTTCATTGCTTTCTCCTTCGCTATTCTGCGTCACTTGGCGTGCGCCAAGAGTAAACATAATCGGTCAGTTCGGTGGCTTTCGCCGCGTCGCTCATATCAAGTGGCATGCGGGTATCGATCATCACCGCCACTTCATCGGTCTCTTTTTTCTGATGCTTTTTGCCCGCAGCAAAGGCTTTTGGGTGAGGGCCATGTGGGAAGCCACAAGGGTGTAGGGTCACCATGCCGGCATCAATGTTATCGCGGCTGAAAAAGTCACCTTGGTGATAGAAAAGCACCTCATCATAGTCATCGTTATTGTGGTAGAAAGGCACCTTCAGTGCGCCGGGATCCGACTCGATTGGGCGGGGGACAAAGGTGCAAATCACAAAACCTTGCGCGACAAAGGTGGTGTGCGCGGATGGCGGTAAGTGATAACGATGGCTCATCAACGGGCGGATATCTCGCCAGTTGAGTCGGAATACGGTGAGGTTGCCCTTCCAGCCCACCGCATCGAGTGGGTTATAAGGATAAGTGACGCGGTTAAGCTGTTGGCGCGATTTGATCATCACCTGCCAGCTTTCGTTATCGGATTGCTGGGCTTTAAAGCTATCGTCAATGCGCGCATGTTCTAACACCGCGGGGTCAAACACCGCATGTTCGCCGACAATGCCTCGTTCGGCGCTCATGTAGGAGCCGTGAGTCGCTTCAATCATCAGCAAAGTGGTGGCCTCATCTGGCACGAGCCGCCAGCTGGTGGCGCGAGGAATGATCAAATAATCGCCTTTGGTGTAGCGCAAGTGGCCATAATCGCAATACAGCGAGCCTTCGCCCTGATGGACAAATAAGCAATCATCACCATCGCTGTTGCGCACTAGATAAGACATGGCGGTATCGGTGCGCCATAAGCGAACCTGAACGTTGGCATTGGATAACAGCACAGGTGCATCCATTGGCGATGTGCCTTGAGTTTCAACTCGGTTGGTATCAAAAGCATGCGGTCGCAATGGCCCTTCCCACTCGCTCCAGCCCGTCGGGGGATGGCGGTGATACATATGACTGGCCGGGCCAAAAAAGCCTTCTTTGCCACACTCGCGCTCGTAGGTTCCCTCAGGGAAGTCGCAGTGGGCTTGACGTGAGGCATCCCCTTCACGAATGGGGAATGAAAACCACTTTCGCATAACTCGCTCCTTGTGCTGGGCGGCCGTGCTCACCGGGACGGCCAAATAGTTTCAAAAGAAACAATCTATTCGTTTATATTAGCGATCAGAGACGAGAAAAAGCAACGCGCTGTTAACAAATAATTTACCTTTTGTGTTCAGTATTTTTGCCGCTTAAAAACCGTAAGTGTAAACAAAGCACTACCTTTGCATCTTATCGAAGCCTCTCGTAAAGTATTCCACATGATTTCACTTGAAACTAAATGATATGACCCTTCCTCATTTAGCGCTCGATAGCTTTTTGCCTTATAAGCTGGTTCACACGGCGGAACTGGTTGCCGATAGTCTTGCGGCACGTTATGAAGCAGAGTTTGGATTGTCGCGTCCAGAATGGCGCGTGCTGGCCTCTTTGGGCGCACGGGATGGCGTGATGGCGAAAGATTTAGCCGCAGAAACGCGGCTGGATAAAGTAAAAGTGTCGCGCTTGCTTACCCGTTTAGAGCAGCATCAGTTAGTGGAGCGGCGCGCGTGCCAAGGTGATCAGCGCGCCGCGTTAGTCCATTTGACCGACAAAGGCCGCACCCATTATCAGACCATTGTTCCCAAAGTACTGGAGTGGGAAAAAGCCATGCTCGAGGGACTCAGTGCGGCGCAGTATCAAGCGCTTTATCAGGCGCTAGATGTGTTGCAGCACCGCGTTCATGAACTGGATCAAGCAGGCAGTGAAGACGCGAGCATCTGACGGCGCAGCACCAGGGCATACAGGTACGCCATAATACCGGCCAGTAGATTGGCAATGGCGATTCCCGCAAACAGGCCATGGGTGCCGTTGACCATGCCGCCCAGCCATGCACAGGGCACTAGGAAGACAAACAAACGCACTAGGTTGCAAGCGAACGAATGCAGTGAACGCTTCATGGCATTCAGGCCGCCGACCAATAACATCAAGGTGCCTTGTAAGCCGTAACTGGCCGGAACCACCATCAAATAGTGGGCAATTTCTTGTTGAACCCGCACATCGTCACTGAATACATCCGCAATCAGATCGATAAAAGGCCACAGCGACAAGTACACGGCAAACTGGAACAAAATGGCAAAGCGCATCGCGCTAAACAGCGCTTGAAAGGCCCGTTGGTGATATTGCGCGCCAAAGTTTTGCGACATTAAGGGCGTGAGCGATGACGTCATCGCCATCATCACAATTAATAAAATGGCTTCAATGCGTTGAGCGGCGCCATAGGCGGCAACGCTTTCTGTTCCCTGTGAGGCAAGCATCATCATTAAAATGGCGCCTGCGGCTGGGTTTAAGGCATTGGTCATTCCAGCCGGCATGCCAATTTTGAGGATCTGACGCACATCAGTCGCTAGCTTGCTCCATTGCGGCGGCATCAACAGTCGCTCACGGCGGATAAGTATACTCAGCGCGGCCATTAATGCGCCGGCCCAGCTGACGGCACTGGCGATGGCGGCCCCTTGCACACCCAGCTCGGGAAATGGGCCCAAGCCAAAAATCAGTAAGGGGTCGAGCGCCCCATTAATCAGGCCGGAGACCATCATGATTTTCGCCGGTGTTTTCGTGTCGCCTGTGGCACGGATAGCCGCGTTCCCTGCCATGGGTACCACAAGTAATGGAATGGTGAGGTACCACACTTGCATATAGTCATGGATTAACGGCAATAAGTTGTCGCTTGCCCCCAACGCGGAAAACACTGGGTTGATGGTGGCCGCCCCCAACCAGCCGACGGCCATCACCATGAAGACCGCCAAGATCAAACCGTGACTCGAGACCCGCGCAGCATCTTGATGATCGCCCTGGCCGAGTAATCGCGCGACCAAGGCAGCAATGCCGACCCCTAATCCGAGCGTGATGGAGTTGACCGCAAAGGTGATGGGAAAGGTGAAGCTCACCGCAGCTAGTGCTTCCGTGCCAAGCAGTGAAATAAAGAAGGTATCCACCACATTGAACATGATGATCGCGAACAGCCCAAATACCATGGGTACGGTCATCTTACGTAATGTGAGGTTGATCGGGGCAGACAGCAGCCCGTGTTTGTCGTTCATAGTTTCTTATCACTGGGTTGGGACGGCTTACCCTAGCGGATCCTCACAATCGGAGAAAGTTGCCAGTCTAAAAAAACAAAAAAATTGCTGTAAAACCCTTGGGAAAGAAAAAGGGCGTCCCCACATAGGGAGTTACATCAGGAACCGGACGCATGTACGGCCTGTGTGCATACTTACTTCATCAAACGGAACATCATTACTAATTCAGGAGACGACCGATGAACATTCGTCCACTACATGATCGCGTTATCGTTGAGCGCCAAGAAGCTGAGTCTAAATCAGCGGGCGGCATCGTGTTAACTGGTTCTGCTGCAGAAAAGTCTACCCGCGGTAAAGTGCTGGCGGTAGGCAAAGGCCGTATTCTTGAAAACGGCAACGTGCAGCCATTGGACGTTCAAGTGGGTGACACTGTTATCTTCTCTGAAGGCTTTGGCACCAAGACGGAAAAAATCGAGGGTCAAGAAGTTCTGATCTTGTCTGAAAGCGACATTATGGCAATCGTTGAATAATTCATTTCACCTCCAATCAATAATGTAAGAAAGGAATAGAATCATGGCTGCTAAAGACGTTAAATTTAGTGACGACGCGCGTGCGAAAATGCTCGAAGGTGTGAATGTTCTGGCTGATGCCGTGAAAGTCACACTGGGCCCTAAAGGTCGTAACGTAGTACTAGACAAATCATTCGGTGCCCCAACCATCACCAAAGATGGCGTCTCTGTTGCGCGTGAAATTGAACTGGAAGACAAGTTCCAGAACATGGGCGCACAAATGGTGAAAGAAGTAGCGTCTCAGTCAAACGACGCGGCGGGTGACGGTACCACTACCGCTACAGTATTGGCGCAATCCATTGTTAATGAAGGCTTGAAAGCAGTAGCGGCAGGCATGAACCCAATGGATCTAAAGCGTGGTATCGACAAAGCAGTTGTTGCGGCGGTTGAAGAGCTGAAAAACCTATCAGCGCCTTGCACCAGCAACAATGCGATTGAGCAAGTGGGCACGATTTCCGCGAACTCTGACCACACCGTTGGTAAGATCATCGCTCAAGCGATGGAAAAAGTAGGCCGTGATGGCGTGATTACCGTTGAAGAAGGCCAATCACTGCAAGACGAACTGAGTGTCGTAGAAGGTATGCAGTTCGACCGTGGTTACCTGTCTCCTTACTTCATCAATAACCAAGAAGCCGGTAACGTTGAGCTGGATAACCCATTTATCCTGCTGATCGACAAAAAAGTCTCGAACATCCGCGAGCTGCTACCAACCCTTGAAGCGGTTTCTAAAGCGTCTCGTCCACTGCTTATCATTGCAGAAGACCTTGAAGGTGAAGCACTGGCAACCTTGGTGGTCAACAACATGCGTGGCATCGTTAAAGTTGCGGCTGTAAAAGCACCTGGGTTCGGTGACCGTCGTAAAGCGATGCTACAAGATATCGCAACCTTGACAGCAGGTACTGTGGTTTCTGAAGAAATCGGCATGGACCTAGAGAAAGTGACGCTGGAAGATTTGGGTCAAGCCAAACGTGTCACTGTTACTAAAGACAACACCACCATCGTTGACGGTGTTGGTGAGGAAGCTGCGATTGAAGGGCGTGTTGCGCAGATTCGTCAGCAAATCGAAGAAGCGACGTCTGATTACGACAAAGAGAAACTGCAAGAGCGCGTCGCCAAACTGGCTGGCGGTGTTGCGGTGATCAAAGTCGGTGCAGCGACTGAAGTCGAAATGAAAGAGAAGAAAGACCGTGTTGAAGATGCTCTGCACGCAACACGTGCGGCGGTTGAAGAAGGCGTGGTTGCCGGTGGTGGCGTTGCGCTTATCCGTGCTGCAAGCAAAGTCGGTGATCTGAAAGGTGACAACGAAGAGCAAAACGTCGGTATCCGTGTTGCGCTGCGCGCCATGGAATCACCTCTTCGTCAAATCGCGACTAACGCAGGTGATGAAGACTCAGTGGTTGCTAACAAAGTGAAATCTGGCGACAACCACTTTGGCTACAATGCATCAACTGGCGAATACGGTGATATGATTGAGATGGGCATTCTTGACCCAACCAAAGTAACACGTAGTGCACTACAGTTCGCTGCCTCTGTTGCGGGTCTGATGATCACGACTGAAGCCATGGTTACCGATCTGCCACAAAAAGACGGCGGTGCTGATATGGGCGCTGCTGCTGGTATGGGTGGCATGGGCGGAATGGGCGGCATGATGTAATCGCCTCTCCCCCTGAAATGAAAAAACCCAGCTTCGGCTGGGTTTTTTCGTTGTGTGCTGTCTGAATCTATTTTTAATCGTCAGTGTGCTGAGGTGGATGAGAATATGTTCATCACGGCCACACCAGAGACAATCAATGCCATTCCGATCACCGCCGGCGTATCCAGCTTTTGGTCAAAGACCAGCCAGCCAATCAAAGCAATCAATGTCACGCCCGCGCCGGCCCATATGGCATAAGCGATGCCTACAGGAATTGCGCGCAAAGTGAGGGCGAGTAGATAAAAAGAGAAACTGTATCCCACCACCACTAATATCGAAGGAACGAGCTTAGAAAAGCCGTCACTGTTTTTGAGTGATGCGGTTGCAATCACCTCTGCCACAATAGCAAACCCTAGAAAAAGCCAATGCTTCATATCGATGACTCCCAAGTGAGAAACAGGCAGGCCATGCTACCAGCCAATTTTTATGATGTATGCCTCATTTTGAGTGGAGAAGAGTGAAAAATACGATCGGGCATGTAAGCCAAGGTGAACACTGGCGGCAAAATATAGGGGGTAAAATAGACAAAAAAAGGTGTTTTGTACGAATTTCGTTCAGGTGAGATTTTTTTTAAAAAAAGGGGTTGCGGTAAAAACTGAGATCTCTATACTGCGCTTCCTGTTGACGGGGCARCGAGACGCAAGTCACGAAATGCCGACCACGAAGTCAAYACGCTCTTTAACAATTTGACCTATGCAATCTGTGTGGGCACTCGTTGAGAATAGACAAAAAGATTTATTCGATGAACTGAGTGACCAAACGATAACTTTTAGTTATTCGGCACAGTCAATTCGTTTGTCTCTTCGGAGATAAACAGTAATCAGTATTCATTGAGCAGTTTCTACGGAAACACCAAACTTAAATTGAAGAGTTTGATCATGGCTCAGAT
>NZ_MUFC01000015.1 GCF_001995985.1 Salinivibrio sharmensis | reverse complement strand
CCTCTTTTTTATTTTTTAATAACCATTTATTTAATATAAGTATCGAGAATAGACTGTAATTCACCGGCGTTACGCATTGACTCAAACCCGGCATCCAGCGTGGCTTTTATTTCCATCGCCTCGGGGTGTTCACGCGAGATCATCATGTGGAACTTATCACCACTGTTTCCCGGAATAGGTTCAGCTTGCATCCCACCGGCGAGATAATCAGTGCCTTTAGCCACTTTAAACCCAGCCAATATTTCATAGCGTGCCAAGAATACGTCACAGCGTCCTGCTTCCGTTTTTTGTACGAGCTGCTCGAAGCTTTTTGCCGATTTTCTCACCTTGCTGTCATCAACGCCAAAGCCCGTATAATTGTAACCAAGCAGACCACACATTGTTAGGCCGTTTAAATCGTCCACTGAGCTTATATTCAAGCCATTAGGGTGTTGGCTTGTTGAATAAATATAACTCGGCTGAAGCGTATAGTAATAGTCGGTAAGGATAAAGTCTTTATCTCGCTCTTCACTGAAAGAAGCACTGAGGGCAATATCGTAATTGCCAGCCTTCGTCTGCAACACACACCGCTTCCAAGGTGGCATTTCAACCGAGACACCTACGCCCTCATCACCGAAAACGGCATTCAGTACATCGACATCATAACCCTGAACTTGTCCGCCCTTTTCAAAGGTATAAGGGGGCCAGCCAGCGCCATCCCCACAGGCTTTTAAAGAGGATGTATCTAACGCGAGTGCAGGTGAAGATAACAGCGTACCAGCAAGGGCTGTCGCAGCGAGGCCTGCTGCAGAACGTGTCGCTATTTTCATAGTGAACTCCTTTTAGGAAAACTCACCTTAAGTATTGATGATATTCACCATAACGCGACCAGAATCACTTATTTTTTTTCGGATTTATGATGATCACTTCACCAGGCTCTAACCCCTTACGCACGCGCCCTTGCTGTGTGAGCGAAACCAGCCGTGTTCTCACCTCACCCGCATCGAGCACCTTCACATAGTTAAGTTGTCCAATTTGATAATACGCATTGCTCGGTAGATAAAGCACTGGCTCGGTTTTTTGTGACACGGTCACTTTTGCAAACATACCCGGAAGCAAAGTATCACTCACCTCCGTGTTTGGCAGTGTCACTGCAACACGATAACTGCGTGAAGTCGCATCGGCAGCCGGTGTCACGGTGCGCACCACGCCCGAGAGGGTTTTCTCATAGGTGGGCAGCGTAATCGTTAACGATTGACCGATATCGACAAAGAGCAACGCAGATTCCGCCACATTGACCGTCGCTTCAATGCTTTCAGGATTATACAGAGATAGCAGCGCCGCACCCGGTGTCGCCGTATCCCCTTGGTTGATGATTTTATCGGTGATTAGCCCTGAAAACGGCGCGCGCACCAGACTAAAGCCAAATTGGGTTTCAGCCTCATCCACCGCGGCAAGGGCACGACGATACTCAGACTCCGCGGTTTTTAAGCGATTCTCCGCCTCATCGAATTGAGATTGAGGCACCAGCTTTTTCGCCAACAAGGTTTCCATTCGGCGGTAGTCACTGCGCGCAGTATTCAGTTGCGATTGCGCCGAGGCCAAGGCTTGTTGCACTTGGCGAACTTTGGCACTGAGATCGGCATTATCCAAACGCAGCAACACATCCCCTTGCTCAACGCGGTCGCCGACATCAACCAGCACCTCCGCAACGGTTGCGGTCATCCGCGCCGCTAAGGTTGCCATCTGCCTGGCCTCCAACTGACCGGAGAAAATGCGGGTTTGTGGCTGCTCGACCGCTTTAAGCGTCAGCGCCTCAACATCATTCGGTGTCTCAGTCGGTGTTGAGACGGGCGCCACGTTCGCGGTAAACACCCCAGCCATCACCAAAAATAGGATCAATAGCCCAGTGCCTAGCACCAGTGCGAGCACGCCTTTTTTTGCCTTCATGCATTCTCTCCTTCTACTGATAGGCCGTGGGTGGGATGATTTTGATACGCAAGGTTGTACACCACGGGCACAACCAGCAAGGTAAACACGGTAGACGCGGCAATACCGAAAATAATCGCCCAAGCTAACCCATTAAAAATCGGGTCGAGGGTGATGATCACGTTCCCCAATAAGGTGGTGCCGGCGGTCAGCAAAATAGGCCGCATTCGCACTGCGCCCGCTTGTACTAAGGCTTCACTCAGCGCCATACCTTGTGCAAGTGACTGTTGAATAAATTCAATCAATACCAATGAGTTGCGCACTACAATCCCCGCCAGTGCAATCATGCCAATCATCGCGGTGGCGGTGAACAGCGCCGGATTTGGGTAGCCATTGATCTCACCGCTTAAGCCATTGAGTAACCAAAAGCCCGGCATAATGCCAATTACAGTCAGTGGGATCGCAAGCATAATCATGCCCGACACCGCCGGTAGCCCGGTTTGTATCAGCATCACAATAAAGACACCCAGCAGCGCCGCGCCATAGGCAATCCCCAGATCGCGGAAAACATCAATGGTGATCTTCCACTCGCCTTCACCACTCCATACCACCTCGATACCGTCATGCACCTGCCAGCCATCACCCGCGCCATTATCCAAATAACTACGCGCGGATAGCGGGCGAGCGCTGTCCGACTCTGGTTGATTAAAATCGGCCATCACATCGGCGACCACTTCGCCCGGCACCCGTCCAGTAGGTTCGGCATACACATACACGACGGGGCGTAAATTCTTATGATAGATAGGCTGGTCAACGAGCTGGCGCGTAAAATGGCCGAGCTCACTCAACGCGACCAGCGGTTGCGGCGCATCAAGCAAGGCACCTCGTACCGATTGCTTAGCCACTCCAGCCCGACCACGTACGTGCAGTGCGAGCAGCGCATCAAGCTGATCACGGGCATCTGGCGCAAGTTGCAGCCTCACGGGCAAGGGATCCATTTCATCGGCATCGGCTAGATGGGCCAGCGTGACCCCTTGGTTCGCCGCTCTGAGGGCTTGGTTAATATCGGCTACCGCAATGCCAGACAAGGCGGCTTTTTCTTGGTCCACTTCAAACTGCCAGCTCGATAGAGGCCCTTGAACACTGGTGCTCACTTCTGACACCAAGGCTTCACGCTTTAATCGCTCGGCCACCTGAGTCGCCTGCGCTTGTAGGGTTGAATACGGCGTGCTTGGCGAGCCATACACTTCCGCGACAATGGTTGCCAGCACAGGCGGACCCGGTGGCATTTCCACTAATTGCACCTCGGCATCATATTTTGCTGCGATAGTTTCTAATTCATCACGCATGCGTGTCACCAAGCCATGTGATTGCAACGTGCGCCGATGCTTATCCACCAGCACCACCCGCAGTTCACCTTGGTAAGGCGCATGGCGAGTAAAGTAATGGCGCACCATGCCATTAAAATCCATCGGTGAGGCGAGCCCGGCAAAGCCGGATACCGACACCACCTCGGCTTGCGTTTGTAGGTAACGGTTCATCTCTCGCAGCGCATTGGAGGTATCGACATGATTAGCGGTTTCCGGCAAATCCAGTACCACCTGAAACTCATTTTTATTGTCATATGGCAACAGCTTAAGCGGTACGAGGCGCAAAGCAGGCAGCAGAGCGGCGATGACAAACAACACGCCCACTATCGATAAAAACGCTTTAGCGCGACGATTGTTTTCCAGCAATGGCAGCAACACACGCCGATAGCCTCGGTACAGCGGCGTGGTCTCAATGCGATAGTCATCGCCTTTATTGGACGCGCGAACAATTTTTTTGGCGAGCCAAGGGGTGACTAAAAACGCCACCAAGGTACTGATCACTACACTGGCCGGCACATTGAATGCCAGCGGTGCCATGTATGGCCCCATCATGCCGGTGATAAAAAACATCGGGGTGAACACAATCACAATCGCCACGGTCGACATAATCAATGCGCGCTTGATTTCTAGCATCGCCAGCACAATCGTGCGGCCACGCGGCTTGTTATCATGGGTCAGGTGCCGTTCAATGTTGTCGATACTGGCAATCGGATCATCAACAATCAGCCCCAACGCCAAGATCAACGCAAACAAGGTAACGCGGTTAATCGAATAGCCAAAGGCTAAATCCAGCCCTAATGCCGCGCCATAACTGATTGGGATCGCAATCGCCACCACTAAGGCACTGCGCCAGTTTAAAAACAAGCCGACAAAGACCACCACGGTGAGCACCGCAATACCGAGGCTGGACACCAAATTTTTCACTTTGGCATCAGCGGTTTGGCCGTAATTGCGGATGATCTCGACGCTCACGCCCTCGGGAAACTGCGTAGCGACCAAATGATTGAGCGTGGCGGTGACATCCTCAGCCACGCTGACCGCGTTGGCGCCTTTTTGCTTTGCCACCGAGAGAAACACCGCGGGGTGCGGCTGGCTATCATCGGTCGATTGGATCCACGTATCTGTCGTGGGCTCTTGCGCGCCGTCCGATAACTCGGCCACATCCTGCAGATACACAGGTTTGCCATTCACCACCGCTACCACTAAATGGCGTATCTCCTCAAGGCTTTGATACCACTGGCCGGTTTTTAATAAATAGCGCTCACCCTGATGCTGAATATCGCCAATATCACGCTTTTGATGGCTCAACGAAAAGGCATTGGTGAGATCAGACACACTGATCTGATAGCTAGCCATGGCGGCAGGATCGAGCGTGACCAACACCTGACGCGGCACCCCACCCACTACCTTCACCGCATTGGTTTCGGGAAGGGCTTTAAGATCCAAGGTCGCCTGCTCGGCAATGCGTCGCAGAGCATAATGGTCGAGCTGATCAGGGTTGTCGCTACGCAGCGCCGCAATCACAATCGGTACATCATCAATTTCTACCGGCTTTATCGCCCACTCGCTCACCGCGGCTGGGATCGCATCTTGATTGGCATAGAGCTTGTTATATAGCTTCACCAAGGCCGACTCGCGATCTTCACCCACGTAAAAACGCACCGTGACCAACGCAGACCCTGCTTGCGTGGTGGAATACACATACTCCACCCCGTCAATTTGGCTGACTTTTTTCTCCAGAGGCTGCGTCACCTGCTTTGCCACTTGCGTGGCACTCAAACCGGGCGCTTGCACCACCACATCTGCCATTGGCACCACAATTTGCGGATCTTCTTCTTTGGGAGTGAGCCACAGTGCCGCCGCGCCCACCAGCAGCGCGAGTATAATGAGGATGGGTGGGAAGAAGCTGTTCATCACTCGGGTGATCAGCTGACCTTGTGGCTGAGCATCTCGCATATTCGATCCTTTGGCTGATGACAGTAACGACAAGAAAACGATAGGTAAAAAGGCTGAATGTTAATTAACTTAGTGCATCGACTGGCAATGAATGTGTGCTGACCTCTCAGATTCAGACACATCAGGCACAATAAAGCCGCTGTAAGGTAGCGATAATCGCCGCGACGTGGGGGTCATTGAGCTGATAAAACACCTGCTGCGATGACTTACGTACCTTGACCAGTTGATGCCGCTTAAGCACGCTAAGGTGCTGAGAAAACGCGGACTGACTCAGGCGCGACCCTTGCAACAATTGCCCCACCGACATCTCTCCCGCCAAAAGCTGGCATAGCACAATTAATCGCTCAGGATGGGCCATCACTTTCAACATGGTCGCCACGAGAGTCGCTTGCTCACGCATGGCACTGATGTCCATATCAGGTACGCTTTCTGCCTCAAACGGCACCGTTGACTCTGCCATCACCCACTCCTCTTTTGCCAATACTCTTAGCTTAGCGCGGCATTTAATTTAGTCAATTCTAATTAAGCTAAAATATTATTAGACTTTTCTAAATATAAATTCTAGAGTGATCTGAGTGCCGACAAACACTGAAGGCGTTCGAGCCAAAGCGGTTCGGTCTGTCGGGTAATCGTATAGAGGATGCAAAGGAGTCTTGCTATGACAATTGATAATGGTGTACGCGTAATCGCTGGCATGATGGTGCTACTTTCTGTTGTGCTTACCCTCACAGTTCACAGCCAATTTGTTTGGCTAACCGTTTTCGTTGGCGTAAACCTGATCCAAAGTGCGTTTACAGGGATTTGTCCGGCTGCCTTTTTCCTGAAAAAACTTGGACTAAGCAACGCTTAATGGAGTCATAATGACCAAAATCGTGATTATTGGCGGCGTCGCCGGTGGCGCTTCTGCCGCTGCTCGCGCCCGTCGTTTAAGTGAAGAAGCCGAAATCATCATGTTCGAACGTGGCCCGTACGTCTCGTTCGCTAACTGTGGTTTGCCTTATCATATCGGCGGTGACATTACCGACCGTAGTAAACTCTTGCTGCAAACCCCGGACAGTTTTCGCGCCCGATTTAATGTGGATGTGCGCATCAACAGCACAGTCACTGCGATTAACCGCGAGGCCAAAACCGTCACCGTCGTCCGTGCCGATGGCAGCGACTATCAAGAAAGTTACGACAAGTTACTGTTAAGCCCAGGTGCGGCCCCCATTATGCCGCCCATCCCTGGCTTAGATAACCCACTGACCCACTCGCTCCGTAATATTCCAGACATGGATGCGATTTTGCATACCATTGATATGAACAATCCCAGCCATGCGACCGTCGTCGGCGGGGGTTTTATTGGTCTTGAGATGATGGAAGCGC
Source organism: Salinivibrio sharmensis (assembly GCF_001995985.1). Taxonomy (GTDB): domain Bacteria; phylum Pseudomonadota; class Gammaproteobacteria; order Enterobacterales; family Vibrionaceae; genus Salinivibrio; species Salinivibrio sharmensis. The sequence continues at coordinate 59,096 of NZ_MUFC01000015.1, read as the reverse complement.
TGCATCAGCGCGGGATTAAAACCACCCTATTAGAGATGGCCGATCAGGTGATGACGCCGGTTGACCGAGAAATGGCGGGATTTGTCCATCAAACCATTCGCGACCAAGAGGTCGACTTACGTTTAGGCACCGCGCTGGAGTCCGCCGAGTTTATTCCTACCACGCATGTCGCCAGTGATGATGCCGGCGAGCCGAGTGAGCCTCAGCACCTGGAAGGCGCTTTACGTCTGACACTCAATAATGGCGACAAACTGGATACCGAACTTTTGATCATGGCGGTTGGCGTTAAGCCCGAAGTCACGCTGGCGCAACAAGCGGGGCTTGCCATTGGTGAAAAAGGCGGCATTGTGGTCAACAGCACCATGCAAACCCAAGACACCGATATTTACGCGGTCGGCGATGCGGTGGAAGAGATTGACTTTGTGACCCATAAGCCAACGTTAGTGCCATTAGCAGGCCCGGCGAACCGTCAAGGGCGCATGGCCGCTGACAACATGCTAGGCAGCACTGAGCATTATCTCGGCACCCAAGGCACCGCTATCTGTAAAGTGTTCGATCTCGCGGTCGCCTCAGTGGGCCAAAACGAGAAACAACTCAAGCACGCTGACATCGACTACCAAAAGGTCTATGTTCACGCCGCCAGTCATGCCGGTTATTATCCCGGCGCGGAAGTTGTCTCGTTTAAACTGTTATTTGCCCCGGATACCGGCGCGATTTTAGGCGCCCAAGCCGTGGGCAAAGATGGCATTGATAAGCGCATTGATGTCATGGCCGTGGCACAACGTGCTGGCATGACCGTTGAGCAGCTCCAACATCTCGAGCTCACCTACGCGCCGCCGTATGGCAGCGCCAAAGATGTGATCAACCAAGCGGCATTTGTGGCCACCAATATTCTTAAAGGTGACGCGACGCCAATCCACTTTGATGAGGTAGACAATCTGACCGACGGTCAAGTGCTACTCGATGTGCGCAATGCGCCCGAGCGCGAAAACGGTCAGTTGATTGAGGGCGATGTGCACATTCCGGTCGACGAACTACGTGGACGCATCGATGAACTGCCGAAAGACAAAGAAATTGTGGTGTACTGCCAAGTCGGCCTCAGAGGCAATGTCGCTTATCGCCAACTGGTCAATCATGGTTTTAAAGCCCGCAACTTAATTGGTGGCTATCGCACTTACAAGTTTGCCAAGGCGTAAGAACGAGAGGCTTCAGTGTCAGCCAAAAGCGCGAGCACCTGCTCGCGCTTTTTTAGAGGCGTTGTTTGTTCAAATTGCCAAAGTCTTCAATTTTAGGCATACACCAACCACTAAAACAACTTAAACTAAATTAGCATTGACTTATACAAAAATCTCAGTATGCTGCCTGCCTTATTAAATTGTAACCTGTTTTGAGTCATTGAGAGGAAACCATGACGTTCTCTATCCCATGGGATGCCCTATTTGGTGGCATGCTGGTTGGTGCAGCCTGTCTGGCACTATTAGCGTTCAATGGCCGTATTGCCGGGATCAGTGGTATTGCCTCAGGCGCATTGTCATCGAATGTCCATGAAGCAAAATGGCGAGGTCTGTTTTTGCTGGGAATGGTCAGTGCTGGCATCTTGATGCCATTTATCGGTTTTGAATTACCTAACGACACAAGCCTTGCGCTTACACCTATGATTGCCGTACTCGCGGGGTTGCTGGTCGGGATAGGCACTCAATTAGGTAACGGCTGTACCAGTGGTCATGGCATTTGTGGCATGGGTCGCTTATCGAAACGGTCAATCGTGGCAACGCTCACGTTTATTAGTGCTGCCTTTGTCACTGTTTTTGTTCGTTTACATCTTTAAGGACCTTATCGCTTATGTTCCGCCTTGTTGCTTTACTCTCTGGCTTTATCTTCGGTATGGGTATGATGGTGTCAGGCATGGTCAATCCCGCGAAAGTGATTGGCTTTCTGGATGTGTTCGGCCAATGGGATCCCAGCCTCGCGTTTGTGATGGGCGGTGCACTGCTGATCTTTGTTCCTGGTTACTTTTTGGCCATACGCCAGCAGCAACAACCCATACTGGCCGATCAATTTTGCCTGCCCCAAACGCGAAAGATTGATAAAAAGCTCATCAGCGGTGCATTACTCTTTGGCATCGGCTGGGGACTCGCCGGACTTTGTCCAGGCCCGGCAGTCACGGCTATTGGCTCCGGTGCACTACCGATAAGCTTGTTTGTGATTAGCATGCTAGTCGGGATGCGGCTAGTAAACCTGTTCAATACCAGCTCAAACCGCACTGTCGCGGCTGAACGTTAAAAAACAACAGATGATTCCGAGCAGGCGGCGCAATCGCCACCTGCCTTCGGTTTATCTTCGTTCTACGAAAACAGTCCCGACGACAAATACCGATCGCGGCGATCGCAAACAATAGCCACCACGACCAAGACGAAGCACTGGAGCTATCGGATCGCGTGGTGGTGATGAGTAATGGGCAAATTGAACAAGTCGACAGTCCGGTCGATCTATATGCTGCGCCAAAAAGCCGCTTTGTGTTTGATTTTTTGGGGAGTGTAAATGTCTTTTCCGGCGCCTATCAACAAGGCGATACCGTGTATGCGATGCCGCACCGCGGATACTTTTTCAACGGTACAGACACTGAGCCACATCGCCTTAATTGGCCATTCTTGGCAGCAGATAGCTTGGTGTATGATATTTAGATGATTTAGCGAGTGGGTATTGGCGGTGCGCTATCAGTTATCAATTCAGCGTTTGCCTTTCAGACAGACATCGCCACTTTCAAGTCGGAGAGTGAAGCAGGGTAGCCTAGGTAATACCCTTGCGCATATTCGCAATCAAAGCTTTTCAATAGTGCAAGCTGAGTGGCGGTTTCCACGCCTTCAGCGACCACATTGATTTCTAGGCGTTTAGCAATATCGATAATGCCGGCTGTGATTGCTTTAGTACGGCTATCGCTTTCCATCGATTGGATGAAGCTACGGTCAATCTTGATTTCATCGACATTAATTCGATTAAACATTCCTAAAGAAGTATAACCCACACCAAAATCATCAATGGAAAAGGTCACGCCATGGCGTTTAAGGATATCAACCACTCGCGCGCACTCAAGAATATCATCAAGTGCCGCGGTTTCGGTTATTTCTAGGCAAAGGTAACGTGCGAATTTTGGGTTCAGTTGCAAGTAATCATCAATACGCCGAATCGCACTCTCACTATTAAACTCTACCGCAGAAATATTAACCGACACACGCTGAATGACACTTCCCAACAGATCATTATCGTGTAACCGCTTGGCGGCTTTTTCGAGTACGAGCGCCGTTAGGTCTTCGCAAAAGCCCTGTTCTTCTGCGAGAGGAATAAATATACTCGGTGGCACCACACCATAGGTTTCATGGGTCCATCTCGCTAAGACTTCTAAGCCAGTGAGCTCGCCTGATGCCAAGCGATATTGCGGCTGAAAAACAACCTCAATCTCTTTGTTATTGATTGCAACTCTGAGTGCTGAAACGAGCTGCCTACGCTTTTGCGCTTGTTCGGTCAAGTGAGCATCATGGTAGGTAACCGCTCCCTTGCGCTTTTTGGCATCATTAAGCGCACGTGTCGCCGCCGTCATCAGGCGTGCGGCACTATCACCATCTGGACCAAATAAAGCGACACCTATCGAACATGTCGCCTGTTGTTCATATCGTTGCAGATGCCGATTACATTCACGGTGTAGCCTATCAATATAAAGCGCCATATCACTGGCACTATCCAACTCAACGAGACATGCAAAGCGATCGGCATGGACGCGCGACGTGACTTTATCGAATAGCGTTGATACCTCAATGGCATGCGCCATGTCAGACAGCAGGTGATTGGTACGTTCAAACCCAAGTTTATTGGTGAGTGATGTAAACCCATCAATGTCGACAATCACCAAAACATACGAGGTTTGTTGATCCTGCGAGGCAAGCAAAGTATCCACATGACGCATAAACACCGAGGGGCTGTGCAACCCTGTGACACTATCAATGTCACTCGCTCGCTCCAGATCGAGGTTATTCTTTCTCGCCAAGCGCCAGAGCATAATCGATGTCACCACCACAAAGAAGTGCCCTTTGAATGATTGCGCTAATTCATGCATCTCTAGATTCGTGGATAAAGCAGTCACCACGCAATCGGAGAATAAGATCCACAAGGTCGCAAAAAAGAAATAGATAAACGCCAGCTTAAGTGCGTAGTAGTTCGTTTTTTCATTGTGGTTCCTGTACGATGACGCCCATTCAACCTTCTTGTCGACACCCTAACTCACGCCCACCGTGACGGAGGGAAAGCAGCAGCCATTAAATCCGCCTCTTTCAAACCATTATTAAAAATGAGACAGCGATTTTAAATTGTGTAGCTGCATATTAGGTCTAATGTTAGTTGTTCGCCAGAAAAAACGACAATAAACAACCTACTAATTGATAAACGCCTTCCATGTATATCAACCATCGCATCACTGATTAGGCGTTAAACCGACTAGCATCAATCCAACACAATCCGGCACAGCACCATACATTACCCCGCCGCGCCATCTGCGCGTGCCTGGCTCAGCATAGGGCCAAATCGCACCACAAACCAGCCATAGCTTATCGTCCAAAGTAGTGCCGATGCGGCAACCAGCTCTAGGGTATACACCGGCCAAAACCACATGCCAAATACGCGGACGAGTGCTGATATCAGTAAGGCATAAAAGAGCCAAGACACAGCGGGGCCCTGATAGACATTGCACCCAGTATGGCCAAGCGTGACTCGCGCAATCATGGCTAAAATCACTCCGCCAAGTGTGGCTATCGCAAAAAGGTGCCAAATGAGGTTTGATGCCCAAGGATTAATGACCACCGCTTTTAATATTAACCCCAGAGGTAAAAAGAGGTAGAACATGTGTAACGAGAACAGCATGGGTACCTGGTATGCTTTCCAGCCTTTCCAACAGTAGAGCCGAAAACATTGAGCAATACCCGCTATGAGCAACAGCCCTCTCGCGACCAAGTTGTCAGTGCCGGACACTAAAGTCACCCCAATCAGCAGCACAAACAGAGCGATAAGCGCTCGCTCTAGCCATACAGGTGTGCTGGACACTTGTATACCCAACTTCTTCTCCGTGAAAAACGGGATCACACGGCCACCCATTACGCTAATAAGCAGCATGAACCACAACAAGGTACTGTGCCAAACTTGATTAATAGGTAGTGAGACTTCCCCTAGCAGTACGCCGTAAGACAATGCGTTAAGTAAGGCCGCCACCGCTAAAATAGGAATAAACAGGTAATTGCGCTGACGCTTAGCCACCACCACGCGATAACCCAACGACCATGCCACACAGCCTATAAACAGGGTATCAAGTACAAGGCTCGACCAAATTGGGACATCCACCCAGAAGCTCGATCGCGCCAACAGCCATAATGAAAAAATAGCGAAAAGCTTCAGCCCACGTGTGCCCGGTACGCTGGTCCAATTTTGTACCGCTGTGATTAAGAACCCACCGACAATGGCCATCGAAAAGCCAAACAACATCTCGTGAGCATGCCACCAAAGCGAAGGAACCGTGAGTGAGACCATTCCCGGATGAGTATAAAGCCCACTCCATATAATAATGACCAGACAGGAGTAAAGCGCACCAAAAAGGAAGAAGGGCCGAAAGCCTAGTCGGAACAGCGGTGGGATCTTATCTTCTTTTTGTTTGTCGGTGACATTCAGTAGCATGGTAAAGCGCTCTACAGGAGAATTTCGATGATGTCACCCTAGCACACACGAAAACACTACCTTTGATATTAAACAAATCCAAACCACTTTAATGTGCTACAAAAAATAGGGTTATTATATCTATTGAGTAACCGATTTCCGTCTTGTCGTGTCAATCGGTCAAGGCCGTCGGCACTCCAAGATTGAGTTTATCGGTTGAAAGAATGGGACGATGACGTGATCGAGGACGCCGGCCTACAAGCTGCCTATGATCATCAGCTTCATGATGAAGAGGGTGAACCTTATCGTGGTGTGGAAATAGAAGAAGAGACCGAAATCGTTGAAGAAGACCATAACAATGAAATTTAATTACAAATATGTTATTTGAAACCGATGTAAATTTTAACATTGATCACGATTCAAACACGTACTATGATATAAGCAGACTAAAATGTAATTTAGTTACACATAAGGAGCGTGCTATGTTATCCGCGATTAAGGAACTTTTTACCCCTCATAAAGACTATGCAGGCCGAAATATCGACGCGGTTATCGATCGATTAGCGGCGCAAACCGGGACAGAGGCCCATGCCTGGTCTTACCTCCGCGAGCAAGCCGTGTATGAAAACACGCTCAATGGTATGCGGGTATATCCTCATGAGCTCAGAAAGTACGCGGCTTGATATTAACAAAAGGGGTAGCCGCCAATGATGAAAGCCGAAATGGTCAGCAGGTAAGCGCTATCGCTGCTTGTAGGAGCTCAAAACGCAAGAATGCGACTAGCGCGCATCCGGAAAAACAATCAGGCCTAAGCTTTCAAGTAGCTGAGATTGTTGCCAATCGGCGATTTTCACGCCCGACAGATCCACTTTGCGTGGGTCTAGGCCATCAATCTCAGCGTGACATAAATTCGCACCCTGTACACTAAACTGCCCCCATACATCGGACGAGAAAACACCGCCACTCAGATCAGCTTCTTTCAACGATGCCCCTAAAAGATGGGTTTCTATCCAACGGTTTTCAAACAGTTCGCACTTTTCTAAGCACGCTTGCGCAAGGTTGGCATAAGACAAGTTACAGCCGGTGATAAACGCTGAGCAAAAGTACACCCGATGGCTGACTTGATTGGCAAAGTTTGCGCGGGAAAAGTTCGCGCCCTTCAGATCGCATTCTCTCATCTCAATGCCGTAACAATTGGCAAAACTAAAATTAGCCATCGCCAATAGGCATTGCTGAAAACTGGCATCACGAAGGTTAGCAGCGGTAAAGTGGCACCCTTCGATATCACCCTGTTCGATAAATTTGCAACGCTTGAACGTCACATCGCGAAGGTTAGCGCGGGTAAAGTCACAACGGATAAAGGTACAGTCTTTAAATTCGAGCTCACTGAGGTCTTGGTGAGAAAAGTTCTCTTGGTGAAATGTCTGGTTATGTGTCTTCATATCATTCCCTCAATCAATGCGCCGCTAGGCTAACAACATAACCCTTTGAAATCACCAAAATAAAACCTTTCCCAACCAGGATCTTATAACCCCCTTATTTTGCCGATTTAAAGGGATAAACTAGCCTCAGAGAAAGCGCAAGAGACACAGTTAGATCGGCAACGATAAAAAAAGTTTTTCGCCTTACAAACCGGCTGACGAAGATAAAACCTGCTCCACAAACCTCGCTTTTCTTTCCCGATAGTCGTCTTGTTCAAACCCTTCACAGGCGCGTTTAAGCGCATTGTAGGAGTGAACCAGTTGTGGGTTAGCGCGCAGCGTGTCTCGAAAGGTCAGAAAGTCTTCGAACTCAGAGCCATTGGCCACCACTTGCAACGCAACATCGTCACCCTGTTTGGATTCCAACATACACAGCTCGGGCGTCCGTAACGTATCTTGCTTTTCTTGAAAGCCCAACTCAACTAGCCGCGCCACAGCCTCTTCATGCTGTAAGGCAGGTACACCAACAAAAATATCGAGATCGCCTTTCGATATTGCTGAAGGGATAGACGACGCGCCAATGTGCTCGACTCGCGCTTCAGGAAGTTGATGTTGGATAGCCACTCGCCATTGATTGAATAATCGCTCGCAAGCAGGTTGGTATTGGTCGGCAGCATAAAACTTCATCATGTCAGTGTTCCGATATCCTTTTCGAAAACGCATCATACCGCGGAAGGCCAGCGTACTCTTTACCGTGAACGTCTAACCCTCTCGAGATGTAAAAACTTTAATATATTGATAGAGCGAGCTTTTGTCACCAAACCCGCCAAGTGAAAAAATCAACGGGTCGCATCAAAGACGATTTCCCCTTGTAACAGGGTCATCAAAACTGACGTCTCTGGCACCTGCGCAATGGGCATGAGGGTAATGTCATCGCTGAGTATCACCAAGTCTGCGGACTTACCCACCGCAATAGAACCTGTGAGTGCCTCAAGCCCCAAGCTTTTCGCTGCATTAATGGTATACGCATCAATGGCAGCGTAAATATCAGGCAGCCCTGTCGCGTCCATAATGAGGCTGTTAGCGATGCCCACCAGCGGATTAATGCTGTGCACATTCCAATCGCTGCTTAACGTCACATTGGCGCCCGTTTTAAAAAGTGCATTCACGTTCATCAATGCTTTCGCTCGCTTGAGCCCCAAAAAGTATTCGGCCCACTGATGATCATGCGCGGCGACATAATCGGAGCCTACTTGAAAATCAGCTGTCACACTCAGCTGGCTAAACCGAGGTAGATCGCTGGGGGCAACCAACTCGACATGCGTTAATGTGTAAGGATGGCGACTGCCTTGGCGGCGCACGGAGTCAATCGCATTGAGCGAAGCATGCACTGCTGCGTCTCCAATCGCATGAATGTGTGCGCCGTAGCCTATATGCCGCAATGCACCCAACCAGTCGGCCATGGCTTGCGGCGGGATATAGTGAAGGCCATTAGGGTAAGTGGGCAGATAGGTGTTTAGATAGGGGGCCAGCGTTTTCGCCGTGCCATTAATGATAATGCCATCACTGTACATTTTCACTTGATCCACCCGCAGTAAGCGCTGTGGATCGCTGGATTGAATGCCTTTTAAGAACGCAAGCTGAGCTGACATCGGCTCTTGCGGGTAAATCCAAGGACGGAGCGACACACGCGCGGTGAGATCGCCATTTTGCTCGGCTTGCTGCCACACCTCAAACCAACCACGTTTCCAGTAAAGACGGCCATCGCCAATCGTGGTGATCCCATGCGCAGCAGCGGCATCCAAACCAGCGAGTAAACCAAGGTAGCTTTGTTCAAATTTTTCCTCGAGTTGGTTCCACGCAAGTTCCATGACGATGTCACCAGCATTATCGAGCAAAATACCATTGAGCTCGCCTGTTTTTTCATCTTTTAAAATCACGCCTCCTTGTGGGTTCGGCGACTGCTTATCGATGCCCGCCAGCGCTAATGCCGCCGAGTTCACCCACATGGAGTGCGACGTTTGCTCCATCAGAACAACCGGCCGTTTAGGAAAAATACTGTCTAGTACCTCTAATGGCGTGTGCGCTTGACCCGTGGTGAGAATTGCATCCAATGAAAATCCATACCCCATCAGCCAGCCATCCGACTGCGTTTGTTGACGGCAATAGGCCAGGTAGGGGATCTGCTCCATTAGGCCCGCATCTAGACTGAGCTCGCAATTTCCCCCAGCAGCTGATGCCGCTTCAAAAACATGATTGTGATTATCGATAAAGCCGGGCATCACAAATGCTTGTTCCACATCCAGCCAGACAGTATCAGGCGTGCGGTAGGTGCGGACCGCCTCCCCCTTTCCAATAAAGACTATCTTACCGTCATCGACGACGATGCTGTCGGCCTCATCGAGGCCATAAATCGTTGCATTGCTGATAATCAGATCCGCGGATTGCGCGGCAGCGCCGCCGGCGGCCAGAAAACAACATAACGGCAGAACAAAGCGTGCAAACCTGTTTATGAATCCATCCATGAGGGGGGCTATCCACGAATATGGGCCAGTACACTCAGTATAGGTGTTTTCATTTCCAATCTTTGTTCTGCTCATCATATCCATTACCCATTGTTGCCAAAGCCAAGAAAAAACCCGCCGACAGATTTTGCGTCGTGCTACTGTAAGGTTCGTGCTAGACTCCACGCCATTCAGTGTGTCTGGGCAGTAACACAGTCACACGCTTCTTGTTTGTTGAGTCTGTTATGCCATTTAAAAAACTAGGGTTAAGCGCCCCGCTTTGCCAAGCCATTGCCCAACGCGGCTTTACCACGCCAACGTCTATTCAAGCGAAAGCAATTCCGATCATCCAACAAGGGCATGATCTGATTGCCGCGGCACAAACGGGCACCGGGAAAACCTCGAGTTTTATCTGGCCTATCATCGATAAATTATCTGCCGGTGAAGCTGGGCGCAAAAAACGCGCTCGCGCACTCGTCATCGCCCCCACTCGCGAGCTCGCCCTGCAAGTGGCTGAGAGCGCACGTCAAGACAGCCAGTTTACGGAGCTAAAAATCTTGGCGATGGTGGGCGGCATGGACGAGCAAGCACAAAAACAAGCCTTAGTGGACGGCGTCGACATTTTGGTCGCCACCCCGGGACGTCTACGCGATTTACTCAGCCAACGTGCCGTCTATCTAGATGAAGTAGAAGTACTGGTTCTCGACGAAGCAGATCGCATGCTCGATATGGGCTTTATTGATGCCATTCAGAATATTCTTGACCGACTGCCTGCCAGCACACAGTGCTTACTGTTTTCGGCCACGCTGTCTAATAAAGTGCGCGATCTAGCTAAAGCCACCATTGGCGATGAAGGCAAAGAAATTAGCATTGCCGCACGAGATGCCTCGAAAGACAACATTACTCAGTGGTGTATTCCAGTCGATAAAGATAAGAAATCCGCACTGCTTAGTCATTTAATTAAAGAGAATGGCTGGACGCAGGCGCTAATTTTTATCGAAACCAAACACGGCGCTGCCAAACTCGCTACCCAGTTGGAAAAACGGGGCATTGCCGCTGAAGCGTTTCACAGTGGACGCAGCCAAGCCGTGCGGACCCAATTGCTGGAAGACTTTAAAAACGGTGACATCCAATTTTTAATTGCCACCGGTGTCGCTGCTCGTGGCATTGATATTGAGTCGCTTGAGCGCGTAGTCAATTATGATCTGCCCTTCCCAGCCGACGAGTACGTTCACCGGATTGGCCGTACCGGCCGTGCCAGTGCTCAAGGCGAAGCGATTTCATTGGTCTCAAAAGATAACACCAAAAACTTGCGTATGATTGAAGCACGTCTCGGGCATCCACTTGAACGTCACATCATCGAAGGCTTCGAGCCCAAAAAACCGGTGCCGCTGACTGCGCCCAAATAATTGTTACACATACAATGATCGCAATAAAAACGGCGAGCTTCATGCTCGCCGTTTTTGTTTGCTTTATGCCTGAGTCAGTGTTTGCCACAGCGCCTGCCATGCGTCTGGGCGGCGATAGTATTGGCTCACTGTGATGGCTTGCCATTGACCGTTTTGCTCCACCAGCATGGATGGAAAACCGCGTAAGCCATGCGCTGCCATCAATTGACGGGTTTGATTCACCGCGGGCATCACGTCATTTGCGGCGCGATTCATTGCCTGTTGCCAAGCCTCTGCCTCTATCCCCATCTCACTGGCAAGCTCTGCGAGCGTATCAGCTTCATAGACGGAGCGACCTTGCTGATAATGGCCACGCTGGATGCGTTTCAGCATCTCTGCCCCCTGACCATCAAGCTGCTGAGCAGCGAGGATGGCTTGCGCGGTCATAAAGGAGTCCAAAATTACCGGCTGGTTGCTTGCTACGCGGTCAAGATAAGCTTGACCAAATGTCTGTCCGGTTTGATCAGCAATGGTCTGATCTGCCGCCAAAATGTGTTGACGAAAGCTGTCTTCAATCGGCGCACGCTCACGCATACCACCTGGATGAAGCTGCAAGTTAATCTCAGGGTTGTTGCTCAGGCTTTCAATCAAGGTGGCGGCGCCGAAGCACCAGCCACACATTGGGTCAAAAATATAGTGGACGTTTACCATTCCATCTCTCCCATGTGCACTTTCGCACCAATTTCCAAAGCCATCGGCAGACCCGCTTTCGGATATTTCGCTTGCATGGTTTTAATCAGCTCAGCACTGTCTTTGCTGTTTGCTTTCGCCTCGGCAAAGTCTTGCAAGTACTGCTGGGCAAAGCTAATGGTGTCAGCGTTTAGTGCCGTCCCCGCGGTCATATGTCCTGGGATCACCACGTTAGGCTTCAGTGCTGCCATTTCTTCTAGTTGTGCGGCCCAACCTTCACGTGCTTGGTCAGATTGTGCGTCTGCCATCCAAAGGTGAACATTGCCATACACAGCGACGTTACCCAGGATCGCCTTGTTGGCTGGGATCCAAAGATACGGACGATGAGCCAACTCGCCTTTCGCGCCACGAATTTCAATCTTACGGCCGTCCAGTGTCAATGATGAACGAGTATAAGCAGCAGGAACTACAGGGTTTTGCGGAGCATTGTCACCCATTTTTGGGGCCCAAAATGCCATTTTTCCGTCCAGTTTTTCTGCAATCGTGGCGCGTACTGCCGGTGTGGTGATCACGTTTGCGTCAGGGAACATACCGTGCAGCACTTCCGCCCCAAAATAGTAGTCTGGGTCGGCTTGGCTAATAAAGATAGTGGTTAGCTCTTTCCCAGAGTCCAGCACCTTAGCGGCAATACGTAGCGCGTCTGCTTTAGTAAAGCCAGTATCAACCACCATGGCTTCGGTTTCGCCGTACACCACGGTTGAGTTTACGTAAAAGCTGTTACCATCCGCGTTATACACGTCTAGGTTCAAGGGTTCAGCATTGTTTGCTGCCATTGCGCTGCCGGTCAGTAATAAAGAGGCGGCTAGGGTTTTTATCAATTTCATCGTCGTGCTCCGTTGTTTTGCATTCGTTGTTGAGATGCTGTGCAGTTTACGGGCTCGACTTGTTCAGATATATAGCTAATAATTTACATCATTATTTCATAATTCGTGCATATTGATGCTTCGTCGCTATGCATCACACGATCGATATTGTTTATAGCCAACCTGGGAGCACACTCATGGACAAACTCACCGCGGCAAAAGTGATGATTGACGTTGCCCTTACACAAAGTTTTACCGCCACTGCCGAGCGGCTCGAGATGTCGCGCCCCATGGTGACTCGCCATGTGGAAGCACTGGAAGACTGGTTAGGCGTACGCTTATTGCAGCGCACCACGCGCAAAGTATCGTTAACCTCCGCCGGCGAGCAAAGCTTGCCACAACTGGAACAATGGGTTGAGCAAGCCAATGCCCTGACACAGCAATGGCAGCAAGAGACGGGCTTGACCGGCAAAGTACGGGTGGCGACCAGTATGTCGTTTGGTTTTGCGCAACTGATCCCCGCGGTAAAGCCCTTTATGGCCGCTCATCCCGGGGTAGACGTAGATATTGAGGTACAGGATAAAGCAGTCGACTTGATTGCGGAACGGGTTGATATTGCCATCCGCATTGCGTCTAACCCTGATCCTTCCCTAATTGGTCGTCCGATCGCCACGTGTGATTCCGTCTTGGTGGCGGCACCGGATTATTTAGCCGCCCATACACTCATCCTCTCACCGGAGGATCTCACCGCGCATAGCTGTCTCAGTTACAAACAGTTTGATCGGCCAATTTGGCATTTAGACAAAGGTGAGGAACACGCCGCTGTTGAGGTGCAAGGCAAGCTGTCTGCCAACGAGGCGACCACCTTACTCAGTGCCGCCATTCAGGGCATGGGCGTGAGCATGCAGCCGGTGTATTTGGCCCATAGTGCCATTGCGCGAGGTCAGCTGGAAGTGGTGCTCCCCGATTGGCAACCCAAAGCGATGGATATCTACGCCTTGTACCCGTCACGTCGCAATCAACCACCGGCGGTGCGAGCATTGCTAGATGCGCTGATTGCCCACTTCGCAGATAGCGAGTGGGCACCGGTTGCTATTTAGCCAGCAGAAAAAATTGAGTGATGAGAGAAAACGCGCGCCGGCTTAATCAGACGATTTTGCTTGCGCGGTATGATAACGCTGAGCTTTAACCAGCCATTTATCAAGCTGGTTAGCAAAGGCTTGTTTTTGCTGCGGACCAAGCGGAGCAGGCCCGCCGGTGTGCACGCCGCTACTGCGCATGGTTTCCATAAAGTCACGGATATTAAGCCGGGCACGGATGTTTTCTTTGGTCAGCAATTCGCCGCGGGTGTTAATCACCGTCACGCCCTTTTCAATCACTTCATCCGCGAGCGGAATGTCTTGGGTGATCACCAAATCGCCCGCTTCTGCCTCGGCAACAATTTGGTTGTCCGCCACATCAAAGCCTTTTTCGACCTGACGTGCGCTGGCATAGGGCGACGGCGGTATACGAATAAACTGGTTGGCAATAAAGGTGGCTTGAATGTGTGTTCGGTGTGCCGCGCGTACTATCATCTCGCGCATTGCGACCGGACAAGCGTCCGCATCTACCCATATTTGCATGCTGGTTCTCTTAGCGTTAGCGTCAATGCCTGCATTAAACCCCAATTCACCGCAAAATGAAACGTTACCCCTGCGTCGTATCCGCGTTTAGTGCTGGCTTTGAATCGCTTGCCCGCTCGGGCACGCAGATAGTTGTCGGCCTTGGTTGCCCACTCTTAAACTCTGCTAACCAAGCCGTTAAGCATGGCATCACACCATCGGCGAACGCTGCCTCCCCCTGCCACCAAATCCGTGCCAGCGTTAACCAGCGGTGATACTCATTGTGCGCATTGGCGATATTATCGGTGCGCAGTAGGCTGTGGTCGGCCTGTTCAAACACACGCACATGATAAAACGGCAGTGGCGCGTTAGCGAGCAGCTGGTGATAGGCTGAAGCGGTCTTATCCGAGTCGACATAAGCATCCCGAGCACCAAACAACGCTAACATGGGCACATCGAGATCGGTAAAATCCGCGGTCACATCCGAGGCCCAATTACATTGTACAAATTGCCAAAAGGCCTCGCTCATGGGCGCTTTGTCATCCTGATTTATATGGTCTAAATACTGCTGATACGACGCACCGGATTGGATCAAAGCATCCACTTTCTCTTCGGCAGCTTGCTCTGCCGCACTCTCTGACTCACTGTATCCGGTGGCTAATCGCCGTTGACGTCCAGAATACTGGGATTGCGCCATCCAGTTGACTGCCCCGCCGACACTGATCAAAAAGTCGATATCTTCCACTTGGTGCGCCACCTTGGGTATCACCCAGCCAGCTTGGCTAAAGCCCATCAAGCCCAACTTGCCATCCTTTAGCCCCAAAGTTTGGCGCAAATAGCGAATCGCCGCCGCGACTTCATCGGCCCGATCTTGCATCGATTGCGACCGCCAATCCCCGCTGGAATCCCCGACGCCCGGTTTATCCCAAGACAACGCACACCACCCATTCGCCGCTAACACTCGCCAAAGTGGGAGGTAATAACCAAACGCATCGGTCGGCACGTCACCCGAGCCATGCACAAACACCACACACTGATGTGGCGTCTCAGTACCCAAAGGTAAAATTAACTCACCGGCGAGCTGATTATCGCCAGCGTTAAAGTGAATGGCTTGACGCTTAAGCCCCGCATTTGGGTCATCCATGGCTATCACCACAAACGCGCCTATCAGCACCAGCGCTATCAAACCTCGCTTTAGCCACTTCATCCCCTTTATCCCTCCACCCAATTACCGCTAAAAGGTGTATAAATAGCCGGTATTGAACGACCAAAGATCGTCTCTATCAACAATCGGGCTGTCTGATACCTCATCGCCATAGTGGCGATAGCTTACCCCCAGCAACAGATGATGCGCGCGGCCAAGCGTGTAATAGAGGTTGAGATCAGATTGAAGCGTGCAGGTTTGATCAGGCTGATAAGTGGCTCGGCCGGCTTTAGCCTCTTGGGCTGACACGCCAACGTAATAACGACTCACCGCACTACCCACGCAAGTCAGTGACAATTGTGGGTCCACCACCCATTGGCCTTGCTCGATGGGGGCGCCATAGCGGGCCACTATCGCGCCGCTATTGTGGTTGTTCGAGATATCATGATGGTAGCCGAGCTCAAAATAGCCCACCGACGTTATCCAGCCGGTGGTTAGATTAGCGGTATATACCTTATCGAGGTTTTTCATATCCTTGAGGGTTTTGCTGTCACCGCGGGTGTGGTCGCCAAACACATCGTCGCCCACGCCCGCCGACACATACCAGCTGTCGCCCTCGGCGAGATACACTCCTAGGGTATCGTTACGATAAAAAATTCCCTCCCATTGCGCCTCAACAACCAGCTCAATGTCTTGGTCATCTTCACCGTCTATATAAATCGACGGCTCGGTATAGCCGACCAGACCGACGGTAAGATAATTATCCGCGGACATGCTGTCGGTTTTCGCATGCCCGGCCAAGGGCACCAAGGTCAAAAATAGACAGATAAGCGTAGCAAATGGCTTCACCGGCGATTCTCCATAATGGCGAGATAGTAACTGAGAGTTCGCCCTTATCTTGAAACAACCGGTATTAAGAAAACCTTAAGACTCTCCCGTCATTTTGTGCGCGGCTTCCCAATTGATAACCGCCCTCGCCATCTCAGCGTCGCACTGAAATTCAAAATGCCAGTTAAGCTGACCGGCAATGCGCTCAACAAGCTGCAGACCTAGACCAAATCCGATCTGATTCTCGTCGACGTCTGAATCAATAGGGTTGGCAATCGAAAACTGCCCGTTGGTGATCTCAATCTCAATCACGCCAGGCGCACTGTAGGTGAGCGCATTGCGAATCAGGTTGGCACTCGCAATGCGAAATAGGTCCCTCTCGATACAAATAGGATCACTGTGATTATCGATATGGACAGTCACTGGCTTATGCGCTGTAAGATACGCCAGCTCATCCACGAGGGTTGCGCAAAGCGATCCTAGGTCGACCTTTGATTGACGAACTTTATCCGGATGTTGCCGCGCCAGCCAAAGCAGTGATTCAGACAGCGCCATCATATTGGCGTTGGCACGCGAAGCGCGCTGCAAGGCCGGATAACTGGCATCCTTTTCACCGATGCGTAGTGACAAGGTATCCAAGGAAGCCTGCATAATCGCCAAGGGCGTGCGCAGTTCATGGCTGGCATGCTTTAAAAACTGCTGTTCTCGTTGGTTATGCTCACGCACCTGTTGCAGCGAGGCCATCAAGTGGTCGGCGATTTGGTTAACTTCACGGACCGAAAAGCGCACATCGATAGCTTGATCAGGGTGTGTTTTTACTCGCGCCGACCATGCCACCAACTCTTTCAGTGGCTTCAATGCATTGTTAAACAAAAGCCCAATCACGGTGACAAGCACCAGCATAAAAGCGGCAATTAACACGCTGGCATCGGCCAAAGAGCGCTCGACAATCATGGCGGCTAATGCCTCGATTTTTTCTGCCGCTTCAAATTCGACCAAGTACAGGCCTTGGGATAGATGATGGTCGGAGTACAACAAGTAGCCATATTCACGTGCTCCACTGTCATTAATACGCTGTATTTCAATTGGATCATCGGGTTGTATCGGCTCTGAGGAAAACAAATCACGCACCGATTTCGGGATAGCCTGCCAATCTCGATACGCACTGACAGTGTCGCTTTGGGGCAATGGATAGTTAGGATCGGCGGCCAGCTTTTGCTCGAGCTTGATAGCATCGAGCCGCATGTAGTTTTTGCCTGCCTGACTGATTTGATAAAAGCTAAACACGGTGACAAGCGCCAACAACCCAATAAAAATCGCCACCGCTATAGCGGCAAGCTGGCGACGCGATTGTGCCGCAAGGCTTCGAACAGGACTTTGGCTCATACTGGCGCGGCCTCAGAAAGAGACAAACCAATGCCGACATGGGTGTGGATCAGCGTTTTTGCAAAGGGCTTATCAACCACTTTACGCAAATGGTGAAGATGCACGTTAATGGTCCCTTGCCGCACATCCTCGCTAGCCCAAACCGCTTCTTCAATATCGCTTTTGGACACCACAGTGGGTGAGCGACGCGCTAACAACAATAAAATATTCCAGCCGATAGGGGTCAATTTAAGCGGCGTATCACCGCGCGACGCGATATGCTCTTTGGGGTAAATCGTCAGATCGGCAATGGTAATACACTCTCGCACCGGTTGATGACGCCGATGCAAGGCTTGTAAACGTGCGAGCAACAAGGGCATGGTACAAGGTTTGACCACATAATCATCCACACCAGCACGAAAACCCTCAAGCTGGTCGGTTTCTGCATCACACGCAGTCAGCATTAACACCGGGGTATCAATGCCCTGTTCGCGCAGCTCACGACAAACCGCCATACCCTGTGTTTTGGGCAGCATGTTATCGAGAATCACACAATCAAACGTCTGCTGGCTGGCAAGCTGAATACCCGTTTCGCCGTTATAAGCAAAATCACAGTCGATATTATGCAGCTCTAAGTATTCTGAAATCGCTAAGCTGAGATCGTGGTCATCTTCAATGATGAGTATTTTCATGCGACGTGCTCTTCTATCCATGTCGTTTTTAATCTACACGAATCCATTGGATAAAAAACACCCCTCTTAATCTCGTCCGATACAAAAAAAGCGCCCGCAGGCGCTTTCATTGAGATGCTTTCATGTGACTTACTTTAACAACGCCAATACCGCGTTAACACAGGCTTCAGATGACACCGGATTTTGCCCTGTCACTAAGTTGCCATCGGTGACCACATACGAGGTAAAGTCATCCGCTTTTTCATAAAGACCGCCGTTTTCTTTGAGCATATCTTCGACTAAAAAGGGAACTACCTCGGTTAAGCCAACGGCAGCTTCTTCACCATTGGTAAAGCCGGTGACACGTTTGCCTTTAACCAGTGGCTCGTCACGATCTGAACGCGTGTGACGGAACACGGCGGGACCGTGGCATACCGCACCAACGGGTTTGCCCTGATAATAGAAGGTCTCAATCAGCTGACGAGATGTTGGATCTTCCGCCAAGTCCCACAATGGGCCGTGTCCACCGGGATAGAAAATCGCGTCGTACTCGTACGCATTCACATCGCTCAGCTTGACGGTGTTATTAATCATATCTTGCAGCTCAGCATCGCCATCAAAGCGGCGAGTAGATTCCGATTGCGCATCTTCTGCTTCGCTGTTTGGGTCAATCGGTGCCGCGCCACCTTTAGGGCTCGCAACCACAACGGTTGCTCCTGCATCTTTAAACGCGTAATAAGGGGTGGTGAACTCTTCAAGCCAAAAGCCTGTCTTGTGTCCCGTATCGCCCATGGCATCGTGAGATGTCAGCACCATCAAAATTTTGTGTTGTTGCATCATCGCTCCTTATTGTCACGCGTTTGGGTAGTATTCACTTGGTTTTCATCGAGTAGACTAACAAGACATGACTACTAACGTAAAAGGAAGCCGATTAGATCACCATAATCTATTGACGGTTTCTTTACGTTGATTGTCTAACTCTGACTTAATGCTAGCGCAATAATGACACCCAAGCGCAACAAACACCTATCATGGAGCCATTCATCGCTGGTTCCCAGCACCAATTTAGCTTTAAACAATGATTCAACGAGGTAAACATGAAAAAAACCTATTTACTTGCACCACTGGCACTGGTTGTCGCACTTGTCGGCTGTGAACAGCAAACCAACGAACCCCAAGAAGCGCAGTCGCAAGTCGAATCTAGCTTAGACGATGCCCAAAATGCAGTGAAAGAAGGCACAGAGCAAGCGATGGATAGTGCAGAAAACGCCATCGATAGCGCAGAAAACACCGTTTCTGAAATGGTTGATCACCACAACGCTAAAACCTCACTAGACTGGAACGGTACTTACCAAGGTGTGGTGCCCTGCGCCGACTGTGAAGGTATTGATACCACACTAACACTGAACCCAGACAACACGTATACACTCACCAAAACCTACCTGGGGAAAGAGGGAGAAGCCCTTAAAGAATCAGGCACCTTTAAGTGGGATGAAACAGGCAGTGTCGTGATCCTTGAAGGCCTGACTGACAGCCCTAACCACTTCTTTGTGGCGGAAAACCAGGTGATCATGCAAGACATGAACGGCGAAACCATCAAAGGCGACCTTGCTGAGATGTATCACCTGAAAAAGCAGTAATCTATCAACCCAATCTTACTTAATAAGGGCCTGGCGCTTACGCCATAAACCAGCACCAGGCTCTTTTCGCGTATTTTATATCCCCTTCCCACGCTTTCCCGCTTCACTCCAACACTTGTCTATCTGCACAAATTGGCAGTTTAGTGACAAATTTGTTGCTAGTAAAACTTGACGGGGTTTCACTCTATGGTTTAACACTTAATTAGAGGCGAAACAAAATCTTATCCGGTGAGCAGGCCGAATGGGCTCACTGAGCAACAGTCGCACCAGACAGTAGAGTCGCCTAGACAGGACCGCGCAACACCAGCGCTTCCTCCGTTTGTTCGATAACAAGACCGAAAAACGGCACCTTTCTGCACCGGTAATCATACTTGATCCAAGTTTGATTACCGGTCAGTAGTACGTTTTATAAGCGCCACAGTCGTGGTATTGAACAGGAGTCATGCGTATGAGCGACGTTGTATTGAAGTTCTCTCACGAAGAATACAGCGCCCGTTTAGCCAAGGTTCGCTATGCCATGGAAGAACAAGAAATCGACACCTTGTTAGTGCACGATCCGTCCAACATGGCGTGGCTAACCGGTTACGATGGCTGGTCTTTCTATGTGCCTCAGTGCGTCGTTATTGGCGCAACGGGTGACCCGCTGTGGTTCGGCCGTATCCAAGACGCTAACGGTGCATTGCGCACTGTTTACATGAGCGCTGAATGCATTACTTACTATCCTGACCATTATGTGATGAACCCTCCCCTCCACCCCATGGAGTATTTGGCAAACTATGTGCTCGCCGAGCGCTATTGGGATCGCGGCCGCATTGGCGTTGAGAAAGATAACTACTATTTCAGTGCCACCGCGTTTGAATCGCTCAAAGAACATCTGCCCATGGCGACCTTGGTTGATACCACTGGACTGGTCAATTGGTGTCGCGCGGTCAAATCTGATCAAGAGCTGACCTACATGCATACCGCCGCGCGGATCGTGGAGAATATGCATCGTGTCGCCTTTGAGATGATTGAACCGGGTTTACCCAAGCACCTACTGGTAGCCGAAATCAATAAACACGCGGTGGTTGGCCACGATGGTCACTTTGGTGATTACGCGGCGATTGTTCCCATGCTCCCTTCGGGCGGTGATGCTGCTGCGCCTCATCTCACTTGGGATGATCGTCCCTTTAAACGTGGCGAAGGAACCTTCTTCGAAATCGCTGGGGTGCACCGTCGCTATCACTGCCCACTCTCTCGCACTATCTTCTTAGGAGAGCCGGGCTATGAATTTTTGCGTGCTGATGAGGCTTTACAGGCCGGTCTCGAAGCAGGTCTCGCGGTCGCCAAGCCTGGCAACACATGCGGAGACATTGCCAACGCCCTCAACGATGCCTTGTTACGCTATGGGTTTGATCGAGAAGGCGCGCGCTGTGGATATCCGATAGGATTAAGCTATCCACCCGATTGGGGCGAGCGCACCATGAGCTTGCGCCCAAGCGATCAGACGATGCTGCGTGAGGGAATGACCTTTCACTTTATGCCAGGGTTGTGGATGAAAGACTGGGGTATCGAAACCACAGAAAGCATTGTGATCACCCGTGATGGTGCGCAAACTTTGTGCGATCTACCGCGCCAATTGTTTGTCAAACATTAGCTTGGTACAACGAGTCAGAAACGGGGTACCCTGCTTGTGCCCTTTTCTGTTCAGCCTGATTATTGTTTTTAGCTACACTCATAAGGTGATGATTTAAAGATTAAACTTTACCCGTTTCCGCCGGATTGAGCGTCACAACAGATCACAAGGAGAGGTTATGGAACCCACCGCAATTGAAGCCACCGTCGATTTTCATGCCGATGGTGTACAGCATGGCTTTCTTAAACTGCCTCATTCACACGACCAATCCGCTTGGGGCTGTGTCACCATTCCGATCACTGTGATTAAAAACGGCGAGGGAAAAACGGCTCTACTCACAGGCGGCAATCATGGGGATGAATACGAGGGCATTACTGCATTACTCAATACCTGCCACCAACTGATGCCCAGTGATATCAAAGGCCGGGTGATTATATTGCCAATGATGAACGCGCCCGCAGTAACCGCAGGCACGCGTACCTCGCCTTGGGATCAAGGCAACATGAACCGCGCCTTTCCCGGCTCGCCCACTGGCAGTGTCACAGAGCAAATTGCCGATTACTTCACTCGATATTTGATCCCGCAATGTGATACCGCGCTTGATATTCATTCTGGGGGGAAAACCTTGGATCTGATTCCTTATGCCGCGTCTCATCGTTTAGAAAACCTGCAACAAGCAGAAGCCTGTGCGGAAGGCGCGCGCTTATTCGGTGCACCGTATCAAGTACAAACCACCGAAATGGATGCCACCAGCATGTACGACACAGCCGTGGAGCAGCAAGGGAAAGTGTTTGTGACTACCGAACTGGGAGGCGGTGGCACCAGTACACCTGATTCTATCGCCATTACTCAGCGCGGTATTCATAACTTTTTAGTGTTTTCGGGCATTCTACAAGACGATTATCGCCACCCACCGGCCGCGCCCGTCAAGCTCGAGCTACCCGACAAACACTGCTATGTGCAAAGTGAACACGCAGGCATTATTGAGTTCTGTGTGCACTTGGGCGATACCATCAAAAAAGGCGATTTGATTGGTAAAGTGCATAATATCGAGCGCACTGGCACCGAGCCTGTTCCCTACTATGCCGAACGCGACGGCATACTCCTGGCCAAACGTCACTTGGGACGGATTTATATCGGCGACACCTTTGCGGTGATTGCCGAACCTGTTTAGTTAACGGAGGTGCCATGAAGCTGGATAAATTTGATATCAAAATCTTGCAGATCTTGCAGCAAGATGGCCGTATAACCAAATCTAACCTTGCACAGGCCATCAATCTGTCTGTGAGCCCTTGTTGGGAGCGAGTCAAACGGCTCGAGCAAGCAGGTGTCATCGAAGGCTATGGCGCACGTATCAACCCAGACGCAGTGGTCAAACTTAACACCGTGCTGGTCGAAATCACTCTTGGCCAGCACGATGTCGACAGCTTTCAACGCTTTGAGCGCGCTATGCAAGCCTGCGACGATGTCAAAGAGTGTTGGGCAACGGGCGGCGGGATTGATTATATTGTTCGGCTTGGTGTCACCGATATTGATTATTATCAGCGCCTTATCGATAGCTGGTTGACTGACGATCTTGGCATCAAACAATACTACACCTACATCGTAACCAAGCAAGTGAAACGCCCCGCTCTTACCTTACCGCTTGAAACGCCAGACATTGCTGCTAATGGTTAAACCAGACTTATCCTTGCTTGCGCATGCTCAATGACGCTCGCGCATGCGTTGTTAACCTCTGAGTAATACCTGTCACCTGTCACCTGTCACCTGTCACCTGTCACCTGTCACATTATCACGGCAAATACCCGTTTCTCTTGTGACCAGAAAATTTTCTCCTGCTATTGCGCGGTTTCAGAAAAAATTTCATCAATTCGGCGTTTGAACAAAAAACCTCTTTTTCGCTCATTGCATACATTATCAGTATGCAAACGCTGACAGGCAGCGTGGCGATTTTGAATCAGGAGGGAGTATGACCGTATTCCAATCACGCGATCTTAACTACACTGGCAGCGCAGCCAATGCATTGCGCCACGACGTCGCCGGCAAAGCCAGCTCCGACGTGCTTGCCTACCTCGACGATCAGCGTCTTTTTCGCCAGCTCGCCTATTGCAACGGCAAATGGGTCAATGGTGATTCAGATACACCGGTGCTCAACCCGGCAACGGGAGAAATCCTCGGCTACACCGCATCACTCAACGCCACACAAATCAATCAAGCCATTGATGACGCCGACACCGCTTTCCATCTGTGGCGTGCCGAGTCCGCCGAAACGCGCGCCAGGCTACTAATGAAATGGCATGACCTCATCATGGACAACCAACACGATCTCGCGCATTTGATGGTGCTCGAGCAAGGCAAAACGCTGCGCGACGCCGAGGGGGAGATAGAGTACGGTGCCTCGTTCATTCGCTGGTTTGCCGAAGAAGCTAAACGTGTCTATGGCGAAACCATGCCCAGCCATATTCCCAACGCCCACCTAGCGACATTGCGTGAGCCCATTGGGGTGGCAGCTTTAATCACGCCATGGAACTTTCCCAATGCGATGATCACTCGTAAAGCAGCGGCCGCCCTCGCCATCGGCTGTAGTGTGATCGTCAAGCCTGCGGACGAGACGCCTTTCTCTGCCCTGGCGTTGGCCGAACTGGCCGAACGTGCTGGGATCCCTGCCGGTGTATTTAACGTGATTATGGGCGACGCGCCCATGGTCTCTACCCAGCTTTGTCAAAGTGACAAAGTTAAAGCGCTAAGCTTTACCGGCTCAACACGTGTCGGCCGATTATTGCTCGAGCAAAGCGCGCAAACCGTGAAAAAATGTGCCATGGAACTTGGTGGTAACGCCCCCTTCATTGTGCTGCCTGATATGGATATTCAACAAGCAGCGCGCGCGGCCATCGATGCCAAGTTTCAAACGTCAGGGCAAGATTGTTTGGCTGCCAACAAAATTTTAGTGCCACGCGACAAACACCAGGCCTTTGTTGATGCCTTCGCCGCGTTAATGGATGAGCTCGAAGTGGGCAATGGCTTGCTGCCCAGTACCGATATTGGCCCATTGATTTCATCTCGTGCCGTGGATAAGGCGCAAGCGATTGTCGATGACGCCATTGCCAAAGGGGCAACCGTTGTAGGCGGTAAGCTCAACCCCAACCTCGGTGAAAACTTCTTTGCCCCTACGCTTATCACCAAAGTGACGCCGGATATGTTGGTGTATCAAGAAGAAAATTTTTGCCCCGTAGCAGGCGTGATTGCCTACGACAATCTGGATGAGGCGATTGCGATGGGCAACGATACCGAGTATGGACTCTCAGCCTATGTCTACGGCAATGATATTCGTGATATTTGGCGCTGTCTGCGCGGCCTTGAGGTCGGCATGGTCAGTGTCAACTCAGTGAAGATGACTGGCCACCCGATTCCCTTTGGTGGCGTCAAACAGTCGGGCTTAGGCCGTGAAGGAAGCCGCTATGGCATCGACGAATTTAGTGAAATCAAATACTACTGTTTAGGTGGCTTGCCCACGGTGAGCGGCAGCTAATTCAGGTTTGCTGACGGATAAGGAGACTGATCATGCGTCCAGAAACAAAAGCCTTGTTGGAAAAAGACAGAAACACCGTATTCCACGCCTCAACGCACTTAAAGCAGTATGCGCATGGAGAGATGCCAGGGCGAGTGATTGAAACAGGTAAAGGCATTCGCATTACCGATTCAGAGGGCATTGAGCTGATTGACGGCTTCGCTGGCCTCTACTGCGTCAATATCGGCTATGGCCGTGAAGAAATGGCCGATGCCATTTATGAGCAAGCGAAAAAGCTCGCGTATTACCACACCTATGTTGGCCACACCAACGAAGCGCTGGTGACGCTGTCAGAGCGGCTGATCAACATGGCACCCGGCATGAGTAAAGTCTATTACGGTATGTCAGGTAGTGATGCCAATGAGTCACAGCTCAAAATTGTATGGTATTACAACAATGCGCGGGGCAAACCTGAGAAGAAGAAAATCATCTCACGAGATCGAGGGTATCACGGCTCCAGTGTGGCATCAGGATCACTTACGGGGTTACCCCTGTTCCATGCGCACTTTGATCTGCCCATTGAGCGCATCAAACATACTATGGCTCCCTACTATTATCGCCGTGAAGACAGCGGCATGACCGAGCCTGAATTCGCACAACATTGTGCCGATGAACTGGAGAAAATGATCCTCGCAGAGGGACCCGATACGGTTGCAGCTATGATTGCCGAACCGGTACTCGGTACCGGTGGCATCGTACCACCCCCCGAGGGTTACTGGGCGGCGATTCGTAAGGTGCTGGATAAATATGACGTCCTGCTGATCGCCGATGAAGTGGTGTGCGGTTTTGGCCGTATTGGGAGTGATTTTGGCTCTATCTACTACGACATGAAGCCTGATCTAATTACCGTTGCCAAAGGATTAACCTCCGCTTATCAACCGCTCTCTGGGGTGATGATCGGTCACCGGGTATGGGATGTTTTGGAAGACGGCACCGATGCATGGGGCGCGATTGGCCATGGTTACACCTACTCTGGCCACCCACTGGGTGCGGCAGCCGCGCTGTGTAACCTCGATATCATCGAGCGCGAGAACCTGACTCAGAATGCCGCGACCACAGGTGAGTATCTGCAAATGAAAATGAAAGCCGCCTTCGCGGACCATCCATTGATTGGTGACAGCCGTGGTGTCGGTTTGCTCCATGCTCTTGAGTTTTCACCCGATCGCACCAACCGCAGCCACTTTGACCCCAACCTAAAAGTAGGGCCACAAATCGCCGCCGCGTGTATGGAGCAAGGCCTAATTGCACGCGCGATGCCACATGGCGATATACTTGGTTTTGCCCCACCCTTGGTGGTGACCCCCAACGAGGTGGATGAGATTGTCGCCAAGGCGCAAGTCGCTGTCGATAAGGTGATGGATAAACTCGTCACCAGCGGACAATGGCAGCCCAAATAGCGCGATGATTCCTATCCATTAAGCAAAAAAAAGCGCCGACAATTCGGCGCTTTTCTCATTAATAGACTCAAGTCTTACTAGCTGGCAGTCGCCGGCTGTAATGCCAAGTTGGCTTCTTTTTCTTGCTGCATCCGCATCACCGCAATCGGGCCGGTGATAAAGGTAAAGGCAATCAAGAAAGACACAGGCACTGCAGTAATCACGATAAACGACTGCAAGGCATTCAAGCCACCGTCTCCGGCAAGCAGCAGTACACCGGCAACCACACCCATCACAATCGCCCAGAACAGACGATGACGGCGAGTTGGCTGGTTGTCACCTGATACGGCCATCGCAATCGAGTAAGCCATCGAATCGCCCGTGGTCGCCACGAAGGTGGTAGTCAGCAACATAAAGGCTGGGATCAGAACCACGCTGTAAGGCAGCTGCGATAGCGAGGCAATCAAGATAGCTGGCAAGCCTGCATCATTCATTGGGCCAGAAATGCTGCCAGGTGATTGCAACTCATAAAAGATACCCGTACCGCCTAGTACCGAGAACCAGAAGTTAGTCGCAATCGGCGCACAAATCGCAACGGCGAAGATCAGCTCACGAATCGAACGGCCTTTCGAGATGCGTGCAATAAAGATTGCCATCATCGGCGCAAAGCCAATAAACCAACCCCAGAAGAACCATGTCCACCATGCGTTCCAGCTACCGTTATCGGTATTCAGTGCTAGCGTGTGCATATTGTTGAGGTAATAGCTAAAGCCTGAGCCAAACTGCTCAAAGATAAAGCCTGTTGGGCCAAGTAGGATCACTACGCCTAACAATACCGCTGCACCGATTACGTTCATCCGGCTTAACCATTGCAAGCCTTTATCCATCCCGGTAAACGCGGAGATAGAATAAATCGCGACAACGGCGGCCAAAATCAGCATCTGCATTGGCATGGTGTTCTCGATACCGACAAAGCTTTCTAGGCTGTAACCAAGCTGAGTGGCCAAAAAGCCAATCGGACCGATGGTACCGGCAGCCACAGCAATGATAGAGCAGGCATCAATCACAGAGCCTAACCAGTGGTTTTCTAGCTTGTCACCGAGTAGCGGATACAAAAGCGCACGAGGACGCAGGCGCACACCCGCTTGGTGATGGGCATACATAAGTACGATGGTTGCCAAGGTACCTAACACCGCCCAGGCTAAAAAGCCCCAGTGGAAAAAGCTTTGGCTTAAAGCAGGGGCGACGGTTTCCATCACGCCCGCTTCCATCTCACCTAGCGCCGGGGGTGGCGTCATGAAGTGATAAATAGGTTCAGCCGCTGACCAGAACACACCACCGCCGGCAAGCAGGGTACACATGATCATCGCAACCCAACGGAAACGACTCATTGAGACGGTATCCGTGGCACCGAGTTTCAATTTACCAAATTTACTGCCGCCAATAGCAAGCGCCAGTACGAAATTGATCACCATTAACCACTGCCACCAGTAACCAAAAAGATTGGCAGACTCAGCAAACAGAGACTGGATAACAGATGAGAAGTGTTTCAGGTCAAACAGGGCAAAGGCAAGGAAGACAGCAACAAAGCCGATGGTAAATACGGCAACGAGACGGTCATTATTTTGTGTAGATTTAAGCATTAGTTCGCTCACAAGGTGTGTGAGGGACGGGACTCTATCAGTGTGGCGAATGAATGACCAGAACAAATTGTTACAGTCAAAGAAGGAAAAAACGTGACAAGCATCACCTATTCAGCCGTGGCGGGGGCTGAATAGGAATATGACATTTTTGTTAAATGGACAAAACTTACCCAACACTGTTTTGTCACGCTGGCGCTTTCGATTTCTCTGTCTTACTCGTCTTACCCGTTTCGAGCACTTTTTTATGCAACACCACGGTAGCGCGATACAGTTTAGGGTGGACCTGAGACTCGCCTTTTTTTGCACGATTACATGCCGAAATCACTGCCGCCGTTATGCAAGCGGCCACTTTCAGCTGTCCAAGCTGATAGGCATAGTTAGCAACCTTTATCGCCATAAAAATCGATTGGTCGCTGTGCTTATAATTGCGCACGGCAAATTTTTCGAACCGAAGAAAGTCTTTGTGATAACCCTTTAGAATACGATCAACGTGGCGATCGTAATACTTCTTGTACTTGGCGTAACTCCCTTTGGGGTTACTCGCCATGATATCTCTCACCCAGACAGACGATTGCAGCTGTTCTTTATCAAATAAGCCACTCAGCCAGGCAAACATAAACCCTCCCTACTGCTAGCTTAGCGGTCTTATTCTACTCAATTTCCGTGACTAATCTATGAAAAGGCGAAAGTAACTCATTGACTGGCGGTTATTTAATCAGCACTGAACGCTACCCGCGAACACACTTAACGGGTAGCGGCTAATGATAAAGGACGGTTAGGCTTGGGTATTAATGTTGATGGTGTAGGTGGCGTCCCCGACGGGGAGCATATGTAGGATCTGCTCTCCAAGCGCTGGATGGGTAAGCAGGTAATTGCCTTGCGGAAAGCGGGTATCGTCCGGCCCTTTCAATACCAAGCTGAAGTTTTCGACCGTGTGTCCGCCTACCTCATCACCGTGGCCAGGATGGGTGTCGACACGCGCCAACGTCATTGTATATTCCGTATCCGTTCCATCAATGAGCGTGATTGTTTCATCAATCAATTCATTGACATGCTGGAAAGATAGTACATTCATCGTCCCTCCCGCGCCCTCTCCTGGGTGACTGCGCTTGTTCAAGCATTACTGTTAAGATTAGATGAAAAATTCGACAATGCACAATAGCTTAGTGATTTTTCCAATCGCTTATAACGACAAAAGGCAACCCATCGGTTGCCTTACTCACGCTTGATCACACCGACCCAGCTGCTTTAACTTGGCGGGTCTTATTGGACTTCGTTTTGTAGTAATACCACAAACGTCTGCTTTTGTTGTTCATCGAACACCTCTCTATCAGATTAATGAACGATATTAATGCCTAACGCCGAATACGACGCCAATCCATAGTCTTATATTATTTCGTTCCGGAAAGCAAATTCGATCACTGTCAGGCAGCGATAAGGAGAGAAAACAGACGGATCAGGGCGCTAAATACGCATCCCATGTGTTAGGCGACAAGTCCACAAAAGAGAAAGCCGCTCTGCTGAGCGGCTTCAAGATGCATTCCTTGTTGGTTGTTGGTCAATGAACCTATTTTTACATTGCCCCGTGTGCTCACTACGTTGAGCGTCCTTACCGCATGGTCTTGTGTTAATTGCCTGGCTGGCGGCTAACAAGGTGTCGTCATGGGCGCCTGACATTAACGGGGACTTAACGCATTATGTGGCGCGTCACTGCGCGCTAATCATCTACCAAATTGTGTGTCAGCTCGGCTGACAATTTCAGTAAAGCACACTTTTGCCACTGTGCCACGGCGTGCCGTTTAAATTGTGAACAACGTAATAAATCTGACACAAACTGCGATTTCGCACAGCATACCGGCCTGATTTATGCGACCAAGCCACGCCAAGATAAAAAATTCTCGCATCACTAGACGACCGGTCTAATTTTGATTATGCTACCCCACATGAAATCGAGCAGCACACAAGAAACCAGCACTCACAACGCGACCCACCAACATTTGTTGGAAACGGGCGTGAGCGTCATGGCGCAATTTGGCTTTAGCGGCGTCGGCCTTAGCGCGATACTAAAACAAGCTGGCGTGCCCAAGGGGTCTTTTTACCACTACTTTGCGTCGAAAGAACAATTCGGCCAAGCGGTGTTAGACCACTATTTTGCTTGCTACATTGCCGATGTAAACCGCTTACTGTCAGATAGCACGCTCTCTCCCATTGCACGTGTACACAGCTACTTCAGTCGCTGGCAAGCACAATATTGTAGTTTGGATCCGGTGCAAACTTGTTTGGTCGTCAAGCTGAGTGCAGAGGTGGCGGATTTATCCGAACCAATGCGATTAGCGCTGCGCGATGGCACCGACCAATTAATTGGCAGCCTAGCTGATACCCTTGCACAAGCGGGTGATGTCTTTGACGATAAAACCGCACTGACCACTGCCACGACCTTGTATCAGTTATGGCTAGGCGCAAGCCTACTGACCAAACTGCATCGTAACGACAGTCATCTCACGCAAGCGATGACCATCACCGAAGAAAAGCTCGGGCTGATCGATTAACGACGCTTTGCTGTACCAAGCATCGCTTAAACAACAAATTAATCTCCGATGCGTGGCACTCACGACGGCACTAGTTGTTAGCGCACAGCCACCATCTACTCAAAACCCGCTAAGGCGGGTTTTTAACCGGCATTAACTAGACGACCGGTCTAATTTAAATAAACGCTTGATACCATCAAGCACAATAAAAGGAAGGATGAGCAATGAACAACTTTGAGTTCTACAATCCCACACGTATCGTTTTTGGCGAAGGTAAGATTGCCGAGCTGGATCGGCTCATCCCAGCCGATTCAAAAGTATTGATTCTTTTCGGCGGCCAAAGTGCTCGCAAAAACGGCACCTTGGATGAAGTAGAGCAAGCGCTGGGGCAACGTCAATTTGGCCTGTTTGGTGGCATTGAACCCAACCCGCGCTATGAAACCTTGATGAAAGCCGTCGAGAAAGTCAGCGCCGAAGGCTATGACTACCTCCTCGCCGTGGGCGGCGGCTCAGTGATCGATGGCACCAAATTCGTAGCCGCGGCCGCCAAATATGATGGCGACGCATGGGACATTCTCACCAGCATGGGCGGCAAAGTAGACGCGACACTGCCATTTGGTACCGTGCTCACCCTACCTGCAACCGGCTCTGAGATGAACAAAGGCTCGGTGGTTACCCGTGAGTCGATGCAAGCGAAACTGCCGTTTATGAGCGAGCTGGTCTTCCCCCAGTTCTCAGTGTTGGATCCGGTGAAAACCTACACCCTACCGATCCGCCAAGTGGGGAACGGTGCGGTCGATGCGTTTGTTCACGTGGTTGAGCAATACCTGACCTATCCAGCCAATGCGCCGGTACAAGACCGATTCGCCGAAGGCCTGCTACAAACCCTCGTCGAGCTTGGTCCACAAGCGCTGGAAACACCAGAAGATTACAACGTGCGTGCCAGCCTGATGTGGACAGCCACCTTGGCGCTTAACGGCTTAATTGGCGTGGGTGTCCCACAAGATTGGTCAACCCATATGCTGGGTCACGAGCTTACAGCTCAACATGGCTTAGACCACGCACAAACCCTTGCCGTGGTACTGCCTGCAATGCTTAATGAGAAGTTTGAGCAAAAACAGGCCAAGCTCGCACAATTTGCTGAACGTGTTTGGCATATTGACCAAGGCAGCGACGCCGAAAAAGCACAGCAAGCGATTGAGAAAACGCGCGACTTTTTCGAGCGCATGAACGTGAAAACGCGCATGAGCGATTACGATCTGGATGCAACCGCGATTGAGCCCTTGATCGAAAGCCTGACTCAACACGGCATGACCCAACTCGGTGAACATGGCGATGTTACCCCGGACGTTTGCCGTCGCGTGCTTCAAGCCGCGCTGTAATCGCCGGTTTATTTCATTGCTATTTTGAGGCGCGCTGAATCAGCCGCCTCTTTTCCCAACATCAAGGGAGGAACTAATGTCAGCATTAACCAATCAACGTTTTGTTCTCGCATCGCGCCCGGTTGGCGCGCCCACTACCGAGAACTTTCGCTTAGAAGAAGCCGCCATTCCCGCTCTGAGCAACCAAGATGTACTGATTGAAAATCATCACCTATCGATTGACCCTTACATGCGCGGCCGAATGAGTGATGCCAAATCATACGCTGAACCCGTAGCCATTGATGGCCTGATGGTCGGCGCCACCGTGGGTAAAGTGCTGGAATCTAACCACGCCGATTACCAAGCCGGCGATTGGGTGCTCGCTTACAAAGGTTGGGAAACCCATTCCGTGGTCGACGGCGATACCCTGCTTAAACTTAAACCTGATCTCGCGCCGGTTTCATACGCGCTTGGGATCTTGGGGATGCCCGGCTTCACCGCCTACATGGGCTTATTAGATATCGGCCAACCCCAAGAAGGCGATACCCTTGTCGTCGCCGCCGCAACCGGCCCCGTTGGTGCGACTGTGGCACAAATCGGTAAGCTGAAAGGCTGCCGCGTGGTGGCGATTGCCGGTGGCGAAAACAAGTGCCAATACGCTCGTGAACATCTCAGTGTTGATGCGTGTAATGATCACAAAGCCGATAACTTTGCCGAGCAACTTGCCGACGCCTGTCCGCAAGGCATTGATGTCTACTTTGAAAACGTCGGCGGCAAGGTATTTGATGCGGTGATGCCACTACTTAATACAGGGGCACGTATTCCCGTGTGTGGCTTGGTGTCACAGTACAACAACACCGCCCTGCCAGAGGGCCCAGATCGCCTTTCGCAACTGATGGG
Source organism: Salinivibrio sharmensis (assembly GCF_001995985.1). GTDB lineage: Bacteria > Pseudomonadota > Gammaproteobacteria > Enterobacterales > Vibrionaceae > Salinivibrio > Salinivibrio sharmensis. The sequence goes on along the minus strand of NZ_MUFC01000015.1, from coordinate 26,296 downwards.
CACCATCTTGGTCAAGCGCCTCACCGTAAAAGGTTTCATTATCTTTGACGACTACGCGCACCGTTATCCTGAGTTCGCTCACGACATGGCCAAATGGGTCGGCGAAGGCCAAATCCATTACCGTGAACACGCGGTAGATGGCTTTGAGCAAGCGCCTCAAGCACTGATTGATGTACTTGAAGGCCGCAACTTCGGCAAGATGGTGGTCAATATTAAATAAAGCCTGCTTTATTTCGCAATCCCGAAAACCCTGCCTCCCCCTTAGCGATGGATCGCTAAGGGGGTTTTTATACGTTGATAAAAGTACAGATCTCGCTCAGTGTGTTTGCCATCACAACGCCATCATTACAAAGTCTAAGTCGCCAACTACACTAGAAGGGACGATTCGACCGCCCTCCAAATGATTTGGTAGGACTGGCTACAGATGCTTGTATTGGCACTTGCGTCGGCTGAGAAGAGAGGAAGTATCGACAATGGCCAAACCCGCTCTCATGATCCGCCATCAGATCAACCTTGGATTTGCGTTTGTTCTGATTATGGCATTACTGACGATTTTTGCGGTGGTGGAATGGAAAGTAAAACCCGAGCTTATTGAGCAGCGACAAGAGCGGATCAGCATCAACCAACACGCCCTGCTCGATTTACTCGACGCCAAACTCGGCCAAATTGAACTGTTAACCAGCACCATGGCGTTAGCGGGCACTAGTCTCCCCAAAGATGAAGCCCTGTTCCGCGCCACCTTTCCTGAGATACTCAATAATCATGGCGATCCGGCAATTGCCGGCGGGGGTGTCTGGCCCGAGCCCGGCACATTTACACAAGGGGTGGAGCGGCGCAGTTTTTTCTGGGGCCGAGCAGGCGCGACCATGGAGTACTACGACGATTACAATCATCCAGACGGGAAGGGGTATCACAATGAAAGTTGGTACATAGCGGGACAAACGGCCCCTGCCGATCATTGCAGTTGGTCCAACGCCTATATTGACCCTTTTACCAAAGAGCCGATGATCACCTGCACCGTACCGATGAAAGATGATACGCGCTTTGTGGGTGTCGCCACCGTCGATATGAGGCTTGCCGGCATCTCAGATATTTTGTCTCAATATGGCAAAGAAAACGGCGGCTATGTGTTTGCCCTCGACGGAGACAACAAAGCGATCAGTTTTCCCCAATCAGCCGTCACCTTTCAACCCTACAGGAGCACGCTATGGACGCGAGACGAACTGCAAGTGCAATTACCTTGGCTGCAATCGGCGTTAAAGGCAACCCAAACACTCAACACCAGCCAGCTAATCACGGTAGAAAATGACGGCATATTCAACGAAGCCGCGTATGTCCATTTGATTCGCTACCCTGAAGCCGATTGGGTGATTGGCCTCGCCGTTCCTAAAAGCAAAATGACCGCCGCTGCTGACAACATGGGGTTGTTTTTAATGATAGCGATTGGCGGCTTACTGCTGATTGTCGGTGTCATCGCGACGATCACGGCCCGCAATTTACTGGATAAAATTCGACAAACCACCCATCAGATCCGAGAGCTGATCGATGGCGAAACCACCCAAGCACTCGAGGTGGGGACCCTGAATGAAGTCGGGGAATTACGCCATGCCGTCAACGATTATGGTGATAAACTAAAGGCACTGCTGCTGCAGTTAGAAACACTCCAGGATGAATTGGTTCAGAATGAAAAACTGTCCTCGCTCGGCTCCCTGGTCGCGGGCATCGCACACGAGCTTAATACCCCCATCGGCAACGCACTGATGTCTTCAACCTCCATCTTGTCGAGGAAACAAGACTTTGTTCAACAACTCGAAAAGCCGATCACACGAGACGATTTAGACCAATTTCTCACCCATGTTGAAGATGGGACACGGATTGTTGAACGTAACATGTCACGTGCCTCCGAATTAATCCGGGCATTTAAACAACTGGCCATGGATCAAACCAACGACCACCAGCGCGAGTTTGACCTCCTCCATCTTATCAACGAAGTGCTTCTGTCTTTGCGTCCGACACTTCAGCACTCACCGCACCAGCTCGAGGTCGGTATTCCAGAGGGCATTCTGCTCAACAGCTATCCAGGCGCCCTCACCCAAACCCTGATCAACTTAATTAATAATGCGTTAGTGCATGCATTTACCACGCAAGATCAAGGTCATATTCAAATCCATGCGACTCAAGATTCACACGATCAGGTACATATTACCGTCCAAGATAACGGCGTGGGCATGACGCCAGACGTGCAAAAACACATTTTTGATCCCTTTTATACCACCCACCTCGGTCAGGGCGGATCTGGCCTTGGCTTACATATTACCTTCAACCTCATTACGAGTGTGCTCGGTGGCCGTATTCAGGTAAACAGCAAACCGCAACAGGGCAGTCGCTTCATTGTGACGATTCCACTGACCGCCCCCGAACGTGCTTCGTCGTCTTTATGACGATGGCTGGTAAATGAACATATCATTGTCCAGCCAACTGCAACGCCGTGGGCAAGGCGGTCATTGCGCCTTTTGCTGTGGTGGCCAGTGCGCCACAGCGGTTGCCTTGACGCACAGCTTCCGTTACCGCCTCGGGCGACTGCCAGTCGGGCAACTTGGCAAGGGCTGCCAATAAGCCACCCATAAACGCATCACCAGCGCCAGTGGTATCCACGACCTTGGCGGGTGTTGTCGCCACCTGCCAAAGCGCTCGGTTGAACGCAACTTGTGCACCTTCACTGCCTTGTGTCACCACCCATAACGACACATTGGGTGCGTGCTCGGCTAACGCTGCTAACCTTGCTTTCACTGAGTGCGGGTCGGTAATGAAGGGCTTAGTCAGTAAGGCAAGTTCCTCGTCAGACACTTTAACCACATCCGCCAGCGGCAAGGCTTGCCACACGGTTTCTAGCATTTGCGCCTCGCTTTGCCACAGATCCTCACGCAAATTGGGATCAAAACTGACAAAGCCACCATTATCCCGACACGCATGCATGGCACCGAGCGTGGCCGATCGCGAGGGTTCGTTAGCTAACGCGATGGAGCAAGCATGCAACCACTGCCCTTTTTCGAACAGTGGGAAGTCGTAAGGCTGCACAAACTGATCGGCACTAGGTTTGACCATAAAGGTAAAGCTGCGCTCGCCATGCTCATCAAGATCCACCAATACCGTTGAGGTACGTTGCGTTTCATCGCGATGCATAAATCGCGTATCCACGCTTTCACCCGCCAAGGTATTTTGCATAAAGCGCCCCAGCGGGTCGCCGCCCACTCGACCAATAAAGCCGGTTTCGCCACCCAGCCGAGCAATCGCCACCGCGACATTGGCGGGTGCACCACCCGGACATTTTAGGTAGTGGTGTTCACCCTCTGGGATCAAATCCACCACCGCATCACCGGTGACCCATACCTTACTCATCACACTTGCTCCTCGTTTCACGCTCAATTATGCCGCTGCAGCTTGTGCGTATTTTTTACGCGCACCCAACACATAGGTCACGGAAAACGCCACAACAAAGGCAATCGCCATACCAATGATATAAGGCACCACACCGTCAGGGCGAATCGAAATGATCCCTGGCAGCCCCGCGGCACCCAATGCTTGCGCTTTCACTTTAAAGAAGGTGACAAACGCGCCCGCGCAGGTTGCCCCTACCAGCGCCCCGATAAATGGATAACGATATTTTAGGTTAATACCAAACATTGCCGGTTCAGTGATCCCAAGCAGAGCCGTGACCCCCGCCGGCATCGCAATCCCTTTCGCTTTCACATCCGCGGTTTTCAGCCCAAACGCCAAACAAGCAGCGCCCTGTGCCACATTCGACATCGCGGCAATTGGGAAGATAAAGGTGCCGCCAGTGACCGCAATGTCTGCCAACAGTTGGGTTTCAATCGCGATAAAACTGTGGTGCATCCCGGTGATCACAAACGGCGCATACACAAACCCGAACAACGCACCGCCAATCATCCCAGCCGATTCATACACCCAGTTAAGACCATCGCCGAGCAAAAAGCCGAGATCACGGGTAAATGGACCCACCAAAGTAAAGGTGATCAGGCCGGTGATAAAAATGGCCAGCAACGGGGTCAGCAAGTTATCCAGCACCGAGGGAATAATACGACGTAGCCCTTGCTCGACTTGCGCCAAAATATAGGTGGCGACCAGCACAGGCAGCACCGAGCCTTGGTAACCGACTTTTTCAATCTCAAAACCAAAGATTTCCCACACCGGAATATCGCCGGACACTGCCGCACCGCCAAAGCCCCAGCCATTGAGCAGGTCAGGGTGGACCATTAACATCCCGAGTGCCGCGCCCAAAAAGGGATTAGCGCCAAACTTTTTACTGGCAGAAAATGCTAGCAGTACCGGCAAGAACACAAATGGCGCATTGGCGAAGGTATTGATCATATTGGCCAAGTCGCCCATTTGTGGGTAGGCCTCAATCAAGGACTTGCCATCAACAATCAAGCCTGGTGCAGTGAGGATATTGAAAATCCCCATCAGCAGACCGCCGGCGACAATGGCTGGAATAATGGGAACAAAAATATCTGATAGCCCTTTCACCGCGCGTTGTAGCCAATTTTGCTTTTCCGCTCCAGCCGCCGCCACGTCTTTCGACGACATATCGGATTGGCCGGTCAGTTTGCTGAACTCAGCATAAACACTATTCACAATGCCCGAGCCAAAAATGATCTGTAACTGACCGCTGACCTGAAATTGGCCTTTCACCCCCTCAATCGATTCAATCGCGCTTAAATCCGCCAAGTTATCATCATGGAGTGCGAGTCTTAGCCGCGTGGCACAGTGTGCCGCCGCCGCGATGTTTTCTTTTCCACCCAGTTTATCGAGTAGTTGTTGTGCTATTTTTTGGTAGTTCATGGCTACTTCCCCTGCACGCTCTCACCGTCTTTGCCACCGTCACTTTTATTTTCGTGTGGCGTCACACGCTCCACATTTTCGGGAACGATCCCGAAAATGATGTGCTGAATCCTGTCAAGCATCAAGTATGAGGGCTAATAGCTGTGAGATCGATCAGTAAACCAGAACCTAACCCTCACTTTAAACGTGATAAATGTCACTAAATAAGGGGCTTTCAGGGCGCTATGTTTGCAAAGGTTCCGTAAATGGAACGATCATAGCGCTTCCAGCAAAGGAGAACCCATGGCTAGCTTGAATGATGTCGCCCGTTTAGCGGGTGTTTCCAAATCCACTGTGTCGCGTGTAATTAACCAGGAATATGGCGTAAAACCCGCGACGATTGAGAAGGTGAATCGCGCCATTGAGCAATGCGGCTATGTGGTCAACCAAATCGCTAAGGATTTAAAATCCAGTAAAACCAATCTCATTGGCGTGATTGTGCCGCGTGTTTCCTCACATGCGATGTCAGCCAGTGTCGATGGTCTTAGCCATGTGTTTGATCAAAAAGGGAAACAAGTGCTTCTGGCCAATACTCGGCAAGATGACGCCCGTATTTGTCATTACCTTGATTTGTTCAATCAAAAACGGGTCGAGGGGATTTTGCTGTTTGCCTCTACGCTCAACCCTACCGTGGTACAGGCAATCAAACGCTCGAGTGCACCGGTGGTGGTGATTGGCCAAGACGGCTCCCCCTATAATATTCCCAGCGTGATCCATGATGATTTCCGGGTGGGCTTTTGTGCCGGCGAGCAGCTTATTAACGCGGGTTGCCGACAGGTGGGTTTTCTGGGGGTGCAAGCGGAAGACATTGCGGTTGATCAGCAGCGTTATCAAGGCCTTGAGAGTGCCTTGACCACACTTAGCCAAACGGCTCCCTTGTTCCATTACCAAGGCCAGTTCTCGATTCAATCAGGCCATGTCGCCATGACCGCCATGTTAGCGCAATACCCTGATCTTGATGGCGTATTTTGTGCCACCGACCGCATCGCCATTGGCGCTATCCAAGCCTTGCAAGCACAAGGGATCACCCCTGGACGCACCGTGAAATTGATTGGCGTGGGCGATGATGAGCTTGCCCAAGTGGTGTCGCCAAGCTTATCCACGTTTAACTATGCCTTTGATGCTGCAGGAGAAAGTGGCGCCAAAATGTTGCTCGAATTACTGGAAACCGGGCAAAGCCATGTGTCCAAATTGGTGATGGGCTTTAACTACATTAGCCGCGCTACCTGCCCTTAACACAGCGATCGTTAACCCAATACAGAGAAATTTTACTTGCGCCACCGCCGTCTTATTCGCTATTTTTGGAACGTTCCCGAAAATAAAATTGGTACGGATAGATGGAAATAACCCCAACAGGCCTGGTTGACGCATGTGGTGGCGCCGACAATGTACGTCGCGTATTGCGTCATCAAAACAAGGTGATCATTGAGCTCAGCGCGCTTGAGCGTGTCAATCAAGACGCCTTACCCATCCATGCGATTGACGTGTCGCTGCGCCAAATCACGCTTGATCAGCCAATCGATGAAGGGGTGCTAGCTGCACTGGGACGCCTTATCGACCAAAACCTGCGTGAACAAGCCGCGCCTCGCTATTCACCAACTAAAAGCATTGATTTCCATCGTCCTGCTTGGCACATCAGTCCCCCTCAAGGACTGCTCAATGACCCCAATGGATTTATTTACTTTCAAGGCCACTATCATCTTTTTTATCAGTGGTACCCGTTTGCCTGTGAGCACAAAGATAAATTCTGGGTACATCTCATCAGCCCTGATGGGGTGCAATGGCACACCGCACCGCTCTGCCTCACTCCCAGTGATTGGTATGACAGCCATGGGGTATTTTCAGGCCACGCCATGGTGATGGATGACGCCCTCTGGCTTTATTATACTGGCAACACCCGCATTGGCCCCGAGCGTTTGCGCCAAACCACCCAGTGTGTGGCACGCTCAACCGACGGTATTCACTTTGAAAAACTCGGCCCAGTGATTGATGCCCCACCGTCTGGCGTGACCGAGCATATTCGCGATCCCAAAGTCATTCACGACGGCAAAAAATATCGGATGCTACTGGGTGCGCAACGTGAAGATAAAATAGGTCGCCTGGCGCACTACTCCTCTACCGATGGCCTTACGTGGCACTATGACGGACTAAGCGGTGATAGCTTGGGCGAGCATGGTTATATGTGGGAGTGCCCGGATCTGTTCCAATTAAACGAGCAATGGGTTTGTATTCTCTGCCCACAAGGCAGCCCTTCACCAACGCCCGATCATCATGTTCCTCATCACAATGGTTACGCCAAAGCCACGCTAGAAGCGGACGACATCACGCTTGATAACTGGCAAGTGCTGGATCATGGGTTTGATTTTTACGCCCCGCAGACGGCGCAGACCCCGGACAATAAACGCATGCTCATTGCTTGGATGGGCCTGCCAGACGAAACAAACCAACCTAGCCTCGCCGCCGACTGGCTTCATCAGTTGACGTGTCCTCGCGAGTTACATTGGGAAAATGGGCAACTTTATCAGCGCCCTGCTACCGCGCTACAAAGCTTACGAGGCCCTCAGCAACTTTTGCTGATTAACACCGAATGCCACTCAACCACGGTGGATTTAGGCACCAAGCAGTTTGAGCTCAACACCACACTGCCCATTCCAGCCAGCGGCCAATACACGTTATATTTTCACAGCCGCAGCGGCATGATGACGCCAGCCTCATCCGGTTGTGCCCTCACCATTAACGGTGACAGCCGCACCCTAACACTGGATAGAAGCGCAAGCCTCGCCACAGAAGGCGATACCCGCCGCTGTATTCACTTGCCTGAGCAGTTGGAGGAGTTACCGCTACAAGTTCTCGCCGATACCAGCTCATTGGAGTTCTTTATCGCCGGCGGCCAGTGGACGATGACCAGCCGTTACTTTAGCGCCGTGGATGCAACCTTTTTAGCACTGACACGCGGTCACCACGACACGCCTTTGCCAAAACAGATGGATTGGTATGCGTTGAAAAGCGCCAGTGTTAGGTGAGTAGATGGGGATGTGAGAATAAAGGCAGGGCTCTCGCAAAGAAGCATTGCCCAGTGGTCCTGAAGAGGGGGTTACCTCTAACCACTCACTGGCATTGCTTCTTTGGGTTTCACACATAGTTACACAACGATGCGCGTTTGTGCTTTACATCGATTGCGGGTCGATGAACACTGCTTGGCAGAGTATAATGACACCGATATCACCTAGAGTTAGTCACACATTATGAGCAATACCACCGCGAAAAAGCCGAGTCCCTTGTTTGAGATCCTGTTCAACGTTTTCATCCCCTCGATCATCCTGATGAAGTTGAGCGGCGATGAATACCTAGGTACAGCCATGGCACTGGTCGTCGCTTTGGCCTTCCCTCTCGCTTACGGCGGGATGGATCTGGTCCGTAACCAAAAATTCAATTTTATCGCAGCACTGGGTTTTATCAGCGTATTACTAACAGGTGGGATTGGTCTACTCGAGCTCGATACCCGTTGGTTAGCCCTAAAAGAAGCGCTGATCCCCGGCATTATTGGCTTGGCGGTGTTAGGGTCAACCTTTACCCGCTACCCACTGATGCAGAAGTTAATTCTGAATGACACCGTGCTCAATCTCTCGTTGATCAATCAGCGGTTAAAAGAGAGCGGGCAATCCGCTGCCTTTGAGCGCTGTTTGATGTGGTCAAACTATCTGTTCGCCAGCACCTTTGTGTTCTCATCGGCGATGAACTACTTCCTTGCCACGTGGATTGTCACCAGCCCTGCCGGCACGCCCGCGTTTAACGAGGAGCTAGGCAAGATGACGCTGTACAGCTACCCAATGATTGCTATCCCTAGCATGTTGATGATGTTTGGCATCTTTTACTACATTTGGCGCCAGATACGCGCGATGACATCGCTAGAAACAGAGCAAATCTTCCATTTGAAATAACACGCGCCACGCGTGACGTTCAGAACAGATCAAAAAAGGGAGGATAGCCTCCTCCCTTTAGTATCACTTCCACCCTTGACGCCACTTCTCGTCACTTTTGAGCTCACGCCAGTCAATAGGATATTCTTTTTTCGACAGCACCGACTCAAGCACGCATAACACCACCACTCCGTCTTCATCATACTCAACGTCGGAGACCAAAAAGTGCTTCTCACGATTAATGGGTTTAACCGCCGTCCACTTGCTATTTCGTAACTTAGCTGGATTGATTTGATTCACGCTCACCCCGTTAGATACTGCGTCGGTTAAAAACAACGATCTCCATTACGAACGTGGTTCGGTTTGGTTCAGTGGTTGGGGGTGGTGTGCTGATGTTAGTATCGAAGAGTTATTATGCAAAACCCGATAAAGCTGACTTATAGGCCTTTCTAGCCTCATCGCTTAAAAAGCTGTCCATGCTCTGAAACAACGTCCAAAGCTCAGCGCCGTGCTGAAGTTTAAAGTCGTTGCTGCTATATACTAGCTCTAGTTCGTTAGCGACAGTTAACTCACAAAACAGCCTCGCGATTTTATCTTCAAGTTTGAAACATGAACCACTAAACCTGTCTTTAAACTCTATCTCAGCCCTTTGACCAAACTGAGGAAAAACATAGTCTCGGTCACATGAACAATATAAATAAACTAATGCCTCTTCTTCCCGACCAATCACCTGTGCGATTTCTTGACGCTGTTGCAGTGAAACCATTTTCTCATCGAAACCCGCCGTACCATACGCTGCATGAAAAAGGCCTGCTGTTTGAAGTAGCTCGGCGCTCCCCCAACGGGCTAAAAGGCTCGCCGTTCCTTTTAAATGCGATTCCAATGACCCATTGAGATGTCGAAAGTCTCCTGCACCAAGCTGTTGAAGAGCCCTAAATTTGTCCATAAAGCGAATTCCCTGTACTAGGTCATAGTTGACGGTTTGTTTCACATAGCGTTTTTTCCTTTCCCTCGCTACTGCGTGGGAACGAGAAAAGTGTCAGACTCAGCGCCTACCTATGCACTTTCGAGCTATATGTCACATGATTGGCAGGCGGCGGTGAGACCGCAGTAAGAGACCTTCTATATGTGTTTGCCGTAAGTAATGACTTAATGGCGGAAATGACAGAACTAAGTAGACGACTTTGTTGTTCGAGAGCATTGGCTGCTAGCGCAGCCAAAAAAATGCTATTGCCTACTGACCAGAGAAGGGCTCATATGTGTTAAGTTTCTTTCTTTGGGCGTACGTCTTGTATATGTGGGCTGTAGAAGAAGTTAAGATTATCAACTGAATAATCTAAGTCGGCAGGTAAGGGGTTACACAAATAAATCTGCTCAAGAACAGCTCCAAAAACCATTAATGATTGATAAACTGTATTTTGGAAAACACCACCACTGCTGTGACTAGCCTCATTACCTAACCATTTTATAGCCTCTAACGCACTTGCACATTTGCACGCTATTTTTCCTTTCTTACTATATTCTCTCAAGCGACTTTGCAGTGAAATTGGTTTGGGATGTCCTTTATCACTTAAAATGGGCACTCCTTTTTTAGCTTGATATTGCTCGATACCTAACTGAGTTAATAGTTCTTCTAACGCAGCACGAACTTTATTTCCGCATGAATCAGAATCTACCCAAAACAACGTAAAAGCATGTACCAATAACTGTCTAATTTTGTATGGGTACTTTTCACTTAATGGAAAAATGTTAGGAGCTGGATAGGCATAGATAGGAGTAAACAACATCTCATTGCCACCCTCGGGATCCCAATAAAACTCTCCTTGCATAACAAGAGAGCCCACTTCAGCACAGATATGATTATTACAGATTAGATCTGTACTAAGCAGTACTCTCGTATCTCCTCCTGTACTATATTCTGACATTTCACGACAATTTGCCTCACCCTCTGGCTGCATATCACCTTCATTGCAAGAAGGACACTTAAACGATGGAATTTCGTTTTTCTGATAGAGTATTCCGTGTTTCAATTAATCACCTTTGTAAAAAACTTAACGCCCGCCTAACACGCAATGTGTTGGCATGGCTTTTTACGTTGTTTGTCAAAACCATGACAACTTTTCATTGTCGGAGTTTAGGTGCTTGTTATGTGCCAACATACTCACCAACAATACAATTTGTAGGGCGTGTATCACTCCACGATTTGATTAACAACTCTTTGGCTTCTGAATGCCAAAACTTAATTACCTTATAATCTTTTCCACTAATTTCACCCTCTAGCTTTTCACAGTTTTCAATGTCAAAACTTGCGTCAATATTTGGCGACTTTACATGGAAATGAGGAGGTGGGTGCTCATTAGAGTAAACTTCTATTTTTAACGACTTTATCTTTGCAACGAGCTGCTTTGTTTCTATTAAGCACAGCTCGCCGTCGTATTCTTCGACATAACATGGACCGTGTAACAGAGCGTCAAGCCACTCAGCAAATCCATTGATATCTTCAAGTTCATCCGGAGAGACTTTGTGAAAACGGTCATATTGCCTAGCAATATCCTTTGGAACACTCACGGAACCTCCTTGAAATATAACGCCTCTCTTAACCGGCGCAAAATAGCAGGCTAAAATTAGTGACGAAGGAGCGCAAGCCTACTATTTTGTATCCCTTGGTTAAAGCGTTTGTTATGCGTGTGGTATTACAGGCAAAAGACTTTTTCTACCCAGTCATCTTTTTCGAACGGACCGTGAATTGATTTAAAGCACCCTCGGCTTTCTTCAATATTACGATCCAAGTTTGTCGCAACCCAATCGACAGTGCATATAACGCGGTCAGTATCAAGAATGACCCCTTTTACAATACCAAGGTGAAGTATTTTGATGCCGGTTTGACCTCGACCTTTCATTCTTTTGATCGCTATACGATCACCTGATTGGATTTGTGACGCATTTTTATACTGCGCAGGTTGAGACTCTTCATCCCAACCAAGCATCCATATGCCCTGTTCAAGGAACTTAGTATCTTGATGCTCAGTTCCGCCCCAAGATGCACCAACAACCCAATAATGACTCATAAATTCTCCATTTTTGATAAAACGCATAACGCTCGGTTCTGGGGCTGTATGGAGCGCAGCGTAATGCAGTCCCTAGCAGCCGCTTGTTAAAACTAATTCCCCACATTCTCAAACTCTTTAAGCATTTTTAGACCCATGTATATTGCTTCATGTGCATGACCTTCTGATATTTTCTGCCCATGAATTGCTGCATTACAAACTTTAAGAATGTAATCAAAGGAGCTATGTAACCCTTTGTAATCTGGATACTGTGATACCAGCTCACGAAATAGCTGTCTTGCTGATAGATATTTTGACTTCATAGCTAGAGGATTAGCAGTTTGAGTTCGTCGGCCAAGAATCTCTCTGAGAGACCTCTCTAACTCCATACGAAGTCTGGCTAGTGCAAAATTTACATCATTCCCAGATTGATTGAGATAGGCCTCAAGCTCATCTTCCATAGTTTCTTGAGACTCTTTGTCTTTTAGAGTTGAATCAAGTTCTTCCTTGGCCTCTCGAACCTGCTCTTTACCTGGTAGGTGGACATTGACGGTTTGATTAACTGTATTTGAAATGGCGGTGATCATATTACTGTAAACGCCAAGAAACTCTCTTGTCTCTGCCTTGAACTCACTAACTTCAGTTTTTACTTTTTCAACTTCCTTTTCGTAAGTTAGAAGCTTCCCAATACTCATCTTCTTGGCGATTGGCAAAAGGAAAAAGAATGCTGAAAACACAAGCAAGGTAATTGCCGATGGATTTAACTCTTTTTCCGGTGGAAACCCTATTGCGTAGAAAGCCAACAGAATTAGCGCAGCGGCAATCAGCCTACATAAGAAGGGGAATACATCGAAGAATAGAATTTTTTTGAATACTTCCAACGCTATGTCCTTGCTAGTGAGTTTTAACATTGTATTAGTGCGCGTGCTCAGTTACCCAAAATCGTTATACGCACTCTTAACTTACTAAATAACTGTTATAAAGAGAATTTATTGCATATCATGTATATCTCTTTTCCGCGAAAGTGTGCATGCCGCCTATCTCAACTCAGGCATTCACACTATCCCCAAGTATCAAGCTGTAACTTCATGACTTATAGACTCTTGTAATCATCCATTCTGGGATAGTGTGAATCTGTCACGGATAAACGTGCACGCTTTTGCCTGTATCTAGCCGATAAGCTGGTTAAGCATCCAGTGTTTAGCCACACGCTACCGCCGATCAGTTGTCGGCACCTAACACGCCATTTATTGGCTACTTTGCGGGTTAGTGTATCAAGCGCTGTTTTGCTTTTCGTGCGCTATTGTCCAAAGTGTTAGCCAAGCCTTGTTTTGTGAAATAGGTGCAAAAAAAAGCGGCCTGGGTGGCCGCTTGGGGTCTCGACGTGGTTTGTGCCTTACCGCGCAAAGCGGGTGGCGTGGAAAGCGAGGTGTTCATCAATAAAAGTACTGATGAAAAAGTAGCTGTGGTCGTAGCCGGGTTGCATGCGCAAGGTGAGCGGGGAGTTGTGTTTCTCTGCCGCTTGCTTTAGGGCTTGCGGGTTAAGCTGCTCGGCTAAAAAGCCGTCTTTGTCGCCTTGGTCCACCAGCATCGGCATGGCGGTGGGGCCTTGGGCGAGCAACACGGTGGCATCATAAGCCTGCCATGTTTGTTCGTCTTCGCCTAAATAGGCGCTAAAGGCCTGTTTGCCCCACGGGCACTCAGTGGGATGACAAATGGGGCTGAACGCGGAAATGCTGCTGTAGCGTGATGGGTTACGCAAACCAATCACTAACGCGCCGTGGCCGCCCATGCTGTGTCCGGCAATCGCGCGCTGGTTGTTGACCGCAAAGTGCGATTCAATCAGCTCCGGCAGTTCGTAAGCAACGTAGTCGTACATCTGGTAGTGCGACTGCCACGGCGCTTGGGTGGCATTAACATAAAACCCCGCCCCTTGGCCGAGATCGTATTGATTGGCATCCGCCACGTCATCGCCGCGCGGGCTGGTGTCCGGTGCCACAATCGCCATGCCCAAGGTGGCAGCTTGTTTAAAGGCGCCGGCCTTTTGCATAAAGTTTTCGTCGGTGCAGGTTAGGCCCGAGAGCCAATAAAGCACCGGCACGGGTTGTTTTTTCGCTTTCTCAGGCAGAAAGATCGCAAACGTCATTTTGCCGTTGATGGCGCTAGAGTCATGTTGCCAACGTTGGTGCCAACCGCCTGCGACTTTGTTTTCGCTTATTTTTTCTAGTTGCATGGTTATTTTACCGCCGCGTTGCCACGGCGGCCGTCCTGTTATTTATCCATGTGGATCACGCTGCGAATGCTTTTGCCCTCGTGCATCAGGTCAAAGGCACGGTTCACTTCATCAAGGCCCATGGTGTAGCTAATAAATTCTTGTAGGCCAAATTCACCATCGAGGTAGCGCTCGACAATACCGGGCAGCTCCGAGCGGCCTTTAACGCCACCAAACGCCGAGCCTTTCCAAACGCGCCCTGTCACCAACTGGAACGGACGGGTTGAAATCTCTTGGCCTGCACCGGCAACCCCAATGATCACTGACTCGCCCCAGCCTTTATGGCAGCATTCCAGTGCTTGACGCATCACATCGACATTGCCAATACATTCGAACGAATAATCAACGCCGCCGTCGGTCATCTCCACAATCACTTGTTGGATTGGCTGATCGTAATCTTGCGGGTTAATCACATCAGTGGCACCCAATTGCTTGGCAAGGGTGAATTTGCTCTCATTAATATCAATGCCGATGATGCGACTCGCGCCGGCCATGCGCGCGCCAATCACCGCGGATAGGCCAATACCGCCTAAACCGAAAATCGCCACCGTGTCGCCTTTTTCTACTTTGGCGGTATTCATTACCGCGCCCATGCCAGTGGTCACGCCACAGCCAAGCAGGCAGACTTCTTCGAGCGGTGCGGCTTTGCTCACTTTCGCCAAAGAGATCTCGGGCAGTACCGTGTATTCGGAGAAGGTCGAGCAGCCCATGTAGTGGAAAATGGTCTCGCCGTTAATCGAAAAGCGTGAGGTACCGTCTGGCATCAAGCCTTTGCCTTGGGTTTCACGCACCGCACCGCATAGGTTGGTTTTACCCGAGCGGCAGAATTTACACTCGCCACATTCGGCGGTGTAAAGCGGGATCACATGGTCGCCCACTTCTACACTGGTCACGCCTTCGCCGACCATTTCGACGATCCCGCCGCCTTCATGGCCGAGAATGGAAGGAAATACCCCTTCTGGGTCGTCGCCCGATAAGGTGAACGCATCGGTATGGCACACACCGGTAGCGACGATTCTGACCAACACCTCGCCCGGCTTGGGCAGTTCAACGTCAACCTCTTCCATTTTCAGTGGTTGGCCTGGCCCCCATGCGACGGCGGCTTTGGATTTAATGTGGGTTTGTCCCGGCTTGATGGTTAGTGCCATTGCAGAATCCTTTTGAGTTCAAGGGAGTAATTCGTGTCACGCTATACTAGCTAAGTTGCTTTTCGTTATAATCCAGCAAAATTGAAAATTATTATTTCACTCACGTAATAATGTATATGGGTGAATAATGACAGGATAGACAGCAATGGCGCCCCATTGGGAAGGACTTAACGAATTTTTATCCGTCGCCGAGCATGGCAGCTTTACCCAAGCGGCCAATAAACTCGATACCACGGTGGTGTCAGTCAGTCGCCGGGTGGCTGCGCTCGAGGCGTATTTGGGGGTGAAGCTGTTTCATCGAACCACCCGCAAAGTGTCACTTACCGACGAGGGGGAACTTTATTATCAGCGTTGCCGTCCGCTGATCGCGGCGTTGGTGGATGCCGAACAAACCATTACCCAGGCTCAATCTTTACCCGCGGGGCAAATTCGTGTCACCGCACCGGTAAACTTTGGTGAGCAATATATCGCCCCACTACTCGCGCCATTTATGGTGGCGTATCCACAAGTGGCGGTGGATTTACATCTGACGAATCGGCGAGTGGATATGACCGATACCGGCACCGATGTCGCGATCCGTATTGGCCACTTGCCCGACTCAAGCCTTAAAGCCAAGCGATTGGGCTCACGGCAATTAACCATCTGCGCCAGCCCAGGCTATTTGGCTTTAAATGGCCGCCCCGACTCGCCCAGTGCGCTCAGTCATCACAGCTGCTTAGTGGGATCCAACGAGCATTGGCACTACCAAAGCGGCGGCAAGATGCGCACGTTAACCGTATCAGGCCGGTTGCGCTGCAATTCAGGCGTCGCCTTGCTCAATGCCGCCAAGCACGGTTTAGGATTGGCGCAACTGCCGCATTATTACGTGCAATCCGCGTTGGCAAGCGGCGAGTTAGAAGAAGTATTAACCGATTATCGGGTAGACGATGAGGGCATTTGGGCGCTGTATCCAAGTGGGCGTCAATTGCAACCCAAAATAGCCGCCTGGCTGGCATATCTTGCCGAGCACTTACCCGCCCAGCAGCTACGGACAGGTGTTTAGTAACCTCTACTTTTTTAATGATTACGCAAAAAATCGCCAGCACAGGGCTGGCGATCAAGGTTACTGGGGTACACGCTGAATTAGTCGCGCGCTGCCCGCAATGTGTTCCCAGTGGGTTTAATTGCCGAGATTTTAAATGCCCCGACATGGTGGTCCAAGGTGCGCGCCAAACCGGCCAAGTCTTGGCTGCTCGCCTCAAGGCTGTGGCTATCATCCAGCCCTGCTTGCGCCGCTTGATTAACCGTATCCATGTTAACGTTGATTTCATTGGCCACGCTCGATTGTTCTTCGGTCGCTGTCGCCACATGGGTGTTCATATCCAAGATGGTGCTGACTTGCGTGGCAATGCTTTCCAGTGCGGTCAGTGCTTGCTCAGTAGCACGGTTGCCCTCGGTAGTCAGCGCTTTGCTGGTATCCATGGCATCAACCGCATTTTTCGCTTCTTGCTGAAGCTGATCGATGGTCGATTGAATCTCTTCGGTCGATTGCGAGGTTTTGGTCGCCAGGCTGCGCACTTCGTCAGCCACCACCGCAAAGCCACGTCCCGCTTCGCCCGCGCGCGCTGCCTCAATGGCTGCGTTTAGGGCAAGCAAGTTCGTTTGCTCAGAAATCCCCCGGATCACATCCAGAATCGACACAATCGATTGGGTGCGTTCAGCCAGCGAGGTGATCACCGTCGACATATTGTCCATCTCAGTGTCGAGCTGGTTAATCGTCGCGGTTGCTTCGCTCAAGGTTTGCTTACCGGCTTCGGTTTCACTGTTGGCCGACGAAGCTGAATCTGCCGCATTCGAGGCGCTTTGTGAGATCTCATTAATGGTAGCAATCATTTCGTTCATTGAGGTGACCACCAGCAAGGCTTGTTCGCTTTGCGACTCGCCACGTTTCAGCGAGTGCGCCGCTTTATCACGCAGCGATTCGGCCGAGCGCCCCAGCTCTTCGCCGGTTTCCACCACATTGGCAATGATTTGGTCGATTTTTTCCACAAAGGTATTAAACGCCACCGAAATCCGGGTAATTTCGTTGTTACCATTGACCGGCAGGCGCACCGTTAAATCACCGTCGCCTTTGGAGATATCGGTCAGCGCATGCTCGAGGCCTTTGAGTGGCGCGAATAAACGGCCCAACAGCCACACTAACACCAGGGTACAGCCAATAAAAATCAAGCCAATTGCGGTGAGCTGGGCAATGGCGATACCGTTAGCAGCGGCATCGACCTCCGTAATCGGGATGCCAACATCAAACGCGCCCCACAGGCGGCCATCAACATAAACCGGCATCATGATGTCGTATACCCACACCTCTTGCACATCGGCATACCAGCGCGAATGCTGCGGTTGGCCTTGGCCAGCACCCGCGACGGTATAGTTATCGCTATACACCTTGCCAAGCTTTTGGGTGTCGCTGTGGGCAATGGCTTTAATGTTCTTATCAATCATCACCGCATAGCTGATGTCGTCGCGACCTTTAAGATCCGACACCATGTCTTGTAAATCGGCGGTGGGGGTGGAAGAGTTTTCTAGAATGTATTCAGCACGATCGGCCAGGAGCTCAGCCTGTGCTTTCGAGCGCTTGAGAATAATGTTGTCAATCTCGTCATGCGAGATAAAGGTGGTTGCGGTGATACTGGCAATTGCCGCAACGGCAAACATGGCGCATACCACGATCAGGATGAGTTTTTTCACTTCGCTGACTTCCTATCTGTGCATCATAACTGCCAAGGAGCATAGCGACAGGTCGGAGGAGAAACAAGCGATACCTCGCAAAAGTCAAATTAGGATGGGATATTTACCGCAAAAATAATCATTATCAATTGACTAAAGCGAGGAAGATATTCAGTAGTTCAAACGCTTACGCGGCACCAAACCGGGTCGCGGAAAAGCAATTAAGCAGCTTGTGCACCATAAAACACAACATCAAGGTGAGCACAATCGCCACCAAGTTGCTACTCACTCTGTATAAGGCATCATACATGAAGTCTTGGTTGGGGCTTAAGTATTGCCCGAATAAGATCCCAAGCGTAGCCATGGCACCAAACCCCACACCTGAGCCACCGGCCTCTTTTAAGTGGGCCTTGGCAAACAGCATGGTGCCTATCCATAGCAGCGGGATCACTAAAATCAGCACGTTAAACCAATCATATAATATGACTTGGCAGCCAATGCCGTAGGCGACGCCGAGCACTGTGCCTATCGCCCGTTTTCGGGCATAGCTGAGCGAGCCATTCCAGTGCATCGGAAACAGTAGCAACACAGTGGTGGCTTGTGCTGAAATCGAATCGCGCAAGTCAAATATCTGGAAGATGAAAAACGAGACCGTCGCCAAGGTCGCGCCCATCAGCGCTTCGTGGCGCATCCGGTGTGATTGTTTCCCCCCTGCCGGTGCAGCAGGCGGCTGACGCGGCGTCACATCGGGAATTAACCAAGTCACTAGATACGCCACCGCGACCGATAACACATTGGCGCCCAGGTTACCGAAAATTAAGGTATTAATCGGTAAATCGGGATAGCTGGCAAAGTGCAGCATAATGCTGAGGCTTAACACGCTGTTGGCGCCAAAGAGAAAAAAGCGCCCTTTGGACATACAGGCGAACTTATAGGTGAAAAGCAAAAACACCAGCGGTGTCATTAGCCCAGGGTGTGCACCAAACAATCCCCCTAGCAGCCCGACCTCTATCCCACTGATCACCGCCGAGGCGAGCAATTGCCGTGCCGCGCGACCGTTAATCACTGGGACAAGGCCAAGCAACAACATCGGCGTGACAGTAAAAAACACCCCGAAGCTAAAACCGAAAAACTTACACACCGCAAAACCGAGCGTCGCACCTGTGGCAATGCGCGCGCACTGGCGCACATCGTTATCGCTTAAGGGGTGATGCCATAACCTCATCGTCAGCTCCCCTTAGTAGATGTAGTGCAGCATACTCAAAAAGCCGACTTGCGCACGGGCTAGCCACTGCGTCACCGCGCTTTCAGGCATTATCTGAACCGTGGCGCGTGCGCCTGTTGGCAAGGCGTGATCAGGCCATTCGTCGAGTTGAATGTGTAAACGCATTCGCTGTGCATCACGCACCCAGCGGTTGGAGTTTGAAGGCGACGCCAGTTGACCATTGGCGTCGATTTGTCCGGCACTGACTCCGGCATCAACACTGCTCACGTGTCCCGCGTATAGTTTGCCCGGCTCGCTATCAAATGTGACATTCACTGCGGTGCCCGTCTGTACATCGCGCACACTTTTTTCACGAAAATCGGCAATCACATCGGCGCGCTCAGACACCAAGGCCATCAGCGGTTTACCCGCACTGGCATAAGCCCCCACATCCAGCTGCAAATTAGTCACCACCCCATCATGGCTGGCTCTAACAGTGGTATAGGATTGGTTAAGCTGGGCGCTTTTTAATTTGCTCAGCGCCACTTGTTCAGCGATATTGCTGGCACCGTCACCACCCCGTTGAATTTGAAGCGCACTAACACGCGCTTTCGCCGCTTCCCATTTGGCCCGAGCGGTATTAGCGGCGCTGATTGCATCATCACGCTGCTGCTGGGAGACACCATTTTTGGCAAACAAGGCTTTTAAGCGTTTTGCTTCACGCGCTTTTTGCGCCAAGACCGACGCCAATGCTGAGACATCTTGCCGCGCGGCCATCAGTGAGGCATCCAACTGGGCGTTCGTTTGTCTCGCCTGAGCCAGAGCGAGTTTGGCTTGGTCGACCGCAATGCGATAAGGCGCACGTTCAATTTCAAATAGGACATCGCCTTTTTGAACACGCTGGTTGTTTTCTACTGCCAAGGCACTAACCGGCCCGCTCACCTGTGGTGCGACTTTGGTCACGGTGCGTGTCACCATGGCGTGAGGCGTTAGTGGCATCAGGTTATCGGCCGCCAAAAAGTAGCCAAAGATCAACACAAAACTGAGGGCGGCGACTTTTACCCAACGCGCAAATTTTTCATCCGGTGTCATTCGTACTTCTTACCTCTATTACTTATTGTTCAGTGCCGTGGTCGTCTGCGGTGGTAGCGGTATAGTCCATCGCATTTTGATTAATAGTGACCAACACCCGCTCAAGGGCGTCAAAATCTTCAGGTGCGATACCCGAGAGCAAATGCTTGCGCACCCGCAACACTCGCGCTTCGATGCGAGACATGAGCTCACTGCCACTGTCGGTGACATGCACGGTACGGGTGCGCTTATCCTCGGGCGAGCAGCGCCGTGTGATCAGCCCTTGCGCTTCCAAATGCTTCAAGGTGCGCATTAACGAGCCCAGTTCAATTTCCAACGCCAGTGCCAATTCACTTTGGCTGATGCCATCCCCCAGCCGGCACAACATCCAAAGCGCACTCCAGCGCGGATAGCTCAGCCCCAAAGGTTCAAGCTCTGAATTCGCCACACGGCGCCATAATCGCGCCGTGCGTCCTAAGTGCTCAGCAATAGACATGTGTTCGGGATTGGGCGATGTCATCGTGTCTTCCTTCCATCGTGAAAATACTTAGCAGGCTAAGTAATGCCAGGTAGACACTATAAAATAGTTAGCAGGCTAAGTAAATAGAAAGGTGATGTGCATCACAAAAAAGTGACAGGCTGGCTGAGGGAAACGTGCTCGCTGCTCCCCGCCATCTCTGGTAATCTAGCGTCCGTCATCTTTCTGTTTGTAAAGGAATTACCATGCAAGACCTGTGGGATCGCCACCTCCGTTATCGCAGCCATCATGTTGATGTACCGCTGGACCATAGTGACGCTGACAGCCCCTCAATCTCGATTTTCGCCCGCGAAGTGGTGGATACGCGTAAAAATGAACAAGACTTACCTTGGCTGGTGTATTTCCAAGGTGGTCCTGGCATGGAGTCACCTCGCCCTAATGGGGCGAGCGGTTGGTTAAAACGGGCACTAGACGATTACCGTGTATTGCTGCTCGATCAACGCGGCACGGGCTTAAGCTCGCCGGTGAATCACCAAACGCTTGCCCATCTCACGCCTGCGGAGCAAGCTGACTATCTGAGCCATTTTCGTGCCGATAGCATCGTGAAAGACGCCGAGTGCTTACGTGAGGCGTTAGGCATCAAGCAATGGGCGATCCTCGGGCAAAGCTTTGGTGGGTTTTGTGCCCTTACCTATTTGTCGTTGTTCCCGCAATCGCTATCGCGCGCGTTTGTCACCGGTGGCATTCCACCGATTGAGGGACATGCCGATGCGGTGTATCAAAAAACCTATCAGCGCGTGGAAGATAAAAACCAGCAGTTTTTCGCCCAATTCCCGGACGCACAAGCCCGCTGTCACGAGATTGCCCTGTATTTGCAAAACAACGCGGTGACGCTGCCAAACGGTCAGCCGTTTACGGTGGAGCAGTTCCAAACCATTGGCCTGAACCTTGGCCGCGGCCATGCTGGGCTGCCGCTTTATTATTTGCTGGAACGTGCGTTTATTGAGGTGAATGGCGAGCGTGTGCTCAGTTATCCATTCCTTGATGCGATGCAGGCAGAGCAAGGGTATTTAACCAACCCGTTTTACGCTATTTTGCATGAATCGATTTACTGCCAGCAGCAGGCCTCGCAGTGGTCAGCCCATCGGGTACGCGATCAGTTCCCGCAGTTCCACTATCAGCCCGATCAGCCGTTTCGATTTACCGGAGAAATGGTCTATCCGTGGATGTTTGACCAACTCGCCACGCTCAAACCACTCAAAGACGCCGCCATGCTACTGGCGGAAAAAACCGATTGGCCAGCGCTTTATGATCTCGAGGTACTCAAGCACAACACGGTGCCGCTCGCCTGTGCCACCTATGTGGACGATATGTTTGTCGAGTTCGATTATTCCCGCCAAACCTTGGCGAAGATTGCTAACAGCCAAGCGTGGATGACCAACGAGTACGAGCACAACGGCATTGGCGTCGATGGCGAGCGTATTTTGGATCGCTTAATCGATATCGGCGATAACCTAGCCGCCCTTAATGGTTAATGACGCTCCGCTTACCTAATGACGATGGCCATGCCTTTGCTGCTTTGGCATGGCCGCATCACGGTTACCAATCTGATGTAGCGTCTGCGGACATTTTCACTGCAACAAACTGTGATCTAATTCAAATCAAT
Source organism: Salinivibrio sharmensis (assembly GCF_001995985.1). Taxonomy (GTDB): domain Bacteria; phylum Pseudomonadota; class Gammaproteobacteria; order Enterobacterales; family Vibrionaceae; genus Salinivibrio; species Salinivibrio sharmensis. The sequence continues at coordinate 3,885 of NZ_MUFC01000015.1, read as the reverse complement.
TATTGGCGCTGACAAAGCTGATACGCTGACTGTTAATACGGTGCACACCGGTTAAACGTATAAAAATGTTCGCTTACGGCTGTCTCGTTAATGTATCGCTTACTCCCGCGGATTTTGTCTTTATCACTAGACAATGAGGCATCGGTCAAGCGCTTGCATGTTGCGTTAATTGGCGTAGTATAAATGCGTTCTCTCAGGGAACAGGACGTTCCCAGCACGATGTTGGCGTAGGAAGTCGTGCCACCGTACATCGTCACTTTTCTTTTCACACTTTGCGTTCACACAGATGAAAATTGTAAGTAAAACAGGCAAGAAGAGAGCCATTTTTTACAAATCTAGTGTTTTCTTTGATAAATTATGGTCTCGCGATAAAACGCCCGTTTCTATCCTTTTACTCGCGGTAGTCATTGGCTTTTTAGGCGGCGTGGTAGTCACCCTTTTCGAACTCGCCATCCATTCACTGTCTCAATCCAGAACCGACTGGCTAGACAGCAATATCAGCTCGATGCTCCCACTAGGCGTACTCGCGTTTCTCATTAGCGCAGGACTCGCCTTGGTCGGCTATTGGCTTGTTCATCGTTTTGCCCCTGAAGCGGCAGGTTCTGGGATCCCAGAAGTTGAAGGCGCGATGGAAGGCATTCGCCCCACACGGTGGTGGCGGGTTATCCCAGTGAAATTTTTTGGCGGCTTAGGTGCGTTAGGCTCGGGGATGATTCTCGGCCGCGAAGGTCCAAGCGTGCAAATTGGTGCCAATATTGGCCGAATGGTCACCGACACCTGCCGCATCAAAGACAGAAACAGCAATCAAACACTGCTCGCCTCTGGTGCCGCAGCCGGGCTGGCGGCCGCTTTTAACGCGCCGCTGGCCGCGATCATGTTTGTGGTTGAGGAAATGCGACCGCAATTTCGCTATACCCTGATTTCAATTAAAGCGGTGATTATCGCCGCGATTGTCGCGGACATTGTTTTTCGCTATATCAATGGCCAAAACGCAGTGATTGTGCTGCCGCAATATGAAACGCCGCCATTGATCTCGCTTTGGTTCTTTCTCGCCCTCGGTTGTTGCTTCGGCGTGTTTGGCGTGCTGTTCAACTTTTTGATTATTCGCTTTCAGGATTTTTTCCAGCGCTTTTATCAAAAAAGCCAAACACGGATTTGGCTTGTGGGTGCCACGTTAGGCGGCTTTTTTGGTCTGCTACTTGTCTACGCCCCTGAGCTGACCCACGGTGGCATTAACTTGGTGCCGGACTTCGTCACCCTCAATTACTCAATCAGTGCCCTGCTGTTTATCTTTATGGCGCGCACATTACTGACGGTGATTTGCTTTAGCTCTGGTGCGCCTGGCGGCATCTTTGCGCCTATGCTGGCGCTAGGCACCTTGTTAGGCACTGTTTATGGGTTGGTGGTTGCCAATATGTACCCCGAAATGGGCATAGAGCCGGGGATGTTTGCCATTGCCGGCATGGGTGCCTTATTTGCGGCCACGGTACGCGCGCCGATTACCGGGATTTTATTGGTGATAGAAATGACCAATAACTACTATCTGATTTTACCGTTAATCATCACCACCCTCGGTGCCACCTTGGTCGCACAGTTGCTGGGCGGACAACCGATTTATACAGAACTATTGCGACGTAAAGTGCGCGAGCAAAAACTGCGGATAGAAAACGCGTCTCAATGAGTGGCGCCATGTTTCTCGAGTAAAGCAGCCATTTCACCGCTCTTTTTCATTTTACCTATGCTGGCGTCCAATCGTCCAAGAAGTGCCTGATGCCGCTGATGAATCGCCAAATAGATGGGGATGGACTCGATAGGGTTATCCCCCATGCGCACATTAGCTAGTTGCTCTTTTTCAATAATGCTTGCCACGCCCACATAAGCCACCATGGCTTGTACCCGATTGCTATTGACCATATTCAACGCTGCGCGTTCACTCCTCGCATCGACAACTTCCCACTGGTACTTATCCGCAATCATTTGTGCTACTTGGTCACCAATCACCCCCACTACACGTTGATAGTCTTGAGGATTACCAACATATGTATGCCCGAACAGATGATAATCGACGGAAAACAGTGATTCACGAGGATAAAGCGCCTGAGGCGTGTCCTGATAGACCAACCGCGTGCGCCCAAAATCAATATCAATGATCCCTTTAGCAAGTGCGTTCTCAGCCCGCGCTAACGGCATTTCTATCCAAGCGAGTTCGATTTGTGGGTCCATCGAGTCAAAAACCCGCTCGACGATCGCTTTGGTCGCGGATGACATTGCACCCGTATGATCGCGATATGCAACAGTGAGTGTGTTTGCCAGTGCACTCAACGGCAACCAGCAAAGCATTAATATCCACCATCTCGTCACAGTGCTACCTCAGATTGTCTTTGCACTCTTAGAGATTAGAAGACAGAAGAAGCATCGTCCATGTACAGCAAGTGACACTGTCACTATATATCGATGGCTATGCACTCGAGATATGCTTTACTATCGCAAGACATGACGCACGACTGGGTATCTCACCAAATTCGGCGCGAACGATCAGCCCTTCTAATAGCGTCATCACGATGTCAACATCCTCAGACTCGACGATACCTTCAATCATATTGCGAATTTTGCGCTTATGCGCTTTGGCAATCTCTGTAATTTGGCTGTCTGTACTGCTCTTAAATTCTCCAATCGCGTGCATGAACATACAGCCTTTGAAGTCGTCTTGTTTAAACCACGCCAGATGCCAATCGAGGAGTGCCGTCAATTGGGCTTCTTTATCCTGATGTGCATTAATAGCCTGCTGTAGCCCTTGCTCGAACCTTGCATGACGCGCTTGAAGCACCGCCTCAATCAAAGCCGACTTAGCACCAAAGTGGCGATACATCGAGGTCTTCGAGACCGCGGCTTCATCGCGGATTTTGTCGACACCCACTGCGGTGTAGCCAAACTGATTAAATAACGACTCGGCCACCGCCAAGATGTGATCGCGCTTACTCATCATGCTCTCCAAGAAAAGACTTGCCATAAAGTGTACCGATCTGTACTCTTTAAAACAACGTGTACAGATCGGTACACTTTAATCAACCATTGAAGGAACGACCATGAAACGATTAAAAGGTGGCGGTGCGTTACCGCCTAAACCCACTTGGATTCAACTGACAAAAGGCTTACTGGGTGGGTTTTTTGGCATTCTCACCTTAACAGTGCTGAATCAAACCACCGGCGTGCCGTGGCTGATGGCTCCCTTTGGCGCAACCTGTGTGATTTTGTTTGCAGCACCTCAATCACCACTCGCGCAGCCGAGAAATGTGATTGTGGGTCACTTACTGACCGCCAGTGTGGGGTTGGCGATGCTGTATGGCGTAGGAAGTGAGAGTTGGATGATCGCACTAGCAGTTGGCCTTGCAATTATGTTGATGCAAGCCTGTCGCGCCGTCCATCCACCAGCAGGAGCGAATCCACTGGTAATCATGCTAGCGGGGACTCAGGTGGTAGGGATCGATTATTTATTTACGCCAGTACTCGCAGGCAGTGTCGCACTGGTAACCATTGCAGCAGTAATTAATAACCTCGGTGAACCGCACCATTGGCCTGTGTATTGGCATGGGATCAAGCGGGGCTAAAACAGTTCAGTTCCTAAGTCGCGCAAGGCTTAGGAACCACTTTTAAAAGCTCAAGAAATTAGCGCCTTTTCTATGAGTACCGTCCCCGACGCATCCGACTCATCCGTAATAAAAATACAAGTGTGATATTTATCACTTGATGAATCATTATTGGCCAGGCTGATAGTGTGAGATTCATCACTTCAGTTTTTTATTTTACTATTCTAAAAAAATAAAAAGCGATCTATGTCACTCTAAATTTTATAAGCAAAAACACAAAAGCGTGACGATTGTCATC
>NZ_MUFC01000014.1 GCF_001995985.1 Salinivibrio sharmensis | reverse complement strand
CTTTAAATATAAAAAACGGTTTTTTATAGAAAATTCTTGACGCCAGAGTGGATAAAGGTGCAATCCGTATGATTAATCGAGCCAACGGCGTGCTACTTCCATCAATAGCTTATCTTTGTAAGGGTGAGCCAGTAATGTCACGCCGTAAGGCGTGTTTTGATGCTCAAATAGCGGGATAGTGAGCTGGGGTAAGCCACATACATCCGCTAGCGCCATCAGTCGTCGCTGGGATAAGTTAAACGTATCCCCGTCTGACGCATCCGCATCACGAGGTAAAATGGCGCCCGGAGTGGATGGGATCAGTAACACCTTATCGCTTGGCCACATGGCACAAACGGTATCTCTCAACTGCTTGCGGGTTTTCTTCGCCTGATAATGCGCTTTGTAGTCAACAGTTTGTAAGCGATCTAAATACTGTTGCGTCGACGTAGGCAAATCCAGCTTGGCTTGTTTCAACCATGCACCGTACATTAGCAAAAACTCTTGGCTTGCAATCGATACTTGTGCGTTTTCTAAGCGCGAAAGCACAAGCTTATTCATGGCTAGGGTAGACTCTTGCGGTAAGCTTAAACGCTCAAGATGTTGATAGACCTGCGCCATTGCCTCATCACTGTAAAACAAAGCAAACACCGCTTCGGCGATGATCACACCTTGAATATTGGTCACTGCGGTGGAGGGCTTTGCCACCAGCTCTTGAAATTGACTCAACGGGCCAAGTGTCATACTACACACCCCAACGTTATCGAATGTCTCCGCTATGGCGATAAGCCCGCTTGTATCAACCAGGCCCGGCGTAGGTCGATACCCAAACAATCCACAATGTGCCGCTGGCACCCTAACTCCACCAAACGCATCATTACCTATTCCCAAATCTGCCAACTTTTTAGCCACCGCCACCGCAATCCCTGCATTTGCCCCACCTACTCGGTATTGCCTAAAATGCGGGTTGCGGAGCTCCGCGTAAAAAGGGTTAAAACCGGTGATACTGAAACCCAAGGGATCTATTTGAAGCTGCCCTATCAGGCTGGCGCCCTGCGCCATCATGGTTTTAACCACCGCTGCATCTTGGCTTGCGGCCGAGCGTCCTTCTGACCATGACGGGATCCCGATACCGGAAACACAGTCTTCAACGGATACCGAGTGAGACACCGCTAATTTGTGCCGTCGGAATACACCGTTAAGACTGTCTTGGCGCGGAGGTTCGAACTGATGTGCAAACATTGCTTGGTCGAGCATGGACACTGTCCCCATAAATCACGCTTATGACTTATTGATCAGTGTAATACATGGTGTGAAATCAGGCGCGCTTTCACGGTTAACCAAAGTGATACTGTGACGCGTTCCCTTACTTGCACCAACCACCTCACTATCAACTTGGTGCTGGGTGGCGTGAAGTCGCCTGGTTAATCGAAATACGCTTTATAAAGTGCTGGTTATAAATTTACCGCAGCTAAACCTGGCACTTGTCGGCAAGATTGCTCAAACGCACTTAACGTCGGCGCAAGATCGGCACTGACAAAGGTATCATCGAAAATTTGTACTTTTCGTGCCAACTGCCAACTATCCACCGACGCACCTTGTCCATAAGGGATAGCATATACATGAAAATGCTGACGCTGCGCCACATAGTCTAAATTGGGGGGCACGCGCAGCGGCTGGTACCCTTGGTTAAGATAGACATAAAATTCGCCCATACAATTAGCCACCACATACGACCCTTCCTCACTCCGTAAAGCCAAATACGGTTGCGCGGTGTCTGCGTATTGATTGATGTGCCATTGATTGGCATCCGGGCTCAGTTGAATCATGGGAGCCGCAGGCATTACAGGTGCAGGCTCAGATGGAGGCTGTGTAGCGTTTTGTGCTGATGTCGGCGTTGAGTCAGAAGGCTCGGGCGCAATAATACGCACTCGCTGCGCGGCTAGGTTTTGTTCCTGCCCCAAAACACGCTCAAGCCATTGCTGCCACGGGCCTAATGGGCTCATAAGTACCACAACTATTATCCACGAAGCCAACACCCAGCGCCATGATAGCCCGGGTTTTGCTGGCTTAAGCGTCACCGGAGTCGCTTTACGGGTCAAATCGGTTTCTAGTTTTTCGACGCGCGTCAACGCTTCTTTCAGCTCACGGTTAACCTGCGAAAGGTCTTTTTTTCGGTGGTCATGCTCGCGTTGTAACGCATGATGCTGTGACTCGAGAGACTGATGCTGTCGCTCGAGTTTTTGGTATTGCTCGCGCCATTGGCGGTTATCAAATTCGAGTTTGGCAATTTTTGCGGTCAAGTGGGCAGGGATCTGGGTATTGGCCTGGCGAGATTTTAAGGCTCGATTTTCTTGCTGCAACGCCGCAAGCTCTTTTTGCAGTCGCGCAACTTGGCTGCGCAATGCCGATTGGCTGGCGTCGCCTAGTGATTGACCGAGCGCACTCCCCTCACCTTTTCCTGACTTCACGGCTTGATAGGCTTCACTGACCAATTGCATCAGCCCCGTACTGCCTCCTTTATCTGGATGTACGCGGCTAGAAAGTCGCTTATAGCGCTGTTTGATTTGCTCGGCGCTTTCGCCAGCATTCACGCCTAAAAGTTCGTTCCACGTGGTCATGCTACTGCCCGTTATCCTATTGCTCGCTTGTCCAGATTAGCCAATTTATCGGCCAATCGGGAAAAAAATTGAGCCGCTTTGTGCCACGCTTGCCACCTTACTGCACACCCTGGCTTCGCCATGACGGCACTCGTCGCAGAAAAAAGCTCTGATTTTTTGTATTTTTCACCTTTTAAAAAGAATTATCCATCGTTCACGCCTTTTTGCATTGCATTCATATTTCTGTGATCTATCATACTTTCCGTCATGACGACGTTCCGATGAAGACAGCAGGAGAGAGGTGGCCGACGCCATCCGCCGAAGAAGTAAATCTTTCAGGCACTTAATTGTATGGACTGCTGTTGGAGGAGACTCTGGAGAGACCCGTTAGTTCGGGCGCCGAAGGAGCAAGCTTGTACTCAAGTGAAACTCTCAGGCAAAAGGACAGAGGAGATACCCACCCCAATATGTAGCACTTTTGTTAATATTAGTGTGGTCTATCTCCTCCTTTGATGTTTAAAGGGGGAATTAATGCCATTTTTTTCGCAACTACCAGATATACAAACACTTCTAGGCACCATTGACGACTGGATATGGGGTCCACCGCTTCTTTTGCTACTCACCGGTACGGGGCTCTTTTTTACAGTACGGTTAGGGCTACTCCAACTCCGTCGCCTACCGTTTGCGCTCAAACAAATCTTTAAGCCGTCGAACGCCAAAACCCAAGGGGATGTTTCAGGGTTTGCGGCGCTGTGTACAGCCTTATCCGCGACCATAGGTACTGGCAACATCATCGGCGTAGCCACGGCTATTTCTCTTGGGGGCCCAGGGGCACTGTTTTGGATGTGGCTCGCCGCCTTTTTGGGCATGGCGACCAAGTACGCGGAATGCTTGCTGGCGGTCAAATACCGCGAAGTTGACCACAAAGGCAACATGCTTGGTGGACCAATGATGTACCTGTCTAAAGGTGCCGGTAAACCCATTCTCGCCAAGCTCTTTGCTTTATTTGGACTGGGAGTGGCATGCTTTGGCATTGGCACCTTCCCACAAGTGAACGCGATTAGTAGCGCAGCGACCCACTTATTTAATATTCCAACAGCCGTTGTCGCAGCCCTGTTAACCGTGCTCGTCGCCTCAGTCACCTTGGGTGGCGTCAAATCCATTTCCGCCGTCGCCGCCAAGATTGTGCCTGTTATGGCAGTGCTTTATGTAAGCGCGTGCTTATGGGTACTCGTGGCAAACGCCGCACAATTACCACAAGCAGTCAGCCTGGTGTTTGAATCTGCTTTCAACGGCATGGCCGCAACCGGAGGCTTTGCGGGTGCCGGCATGATGCTTGCGATTCAATCGGGTATTGCACGTGGGGTATTCTCTAACGAATCTGGCCTTGGGAGTGCGCCTATTGCCGCGGCCGCAGCAAAAACGGACTCCTGTGTTGAGCAAGGCTTGGTATCAATGACCGGCACCTTTATCGATACGCTGGTGATTTGTACCATGACCGGACTCACCTTGATCCTTACGCAATCTTGGTCTGGCGAGCTTGCTGGCGCCGCCATGACCTCACATGCGTTTGCCGTGGGAATGGAAAGCCCTGTTGGCCCGATGCTGGTAAACATTGGCCTATTGTTTTTTGCCTTCACCACCATTTTAGGATGGCACTATTATGGCGAACGCTGCGTGGCTTATCTGTTCGGCAAAAAAGCGATTTATATCTACAAGCTATTCTTTATCGGCTTAATTGCATCCGGTGCCTTTATCCAATTAAACACCATTTGGATACTGGCTGATATTGTTAATGGCTTAATGGCTATTCCTAACTTGATTGGCCTATTGCTGCTACGCAAGGTGGTGATAGCGGAAACTCAAGCCTACTTTGCCGCACTAGACAGCCGGGCTAGCGCTACCAATGTACCGAGCCAAGAAACCAATGCCGTTGTTGACGCACAATGAAAGTGATTAGCGACTCGGTAAGACGTTGAACACCGAATAAAAAAGCCGACGTGTCAAAACGTCGGCTTTTCTTTTCTGCTCATTATTCGCGTTTACGTATAAAACGATTAGGCGTATTGACGCTGCGCTTCATCAATGCCCAGTTTACCCAAAATAGCGCGCGGGTTGACGAAATTACTCACCCTCACATCGTGCTCGACTTTGTCACCGACGGCGACAAACTCATAGTTCAGCGACTGTGTGGCTTGTTTATCCCACACTCCATCACCAAAATAGATTCGACGCTCAAAATGGACACCGTAATCTTGTTTAGCACGGAACGCAGCCAATGCCATCACTTCGCTGCGACTCATCGCATCTGAGCAAGACGAAAATACAATGCCTTCAACATTAAAGCCAGCGGCTTTGAGTTTCATCCGTGCGGTTTCTTCCCAGCCTCCCGTTGCTATCGCCAAGGCAACGGTCGGCATATGACGCATCTCATCAATAAATGCTACCGCGCCTGGCAACGGCTTTAATCCGTGGTTAGCAATTGCGTTGGTCAGTTTATGCGTAAATACGCGCTTGATTTCTCGAAAGAGCATGATCTTTTCACGCTGAAGATCATGACTATCAATCAGCTCTTCAATGATCCCCGCATCCGTAACATTGGTATAGCCGCCCCAATCATCCGGCACCGTAAAACCGGTGACGTCATAAACCGCTTCACTAAAACACTCGTGATCCATTTGGCAGCTGTCGACCAGCGTGCCATCCACGTCTAACATAAATAAATTTTTCACGCGCATTTCCTCAAACCCCGTTGCGTCCCACAAGCGACCGACTTGTGATTTGACTTGGCGCTTTGCCGTTCTTTGTCTGGGATACCTAACCAATACAACGGGCATTATAACATTATTTTTACATTATGAACGACTGCCGGTCGCCGGCATACGCCCATACCGACTCAGTGCAACTGGCCGCACAGGGCTTAGCGACATCAACAAAATTTTTGAACAAGTTTAACGAATCTCTATGCTGGTTTTAACGTTGGGATTCTCTACACTGAGTCTCGTAACAAAACACCATCATGTGCGATAAGCCAATCAAATTTTAAGGAGAGATGCATGAAAGCGCTGGTATTGAAATCAAGTATCCTTGGCCCCCACTCAAGCTCAAATGCTGTGATTAACAGTGTGGTGGATGAGCTGTCCCCAGACACGCTGATTGAGCGCGATCTTGCTTCTACCCCTTTGCCGGTCCTCAATGGCGACAATGTCGGCGGCTTACGCGGTGCAGATGAGCTCACTGACGCGCAACAGCAAGTACAGCAAGCTTCAGATCAGTTGATCGAAGAAATTCAGCAAAGCGATACGCTAGTCATTGCGGCACCTATGTATAACTTCACTATCCCTGTGCAACTCAAGGCCTGGATTGATCTCGTTGCCCGTGCAGGGGTGACTTTCCGTTACACTGAAAACGGTCCCGAGGGCCTACTGAAAGGCAAGCGTGCCATTGTGGTCACCACACGCGGTGGGATGCACAAAGGAGGCACGACCGACCATATCACGGGTTACATGCAGACCGTACTTGGCTTTATTGGGATCACCGACGTCGAGTTTGTTTACGCCGAAGGGCTGGCAATGGGCGAAGACACTGCAAGCCAAGCCATTGATGAGGCCAAGCAAACACTGAAACGCTTAGCGTCTTAGCAGCGGAAAACGCATGCTCGTGCGTATTCGCACGACGTAAACTCACCGACCTTACCACCTGCCTTGTCACTATAGCCTGCCTGCGTGCAGGCTTTCATTATCGATCTTCGCTGCTGATTGCCTGTTTTTATCCGCATCAGCGCTTCAATATTGCACCGGTTAGCTCAGGATTGGTGATACGCGATGCCAGTGTTACCATACTGGTTTATCGCAGGATTTTGCTCCTGCTTTCTTATTGACCAAGTTGGATTCGATTGTGACAGACGCCGACCAGCCAAGCTTTTTTTTCTACGACTTTGAAACATTCGGCACTCATCCAGGTAAAGACAGGCCTTGCCAATTTGCTGGCGTTCGTACCGACAGTGATTTTAATGTCATCGGTGAACCCTTAGTCCTGTACTGCCAACCGCCGAATGACTACTTACCGGCACCGGAAGCCTGTTTGGTCACCGGGATCACACCGCAGCTGGCACTGAAAAAAGGCTTACCCGAACCGGAGTTCATCGCACAGATCCATGCTGCCTTCTCGCAACCCAATACCTGTATTGTTGGATACAACAATGTGCGTTTCGATGACGAAGTGACTCGCTACACGCTGTACCGCAACTTTTTTGACCCATACGGCTGGAGTTGGCAAAACGGTAATTCGCGCTGGGATTTGCTCGATGTGATGCGCGCCTGCTACGCACTGCGTCCGGATGGTATTGAGTGGCCCCATGATGACAACGGTAAACCCAGTTTCAAATTAGAAAACCTTTCTGTTGCCAATGGTATAGAGCATAGCAACGCGCACGATGCGATGGCGGATGTGCACGCGACCATCGAGCTGGCGAAAAAGGTCAAGGCAGCACAGCCACGGCTATTTGATTATTTGTTAAAACATCGGAATAAAAACAAAATCAAGCACCTGATTGATGTGGTGAATATGACGCCTCTCGTGCATGTCTCTGGCATGTTCGGCACCGAGCGCGGCAACACCAGCTGGATTGTGCCCGTTGCTTGGCATCCTGATAACCCTAACGCCGTGATTACGGTCGATCTAGCCCGTGACCCGGCCCCTTTGTTTGAATTGGACGCTGATTCGTTACGCGAGCGCCTGTATACCCCGCACCACGACCTCACGGAAGGGCAGTTACCCGCCCCTCTTAAACTGGTACATATCAATAAATGCCCCGTGCTCGCGGACGCAAAAACATTACGACCCGAGGATGCCGCCCGACTCGGTGTGGATCGCGAAGCCTGCTTACACCACCTAAAAGCATTGAAAGCCGCGCCAGAATTACGCGAGAAGCTCGTCGCTGTATTTGCCGATGCAAAGCTTTTCAACAATCAGGACGTGGATACGGCCCTGTATTCAGGCTTTTTCTCCAAAAGCGACCGCAGTGCGATGGATATCATCCGTGCACGCGATCCTGAGAATCTTGCCGCACTGGATCTCAGCGTAGATGACTGGCGCATCAAGCCGCTGTTATTCCGTTATCGCGCGCGCAATTATCCGTGGACGCTCACCGAAGCCGAGCAGAAAAAATGGTTTATGCATCGACGTGATTACTTTGAAACACACCTTCCTGCTTATATGGATAACCTGCAACATCTCGCTGAACAACACCAAGCTGAGGAGGATAAAGTTCGCGTTTTAAAAGCTATTTACCACTATGTGGAATCACTGGTTGGCTAACACTGACACGGTAGCTAAAGACGCATCGCGAATACACCGACCGGTCAATAAGGCGACCTACCATCACGCCGACCTTAGTCTATCTATCAGGTTGCTGTTGTAGACTGGTTTGGTCGCCTTTTGTTTTTAACGTCATGTTTTTTAAATTATTAGCTAGCAATATTGACACACTGCCCACTTTGTCCTACCAAAAAAAAGATAGCTTGACCAGTTGCAGTTCTGTGATTTGAGTCCACACTTTTAAAAAGGATGTTGTTTGGAGTGTGGGCAATGATGACAACAAAAGTAGATACGCGCTGTTACCGCTTTCCCGAGGTTGATTTCGAACCAGAAAGCCGTACGTTATATTGGGCCGATGACACGATGACGGTTCTCTCCTACGAAGAGTCTCGTTTACTCGAGATGCTTTGCTACTATGCCGGAGAGGTACTCTCTAGCCGCACCTTATTCAAACAAGTGGCCTTGCCCGACAGCTCATTTGCCCAGCATCAAAGTGTGGTGACATCATTAATGGCCAAATCCTACCGCAACGGCAAAAAATGCCTACCGTTTGAGGTCGTCGGTGAATTTGGTTTTCGTGTGTCGCTTCCGCAGCAAACACTCGCCAAGCGTCCAGGACGAGCAGCAAACGCTTCATCACAGACACCTCCACCATCTTTAACGCACTCAACTTCCATTGAAGAGTCGTCGTTTAGTATCGCTAAACCACTCACGATCCTAGTCACAGCAGCTGCGGTCATTATTGGCATGACAGCATTACTGACTCAAGCTTAGCGTGTATGATGCCCGTGGTGCGCCACGGGCGTGTCGTGTTGGGTCGTCGTTTTCGCTGTGCCCATTTGCCCTTTTAAATCCGAGAAAGAGATAATGCCACGCTGCTATTTACCACTTTTACTGTTTATCACGCTGCTCAATCTCGCCGCTCCTACCCGAGCCACTATTGACAAAACCTATGTTGCACACCTTGGCGAACTACCTGGCTTGATCAATTTGGATGGTAGTGGCGCGTTTGTCGATTTCGTCCGCTACCTTGATAAGCAAGACCCCAGCACCAAGATTCTTATCGAGGTTTTCCCTATTCATCGAGCGATAAACAGTGTCGTACAAGGGCGAGCCGACTTTGGTTTACCTGCCGTGCGCCCGACGCGGGAAGTGTCCACCTTGCCTTTCGCCTTTAGCGAGGTGTCATTTGGCCAGGTCACTCATGTCCTTTACACCAATAGAGCGGCCCCTCTCTCGGTCAAAGAACTCTGGGCGAGTCCCTCGCGCTATACCATTGAAGCCGTTCCCTACTATATGCCTTTTAAGGTCCAACGCTCACACAGTATTAAACAATCTTTGTTGCGCTTGGCCGCGGGGAGAATTGATGGTTTCGTTTGGGCGCAAGAGGAAGCTGACTTGGCACTTAAAGAGCTAGGCTTAACCATGATCAAACGCGCGCACTTTGCGGATTTTGACGATGTCTTTTTTATCCCTAAAGGCATAGCGGGCCGAGAAATCGATGCGTATCTCACACGACTGATTACTCGCTTGCGTGAACAGGGGAATCTGATGCATGAGTACCGAAAGGTACATCGCCCCTATGTCGATTGGCAGCCATAATGCATCAACCGTATTTCGGCTCATGGACGTGTCTGCCTATGCACGCCGTCATGGTGGTCATATCAAGAGGCATAAAAACATTGATGTCACTCTAACTTTCAGCAACAAATCCACTCTTGCAAAACTTGCGTGACATTGCTCATATAATTATTGAAAAGGATTCTCTACACTGTCCTCCCGTTAACGATAAAGAAGAGATGCTATGCGAACCGCACTAACTGACGCACTGACACAATTGCCCGACGCCCTGCAAAACGTCGTCTCTGATTGGATAAATGACGCAAACTTTGGTGCTACCTTTACGCCAGAGCAGGTGGCGCAAATGGAATCCGCCAGTGGCCTTAACGGTGCCGCACTGCGTCTTGCTTTATTGCCTTTGGCGGCGGCCTATGCGGTTACTCCCATTTCTCAGTTTAATGTTGGTGCAATTGTCCGTGACCAAAGTGGCACCCTGTATTTAGGCGCAAACATAGAATTCACCGGGGTGCAGCTAGGGCAAACAGTGCATGCCGAGCAATGTGCTATTAGCCATGCTTGGACAAAAGGGGCAAAACGCCTCACCGATATTACGATCAATTACAGCCCATGTGGTCACTGTCGGCAGTTCATGAATGAGCTCAATGGCGCTGAGTCCTTGATCATCCAGCTGCCACAATCCGATCCGAAAGATTTGCACACCTATCTACCCGAGCCGTTTGGTCCTGCCGATTTGGGGATTGACTCTCGCCTATTGACCAACGAGTCCAATCAATTATCAACGGATGATATCGATATTCCATTGCTAAAAGCCGCCGCTGACGCCGCTAATCGCAGTCACGCGCCCTACTCAGGTAACTATAGCGGGGCCGCGGTTGAAACCAATGATGGCGAATTTTTCTCTGGCATGTATGCCGAGAACGCAGCTTTTAACCCAAGTCTTCCGCCTCTTCAGGTTGCATTAATTGCGGTCAATATGGCGGGCTATCATTGGGCAGACATTCGCTCTGTTGCGCTGGCCGAAATGGCAACGAGTACAGTCAGTCACCTTGCCGATACACAGGCGACACTGGATGCCATTGATCCAGACATTCCCTTAGTCTATTCAACCTTATAAGCGCCATGTCTGATTAATCCGACGCTCGGGGGGATTTCCGATCGCCCTGAGGTCGGTTTTACGCTACTATCCGTGCGTCTTTTTTCGGATTATCTCGGCGATGAAACAAGTTCATAACCCACTCCAAGGCGCAGCCTGGATGCTGACCGCAGGCCTGTGTTTTGCCCTCGTTAACAGCCTGTCTCAGTACGTTAGTTTTAAAATGGGCTTACCCTCTACCACGGTTGCCTTCATTCAATACGCCATCGCCTTGGTGGCGATGATCCCCTGGTTGAAGCAACTCGGGATCCGTCAAGCACTCAAAACCCAGCATCTTGGTCAGCATTGTCTGCGGGTGTTTATCTCCGTGATTGGCATTCAACTATGGCTGTGGGCGCTGGCCTACCCAGTGCCCATTTGGCAAGGGATTGCGCTATTAATGACCTCACCGCTATTCGCAACGGTAGGCTCTGGGCTGTTTTTACGAGAGCGAGTGGGGATCGCACGCGGTCTTGCGACGCTCGCTGGGTTTTGCGGCGCCATGATTATCCTCGAGCCATGGTCAAATGGATTTACTTGGGCCACCTTATTACCGGTGGGCGCAGCGTTTTTCTGGGCTACCTACTCCCTGATGGTGAAGCGCCTTTCCGCATACGACCCACCGACCACCATGGTGGTCTACCTGCTCTTGTTGATCACGCCCTTTAATTTGCTGCTCGCGGTGCCTGATTGGACGTTCCCCCAGGCATCAACCGCTTGGTGGATGCTGTTTGGCGCCGGCATACTTACTGCCCTCGCCCAGTGGGCTATTGCCAAGGCATATGCTGTTTCCGATGCCTCTTTTGTACAGCCTTTTGATCACGCTAAACTCCCCCTAAATGTTCTTTTCGGATGGTTGGTGTTTAGCTGGGTACCACCCGGTCGATTGTGGTTAGGAGCGGGTATTATTATTGCAGCGGTCTTTTTTATTACTCACTGGGAATCTCGCCAGTACACACAAACTCAACGTAAACCCGCTTAACCGATTATCTTGTATCCTACCCGCTGCCAGCTGCACTTTGAGAGTCAAAACAATGAAGGGGTCTATCGCCCCCTTCATGAATAACACCAAACGGTCACTGATACGTACTAGTCAGTTGCCTTAATTAGCCACACCTGCTCACCGCGCTCACCGTCTGGCTCCGTATGCGTCTCTAGCAACGCAATGTCTAATCCTTGGAACGCCTCTTCTACCACCGCCGCGTCAATAGAGAACGGCGGTGTGTCATCCGTTTGTGGATAAAATAAGGTGATCAGCAGTAAACGCCCCCCAGGTGCAAGCAAGGTTCGAATATGGCTGACATACTGAGCACGCATAGCAGGCGGCATGGCCACCAAGGCGGCGCGATCATAAATCAATGGCATAGGACTCAGGCGCGCGGTAAAGAAGTCGCCATTAATTAGCTCCAGTTCATCAAAACAATAGTGCACATGCCCTGACGGTGCGCGATAAACCTGAGGGGTATATAGGTTTTCCGAGAAAAAGGCACGCACTGCGATCTCACTAAGCTCGACACCAATCACATGCTGATGTTTTTCAGCAAGCCAGTTGAGATCTATCGATTTACCGCATAGGGGGACCAATACAGGCTCGTCACTTTGTGGGGCCAGTGATGGCCAGTGGCGGATAAGCATCGGGTGTACGGTATCGCGGTGAAAGCCTATTTGATTTTCTGCCCAGCGCTGATGCCAGAACTCTTGTTCCATGCTCTCTCCAAGGTGATAAAAACGATGATTTTAGCAAGTTATTTCCCCAAACTCATTAACGTCGAGACTCAGGCGCGTTAGCCGCTATTATCGATCTTGATCACAAACTAGCCACTGAGTGGCTTGCGAGTGACGCCACAAAACATTACTGTTTAAACATACAGCATTGATTATATATACAGGTGTTTTATGTACGTGACGTCCAATGTGTCAAATCAAGCTAAGGCTCAGTCTCCCGCGCGTGTCACGCCATCGTCTTGCTATCATGCTGCCTTTACTGCCGCAACACAGGTAAACGCGCACTGGCAAGCGACCTTACGCGCGATTGCACTGCAAGCACGCCAGCCCAAGTGGGTCACGATCATCAATCCACCTCGCGCTTTAAATGCGGCACAGCTTAGCCTTTGGGGTATTAATGCGAATCAGGTACGAGTGGTTCATCGCCAAGCAGGGTACGATGATGAAGCGCTTATTGATGCAGCGTTAGCGGCTGACACCTCATGTGCCATTATCGCCTTTACCCCAACAGCTAAGCCGTTCAATTACTGTGAGCAAAACAAACAAGGGATCGCGCGCGTCGATCCCACCTTCATTCAGCGTCACTAATTCACGCAGTATCAACAAGTTGGGATCACGAGTGATTAGGGTTGAGGATTAATACTTGACGATAGCGTTAGGCGAACCCATTCACGGTTCTCATTGCTGTACTCAATTTGCGCATCGGTTTGCTGGCTAATCGCTTCCATCTGCCGATATTCAAGGGCATAAGGCATTAAAATCGTTAGCTCTTCAATGCCTTGTTGACGCGCAAGACGTGCCAGCTGCACCAAATTGGCCGTATCGGTGTTACGGACCGACATCACGCGAGTGGCTTGCTGGTATAGCTGCTCTTGTGCAGAAAGCGGTGAAGTTCCCTCACTGGCCTGGTGTTCAAGCACAGTCGTAAAGATGGGTAATAAACTGCGAAAAATATCGGTAAACGTCCAGGTTGGTTGCTGACTCTCACACAAAAAGTGGGTGTAGTCGAACACGACTTCTGTGGGCGCTTTCAGCTGGGTTGACAGCACATCCATGGCTTACCTCCAGACAGAAAATGAAATAGACACTCCCACTATAGGCAGTTTCAAACATATGTCTGGAAGATCGTACAGTATTTTGCGCTTGATCATGCTTTAGCTAAGGGAATGCGCAATAAAGACAAACTTTATTAGCACAATAAAAACAACTATTTGATATTAGAAAGATTTGTTTACTCTTACATCACAATGCGGGAAGGAAATCAGACAAGACGATTGCTGAGTCGGGTGAACATCCGCTTACGCATGAAATCTCATCATCAAACACGTAAGCGGATGCGCAAAGGGATCAGCAAGCTTTGTAAATCACCTTGTTGGCGGCGACTTGAACACGCTCAACGGCGCCTTCTTCGGTCAGCTTTTTCAATGCACCTGTTGCCCAAGACGCTGCTTTGGTGTCTTCTTGACCAGCCGCAAGGCCAATCCCTTTTGGATTAATTCCTTCAGGGTTTGCTTGAACAATCTCTAAAACCTGCTGCTGTTTCGGCGTCAGTGAAGACGCTGTGTTGGCAGTAGATACCTTAGGCGATGTTTCTACCGCAGGTTTTGCAGGCGCAACCGGCTTGGATTTAACCGGACGCTGACGCGCTGGCGATGATGCCTTAACACGCTTGTTGAGTTTAAGTTGTACCTTACGCTTGTGAGAGATTTTCATTCAATCATCCTACTCCGAAGCACTACGTTCAGGCGCGCTGAATGCAGCGGGTGAAAAACAAAGCGCGTGTTATACCAAATTTCTGCTCGCTTTTGTAGGTAACCGCCCCCTAATAGACGCAAAGATCGTGATATTCAGCGATAAATGTTTACTAATTCAGTAATTATTAGGCAAACTAATCAGACACATTGCACGTATATTAGTCTTCGAAAGATATCGAATAGGCGTGAGTCGTCATCTTTCTCTCGCCATTGGAGTGGATGCTCATGGATGCCTTGAAAACGATCAAAATCTACCCGCCTCAGTTTGAAGCTGCACGTTGGAGTATGTTGGCGGCGATGGCAGTCGCCTTCGGCTTGATCTGTTTTTTTCTCGTCCAACCCACCTTGTCGATAGGTCAAGGTTTGCTAGGGCTGATTGCTATTATCGCCATTTTTTATGCAGTTAATCAGTTACTTCAACGCGCTCAGCTATCTTTTTCTCTGTCGTTTATGCATTTACAACACCATAGCTTTCGTGGTGGCTGGGCGCTGAAATGGCGAAATATTGAAGCCATTGGCATTCCGCACCTCCACCGGCAAGGGTTAGGTGAACCACTTCCATGGGTTGGTATTAAGATTAAGCGTTACGATGCCCTTTTGGACAGCATCAGCTTACGAATGGTCACCCACATTGTGATGACGCAACGTGCATTGCTCATTACTGCGTATCGGCGAGGCGATCACAAACCCAGCAAACCGCTGGAAGATATGATGTTTGATGACACCCCCTATAGAGGGAAAAATGGTGTGCTATATAAAGGCTTGATGGCTATGTTGGCCAACCGAATGCGCTACACTCGGGAGCTGCTCGGGTATGATTTGTTTATCAGTGAAGACTTACTTGATAGGCCACTAGAAGACTTTGTCGGCGTCGCCCGGCGCTATTTGGCCGCTGCCAGTGGTGATGACTAAAAACCAGCCTTTAGCATGAGATAGCAGCAAAAGGCCGGTTGTCCTCGGCAATATGTTAGAACGCCCCAGTCAAAAATGGGTTCGTTTTCCGCTCATGACCCAAGGTCGATGTAGGGCCATGGCCAGGGATAAAGGTCACATCATCCCCAACTGGCAGCAAGGTGTGTTTGATGGCGTTGATCAAGGTGGCGTGATCTCCTTTGGGAAAATCAGTCCGCCCGATACCACCGTTAAACAGCACATCTCCTACCCAAGCGGTTCGCCCTTCCAAATCGACAAACACAATGTGGCCTGGGGTATGTCCAGGGGCAAACAACACTGAGAGCGTACTATTGCCCACGGACACGGTGTCACCTTGCTGCAGCCACTGGTCAGGATCAAACGGCTCAGCGTGCGCGAAACCAAACATTTGCGCCTGTGCCGGTAACGCTTGTAACCAAAAAGCGTCTTCTTTGTGCGGTCCCACCACAGGGACATTCAACGCGCTAGCAAGCTCAACAGTGCCGCCAACATGATCTAAATGGCCATGCGTTAGGAGGATTTTCGTCACCGTCACTTCGAGCGAATGAATGACTTGGCGAATTTTAGCAATATCCCCACCGGGATCCACGACAGCCGCCTGTTGCGTTTGGTCGCACCAAATAATGGAGCAATTTTGCTGAAATGCCGTGACTGGCACAATTTCATAATGCAACGCCATGGAGTTAACCTTCTCTTTGTCTGTTCAGTGACGCAATAACACGTAATCCGTGACACGCCCTCAGGTTTTCAATCGTCAATGTGCGCCTCACTATGCCACGCTGTCATCAGTTTGCAACTATGCTGCCAAGGAGGTGTCACTTTTGCTCTCTAGGCTAACGTCAGGATATCTGGATAAATCAGATACGCATTTTTGCATGCAGGGTTGCTTATGTTAGATGTTGATAAAGTTCTATCGTCTCATTATCCCCAACTAGAACAGCGTGACTGGCTAAAACGTCCCGTCAGTCGAACCCTTAAACGGTTACTTCATGAACAGGAGTTTCAGGCCTTTGCCGAGCGGTATCCTCATCTGCAAGGGTTTGAGTTTGTTGAGCAAGTGCTCGACTACTTTAACTTTAGCTATCGGGTGAGTGATCGCGAGAAAGAACGGATTCCCGAATCAGGGCGGGTAGTGATTATCGCCAACCACCCTATCGGCTCGCTGGATGGGTTAGCGCTGTTAAAACTGGTGCGCTCTGTTCGGCCGGACATCAAAGTCATTGCCAACGATTTATTGATGCAAGTTAAACCGCTCCACGGTTGCTTGTTGCCGGTCAACAATATGGGTGGGTATACCCCGAAACAGAACCTACAAAACATCACTCAGTGGCTGGAAAGTGACGGGGCAGTCATCATTTTCCCCGCCGGAGAAGTATCGCGGGTTGCGCCAACCGGGATCCGTGATGGCGCCTGGCATCCAGGCTTTTTACGCATGGCAACCAAATCAAAAGCGCCCATTCTCCCTATTCACGTCCAGGGCCGCAATTCAGCCCGTTTTTATGGCGCGTCGATGGTGTACAAGCCGCTCTCTACCCTGTTGCTCGTCGAGGAAATGTTTCGCCAAGAGAACAATACCATTGCTTTTACCGTCGGCGAATTAATCCCACACCACAGCTATAGTGCTACCGCCTCCCTGCCCGTCAAAACACGCGTTAAGTTATTCCATAAGCACTTGTATCGTATTGCCAAACGCAAACCTGGCTTGTTTCCCACAGAGACAGCAATCGCCTCTCCCGAGCCTCGTTTAGCGCTTAAACAAGCCCTCAACGCTGGCCAGCAACTCGGACAAACACCTGATGGCAAACTGATTTACTTACTCGACTATCAAGCAGACTCCCCTGTCATGCGCGAGATTGGACGATTACGTGAAGTTGCTTTTCGTGCTGTGGGAGAAGGCACAGGTCAGCGACGTGATCTCGATAAATATGATCAGCATTACTGGCATTTAGTCCTTTGGGATCCCGCCGAACTCGATATTGTGGGCGCCTACCGCTTATGTGACACCCAAGCGACGCTCACCGCCCAAGGGCTTGATGGGATCTATAGCGCGAGCTTATTCGATTTTGAGCAAGGCATGCAGCCGTATCTTGCACAGGGGCTGGAGCTGGGGCGTAGTTTTGTGCAACCTAAATATTGGGGCAAACGGAGTTTGGACTATTTATGGCTTGGTATTGGCGCTTTGCTCGCGCAAAAGCCACAGTATCGTTATCTGTTTGGTCCAGTCACCATCAGCAACGCCATGCCACAGGCGGCTAAAGAGTTGCTCATTTTCTTTTACCGTACCTACTTTACTGGCGAGAGCGAGTGTGCACGCTCCAAACGCCCCTTTGAACTGGCAGACAGTAAAGAAAGCGAGCTTCTGGGTCACTTCTGCGGGAACGATTACGCCAAAGACCTTAAACAACTTAAAATGCTACTCGATCACTTGGGCGTTGGGATCCCCACCTTGTACAAACAGTACAGTGAGTTATGCGAACCAGGTGGTGTCCAGTTCCTGGACTTCGGTGTGGATCCTGACTTTGCCGATTGTATTGATGGCCTTGTTTTGGTCGATCTTAAGCGCTTAAAACCCAAACGTTATCAACGCTACATTGCCCCTCACCTGAGCCACCAGGCTAACGCTGATACTTCTCGTTGAGATAACGATAATGGCGTGACTCGCCGACACCGACATGAAGAGGGAGCCGCGGTTATACACGGCTTCCTAGTGACTATTGCGCTTGCACCGCCACAGAATGACGCTGCTGGGTTAAATAACTGGGCTTTTGTGTGGTGATCTTCCGTTTTGCGGGGACATCATAGGCGTACACATCATCACGAAAGGCCACCTCCCCGTCATCCGTGACCCAAGCTGTCTGGTAAATGGTCTGTACCGCTAAACGTTTTTTGAGCGGTACCCACTTGGTCTGGGTTCTATCAATATAGGACTGGTAGTCAGTCAGCTGCTTACCCGATAAATCCAATAATAAGTCCGCCAGTTGCTCCGCTTGCTCGACACGGATGCAACCGGAGCTAAATGCACGCCGTGACCGGCTGAATAAGCTTTGCGCTGGCGTATCATGCAGGTAGATAGCATTACGATTGGGCGTGTTGAATTTGTATTTTCCGAGGGCGTTGCCTCGACCTGGTGCCTGCTGAAGCCGGTAGGGAAACCCGTCGACTGACACTTTTTGCCAATCAATCGAGCTAGGGTCAATCTGGGTGTCACTTTGCCAATTGGGCAAAATACGATATTGATGCTGAGACAAATACTCGTGCCCATCAACCAGCTTGGGCAAGATATCTTTTTGCACTATGCTCCGAGGCACATTCCAGCTTGGATTGAGTACCACAGAGTCGAGTCGTGACGAGAACAGCGGCGTGCGTCTAGATTGACGTCCGACTACCACTTTGCTCTCGAATACATTCTGATCGTTAGCCCACAGACGCATACGATAATCTGGGATGTTAACCACAATGCGATCCGGTTGCTGCTGGGGCCATAACCGTAACCGCTCGGCATTAAGCGCCAGCAGCCGGATACGCGCCGACGCATCTAAATTAAGCCATTTCAACGTTGATGGGCCAATGATGCCATCCACACTCAGTCCGTGTTGTGACTGAAACCGTTTAACGGCATCGAGTAGATCGCCACCATATTGCACCGTTTTACCATCCAGTGCCTCTAACCGTTGACTGTCCCCCCAATATCCCTGCACCCGCAGGTTATCAACTAAGTTGAGCGCCAAGGGGATCGCTACCGCTTGGTCAGGGTAAATCAATCCATCGCTGGTCACGCTGGGCCACACTGAGCGGGCTTGACGTTGCAAGCGAACAATCTGCTTAATCAGCGCGGTATATTGCGGATGCTGTGGCCGAAGCTTGCGCAGAAAAGCGGGCAACGCCGGCCCCAAACCCGCTTGAAAAAAGGACGCGCGCTGAGACTCGGATGGCTCGGGCAGCGGCGTGTGATGCAAAGAGCCAAAAAACCAGCGCATACCTTTATCGGACACCGCATCCAGGTAACTCATTAAGGCATACGCCGTGTCGGTAGCAAAAATATCATACGCGGTGTCGCTACCCTGCTGGCGGAGTTGGCGAAGTTGCCAGGCGCGCCACTCAAATTCCGGACTGAAGCTGGCCAATGAAATCACATTAACTTGCGTTGCCAGCTCATCCCGCGCTGCATCCTGGGTCCAAAGCAGCGAAAACCCATTATCGAGGTAGTCTTGAGCCAGCGCTGAGGAGTAGGCCAAGACAGTGGCATCGGGGGCTGCCGATTCCAACCAGTCGCGCGCATACTGATAGGCGCGTTGACGATGATCGTCAGCCGACAGAGTTTGCTCAGCCGACGCCGCTTGATCTGAGCTCGAGAGCGCCGAGGTGGATGGTGCCAGAAACCGCATACCACCGGCCTCGAGCGTCTCATTTGCCATGACGGGGGTTACCCAAAAACAAAATCCTATCAGAAGGTTAGCCAACCAGGCACCGTGCCTTCTCACCATACGCCCCTCCTCATCCATTCTTTAATTATGGCAAATTTTGCCCCCGTCTCGACAAAATCATCGACTGATTTTTTCTCGCTCCCCACACCGCACTGAAACAAAAAGCGGCAGCCTCTCCAGACTACCGCTCTTCACGCTACCACGCTTTCATTACACCAGCGTTATCCAATGATTATCCCATCGTACTGGCGTCATCTGATAATCGGGATGGTGTGCGCTATCAAGGGTCACCATTTTGCCGCCCCCTGAACTTAAATTGATCACATCACCGTCACGGCTGGCACCAGAGGCATCCACTAATGGATGCAAACCTATCATATTTTTCGTGTCTAATGACCAGACACCGTAGCAATTGCCTCTGGGCGAGGTCGCCACTACCCAGCCATTGAGTGTCGCGATACTCGCCACATAGTTGTTAAATCGCGCCCATTGCTCAGGGGTGGCATTGAGCATTGTCATCGGCTCACCACGACGGTGAATGGCCACTAAGGGGGCATTATCCTGACCATGGTATTGCTGCCCCGTCACCACATAGCCCTCATTTGATACCATCAAATGACGAATACTCAGCTTTTTGTTGGCTAATTCGGCACGCTCAACCACCTTACCCGTGTCGATGTCGATGTACACCAACGCCGGTGACATTGAATCGATGTTTAGCACAGTGCGGCCATCGGTATGCATGCCACCGACCCCCACCACCAGTGTGTTCGTATCCGCCAGCGCGATTTCATGAGGACCAATCCCAAAGCCGCTTATCTCACGCACTTTTTTCACCTGGCCGTGCTCGCTCAGTCGATAAACACCGACCACGCCCTCGCTGGTTTGACGTTTTCCTTCAGTGGTATATAACCATTGGCCATCATCAGAAATCACACCATGGCCATAAAAGTAGCGTTCTGCGCTGACCGCTACCTGTGACAACGTCACGCCACGTTGATAATCAAACACCTGCATAAAATCACCCGGGCGTCGCGCAAACGCCACCCCAAGCGATCCAACTTCTCGCCGCTGAGCTGCAACACCGTGCCCTCGGTCAGGTAAAGGCAACCGAAACAAAGGCTGCCCGTTTCGATCAGCACCAACGACCGTAAACGAACCATCACTGCTCAGCGCGCAGCCGAGTAACTCGCAACGGTCGGCAGTAGGATTGCCACGACAACCACTCAACGCATTCACCACTGTAGGCAGCGCTGCGCCCATCAGAGCCGCTTTTAATAGGCGGCGGCGCTTTAAACTAGTCTCCATCTGATGCATTAAACCCAACGATAATACCTAAATCTTGTGCGACCTGGCCGCCAAGCACCAATTTGAGATACTCAAGATTATTGTACACAGTGAGCATGTCACGGTACCCCGCAACGCTATTTAACCTGTCAAATAAAGACTCACCATCTTGTGGCACGCTGTTATACGCCAACTGCCAATGCTCGCTGACACGATCCGCGACCTCATCATAGCCTCGCTCACGGAGCGCTTGCTCAATGCCGCCTTCAGCGTGATATTGAGTTTGCATCGCTTTGATGCTTTGGCGTAACAGTGTGAGAGAATGCCGCGAGCGCCACGCTTCCCCTTGGTAAGGGTTAGGAAAGCCCGGCTTACCCAGAGGGCCAGACAGTTTCTTCAGCACATAATCCAGCTGATGGGTCAGCGCACCGAGCTTTTCTGACACCGCCATCGAAGGCGGCATGCCACGCCAAGGGTTGTGCTGCCAAGCCGCATTGAGCGCGGATGCCGTTTGTTGCAAGCGAGCACTGACCGCCATCGCTACTTCACAGTGCTTCGGTTGACTTAAGTCAGCTTGCTGATCATAAAGCAACCACTCCATCGCGCCGACGCCTTGCACGGCCACACTTTGCTCAGCCAACGCCTCCGCGGTCCACTGTGTATCACTGGCAAGTAAAGCGTTTATTTTACGCCCAGTGGTGTTCTTTTTGTCAGGATAAAACTGAATACGCCAACTTTGCGCCAAGGCGTCCTCAGACCCTTTTTCTACCCCTTGTAACGGCATCCAATTGGCCATCACTGTCTTCCACGCTTGGCGCGCATCATCAATGGGCGTACCCTGAGTACAGACCGATTGCGTGGTTTTAGCTAGATCCGTGGTCGCAGAAAGAAACTGCTCACTTCGCTGCTTTTGTAGTTGCCATAGGCCATGATTAGGCCCAGTCTCGGTTTGAGATAGGCACCCACCGAGAAATACCGTGGCGCTCAGAGAGAGCGCAGCGATAGGATTGAGTCGAAAACGCATGCGACAAGACTCCAGCATATTGTTGTTATAAGGAACGTAAAAACGCGATTAAGGCATCACGCTCCGCTTTCGGCATCGCCAGCACGCGCTGTTTCGCACTGGCGGCTTCGCCATCATGCCATAAAATGGCTTCCATGAGGGTACGCGCGCGACCATCGTGCAGATAGGTGGCATCCGCATTCACTTCTTTGGTGTATCCAATGCCCCATAAAGGCGGCGTTCGCCACTCTCTGCCGTTGGCGATAAACTCCCCTCGATGATCAGCTAGCCCCGCTCCCATATCATGCAACAACAAATCCGTATAAGGATGAATACGCTGTTCGCTCAGGGCACTAAGATCGGGGCGTTTTGCGGTAGTAAACGACTCAACATGGCACGCATTGCAGCCGGCTTGAACGAAGGTATCTTGCCCCTTTTTCACTGCCGGATCCTGCATATTGCGACGCGCTGGTACCGCCAAATGACGGGCGTAAAACTCTACAAACCCGAGGATATTGTCGCTGACTTCTGGATCACCACCATTGGGCATCTCGTCGCACACAGACTGTGACGGCATACAATTGTGATGAGGAAACATGGAGGTGGTTAATCCCACATCGCCATTGAAGGCCGCCGCGTTTTGTTGGTTAACCGTGGGTAGCCCTGCCTTCCAACCAAACCGGCCAAGCGCCGTACGCTGCTTTTCGATATCCCACACCTGGTTGGGTCGTCCTGAGATCCCATCACTATTGGCATCATCAGGATCAGCCAGTGCGTATATGTCTTCCGCAGGGATAGATTCCAGCAATCCCAATCCAATCATGGGAGGCGCAATCCGCGCCGACATCTGAACATTTTCAGCCATCGGCCCATAATTAAGATCGGTAACCGTTAAATGTGGCTGACGCAGAGTGACGGTCTCACCATCGGCAAAGGTCACGGGGACGGATGAATAGGTGATGGCGACCTTTCCTTCTGGCTTCGCGCCTGGCAGTGCAAAGTCTTGCAACTGCCCGCCGTAGTTTGGCTCGGGAATATTGCCATATTGGATCAATTTCTGCCGTTCTGCTTCGCTCATTGCAGGCACACTCAATCGCACCAACATAGACACGGCGTTGGGATCGCCAGGAGAAGGCGGATGCCCACGGCCGTCTTTAATATGACAATTTTGACAGCCATTGGTATTGAACAAAGGGCCTAAGCCATCTCGCGCATCGGTTGAAGCCGGCGAGCTCACCCAGGGATTACGAAAAAAGCTGTTCCCCACACTGAAGTCGATACGCTCGCTCATGGGTAGGTTAGCGGCAGGTTGGGAGAAAGCGTTGGCACCTTCTTTAATCACCGTGGTGCGGCCACCAGAGGTGCGTTCAAAAGCAACCGCTGACGCGCTCACCAAGGCACTGATGCCGATTGCACCGAGGTAAACAATGAATTTGGACTTCATGTTGTATCCTGACAAAGCAAAAAGCCCCGCGGCACGGGGCTTAACATCATTAGCGGACAATTAGAATTGATGGTCCGCGGTATCTGGGTTGAGATTATCAATGCCGATAATTTGAGCGGCTTTCTCAATGTGTTTGGTTTGGTCAACCAACGCCGAAATAGAGGCATTGACGAGTTGGTTACCGTCATTGTTGCCCGCTGCTATCAATTGATCAAAATGCACATTGTCTTCTTCCGCTGACACGACCAGCGTTTTTACTTGCTCACGCGCCTGCTCAAAGCTTTTCTTGATCGCGTCTGCCGCTTCGGTGTTTTTGTCCTCTACCAAATCTAGCACCGATGGCCCTGTCAGCTTGCTGCCGTCAACACGCTGGTAAGAGCCCATCATCACGTTATAGATGCCCTGCTCATTGTAGAAATGCGAGTTATGCGTGTTATCAGAGAAACAATCGTGCTCATCTTCTGTTGAGTTGGCTTCCAACGCAACTTTCATACGCTCACCCGCCAATTCACCCAGAGAGAGAGAGCCCATACCAAACAGCATTTTGCGTAGGCCATTTTCGCTTGAATCGGCAAGTAGGCTCGCACGATAGTTGTCTTTATTACCTTCCGCCCACTGATCGCGCATCCAGGCTAGATCATCAACCAAGAGAGCGGCGGCCGCTTTCAAGTACGCGCGGCGACGATCGCAGTGGCCGTTCGTGCAGTCTTCCCCGTAAGCAAAGTCTGAGTATGGGCGTTCACCCGCACCTGGATTGGTGCCATTTAAGTCTTGCCCCCACAGCAAAAACTCAATCGCATGATAACCGGAAGCAACGTTGGCTTCTGACCCGCCTACCTCATTGAGACTTGCCAACAGTTTTGGCGTAATCTCAGCCACATCTAAATCGGTCGCACCAATTTGAATACTCTGGTTGGCAATAATGTTTGCTGTCGCACCGGCATTACCCAGTTCGGCTTGATAACCGTCTGCCACATAATCAATCAAGCCTTCATCCAATGGCCACGCGTTCAGCTGTCCTTCCCAATCATCAACAATCGCGTTGCCAAAACGGAACACTTCTGATTGCTGATAAGGGACTCGCGCGTCTAGCCATGCTTTTTTTGCTGCCTGAAAGGTTTTTTGAGAGGGGCTGGCAGTAAAAGCCTCAATGGCCTCATCCAGCGCGACCGCGGTCGCGTGGGAGTCTGCGAATACCGCATGCGCGATATCTGCGTAATGTTCAACAACGTCTTCTTGCGTCGCCGCATTAACACCCAGAGGTGCGGCAAATAAGGAAAGCGCAATAAGGTTACGCTTAAAAGGGGTCATTTCCATGGTACTTTGTCCTTCGCTTTGATATGAACAGTTATGAGAACTATTATCGTTTGTATGCGAGAGATTCTAAGCATTATGTTACTAAATGCAACAAAGAATTGAGGCTATTATCAAAGCTGTGATCTCCACACTCCAAGCATGGTTGATGCAACTTGTTGCAACGCTGATCCGACCTCTTGACTGCTTAAATTGATGACTATATGGCACTTTTTGCGCCCGCTCACTGAAACAGCTAAAAATAACAATAAATTAGATTTAATTTGAACTCTAAGAGTTATAATAGACTGAAAGCACATTGATTATTTGATAGTGAAAAAAAACATAAAAAGTCGATTTTTCTCTCGATGCCTTTGCACTCCAACCGCGGGTATTGTAAGTTTCGTTGGCGATTTTTTCTGGTGGAGGTGAGTAAATGGAAAAACACGAAGAAGTACTGGTTGCGCTGCGGCAAATCATCCGCGCAATAGACCTGCATTCACGAAAACTTAACAAAGTATCCGGGATCACTGGCCCCCAACTTGTCCTAATGCGTGCGATTAAAGAGCTGGGCCAAGTGACCATTCGTAAGCTCTCGACCCATACCAATATGAGTCAAGCAACGGCAACGACCATTCTTGATCGTCTTGAAAAGCGCGGATTAATTTTGCGTGTTCGCAGTGAGCTTGATAAACGTAAAGTGCATGCCCACTTGACCGAGCAAGGGGAAGCGGCGTTAGAACAAGCTCCCAAACCCCTACAAGAAAACTTTATTTCACGCTTTCAAAGTTTAGATGAGTGGGAACAATCGTTATTGCTGTCATCGGTACAACGTATCTCTTCGATGATGAACGCCGATGATATTGATGCGGCACCGCTGTTAGAAGTATCTGCCCTCACCTCGCATAACTCACAACTCCAAGCAAAAAAATAATGGTTTCCGGCGGGTAAACAGGATGTCTCCACCGGTCCACCTGCCTACTATGGCGTAGTAAAAGCAAGTGGCGTATTAAAAGCAAGGGACGTTCGCTTTTTGTCGCCATCAGTCTCATACACTGGCTCTGCATGCGACAGCAAGTCGCACCATTTATCGTATAGCACTTTCCACTCATCCGTTATCAATACGCCATATTGCCCCTATTCCGTCACCAAACTATCAACAAAAAAGAC
Source organism: Salinivibrio sharmensis (assembly GCF_001995985.1). GTDB lineage: Bacteria > Pseudomonadota > Gammaproteobacteria > Enterobacterales > Vibrionaceae > Salinivibrio > Salinivibrio sharmensis. Next base: position 41,193 of record NZ_MUFC01000014.1, on the reverse strand, counting down.
GGCTAATAGCCGCCTTATTGATTGAGAGTCAGTCGGTTACACACTGTTCTTTAAGGTACATTGTGTCCTTTTGACGCCACCCATATCCGGTACCATTGCTCACGCGTGAGTTTGAGGTCATAAGCCGCTTTGGCAGCTTTAACGCGCTCAATGTTGCCCGAACCGATTATAGGTAAAGGTTGAGACGGATGGCGCATGACCCAAGCATAAATCACCTGATCGATCGTCGCGCCACCGAGCTCTTCGCCAATAGCATGCAAGGTATCACGTACCCGTACAGCCTGCTCAGACTCGCCGTTAAACATCTCACCGCCTGCAAGGCAAGACCACGCCATCGGTTTAATACGCAACCGCTGCAGCTGATCCAGGGTTCCATCATGAACCACATCAAACCGTAGCGGGTTGATTTCAACTTGGTTGGTCACCAAAGATTCATCCCAACGAGACTGAAGCAGGTCGAACTGTGCAGGCGTAAAGTTAGACACCCCAAAGTGCGCCACCTTGCCGTGATGACGTAGCGTGGTGAATGCTTCAGCCACTTCATCCGCATCCATCAACGCGTCAGGACGGTGGATCAGTAACACATCTAGTTTTTCCACACCCAAACGAGACAACGAGTTATCGACCGACTCCAAAATATGCCGGTAACTGGTATCGTAATGGTTGATTTTACGGTTTGGAGCCGCCTCACTGACCAACTTGATATCGCATTTCGACACCACCTGAATATCATCTCTTACACTTGGGTCAAGCTTGAGCGCCTGGCCAAAGAGTGTCTCACAGCGGTAATCGCCGTATATGTCGGCATGGTCGACCGTGGTAATACCTAGATCAATATGTGCCTTAAGAAAACTCAACCGTTGCTGCGGCGTCATTTGCCAATCGTCCAGTCGCCAGTAGCCTTGCACCATGGGCGAGAAAAACGGACCGACCGGAGAAATAGATGTAGCTTTAAACTCTGACAAAACGCATCCTTTATGCCGAGAAGTGGAGCTATCATGCTAATCCTATCTTCCGATACCCTCAATGCCTACCGAGTATTTTGTTAGACCAACGGGGCGTACGTTTGTTTTCGCTCAAAACACCGTAATGATTGGACACAAAACGACCTCCAAGTGTTCAATTTATCACCAACACTTGGCGAATGCGGTGAACTTCGTTATCTTATGTCGCGCAAAGAAAAGCGAAAAGGAAGCGAAAATGCTTATTCGACGCATGGAATTGCGTGATTGTGACGCGATCAATACGATTTATAATTATTACATTACACACACCGCCATTACGTTTGACTTGTGCCCATGGCAATTAGCCGAACGTGAACAATGGTTCGCTCAGTTTGACCCGTCCTCCTGCTATCAAGCTTGGGTGGCAGAGCGAGACCAACAAATCCTTGGCTTTGCTTACAATACGCCTTTCAATCCCAAGCAGGCTTTCCACATCGCCTCAGAAATCACCATTTATGCGGCCCCCGATGCCGGTGGCCGTGGGGTTGGCTCTGCATTAATGCAAACCTTGCTTGACGGTATGCGCGATAAGGCCCTGCGCCACGCCTATTCTCTCGTCACCCTACCCAACCCAGCGTCATTGGCATTGCATCGTCGCTTTGGCTTCCAACAAGTTGGACAGCTAAATGATGTCGGTGAAAAATTTGGCCAATACCACAGTGTGGCAATGCTAGAGTGCGACCTGACGGTTTGAGCATGTTATTTCCCTATCGAATAAGCCCCCACCTCCACTTTACGCCAGTAAGGTGCCCTAATTTGATGCCGTCATAACGACGTTTCAGGAGTTTAGTAGTATGAAAGTTCGCACCAAGGTTTCTGCGGCGATCATCTCCGCCTGTGTTATTTGTATTGTCGCCACCGCCGCGGTGTTGGCAAACCGAACCACCACACTGTTTGGCGATGAAATGCGCGAGCAGGCGATTAGCCAGCTTAAAGCCGTGCGTGAAGCCAAACACTCAGAATTAACCAGTTATTTTTCATTTATCGGTCAGCAATTAACATCCATGGCCGACTCCACCATGACCGAAAATGCGGTCGATGCTTTTAGCCAAGCCTATCGGCTTTACGGCCGCGAAGTCCGCACCGACAGATCAGCTCGCCGCGCGCTGCAAGATTACTACACAGACACATTTGGCGAGGTCTATCAAGCACGTAACGATACCAACGCCAATGCACGGTCTAACCTCGCGGCTCTCGCCCCTGCCACTCGGACATTACAACAGTTTTATATTAGCGGCAGTCCACACCCTCTGGGTGAGAAAGACAGGTTGGTGACCACCAACGACGGCTCTACGTATGACAATGTTCATACTCAATACCATCCTAATTACCACCGTTTTGCCGAGACTTTTGGCTATCAAGATATTCTGTTAGCAGACGCCAACGGCCGTATTGTCTACTCGGTGGCAAAAGAAATTGATTTTGGCACCAGCTTATTTGCAGGCCCCTATGCCACTAGCGGGATGGGCGATGCCTTCTTAGAAGCCATTGATGCAAAAGCCGGTGACATCAGCTTTGTTGATTACCGCCCTTACTTTCCCAGCTACGATGAGCCAGCCTCATTTATCGCCACCCCTATCGTCGAAAACGGCGAAACGCAGGGCGTACTCATCTTTAAATTGCCGATTCAGCGTTTGAGCGGCGTGATCAGCGGTCAAGGCCAATGGCAGTCAGCAGGCTTTGGACAAAGCGGCGAAATGTTTATGGTAGGGCCAGATAAAGTCTTGCGCACCGAGGCGCGCGCGTTACAAGAAGATAAATCAGCGTATTTAAACTTGCTGCGCACCAATGGCGTCAACTCAGACCTAATTCGCCGAATCGATTTCACCGATACTGCAGCGGGCCAGATGCCCATTACGTCCCGTAGCGTTGAACAAGCATTGGCCGGCGAGACGGGGACGGGCAAAGAACAAAGCTATCGTAACCAAACCGTCTATACCGCTTACTCACCGATTGACGTGTTCGGCACGCGCTGGGCGCTGATTAACCAAATCAGTCAACGGGAAGCCCTATCACAAGTGGCAACCATGCAAGATACCATTCTCAAAGCGACGGTGATTACTTCATTGGTGTTAGTCGTTGTTGCGATTGTGATTGCCTATATCCTCGGCGGCAATATTGCTAAACCGATGATTGCGGTCACCACCCGGATAAAAACCATTGCCGAAAACAAAGATCTAACCCAGCGTTTATCAGACAAAGGCAAAGATGAAATGGCAATGTTAGGCCGTTCTCTTAATGATATGTTCGCCAGTTTCCAGCAAGTGATCCAAGAAGCGCACCAAGCATCCGGGCTACTCGGTCAAGCGTCTAGCGATATTAACCAAGACGTAGCCACCATGCGCGATCGCGTGACCGATCAGGTCAAGCACACACATCAGGTCGCGTCTGCGGCCACAGAAATGGCCACCTCCGTCACCGATGTTGCCCAATATGCCAATCAAGCTTCCACGGCTTCTGATGATATTACCCAAGCCGTCAATAAGGGCTCACAAATTGGAGACGACCTGGTTGCGCAAATCCGTACCCTGTCATCGAGTATGGAAGCGGCCACAGCCACCATGGGGCGTTTATCGCAACAGAGCGAAGAAATCGGTACCGTACTGGATGTGATTCAAGCCATCGCCGAGCAAACCAACTTGTTGGCGCTGAATGCGGCGATTGAAGCGGCGCGCGCGGGCGAGCAAGGCCGCGGGTTCAGCGTGGTCGCCGAAGAAGTACGTACCCTGGCTTCTCGTACCCAGGATTCAACGGAGAGTATTCGCGATAAAATTGCCGCATTACGTCAAGAGACGCAGTCAGCGGTGGCAGATATGGATACCACCAGCCAAACCGTCGACGCTTGTGTGGATTATTGTCAGCAAAATAACGCCGCACTGGTTGATATTGCCAACATGGTCACCGAAATCAATCAGATGACCTCACACATTGCCAATGCCACTCAGCAGCAAACGCAAGTGACGACAGAAATCAGCGAAAGCATCTCTGATATCGCGCAATCGGCTGAAACCGTCTCACAACGCACGCATGACACCGCAGAAACCGTCACCGGCTTAAGCCAACGGTCAGCACGTCTGGCTGATACTATCGGTCATTTCAAAACTGAGTAAATACTCACCCTATCTAGGGAGGTCATCGCACCTCCCTGCTTTTCTCGCTGTCTGTCTAGAAACCACTCATTAAGACTGACTAGCTAGACACACGCTCACCATTTGTTCAAATTTTATCCCCTTTTCTACGCACTTTTTATCCGCAGTGACTAGATTCAAAACGTGATGTAAGAAGGAGTGTCACGATGAGAATCAGTAATAAGATCACGCTCGCAATCGTTGCGGCATCATTAACCTGTGTTTTAACTATTGCGGCTATCTTAGCGTTTAGAACCATCGGCTTATCATCACAAGCACTTGATAAGAAAGTAAAATCGCAACTAACGGCAGTGAAAGCGTCGAAAAAGTCGGAAATAAGTAATTACTTCAAGTTCATTGGTGATCAAATTAATACGCTGTCAGACTCAACCATGACAGAAGATGCATTGGCACAACTGGCACAACTGGCACAACTGGCACAAGCATTTAAAAGCATCGCCGCAGACACTGCCAACTCTCCCAGCCAAGAGAGCCAACTAGCCAGTTATTATCGCAATCAATTCGGCGCGACCTATCAAGAGATTAACGATACCTCTACCGACGTAATGGGAAGGTACAATCAGTTACCTGTTGTAGCGAAACGGTTGCAACACGCGTATATCAGCGACAACCCCCATCCATTAGGAAGTAAAGATGCCATGGCAAAAGCCAACGACGGCAGTGTCTACAGTGAGATCCACAGCGTCTTTCATCCCAACTTTCAGCATTATTTAAAAACCTTCGGCTACTACGATATTTTCCTGGTCGATAATCAGGGCAATATTGTCTACAGCGTTTACAAAGAGCTGGATTACGCGACCAACCTATTAACCGGCCCGTACTCAACCAGTGGTTTGGCTGATGCCTATAAAGCGGTACGCAAAGCGCCGCAAGGGGAACTGGGCTTCATTGATTTTCGCCCTTACTACCCCTCCTACGACAGCCCGGCTTCATTTATCTCCAGCCCGGTTTACAAAAACGGTCAGCAGATCGGGGCGTTGATATTTCAAATGCCAATCGATCGTATCAGTGAGCTCATTAGCAATAATGGTCAATGGGCTGAATCAGGGATGGGCAAAAGCGGCGAGATCTTATTGGTTGGCCCCGATAACCTATTACGTACACAACCACGTCTTTTAAGTGACGATAAAGACGCCTACCTCAGTGCACTAGAAAGCCATGGGCTCAATGCCGATACCATTCACCGCATTGATTATCAAAATTCCGCTGCGGGTAACCAACCCCTCGATAACCCTGCGGTAAAAAGGGCGCTACGGGGAGAGCAAGGGTTTATCACGCAAACGAGCTATCGTAATACTGAGGTGCTTGTTTCTTATTCACCCATTGACGTCTACGGGGTGACATGGGCGGTGATCAGTCAACAAGACACCGATGAAGCCTTTACAGCCATTACCAAATTACGCACTGATATCGGCGTAGTAACCGCGTTCACGGCAGTGCTGCTCGGCAGTCTCGCCGCACTAGCGGCGTATTGGTTGGGTAAAAGCATTGGGGCGCCTATCTTGAAACTCGCCACCAGCATCAAACAGGTGGCAGACAGTAAAGATTTGACCATCACGTTGCACCACACCAGTAAAGATGAGCTCTCTACGTTGGCTGACAGCCTCAATGAAATGTTCCAAAGCTTCCGAGACGTGATTCAAAAAACACACGGCGCGTCAAAAACCTTGTTGTCATCAGCCAACGATATCAGTGATGACGTAGTCGCTGTGCGCGGGCAAGTGGACGAGCAAGCCAAAAGCTCGAACCAGGTCGCTACCGCTGCCACACAGATGGCCGCCTCTATCAGCGAAGTGTCAGAGCATGCGAGCAATGCCTCTGAAGCGTCTGACACCATTACCCTCACTGCCAATGAAGGCAGCCAAAAAGGTGAAGCCTTGGTCAGCCAAATGCAAACACTCAAAGATCACATGGACAAAGCCACTCGCTCGATGGAGAAACTATCGCACGAGAGTGAATCAATCGGATCCGTGTTAGATGTGATTCAAGAAATTGCCGAGCAAACCAACTTGTTGGCGCTCAATGCGGCGATTGAAGCGGCGCGAGCTGGTGAACAAGGAAGGGGGTTTGCCGTGGTCGCTGACGAAGTGCGTTCTTTGGCGACACGCACCCAATCCTCTACAGAGGAAATTCGTGCCAAGGTCGATGCATTGCAACAGGAGACGCGTGGTGCCGCCGATGGGATGACCCAAGCTAATGACGCGGTGACCCGAAGTGTTGAGCATTGCCACGAAAACAACGATAAGCTGGGTCAAATCAAAACCATGATTGAGCAAATCAACGAAATGAATATGCAAATCGCCACCGCGGCCAACCAGCAAACGCAGGTTACCGATGAAATCAGCCAAAATGTCAACACGATGGCACAATCGGCTGACCATGTTTCAGAGCGCACGCGCAACACTGAGCAAACCGTCAATCACTTACGTGAGCATGCCAGTACCTTGGAAGCGCGGATCAGTCACTTTAAAACCGACTAAGATCCAAAGGGGTCGGCCTCAAGGCCGACCCCTTCGTTTTCACCTTGTCGGACGATTATTCCATCACCGGCTCACGCTCTAACTCCCGACGCTTCTCTTCACCAAACCCGCGCAAGCCCACAACATGGACGTGCTCACGATCATTGAAGATTTTACGCACCAGTTTATACGTCGTCCCTTGCTCTGGGCTGATGTTTTCTGGTGCCGCAATCAACAACTGCATATCTAAACGATGACACAGCTCAAACAAGGTTGAGATCGATTTGGCATCCAAGCGCGCTGCCTCATCGAGGAAGAGTAAGCGACATGGGATCACATCTTTGCCACGCAGTCGGCGCGACTCTTCTTCCCAGCTTTGAATCACCATCAGCAAGATAGCCTGCCCGGTACCAATCGCTTCACCGGTCGACAAAGCGCCGGACTCTGCTTTCAGCCAGCCATCCGTTCCTCGATTAACTTCAATCCCCAAGTCCAGATAGTTACGATAGTCCAACAGCTCTTCACCCAAAGTCTGTGGCGCACGTTGCCCCATTTCAATATGCGGGTTCAAACGTTGGAACAACTTCGCCATGGCTTCCGAGAAGGTGAGGTTTGGGTTGCCGAACAAATCTTGGTGCTGATCGGCATGTTCAGCCAAGCCCATCAGCAACTGTGCATGGGTTTCACGGATAGACACATTCAGGCGCACACCTTGCACTTGACCAAAGCCTACGTTCTGTAGCCCTTGGTTGAGCATGCGGATCCGGTTTTGTTCACGCTGAATCGTCTTGCGAATAATATTGGCGACCGATTCAGAGCTGATTGCCAAGCGTTGTTCACGCTGCGTGAGTTCTTCAGTAAGACGAGCCAGTTCGACTTCCATTTCCTCAATCGCTTCAACCGGATCATCGGTGCGAATAATGTCGTGGCGGATACGTTCGCGTAAGTGCTGATACACGGCGACATAGAACAAGACTTTACGCTCAGGCCGCCCGACATCCTCAGAGGCACGCAAGGCATCGCGCAAGGTTTCGTTGTCCGCAACCGCAAGGCGCAATGCACCTAACGATTTATCTGATAATGAGCGCAACTCGTCAGCAGACATATACGCCATTTCTCGACGATGCAGTTGTTTTTCTACCCCATTGTCGCGCGCAATACGCAGGACACTGCACCAACCCGCTTTGGCGTTGACCACAAACTGGCGCAGCTCTTTGTACTGCTTAAGCAGTTTACGCAGCTCTTTAGTCAGTGATTTGGTTTCCATCTCCAGCGATGTGATACCGCGAGACAGCTCGCTATGGCGCTGCCGCGTCTGGTGCATTTGCTCGTACAAGGCATCACGACGACTTTGCGCACGCATTAAGGCATCTTCATCCGCTTGCACACCCAACTCACTGAGCTCTCGTTTAAACTCGTTCAGCGTCTCTTGCTTAGATTGATGGGCGCTTTTGAGTGACGCGAGCACCTGGTGATATTGACTCGTCTGCGACTGAATCTGCTTGAGCGATTCACGCTCACGTTGGCGCACCTGTTCGGCGTCTTTGAGTTTGGCTTTTAGCTGTTCATTAAGCTCACTGCTTTGCGTCAGCATTTCAGACGCATCTTGATAAGCAAAGTGCGGACGACGCTCCGCTAAATCCGCGACTGCAAACACTTGCTGCTTAATAGCCTGTAACGTGTTATCCGCCTCTTGGTAGGCCTGCTCTAGTTTATCAAATTGCTCAGGGTCGCTGTCGAGCGTTGCGAGGCTTGTTTCCAGTGCCGCCAAGGTTTCACCATGTTGCTGGATAAAGCCTTGTGCCTCTTTCGCCGCCTCTACGCGCTCAGTAGCCATTTGCAAGCGCGCCTCAAGGTTATCCTCTGTAAGCGCCTCGGCACAGTAGCGAAGTTTATCGAGGATTTGCAGCGCTTGCTGACACCGCGTCACCTCCGCCTCATGTTGTGCCAATGCCTGTTTGGCATCGGTTATCGCACGCTGCGTCTGCGCTCGTTTCTCGCGGCAAGCGGCGATCGCCTGCTCAGGGTCGGGCTCAAACGCCACCGTGAGGTGCTCGGCAATAAACTGACTAAAGGCTTGAGACAAGCGTTGCCACTTTTGTACATCAAAAGAAGCTTTGGCGTGATCTTCGACCAAGGCCTCCCGCTGTTCACGTAGCTGCTCAAGACGGTGCTCTCGGGCAGCACGACCAAACAGTGGGGTAGCTGGGAAGCGCGAATAGCGCATTTGCCGATCATTGAGGTGTACACACACGGCACCCGACAGCTCTTGCGCATCAAACACGCTATCATCAAACGCGTCTGCGTCACCCTCAATGATGTATAAGTCATCAGGACATGCGTCTAAATCCGTGAGCTTATCCTTTACGCCTTTTAGATCGGGCACCACGATGGCATGCCGCGCCGGGCCATACAGTGCGCTGAAGTAAGGAGCGTCATCTAAGGTGATATCATCATAAATTTCAGAGAGTAAGGTACCACCAAGTGTGTCGGCGAGGCCTTGCAATTGCGCATCGTCGCTGCCACCTGGCTGCGCTAGTTGTTCAATCGCCTGTTCAATCTCCGCCTTCTGTTTGCCCAGTAGCTCTTGATGCTGCGCGCGCGTGCGCACCGCCTCATGCGTCTCATGCATCGCCGCCATGACCGCTTGGCCATCCTCCAAGCTTTTTTCAGTTTGGCTTTCCAGTTTGGTCAAGGCGTCATTGGCCGCAAACCAAGACGGTGCTTTGCCCTCAAGCGCTTGGATTTCCAAATCAATCGCTTCTTGTGTCCGTGCCAACTCGCGGACTTGCTCGGCCTGAGTCTCTTTTTCCTCTTGTAGCGCGTCGCGTCGTGCTTGCTGCACCGCTGCGGCTTGCTCGACCGCGTCACTGTCAGCCAGCGGTTCGCCTGTTAGGTCCTGATATTCCGACACTAACTGACTCGCTTGCTGATATTGCTCAGCCCGTTGGTTCAGTTCACGCTGTTCATACTGGCGCTGTGTCACACTGTCGGCCAGATAGCGACGCTCTCTGCCCTGCTCGACCCAACGCTTTGCTTCCGTTCCCGCATCTGCGCGGGGCACGGATGGATCAAGACGGTGCAAAAGATGCAAACCCTGTTCAAATTGATTGGCCGTCGCTGATGCTAGATCGCGTTTGTGTTTGAGTGACAGTACGCGATCGGTTTGTTCAGATTCTTGCGTTTTCAACGCTTGTAACCGTGTCGTGGCCTCGTCTGCACTGAGGGTCTCATCCTCAGTGAGGCGGCGGGCGGCTTCTAGCGCATTAACCGCTTGTTGGTATTGCAAAGACCGCGTTTGTTGCGTGTTGAGCGCTTGTTGATAGTCGGCAAGCTGAGTCTTCAGACTATCCACTTCCTCTTCACTTTGCGCCGCACGCAATTCAGCCTCAGCAAGCTGCTCTGTGGCCTCTTCCACCACCATGATTTGCTCTTCCAGCTTTTCAGAAAGCTCTAATAAGTCTTCCTCGTAACGCTGAATCTTTTCTTGTTGGCGCATCGCGGATTGCACCAACTGCAGATGATCGGCCGCCGCTTGGTGATCTTGCTCGAGATGATCTTGTCCCGCTTCCAGCTCGGTTAATTCTGCGCGCATGGTTTCCGCATGCTGCTGCTTTTGCTGCAATGTCTGCTGTGCGGCGTTCAGCTCCGCCCGCAACGATAGCGCTTGTTCCAGCTTGCTTCGACGCTCATTGGCATGACGCATATAGTCCGAGGCCACATAATGGGTCGCTTCGGTGATCAAATGCTTAAACAAATCACGATCGCGCTGCGTCAGCTTAATCGCCTCAAGCGTCATACGGTTTTCTTTAAGTGCCACTTCCATATCTTGGAAGGCTTTTTTCACGCCACCATTTTGTGGTAACAGATATTCACGCAACGATTTGGTGATCGCGCTTGAAATACCGCCGTAAAGCGAGGCTTCAATTAGTCGATAAAACTTGCCTCTATCTTGCTGAGTGCGCAGCTTTTTCGGTAGCACACCAACTTCAAACATTTGCGCGTGGTAGTCAGTCACTGAATTAAACGCTTTAAAGTGCGCAGTCTCATACGCGCCCGCCGCGTCTTTTACTTCGTTCAGCTGACGGACTCGCGCTTGGCCATTGCCCAAAGTTTCCACCAACACATCGGTCGGCGCCACCGATGAAGGTAAGCCTTGTAAGACAAACGGCTTGATATCCACCTTCTTATCACGCCCTGCCACTTGTTGAAGACGCACACCAAACAGCACCCGCTGTTGGCGTGAATTCACCACATCTAACGCGGCATAACAAGCGCCAGGCTGTAGTTTACCATGCAAGCCCTTATCACGAGACGCGCTCGAGCTCCCCGCCTCTGTGGTGTTACGGAAGTGCAACAGGGTTTGGTCAGGGATCAACGAAGTGATAAAGGCCGCCATGGTGGTCGACTTACCCGCGCCGTTCCCGCCTGATAAGGTGGTAACAAGGGAGTCAATATCAAAGGTTCGTGCAAAAAAGCCGTTCCAGTTCACCATGGTGAGTGAGTGATACTTACCGCGCTGACTCATACTGTCGGCTCCTCCGTTGTCTCTTTGTCGGCATTGTCTGCGTCTTCATCCGAGTAGTCATCAAGCAAGCTTGATTGAATATGCGCTTGGCTATGCACCACGGCTTCCCCGTCACGAATCAGACGCAACTGGGCTTCTTGTGGATCTTCCCCGGTTCGTACATCGGCACCAAAGCGGAAAGTCGCTTCACTGACGCGGAATTTGCTTCCTTCACCGATGGGTAAAATCATCCCAAGACGACGCAAACGTCGCAGCGAGGTTTTCACTTTGTCGAAAAGCTTTTCACGGTCAAGATCAGAGCCCGTTGCACGATGCGTGACCAACTTCATCAGTTTTTTCTCATCCGCCAACGCCAGCAGCTCATCAAAGAGCTCTTGGGTGGTAAAGATCCCCTCTTGTGCCAAGCGCTCTGGGCTTAAGTACAAAAAACAAAGCACTTTGCCAACCAGCATATCGAGCTCAGACAACACGCTGCGCCGAATTAAACTGGTTGAGCGAGGACGAAGATAGAAAAAGCCCTCTGGCGCACGCACGAGCTCAGCGTTATAACGCTGGTAGAAAATATTAAGCTCTTGCTCAAATTCCATCAGCAAGGCGTGGTTATCCAGATCGTCGCTGGCAATATGGCGGCCAGCACGCAGTGCACTGTCCAACGCCGGGAACAAAGGGTTAGCAATGGCTTTGGCCAGCCCTTCTGGCATTGGCTGTTCAGTATTTATCGATGACATTCGCTTGTACCTTAGCTCCGAAGTCGTTAATCGCCTGCCAATCAGGCTGAATCGCGTTAAGATCAGATTGGGAGTAGCCCATGCGGACCGCTTGGTTGATCACTAAGCGCGCGAGATCAAAATGGCGAGCTTGTGGATGCTCGGCTAAGTAATCTTTCAGAACACGACCTAAGTCGATCGCTTGTCCGGTTTCTCGGTGACGGTTAAGCATCTGGGACACTTTGTGTGATAGACCGTCGTCGACCACACTCAACTGCTCAAATGCCACTTCTTCTGGCATTTCCCCCGTCACTTCATCGTCACGCAATACCAACGCTTCATCGCGCGTATCACGCAGCCGCTCAGCATCGGCGTAAGTCAAAAACCATGGTGCATCAAGGTAGTCCGATACCGATTGACGCAGACGCTGACTGAATGCACGGTTTTTGTCCATATCAATCGCGGTACGAATAAATTTATGCACATGGCGGTCGTAGCCTATCCATAGGTCGATGGCTTGCTGTCCCCAGTTCACAATCCGATCCAGCTTCATTTGCAAGCTGTATACCATGCTATCAACGAAATCGAGGTCATCTCGGCCCCGAACCACTTCTTGAATCTCCAGAAGCTGGCTTTGAAGTTCATCCCCTGCGGCTTGCAGTGTTTCTTGCAACTCTTGCAAGGTGCTCGAGGTTTCGTTGAGCAAGTATTCACAGTTGGCGATTGCGGCTTGCCAATCTTGGGTCAGTAGCGCAGCAATGTCTTCTTTTACCTGTTGCTGCTGCTCATCCATGACCCGCTGGTTAAGATCAATACGGTCAAAAATTTCTGCGACTGAGTACTTCAACACGCCATAAACATTATGGCGCCAAAAAGCGGCATCACCATCTTGCTCGGCAGCGCGACGCGCCTTGGCGATTTCATCGGCCACCATGGATAGCTGCACTGAAAGCTTTAAGGTTGAATACTCACGGTGACGAGCATAATAATCTGCAATCCCCAACGCCAACGGGGTGAGACGATAAATGCTGTCGCCATCAGTCATTTCACTGGTGAACCGGCTTAGCAGCCGCGCTTGTACCATCTCGTTGATGGCATTATTGGCACGGAAGGCAACATTACCAAGGCTGCCCCCTTCATCACTCGTAAACTGCTCGCTAACCAACCGAAAGACGTCCACGAGCTCGTGCTCACTCAACTCATCTTCTAATCGTTCCTGGCTCATCACCGCCATCGCTAGCAAAAATGCCAAGCGCTCCGGCGGCAGGTTTAACCCCAAGCCACTTTGTTTCACCCAACTGACCAACTCAGGTACTGTCTGAGCGTCGTCTGCCCAATACTGGGAAGACTGAGCCTGATCACTCATCCGTTGTCCTTGTTTTCATCTTGATTGCTTGGGGCATGATGTTGGCCCCAGACATGAATATATCGCCCAAGAGACACAAACGGCTCTTGGCGGCAAAGCTGCTGCTCTAATGCAATAACTTGCTCAAAGGTAAAATCACCAATATTGGTATCACGCATATAATCGTGAAAGGTGCGCACGCCTGTTTTACCTTTGAGGGTAATGTCACTGTCTTGCATCCATCGATACACGCTTTCCGGTTGCAAGCCTTTCGGTGGCTGAAGCTTAAACCGCTTGCGGTGCGGCATCCCCTCTTCAACATGCGTCAAGTTACCGCAGACAAGGTTCTTAAATAGCAACCCGGTTTGGTTATAAAACATGACTGACGCCATCCCACCCGGCCGCAAGTGCTTGAGCAAGTCTTTCAACACCAGCTCCGGTTCGGCAGTCCACTCCAATACCGCATGGAATAAAATCACATCCGGCATATCGGTCAAATGATCGCCAACTGTCTGCACCGACGAATGAACCAGCTGATACTGCGCAAGTAAGCCCTGTTGTTCAATCTCCTGACGGGCTAAGTCGAGCATTTGCGAAGAAAGATCACATAAAGTGACCCTGTGACCACGCGCAGCCAAATGCCGAGACAGAGGAGCAACGCCACCGCCGGCATCCAAAATATGCAGCGTCTGCTCTGGTGGAAAACATTGCAGGATCTGCTCGATGTCGTGCCAAACTACCGCTTGGCGGATTTCGCCTTTGCCCGATCCATAAATGTTTTTAACAAATTTGTGGGCAATGTCGTCGAAATTTTTATCCTCAGTCACAATGGCATTCGTTATCATTGAGTGGTAGAAAGGCATATTCTGTCACAAGCCTTACGTTAATAAAGGTTTATGGCACTATTTGTGCCTCGTTTGACTATATTTCGGGCGACATTGCATGTTTGAATTAAAAAAACTTATCTCAACCTTGATAATGCCCTTGCCCGCGCTGTTGTTGTTGGGTCTTTTCGGGCTATGCCTGCTTTGGTTCTCTCAGCGTAAAAGGCTGGCATCTTTTGTTATCTTCGTTGCGTTTGCTGGGATTTTTCTCACTTCGTTTCAACCGGTCGCCTCTGGGCTCCTTCGTCCACTTGAGCGTCAATACACCGCGTTTCTCCCCACGGAAAAGCCGGTAGACTTTGTAATGGTACTGGGCAACAGTCATGTGGTAGATGACGCCATACCCCCAACCTCTGAGCTTTCTCGTGCGGCGTTAATGCGCCTCGCAGAGGGCATCCGTATTCACCGTATGTACCCCACCTCCAAGCTGATTTTGTCAGGTTATGACCATGGTTATGAAGTCAGCCATGCGCGTATGTTGGCACGAGTCGCAATGGCGTTGGGTGTCAATAAAAACAGTATCCTGTTGCTTGAAACCGCCAAGGATACGTGGGAGGAAGCCTATCAAGCCGCGTCCGTTGTTGGCAGCAGCAACCTGGTGCTCGTCACTTCGGCGGCACATATGGACCGTGCCGTCTATGAGTTTCAAAGCGCCGGTCTCAACCCCATCCCAGCTCCCACTAACTTCATGGCGCAAAAGCAAATCAAGCAGCCATGGATAAAGTACGGCCCGCGTGCACAATATCTAGAGCAGTTCGAGCGATATTGGCACGAGCGCTTGGGGCAAGCATGGCAGAGGCTGCGCGATTTTATCGCGCAACCGGCCAATTAAGATCCCCAAAGCGCATCAACCACCAAAAAAGCCGCGATTGATTCGCGGCTTTGTTATTACCATTGCAGTAGGCGTAAAACCGCGCCTATGCGTCGCTATCTGCGGCTAAACAGGCGCGTACTGCCTCTAAGTCCGCTTGGGTATCGACGCCATGCGGCGGGGTCTGTGTGGCAACTGCCACATGGATCTTCTCGCCATGCCATAGCACACGCAGTTGTTCCAATGATTCAATCTTTTCCAACGGGCTCGGCGCCCAGTGGATGTAACGGCTGATAAATCCTGCACGATAGCCGTAAATACCAATATGGCGCAGTAACGCCTGCGGAATATCAGGTGATTCGGCCTCAAAATGATCGCGGTCCCAAGGGATGGTGGCGCGGCTAAAATACAGGGCAAACCCTTTTTGATCCGTTACTACCTTCACCACATTCGGGTTAAATACCTGCTCTTTGTCATCAATCGCAACCGCCAAAGTGGCCATCGGTGCCTGGTCATTTTGGCTGAGGTTCTCCGCCACTTGACCAATTACCGCAGAGGGGATCAGCGGTTCATCGCCTTGCACATTGACGATGATATCGTCATCGGCAAACTTATAACGTTCGACCACTTCCGCTAAGCGCTCAGTGCCCGATTCGTGGTCGGCACGTGTTAAACACACCTCTCCACCAAAGGCTCTGACCGCCGCTTCAATACGCTGGTCGTCGGTGGCAACAATCACCTGACTGGCACCGGCCGCTTGAGCGCGCTCGTATACATGTTGGATCATCGGCTTACCGGCGATATCAGCTAACGGTTTACCCGGCAAGCGGCTTGAGCCAAACCGCGCCGGGATCACCACATAAAACGGGCTCATCCCTGGACCTCTTCCAGTGACATATCGCGAGCTTCTGATTCAAGCAGCACGGGGATACCATCAATGATCGGATAGGCAACACGATCAAACTTACAAACTAACTCATTGTTGTCTCGTTGATAATAGAGTTTTCCCTGGCATGATGGGCAGGCAACAATTTCAAGCAGGCGGTGATCCATAGCGTTCCTTTATTCTTTATTCGCGTTTGTGTGCAAACGTTCGATCTTAGTCAATACGGCCTGAGCCGCCTCGTCAGGCAGCCGCGCCTCTACCGGCAAATACCACCAGTTATCTTGGGCGATCCCTTGGTATTTTACCGCATCTTTTTCTGTCATCAGCAAATGTTGCCCCTTCTTGCTCAAGCTGTCCAGCTCGTCGGCGTTGAGGGTTTGATGATCGTTAATTCCTTGGCTATGAACAGGTGTCACGCCCATTTGTTGTAAGGTATTAAAAAAACGTGGTGGATGGCCAATCCCTGCTACCGCCACCACTTGCGGTAGCATTGAAGCTTGACAGCGTTGTCCCGTGCGTAGGTTAACCGCCAAGCCGGGCACCAGATGCATCCCCCACTCTTGGCCTTGTGGCGTGCCGCCATTGGTGACCAATATATCGACGCTCTCAAGCCTATCGAGTGATTCGCGCAACGGTCCCAGGGGCAGGTAGTGACCGTTACCAAACCGACGCTGGCCATCAATGATCACGATTTCGATGTCTCTATCCAGCCGATAATGCTGCAGGCCATCATCCGTGACCACGATATCTACATCTTCTTGGAGGACGCGCTTAACCGCCTCGCTGCGATTGGGGTCAACACAAACCGGCACCTGAGTGCGACGCGCAATTAATACTGGCTCGTCTCCCGCCGTACGCGGAGGCGTGGTTTGGCTGAGTAATAGTGGATACTGCTCAGATTTCCCGCCATAGCCGCGTGATACCACCCCTGGTCGGTAGCCATGCGCTTTTAGGTGTTCCACCAACCAAATCACAAACGGGGTTTTGCCATTGCCGCCAATCATGATGTTCCCCACCACGATAACCGGCACAGGTGCTGAATAGCACTGTGTTTTGCCGCGTAAAAACTGGCGACGACGATGGCGTACAATCATGCCAAACAACGCACTAAGCGGCCTTAATAATACCGACCATAGCGGGCGTTGATGACCAAACCACAGTTGCTCTAACATACTCAGTCACCAAACTGAATACGGTGAAGTTGTGCATAAGCGCCATCACGTTCAAGTAGTGCTTGATGACTACCTCGTTCGACAATTTCACCTTCGTCGACAACCAGAATCTGATCGGCATCTTCAATGGTCGACAGCCGGTGTGCAATCACCAACACCGTACGGTCTTTTTGCAGCTCATCCAGCGCCGCCTGAATCGCACGCTCAGACTCGGTATCCAGTGCCGACGTTGCTTCATCCAGGATCAAAACTGGCGCGTTACGCAGCAAGGCGCGCGCAATGGCCAAGCGTTGACGCTGTCCGCCTGACAAGCTCACTCCGTTTTCACCAATCATGGTGTCATAGCCATGATCGAGCCCGCGGATAAAATCATCGGCATAGGCAAGCTTCGCGGCATGCTCTATTTGCTCACGGCTGTATTTATCTTCTGCGGCATACGCGATGTTATTCGCCACCGTGTCATTAAACAGATGAACGTTTTGCGACACCACTGCGACATGCTGACGCAAATTACCCAGGGTATAGTCCTCAATCGGTACGCCATCAAGCGTAATCACGCCACTGTCTAGTTCATAAAAACGGGTTAACAGATTAGCAATGGTGCTTTTTCCTGACCCTGAGCGTCCCACCAGGGCCAGGGTTTGACCCGCGGGGAGCTCGAAGCTGACATGGTTTAGCGCGGGCGCATCTCGAGTGGGATAGGTGAAGACCACATCCTCGACCTTAATATCGCCATTGACCTGCTCTACCTCGTGCGTCCCGGTGTCTTTCTCGGTCTCAAGCTCCATCAAGTTAAACAAGCTGTGGCAGGCCGCCATCCCGCGTTGGAATTGCGAGGTAACGTTGGTCAAGGATTTAAGTGGCCGCATCAGACCGAACATGGCACCAAATACTACCGCAAAGGTACCTGCGGTCAGCTCAGAGCGGATCGCCTCGGTGTTGGCCAAAATCAACACCACCACCAATGCCATTGACGCAATCAACTGGATCACTGGGTTGGCAATCGCTTGTGCGGACACCAGCTTCATGGTCTGCTGACGCATACGGTTACTGACTTTCTCAAAACGTGTCTTTTCAACGTCTTGCCCACCGTAACTAAGCACCACTTTGTGTCCTTTAAGCATTTGCTCGGCGGAGCTTGTCACCGACCCCATTGCATCTTGCATATTGGAAGAAATGCGACGGAAGCGCTTAGATACGATGCGGATAGAAATCGCGACCACCGGCGCAATCACCAGAAGAATGGCGGAAAGCTGCCAACTTGACCAAAACATCAGTGCCATCAATCCGATAATAGACGCGCCCTCTCGCACCAAGCTGACCAAGGCGCTACTGGTCGCTGACGCGACTTGTTCTGAGTCATAGGTAATTCGCGAAAGCAGTGCCCCCGACGACTCTTGATCGAAAAAGCTGACGGGCATTTTCATAAAGTGATTGAACATGCGGCGGCGCATGGTCATCACCACATGGCCCGACACCCAAGATAAGCAATAAGCGGACACAAAGCTCGACAAGCCACGTATCACCATGAGTGCGACTAAATAGACAGGCATCCACTTGAGGAAATCGCCTTTGACATCATCATAGGTAAAGCCTTGATCAAGCAAAGGCTTCAGCATTGAGAGCATCAGGGTGTCACTGGCGGCATTAATCACCAACGCAATAATGGCAACAATGAGCCCTACTTTATAGTTGGCAATGTAGGGCCAAAGCTGCTTAAACGTCTGCCAGGTCGTTTTATCGTGATATTCGCTCATTAAAATCGTTTAGATGTGTAAAACAGACGGGCATTCTACTCTTTTACAAGTCTGCGTCCAAATATACTGGCCGACGTTTAAACATCTGACGATACCAATAATCGCTGCGGTTCTGCCGCCAACGTGTTAACTGCCAACCAGAGCCAACATCTTGCCAACGCACTTGGCCATTCGCGGCGGTATCAAGCCAGATAATACCGGCGTTTTGATACGCCAACTTCACGTCTTGTGAAGGAAGCTGCCATGGATTAAGAAGCCCGGTTGACGCCACGCCCCAAATGGGTTCAACGGCGCGAATAAACGCCGAGGAAGACGAAGACGCACTACCATGGTGGGGCACTAAGAGAATGTCACTATCAAGCGCCCGTTTATCGGTCAGAGACGCCAACAAATCAGCCTCTCCACTGGCTTCTATATCGCCTGTGAGCAACACGCTACGCCCATCGCCAGACACTCGGATCACACAGGAATCATCATTATCAGCACGCGGCTTTTGTGCCGGGGGCCAGAGTACCGAAAAGGTGAGCCCTTGCCAGCGCCAACGCTCGCCGGCCACACAGGCTTGATACCCAACGCGACGCTCACTGGCGCGGCGCCACTGTGGTGAATAGGTGTCAGACATATACTTCGCCCCACCATCATGATCACTGTCGCCATGACTGAGAATGAGGCCATCTAGCTGCCTGATTTGCCGATGTGTCAGAATCGGCGCGATCACCGCTTGCGCAATGCCACCCACCTGCCAGCGGTTGCCTGTGTCATAGAGCACCGCGCGGTTATTCTTACTGATCAAAACCGCCAAACCATGCCCGACGTCCAACACATCAAGTTGCCAGTGTCCTTGTTCAGGCTCACGCCACGCCACCACAACAATCAACAATGCGATCGTCACCCAACTTAAACGATGCCAACGCCAGCCGTACAACCCCCAGATAAGAACCATTGCAGCAAATGCCCACCCAAAAGCGGAAGCCGGTGCAGGTAACCAAGTTTCAGTGGCATACTCTGCCAGTGCCATAACCGGCTTGAGGCTGGTACTGGCCCCATCCCAGACCGCTTGACTCAGACCTGAAAACGATAAACTCGTCGTTAACAACCCAAGGAAAACCAAGGGAACAGTCACGATTCCAACCCAAGGGACCGCGATTAAATTAACCGGTGTCGCGGCCCCGCTAATACCGGCAAACAACCCCAACTGCAAAGGGAGCATCCCCACTAATAAAATCAGTTGAATACCAATAAGCTGCTTGATTGGACGAAGCCAAGGCTTTGTGTGTTTTCGACCATCAGAAGCGGCGTGAGTCAGCGTGTAATGCGCCATACATAAAGCTCCCACGGCCGCAAACGAGAGCCAAAAACTCATTGAGAAACCGGCAAAAGGATCGCGGAGCACTACCAGCAATAAGGTTAGCTGCAACAAATTGAGCGGCGAAATCCGCGCTCCCAAGCGCTTACTGATCGAGACCAGCATCAATGCAATGAGCGCGCGTTGCGTGGGCAATGCAAACCCGGCTAATGCCGCATAGAGTGCCGCTACTCCTACCGCAACGTACAAGGGCAGCCATAGAAATAGGCGTCGTTCCGGGAGAAAGACACGCGCCCAACGGCCGATTTGCCACCCTATTCCGTAGGCCAAACCAATATGCAACCCTGAAATGGCCATCAAATGGGCTAAACCACTGTGCGTCAGGGTGTTCCAGTGCGCTGGAGTTAGCCACTCGCGCTCGCCAAGGCTCAATGCCAAAAGGTGCGGCCCAAAGGAAAGCGGCGACAAAACGGGGCTGAGTTTATCAAGTAATTGCTGACGCCAACTCACCTGCTCGGTTAACCGCGTTGCTTCTTTGAGCCGAGCTTTGGCATTTACTCGCCGTGCAACGTAGTATTTTTCAGCATCAAAACCTGCCTCGTTTAATCGCCCATAAGGCGGCTTAAACGTCACCACCAACTGCCAACGCTCGCCTTGCTTAGGATACGGGGGAGATTGCCAATAAACACGCACTCGGGCTGAGCGAAAAGGCGGCAATCTTGTGTGATTAATTTTATCAACGTCAAAAATAATCGCTTGCGCTCCCTTTTTTGCGCTGAAAAGGGTGCCCACTTTCCCACTGATTGTAGTATCCTCTTGGTGTGAAATGACGTGGATCACGTCGGCTTGATACAAGTTTGCGGACAATACAGCCCAAGTGAGCCCTAACGCGCTTCCAGCAAGCCACCACCAACGTCTTTTCCACCCAACAAAGAAGACGATCACTGTCATGATGCAGACCCAAAGTGGCGGTAATATTGGCCACCAAGGTAGCGACAGCACGGCCAGTGCGGCAGTCAATGTAAAGGTCAGCGTCATTGCGTAATTTCCAGGTAATGTAAACAGGTATGCCCAAGAAGTTTTTCCAACGCTATATGCCCAAGCGTGAAACATTGCGCGACAATAAGGCACTCAGGGTGTTTGGTAGCCTGTTGCATGATCCCAACTTATGGTGCCTTAACCGCCGGTCAGCATCTGGTGCCTTTGCCGTCGGCCTGTTTATGGCATTTGTCCCCCTGCCAAGCCAAATGATCATGGCCGCCGGGCTGGCGATCTTATTTGGGGTCAACTTGCCGCTTGCCGTCGCTTTAGTATGGGTAAGCAACCCCATCACTATGCCAGTGCTTTTTTATCTTGCTTATAAGCTCGGTACCTGGATGATGAACAGTCCACCATACCCGTTTCACTTCGAGCTCTCTTGGCACTACTTAGCGGAGCAAATGAGCCACATCGGCCCACCGTTTTTATTAGGCTGCGCCACCAGCGGACTGGTGATGGCTGTCATCGGGTATTTCACCGTGCGTGGCATCTGGCGCTATTCTGTGGTCAGAAGCTGGGAAAAACGTAAGTTACGCTTGCCCAAGAAAATTAAAGAAGTTCTGCCGAATCCAAATAAATCCTCTTAAGCGTCTGATGGACTCTAAGTGAAGCATCAGACGCGACCAATGCTTCATTGGTATTCGTGCGACACACTCATCAGCTGTGTGTTCACTCATTGGCGCCCCTTCACGACTTAGCGAGCCAGATCAAAAAGAGCCCGATTTCGGGCTCTCAATGAAACAACGCAGCTATCTGACTGCCGCTTGCTATTTCGCGCTCAGCACCGCAGCCGGTTCAAGTTGGCACGCGCGTCGAGCAGGATACCAGGCAGCCAGCAAGCTGAGCAGTATGGCTGTGAGACTTACAAGCGCCACGTCCGTAGCATGTAGCTCACTGGGTAAGAAATTAATAAAGTACACATCACCTGACAAAAAGCGATGCCCGAGCCACTGTTCGACCTGAGACAATATCGCCGTGAGGTGAGTGGCGAGGGTAACACCCAATACACTGCCCAACACACTGCCTAAGGCACCAGAAAAGAGCCCATACCAAATAAAGATGCGACGGATCAGTCGATCGTCCGCCCCCATGGTGCGCAAAATCGCGATATCTGCGGCTCTATCTTTTACCGACATCATCAAGGTTGACACCACATTAAAGCAGGCCACACCAATGACTAACACCATCACCAAATACATGATGGTTCTCACCAATTGAATATCCCGATACAAATAACCGAACTCACTGGTCCAGTCTTTTAAATACACATAAGTGGTTAGCGTTTGGCCGACTTCATGCACAATCTGCCGCGCTTGCAACACCGGAGAGACTTTCAGCGACACACCGGTCACTGACTGGCCGATGCGCATAATAGATTGCGCGTCCTGAAGTCGCATCAGGGCCAATGAATGGTCGATTTGGCCACCGAGGCGCAACAGGCCAGCCACTTGCATTCTCACTCGCTTCGGGGCGCGTAATGCAAGTTGGCTATCCGTTGCGGGAACCATGACCGTCAACCAATCCCCTTGACTGACGCCCAGCTTTGCCGCCACGCCTTGTCCCAACACAATCTGCGACTGCCCAGACGGCAAGCTCTCCCAGCCACCTTCGATATAATCACCAATGCGACTCACGGTTTGCTCATCATCCGGATCGACGGCGCGAATTTTCGCAGGCTGCAGCGCAGAGCCATGCTCCATCAACACGGTCATTTCAACATAGGGAGCCGCAGCCACCACATTGGGATGCTGTTCAGTCTGACGTTTTACCTGTTGCCAATTATCGATGGGACCATTGACACCAAACACTTGTGCATGCGGTACCACAGACAGCACACGTTGATTCAGTTCGCGCTCAAAGCCGTTCATCGCAGACAGACCCACAATGATCACCATCACCCCCACCGCAATCCCGATCACTGACGACAAGGAAATAAACGACACCAAACGATTCCGTTGTCTAGCGCGACTAAAACGACGGCCGATAGCCAACGATAAAGGCTTCATGCTCCCTCCTGCCCCAGCAATTGGCCATCTTGCATCGTCAGCTGACGGTCTAGCTTGGCGGCGAGCTCGCTATCGTGGGTCACCACCAAAAATGCCGTGCCATGCTGCGCGTTGAGCTGGCGCATCAAATCATAAATTTCCAGCGCGGTGGTGTGATCGAGATTCCCCGTAGGCTCATCAGCCAGCACCAACTTGGGTTCATTGACTAACGCACGCGCAATGGCAACACGCTGGCGCTCGCCACCTGATAGCTCCGATGGACGGTGACTGAGTCGGTGTCCAACCCCTACCGCGTTGAGCATCGCCGTCGCACGCTCAGACGCCGCACTGTGACTCATTTTGTTAATCAACAGCGGCATCATCACATTTTCCAGCGCGGTGAAATCGGCGAGCAAATGGTGAAATTGATAAACAAACCCGAGAGTTTGATTGCGCAGCTTCGCTTGCTGCTTGGCCGTCATCGCATTGACCGCCTCACCCTCAATCCACACGCCACCTTCCGAGGGCAAATCGAGGGTACCCAAGGTGTGTAATAATGTACTTTTCCCCGAGCCCGAGGAGCCCACTATCGCCACCAGCTCCCCCGGGGCAATGGTCAAGGAAACATCGTTTAACACGCAGGTCGGCTGTCCGCCCTCTTGATACGTTTTACTGACGCGGTGACAGGACAACAAAGATTTACTCATAACGCAGTGCCTCAGCAGGGTGAACAGATGCCGCTTTAAATGCAGGAAATAACGTGGCTAGCACACTTAGCACGACTGCTAAGCCTAATACCATCGCCACATGAAAAGGATTAATAACCACAGGTAACGCCAAACCATTACCCAACAAACTCACACCAAAAATAGACATAATTTCATTGATATATGCTGATAGGAGCACGCCGAGGATGCCACCAACCGCTGCGCCAAGCACACCACTCAAACTGCCTTGGGCAATAAAGACAGCAACAATGTCTTTATTTTGCATCCCGAGGGTTTTTAGAATCGCAACCTCAGATTGTTTCTCCATAACCACCATGATCAGCGCAGAAATAATGTTAAACGCGGCGACAATCACAATCAGGCTGAGCATCAAGCTCATCATGTTTTTTTCCATTTTTACCGCTTGAAACAGCTCGCCGCGCCAAACACGCCAATCCGTCCACGTATCGGGATCGGCGTGTGTCTTTAATTGGGTAATGGCAAATGGATCATCTAAAAACAGGCGCACATCATTGGCATTGTCTGGTGCGATACCACTCAACCTGGCCACATCCTTGATGTTAGCAAGCATCAGTTGCCCATCAACATCCGTGCCGGTATGAAAGATCCCCGCCACCGTAAAGAGACGTTGCGCAGGGATCCGCCCTATCGGTGTAAAGCGGCTGGCACTGGTTACCATCACCCGAACCGGATCGCCGACTCGCAATTGCAACTCAGAGGCCATGCTGCGCCCAATGATCACTTGATACTCACCAGGGCGAAGTGCGGAGAGGTCACCTTGCAAAAGGTGGGCGGCCAAGGGTTCATGCGCATTAGGGTCAACGCCCTCCAACAAGCCTGCACTTAAACTGCTGCGGCTTTGAATCACGGCATCCGTGGTCTGTATTGGTGCCGTATCAATCACGTGAGGCCAACGTTCAATCGCGGTTTGATCTGGGTGTGCTTGCCCGTTGGCAATAATCGCATGGGGCAACACGCCGAGTATTCGGCCTTTCAATTGAGCTTCGAAGCCATTCATCACCGACGACACCGTGATTAAAGCCATCACGCCGATGGCAATGCCTGCGGTGGACATCGACGAGACAAATCGGCCAAAACGGTCGGCTGAACGGCCGCGTAAGTATCGCAAGCCAATAAACACCGACAAGGGTTGAAACATAGCGCACCTAGCTTATTGTTTTGATTCGTTGCAAGCATACCTGTCCAACACAGGGACGCCAAGCCAACCTTACTTTAAAGCCAGGATTCACAGCATAAACACCGTCTCCTTTACCAAGAAAAAGCAACTAACCTTTACCTCTCGCGACGGGTGCGTGATAATCATTAATACAACTGCAATCTAAGGCACAGTGATGAGCCAAGACGAATATTTTTCTGTGCGAGCGGCGATTCGTATCAATGTTGAGCCACTTGCCGACAACCAAGCACAACCCGATGCGGACGCCTTCATGGCCGAAATACCAGCGCCTTTCCGCCTCGCCAGCCAGTGCGGCCAGCTCGATAGTGATGTGGAAAAAGATTTAAAGGCTATCGATCCGGAGGATGCCTCCGCATTATTTCGCGTTCTACAGGCTCAAAACGAAAAAATGACACTGATGATGGGCTATATGCTTAGCCACGAAGATCAGCCCGACCATCGCTTTATGACCCACGCATTTGGGGCGAGCAGTTTTTCTTATCATAGTCATTCACCGCTTAAAAAAGGCGTGCACGCGCGCGTGAAGGTGTTTCTCGATTATCCGCCGACGGCCATCTATTGCTACGGCGTCGTGACAGGATGCGAGCCACATACCGACAGCGATCAAGAAAACCCTGACTATGTGATCCAAATTCAGTACACGCGTTTATTGGAAGAAGACCGCGACACGCTCATTCGTGCTGCGTTACATCATCAACAAAGACTCTTAAAAAAGCGTGCACGAAACCGCAAACAATCAAGCAGTTAAACTCATGACCCAACAACCGCTCTATGCTTTTACGCTGCCCTCTGGGCCAGGCGATGTTAAACATCTTGGTAATTTATCTGGGGCTGCTTTACCGCTAGCCATTGCCACGCTCACCCAGCAACACGCCGGTCCGGTGTTTCTTTTGGTGCCGGACAACCAAACCGCCGTGCGTTTGCAGCCCGCCATTCGCCAATTTACTCAAGGCCATTGCGATCTCTTTCCTGACTGGGAAACCCTGCCCTACGACAGTTTCTCGCCCCATCAGGATATTATTTCCGCGCGTTTGTCGTGTTTGTATCAACTGCCACATCAACAAGATGGCGTCCTGATTGCACCGGCGAGCACCGCATTACAGCGCGTGACGCCACGACATTTTCTCCATCAACACGCCTTAATGGTGAAAAAAGGCGATATTTTATCGCTAGAAAAACTGCGCGATCAGCTCACCGATGCGGGCTATCGTCATGTTGATCAAGTCATGGAGCATGGCGAATTTGCCAGCCGAGGCTCGATTCTCGACTTGTTCCCGATGGGCAGTGACGAGCCTTATCGTATTGACTTTTTTGACGATGAAGTCGACACCATTCGTCAATTTGACCCGGAAAACCAGCGCTCAAACGGGGAGCTGGAACACATCCAGCTGTTGCCGGCACACGAATTTCCTACCGATGATGCCGCAGTGGAGTATTTTCGTGGCCGTTTTCGCGAGCATTTTGAGGCACGCCGAGAGCCAGAATCCATTTACCAGCAGGTAAGTAAAAAAACCTGGCCGGCGGGGATTGAATACTGGCTGCCGCTGTTTTTTGAACAAACAGAAACCTTGTTTGATTATTTGCCTGACAATACGTTGGTATTATCAGTTGGCGACATTGAGAGCGCCATTGATCATTTCCAAGCCGACGTGGCAAATCGCTATGATCAGCGTCGCGTCGATCCGCTTCGCCCACTGCTCCCCCCCGATGCGCTGTGGTTAAGCAAAGAGGCACTATTTACTACCCTTAAGCACTACCCACGCTTAAAACTAGAAAGTGACACTGTCACTGAAAAGGCAGGGCGAGAAAACCTCGATATTGCGCCGCTGCCAACGTTAACGGTCAACCACCAAGCCAAAGAGCCACTCGCCGCGCTGCGCCAATTTAGTGAGCAATTTAACGGCGACATCATTTTCTCAGTCGAGTCTGAAGGGCGACGCGAAGCCCTGCTCGATCTCCTCGCCCAAGCCAAGATTCGCCCTATGGTGGCTGATGGCCTGCCCGAGGCGATAGCGCAGCCTGGCCGGTTTGGTTTAATCATCGGCCCAGTTGACCAAGGCTTTATTGACAACAGCCGCCAGTTTGCGCTGATTTGTGAAAGCGATATGTTTGGCGAGCGTGCGGTGCAGCAACGCCGCCGCGACAAGCGAAAGCAGAGTGTCAGCAGCGATGCGGTGATCAGAAGCTTGGCCGAATTAAAACCTGGCCAACCCGTTGTGCATCTTGAGCACGGCATTGGACGCTACCAAGGCTTACAAACTCTGGAAGCTGGCGGGCTCAAAACCGAATATATGACGCTGGAATACCAACAAGGCGCCAAGTTATATGTTCCGGTGGGCGCACTACACTTGATTAGCCGCTATTCAGGTGGCGCGGAAGAGAGCGCGCCTGTGCATAAACTTGGCGGAGAAGCCTGGGAAAAAGCACGCCGCCGCGCCGCAGAGAAAGTACGTGATGTCGCCGCCGAACTGCTTGATGTTTATGCCAAGCGAGAAACCAAGCCTGGCTTTGCCTTTAGCCATGACAAAGACGCCTATCGCGCCTTCCGGGCGACCTTCCCGTTTGAAGAAACCAGTGATCAATCACAAGCCATCAATGCGGTGCTCTCAGACATGTGCCGCCCCATTGCCATGGACCGTTTGGTGTGTGGCGATGTCGGCTTTGGTAAAACCGAAGTGGCCATGCGTGCCGCCTTCTTAGCGGTCAATAACAGCAAGCAAGTGGCTGTATTAGTCCCCACCACCTTGCTGGCGCAACAGCATTTCGAGAATTTCCGTGACCGCTTCGCTAACCTCCCCGTTCGGGTCGAGGTACTCTCACGCTTTAAGTCTGCAAAAGAGCAAAAAGCGATTTTGGCCGATTGTGAAGCAGGCAAAGTGGACATTCTGATTGGTACCCATAAGTTGCTGCAATCGGATGTGAAGCTGCGCGACCTTGGATTATTGATTGTCGATGAAGAGCATCGCTTTGGCGTTCGCCAGAAAGAGAAAATTAAGGCCATGCGCGCCAATGTCGATATTCTCACATTAACCGCCACGCCGATCCCAAGAACGCTTAATATGGCGATGAGTGGCATGCGCGATCTCTCGATTATCGCCACCCCACCGTCGCGTCGCCTCGCAGTCAAAACTTTTGTCCGTGAACGCGAAGACAGTCTGATTAAAGAGTCATTACTGCGTGAGATTATGCGCGGTGGCCAAGTGTACTTTTTACACAATGATATCGAGACCATAGAAAAAACGGCTAATGAAATCAGTGAGATGATCCCAGAAGCGCGCGTGACCGTGGCCCATGGCCAAATGCGCGAGCGTGAGCTAGAAAAGATCATGAGCGATTTCTACCATCAACGATACAACGTGCTGGTATGTACCACCATTATCGAAACCGGTATCGATATTCCCTCAGCCAACACCATTATCATCGATCGTGCTGACCACTTTGGCCTGGCGCAACTCCACCAGCTGCGCGGCCGTGTGGGTCGCTCACACCATCAAGCCTATGCTTACTTGCTCACTCCGCACCCTAAACGGATGACCAAAGATGCAGTCAAACGACTGGAAGCCATTGCGTCACTCGAAGATCTTGGCGCCGGCTTTACCCTTGCCACTCAAGATTTGGAAATACGTGGCGCGGGCGAGTTACTAGGAGACGAGCAAAGTGGTCAAATCCAATCTATTGGTTTCACTTTGTACATGGACATGCTTGAGCAGGCCGTTGAGGCACTCAAAGAAGGCAAAGAGCCAAGCTTAGATGCCCTTCTTAATGAGCAAACCGACATTGAACTGCGCCTGCCTGCACTGTTACCGGATGACTATATTCCCGATATCAACATGCGTTTGTCGATGTACAAACGCATTGCCAGCGCCAAGTCCAATGATGACATCAATGAGCTGCAAGTTGAGTTGATAGACCGTTTTGGTCTACTACCTGACGCCACCAAGAATCTGCTTCATATCCAGCAGCTCAAGATACGCGCCGCTGCATTAGGGGTGAAAAAGATCGAAGCCAGTGATCGTGGCGGCATGGTCGAGTTTCATGAGGACGCGCAAATTGATCCCGGATTCTTGGTCGGGCTGTTACAATCGCGGCCAGACAAGTATAAATTCGACGGGCCAACCAAAATTAAGTTTATCGAAAGTCTCACCGATCGACGGGAGCGGATGAACTTTATTGATGAGCTGTTGACTCAATTTGCAAGCCACCAACTGGTCGCATAATGGCTTGCCAAAGAAAACGGAGTAACCTGTGAAAAATCATTCATGTCACCCACCAGGCTGGCTAGCACGCTATGCCAAACAGAGCCTTTGGGCGTTGCTACTGATCTCACTTAGCCAACCGGTTTTAGCTAAGCGGCTTTATGATGTCGAATTGATTGTGTTTAAACGCAACCAAGACCCTGCCAGCGTCGAGGAGAGCTGGCCGGCACAAACCGATATGGGATCGGTACGTGGTGCAACGCCAGTGACGAATAACAGCGCGCTACAAAATGCAGGACTCACCCCGCTGCCACGTAGTCAATGGCAGCTCACGGGCGCTTATAATAAGCTTTCTAATCATGCGGGTTTTACGCCCATGGTGCATGTTGCATGGCGTCAAGATGACAGTGGCCGCGCTGCCCTGCCTTTGCTGCGTGTCAGTGCCGGAAAAGACTATCGCGACCGTTTTAATCCAGACGGTACGCCGGTGACAGCGCAACCTACCTCGTCGAGCAAGAGCAATACAGCGTCAGATAGCGAACAAACGTGGGACGAGCAGGCGCTTGAAACCGCGCCCCCTCGCCAGCCCCTCTATGAGCTAGATGGGACACTGCGCGTTTACGTGCAGCATTACTTGTTCGTCGAGGCCGACATGGTGCTACGAGAGCCAAGCGAGCGGCGCGCACTGGTTGAAGACGTGGTCAATATGCCACTGCAAACCACAGATGCGCAGCAAGGTGCCTCATCAAAGACGGATAACGTGCAAGTTGCGGGCTTAGAAAAGGTGAAGAAGCAGTACCACATCGAGCGCTTTTTACAGCCTTATGCATTTACACACAAACGACGAATGCGCAGTGGCGAAATCCACTATTTAGATAACCCCATGATGGGCATGATCATCCAGGTGCGTAAAGTTCAGGATCAATAAGGTCCCGACTGTCGGTGCGACCTATAAGCCTTAAAACAAGAAAGCCGGTGTGACCACACCGGCTTTTTACTCAACAATCATAGGCACGCAATCAGCATGCCGATGCCTACCCGAACGCCCCACTTATGATGGCGTTTTACTCTGTGAACGAGATGGGTTGGACTTACCGCCACTTGGTTTGTTGGTATGGCGACGGTTTTTCCCCACCGGTTTGTGACCACGTGCATTGTCACCAGAGCGTTGACCATCCTGACGCGGTTTGTTCTTTTTCGGTTTCTTGGGCTTGATGGGCCGCGTATCGAGCTTAGACTCTGGCAATGGGTTTGCCACCGGAAAGTCTGCCAAGCTATGGCGCGGGAGGACCTGTTTAATCAAGCGTTCAATGGCAAACAGATCTTTGGCTTCATCAGCACACACTAAAGACACCGCATTGCCTACCGCCCCCGCACGACCGGTGCGGCCAATACGGTGAACATAATCTTCCGCCACATGGGGTAAATCGAAGTTCACCACTTGTGGCAACTGGGCAATATCAATACCACGCGCTGCGATATCCGTTGCCACCAACACTCGCACATCACCGGTTTTGAATTGTTCAAGCGCTTTGGTGCGCGCGCCTTGGCTCTTGTTACCATGAATGGCGGCGGCACTTACGCCGTACTCATCCAGATAACGCGACAAGCGGTTGGCGCCGTGCTTGGTTTTGCTAAACACCAACACCTGCTGCCAATTATTGTCAGCAATCAAAGAAAGCAGCATCGCAGGCTTTTGCTTCTTATCAACCGGATAAATGCACTGCTCCACCCCTGTCGCGGTTTGGTTCGCAGGGCTCACCGAGATCTCAACTGGGTTATTCACCAGCTCTTTCGCCAGCTGGCGGATGTCATCTGAAAAGGTGGCAGAGAACAGCAAGTTTTGACGCTTGGCTGGCAACAGTCCCAAGATCTTGCGGATATCACGAATAAACCCCATGTCTAGCATGCGATCAGCTTCATCCAATACCAGCACTTCAAGCTGAGAAAAACGCACCGCGTTTTGCTGATACAGATCCAACAAGCGCCCTGGCGTGGCCACCAGCACATCGGCGCCTTTGCGAAGCTTCATCATCTGCGGATTTATCTTCACTCCGCCAAATACCACCATAGAGCTCAGCGACGTATGCTGGCTGTACTGCTCAACATTTTTATGTACTTGGGCGGCAAGCTCGCGGGTTGGGGTCAGAATCAGCGTGCGTACATGGTTTGGACGCGCACGTTTACCCGCTTGTAAACGCTCTAAAATAGGCAAAGTAAAGCCCGCCGTTTTACCTGTACCGGTTTGCGCGGCAGCCATGACATCTTGGCCTTCAATCACCGCTGGAATCGCTTTTTCCTGAATCGGTGAGGGTGTGGTATAGCCTTGCTCTTGCACGGCTTTTAGTAGGGGTGCAGATAGTCCTAAAGAGGAGAAACTCATCAATTGATCTCAATAAATAAAAAATGTCGTCACAGGCCGCATGGCCCGTCACTTAGGGTCATGAATATCAATATCGTGTTGTGAGAAAAACTCGGCGTCAGGAGGGTTGCTCTAGAAGTGATATCAATAATCTTGATTACCGCGCCATTGTGACGACTTTCACGCCACGCGGCAACCACTATCGTTGATCCGCGGCAATAAAAAAACCGAGGACACGCCTCGGTTTTGTCAGCGAATACGTTGTATTAATGCAGCTTTAGGCTTGGGCGCAATACACGGTTAATCCGTCCAACCAGCATCATCAAGCCGGTTTTGACATAACCGTGCAACGCAATTTGGTGCATCCGGTACAACGAGATATAAACCATGCGAGCAATCCGGCCCTCGATCATCATCGAGCCTTTGGTCAGGTTACCCATCAAGCTACCCACGGTAGAAAAGCGGCTGAGTGAGACTAACGAACCGTGATCTTTAAAGACATACGGTTTGAGTTCACGTCCATTCAACTTCGCCACAATGTTACTAAAACAGCGACTCGCCATCTGGTGGGCAGATTGCGCGCGTGGTGGCACTTTGCTGCCATCTTCTTGTGTACACGCCGCGCAGTCACCAATCACAAAGATGTTTTCGTCACGGGTGGTCTGCAAGGTGTTTTCTACTTCTAGCTGATTGATACGGTTGGTTTCTAAACCGGCAATATCTTTCAAAAAGTCAGGGGCTTTAATGCCTGCTGCCCACACCATAATATCAGCGTGGATGCGCTCGCCTTCTTTGGTTTCCAGCCCTTCCTCATCGGCCTTGGTGACAAAGGTATTGGTTTTCACCTTCACGCCTAACTTTAATAGCTCTTGATGTGCGGCACTGGAAATGCGTGGCGGCAGCGCGGGCAAGATCCGCTCACCGGCTTCAACCAAGGTCACGTTCAATTTCGAGTTATCGAGGTCACGGAAGCCATAGTTACGCAACTCTTTAATCGCATTGTGTAGCTCGGCAGACAGCTCTACCCCTGTCGCGCCCGCACCCACAATAGCGATATCGACACTGCCTTGGCCGTGCTTGGCATGCAAGCGCATAAACTCGTTGTTCATCTCACGACGGAAACGATGCGCCTGCTTGGGGTTGTCGAGGAAAATACAATTGTCCCGCACCCCTGGGGTGTTGAAGTCGTTCGACGTTGAGCCAATCGCCATCACTAAGATGTCGTACTCCAGCTCACGCTCAGGCATCAACAGCTCATTGTTTTCATCATACATGGGCGCGAGGGTGATCACTTTCTGATCACGGTCAATGTCCCACAGCGTGCCCATTTGGAAATCAAAGCCATGGTTTTTAGCGTGGGCACGATAGCTCAGTGCATCGACGCCCTCGTCCATTGAACCGGTCGCCACTTCGTGTAATAACGGTTTCCAAAGGTGGCTGCTATTTTTGTCCACCAAGGTGATCTCTGCACGACGCTTGCGGCCTAACGTGCGGCCCAGCTTGGTTGCAAGCTCAAGCCCGCCTGCACCGCCACCGACAACGATAATTTTGGTCACTTCTACATCCTTACCTAATTAAAAAATACACGCTAGCCGCCCATCGGCGACTGGCTAAAACTGGCACTCATTGGCATTTTGTCAGTAACTAACAACATCTATTGCGTATTCTGCGTTCTTTTTTATTGGGTTGTTCGTCAACGCAAGGCTCTATTTTGCCGTAAAACGACAATTACTTCGAGCCTTGTCTGCGCTTAATTAATGGATTACATGTAGGAAAATTACACCAAATGCTCGCAACACTGTGGTTACGAGCATGGCATTAGGCCGATTGTTTAAACTGGGCAATGGCTTGTAGATGGGCGGAGAGGTTTTTAAATTTGTGGGTTTGTTTTTCATCCCAGCGCACCGGATAAAAAGGCGACAACAGGTGATAACTGCGCTGGCTGTCTAGCACCTCATCTTCGCGCGACAAGATAACTAATGCACGCTGTTGATTCCGCTGGCGAAAATCGGTAACGCATTTCGTGGCGATGTCTTCATACTCTTCCGGACGGTCGATTTTGCCCTGCATATTCTCGTAAGGATGCAGATTGGGGTTAATCATCACCTGCTTAATGCCGCACAGAAAGCCAATGCGCTCAGACCAATAAGCCCCCAAGCCGACACCGCAGATCAAAGGGTCTGGATCGCTACTCGCGTCAATTTGAGTCTGAACCTGTTTCAGCAGGTGTTGCATATCGTGCTTAGGGTGCATGGTGCTGTAGTTGATGGTACGGACATCGTCATCGACAAATTGAAGCTGCAGCACTTTTTCATGGTTGCCTGGGCTAGTGGCATCGAAACCGTGAAGGTATATGATCATGTAAAGCCGTCCTTGGTTGTCGCGGAGCTGTGACCCTTATCAATAGCATAGCCCTCCAACCAGAAAAATGAGCAAGATCACCTTAGAAATAATCAGGGTATTGGTGTGACCGCAATTACTGCAGTCAATCAGAGCCTGTCAAAAAAAAGCGTATAGGTCCTCTGTCCGCCCACCGAGCCACGCTAGCGACTCATATTATCGAGGCGTGTCTGCCACTCATTGAGGCTTTCCACCAGGTGGTTACGTTGCTCATCGTCTAAGCTGCGGTCCAGGCGCAACAGCCAGTCAAGCCGTCGCGAACGGTATATCGCCATTTCGGTTTCGGCCTCTGGCCCCGCTCGCCACGCCACCACATCATCGACCCATTGGGCCAGCGCCGCCTCGGTATCGATCGATTGTCTGTTATTGATAATGTTGAACAGACGGCTGACTAACCGCTCGCGTACTTGACGGAATGTCGGCATCGCCGCTTGTTGGTATTGCGCCATTTCGGCGAACAGCGGCTGCTGATCGCGGTCGGTATCACCCACCCACTCTTCGGTATCTTCTTCTAAGTCATCGCGCTGATAGGCAAACTGCTCGTCCTCAGAACGCTTGGCGCGGCGCTGAGTGGCTTGTTCAATTTCCTCTTCCATCCACTGCGTGAGTGCTTTGGCTTGCTCATCGTCAAAACTATCAAGTAAACGTGCGGTGGCGGGCACAAAAGCCTGTAACGTCGCGCGAATTCTCTCTTTCACCGCCTCTTGATGCGCGCGTAATTGCGCCATGGTGTGCCGCTCAGTGCTTTGCGAGGCGATCAATCCTAATCGCTCGGCAATCGCGGGCAATTCGTGAGTGCGGTGCCATTGTTGAATCTTATCGAGATCGGCTTTGACTTGGCGGGACTGCTCGGGGCGCAAATTGACTATATCGTCAATGTAGTAATGAATCCAAAACGGCAAGGTGTTGTAGGCCAGCTCTGTGGTACAGCCCACCAGCAAAAGCAAACAGCCAACTAACCACCCTGTTCGACAACCTTGTTTGACCATCCCTTCCTCCGTGTTCAATTAGCCTCGCCTTTGTGCCGCCAGCTGTTCAAAAAGCTGATTAGCCGCCTCTTTATAGGCCGGTAGCCGATACAACTTCGCACCTACCTCATACCAGCATAGCGCCAAATAGTCGGCAAACGGCAACCAAGCCAACACACGCCTGCGCACGGCCTCTACCGTCTTTATCTGCTGCTTGGCGCAGTAAGCTTCAATCACCGTATCGGGTTGAAGACCATTGGCACGACAAAACAGCGCAATATCAAGGTGCGCATCGGCCGTACGCGCATATTCCCAATCGAGCACTAAAGCGCCACGATGGGGCGTCATCACAACGTTGTAAGCGCCCAGATCCATGTGACACACCACCGGGATGTAACCCTGCTCGGCAGGTCGCTGCTCGATTGCCCAGGCTTTAATGTCGGCTAGACAACGCACGTTCCCGGCTGAAAGCTGCCGCTCATAATGCTGGCACTGTGCATCCACCGAGGCGGTTTCAACGTCAACCGGCAGTTGGTGTATACGAACCAACAGGTCAATTAAGATCGCTGTGTAATCATCGTTACATTGATCAAGTGGCTGACCGGGCACCCAGGGCACCAGTAAGCCTTCAGCCAACAGCGCAATCGGCTGGGGTGCCAACCCGTAATTGGCAGCCAAAGATTGTGCACTTGCTTCGCGGGAGCGTTCGATGTCAAATGCCCTGACTGCTTGGCTATTAGGACGCCATACACTCAGCCCACCTTGAGAGTCCGTCAAACGCAAGCATCGGTTGGTCAAGCCTGCTTCCAGTGGCTCAACCGCCGTAATCTGGGTAGGTTGCGCGTAATATCGGCTTAGCTCGGTGTTAAGCTTGGCCGCTAGCGCTGGTGCCCAATCATTCACTGACAAACGATTCAACACCTTGCCACGCGATAACACCAGAGTGTAAGTCCATCAGCTGTAAACGCAGTCGATGCGGACTGCGGCCAATGATTTTGCCACTTAGCTGATATTCAGCCCCCAACATGCGGCCATATTGAACAATGGTAGAGGGATCGACCAATGCCTGATTTTGCGCAAGCCCAAGGGATTGACGCACCGCTTGTACTCTCACCTCTGGTACTGGCGTGATGCGGCCAGCGCTAACGAGCCCCGCTTCAAGCTGCTCGGAATAGCGCTGTGTCGGAAAGTAGCTGTTACTGAGGTTTTGAATCGGCTGCACCAAGGTCACCGGCGAGGATTGCAACGGCTGACTATCGAGCAGTGCACGTACTGCTGCGCGCATCGCTAGCTCAACGCTCCGATGTGGCTGGCCAGATGCTGGCATGGGAGATGGGTTATCTGTGCCTGACGGTTGATAGACAGGTTGGGTGCGCGGCGCACAACCCACCAAACCGAGCAGAAAAATGGCCACCACGAGCTTGATTAGCTGTGGACGCTGACGTCCCAGCCAACGTGGAGACGAAAAAGCAGAGCAAACAAGTGCCATTGTGTTGTTTCCTAGATTGTAAACGTGAGTCTGCGGGTGTTTTGGGGCTTGAGCAGCCCCTAGTGGACAATCACCATACGGTATTGCGTCGCGCTTGCAGAAGGAACCTGAGTGTCAATGCGCTTTGAGGCTTCTGCTGGCAAGTTAATACGCTGCCACTCAGACGGCGAGGCCTCCACTTGCAGCCCTTGTTTGTCGTACCAATAAAAGCGGTAACGCATCCACTGGGAATGCTGGCTACGATTAATAAGCGTTAAACAGGTTTGTTGCATGGTCTTCGCATCGGCACACGCCCGCCGTTTAACGTCGAGTACCTGCGCCAGAGTAGTATCCGAATAAACCACAGATTGTCCTGGCGTGATCGAAAGAGATGGCTTGCCGGTGGTACATCCAGCCAACAGGCTCAGGGTTGCCAGTAAACACAACCATTTACCCATACTCTTGCCCTCTTAACGCTTATCTCGACTAGCCAACCACC
This sequence comes from Salinivibrio sharmensis, assembly GCF_001995985.1. GTDB lineage: Bacteria > Pseudomonadota > Gammaproteobacteria > Enterobacterales > Vibrionaceae > Salinivibrio > Salinivibrio sharmensis. Next base: position 4,343 of record NZ_MUFC01000014.1, on the reverse strand, counting down.
ATCGGCCCCAACGCACGGCCACCGACTAGATGCATGTGAATATGGTAAACCTCTTGTCCACCATGTTGATTACAGTTCATGATCAAGCGGTAACCGTCTTCGGCGATCCCTTCGTCAGCGGCCAGCTTCTTCGCCACGGTAATCATGCGCCCAAGCGCCAGTTCATCATCCGTCTCCACGTCGTTGGTGGTTGGGATCAGCTTATTCGGTACCACCAAAATATGCACAGGGGCACGCGGGTTGATATCGCGAAAGGCGGTCACGAGTTCGTCCTGGTACAAAACATCTGCGGGGATCTCTTTACGAATGATTTTGCTGAAAATGGTTTCTTCCGCCATGGTTCACTCCCTTTTATTGTTGTTTACCGCGCCAAGTATGCGGCAGCCCTACTTGAAGGGCAATATGCTGACTGTGCTAATGTACAACAATTGCGTCAACACTCGGTTAAAACTTGGTTAATCTCCTTAAACAATCAGGGGCTGAATCAAGTAATCGATTGCGTTACCATAGCGACAATGCCTTGACATGTAAGGATCACAGCATGACCACCCTATTATTTAAGAATGTCTCCGTTGTCAACGAAGGACAAGTTGTTGAAACGGACGTCCTCATTGAGCATGGCCGAATCAGCCAAATCGCCCAAGATATCAGCGCGCCCGCCGCGGCCGATTGCCGCGTGATTGATGCCACCGGCAAGCACCTTCTCCCAGGGATGATTGACGACCAAGTGCATTTTCGTGAGCCCGGTTTTCCGAAAAAAGGCACCATCGCCACCGAATCCAAAGCCGCTGTGGCGGGAGGCATTACCACCTACATGGAAATGCCTAACGTTAATCCACCTACCACGACGCTAGAGGCGCTGGAAGAAAAATACCAACGCGCCGCACAATCCAGCCATGCCAACTACGCGTTTTACTTGGGCGCGACCAACGACAATATCGACGAAATTCGTCGTTTAGACCCAAATAGCGCCTGCGGGGTAAAAGTGTTTATGGGCGCCTCCACGGGCAATATGCTGGTCAATAACCCAGAGACACTCAACGCCATTTTCGCTGATTGTCCCACGCTGATCGCGACCCATTGCGAAGACACCCCCATGATCAGTGAGCTAGAGAGTATTTACCGTGAAAAGTATGGCGACGACGTACCGATTGACGCCCATGCCCATATTCGCTCCAAAGAGGCATGCTTAAAATCTTCACAATTGGCGGTCAATTTAGCTAAAAAACACGGTACACGCTTACACGTACTCCACTTAACCACTGAAGATGAGCTGTATCAGTTTGAGCCTGCTAAAACGCTCGAAGCCCTGCAGCAAAAACAGATCACCGCGGAAGCCTGTGTCCATCACTTGTTTTTCAACCGTGATGATTACGCGACCAAAGGCACGCTGATCAAATGCAACCCAGCGATCAAAGAAGCTCACCATCAGCAAGCACTGATTCAAGCGGTCAAAGACGGCGTGATTGATGTGATTGCCACCGATCATGCGCCTCATACGTATGAAGAAAAGCAAAACAGCTATTTCAACGCGCCGGCTGGCCTGCCACTTGTGCAACATGCGTTACAAGTCGCCTTAGAGTTCTATCATCGTGGTATCTTCGATTTGCCTTTGGTGGTGCAAAAAGTCGCACACGCCCCTGCAGTGCGTTATCAGGTGAAAGATCGTGGCTTTATCCGCGAAGGCTACTGGGCCGATTTGGTCTTGGTGGATCTCAACCAAACCCAAACTGTTGGCAAAGACAACCTCTTCTACCAATGCCAATGGTCACCGTTTGACGGCCACACGTTTGGCTCTAGCATTGATATGACCATCGTCAATGGCCAAATCGCCTTTGAGCACGGTCAACACAGCGAAGAGCGCTATTCAACGCGCCTTGAGTTTGATCGTCAGTAAGTCATTGAACATGCGCGTCTAGCATGCATGCGCGCGACCCTGTGTCGCGCGCATAAAACAGATATTTCACTGTATAAAACGTCAACAAGGGTGTTTTTGTCTGACAGGTCAAACTCTGGCATCACAAACCTTGCACGCAATAACGATTTGCTTTTATATCCGAATCGTATATTGTGTGGGTGATATATGGATATTCACGCTGCTTGGTTTCAACACGGATGATGTTGAAAAGCTGTGTTCGCAAGGAGAGGTAACCTTAAGCGTCTTTCGGTTATCGCGACACTCGTATCCTACCTCTTCCACTGGCGCAAGCTGTTCATCATGCCTGTTTTGGCTATTGATGAAAGGCTCCAGCTGGCTGATATCCGCATCAGGGCGTGCATTGTGGCTCCGGCCAACAATGACCAACCCAACACGAATGACGGGCGTTTGCGTATAAATCGCGGGCGACCATCCAAATCATCGAGTATGTACCGTGCCAACGATACTGAACAAACTCAGCATCAAAGGCTATCGGATACCTCGTGACGTCGAATAATCAACCAGTGAGGTGATGATGTCTTCATCTGCTTCTAAGCCACTTCTCAGTGTCGAAAATCTGAGTGTGTCATTTACCACCAACGACGGCATGGTCGATGCCGTTAAAAATGTTAGCTTTGACATCATGCCCGGTGAAACCGTGGCAATCGTTGGTGAATCAGGGTCGGGAAAATCGGTTTCTAGTAGCGCGGTGATGGGGCTGCTCCCCAATAACGCACTGGTTAAGCCAGCCTCTAAAGTGACCTTTAATGACACCAATGTGTTGACGCTATCCACCAAGCAAATTCAGAAGATGCGCGGCGATCGTGTTGCCATGATCTTCCAAGAGCCGATGACCTCGCTTAACCCGTATATGCGTGTTGGCGAGCAGTTGACCGAAGCGATTCAATGTCACCATCGCACTACGGCTGAGAAAGCAAAACAGCGCATCATCGACTTGCTGAACCTGGTTCACTTGCCTAACCCAACCAGCGCGTTAGAAAAGTATCCGCACGAGTTTTCTGGCGGTCAGCTACAACGCATCATGATTGCCATGGCACTGGTTAACGAACCGGATTTGTTGATTGCCGACGAACCAACCACCGCGCTTGATGTGACCGTGCAAGCGGAAGTGCTTAATCTGATTGGCGAGCTCCAGCAAAAAATGGGCATGGCCATCATGTTTATTTCGCATGATCTCGGCGTGGTGAAACACCTGGCCGATCGTGTGGTGGTCATGTGTAAAGGCGAAGTGGTCGAAACCAACGACACCCAAGCCCTGTTCGAGAACCCACAAAAAGATTACACCAAGATGCTGATCGACGCGGTGCCACGTGGCCGTAAAGAAGCCCCGCAGGACGATGCAGAAAACTTGCTCACCGTGGATAACGTCACCATCAAATACTTCTTAGGTGCCGACTTCTTTGGTGGCAACAAACGCTACTTCGAAGCGGTCAGTGATATCAGCTTATCACTGCGTCGCGGCGAAACCTTGGGTATCGTCGGTGAGTCCGGCTCGGGCAAATCAACCCTAGGCCGCGCCATTATGCGCCTGTTACCCGTGGCTGAAGGTCGCGTTTGCTTTAAAGGCCAAGATATTCACGGGATCAAAAACAGCGAGAACAAAGCACTTTGCCGCGATATGCAGATGGTTTTCCAAGACCCATTTGGCTCTTTGTCGCCACGCATGACCGTCGGTGAAATCGTTGCCGAAGGCTTGCGCACGCATTTCCCCGAGTTGAGCAAAAAAGAGCGTCTCGAGCGAGTGAAAGATGCGTTGTATGAGGTACGCCTAGATACCTCAGCGATCAACCGTTATCCGCACGAGTTCTCCGGCGGTCAGCGTCAGCGTATCGCCATTGCTCGTGCACTGATTTTGAACCCTGCGTTTATCTTGCTGGATGAACCAACCTCGGCACTGGACCGCTCCGTACAGCTGACCGTGATCGACTTGCTGAAAGATATTCAGAAGCGTCATAACATCGGTTATCTGTTTATCAGCCACGATTTGAGTGTGGTTCGAGCCCTCTCCGATCGCGTGATGGTGATGCAAAAAGGGAAGGTCATGGAAGCGGGCACCCCAGAAGAAATCTTCCATAACCCGCAAAACGAGTATACGCGTAGTCTGATTGCCGCCTCGTTCGACCTGGCAGAAGAAGAAGTGGCCTAGCCCACACAGTGATGCCCAAACGGGCAACATGGTTAGAAAAAAATGCGCCAATTTGGCGCATCAGACTGCTGACAAAGGTCTAGCTTTCGAGCTAGACCTTTGATCTAATAGGAGTGTCGCAATAGGGATGCTCCGGTATGCTTCAAGAACCTTCTCCACACCAATATGAACTTGAAATGGTGACGATGGAACAACTTGTTCCCAAAGACCATCTTGTTCGTAAAATCGACCGTGCCATCGACTTCGAGTTTATTCGAG
>NZ_MUFC01000013.1 GCF_001995985.1 Salinivibrio sharmensis | reverse complement strand
ATTCATAGCGATATGAAACTTTATTACATGAGGGATAATGATCATAAATGTGACGTCAGATTGAATTATTTATAGGTAAGCGCTCTAATAGCGGTTCATCTCATTTAATGGTGTTATTTATGTCGGTTTGCTTCCCATCCCCTTATGTCTTAGGGGCGCAACTACACCCATCAGGCTGTCGGTTTACGCTGTATGCACCAGACCAGGAGTGCGTGCATTTACTATTGTGGCATCAAGGGCACCAACCTCAGCGCCTCGCCATGCACGAATATAAGCGCGGCTACTGGACACGAGATGTCGCTGATGTCGTCACAGGGCAAGAATACAGTTTTGACGTCTCCCATAATGGTCAAAGTTGGTGCGTCGCTGACCCTTATGCGCAGGCTGTTACCGGCCCTTTAACTTATCGGCCTCCCTATACATCGTCGCAAAGCACACAGGTGGCACGTTGCCAAGTCGTCGATCATGAGTTATTTGACTGGCAAGGCGTATCATCGCCTCAGCGCTCTATACGAGACACGGTGATTTTCGAAACCCATGTTAAAGGGCTAACTCAACAGCACCCAGATATCGAGCCAGCGCAGCAAGGACGTTATTTAGGCTTAGTGTCACCAGCGATGTTGGCGTTCTATCAACAACATCATATTAATTGCCTGCAATTGCTGCCGATTACGTGTTGCTTACCGGAACCGCATTTACTCAGCCAGCAAAAAACCAACTACTGGGGCTACAACCCATACGTTTGGATGGCACCAGATCCGCGTTATGCAGAAAAGGACGCGGTTAACGAGCTAAAAACGGCGATACGCGAGCTACACCGCCACGACATCGAAGTCATTTTGGATGTGGTATTTAATCACACGGCGGAAGGCGGAGAAGGTGGGCCGATTCTGCATTTTAAGGCGCTTGATCATGCCATGTACTTGCAGGATGGCCAACAACTGCACAACCATACTGGCTGTGGTAATACCATTGATATACGCCATCCTGCTGCACTGAAGCAGGTGCTCGACACCTTACGCATGTGGGTCACCGACTATCACGTGGATGGGTTTCGGTTCGATCTCGCCGCCACCTTAGGGCGAGACGGCGATACCTTTGATCCCCACAATGCCTTTTTCCATGCCATCGCCCAGGATCCGATCCTTTCTAAGGTCAAATTGATTGCGGAACCCTGGGATATAGGCCCCGATGGGTACCAGCTAGGACAGTTTCCGGTTAACTGGGCTGAATGTAACGATAAAATCCGCGACATCACGCGCAGTTTATGGCGAGGGGAGCCGGGTATGCTACAAGATTTCGCCACGCGGTTGATGGGATCACGCGACGTTTTCAGCGCAGCTTATTGGCCGGATCACCTACCCATCAACTACATCACCTACCATGATGGCTTTACCCTGCAGGATGTGGTCAGTTATGCCAAGCGACATAATCACGCTAATGGCGAAAAAAACCAGGATGGTCATGGTGACAATCGCTCCGCCAACTATGGTGTCGAGGGGCCGACAAACAATCCTGACATTATTAAGATAAGGGATCAGCAAAAACGGAATATGATGGCAAGCATCCTCTTCTCGCTGGGGACACCGCATATTCTAATGGCCGATATGTTAGGTCATTCGCAACAAGGGAATAACAATGCCTATTGCCAAGACAATCCCATCAGTTGGTTAAACTGGCAAACGCAGGATCACGCTTGGTCAAACTGGCTAGCCACCATGATTACACGTCGCAATGCCATCGTGCCACGCTTTATCGATGCGTTGAGTGGCACACAGCGTCATTTCAATCAGATTACGTGGCGACATCCGAATGGCGATCCGGTTCACGATCATCAATGGCCAAGCCTGCAAGCACTCAGCTGTGAGATCACGCTAGGCGCACACCATTCTGACGCGGGTCAATCGCTGCTCATTGCCATTAACAGCGGCCACACCGCGCACAACCTACGGCTTCCACCAAATCATCAGTGGCGTATTGTCTGTGATACGGCGACTGATGAAACAACCGTTGGTACACCAGAGTCATTCCAACGCTTGGTAGAAAAGAGCTTTTTAGTCTGCATTGACGGTGACTGGCTGTAGCCCAATATCACCCGCATCAAAAAAGGCAGCTAATGTTAGCTGCCTTTGCTTTATGGGGTTAATTGATCTGACAACGTAAAGCTCTACCCTTTCACGCCACCTGCAGTCAAACCACCGACTAACCAACGTTGCGCGAGTAAGAAAACACCTGTGATCGGTACCGCTGAAAGCACGGCTGCCGCCGCGAAGTCGCCCCACAGATAGTTCTGCGGATACAAGTACTGCTGCATGCCGACCGCCAAGGTATACGAATCAACATCCGACAACAGAATCGAAGCAACTGGCACCTCACCTACCGCCATGATAAACGACAGAATAAAGACCACAGCCAAGATAGGCACGGAGAGCGGAAGCAGCACCAGCCTAAACGCCTGCCATGGGGTGGCGCCATCCAGTGCTGCGGCTTCTTCCAATGAACCATCAATGCTCTCGAAGTAACCTTTAATGGTCCAAACGTGTAATGCAATCCCGCCCAAGTAGGCAAAGATCAAGCCACCGTGCGTGTTGAGCCCCAAGAACGGAATGTACTGCCCCAACTTATCAAACAACGCGTAGATAGCCACCAATGCCAACACCGCAGGGAACATTTGGAAGATCATCATCGCGTTCAAGATGGTTTGCTTGCCTTTAAATCGCATACGAGCAAAGGCATACGCCGAAGTCGTCGAGAGCACCACGATAAACAGCGAGGTAATACCTGCCACTTTTACCGAGTTCCACAGCCACAACAAAACGGGGAATGGCGGAGGCGTAACCGTGCCGTCAGGATTTATCACCGGGAAACCCAGTGCCAATTTCCAATGTTCAAGTGATGGGTTTTTCGGGATCAAACTCCCGGTGGCGAAGTTCCCTTCACGGAATGAAATCGCAATAATCATTAACAGCGGGAATAGGATCAGCGCCAAAAATAAGCACAAGCCAATATGGGTTGCCCAGACGCGATATTTTAAGGATTTACCTTGTACCATTGCCATATTTAGGTTCCTCAGTGCTCGTTTTTCTGCGTCATACGAAGGTTGATTAACGCCAGTGCCCCGACAATCAAGAAAATCAGTGTGGCGATGGCACTTGCCAAGCCAAAGTCTTGACCACCACTGCCTTCAAAGGCGATGCGATAGGTGTAGCTGACCAGCAAGTCGGTATAGCCGGCAGGCTCCGTGGTGCCAATGCGATTTGGCCCACCTTCTGTTAACAGCATAATCATCACAAAGTTGTTGAAGTTAAAGGCAAAAGCAGCAATCAGCAACGGTGTTAATGGTTTAATCATCATCGGCAGCGTAATACGGGTGAAGTTCTGAATGAAATTCGCGCCGTCAATCGCGGATGCCTCGTAGAGATCATCAGGGATCGCTTTCAGCAAGCCCATACAGAGGATCATCATATAAGGGAAACCCAGCCAGGTGTTGACAGTTAACACCATGCTCCGCGCCAAGAACGGGTCAGAGAACCAATTCGGACTAATGCCAAACAGCGCTTCCAAGACCATATTGATTTCACCAAAACTCTGGTTAAACAAGCCTCGGAAAATCAAAATTGAAATAAAGGCTGGCACCGCATAAGGCAGGATCAATAACAAACGGTAGATCGACTTACCTTTCAGCTCTTCCCACTGCACCAAACTCGCCAATATCAAGCCAATAAACAGTGTGAATACCACGGTGAGTACGGAAAAGACAATCGTCCAAATAAAGATGCCAATAAACGGCTCTTTGATGCCCTCATCTGTCCAGACACGCTCAAAGTTATCCGTACCAATTTGCACCACATAACCGGGTGACACTGTGTCGCCAACAAATTCACCGGAGGCATTAACCGGTTGGTAATAGCCTATCTCATCGTTAGGTTTAAGCGTCTCACCGGTTTTATTGTTAATCAGCGTGCGATCATCGTCCTGCAGGCTATAAAGAGATTGAATGGCGGCGAACTTACGCAAACCACTCATGCGAATGACTTTGTCACCAGACAATCTCAAGTCTAGTTCCCCAAGCGCATCTCGATTTTGAATCACATCGCGCAGTGACGCTTTTTGTCCCTCAACACTGTCAATCGGGCTGAGTGACAAGTTTTCATCGGCCAGGGTTGCAAACTCAAATGGCTTGGTGGCATAGCGTGTATTCTCGCCTTCCACCACAATACGAATGCCTTGATCCGTTTGATACAAAGAGAAAGGATAGCTGTCGCCGCTTTGAAAGGTGCGCTCTAGTAATACAGACTGGGCGCGCTCAAAAGAGAGTTGGTTTTTGGCGCTATAGTTGGTGAATGACAGCCCGACGGTATAAACCAACGGAAAAATGATGAAGAGGATCATCCCCGCGATACCTGGATAGATATAGCGATGGGCGTATGTTTTTTTACTGCCAAAAATGTACAGCGCTAGTGCGGTTAATACCACAGTTAACAGGGCAAAGGCGGTTTCACCACGCGAATACATCAAGACGGTGGCATAGCCATTGATAATGGCCACAGTAGCCAGTAACGCCCATTTTATGAACGCTTTTGTGCTACTGGGCAAAGAAGAGCCTGACGTTGTCATAGCTTGGGAACCTTGGACTGACTGCATAAGGAACGCTACTCACATAGTTTTTAAAAAATGCAGGGAGGCAAGCCCCCTGCAGATAGAGCTTATTTGACCATTTGCGTTTCCGCATCGTCGAGTGCTTCCTCGACGCTTTGGCGGCCATCAACCACATTGATGATGGCGTTTTTGGCAGCCGCCCAGAACCCATTCATTTGTGGAATGTTTGGCATCACTTCGCCATGTTTGGCGTTTTCCATGGTTGCCGCAATACGCGGATCTTTGGCAAGTTCCGCCTGATAACTATTCAAGGCCACCGCACCCAGAGGTTTATCGGCATTCACCGTTGATAGGCCGTCATTAGTCAACAGATAGTTTTCCAAAAACTCAACCGCCAGTGCTTTGTTTGGCGACGCGGTGCTAATACCGGCACTAAGTACACCCACAAAAGGCTTAGACGCTTCACCTTGGAAGGTAGGTAAAGTGGTGACGCCGTAATTGATGCCTGACTTTTCAATGTTGCCCCACGACCATGGGCCGTTGATGGTCATCGCCGTGTCACCTTGGTTGAACGAAGACTCAGAGACTGAATAGTCCATATCCGATGAAATCACGCCATCTTTCACCATCTGCTTCATGAAATGCAGTGCGTCATGCACACCTTGGTTATTGATGCCTGCATCTTTGACATCATAGCCGTTCGCCGTTTGCTTAAACGCATAACCGCCATCAGCCGCCATCAATGGCCATGTAAAGTACGGTTCTTTTAGGTTCCACATGATGGCTGACTTACCCTGCTCTTTAAGCTTGGCATCCATCTCAACCACGTCTTGCCACGTTTCTGGTGGGTTAGGCACCAAATCTTTGTTGTAGATAAGCGAAAGCGATTCCACCGCCACTGGATAGCCAACGTATTTGCCTTTGTATTTCACCGCATCCCAAGCAAAGTCGACCATGCCGTCTTTAAGACGGTCTGAAGGGCGGATTTCTGCCAACAGGCCTGATTCTGCGTAACCGCCGAAACGGTCATGCGCCCAAAATACGATATCTGGGCCATCGCCGGTAGACGCTGTTTGCGGGAACTTATCCTGCAGGCCATCAGGGTGAACAACAGTGACAGGAATACCGGTGTCTTGCTCAAAGCGGTCGCCCACTTCTGCAAGGCCGTTGTAACCTTTGTCTCCGTTAATCCAAATCGTCAGTTGGCCTTCTTCGATATTGGCATTGGCGCCAAATGAACCCAGTGCAATCAGGGTACCGAGAGCAACAGCGCTAAGTGATTTTTTCATCTTTCTATCCTTCTTCTACTGAGGTGTAGCACGATTCCATGGAGGATGAGCTGTATTTCACCGTCTATCATGGGTAATTCCCGTGTATTCCTCATCATCCTGGCTTCTACGCCCTGCCTCCATGCGAGCGAATTCGTGATCCATATCGCTCATCGCTAATGATGAGGTTCACAAAAATAAACGGTACGTGATCAACTTCAACTAATTTGCTAATCATTTTGTGATGTACGCCCTTAAATCAATTTAGGGAGGAGATTATCCTCCTCCCCGCCTACTCCCCCTGTAATAATTGTCCACGGGAGGATGTGCCGCTTGCGCAGATACGCGACACTGCCTGACATCAAAAAAGCATCGGGTGGAATCTATCCAATGTGCTTAGTCAGTGACCAAACAGCGTTCAACAAAAACGATAACGCTCGAAAATGGCCGATATTGAATAGCACAGCCACCTATAATGCGTATTGAGCCGAATTAATGAAAAGCGATTGAGGGCGAGCGACATGGCAAGTGTCACGTTTAAAAACGTTTGTAAAGCGTATGACGACGATGTAATGATTTCAAAAAACGTTGACCTAGAGATAAAAGATGGCGAGTTTGTTGTCTTTGTCGGTCCATCTGGCTGCGGTAAATCCACCCTATTACGCTGCGTAGCAGGGCTGGAAGATATTACGTCGGGCGATCTTTATATTGATGATCAGCGCGTCAATGAGGTTGAGCCCTCGAAGCGCGGTGTCGGTATGGTATTCCAATCTTACGCGTTGTATCCCCACCTAAACCTCTACGACAATATGTCGTTTGGCTTGAAACTAGCAAAAACCAACAAGGCGGAAGTCGATAAACGCGTTCATCAAGCGGCAGAGATCTTACAACTCGGTCACCTACTCGACAGACAACCCAAGTCGTTGTCTGGCGGACAACGTCAGCGTGTCGCGATTGGCCGCACACTCGTCTCCCAACCTCGTGTATTCTTACTCGATGAGCCACTTTCCAACCTTGATGCTGGCCTACGCGTACAAATGCGCGCACAAATCACCAAACTGCAACGCCAACTTGGCTGTACCATGATTTATGTCACCCACGATCAGATTGAAGCTATGACCATGGCAGACAAAATTGTGGTGTTGGATGAGGGCCGAGTCGCACAGGTCGGTAAGCCGCTTGAGCTATACCATTACCCACAAAATCGTTTTGTCGCCTCGTTTATCGGCTCACCAAAGATGAACTTCATGAGTGTCTTTATTGAAGATGTCGAGCCAAATCGTGTCAAAGTGCAGCTCAGTGAAGGTGCCAGCTTCTGGATGCCTGTCGATGGAACAACCGTTACGCGCGGCGATCGTATGTCGCTTGGCATTCGTCCTGAGCATTTGGTGGCCGCCAAAGACGGTGATGCGCAAATTGAAGGGGAAGCGACCATTGTCGAGAAGTTGGGTAACGAAACGCAAATCTATCTCAACCTTGAAAGCGCAGACGCGGATGTGATCTATCGCCAGCTCGATACCGTTGAGATTGAGCCTGGTGAAAAATACGCCATTGGTATTCCAGCCCATCGCTGCCACTTGTTCCACAGTGACGGTCGAGCGTGCAAGCGCCTGCATCGTGAAAATGGAGTCACCTTCGTTGATGAAGAAGACGCTGCGTAATCCCTCGCCAAAATATTAGCTCAAGGCCGCACACGCGGCCTTTTTTTGCTTCAATCTCAAAAAGAATGACTGAGCACGACACCACAAAAAACACGCTAAGGGTTAGCTTAGCGTGTTTGTATTTAATCGATCGGCTATGTGGTTTACCCTTGCCAGCGATAAAACACAGTGGCTAATGGGGGGAGATTCAGTGTCAGCGATTGGGGCTGGTCGTGCGCCGCGCTTTTATCGGTGCTAAGCGCTGCGTAAACAGGGTACCCGCTGCCCCAAAACGCCTCATCATCCGAGTTTAATACCAATTGGTAGTCACCACTCATCGGGACACCCAGCTGAAAACCATCCCGGGGTACAGGGGTGAAATTACTCACCACCAGCATCCGTGAGCCATCATCGCCAAGCCGTTCGTGTGCAATCACACTGAGATCGGCTGCGTCTTTTAATCGCCACTCAAACCCTGCTGGAGCGCAGTCGAGGCGATACAGCGCCGGCGTTGAGACATACAGGTGGTTCAGCGCTTTCACCCATGCTTGAATACCTTGATGGCGACCGTATTGCAGCCAATGCCATTCAAGCTGGCTGTCATGGTTCCACTCTGCGGTCTGGCCTATTTCCGTGCCCATAAAATTGAGTTTCTTTCCCGGCTGGCCATACATGTAGCCCAAATAGGCACGTAAGTTGGCGGTTTGCTGCCACTCGTCACCAGGCATTTTTCCCATCAGTGAGCCTTTTCCATACACCACTTCATCATGCGACAGTGGCAATACATAGTTCTCGCCAAACGCATAAACCAATGGAAATGTTAGCGTGTCGTGGTGATAGCGTCGATACACCGGCTCTTGGCGAATATAGCTGAGACTGTCATGCATCCAGCCCATATTCCACTTAAACCCAAACCCAAGCCCGCCTGCATACGTAGGCGCCGATACTCCCGGAAACGTGGTCGATTCCTCGGCAATGGTCATCGCATTAGGAAAATAGTGATAAACAGACTCGTTCATCCATTTTAAGGTGGCGATAGCATCGTAATTCTCATTGCCACCATCCACATTGGGGATCCATTGATCCTGCTCTCGCGAGTAATCGAGATAAAGCATGGAAGCGACAGCATCAACACGCAGGCCATCGATATGAAACTGATCAAGCCAATACAAGGCATTGTTTACCAAAAAGCGGCGCACATGCTCTTTACTCATATCGTAGAGATGACAGTGCCAGTCGTTGTGCCAACCACGTCGTGGGTCGGGATCGTGATATAGTGGGGTACCATCGAAAAAGGCTAAACCGTGATCGTCGGTAGGGAAATGCCCGGGCACCCAATCAAGGATCACACCGATACCCGCTTGATGGCATTGGTCGACAAAATACTTAAAATCATCCGGCGAGCCATAGCGGCTAGTCGGTGCAAACAGACCCACCGGCTGATAACCCCATGAACCATAAAAGGGATGCTCACTGACCGGCATCAGCTCCACATGGGTATAGCCCATTTCGACCAAATAAGGAACTAGACGGTCAGCAAGCTCACGATAGCCTAGGCACTGATCCGATGCATCTCGCTGCCACGAACCTAGGTGAAGCTCATAAAACGATAACGCTTGCGTGTGTTTTTCGGTGACGGGACGCGCCTGCCACTGGTGATCGTGCCACTGATAAGCACGCTGATCGTAGGTCAGAGAGGCAAATGACGGGTATTGTTCAGCATACGCACCGTAAGGGTCGGCTTTGTGAGGTAGGCCCTGACCATCAGGTCCCGTTAGGGCGTATTTATAGCGCTGCTGCATTCCAAGATGGGCAATGAATCCCACCCAAAAACCATTTTCGATAGGCGTCATGTTGGCGGCGTCGGCTTGCCAATGGTTCCAATCGCCAATCACACTGACCGACTGTGCATGTGGGGCAAAAACCACAAACCGGACACCCTCGACCGGTCTGCCCGCGACGGGTAACGTCATCGGATGCGCGCCCATATACTGGTGTGCAACGCTTGGGTTATATAAAGCAGCCATATCCATTGCAAAATGATCTGGCTGAATCGACTGGGGCAGTATTGAACGGAAAGAATCTGGCATCGGCGACTCCTTATAGAAAAAACGCTCCACCCTATGCGTGTTGGCTGGCATTGAGGATAGAGCGTTAAAGCATGGCATGATGGTCACACCGTTTGGCGGCTCGCTTGCATGCGCACCCGCGATAAATCTCTGGCAAGTTGATTGAGTTCGTCTCGACCAAAAAGCGTCTCTAAACTGACCGAGAGTTTGCGTCGCCAGTTAGGGTATTCATCCACGGTGCCTGGGATGTTTACCGGTTTCTCCATTTCCAACCAGTCTTCCAACTGGACACTTAATAGCGCCGATTGGCCGGCGGCGACATGCAATTGCAGCGCGCGACACAAGTGACCATCCATCGGCACATAGCGTGCGTCGCTACCAATTCCATCAGGCAGCATGCCATGCCAGCGCACGCTGTCTAATATGCCTTGTTTGGCTTTCAGGCGATCATCAAACAACTGCTGAAGCTGGGCCTCGTCCTGATAAAGTCCTAGCTCTTGCCCCAGTTTCAAATCGTCACAGTGCCAAAAACCACGAATGGTTGGCATATCATGGGTGGAAAGTGTCGCCATCGCTTGCTCGGTGTAATGTGCCGGAGAGATAAACCCGCCATCATCCGCCGAGGTTTCAAAGAAGAATACCTTGTAAGAATGTACACCCGCGTCAGCAAGCAACTCACCAATTTCGTCAGGGACCGTCCCCAAGTCCTCACCAATCACACTGCACTGATGACGGTGCGACTCAAGCGCTAAAATTGCGAGCATATCTTTAACGGGATAGTACAAGTAAGCGCCCTCGGTGGCATTTTTCCCTTTAGGAATCCACCATAAGCGCAACAAGCCCAACACATGATCAATACGCAACGCCCCGCAATGGCGCATGTTGGCACGTAACAATTCGATATAGGCATGGTAGCCGGTGTGTTGTAGCGCTTGCGGATCAAATGGCGGTAGGCCCCAGTTTTGCCCCCGAGGTCCCAACACATCAGGTGGCGCACCAATGCTAGCATCCAGTACTAACGGTGAATTATCCGACCAAGTTTCGCTACCCGCATCAGACACCCCAACAGCAAGATCACGGTACAATCCCAGCGACATCCCCTGCTCTTCAGCAATGGCCTGTACCTCTTCCATTTGACCTTCGGCAATCCACTGTAAGTACATGTACAGCTGGATATCATCGCTATGCTGCTCGATAAATGCTTGCGTCGCTGCATTCTCATAACGGCGATATTTTTCAGGAAACACCGGCCAACCCCAAGTATGAGGGTCTTCAGCCCGTAAATACTGGTGCAGCGCATCAAAGGTGGCTTGCTGTTTTAAGCTCTCTCCGCCTTTTTCAATAAAGTCTAAAAATGCACGCCCACGTCGAGTCTGTTGCAGCAGTTCGCGTTGCTTAAATTCTTGAAACAACAAAGGCAATACGGCCATTTTTAGGGCGGCGACTTCGCTATAATCGACCCAGTGAGTGTCGCGCACTGCTTGCAGGCGACGCTGGAATTCGGCACTGCCCACGAGTTGCTGGGCACGGGCGCTCAAACAAAACTCACGAACGTTGCTCACATCAATGTACAAAAGATTAAGCCAGCGGCGTGATGACGGGCTATAAGGGCTCGCGGCTTCTGGATTGGCAGGGAACAACGCATGAATAGGGTTAAGGCCAACAAAGTCAGCGCCGCGCGAGGCAAGCTCACTGACCAATTGTTTGAGATCGCCAAAATCACCGATACCCCAGTTATGAGGGGTACGCAGTGTGTAGAGCTGAATACTCGGTCCCCACATTTTCTTGTGTTGATCCAATTCTGGCTGCTTATAACATTGGGTGGGCGCCATGATGAGTGTCATTTGATACGGTGCTTTGCGCCGTTTACGTATCACGGAAAGGCGGTGATAGCCCCACGGTAGCGAGCAAGGCAGGCTAAACACCAATGGGCCACCATTACTGCGCTCATCGCGAACGATTTGTGACTGTAAGTAACCTTCAAAGCATTCGCCCTGTTCGGTTTCCAAACGCCAACTAAAGTCACTTTCTCGCGCACTGGTACCTAAATGAAGCGCAATTTCAACCGGCTCATTCTCCTGCACCACCTGCACAGGGGCGAGCACATCCGCTTTGTTTTTTTTCTCCGCCGACGCCAATAACGCCTCGTCGTTTCGTGTGTCATAGCCAAGTGACGTTAGTAAGTCATGTAAGGTACTGTCCGGCACAGCCGCTTCTGAGCCCCATGCACTGATATAGCGATCAGCGAGGTTGGCCATTTTTGCGACTGTCTTCAATGCAGATTCTTTCATCGCTTTCTCCGAGGGGTCTGCCCCCTTCTTTTATTGGGCAATATTGTTGTCATTATTGTTAGGTGGCAAGGCTCATTCCTTGCCACCGATAAGGTTGTTAACCCGTTATATTGCAATTAGCGCTTAATCGCTTCTAACTGCCAAATGTTATTAACGTAATCGCGAATTGAGCGGTCTGAGCTAAATTTGCCCACCAAAGCGGTGTTCAAAATCGCTTTACGTGCCCATTGCGACACGTCCCGGTAATCACGGTCAATGTCATTGTGTGCGCGCACGTAGTCAGCAAAGTCCGCCAAACACAAGTACGGGTCACCGCTAGCCATTACGCTGTCAAACACAGGGCGTAGTGCCCCTGGCTGGTTTGGTGTGAACGTCTCATCCAACAGACTATCCAAAGCAGCCTTCAATAGGGGCTGGCTGTGATAGACCGCTTCAGGCTGATAGCCTTTTTGGCGTAATTCGGTGACACCATCAACATCTAAGCCGAAGATATAGATATTATCGTCACCCACTTCTTCACGGATTTCCACGTTAGCGCCATCCATGGTGCCGATGGTAAGCGCGCCGTTGAGTGCCATTTTCATGTTACCCGTGCCAGACGCCTCTTTACCGGCCATAGAAATCTGCTCAGACACATCGGCAGCCGGAATAATGATTTCTGCCATGCTGACACGATAATCAGGAATGAAGACGACCTTGAGCTTGTCACCGACTCGTGGATCATTATTAATGGTTTCAGCGACCTTATTAATCGCATAGATGATCGATTTTGCTAATTCATAGCCAGGCGCTGCTTTCGCTGCAAAAAAGACCACACGCGGTGCCATATCGAAATTCGGCTCATTGATAAGGCGCTGATACAGTGAAATCACGTGTAACAGATTAAGGTGTTGGCGCTTATACTCATGCAAACGCTTAATTTGTACATCAAAAATCGCATCGGTATTTAGAGTGATATCGAGGTGCTCTTTAACCCATCCCGCCAAACGCTGCTTATTGCGCTTTTTCACATCCATAAATGTCTTTTGAAACGCAGTATCATCGGCGTATTGAGCAATCTGCTCGAGTTGCTCTAATTGCGCTGGCCACTGCTCACCGATTTTGTCACTGATCAAGTTGGACAAATCAGGATTACAGAACTTCAACCAACGACGCGGTGTGATGCCATTGGTCACATTTTGAATGCGGCCTGGGTATAGCGCGTCAAATTCTGGGAATAAATCACGCTTAACTAACTGAGAGTGCAAGGCCGCAACGCCATTTACCGCATAAGAGCCAACAACACATAGATTCGCCATACGCACCATGCGCTCACCTTTGTCGTCAATCACAGACAACACCTGCTTTTTCGCTACATCGCCGGGCCACTTCGCTTCTACCTCTTGCATGAAGCGATGGTTAATCTCAAAAATGATCTCCATATGACGCGGTAGCAAGCTGGCAATTAACGCCTCACTCCAGGTTTCTAAGGCTTCGGGCAATAACGTGTGGTTAGTGTAAGCAAAGGTACGACTAGCGATTGACCACGCCTCATCCCAGCCCAGACGGTAGTCATCCAACAATACGCGCATCAGCTCAGGAATAGCGATGGTGGGGTGAGTATCATTCAACTGAATCGTTTCATAATCTGGAAGAGCTGCCAGTGGGTGACCAGCGTCTAAATGGCGACGAAGAATATCTCCCACAGAAGCTGCACTGTGGAAATACTGTTGCATCAAACGTAACGTTTTACCCGCCTCGTGGTTATCATTCGGGTACAAGACTTTGGTCAGGTTGCCCGCATCGATATCAGCTTGCTGCGCTTGGGTATAATCGCCCGCATTAAAGGCATCTAGCGCAAACGGTGTTACCGCCCGCCCTTCCCACAAGCGCAGTGGATAGACAGTATTGCTTTGATAACCGACAATTGGCAGATCCCAAGGCATGGCTTGAATTTGCATGCTCGGCACCCATTGACGATACGTGTGTCCTGACTCTTCCACCACCTCTACATGGCCATAAAAACCGATGGTTTGGGCTAACTCAGGGCGCACCACTTCCCACGGATAGCCTTCAGGTTCACGCCATGCATCCGGCGCTTCTTGTTGTGCGCCATCTTTAAATGATTGACGGAAAAGACCATATTCATAGTGCAAACCATAGCCAACGGCTGGATACTGTTGTGCGGCGAGCGAGTCCATAAAGCATGCGGCCAAGCGACCCAAGCCACCGTTACCTAGAGATGGATCGCGTTCTTGCTCGAGCAAGTCTGTTAGGCCAAATCCAAACTCACTGACTGCATCAGCAATGGCATCGTACAAGCCCATGCTAATGAGGTTATTCCCGGTTAATCGACCAATCAAAAATTCGAGGGATAAATAGTTAACACTTTTAGCTTGTTTGATTGCTTGATCGTTTTCAGTCGCCACCAAGTCAGCCGTCGTATGCTCGGCCAATGCGCGACCTAGCGCGAGGTACCAATCGCGTAACTGCGCGGTATCTGGTGAATGGCCTAACTGGGTTAGGTGTTGAACCATACTGATTTTAAACGCACTTTTATCAAACGCATGTTGCTGTTTTGGTGTCATGTCGTAACTCTCGATAATGGAATGAAGCCTTGATGGTTATTCATCCTGCCCAACCCGAGCACGGCAAACATCCTCCCAAACGGCTCACACCCAAGGAGGAGGCAGTAGGGCGTAGAGAGCTAGGTCACACTGCAATAGTGAGCCGCTTCTCATCAAATCCATGAACTGCTCTTAGCTAAGTGATCTAAATCACGCAATGAAACAAAAAAGGCGCGACACCCGCTGTGAAAAACACAGCTTTCCTTTTGTAATTTTTGTGCGCTAACGCAAATTAAGCACTGATAAACAGAAATAGATGTGCACGCCGACTATAAAAGAAGCCACATAAGAGAGATTTGAGTGATTAATGTCACAATAAAAAGGCGTAGATGCACCATTCAGGAGCATAAAGTCAGAGATCAGGGATAGATCATAGTTTGTAGGTGATGAGTTACATACACTGCTGCCAGGATAGACGGTACAGAGCCAAAAGTGCGTATCGCGATTGCAGTTAAGGACAGTGTCTTATGTGGATCCCATCAAAGCTAACTCGGCCTGGGCGGCTTTATAACGCAATATTGCGTCCGCGGGTGCTCGATATTTTACAACAAGCCCCTCATTACAAGTTGGTGCTATTTCGCTCACCTGCCGGTTACGGTAAAACCACCATGGCCGCACAATGGCTCGCCGATCAGCCCAACGTTGGCTGGTTTAGTATTGATGACAGTGATAACGACAGCTTTCGCTTCATAAACTATTTATTACAAGCCTTGCACCAAGCCACGCAAGAAGGCTGCGCTAATACGATAAAACTGGCGGAGAAACGCCAATTCTCATCCCTGCGCGCGCTACTTTCTGATGTTTTTGCCGAATTGGCTGGGTTTCACGCTACCAGCTATTTGGTGCTGGATGACTATCAACTGATTGATAACGAAGAAATCCATGAAGCGATGCGCTTTTTCATCAAGCACATGCCAGAAAATCTCACTTTGGTGGTGACCTCACGCGCTAACCCACCACTGGGCACGGCGAACTTGCGCGTGCGAGACTTGATGATTGAGATTGGCAACGAGCTGCTCGCTTTCGATAACGAAGAGACAACCCGCTTTTTCAACCAACGTGTCGACGATGGCGTCGATGAATCCACTGCGAATGCCTTGTGCACTTATGTGGAAGGTTGGCCATCAGCCCTACAGCTTATCGCCATTCAAGCGCAGCACCAAAAGCGCACCCTCATGCAAAGTGCCGCCTCGTGCGCAGGTTTTAACCATGCCCATCTATGGGATTATCTAGCTGAAGAAGTCTTTGATTTGCTTGACGCTGAGACCCGTCAGTTCCTCATGAAGGTCTCAGTGTTAGAAATGTTCAATGATGAACTGGTTTTCGCCTTGACCGAGCGAGAAGATGCACTGGGTATGCTTGAGTCACTCAATCGCTATGGCTTGTTTATCTATCCGCTTGAGGGAGATAACAACTGGTTCCGCTTCCACCATTTGTTCGCAGAGTTTTTGGCCCATGAGCGTCAAGCCAGGATCCCCCACCAGCAACAAACCTTGCACCGACACGCAGCACTGGCTTGGCTAAAGCTGCAGTCCCCTCATCAAGCCTTGCGCCACGCACGCTACGCCAAAGACGATGCATTGTTGGCTGATATACTCAATCAACACGGTTGGCGTATGTTCAATCGAGGCGAATTGTCCACGCTAGAAGCGGCGATTGCTAAGCTCAGTGATGAGCTTTTATATCAATACCCCAATTTAAGCTTACTGCGTGCTTGGTTAGCACAAAGCCAACATAGATATCACGAAGTTGGTGAGTTACTGGCAAGTGCCGAAAAGGCGTATCAAGTCCGGCAAGTTCCACTAGATATTGACTACCAAGGCAATGCCAATGCCCTGCTCGCCCAAGTGGCTATTAATGCCAATGAGCCTGAGCAGGCGATGCGGCTGGCAGAAAAAGCACTCGAGCAACTCGATAGCGCCAATTACCGTGGGCGTATTGTCGCGACCTCGGTGGTTGGAGAAGTGAATCATGTGCTCGGTGAACTGGATCGCGCCTTATCTATGATGCAACAAACCGAGAAGCTCGCGCGACAGCATCAAGTATATCACCAAGCGCTGTGGGCCATTTTACAACAAAGTGAAATTCTCCTGGCACAAGGCTATGTGCAAGCCGCGTTTGAGTTGCTCGACAATGCTGATCAACTTATTGAAGACCAACAGTTACATCAAGTCCCTCTCCATGAATTTGCATTGCGTCTTCGCGCCCAAATCTTATGGTGCTGGAACCGTCTGGATGAAGCCGAAGCCTGTGCCTATAAAGGGCTGCAGGTTTTAGAAAATCAGCCACCGAGCAAGCACCTGCACAGTTACTCCATGCTCGCACGTGTTGCCGTTAGCCGCGGCGAGTTAGATAAAGCGGCAAAAAGCATTGAGCACATTGAGCACCTTTTGCGCGAGTCTGTTTATCACGTTGATTGGACCGCCAATGCATCATTGTCGCTGTTGCTCTATTGGCAAGCCAAAAATGAACTCAACAACATGGACGAGTGGTTACATCAAGCCGTTCGCCCCGCGACCGCCTGCAACCACTTTAGTCAACTTCAGTGGCGAAACATTGCCCGCGCGCACCTGCATTTGGGTCAGTATGACCAAGCACGTCAAGCGGTTGATTTTCTGCGCCGCGAGTCCAATAGAGCCAATTTGGTGACGGATAAAAACCGCAATTTGATTGTAGAAGCCGTGCTCGCCAGCAAAGAACAAGAGGCAGAGTACGCCAAAAGTCTCTTGCAAGATGCGCTGATCCTAACCAATCAAACCGGAATGATGGGTAACTTTTTGATTGAGGGTGAGGCGCTCTCTCCGCTCCTGCATGCCTTAATTGAACAACACGCCCTCGGCGCCCTCGAGCGCCACCGGGCACAGCAGCTATTAAAAGAAATTGCCAGCCATCAGCGCTCGCGCTCCACCCACTTTGATGAAGCCTTTGTCGAAAAACTGGTCAAGCATCCCAACGTGCCAGAGCTCGTACGAACCAGCTCACTGACGCAACGCGAATGGCAAGTGCTCGGCTTGATTTATTCAGGGTTCAGTAACGAGCAAATTGCTCATGAACTGGATGTCGCCGGCACCACCATCAAAACCCATATTCGTAATCTTTACCAAAAGCTGAATATTGCAAATCGCAAAGAAGCGGTCGTCACCGCCGAGAACCTCCTTCAGCTTATGGGTAACTAGTCAGCCATGCCTACGCCCCCAGACTTTTTTGTGGGGGCGTAGAGGCCTCGAGCTCTACCCCTACCTTTCGTGATATTTTGCTGAATTTCATCATCTTTTTTGTCATGACACCCTGAATTTTAACCCGATCACGCATGGTAGATGCTCACCTTGAGTAAGCTGCGCTCAGTATTGACACATGAGGAATAATCAATGAAGCGCACTCACTTTTTGCAACCGCTCGGCGCATCGTTTGCCGTTGCGACTATCATCGCTTTAACGGGTTGTAATACCGATAAAGAAACCAATCTCCCCCCAAGAGAAGTCGGTACCACAGACGCCAGTGTGCTATTTGCTGACGCCGATACCCTGCTCACCCATCAAACTAACGCCACCTCGCTCACCTTGCATTACTCCGCTGATGGCACGATGCACTATAACCCGGACACACAGCAGGTGGAAAACGCCACCGCGAGTGTCGAATCTACCCTTGCCACGCGCGATCATTGGCAAACATCGTTTCCCCATTTGCAAGGTAACGTCAAAGGGTTCGATTTTGACTTTGTTAGCGCCGATATTGCGCTAAAGCAATGGCTTAAAGGACAGCTTCTCGCTATCGCCAAAGACGGTGATACCGTATTAACCGCAACCGATGTGCAGCCGGCCCGCGCGCTCGATGCCTTGTACGCAGAACACGCCGAAAAACTTAACTTTGGTGCTATCCCTCACGCCGGACACACTGAGTTTCGTCTTTGGGCCCCTACCGCACAGCAAGTTTCGCTGGTGCCCTATCAATCGGCGAGCGAACAAAACGCGCCAAAACAGCGCCAAACGCCCATTAAAATGGACTTCGACGCCGAGTCAGGAAGCTGGCATGTTGCCACCACGGCGCTGAATCATGGCGACTATTACCGTTATCAACTGTCGGTCTATCACCCTGCCACACACCGTGTCGAGCGTCTCGAAGTCACGGATCCTTACTCACATAGCTTGTCGACCAACTCCAGCTATTCACAGGTGGTCGATCTGAATGCGCCCGCGCTTAAACCCAGTGGTTGGGATACGCTGAGAGCGCCTCACTCGCAGCAAAATCCCGCCAACAGCGTGATTTATGAGGCGCACGTGCGTGATTTTTCCGCGCTCGATCTATCCACTCCCCAAAATCTGCGCGGTAAGTACCTTGCTTTTACACAAAACACCACTGAGCCGGTCAAACATTTAAACGCACTTGCGCAATCTGGGGTTACTCACTTGCACCTGCTCCCCGTATTTGATATTGCCTCCATCAACGAAGACGCATCGCAGCGTATCGATGTCACCGACCGCTTCTCCACGCTATGTGACAAAGTCCCCTCACTGAAACAGACCCCAAGGCTGGCCAGTGAGTGCGACAACAATCAAACCATCCAAGCGGCCTTAACGGATTTAGCCACCCAAGACAGTGCTGGCACCCCCTATGTGCAAACGGTAATGGCGGCGATGCGTCAATACGACAGCTTTAACTGGGGTTACGATCCTTTCCATTACACCGTGCCTGAAGGCAGTTATGCCACCGACCCTGAAGGCACCGCGCGTATCCTTGAGTTTCGTAAAATGGTCATGGCCATCAAACAAGATATCGGCATGAATGTGGTGATGGACGTGGTCTACAACCACACCCACCAAGCAGGCTTAGGGCCCTATTCTGTGCTGGATAAAGTCGTGCCTTGGTATTATCAGCGCCTTAACCCCGTCACTGGAGACGTTGAGCAATCCACTTGCTGTTCCAATACCGCGCCTGAGCATCGCATGTTTGCCAAGCTGATCGATGACTCGATTGCCACTTGGGTGAAAGACTACAAAATCGATGCCTTCCGTTGGGACTTGATGGGGCACCATCCGCTGGCCCAGGTCGAGCACACACTTGCCGTTGCCCGCGCCATCAACCCAGATGTGTATTTCTATGGTGAAGGTTGGAACTTCGGTGAAGTCACCAACGATCGGCAGTTTGTCCAAGCCACCCAAGCAAATCTTGCAGGCACCGGTATTGGCTCATTCTCTGACCGACTTCGAGATGCGGTTCGCGGCGGCGGTCCGTTCGATGGCGGCGAGTACCTGCGCAAAAACCAAGGCTTTGGTAATGGTCAATGGGTCGCGCCCAATGATTTGCAACAGCAAAACAGCGGGGAAAGAGCCAATGCCTTGCATAATGCCGATCTAGTTCGTTTGGGTATGGCGGGTAACTTAAAAGATTTTCAGTTACAAATTGCCAATGGTGATGTCGTTCGCGGTGGCGAGGTCGATTACAACGGTCAACCGGCTGGCTACGCGCAAGATGCGTGGGAGATTCAAAACTATGTCTCCAAGCACGACAACCAAACCTTGTGGGATAACAATCAATACAAACTCCCTTACGCCATGCCGCTTGCGACACGCGTCCGCGCCCAAGCCGTGTCACTCTCTACTACTCTGCTGGGACAAGGGGTGCCTTTTATTCACATGGGCAGCGAACTGCTTCGTTCAAAATCCATGCAGCGTGACTCGTACGACTCGGGCGATTGGTATAACCGCGTCGACTTCACCCAACAAACCACGCAGTGGGATCAAGGGCTGCCACGTGAAGATAAAGACGGCTACAACTGGCCAACGATTGAAACCGTGATTGCCAACCACAACAGCGAGGCCAAACCAACACCACAGGCAATCAGCAACATGAACAACTTCTTTAATGAGCTGGTGGCGCTGCGTGCGTCGTCAGGGCTGTTCCACTTAGGCCAAGGCAGCGTGATTAACCAACGTGTCAGTTTTCACAACACGGGCGCCTCACAAATGCCAGGGCTAATTGTGATGCTTATTGATAACAGTGGCAGTCTGCACGACAGCTCGATGGATGCAACGCGTGACGGCATTATCGTCGCGATCAATGCCTCGGGCACGGCGGTCAATGACTTTACCAACATCGACGCCACCGACTATCAGCTTCACAGCTTGCAAACCAATGCGGGCAACCACTCGATAGCGTATAACCAACAGGCCGCTCACGTAACCAACGGCAAACTCACCATCCCCGCATGGTCCGTCGCCGTATTCGAGAAACCTCATCAACCTTAGTCGTATTGGGGGAGTGCTGCTCCCCCGCTCCATTTGCCGCCCGCACATACAGGCTTAACGCCATCATCATCAACTTAGCCTTCCTTTAAAAAGCCGTTAAATACACGAGTTTTCTGCTCCGCGCTCGCGTTATTCATAGTGATATCAGTACTTGAACACGTTTTGACAGTGTTTCCTCGTTTTTTGTATTGCTGTTGGTATAAATGCTGATCGGTTCACTCAACACCGGAGTACAGGATGTGGTACGGTATTCATCTTCAATTGGAACTAAAATCACACTTCACCAGCCGCTAACGATGAAAGTGAGCGGTCAACAAGGAATAAGTTAATGTTAAAAGATTTGGTCGTTGATGGGCGCTATAAAAAAACACTGGATCAGTCGATACACGCCATCATCACTATCGATGAGCAAAATCAAGTTATCTACTTCAACGACGCTGCGGAATCACTGTGGGGTTATCAACGTAATGAAGTAATAGGCAATAACGTGAAAATGCTCGTTCCAAACGAAATGCGTGCCAGTCATGATAGCTTCATTGAACATCATCGTACCACTAACCAAGATCGTATCGTGGGTACATCTCGCGACGTCCAGCTCGAACGAAAAGACGGCTCACGCGTTTGGGTTAATATTTCACTCAACCAGATTAAACATCGGGGCAAGTCCACTTATACTGCATTTGTGCACGATATTTCGTCTCAAAAACAAGCCCAAGAAATAGTCAATCAAACGCTCGACCAAGCATTGGATGCCGTAGTGACCATTGACGGTAACAACATCATTACCTTCGCCAACCGCTCTGCGGAGCGCTTGTGGGGATACACACGCGATGAGATGTTAGGAAATAATGTCAAGATGCTGGTGCCAGAGCAACACCGCCATGAGCACGATGAACTGGTCAATAAAAACCGCCGGACTGGCATCAATAAAATAGTGGGTTCAACGCGAGAAGTGCCTGTAGTACGTAAAAACGGCGAGCACCGTTGGGGCAGCTTTTCTATATCAAAAATAGAACTCGACAACGAAATTCAATACACCGCATTTGTGAAAGACGTGACGGAAGAAGTAGAACGTCGCGAAGAATTCAAAATGCTGTCGATGGTAGCGGATGAGACCGATAACTCAGTCATTATCACCGATGCCAACGGCTATACACGCTATGTAAACCAGGGCTTCGAAAAGCTCACCGGTTACACGATGTCAGACATGCGCGGTAAAAAGCCAGGGACCATGCTGCAAGGGCCAGGCACCGACGCAGAAACGGTGGCAAAAATTTCACAGAAACTAAAAAATCGCGAGCCCTTTTACGACGAACTGCTTAACTATAACAGACAAGGTGAGGCCTATTGGATTTCTGTGTCTATCAATCCGATTTTTGATGATAACGGACAGTTGTCTAGCTTTATTTCTATTCAAGCCGATATCACCGAAGCCAAGCAACGCTCATTGGAAGCAGAGAGACGCTTCGAAGCCATCAGTGTTAGCAACGGGATTATGCAATGGCGGCTTGATGGTAAACCTGATTCGTTTAACTCCTATATGCTCGACCACTTGCGCGCAGAAACAGCATCAAACTCAGAAATTCTGAGTAACAACCTTAAGAATAAGCTCGGAGAGTCAACATTTAATGATGTGCTCTCGGGTAAACAAATAAAAGAAGTACTGCCGTTTACCGCTGCAGACGGAAGTGAACGCCGTTTCGACACTGTCGTCGCCCCCATTTTTGACTCCGAAGGAAACCCTGTTTACCTCGTCTCCTACGGCATTGATGTAACCAATAGAGCGCAAGCCGTCGAAGTAACGGAACAGGAAATGAATAAAGTGGAAACATCCAGTAATGAAATTCAGCAAATCATTGGCGTTATTAATGGGCTCGCGGATCAAACTAACCTTCTCGCGTTAAATGCCGCCATCGAAGCTGCGCGTGCAGGCGAATCAGGCCGAGGGTTTGCCGTCGTTGCAGATGAGGTACGCCAACTGGCTCAGCGCTCGGGAGAATCTGCAGCAGAGATCCGCCGGCTGGTAGACCAAACCAACGAACGCGTTCGCGCACTAGCCGATGCACTGCAAACCCTTAATGAAGAGGGGAGTTAAGTAAGGGAAAAACAGCCAAGTCTATCGCTGCTGATTTATCTCGGTATAATGCGCGTTTCAGCTTTTTTATCGATGAATAGCATTATGATCAAGAACCTGGTTGCAACCTATCTAAAAGGGATGGCAATGGGGGCTGCAGATGTAGTTCCTGGTGTCTCTGGCGGCACCATCGCATTTATTACTGGCATTTACACTCAGCTGTTGGAAAGTATTCGGCGTATTACGCCGCGCCTTTTTACACTGTGGCGCAAGGAGGGCTTCAAGACCGTCTGGCAACATGTTAACGGCACCTTTCTTTGTATACTGTTAGCCGGCATTCTGACCAGCATTGCCAGTTTGGCAAAAGGGATCAGCTGGATGCTCACCCATCACCCCATCCCGCTTTGGTCGTTTTTCTTTGGATTGATCATCGCTTCAGCGTTGCATATTGCCAAACAATTACCCGCGCCTAAGATCAGGGCTAAAACCATCCTAGCAGCACTACTTGGGATCGGGTTTGCCTACTGGATTACCATTGCCAACCCGTTACAGCTTACTGCAAGCCCGTTTACCGTATTCCTTGCTGGCGCGATCGCCGTTTGTGCGATGATCTTGCCGGGGATTTCTGGCAGTTTTATTCTACTGTTGCTGGGCATGTATAGCCCCATTCTTGATGCGGTACATCAAGGTCAATTCGGTTTACTCGGGCTATTTGCGGTGGGTGCGATTTGCGGTCTGTTAACCTTCTCTCATCTTTTATCTTGGCTGTTGCGTCACTATTATGCGCTCTCGCTGGCTTTTCTCACCGGCCTGATGCTGGGGACGCTAGGGAAAATATGGCCTTGGAAACACACGCTCACGTGGCGTACAAATTCATCTGGTGAGCAAGTGCCTCTTATGCAAGATAACCTTCTCCCCGGCGCCTATGAAGCAATCGTGGGACACTCGGCACAAGTTAGCTTGGCCATCGTTGCCATGATAGGTGGCTTTGTGCTGGTATTACTACTGGAGCGTTTCTCGCCTGCTCAGGACTGAATCATGAATACATCACCCTCACAATCACCCGTGAGTCGCCCACTATTTATCACTGTCGGTCTTTTGATGCTGGCAGTGGTTGCTTTTTTTCTTCCCTCTTGGCTATCTGGCTTTTTCTCTACCACCTCGAGTTCAAGTATCGCGCCAGCCGCATACTGCTCGCTCAATCAACAGACGTGCCAATACAAGGACTATCAAGCCAGCTTAGGCAGTCCAATGGTTCATCCACTACATGCCAATACCCTCACGGTAACCGCCCCCCAACCGCTTGCTACGGATACCATGATCGTCAAGCTTAAAGGAGTCGAAATGAATATGGGTGAATATCGGCTTGCGCTCAAAAAAATCGATACACTCACCTATCAAGGCGAGTTGATGCTGCCCGTTTGCACCGAAGACAGCATGACATGGGCAGGAACCATTACCCTGAATGATGACGCAAACAACTCACTCCCCATTAAAGTACGCATGGAGCGACTATGAGTAAGAAAGCTTGGCTTGTCGCCATTATTGCTGTTTGTTTTGGCTTAGGTGCCCGCGCGCTGTTTGATAACTATCAAACCTCACAACAGCAGGCGCAAGCAGGGACATTAGAGTCACAAGGACAACCGTTTGATCTTTACAACAGCGATGACCCACGTCCGCGCATTGTTTATTTTGGTTATACCCATTGCCCTGATGTTTGTCCCACTTCACTCGCCGTATTGTCTGCAGCGTTAAAATCGCTCCCTGAGTCGACACGAAACGCAGTGTCGCCAATCTTTATCACCCTAGACCCAAAGCGTGATACAAGCGAGAAAGCAGCGGAGTATGCCCATTTTTTCCACCCCAGCATAACCGGCGCCAGTGGTTCCGAAGCACAAATCGCACAGCTGGCAAAGCGCTACGGGGTTTTATACCGCATCACCGAGCTGGAAGACTCCGCCATGGACTATGCCGTAGATCACAGCTCCTTTTTTTATTTTCTCTCACCTAATGGTGAGCTGTTAGAAAAAGTCCCCCACACTTTAAACCCTGAGATGCTGGTCGCAGCGATTGAACGGGTCACTGACAAAAACAAGGAACAACAATGACATCATTCAAATCTTTTGTTGCCGCTATCGCCTTTATGGTTGCACCATTCGTACATGCCCATGGTGAGTTTTTTATTCATGATGCCTATGCGCGTGCCACTGCACCTGGCGCACCAAATAGTGCCGCTTTTATGATTATTGATAATCAAAGTGACGTGCTAAAACGGGTAGTGAGCGCGAGCACTCCTGCCGCCAAGCGGGTTGAGCTGCATGAACACGCGATGGTGGATGGCATGATGGAAATGCGACAAATCGCGCAAATCCTGGTGCCTAAAGGTGAACAAGTCACGTTAAAGCCAGGCGGCCTACACGTGATGCTGTTTGATCTTACTCAGCCACTCAAAGTAGGCGAGCACATTTCATTGACATTAAACACCGCGGACGGTCATTCACTGACCAAAAAAATCCCTGTGAAGTCAGTCATGGCGGGAATGAAACACCACAGCAAAGAGATGCACACTAACCACGAATAACCGCTATCTCTATCATTGTTCACCTCGCTAAATGTTAACTGGGTCAAGCAATGCTATTTAAGTAAAGGATTATCCAGCAAAAATGCGTTAGAGGGTCTAAGGTTGACGATAGTCGCGCTCATGCGTGACCCTGACGACGCGATTGCTATGACAAACAACAATAGCGAGGTTATTTATGAAAATCCGTCCAATGGCGCTAGCCGCCATCGCATCGAGCATGTTACTCGTCGGCTGTACCAGCAACACAGCGTTACAACAAAGCGTTGATGATTTATCAGCGAAAGTCGATGCATTGTCCAACGACGTTTCCATGATGAAAAGTGACGTGAGTGATACCAAAGATACCTCTCAAATGGCCTACGACGAAGCCAAACGTGCTAACAAGCGCATCGATAACATGGCGCAATCTTACACGAAATAACGTAGTGCTACCACCAATGACGCATTGAATAAAAAAAAACGGCGCAATCCCTGCGCCGTTTTTTTTATCTCGTTGCCCGCTATCTGCATCAGCGCATTGCACGCATTTTTTCTACCCCAATCACGTCAACGCTTCGTGTCTACATTCAGACGTTCTAAGCGCTGCCAGGCTTGTAGCTGTGCTGGTGTCAACGCTGCTACTTCGATCGGTGTTCCTTCCTGCACGGATAAAGCGGCGCGGTAGCGCCGAGTCGACAGCTCCAATCGCTCCAAAATCGCTAATACCTGAGGATCAGGCTCAATCGCCAAACGTTCTTTGGTCTCACTTGCGTTTTTTGACAAGGGGCGATGCGCCTCAACCATCACGCGTCCATCAGGCTCAACGCTCAACTTCGCCGGCTGATTAATCACCCTCACCGGTGTATGAATGTCTACTTGGTCAAACAGCCATGCCACATCATCAGGGCGAAGCCGGATACAACCCGCACTGACTCGCAGCCCAATGCCAAACGACTTATTCGTACCATGGATTAAATACTCACCGTGGCCATAACCCAGTCTTAAAGCGTGATCGCCCAACGGATTATTAGGACCGGCTGGCACCACATCCGGTAGGGTAATGCCACGCTCCTTTTTATATTCCTCTCGAATGCTTTGTGGTGGCGTCCACGTCGGGTGTTCGCGCTTTTGGCTAATATAGGTACTCATGGTGGGGGTTTCGCGCCCCACTCTACCAATCCCGATGGGAAAGACATGAACATCACGTTGAACGTCCACCTTTTCTCCCTTCGCCTTAGCGTCTGGTTCGGGAAAATAATACAAACGTAATTCAGCAAGATTGATCACAATCCCCGAGTGAGGAGGCGGGGGCAACAAGAGCTGGTTGGGTAAGCGCACCAGAGAACCGGGTTCAGGCAAGTAGGGATCAATCCCTGGGTTGAGCGCTAAAAGCGCGAGAAACCCCATATCATAGTCTTTGGCAATGGCTTCTAAGTGCTCGCCCTCTTTGACGATGTGCGCTTCTGGATAGCCAACAAGTCGACTGCCATCTGTGGGTAACGGGTACTGCGTGGCTAACGCGCCTGGCACATCCAGCGCCCAAAGCATCGCACAGGCTAACCCCAGCCGTGCGACCTTTTCGCTTAACAACGACGGAAGTAGGCTAGAAATAAATCCGCGCTCCTGCGGCGCCTTCAAACTCAATATCGCCTTTCTCCTCCCAATACCACGTCGTGCCCGCCTCGGCGAACAACTCCATATCGCCAGTACCAACCGGAAGCGTCACGCCGAGCCCTGCTCGCGGCCCCCATTGGTGCGTTGAGTCATCCACCCACTGTCCACCAGCGTACACGTACATCGGAGCATATTCCATCCGTCCGAGCCATTCTCCCAAGTTCCACGTGCCATCCACTGCCACTCCAAACTTGTCGATACCCGCATGGATTTTGAACTGATTTTGTTTCACGGTCACACCTGACATTGGCGAGCCAAAGAAAACCCCCGCCGCAAGGCCGTCCGCCGCATAAGAAGAAACAGGTACAGAAGCAGCAATCAGCCAAATTGCCGTACGAAGCAAAACGTTAAAATTCATTGTATTCCGTTGTATCACTGAAACATGCAATGGCAGTGAAGCAATTTTGGTGCCAAGAGAAATGTGATGAAAAATCACGCCATGATGCGTATTTTGTGTTCTGTTTTATCTAAATCGACGGCACATGGGCTCCATTCATCGGCACCTAGCCGAACAGGGTGGCAATAATCTGCCAATACTCGCATGCGTGCTTGTTGCCGATCGTGCCGTTTGCGCGTCCCAAAAGGCCACCGATCATCAGTTTCAAAGCTAAAGCGATGAGAAAGTGCGCACAAAGTAGCGTTTCTCCCTGATTTATTGGGCGATTTAAGTGATATACTGCATACTTTAGGTTGTGCACCTTTAAGAGTGTGCACGACAAGGCAACATCCGCTTTCAAGACGTTTTTGGTAGGAGTAACGGGTTTTTGTTAGATGATCTGATCTCGCTGGCACTGCGCCAGTTTCAGCAAGATTGCGTCAAATTGTGCGAGCATCACTACCCGACGGTTCATAACCGAGGGATGCGTGATCCCCACATGGGCAAAGCACTCGCACGTCGACTCATGCGAGTGCTAGAAGCACACGACAAGCCCACACAGTTTAACCTGCTTGATGATACTCGCCCACATAGCCAAACCGTTTATCAACTACAACTTGATGGCAGCGCGATATACATACTCGCCCACCGACTACTCAGCGGCAATAACGCCTGTCGTGATGCCTTAGTGCGTGACGTTGCTTGGCTATTGAATCATGGCATCACAGACCCTGCCGAGCCTGGGCGCGTGATTGTGGTCAGTGATCACTGGATAGACCGAACCAACGCCAGCAAAGCCATCCCTTCTTGGTGGTTAGGCCATCAACCTATCCATGCTGACGCCTACAGAGCACAAGGTATCCGACTAACCAGTGCGACAACTAGCCTTGCTGAGGCCATCGCACCCTTGGGGTTAACCGAGGGAAGATACCGTATCTTTCACCCTTTGTTTCGCATAAAGGATAGCTTACCGTTGCACAAATACCTTCTACTCACCGCCACGTTCCCGCTCGGTGTTGAAGAGGACAATAACAGTCTTTAATGCGGCTTATGCCACACGGATTTAAAATCAAACCAACCCACAGCATTCGATGCCACATCCTGTAGATCTGGCGTCGCCATGACGCCCATCCAGATATGAAACAACGGCACCATTTGATGGGCCACCAAGTGTCGGGCCAAGTTTTCCGCACAGCCATCATCTTGTGTCTCTCGCCAGCGCTGAGTATAGGCATCAATGGTTTCGAGCATATGGTCAGTACAAGCACTCAAGATAAGATCATGCGTGCCAAGCCAGTTGAATAGCCCCGCCTGACCGCGCTCGCCAAAACTCAATGCCCCCAGCCAAATATCGATTTTACGACCGTGTTGACCGCTAAAGTAATCAGCAGAAGATAGCGCGAGAGTGTTAACTTGAATGCCATCCTCACTTAAGTGTGCCTGCATCGCTTTCGCAATAATCGGATACAAAGGATGCTCAGATAGATAGGCGATCGTCAGTGACGTCGGAGCAGGAGCACTTGGCGCTGCATCTGCCTGCTCATGATGCATCCAACCAGGCATGAGCCCATAAGCGTTAAAAAGCCGGTACTCGCCCATGCCACAATGCGCCAAACGCGGAAGCAGCTGCAAAGATGATAGCTTGGCGTGCAAGTATTCACGCCAAGCCGCCTGTTTTGCCAACCCATTCCGACAATTCAGCAACAGGTAACCCGCCCCCTGATCCATCTCTAGTTTTTGACTAAGCTTGGTTTGGTGGCTTGCTAATCGTTCCGGCGTCAACGAGGTACTCGGGGTTAAATAACACATTGCCGCCTCGTCAAAGACCATAATCTGGATTTCATCGGTCAGCGCGCGATAGCCAAAATACTCATCAAATGCCTCAAGCACTAAGCGATGGGGTTGCTTCTCTGCCACGCGATAAGGGCCCGTGCCTATCGGTTGATCGTCACATTGCTTGCTTTTTTGTCGCTCAGCCGGGCGAACGACTGCTTCAGGCAAGGTAAGCGTATGATCAAACCTCGGGTCAGGAGAGGAAAGGTACACATCAATCATCCTCGGTCCCGGTGACTCGACACGTAAAAGATGAGCAAAGAATCGCCGTGTTGAAAGGTTAGATAAGCTTGCAACCACATCCTGCTCATCCATCAGCCGGCCATCATGAAAGCGAACACCTGGGCGAAGATAAAACCGCCAATGTGTCGGCGACACCGCTTCCCAATGATGGGCTAAATCCGGTGCAACAACCCGCTCACTGTCACCATATCGCACTAAGCCATTGAAAATTTGCCCCACGATATGCTGCTCGGAACGGCGCAAAGGCTTACAAGGGTCGAGGGTTTCAAGCTGGCGGTAATAAGGTAAGCGTACAATTTGCCGCCCGTTTTGCGTACTTGGCCCCATTTGCTTTTGAATTAACGCCGCGAGTTTGGTCGAATCATGATCCAGGCACGCTAGGGCTTGATCCATTTTGCCCTGCACCAACCAATGTGCTGCCTGCTCTTCTCTTAGTGCTATTTCGCTGCGCAAGAACGCAAGGCGTGAGAGCTTCCCTCTCCCCACGGAAGGTTGCCAGGTCAGCCAGCCTTGCTCTTCTAGTTTACTCAGCACCATCCGCGCATTACGCCGCGTACATGCCAAAATGTCAGCGACGGCCTGTAGTGTGGTATCGGTATCGTCGCCGTTAAAGTGATGATAAAGGCGGGTGAACTGTGCGCGAAGTCGCTGACCTGACATAAAAGAGGAACCCAATAATCACAAAAACCAGTGGAAGTATTTCCTATTTTACGCAGAACAAGGCATGACGTCTGCTCATATCTTGATCACTCGCACTCAGGCTGTGATCTCTGGCAGGCATTACAAACCGCCATTCCCCGACAGTGGTTTGTTATTCCAACTGACTCAGTTATGATGCTTCCTCTTTGTCGATAATGAATAGGGTGTTTATGATCGCGCCGGCTGTTATTTCCCATTTTGATATCAAACAACGCTGGATGGCTTGCCACGTAAAAAAAGCGCAATTCCCAACCAAGGAAAGCCTTGCGGGTTTTGATATCTATCATGCCGCTGCTCATCCCCCACAACCTTTTGACAAACCAGACGCACCCACTCATCAGCCACTCACTCTCTATTGGGTCGACAATCACCCACTGATGATTCAGTATGCCAAGCTTCAGGCTCAACAGTGGCCAGAGTCAGATCGTGCTAATATGCTGGCCTATTTCGCGCAACTAGCCCTTGAAGATGGCGTTGAAATTGCGGATGCCACTGTGTCTCTATGTATCGGTACTCTAAATGGGGAAACCTGCGCCGCTGCTATGCGGGTCGATACAGTGTTAGACGGTCAAACGGTCAGCGGTATTTATGATCTGATTGCCCCCAGCGACGACGCCCGCGCACAACTTCTACGCGCAATGATGGAGGCGACTAACGACAACCGCCAATGGGTAATTGCCGGATAACCCTGACGCTCAAGCGACCTTACAACGCTCATCATTCAAGGAGTACTTCACGGGAAAGAGGGTGTTATGTTTGGGAGAAGAAAGCGGGATTTTTTGTGGGCACTTCTGAGTTTAGAAGTGCCATCTGTGAAGGTCCTAGACAGACGTGTGTTGTGTTCCTCATCAATATAGAAAGATATAGATTACTAATAGTAGGCGTTGTTTCCTAAATCATTGAACTTATCATCCGAGCCGCGATCAGATCATCAAAGCCTCAAAACAGGTCTCAGATGATGAGCAAAGCCAAGTACAAAATCAGCAATTGGAAGCAATACAATCAAGCATTGATTAACCGTGGTTCGATTACCTTTTGGGTTGATGACGCCGCTATCCAGACTTGGCACTGCAAAGAGCATCATGGCAAACGAGGCAGAGGCTTTACGTTTACCGATGGTGCCATTGAAACAGCGCTGATGGTTAAAGGTATTTTCAAGCTCCCTCTTCGCGCCCTGCAAGGCTTTCTCGACTCGATATTTGGTCTGATGGACGTACCGCTCAAATAGCCGTCATACAGTTGTATCAGTAAACGGGCGAAGACGGTTGAGGTTAACTACCGGTTACCCAGTCGTGGGCCCGTTGCGCACGTCGTCATTGATGCCACCGGTTTAAAAGTGTTCGGCGAGGGGGAATGGAAAATGCGCAAGCATGGCAAGGAAAAACGCCGTGTTTGGCGCAAGCTGCATCTCGCGATTGACGACAGTACACATGAAGTGATTTCTGCCGTCGTTAGCTTAGCGTCTGTTGGTGACAATGAAGCCTTGCCGACGCTGCTCAACCCGTTACGCCGAAAAATTGCCCAAGTCAGTGCTGACGGCGCTTACGATACGAAAGACTGTCATCAGGTGCTCAAGAAAAAAGGCATCAAACCGACCATCCCACCGCGCAGCAATGCGGGTTATTGGGAGGACGGTCACCCTCGCAATGCAGCCGTCAGCGCCTTAAAGTCAGGTAACTTGGCAAACTGGAAACGAGAAGAAGGTTATCACCAACGCTCTCTGTCAGAAACAGGCATGTCTCGATACAAAACGTTAATCAGCCCTCAGCTGATACTACGTGATTACGATGCACAAGTTGGCGAAGCATTGGCCAACGTGAAAGCAATAAACAAAGTCATAAGACTTGGTATGCCTGTTAGTTACCGAGTTGATTGATGGGAGTAATCCCATTGGGATCAGTGCGTTAGATGAATGATTTGATCAACAACGCCCTAATAGTATGGAAAGCTTTTATTTTTATCGGTACAGTAACTATATTAAACACCATACTTGCCATCATCGTTGGAGTGGCTTTAGCTATCGCTATTTTACTTTTTAGTAAAAAACTTTTTTCTATAGCCATTGAACGATGATGGTAATGCGGTATCTGAAAACGTAGTAAGTTTGTTTATGTCAAACGATAATGATAGCAAAGATTGTCCTGTGAGACCTCGTAATCTTTCCAACTCTTTAAAGCGGTCTTTTTTCAAATATACATTCATTTCATCGATTGATTCTGGTTGATTTGGATTGATATCAAAATGGATATGTGCAAAAACATTGAAACTCAAAATCTGTTCGAGCACCTCATCCTCAACTCTATAAGTCCAGATCGCATCTTCTTCTCCAATAAATTGGTAGTTGATATCTCGTTCAGGAGCGTATCGAGCTGACTCTAAGAGCAAAGTAATACACTCAAGCTTTCGTTCTAATCTATGCTTTCGAAAAATATGTTGATTTGTATTGTAGTAGTCATTCAGTTTTACCAGTTGGTTGAAGTGAGCAGACAATTCTGAGTATTTTATTTGGGGTGCTTGTTTTGGTGGTGTTCCCCCATATTTGTTATCAGGTTGCAGATATGTGTTTAGGAAAAAACTTATTGAGTCATCAGCTTCAACTAACATCTTACGGAAATTTAGTAGTTGTTCAGCCTCATACTTTATAAAGCTATCGTTGAGCCATTGTTTTTTCTGATTTTTTGCTGAAATAACAGTAAAAGCAATCGCTGCTGTTGATGTTAGCGCTGCAAAAATACTTGCTAAATCACCAACGGACATATCAGGATATCGATGTAAAGTGATCATTATTATCAAATAAGTAGTAATAACAATACTAACAAGCAACCCTTTATTTTTTTCGAACATTCTACTCTCTATTGCTAATCTTTGGATTCTGTGAATCAATCATGGTTTTATCTACACATTACTTGCATTACAAAAAGTAAGTCAAATGGATCTTTCGTGAATTTAGTATTCAATCATCCAAACTCACACAGGGAAAAGGGAAATCTAAGCAACCGAGAGAGCTTTCTTCTCGTCACCAGCGCGAGATGAGGGAAAAACAGTCAGACGGATGGCCTGACTGTTTGAGTCGGGGCAGGTTATATCCGCTTTAAAGGCTTAACGACGCTTTCTAAGCCTTCAACTTTTAATGCTAAGCACAATTGCATCAGCTCCCCTAACTCGCCTTTCGGAAACTCGGCTTTGTTTTGAAACCACAACAGATATTCTTCAGGCAGATCAATCAATACACGGCCTGCGTACTTGCCAAACGGCATGGGCATGTTGGCCAGTTTAATCAGTTGCGCTTTGTCCATGAAGCATACCTTGTCGATTACGCCGTGGCTTGTTGGGTGTTCTCACGCTGCTGAGCAATCATCTCAAGCAACATGGTTTCACGGACCAGCGATTGGCCTGCTTTCTCACTGTTTGCCATCAC
Organism: Salinivibrio sharmensis; assembly: GCF_001995985.1. Taxonomy (GTDB): domain Bacteria; phylum Pseudomonadota; class Gammaproteobacteria; order Enterobacterales; family Vibrionaceae; genus Salinivibrio; species Salinivibrio sharmensis. The sequence continues at coordinate 40,432 of NZ_MUFC01000013.1, read as the reverse complement.
CGCTTTGTTATGCGCAATTGCATGGTCAAGGCTCACCCACACAGGCCGCATACCGTTATGGATCTCGTAGTGCTCGAACGTGGGAGTGCCAAGTTCTCGATCGACTTGGCAATAGAAGCAGTAAGAAAACATATGCATCACATCGGCACCATCTCGATACCAGGGGCGGTACTCTTCAAAACACCCAAACGGGCGAATATCTCGAATATGTTGCGCGCCTGTTTCTTCTTCTAACTCACGGATCATGGCTTGCTCTGGGGTTTCCCCCTCATCCATACCGCCACCTGGGAGCGAATAATCATCATAACGTGCGGTATACATCAGCAAAATCTCATCGCCATCTAACGCGATGGCTCGCGCAGCATTTCGCTTGATAATGGCTTTACCTGCCAGCGGTAGTACCCGCTCATCCGTATGTTTGGCTATGATTTGCATAGTAACTCGCGTCATTAAAAAAGGCGCACAAGCATATCACACATAACGCATCACAAAGCGGATGATTTCTGCGCGCACAAAAACTTAATTTTATCCGCGTTTTGAATAACGTTAGTGCGCTATTTGAGTAATACTGATGCTGTGATGCAAGTCAGGATAATGTTGCAGAAAGGACAATCTAGGATGTTGCAAAAAATTGACATACAGCAGCTAACCCTTGGTATGTATGTTGAACGAATCGAAACTGAACATTCCCGAACACGCATAGCAAAGCCTGGCTATGTTCGCCGTCCTGAGACTATCCAAAAACTAAAACAAAGTGGCGTTAACTATGTCTGGATAGATGCTGATCAGATCCTAGATATCAATGAAATCCAGTACAAAGGCGCACTCTATCAAGGTAAGTATGCTTCAACCGGCGCGGATATTGACAAAGCACGTGCGCTCATCGATTCGTCGAAGCAACAACTGAGTCGCTTGTTAAATGACATTTATGCCAATAAAGCCATTGATGTTACGCCCCTTGAGGCATTGGGCAGTGACATTGTCGACAACATTTTTGAGCGTCAGCACGCCATTGCCTGGATCAGCGGCATTCGGGATAAAAGTGCCTACCTGATGGAGCACTCGCTCAACGTGGCCTTTTTGTTGGTGAGTTTTGGCAGGCATCTAGGGTTTGATCATGCTACTTTGCAAGAGCTTGCCGTCGGTGGGCTAGTGCATGATATTGGTAAAGTGCTGATTACCGATGAAGTGCTCAATAAACCAGGAAAACTCACCGCTGAAGAATTCGACCACATGAAACTCCATCAAGTGTTTTCTCAACCGGTCTTAGACAGTATCCCAGATCTCTCACAAATCGCCCGCGATGTGAGTTTGATGCATCACGAGAAACTGGACGGCAATGGTTATCCAAACGGGCTAAAAGGAGAACAGTTACACACCATTGGCCGTATGAGTGGCATTGTCGATATTTATGATGCATTGACAGCTGACCGCTGTTACAAGCGGGCGATGTCGCCGTCTGAAGCTTTTAAAATCATGATGGGACTCACGCCGTTTCATTTGGATCCCACTTTATTGCGCGCCTTTATTCAATGTATTGGCTTTTATCCTGTTGGGTCTCTCGTGGAATTGGCAGATGGACGCGCGGGCCTTGTGTGCCAAGAAAACCTTGAAGACCTGACCCGCCCTGTGGTCAAGTTGTTCTATTCGGTTCGGAGTCAGCGGTTTCGTGAAGTGGAATATGTTGATCTCGATAAGCGCCATGATTTGCGTATCGCCCGTGCCACCAGCGAAATGGCACTCGATATTCGTGTTGATGCCTTTCGTTAATCCTGTGACGACGCGAGGGCTTTTGCGTATACTGCCCTCCCTCAGTGACAATGCCTTTTAGGAAAGAGAGAGAAAAATGAGAGTTTGCGCGATTGATTTAAAAGCGAATGAAGCGAACCTAGTCTTGCTAGATAGTGACAACGATTTGTTTTCGGTACCGGAGTGTCGAGCCAAGAAAATCACGCTACCCTCGCCAGAAGCACAAGAGAGCATTCAACATTTCCATCGCACCATGAGCAAGCTCATCGAAGACTATCAAGTGGATAAAATCGTTATCCGTGAGCGCCAGACTAAAGGCAAATTTGCAGGTAGTAGTGCCGGCTTTAAAATGGAGGCCGCGCTGCAGCTCATCGAAGGCGTTGACGCCGAAGTTTTCTCCTCCAGCGTGATGAAACAAACGCTAAAACGTCACCCTGTCGACGTAAATTTAAAGGAACTAGGCTTAAAGCAGTTTCAGGAAAACGCCTTTCTTACCGCTTGCGCCTATTGCAATAAAGACAAGAAATAGTAATAAATACAAAAATAACGCGTAGAAACGGAGGTACCATGAGCAAAAAAATCTACTCCTCCCCGCTAGGGCCATTGACACTACTGGCCAATAGCCAGGGATTAACGGCTCTGTACCTCCCTAATCGCGCACCGAGTCACATTGATCACGTCAGTTCGCAAGAAAGCGCCACTATTCTCGAGCTGGCCTGCCAGCAACTGGATGAGTACTTTGCGGGTACGCGACAGACATTCTCGGTGCCACTTGCACCGCGGGGCACGGCCTTTCAACAGCGTGTATGGCAGGCACTGCAATCCATTCCCTTTGGCGAAACGGCTAGCTATCAAGCGATTTCTCATCTTATTGGTAACCCAAAAGCCAACCAAGCCGTGGGCAGTGCCAATGGCAAAAATCCAATTTCGATTATTGTCCCCTGTCACCGGATTATTGGTCGCCAAGGACAACTAGTCGGCTATGGAGGTGGTTTACCCGCCAAACGCACCTTGCTGACGTGGGAGGCCACAGGCAAGTGGCCCGACTATGTTTCAACCGAACTGACCGGCGCCGATCCAGCACTGCCTTAGCATCCGCTCACGCGGCAAGCGGTTTAACCAGCCGTTCTGGGGTCAGGTGAAAGCCACAATGTATGTAGAAGCTTTGTGCGTCATCTTTTTGGTAGCTTGGAACCACTTCAATGTGATCACACCCTTTTGCCAACAGCGCCTGCTCGGCAGCAATAAGTAGTTGACGTCCCAAGGTCATATCGCGGAACGGTTCGTCAACAATAATGGTACTAATGCGCCCCATGTGGCCTGACAGTCCCAGCTGTGGGATCACTTGACAGACCACCACTCCCGCCACCAAGCCACAAAGCTCGGCCACATTCACTGACACCAAATCCTGATTAAGTAAGTGCTTGATGTGCGCATGCATCTGACGTTTGTCTATCGCCTCTGACTGGCAAAGCGCGCAGAGTTGGCTAATAGTATCGATATCTCTATCAGTGGCTTTTCTTATCATTATCGTCTTCCTTGTTTGGGTTATCCCCACCCGCAGACTGCTGGCTCAATCTACCGGTGAGGCGTTATACGTCATTATCTTGCAAAAAGCGCGCGGGTATTGGTGACTAACGCTGAGCGGTTTGCGTCCCCGTCATACGGCTTACCGTCACACGACGGTCAAAGAAAAAGCCCTCATTGCCGGCTTGGTTGTCCAGTGGCTGACTGTCCCCATACGCCACCGTATTGAGCTGACGCGGATCAACCCCCACCGATACCAGATAATCTTTTACTGCCTGTACACGACGTTCCGACAGCGCTTGGTTGTAGCCTTGACGGCCTCTTGGGTCGGCATAGCCTGCGAGTTGCCATTGAGCGTTTGGCATTTGTTGAATAAACCCGGCGAGTTCGTCAAGCTGAATCATAAAGTGCGGCTCGATATCAGCTGAACTTGTGCGAAACTGGATGTTCATCGCCAAGGCAAGATCATCTACCTGATTCTGCGCACTGCGCAAACGCGCCAGCTCGAGCTGCGCTTCATTGTATTTTTGGCTAATACGACTCAGTGATTGATTCTCATCTCGGATCGTTTGAATCGTATCACCCTGCTCGTTGGCCAAGTCTTCATAGCTGGCATTCTGCCCCATCACGGTACCAATAATGGCCCCTGCAACCGCGCCGACGGGGCCTGCCACCACCGCCCCTGCGATAGCGCCGCTTCCCATCCCAATGAGTTCGGGTTGCTTATTACGTTCAACCTCACTCGCGGCTAACCCTTGCGGCGTAGCAACCGCATACATGGAAACGGCAAATACAGAGTGAGTCAGTAATTTTTTAATATCCATTTTATCCTCGCTTACGATCAATAATGCCTGGTGGCGATGAGGCTATTAAAGCAAGGTCTTCGGGCATTTTGCGGGAGTAAAAATGGCAATCTGGCGACCAATAATGGCAAAAAAATGGCAATTTACGTTTCATGCGAGAAGAGGGTTTTCTCTCCACACAGTTTGGGTATAGTCATCACAACGCAAGTAATAAGACAGAGTTATGAAACACATCGCGATAGTGGAAGATGATGCGGCGATCCGAGAGAACTACGCCGATGTTATTCGCCGCCAAGGCTACCAAGTTCACACCTACCAAGATCGACCATCCGCCCAAGACGCATTTGAGTTGCGGTTGCCCGATTTGGCGATCATCGATATTGGGCTAGGCAGTGAAATTGATGGAGGGTTTGCCCTTTGCCAATCGTTACGCGCATTATCAGCGACCGTGCCGATCATTTTCCTCACCGCTCGCGACAGTGATATAGATACAGTCGTCGGCTTGCGGATGGGCGCGGATGACTACCTCACCAAGGATGTGTCTTTGCCGCATTTGATGGCACGCATTGCCGCCTTGTTCCGTCGCTCAGACTTATTGGCACAAAGCCCATCTAAAGAAGATAAGCGCCTCCATTGCGGGCCGCTTGACCTTGACCTCGATCGAATGCGCGTCTATTGGCACGATAAGCTTATTGATCTGACTGTGACCGAGTTTTGGATGGTACATGCGCTGGTTAAACGCCCGGGCCACGTAAAAAGTCGGCAGGCACTCATGGATGAAGCACACGCGGTGGTGGATGACAGCACTATCACCTCACACATTAAGCGTATTCGCAAAAAGTTTATGGTCGTTGATAGCCAATTTGACTGTATTAGTACAGTTTATGGCATGGGGTATCGCTGGGACGAGGCATCTGCATGATCGCGAGATTACGCCCATTTGCGCGTCGGGTATGGCAACACCTGGCTGGGATCCGCACCAAAATAGTGGTGCTATCGAGCTTTTTGCTGCTGCTGCCCTACCTGGGGTATCAATATGTGTGGGAGATGGAAACCGTACTACGACAAGGGCAAGAGCAAACCTTGATGGGCACCGCACGCGCCTTTGCCATGGGAATGAATGACCGGCCAGCGCTCTTTGCTTACCGTCAAACGCCCTCACGGTTAGACCCAGGAAAAGATCTGCACGCATTTCGCCTCAATCACCCGATAACCTTGGATGGCGACTTGAGCGACTGGCACCCAGATCGCCACCATCAACGTTTCTACCAGCGTGATGGCCTGATTTTTAATCAAGGCCCCTACCATAGCGACCAACTAGCATTGTCAGTGCTCACCGGCAGCAATACCCACTCCGTCTATTTTGGTATCAATGTCACCGATGCTACCCCCACACCGGTCCAGAAAAAGGGGGATATAACCAGTCAAGATCACTTGATTATCGCACTCACATCCCCCCAAGGGGCGTTTTATCGCGTCGCGATAAGCCAAGCCCGCAATAGCGACAATGCCCACATTACTCATCTCGCCAACGGGCTGCCCGAGCAGGCTGATGAGACCACGATAGAAGGCCCCGCTCAGCCGTTACCCATTGCGGCAAAATGGCAAGCGACAGATGAGGGCTACAGCATTGAAGTGAAACTCCCAGCAACATGGGTGGGTCAGCAATTAGCCCTTGCCTATTATGATCGCGGCAATGCTTTCGAGCGGCCACTTAACGCCATCATTGGTAGTGCTTCAACGCGCTCTCCCACCACTCTGGGCAGCTTTATGATGCCCTCGGCCGCTATCCAATCTCTGGTGGAGCGAATGAATAACGATGCCTCACGGGTTTGGGTCGTCGACAAGCACAGTCGCGTGCTCGCCAAAGACGGTGATATTCAAACCTCCAATGGCGTTTGGCAACCTCAGTCGCCTTCACACCAGCCAGAGGGTTTGATCCCCTGGATAACCGAGACACTGCTACGCCCTTGGTATGATCGCTTACTCGTGACACCACCCGATCACTTCATCGACGCCATGCAGCAAGCCTCTATTTACCAGGGCGTGCAGGCACAGCAAGCGTTGCAAGGGCGGCCTTATGCAGGTTGGCGCAGCTCGGACGATAACCAAGCGATGATCTTATCGGCCGCCTATCCTATCTGGCTCGACGACCGTGTCGCCGGTGCAGTGATCGTCGAAGAGACCACCAACGGCATTCGCAGCTTACGCAATGAGGCATTAGAAACTTTATTTTCCGTCATGCTGGCGGTTATCTGTACCGGCGTGCTGTTGCTGCTGTTATTTGGCTCCCATATTGCCAAGCGTTTACGCCGCCTTCAGCACGAGGCCGATCATGCTATCGATAGCCAAGGCCGGGTCACCGGGCACATAACCACCACGCATAGCCATGATGAGATTGGCCGACTGTCACGCACTATGGCCGACATGGTTAATCGAATTGCTGGCTATAACCACTACTTGGAAGCCATGAGCTCACGGTTATCCCACGAGCTACGCACGCCGATTGCCGTGGTTCGCTCCTCGCTCGAGAATATGGCCTATACGCAGGACAACCCAGAGCAATTAACCTACATTAATCGCGCGCAAGATGGGGTTCATCGCCTCGCGGGGATTTTGTCGACACTAACCGAAGCCACGCGCCTGGAGCAGAGCTTTGATAACGCTGACAAGGAAACGGTTAATCTCAATGCCTTGCTAGAAGGTTGTACCCAAGGCTACCAATGCGCATACCCTGACAAGGCGTTCACCTTACGGCTGCCCGATCATACTGTAGAAGTGTTGGGGGCTCCCGACTACCTTGCGCAGTTGCTGGACAAGCTTGTGTCCAACGCCGTGGAATTTGATGATGGGACAGCGCCTATCTCACTGACCCTGTCACAAGATGCCCATCAGTCAGCCATGACAGTCAGCAACTGCGGCCCTTTACTTCCCGAGCACATGCGTGACCAGTTATTCAGTTCAATGGTCAGCGTTCGCCCGGACGGTCATGGCAGCGATAAACCGCATCTCGGCCTTGGCTTGTATATTGCGCGACTGATTGCCGATTTTCACCAAGCGACACTGATAGCTGAGAATCGGCCGCAACAAGATGGCGTGACACTGTCACTAATGTGGTCAAATAGCCAGGTGCTCACACGATGATTGATCTCAACCACATTGGCCCCAATACTGATTAGTGGTGCCCCGGATTGGTAAGGGGCCGCTTTTTTACGGGGTCACACTTAGTGTGACGCCCCCTAGCAAGGAGCCAACATGATTGAATTTTATTCTGCCGCGACACCTAACGGTCAGAAAGTCGCCATTGCTTTAGAAGAAATGGGTCTGGATTATCAACTATACAGCGTTGATTTAATGGCCAATGAGCAAAAACAGCCCGACTTTTTAGCCATTAACCCCAACGGCCGCATTCCCGCGATTGTCGATAAAGCCAATGGTGACTTTCCGGTGTTTGAGTCAGGCGCCATTTTGTTGTATCTCGCGGAAAAAACGGGGCAATTCTTACCCAGCGATCCCAAGGCGCGCTCACAAGCGATTCAATGGCTGATGTTTCAAATGGGGGGTGTTGGGCCAATGATGGGGCAAGCCAATGTCTTCTATCGGTATTTTCCTGAGAAGATCCCCGCCGCCATTGAGCGCTACCAAAAAGAAGGGCGCCGTCTGCTAGAAGTGGTGGATGAACAGCTGCAAAAACACCCTTATCTAGCCGGCGACAGCTACACCATCGCCGATATGGCGACCTGGCCATGGGCTAGAATCCATGAATGGAGCGGTGTCGATGTTACCGGACTAGACGCGTTACAAGCCTGGCTAGACAAGCTCGCCGCACGCCCTGCATGTCAAAAGGCACTACTCACCCCTGCGCCCAACGAGGCAACAGACGACGAACGTGCCAAACAAGTACGCGGCATGGTGACGCGATAGCACAATCGCTATACTAGCGCGTCGGACAGGCAGTGTATTAGCTGCCTGTCTACTGTTTAGTCGTTTTGAGGAGGTCGCGTGTTAACACCTTGCATTGGTCATTGTCGACGTGAAGACGATATTTGCGTCGGCTGCAAACGTACGCTTGATGAAATTGTCCGCTGGGGAAAAATGACCGACAACGAGCGCGAAACGATTATGTTAGAGTTAGCAAATCGGCCTGACCCTTGCCCTACTGAGCCTCCTCGCCGCTCACGAAACCCGTTCAAGCGTGGCATTAGATGAAGGTGCCAACGGTTTGCGGTATTCAATGATCACCGTGCTTCCTTCATAATGCACGGCTTCAATCGCCCCATCGACAATCACTTTACTGGTGACGAGCACGTCTTGATCAACCTGTTCACGATCGCGCAAGCTCGGTATGACCTTGTTCGGCTCCACCCCCATTGCTTGGCAAAACGCAAACACAAACCGACTATCGAGCACGGCGTCACCATGAATACACCGAGAGAAGCTAAGGTGACTGATCTCAAGCTTTTTTGCCATTTCTATCTGGGTAATCCGAGCTTTAGCTTTATAAGACATCCATGTTTCGTACAAAGCCTGTCTGTCTTGGTCATTAAAGGTCATCACGGTTTCCACTGGCTATCGTTTAAAAGCATCCAGCCTAGCAACCCTGTTACCTATAATGTCAGCACGGGGTAAACGGCGAGTAAATCTTGCTGGAATCGTGCGGCTCGGTTAGGATCCGAGAGCCCTGATCAGATAAGAGATGTGCTATGGACGTCAACTTGGCGAATCTACCTGCCGACGAGAAACAAAAAATTGAACTCGATAAGCAAGCTGCCTACGCTGTATGGAAGGTAGTGAATAACCAAGCGCCACAAAGCCTTTACCAGCAAGAAGCCAGTGCCCTAGTCGACTGGCAACGCGAGGTGTACCTCGCCAGTGTAGAGAAATACCGTGCGCAACCTGACGCTTTTATCATCCCTGAGGCCGCTCCCTCCGAATAAGGTTTCACCAGCACCCTCGCACTGGTGCTGGAACCTGTCAGTCAGCATACGCCACACGGTTTTTATCGCTGAGCGCATCGTACCATGATTTCATGCGTCTCAACGCCTTGCCGCTGTTTGGTTTTATTTCACTCACTAGTGATAAGTACTTAAAATAAAGCGCTTAGATAAGTGGACGTCTTACACGCGCGTTTAAAACCCAAGCACCTGTCTTTCTTTCCTAACAATTCTTTCAATAAAAATGCGCCAAATTGTTATACATTTTTCATCTTCCCACCTAGCAAAAAACGCACTCCCCCTCTATTGTTATTCTTATCAAGAAGTCTTTATTATTTGGCATAAAAGCTATATCTACACTAATTTCAAATAAACGTTGGCTGGGTGACTCCTCGGTGGGCAACACAAAAAACCGCACAAAAAAGCGGACAACATACGCTCACCAAGCACAGGAAGCACCCTTACTTTTTAGACAAGAAAATACGTGCTCAGTAAGGGGTAATCGCTATGACCTTAGGGTTTAAATCTCGCATTATTTGGGGGGTCGGACTGCTCGTCACGCTCTCACTCGTGATCCTCGGCTCAATTAACGCACTTTCGCTGCGCGATAGAATGGTTGAAGCCTTGGTCACCCAAACACAAAACAAGCTTGACCACCATGTGACGGAGCTAGAGCAGCTGGTTCAGTCTCAGCTTAATGCGGTAGACCAAGGTGCCGACCACTTCTCAACGGCTCTCACCGGTCAGGAGAATGTGGCGCAAGTACGCATGCTCGCGGATACCGCTGGTATTGCCAATGTGATCATGACCTACGAAAACGGTGCGTCGTACATGTCTAACCACAGTGGCGATGGCGTCACAACCGACGAATATAACTTCCGAAACCGAGACTGGTACCGCACAGTTAAATCCGATCAATCCATTCATTTAACTGAAATTTATACAGACAAGGTCACCGGTGGGAAAGTGATCAGTGCCGTGGCTCCTGTGTTTGAAAACGGCCAGTTTATCGGCGCACTGCTTGGCGATATTCCCCTAGAAAGTGTCATCACTCAAGTGAGTGAGATGCGCTTTGCTGGTGGGGCCGCGACATTGACGGATCAAAACGCGGTGTTCTTTGCCAGTGACGACCCCAATGATATCGGTAAAACGCCGTCTCAAATTAGTCCCAACTTTTCACAAATGGAAAGTATGTTCCGCAGTAGCGAGCAAGGTCACCTCACGTTCCCCTATTTAGGCATTCAGTTTGATGGCTATTTCCAACGCGTGAGTTTAACCGAAGACAGATATTGGACGCTGATGGTCTTTGTCGACCAACAAACCGCCCTGGCGGGAGTTCGCGATGCTCAATTCGATTCTGTCGCGACAGGCGTGATACTGCTGATCGTCAGTCTGGGGGCCATTTATGCGATTATTCAATTTTCGTATCGCCCCTTACTCAAACTCAAAGAAGCGGTTTTGGATCTGTCGCGCGGCGAAGGGGATCTCACCGCTCGTCTCGATGTGAACGGCAATGATGATTTAGCGCAAATCAGTGACGGTTTCAATCGCTTTGTCGAAAATCTACAAGGCATGATATTGAGCGTCGCCGAGTCCAGTCAGGCGATCTCCGCCAACATTAGCCAGCTGTCACAAACCACCAGCGAAAATGAATCTGTACTGGACGCGCACTCCGCCGAAACCGAGCAAGTGGTTACTGCCATCACTCAAATGAGTGAGAGCGCAAGAAACATTGCAGAAAACGTTTCTCAGTCAAACAGCATTACCGCCTCAGCGAGTAAAGAAGCCAGCCAGTCACTAGAAGTGGTTGATAACGCGGTGATCACGGTCAGCGCGTTAGTGGATGAAGTTGAGGAAATGTCTGGCCGAATCACCAGCATGAACAAAGACGCGAACCGGATTAGTGACGTGCTGACAGTGATTGGCGAAATATCCGAACAAACGAATTTGCTGGCATTAAATGCCGCCATTGAAGCAGCGCGCGCTGGCGAGCAAGGCCGAGGCTTTGCGGTGGTTGCCGATGAAGTCCGCGCCCTCGCCGCTCGCACGCAAAGCAGCACCACCGAAATTTCTGAGATGCTCACCGCGTTACTCGATGGCACCTCGAGTGTGGTCGAGGCCATGGAGAAGACCAAAGAACAGTGTCAGACCACGGCAGACAAAACCTCAGAAGTGTCTAACAGCTTGACCATCATGAGCTCATCTGTCACCGAAATCGACGATGTGAGCACCCAAATCGCCACGGCCACCGAGCAACAAAGCTCTGTCGCCGAAGAGCTCAGCAAGAACATGCTCTCGATTCGGGATATGGTCAACAAGCTGGTAGAAAGCGGAAATCAAACCACCGCGGCCACCAAGTCGCTGACTCACTCGAACGAAGAGCTGGACCGCATGGTTCATAACTTTAAGTTGCAATAAACCACCAAAGCCATATTGCTCAGCGAAGTTGGCGTTGCAAATCAGCGGCGCCATACCTCGTACCAAGCCAAACTCGGCTCAGCACGACACAAGCCGATTATGGCTGACGTTCACCCGATCAGGCAGTGCGCGACTGCCTGCTCCCTATTGGCGAGGGTTGTACCTATGTCTCGTTCTTTTCCAGCACACGCTTTAACCGCGACGTTTGCACAACAATACCAAACCATTCGTCAGCATTTTTTCAATCGAGACCCTGATCGTTGGCCTGTCTACCGGACGCCAGAGCTGGCTCATTGGCTGGAGAACGGCATGCATCCTGCCGTGGCCGACGCGGCGAGTCAATTTAATCAACAAACGCATATTCCCGAGCAAAGTGATATTAGCGCCAAAACACTGCCTCATCTGGCACTACAAGCCGCCACCTACTCCAAAGATTGGACATCACCTCGCGCGGTAGAAAACGTGATCACCGCCCCCTGCGATCCCGCGATACATGGGGCTCTCCTTGCTACCATGGCGAACCCCAATCTCGTGTATAGCGAATACGCCGGGATGTCTGTGGAGCTGGAAAAAACAGTCGTGCGCCAAGTCGCTAATTTGATTGGTTACGACCCTGACCACGCAACCGGGATCTTTACCCAAGGCGGGACTTTCGGCAATTTGTACGGCTATTTGATGGGGTTAAGAAAGCAGTTCCCGCTATCAGGCCAGCGAGGGTTGCAAGGGCAAGACTTTCGCATGATTAACTCACTCGCCGGTCACTATTCTAATATGACTAACCTCGGTTTACTGGGCACAGATATCCCCAACCAGGTATTGCGTATTAAAGTGGATGCCAACAACCGGCTTGATCTGGACGATTTTGCCTACTCGCTCAACCATTGTTTAGCCGAGAAGATGCCGGTGCCTACCATTTTGCTGACCTTTGGCACCACAGATACCTTCGCGATTGATGATATTGAGCGCATGTATCAGATCACGATGCAGGCCTGCCAACGCTTTCACACGTCCGTAAAACCACATATTCATGTTGATGCGGCAGTCGGGTGGCCATTAGTGATGTTCAACGATTATGATTTTGCCGCCAACCCCATTGGGATCAACACCGCGACACAGAATAAACTGCAAGCATTACTACCGCGTATTCGCGGGCTACGCTTTGCCGATTCCATCACTATCGATTTTCAAAAGTGGGGGTTTGTACCCTATACCGCCAGTTTGGTGATGTTCAAACAGAAAACGGACATGGAACACCTTAAGCAAGATCCGCATTATTTTTCTTATTTTGAAACCAGTAAAACACAGCAAACCCATTTACAGTCGACAATAGAGTGCTCACGTGGCGCAGCAGGCGCCTATGGGAGTTATTGCGCTCTCAATATGTTGGGCAAACGTGGTTATCAGACCATGATTGCCCACAGCCTGCAAAATGCCGAGTATTTAAAAGCACACCTAGACGCCCTCCCCCATTGCAAGGTCGTCGCTGGTGATAACCTGGGGCCGACGGTAGCGTTTCGCCTCTACCAACCTTCACCGACACTCGATGTGGCTGCGATGTTCCAACAAGAACAAACCCTGCATCAAGTCGGGGCGCGTATTGACAGCATTACCCAACATAGCCTGTATCACCGACAACACTTTCTCGAGCGCCAAGGCAAAAAACTAAAGACCAATTGGGTCGAGTCTATTGCACACACGGAGTTTGACCCCAATGGCCAATGCCTATTTATTCCTGGGGAAAAAGCGGTATTTTTAAATCCGTATACGCGTTATACACACATTGATGAGTTTGTGGCTTCACTATGCCCCGAGTACACAGAGCAATTGGTCTAGTTACCAACGCCAAAAGTGCGGCATAAACAGCGCCAGTACGGTGAAGTACTCCAAACGTCCAAGGATCATGGCAACGTTTAGGATCCAAATGCCAGTGTCTGTCACCGGTTGGAAGTTACTGCCGACTTCACCAAAACCTGGCCCAAGCACATTGATACATGCGACCACGGCGGTAAAGGCGGACCAAAAGTCCAGCCCGGTCATCATCATCAACAAAGTGAACACACCTGTGGTTAACGCGGCTAGCGACATAAACGCCATCACCGCTTGGGTCACGTCGTTCGAAACCACCTTATCTTGATAGCGGATGGGGATGATCGCGGACGGGTGCACCAATTGATGCAATTGGCGACGAATGATTTTAAAAGTAACAATGTCGCGAATAATTTTATTGCCGCCCGCCGTTGATCCTGAGCAGCCACCCAGATAGGCACAAAACACCAAGAATAAAGCGGTTGCCGCTGGCCACGAGCTAAGGTCCGCCGCGCCAAAACCGGTACTGGTAATAAAAGAGACCACATGGAACGCTGCAAAGCTTAGGGACACCCAAAGTGACTCATAACGCGCTTCGCCGAACAAGTACAAGCCTAACATCAGAGACAGGCACGCCACCACAATCAAAAACACCCGTGATTCTTCGTCATCAATATATAGTTTTAGGCCGCGCCAACCGAGACGAAAAATACGAAAATGCAAGCCAAAGTTGATCGCGCCTAACAGCATAAAGACATTAGAAATCATTAAGATAAGATGGCTTCGAAAGTGCCACATACTGGCATCGTGGGTGGAGAACCCCCCGGTTGAGACGGTAGAAAAACTATGTGCGATCGCATCGTACACACTCATTCCAGCCACATAATAAGCCAGTGCACATACAATGGTGATCACCATGTACACCCCCCACAAATAGTGCGCCGTTTTTGATATTCGAGGAGAGAGTTTTTCGTCTTTGATTGGTCCGGGTGTTTCCGCTTTTAATAGCCGCATACCACCCACGTTGAGCATCGGCAATACCGCGACCACAAAGATCACCACGCCAAGTCCCCCCATCCATTGTAAAAACTGGCGATAGAGCAGGAATGAAGCAGGCATATTGTCCAGGCCACTCAAAATGGTGGCACCCGCCGTACTCAGCGCACTGATCGACTCAAAGGTGGCATCGGTGAAACTCACACCAGTCACTAGCTCTATCGGAATACCGCCAAGCAAACCCACTAGTATCCAGGTCAGCGTTGAAAATAGTAAAGCGTCGCGAAAGGTGACCTGATTCAATTTGCTTTGCCGAAACAGCCACGAGATCGCCAATGATGAAATCATCATTAGCAAGGAAGGATAAAAGAAGTGCTTTGAGACCCCATCGCGAAACAAAAACAGCGATAAGAGCCCGAATACAAATTGGACAATGCCCATCCATAGAATCGGCATGCCAAGCAGACGCAGAGTATTTTTAAAGTTAATCATGACAGAGGCAACTCATCATTAACACGCTCGTGGTTTATCGATCCATCGCCACCACGCGTAGCGACAAACAGTGGCGTGACGCGTATCACCTCACTGCTTAACTATATCGGTCTTACCCCAGAATGTCATGGTGGTTTAAGACCTCATATCTACGTCGTTAATACCCTGCATACAAGGCATTACATCGCAGACACGTTATAAAAAAGCCGGGCATCACTGCCCGGCTTCCTCTTTTTACTGTGCTTGACGACGTTCGCCGCGCGCAGCGCTACCACGACGCTCGTTGCCGCGGTCACGGTTGAAACGACGTTCACCACGTCCACGCTCATTACGGCCACGTCCGCCACCATTGCGGTCACCACCACGACGCTCGCGCATGACTTGACCTTCAACACGCTGTGCGTTGGTCTCTTTTTGGCGAATACGCAGTTTTTGCAATTGTGCAAACACGTCTTTCGGCATGGTTTTTGGCAACTGTACAAATGTATGTGCTGGTGCCAGCTTGATTGCGCCAATGTTTTGCTTGTTTAAGCCAAGCTCATTGGCAATTGCGCCGACGATATCTTTAACTTGTACACCTTGCTCACGACCCACGTCCAACTGATAAGTATCCCAATCAGCCGGGTTGGTATCACGACGGTCAGTACCATTTTGACGATCGTCACGACGACGTTCACGGCGTTGTTTCTCACGCTCCATCGCTGCAATCATCGGGTCAGGGCCTTTGTAGAACAATGGACGCTTACCTTGCTGGCGCTGCAGCAGCATCGCCGCCAAGGTGGTTGCATCTACGTCGATATCGTTTTGCAGTTGCTCAATCAACTCAATGAAAGGTGCCATGGCGTCGCCGTCTTTCTTTTCAGCCAACTCACCGGCTAGCTGGGCGACACGCGCTTCCGCCACTTTATCGCGGTTTGGCAGCTGAATTTCTTCCATTTTGGTCTGCGTAACACGCTCAACCGTGCGCAGCATGCGCATTTGGTTAGGACGTACCAACAAAATCGCTTTACCCGCGCGGCCTGCACGACCGGTACGACCAATACGGTGAATGTAAGATTCAGCATCAAACGGAATATCATAGTTAAATACGTGAGTGATACGCGGCACATCAAGGCCACGTGCCACGACGTCGGTCGCGACCAAAATATCAATCACGCCACGCTTTAAGTGATCAACCGTGCGCTCACGCAATGACTGCGGGATATCCCCGTGCAGTGCCGCAGCTTTAAAGCCGCGCGCTGACAACCAATCAGCTAAGCGCTCGGTGTCTTGGCGGGTGCGCACAAAGACGATAGATGCATCGGTGTCTTGGGTTTCTAGCAGACGGCTCATCGCTTCGTCTTTTTCAACACCTTTAACCACCCAGAACTGCTGCTCAACCTTCTCAACCGTGCGGTTGCTACCCGCGACGTCGACACGTGCCGGTTCACGCAAGAAGCGGTCAACAATTTGTTTAACGATAGGAGGCATGGTTGCCGAGAATAGGATGCGCTGTGCACTCTCAGGCGCTTGCTCCATGATCCAGGTAACATCGTCCACAAAGCCCATTTTGAGCATCTCATCCGCTTCGTCGAGGATAAAGGTATGCACTTCGTCAAGCTTCAGGCGATCGCGGTTGATCAAATCTTTCACACGTCCTGGCGTACCCACCACGATGTGTGCGCCGCTTTTCAGCGCTTTCATTTGGTCAACAATCGACGCACCACCGTAGATCTCAAGGACTTTTAAGCCTTTGATGTTCTGTGCCAGCGTCTTCATTTCCGCTGCGACTTGGATGGCAAGCTCGCGAGTCGGGGCCATGATGATCGCTTGGGGTTTACGTTGGCTCAGATCGACTTTGTTCAGCAGTGGCAGCGAGAATGCAGCGGTTTTACCCGTACCGGTTTGAGCTTTACCGAGTGCATCACGGCCTTCGAGAAGTACAGGGATGGAAGCGGCTTGGATAGGAGTGGGGGTTTCAAAGCCCATTGAGTCAAGCGCAGACAAAAGGGTGTCGGCCAGATCTAACTGGCGAAATTTGGTAACAGATTCTTGCATTGGGATCCCAATCTATAGAGTGTAGCGAAACGGGGCCCCTCAAGCGTTCTGCTCAACCATGCAACACTGTCTTTCATGCAGTGACAGTCACCAGCGCCATGGGCCTCGGTCATTAAGGATGTGCATTCTGCGCTATTTACACCAAAAAAGCCAGAAAAAGTTGAACAAGTTCACAAAATTTGCGGCGTATGGGCAGGTTTATAGCAATTTGTTCACAGAAACATCGAAATTCGCAGGTATTCCCCGCACTTTCCATGCACTTAAGTCAGGTCACAGGATTTTAGTGCCACGGGTTGGTTTTGAAACAGTGAATCCGTATAGTGTGGCGATCCGTTTATCGAGATCCGAGTTATGTTTCAAGACAATCCCCTGCTAGCACAGCTAAAGCAACAGATCCAAGAAACCTTGCCAAAAAAAGAAGGCCAGGTAAAAGCCACCGAAAAAGGCTTCGGCTTCCTCGAAGTTGATGACAAGACCAGCCTTTTCATTCCGCCTCCTTATATGAAGAAAGTGCTCCACGGTGACCGTGTTGAAGCCTTCGTTCGCACGGAGAAAGACCGCGAAGTGGCTGAGCCGGATACGCTGGTAGAAGCCAGCTTAGATCGCTTTATTGGTCGTGTGCAGTGGATCCGTAACCGTCTAAACGTGGTTCCCGATCACCCGCAAATGAAAGACGCCCTGCGCGCAAAAACGCAGCGTGGCTTGTCGCAAGACAACTTGAAAGAAGGTGACTGGGTCGTCGCGTCCCTCATCCGCCATCCACTGAAAGGCGATGACAATTTTATGTGCCAGGTCAGTGAAAAAATCACTGATTCGGACGATAAAATAGCCCCTTGGTGGGTCACGCTGGCAAAACACAACTTGCCCAACCAAGAACCGGCACCAAAAGATGAGTGGCCACTACTGGAGCAAGGGCTAGAGCGTCGTGACCTGACTGATTTGCCGTTTGTGACCATCGACAGCGAATCCACCAAAGACATGGATGACGCCCTGTACGTCCAAGCCAACGCAGAAGGTGGCTTTACCCTGACAGTGGCCATTGCTGATCCAACGGCATACATTGATGCCGACGAAGCGCTCGATAAAGTCGCGCGTGAACGCGGGTTTACTATTTATTTGCCTGGGCGCAACATCCCAATGCTGCCGCGTGATCTGAGTGATGACTTATGTTCACTGCGTGCCAACGAAAAGCGCCCAGCACTATGCTGCACCTTCAATATTGATGCTGATGGCACCATTATCGATGACGCTGAATTCTTCTCGGCTTGGATTCAGTCACACGGTCAGCTTGCGTATGACAAAGTGTCTGATTACATCGAACTCGGTGAACAAGCGTCGTGGCAGCCAGAAACAGCAGCCATCGCCGACCAAATTCATCAGCTTCACCAGTTTGCACTTGCACGCATTGAGTGGCGTGAGACGCATGCTGTCACCTTCCCCGACCGTCCTGACTATCGCTTTGAGCTCAGCGAAGACAACGACGTGATTGCCATCCACACCGATCAGCGCCGCATTGCCAACCGGATCGTGGAAGAGTCGATGATCAGCGCCAACATCTGCGCGGGTCGTAAGCTTCGTGACGCATTCGGGTTTGGTATCTTCAACACACACGCCGGCTTTAACAGCGAAAAGCTCGACGATGTGGTCGAGCTGGTAAAAGCGCATGACGGCGAGGCGGACAGCGAAAGCCTCGCCACCGTTGAAGGCTTCAGTGCACTCCGTCGCTGGTTAAACAGCCTAGACACCACCTATCTTGATAACCGCTTGCGCCGCTTCCAAGCATACAGCGAGATTGGTCATGAGCCAGCACCACACTACGCAATGGGCTTAGATGTCTATGCCACGTGGACATCACCTATCCGTAAATACGGTGATATGATCAACCACCGCTTGCTTAAAGCGATTATTCGCGGCGAAACCGAAGCCAATGCCCCGGCCGATACCGTGGGTGAAGAGCTTGCCGGTCATCGTAAACATCACCGTATGGCAGAGCGTGATGTCGCCGACTGGCTATACACCCGCTTGCTTAAGCCAGAAGTGGAAGCGCAAACCCGCTATACCGCGGAGATTTTTGACATCAACCGTGCCGGAATGCGTGTACGCTTGTTGGAAAACGGGGCACCTGCCTTTATTCCATCATCGCTGATCATCGATAACAAAACCCGCATTGCCTGTGATAAAGAAACAGGCACAGTGACTATCGACGGTAACGTTGAGTTCAAGCTCGGTGATAGCCTAGAAGTGGTGATTGCCGATATTAAAGAGACAACGCGCTCAATTGTGGCCAAGCCGACTCAGGTATTTACCCTGCCTGAGGCGTCACAGAGCGAATAAACCTGTTCTCGCTCTCACCACGCCCGTGGTACAAAATGTCCGCAGAAAGCCAAGCCATCGCTTGGCTTTCTTTTTGTCCCCAAAATGATAATCTAATCATTAAAATAAACTGACTAGCTAGACCATTGCAGTTATCACATTCTCAGCGTCAGGCCATCCCCTAAGAAGCTATCCGTGGTAAGTTAATGGTGTTACCTCAACCAGATAAGAGGTTTCATGGGGTTTTTGCGTTCATCTGTGGTCCGTATGGGGACCCCCATTGTTTTATTACTGCTGCTTGCCGCGAGCTATCAACCCTTGATTGCCTCGCTAGCCCCCTATTACAACTTAATATACGCAGCGCCGTATTTTCTGTTATTCACCGCGCTACTTTTAAGCCACTTATTCAAAAGCGCCCGCGTCGGTATGATGGTGGTGATCTTGTTAGTGGGCTACACAGTGATCCTCACGCGGCTGCAATCGCCACTCAATCATGGTACGACCTACATGGAGTACTTGCTGCTCACCGTCGCACTACCGATTAACTTGCTGTATATGATCATCGTGCGCGATCAAAAACTCACCTCTCGGTTTGGCCTGTTCTTTTTCCTCGCCATTGGTATGGAAATCGGTTGGTGTGCGCTTCTCGTGCAGCAATTCGGTGAGCTGTCCTCCTATCTCCATCAACACCCGGTATTAGTAAGAGTGACGTCAGTGAGCCCCATGCCACTGCTGCTGATCGTGCTGCTTTCTATTTTGGTCTGTGTCAGCACCATTCGACTGTTGCGAAAAAATAGCATTGAGGATCATGCCGCTTTTGTCAGCGTATTATGCGGTGTCACAACCCTCGTATTTTTTAACGTGCCTTTCATTTCTTCGCTGATATTTTCGTTGGCGGGTGTGTTATTGATTGCCAACCAAGTATCACTCAGCCACCAACTGGCCTTTATTGATGGGCTTACCGAAATTGCCGGTCGTCGCGCACTTGAAGACGAGCTCAAACATCTAGGCCGCCAATATACTCTTGCGATGCTCGACGTTGACCACTTTAAAAAATTTAACGATAAATACGGTCACGAAACAGGCGATGATGTTCTTAAGCTTGTCGCCAAACATATGGCGCATTGTGAAGGGGGCGCCAGTGCCTTTCGTTACGGCGGCGAAGAATTTACGTTGTTGTTTAAAGGAAAAACCACCGAGCACTGCTTACCGTTTCTTGACGCACTGCGTGAGGATATCGCCAATTACCCCTTAGTGCTGCGTGATGAGTCTCGTCCTCATGATGACAAGCAAGGCCGGCAAAAGCGCGGACATGCCAGCGACAAAAAACCGGTCAATATTACTGTCAGCATTGGCTATGCCGATGCCTCGCAAGCCGACACCCCCGACGAGGTATTGCAGTTAGCGGATAAAGCCTTGTACAAAGCCAAAGAGGCCGGGCGTAACTGCATTAAGGGCAGTGTATGAAACATGTTTTAGTGATACCTTTTTTAGCCTTGATGTTAGCAGGCTGTGCGACGCAGCGTGACGCCGCAACGACAGCTGACATGCCTAGTTCGGACAAAACAATTAGCGACCACGCGCTAGACCAGGCACTCACTCAACTTTATCGTCAGTGGCAAGGCACACCTTATCGTTGGGGAGGCACCTCACACCAAGGTATCGATTGCTCAGCGTATACGCAGCACGTCTATCAAGAAGCGCTCGCCACGCCACTACCGCGCACCACCCACGGCCAAGCAAAAACCGGCTATGCCATTGACTATAAATCCGCACGCCAAGGCGATCTGGTGTTTTTTCATATTCGCCCCGGCCTTCGCCATGTCGGCATCTTTCTGGGTGGACAGCGGTTTATGCATGCTTCCTCCTCAAAGGGTGTGACAGTGTCACGCTTAGACAATCCTTATTGGCAAGCGCGCTTCTGGCAATTCCGTCGTTATTTCTAAGGCGAGGCTTTTACCGAGTCAGCCAGTTCGCAACAGGGTTGATAGCGCGGACACGTGACGACATGATCATTGACCATACCAAGCGCTTGCATCAGCGAATAGCAAATCGTCTCGCCCACAAATTTAAACCCGCGCTTTTTCAAAAAGCGACTCATCGCGCGTGACTCGTCGGTCGCGGTGGCGACATCGGCATCCGATTGGTGCTGATTCACAATCGGTACACCGTCAGTAAACTGCCACAGTGCCTTCGCCAAGGATCCATACTCTTCCACCAGCGTCACCGCCGCTTTCGCATTGGTAAACACAGACGCCACTTTCAAGCGATTGCGGACAATCTCGTGGTTGGCCATGATCTCAGCAATATTCGGTTCGGTCACGTTCGCGAGTTGGTAAAAGTCGAAATCGCAGAAAGCCGCGCGATAAGCCGCACGCTTTTGCAAAATCAGTCGCCAACTTAACCCTGCTTGTGAGCCCTCTAAACAAATAAACTCAAAGATCGCTTGATCATCAAATGTCGGCACGCCCCACTCGGTATCGTGATAATGCCGCTCAGCCTCGCTTTGTTGTGCCCATTGGCAAATGTCCATCTTTAACCTCACCCTTGTCATACATATTTACGCAGCCGTTTTGTTGCTTGTGGCACGAAATCAGCGACTTAACCATGCAAAAGCTATCGTTTCACTGAATATCACGCTATCTTTGATCGCGATAAGTTTATGAAACGTAACAGAACCGTTGCTCCGTGTTGTTGATGACACCCATAAACAGAAAGGAAAACCCGTGACAAAAAAGCATCTCTTGATCACTGGCGCCGGGCAGCGTATCGGCTATGCACTGGCCTGCCACTTTCTTCATCAAGGTCATCAAGTGACCCTATCTTATCGCACCGAGCGACCTCAAGTGGCGGACTTAAGGGCGCGCGGCGCACACTGCCTGCAAGCGGACTTTTCCTCTGATGAGGGCGTTTACGCATTTATCGAGTCGCTCGATGCGATGCATCCGACCTTCGATACCGTCATACACAACGCATCGTCGTGGGATAGCGAAACGCAAAGCCAAGATATTGCCACGTTATTCGATAATATGATGCAAATTCACGCCAAAACGCCTTATCTTATTAACACGGCTGCGGCACGCTGGATGCAGCAAGGTGACATCATTCACCTTACCGACTATGTCGCACAAAAGGGCAGCGCAAAACACACTGCCTACGCGACCAGCAAAGCCGCGCTAGAAAACCTCACGCTCTCATTCGCACAAAAATTCGCACCACACATAAAAGTAAACAGCATTTCACCTGCGCTAATTATGTTTAATGAGGGCGATGATGAGGCCTATCGTGATAAAGCTCGCCGTAAATCGATTTTGGGCACCGTACCGGGTGAGCAGGAAGTGGTGAACGCCTGCGAATTTATTCTCGCCAGTCAGCATATGACTGGCCAGTCCATCAAGTTGGATGGCGGACGCCATCTCATTTAATTTCGTGACCAGGGAAAGATTATGAACGACGCTGTCATTAAAGTAACCAACCTGCGCCTACGCACCTACATTGGCTTTAATCCCGACGAGCAAGAGAAAAAGCAAGATGTGGTGATCAATGTTGAGATCCACTATCCCGGCCACAAAGCGTGTGAAGAAGACAACGTAGATGATGCACTCAACTACAAAGTGATCACTAAAGCAATCATCGACTATGTCGAAAATGGTCGTTTTTTATTGCTGGAGAAACTTGTCGCCGGCGTACTAGACATTGCGCGTGACCACCATTGGGTGCGTTATGCGCAAGTCACCATTGATAAGCCCCACGCACTCCGCTTCGCCGATTCTGTTTCACTCAGTTTAAGCTGGACCGCCGACGAGTCGTAACCCAGTAAAGAGTTCGTTAGAATTATTCGAACATCTTGTTCAAGGTGAGCCGGTTATGTCTTGCCGTTCACCTTATATACTGTGTCTGAATAGTGAATGGGGGCGACAACAATGACAACGAAAACGGGCTACGATCTGGTGATGCGTACGCTACACTGGCTATCAACGATTGTGATTATCGGCCTTTTCGCTGTTGGGCTCTGGATGGTCGATCTCAGTTATTACAGCAGTTGGTATCAAACCGCGCCACACTGGCACAAATCAATCGGGTTGCTACTTGCGCTCACCACGTTGGTTAGATTGGTGTGGAAAGCCACCCACACCATGCCCGATGTAGAGGGCAAAGCGTGGGAACGTAAAGCAGCAACGGCGGGACATCATACAATCTACCTGTTGCTCATCATTTTATTCGTTTCTGGTTATCTGATTTCCACCTCAGATGGCCGAGGCATAGATGTCTTCACCTGGTTTACCGTGCCAAGCGCTGGTGAGCTATTCCCTAACCAGTCAGACATTGCTGGGGATGTACACTACTACGTTGCCATTACCTTGATTGTGTTGGCCGCCGGCCACGCACTTATGGCACTTAAACACCACTTTATTGATAAAGACAACACGTTACGGAAGATGATCGGAGGAAACTCGAAATGAAAAAACTCATGTTAGCCATGGGAATGAGCGCCGCGACACTCTTATCTGGGCCTGCACTTGCAGACACTTATATGATTGACACCAAGGGCGCACACGCCTCGGTCAACTTCAAAGTGCCACACCTGGGTTACAGCTTTATCAAAGGTCGCTTTAATCAGTTTGACGGCCAGTTTGAATTCGACCCAGATAACATTGGCGCATCAAGTGTGTCGGTGACGATTGATACAACCAGTGTCGATTCTAACCACGCTGAGCGTGATAAGCACATTCGTAGCGGTGACTTCTTGGATGTAGGCGAATATGGCCAAGCATCCTTTGAAAGCACCAAGGTCACCGACAACGGCGACGGCTCAATGACCATTGCAGGCGATCTCACCTTGCATGGCCAAACCAAGCCAATTGAAATCGACGCGGAACTGGTCGGCCACGGTGAAGATCCTTGGGGCAACTACCGCGCAGGCTTTATGGGTAACACCCGTCTTGAACTTGAAGACTTCGGTATTCCTACCATGGGCCCTGCCACCTATGTTGATATGGAGCTGCACGTAGAAGGTATTCGTCAGTAAACCACCGTCAATCGATATCATGATTAAGCCTCGGGTCTTCCGAGGCTTTTTTGTCGCACACTGAAACCCAATCGTCATAGTTGTTGTCTAGGATGAGCAGCATGGAAAACAATCAGCAATTAGCTATGACGGCACCTATCAACATCGCATTTTTCGATCTCGACGAAACCCTTATCGCCACTGACACCAAGCAAGCGTGGCTGGAGTATCTTTGCCAACGCGATCTCGCCCCGCAAAATGTGGTTGAGCAAGAAAAGCAAGCCTATCTCGATTTCAAAAAAGCGCGTATTAACCTTGAGCAATACATGCACGTTCAGCTCACGCCAATAAAGGGGCAATCGACCCAAACTGTTGAGCGCTGGGTCACTGACTTTATCGATAGACGGGTCGCGCCAGTCGTAGTGCCCCAAGCATTAGAGCGGATTGAATGGCACCGTAACCGTGGTGACCACTGTGTGCTGGTGTCTAATACCGCCGCACACTTAGCAAGGCCGATTGGCGAACTACTCAAGCTCGACACCGTGATTGCGATTGAGCTCGAAACCATAAATGGGGTGTACACCGGCTCCATTTCTCATTGTGTGCGTGATTTTCGTGGCAAACATGACTATATGCAGGCGTGGCTCTCTGACCGCCACGATACCGTGGGCCACACCTACGGCTACAGTGATTCGCACTGGGATGTGCCACTTCTCGAGCAAGTTGATAACGCATTTGCCGTCAACCCCGACCCACACTTAAGCCTGCACGCGCAAGAAAAAGATTGGACTATAATGGAGTGGGCCAGGCACGACACCATTCGTGATTGAATGTGCGTTCTCTCTGTATGCAACCCCACATGGGTTGTAGCAATGATCGATTACAGCAATGAATGGGCGCTATCCGCGCCCTTTTTATTACCACTTACTTGAGAATGATTATCATAAACGTTATCTTTAACGTATGATCGGCTGGCGACCTCACGCCGTAGTCACACGCATAATGAACGAGATTAACGCTTATGAGAAAACACCTGCTAATTATTGCGGCGCTCTTGCTCTCTCCGATGGCGCACGCCGACCAATTAAAACACGCGGACAAGTTAAAAGTGGTGACCAGCTTTACCATTCTGGCTGATATGGCTGCCAACGTGGCGGGCGAGCATGCCGAGGTAGTGTCTCTCACTAAACCCGGCGCGGAGATCCACAATTACCAACCCACTCCGGGAGATATTCTGCGTGCGCAAGGTGCGGATGTGGTGATGTGGAACGGGTTAGGCTTAGAGCGCTGGTTCGAACGTTTTTTCCAGCACATTGATAAGGTGCCGAATGTGATCTTATCTGACGGGGTGGAGCCGATTGTGATTGCCTCGGGCCCGTATCGTGGTAAGCCCAACCCACACGCGTGGATGTCGCCCTCAGATGCGATGCGATATGTCGATAACATCGAGCAAGCCCTGATTAAGTACGACCCTGCCAACCAAACGCACTACCAAGCCAATGCCAAAGCCTACAAGGCGCAAATTCAAGCCGTGTTCGCGCGTGCGCAAGATGCCTTATCCGCTGTCCCCGAATCACAGCGTTGGTTGGTAAGCAGTGAAGGCGCTTTCTCTTATCTCGCGCGTGATTTAAACCTCAACGAAGCCTATTTATGGCCGATTAACGCCGAACGCCAGGGCACCCCGCAACAAGTCCGCGCGCTGATTGATACCGTACGAGAACACCAAGTGCGTGCCGTCTTCTCTGAAAGCACCGTGTCTGATGCACCCGCCAAACAAGTCGCCGCGGAAACCGACGCACACTATGGTGGCATTTTATATGTCGATTCGCTCAGTCAAGCTGACGGACCCGTGCCTGACTATCTATCCTTACTGACAGTTACCACAGAAACCGTGTTAGCGGGGTTACGCCATGACGCACTATGATTTAACCGACGGCACGCCCAGTGTGTTAGATGTCAACGAGGTACGTGTCGTCTATCGAAACGGCCTGTGTGCCCTTGAACACGCCAGCTTCTCGCTGCCAGCGCAAACCATTACTGCCCTAGTCGGTGCCAATGGCAGCGGCAAATCCACCTTGTTTAAAGCGATCATGGGGTTTGTGAACCCCGGCAGTGGCAGCATCGCAGTCAACGGCACCCCAATTAAGCAAGCGCAAAAAGCAGGCTTGGTCGCTTATGTGCCTCAATCAGAAGAGATTGATTGGTCGTTCCCGGTGTTAGTGGAAGACGTGGTGATGATGGGCCGCTACGGCAAGATGTCATTTATGCGTCGCCCCAAAGCGGCGGATCATCAGGCAGTGGATGAAGCCTTAGCCCGCGTGGGTATGACAGCCTTTCGCCAGCGCCAAATTGGTGAACTGTCCGGCGGACAGAAAAAACGCGTCTTTCTCGCCCGTGCGCTGGCTCAGCACAGCCCGCTGATTTTACTGGATGAGCCTTTTACTGGCGTAGATGTCACCAGTGAAGAGTCGATTATGCGTTTGCTGCTCGAGCTCAAAGACGAAGGCAAAACCATTTTGATTGCCACCCATAACCTTGGCACCGTGCCCGACTTTTGCGATCGTACCGTGTTGGTCAATCGCGCGGTGGTGGCAGGCGGACACACCGAGCATGTTTTTACCACCGAGAACCTGAGTGCCATTTTTGGCGGCAAACTGCGCCAGTATGTCATGCCTAGCGATCAGCTCCACCAAGACGCCGATCCGCGCGAACTGTCGGTGATTTCCGACGACGAGCGGCCCTTGGTGGTGTATGGCAAGCGCGAACAAAGCGCGCAGGAGCGGCGCGAATGAGCTTACTCGATCCCCTCGCCTATCAATACATGCAAAAAGCATTGCTGGTCACCACCTTGATTGGCGGCGTGTGCGGCTTGCTCTCGGCCTTTTTGATGCTCAAAGGCTGGTCGCTGATGGGCGATGCCCTCTCTCATGCGATTGTACCAGGCGTTGCCGGCGCTTATATGCTGGGCCTGCCCTTTTCGCTCGGCGCTTTTGTTGCCGGCGGTATGGCCGCGAGCGTGATGCTGTTTTTGCACCAACGTAGCCACATCAAACAAGATGCGATCATCGGTTTAATTTTCTCGAGCTTTTTCGCCTTCGGGCTCTTTTTAGTCTCCATTTCGCCCGTCGCGGTCGATATTCAACAAATTATGCTGGGCAACTTGCTTGCCATTGCCCCGCTTGATGCGATGCAAATGCTAGTCATTGCCTTGGTCAGCCTCACCGTACTGGCGGTGAAATGGCGTGATTTTATGCTGACCTTTTTCGATGAAAGCCACGCCCGCTGCATTGGTTTACCTGTGGTGGGGCTCAAGGTGCTGTTTTTTGCGCTGCTCAGCGCTTGCACCATGGCGGCACTTAAAAGTGTCGGGGCCTTTTTGGTAATTTGCTTGGTGATCGCCCCCGGCGCCACCGCCTATTTATTGAGTGATCGCTTCGGGCCCGTGTTGGTGCTAAGCGGTGTCATCGGCACAGTCACCTCACTGTTTGGGGTGTATATCAGCTATTTCGCCAACCTTAATGCCGGCGCACTGATTGTGCTGGCCCAAGTGGGACTCTTCTTAGCCGCCTTTGTGTTTAGCCCCAAACACGGTTTGCTCGCGCGGCGCGCCAAACGTCAGGAGGCACTGCAATGAATCCGTATCAACTGACTTTTATGCAAGATGCCTTGCTGATGGCCATCTTAGTGGCACTACCCTGCGCGCTGCTTTCTTGCTATTTGGTGTTGAAAGGCTGGTCATTGATTGGTGATGCCGTGGCACACGCGGTGCTACCGGGATTGGTGCTAGCAAACTTGTTTGGCCTGCCGCTGATTGTCGGCGCCTTTGCCGCCGGATCTGCATGCGCCACCAGTGTGCATTGGCTCAAACAAAATAGCCGTGTGAAAGAAGACACCTTGCTGGGGATTGTGTTTTCTGGCTTTTTCGCACTGGGGCTGATTTTGCAAGGTCAGTTCCCGTCTGATTTGCACCTTGATCATATTCTATTTGGCAACCTGTTGGGGATTAACCACCAACAGCTGCTCACCGCCGCCATCACCGGCTTGGTCGTGCTGGCGCTGGTGCTCCTTAAAGGGCGAGATTTAATGCTGCTATCGTTCGACCCCGCGCAAGCCAGCGTGCTCGGGCTCCCCGTGCAGAAACTTCATTGGCTCCTGCTCTCGGTGATGATAGCTACCATTGTGGCGGGCTTACATGCCGTGGGGATCATCTTAGTGGTGGCGATGTTAATTGCACCGGGCGTCACCGCCTTTATGCTCAGCAAACAATTTAGCCGCATGTTATGGATTGCCTGTGCAATTGCTTTAGTCACCGCCGTGGGCGGCGTCACCCTGTCGTTTTACCTCGACAGTGCACCCGGCCCGACCATTGTATTGTTACTCACCGGCTGTTTTGTGGTGACCTTCGCGTGGCAGCAATATCAAATCCACCGCAACCAACAACGCCCACAGCCAACGCAGCAAACCACAAAAGCAACGCGCCCATCTACCACCCATTCGGCGCAATCGCACTGATCGGCATCGGCGATCCCAACCTGAGCAGTGCGCGAGAAGAGCCATAGCCCTAATCGCGCACCGCCCCATCATCCCGACTCGCTCCTTGGCGCTCTAACCAGCTTCTTGTACCCACCTCACAAAACATGGCTTACCTAACACTTTGGACAATAGCGTACGAAAACCAAAACAGGCCTTGATACACTAATCCCAAATCTACCCACTCAATGGCGTGTTAGGTGCCGACAACTAGCTGGCGGTAGCATGGCAAAACGTGCGCGTTTATCCGTGACAGATGCACACTCCCCCAGAATGGATGATTAAAAGCATTGATTAGTCAATCGGTGACAGCTTAACGCTTGGGGATAGTATGAAGGCTGGAACAGAGATAGGCGGCGTGTACATTTTCGCGGAAAAGCGATATGTATGAGAGGCGATAGACTGTAGATATTTCAGTTAGTAGATGAAAAAGAGTGCGTGTAACGGTTTTGGGAAATCTCGCATGCGTACTAATACAATGTTAAATGCAAAGGAGTAATGCATGAATCTTGAAGAGGTTTATCCAGTCGACAGCTTAGAAAGCAAGTTCGATAAACCCGTCCTTATCGACTATTACGGAATGGATGATATTGAAGAAATTTCTGAGTTAGAACCTGGGTGTTTATTTGAGCTTGGAGCCAGTGCTTGGATGCATTACATTGAGGCTGGAGCAAAAGTAAATCCTCAGAAGCTATCAAAATATTTTGATGAACGAGATCCTCTTATATTTCGCCGAGTTGAAAAAATAATGAAGCGGAAGGTTGTGCAAGATATCGTTCTGATTCGTGCTCATGTTGATGATGATTCCCTCGAAAGAGACATTTGTGGTCAGCTATTACTCTCAAGAACATATCCAAATAATCTTCACATATCAGATGTTGAGTTTAGTAACCCTTATGAACCAGTTGATGAGTCTAACCAAGAATATTCCTTTCATGAATATAGAAGCTTAGGGCTATTTTCCGAGCTACTAGAGAATATAATTAGTTTAGGTAAGTCCAATAATATCAAGAAAATTACTCTATCAGCAGCCTCAAATGATCAAATTTCGTATTTTGAGCAACACGGTTTTAAGGTAGAAGATACAGATTTTGCAAAACAAGCCATAGAACTAGATAGTGGCATACCAATGGAGAGGAAATGCATTTAACAAGTTGCAGCAGTCGGAAAACCAAAAGCTTCGGCCAAAAAGTGGCCTCCACTTTTGTTTTCCGCTGTGCAAAGCGTTATATGATTAGGAGGATTTATGAGTTGGTTGCTCGAAAATAAAGAGTGGGTGTTCAGTGGTATTGGTGTATCTGTGCTGATTTTTTTACTTTCATTGTTTAGGAAAAATCCTAGTTCAACGCAAATACAAAAATCGGGTGACAATTCTACAAATTACCAATCAGGCGGTGATATCAATATAGGTAATAAAAATGATAAATGATCAAGTACAAAAGCAACAAGCTGGTGACTCGTCGACTAACCTTCAAGGGCAATCTATAGTCATAAACCAAGGAATTAGTTACACTGATGCCCGCGATATTGCCCTCGATGTTTATAAGTCAAATTTTATACAACTCTCACACGATGCCGCAGAACTTGCAAAAAATAGAGCTGAAGAACTTACCGATAGTTTTCTAAAAAAATTACAAGACACAAATGAATCTGGTATCAATCAAATGAAGCAGCCTGCAATGCAATCAGCTTTATTTGAAGCTCAAAAGCAATATGCTAAGTCTGGTGACGAAGATTTGGAATACATGTTGGTAGACATACTTGTTCAAAGGGCTTCCACTCCAGAGCGAAACACAAAGCAAATCGTACTTGACGAAGCACTTGAGGTTGTTAGCAAACTCACAAATGAGCAACTAAATATTTTATCACTAAATTTTTCTCTTACTCGTCTAGCCAGGGGGGATGTGAACGACTTAGATAGCCTAATCAAATATATAAACACTGAATTACTAGTTTTTGTCGACCAAGATATTGAATATCATCACTCATGGTTTGAACACTTGGCATATAGTGGTTGTGTAACCCTTATGGAAGCAAGTTGGTACAAAGAAATTCCAGTGTTTATGCTTGGTCAGTATCCTGCATTGTTTCAAAAGGGGTTTGATGAGCAAGAGTTCGAACAGTTTTTTGGAAAACCTATGTCCGACTTCAATTCACTGTTAATGAACTGCTTTCATACAATAAACTTATTTCAATTTAACGCCATGGACGAGAATGTTTTAGCTGAAAAAGCAAATTCTCTTGGAATTAATGGCGAGGAAGTTAATAAGCTGCGGCAATATTTCAAATCCAAGTTGATGAATCAAAATGAGGTTAAAGAATGGTTGATGGAAAAAATCCCGGGGCTGGGTGTTTTGTTAGATATCTGGGGTGGTGAAAATAATCAACTTTCAAAACTGCAGCTGACGACAGTTGGTATTGCACTGGCACAAGCCAACTATAAGCAAAAAGTTAAAGATATAAGTTTTGACCTTGGGAAATGGGTTAAATAATCGTATAACAAGTGCTTTAAGAAGGATTCGTAAACGCGTGCCGACTCGCTATCGCTCAAACATGGCACACGTTCACTCACCGCTTAAGCAAGCGTTAGCTTGATATCTCACAATATTCTCAATGCATTAGGTAATTAATGAAAAGAACCAGTATCTTATACATAACCATTCTTTTGCTTGTCCTATTTTCTGGCTGTCTAGCAATATGGGTGTATTACTTGAAGGAAGGCAAAGACCTACTGAATTTCACCATATCAATAGTAGGGTTTTGTATTGCGTTGTTGGCCTTATTTATCGCTGTTCGCACTTATACTTCAATCGACAGTGTAAACAATATAAGCAAGATGGACGGCAATATTCTCGATAACGAAAGATATGTAACTTCTCTACCAGAACTTATAAGTCAATATAAATCTAAAAACGAAAAGGATTTAGATGAGGAGCTGTTTGAGTCGATAGAGCTAAAATTAAAAATAGATTCCAATACGGCGGTGCTCTTCGCTGACACATTACAGTATTTAGTTGATCTAATCGTACTATTTCCTGCAGTTTTCAATGCTGTTGAAACTGACAAAAAACGCTATAAAAAGCGAATGGATAGGATACTAAAAAACATAGATAGGCAACGTGATATTCTCCAATCTATTAGTAAAGGTAATTCCATACAAATTACTGAAACTATCAAGCTTTTCAAAGCGGTTGTTTCTTATCAAAGTTTTGTAGCTAATGGCAACTTCAACATCCATGCTGATCTTCTTCATGTCCGAGGTCCTATTCTGCGAAATCCGGTCACAAAAACGATTTATCACAATTACCTAGGCTTGTATTACAATAAAAAAGGTATGCACTTGCTTAAAGAGTCCTTGAGCATGGAGATTAGGGATATCCTTTCGATAGATGGACTTGATTTTGTTAGATCTAATATTGATTCTTGCTCGCCCTCAGTTATTGAAGAAGTGATCATGTATTTGAAGTCTGCATGTGAACAGTTCGATCGGGCGCTTGAGATATCGAGTGAGGATGTAATGTGGCCTGGATTTATAAATTATAACAAGGCTAGGACTTTGTATTTTATGAACTTGCTTTCTGAATCAAAAGAAAGTTGGGTTGGTGTTATGGATGATGCAGTTAAGTCGCGTTCTAGGCTAAACCGACTCATTGATGAGGTCTTAACAGTAAATCAGGCGGGTAAGGCCTGCGTTACTGATACGCATTTGAGACAGTTTTTTCTTTATCAAGAAGAGCTCGCACGCGTAATGAAATTAAATCTAATGCTCTCTGATGGGGGAAATAAAAGTAAAACGTCTCCTATTGTTTACAGAGGATCAAACATCGAAAATGTAAAGAAAGAAGAATTAATTAAACTATTTGTGAATGTCGATAGTTTTCCTTTAGTTATGTCTTACCAAGAAAAAGTTGTTGAAACTCTTGCTATAGATGGAAATTTATCGAGCTAACAAAGCATTGAAGCGGACAAGCCGCTGAATGCGGCTACATGGATTCCCCCGTTCGTTAAGCATCCGCGAAGCGTATTGAGTTTGGTTTGGACTGCCGCTCTACATTCGGCCTTTTACTGACTCACGTCATGGCCCTGATGACATTGCGCGGTTGCAGTGCCTAATTCGTTAGAAGGCATCAAGGTGCCCGCCGCATTAACAGGCTCTCTGCAAATGGTTTTCACCGATACTCATCAACTTGCGTGTGCAATGACCCGGTTGGTGTATTTCTCCTTACGACAGCGACGAGTTAGGCCGCGTAGTCTTGATAATCTGTTTGATGGTGCAAAACGTCAACACAATACGTACGTTTTGTCGCGAGGGCAACAACAGTTCGATTCATGACATCTGGGATCAACTACCTGAACCAATAACCAGCCCACCACTTCAGGCTGCAATGCCTATGCACATCGCAGGCATGTTTGCTAATATAGTCAGTAAGTTAACGTGTAAAGATAAAGTGTCGCCTAGTAAAGTTAACGACACGGTATGATTAACTAGACATAGTTACCTCCGATAATAAAGACCATACCTCAGTGTGGCCTATCTTCAAGAGGGGGGAGCCATGCCATTTTTGGTGTGGCATTGCAGAGCCGGAGAACTCATGAGGTAGTACGTGAATCAAGACGATATTAATGCACTTTCCTATTTAGATACAATAATAGCTTCATTAGCGTTAGTTGTCGCTTTAATAGCTGCGCTTTATGCCAGAATCTCTGCAAATTCCACAAAATTTACAGCAAAACTAGCCGAGCAAACGCTATACCAATCTAAACTTGTGGCGGTGCAATCGTATCCTTCGGTAGATTTTGTAGAAATTGTGGATGAAAAAACCGACAGCCCTAAATTAAGGTTTATGATTTATAATGTCTATGATAGACCAATCAAGCTTGAAAGCGTGCAGGTATATATTTATGACTGTAAGCCGAGGACATTGCGAAACTTATATAAACATTATACTGAAGGCCTAGATTTAGACTTTAGGTTAGCTGAAGGGGTTCATTGGAATCCTTTAGGCGACCTTGAGCCAAAGTTGTACTACAAAAAGGACGCAGCTCAGTTCAGAATCATAAAAGATCAAGAGAGTATACTTGTATCGGTCAGGGAAATTAATAACTTTAAAAACCAGCACCTTAAGGTGATAATTAGAACTAATATTTCGGAGCAAACTTTAAAGTTTGATACTTATGGTTCAAACCTATTATTCGAAGTAAACAGTAATATTCAATATCACATAAAAAGGCTGAGGTAGCTTTTTTAATTTTGGGCTAGTCATATAAAAAAGTAATTGAGCTCCTGAAGTTTTGGGCCCTACATCAAACGATACAAATCTAAATGATTTTCACCCCATCACACAATCTCGCACTGCTACCCT
Organism: Salinivibrio sharmensis; assembly: GCF_001995985.1. Taxonomy (GTDB): domain Bacteria; phylum Pseudomonadota; class Gammaproteobacteria; order Enterobacterales; family Vibrionaceae; genus Salinivibrio; species Salinivibrio sharmensis. The sequence goes on along the minus strand of NZ_MUFC01000013.1, from coordinate 6,456 downwards.
TGCCACAACTCAATCGTTCACGTCGCTTTCTATCCACGCGATAGCTCTGCCTCCCTGTAGCAATTCTGGGAAAGCAGTCATTATTTCTCCATCACCTCTGTCGACTGACACAACTGCATCCAGGCCTCGGCGGTGCGTGAGACATAACGCTCGCCGTGCCAGACTAACCCAAGTTGCCATTCAATCGCTGGGCTTATCGGTTTCACCAGCAATAACTCACTGTCTTCCAAGCTGGCACTAAGGCGCTGGCATAAGGGCGCAGGTAAAAACGCCACCCCTGCACCACTTTTCACCAAAGCGGCTAAAAAATCCCACTGACTGCTACGCGCGGCAATGGTGGGCTGATAACCATGCTCTTCACAACGGGCAATAATCCGATCGCTTAAGGTAAATTCGGCGCTATACAGATAAAACGGCTCGTCTTTCACTTCTTGCCATGTCAGGCTTTTTTGCGCACGCCACGCGGCTTGGTTAGGCAGCACTGCATAAATGGGGTGAGTTTGTAAGGGTAAACTTTGCAAGCACTCGGGCTGGGTGTCGGTGAGCATGGTGATTGCCACATCAATCTCACCATTGATCAGCGCTTGTTCGGTGCGCCGCCCTCCGTATTCAACAATACTGAGCGCCACGTTCGGATATCGCCGGCGATACTCACGCAACACGTTGGCGTACAGCGGCCCTATCATCGGTGGCATCCCCAATCTAAGCTGGCCGCGCGCCAGTTGGTTGAGATCGTCCAGCTCGGTATTTAGCTGCTCGAACTCAGCAATAATGCTCTGCGCGCGCTGATACACCACCTCTCCAGCATCGGTTAACCAAAACCGCCTTCCCTCTCGGTGCAACAACGGCTGACCCACATCTTGCTCAAGGTTACGCACCATTTTACTGATTGTCGGTTGCGTCACATGCAACGACGCCGAAGCGGCAGTAAAGCTCTGCTTTTCCACCAAGGCAATAAAATAGCGCAACGCACGAATATCCATAAACGGCCCTTAAAAGCCAATCGTTAATCATGCCATTTTGGCATAGTTTAAATAAAAAAAAGTCACTTTATTCACTCTCTGCCAAGACGTAAACTATGAGCCATCTCACAGATTCTTGGCTCGCCTTCGATGCAATTGATTAAAAACGCCTTACTTACCTTACTGCAAGTCTTTGTCTTAGCAGGCATTTGGTTTTTGTCTGATTGGTTGGTCACAACCTTTGCTATTCCACTACCGGCCAACCTCACCGGTATGTTGCTGTTGTTAGGCGCATTGATGTTGAAAATTGTCCGTGCCGATTGGTTGCGCCGCGGGGCGGCGTGGCTATTAGCCGAGATGCTGCTGTTTTTTGTGCCGGCGGTGGTGGCGGTGGTCAACTACCAAGATTTATTGCTGCAAGAAGGCGGTAAAATCATGGTTGTACTGATTTTAAGTACCGCGATGGTGATTGCGTCAACCGCTTGGGTGGTCGATAAGGTGTACCGTTTTGAGGTTAAAATGGCGCGCCGCCGCAGTAACCACCACCACACGCACCACCCTGATTTAAAACCGGAGTGCTAAGCCATGATGTCTGCTTTACCTACTTGGCTTCACGCCTCGTTATTAAGCGTTACCTGCTTTTTAATGACTCTTGGCTTTTATTACATGAGCAAATGGCTGTATCGCCGTCACCCCTCCATTCTGGTGATGCCATTGTTGCTCGCGCCCTTGCTGATTGTCGCGGTAGTGGTTGGGTTTAATATTCCGTATCAAGACTACATGGCGCAATCGTACTGGCTGCTGTGGCTGCTGGGTCCGGCGACTGTGGCGTTTGCGATCCCTGTGTATGATAACCGCGCGCTCATCCGCCGCCATTGGTTATCCCTGTCAATCGGTGTCACTGTGTCGGTGCTGGTCGCGATTACCAGTACTGTGGTGCTAGCGCGGGTGTTTGAGCTGTCTGAACTGCTGCAACGCAGTTTGGCGATGCGCTCAATCACCACCCCTTTTGCCGTAGAAGCCACCAAAGCGATTGGCGGGCAAAGCGATCTCACCGCGCTGTTTGTGGTTCTCACTGGGGTGATTGGCATGGCGATTGGTGAAAGTATTCTGACCGTGATTGCGATTCGCTCGCGCTTAGGACGCGGCGCAAGTTTGGGCGCATCAGCACACGGAGCAGGCACTGCTAAAGCCTATCAGATAGGCCATGCCGAAGGGGTGGTGTCGAGTGTGGTGATGATGATTGCTGGCATGGTCACTGTGTTGCTTGCCCCTGTATTGGGTCAGCTGCTTTGGTAGGTGATCGCTAAGGACTTTTCTGCGCTACGTTATCTGTAACAATAGAAAAGTGGGAGAGGATGAAAGTTTCTGCTTGGCGCGCAGGTCTTTATCCTCACCAACCCCAATAACGAGGCGATCATGAAACAGCACAAGTCAATGTGGCGCGTTATCGCGTTTACAGCGTTCAGTTTGCTATCGATAGCAAGTTATGCGGCGGTAAAAGATACCGCCACCACAGACCAAGGCTACCATAAAGCGACGCTTGCTGGCGGCTGCTTTTGGTGTACAGAATCTGATCTTGAAAAGCTCAACGGTGTGATTGATGTGGTGTCTGGCTACTCAGGCGGTGAGCTTGAAAATCCCACCTATAAAGAGGTTTCGTCCGGCACCAGCGGGCATATTGAGGTGACTGATGTCACCTATGATCCAAAAGTCGTGGATTACGAACAGGTGCTCGATCAGTTTTTCCGTCATATCGACCCTACCGATGACCAAGGCTCGTTCGTTGACCGTGGCCCACAATATCGTCCCGCGATTTTTTATCGCTCTGAAACACAAAAGCAAATTGCCGCGGATTTTATGGCGGAGATTGAAGCGTTAGGCGTGTTCAAAAAGCCGCTGAAAACCGAATTGATCCCGTTCGAGAAATTCTGGCCCGCAGAAAGTTATCATCAGGATTACTACAAAAACCACAGCATTCGCTATAGCTACTATCGCTATGCATCAGGGCGTGACCAGTATCTGGACGAGATTTTTGGTGATGATCGCAAAGACAACCCGGTCACCTTGCGTGAGATGATTGATGCGCAAAAAGCGGAAGAGATGACATCAACGAACACCCGCTACTCGCGCCCCTCGGATGAAAAAATTCGTGCGATGTTGTCAGACATTGAGTATGAAGTCACTCAAGAAGACGGCACTGAACCCGCGTTCCGCAATCGATATTGGGACAACAAGCAAGCGGGGATTTATGTGGATATCGTTTCGGGCGAGCCGCTATTCTCCTCCACTCATAAATACAAATCCGGTACTGGCTGGCCAAGCTTCACACAGCCCATTAATGAGCAGTATGTGGTTACCAAGCCGGATAACTCCCTGTTCTACACGCGCACCGAGGTCCGCAGCAAGGTCGCCGATTCGCACCTTGGTCATGTGTTTGAGGATGGTCCCGCCCCCACCGGCTTGCGCTATTGCATGAACTCAGCCGCGATGCGCTTTGTGCCCGTCGATAAAATGGCCGATGCCGGTTATGAGGATTATCTCTATCTTTTTGAATAAACCAACCTTTGCGTGATTGGCTTGGAAACCTGCGGTAGAGTACAGCTCTACCGCTTTTTTACGCGAGGCATTGGATGCATACGATATTGATAACCGGATTTGAACCCTTCGGCGGCGAAAGCAATAACCCGTCTTGGCAAGTGGCAAAAGCATTAGAAGGCTGGCAGCCTAATGAGGAGTGCATTGTTAAAGCCGTGCGCCTGCCCTGCACCTTTGCAGACAGCTTACCGACGTTACACAGCGCGCTAGAATCGCTCAGTCCGGTGATGGTGATCGCCCTTGGCCAAGCCGGTGGTCGCGCAGAGATAAGCTTAGAGAAGGTCGCGATCAATTATCAGGACGCGCCCATTCCCGACAACGCCGGTAAGCAGCCGCATGGTACACCGGTGGTGCCATCTGGGCCCGCTGCGTATTTCTCTACCTTGCCCCTCAACCGTTTAGTGAACGCATTGAACGAAGCGCATCATCCTGCCAGTGTTTCTTACACCGCGGGCACCTTTGTGTGTAACCACGTGTTTTATGGCTTGATGCATGCGCTGGCTCATCACACCGAGGTACGCGCCGGCTTTATTCATATTCCCTACAGCCCAGCACAAGCGTGCAAACACCGCGCCCCGAGCATGCCGGTAAGTGATGTGGTGGCAGCAATGAAGATAGCCATCGAACTGAGTTTATTGGATGATGATGTCACCGCCGTGTGTGAAGGCATGTTGCACTAACACGCGGTAGATGGCGCTCAGACGATGACGCTCCAACAATGGCGCTTAGTAGGTGGAGCACAGTGGCGGTTACCGTGCTCCTAACCTAATTGCTTAAAACAGCCACTCAGTGACGAGATCGTTGTCAGTCAGAACGCTATCGAGAAAGGCAAACAAGTGCGCATTCATCGGAGCCGTATCAAAGGCGCGAATGGAGGCAGGGTCTTGAATAAAGCGCTTGTTAGCGGCCTCACCCTCTGGATAGGCGGCTTGCAGTAAGCCTTCAACCGCCAGAGGCGTCAACTCAAGGTGGCATTGAAAGCCATACACCCGTGGTCCGTACTTCACGATCTGGCGCGGACAGCCTTCGCTGCTAGCCAGTACACGACTATTTGGTGTCAGCCCCGGCATATCATTGTGCCAATGGCCCACAATTTCTTGCGGTGCGAAGTGCGGAATGTGCTCGTCGATGTGACCATCTTCGCTTAATTGGATGGGGAAATAGCCAATCTCGGGCTCAGGACTTTTCTGATACGGCGCGCCCAAGGCTTCACCAATCAGTTGCGCGCCGAGGCAAATCCCTAACACCGCGCTGCCTTGTTCGATGCACTGCTTAATCAGCGCTTGCTCGCGTTGGCTATCGAAATGCGGACACTCAGACTGTGGCGTATCTGGACTCTGCGGCCCGCCGAGTACCACCAGCAGGTCAATGCCTTCACCGCTTTCTGGCAACGGCTCGCCCCGATACAAATGACTGGTGGTCACATGATAGGCACGCTCGTCACACCAATCTAAAATGGCTCCTGGGCCTTCAAACGCCTCGTGAATAACAAGATGGACGCGCATTCCTCTCTCCTTGGGATTTGTTTTAGGCACGATTGTGCTAAAGCATACTATATTGAGCCGCGGCCTCAAGCCTTGCCCACCACGAGTAGTGGCCTTGCTATAAACGCTTGAGTCAACAACTGAAACAGTTGTTCGGTTGTCGGCAATTCACCTAAGTGCGCCGACAAGGGGGTATGCACCTCGGCCTCAATGCGATCGGTTTGACCACAAAGCTGATTACACAGCGATACAGGGGCAACAATATGTTGGCAATCGGCATCAATCAGCAGACACGCTTGTGCCAGCATTACGGTTTGTTTGCCTGCACCCGCACCTAAATGCAGAATACGCTGGGCGGTTCCCACCACTTTTTTGCCGGCAATATTGAGGTTGTAGTCACCATCACAATACGATCCGGGCGTGTCACCCACCGTGGTCGTAATGCCTAACTGATGGAAAAAAGACTGCAAAATGGTGCAAAAATACTGGTACGCCGTTTGGATATGATAAGGGGTGTTATTCGGCCACACCGTCAGGTAAGACACGTTGATCACGCCGGGTAGTTGCGGCACCGGCGCCCCGCCTGTTCGGCGGCTCTGTATTTGCCAACCTAACGCTGATAGGGCGCGACGCAATTCAGGCGTTTGGAGCCATTTTTGGCCTGCTGGCAGCACCAAGGTTTGCGCATCTGGCTGCCAAAGCAGTAATGCCTCGTTGAGTTCACCCTGCTCTACTCGGTAGATCAACGCCTGTTCTTTCTCAAATGCAGATGCTACCGACAGCGAGGGATAACGCAGAATCGTTTTTTGAGTCGCCATCATACCCTCGCTATCGTCACGTTCACTGATTGCGCGATTAACCGAATAAGCGCTGCCAAATGCTTGGGTTGCGTTTGTCGTGGTACTCTTCACGCAAGGCATCAATTTGGCGCAAACCTTGTTGCGCCTTATCAAGGTCGCCTTCGCTCAGCGCGGCATCAATTTCCTCTACTGTCACCGCCAGCTTATCGAACCCTTCCATGAAGGTCTCTGCTTTTTCCGGTGGATAGCTACCCGCTTTAGCTTGCGCGATCAGGGTTTCTAATTTCGCAACCGGGGCTTGCATGGCTTCGATACTTTGTGCGCTCGCCGCCTCTTTAAAGGTCATTTTCATTTCTTTCATGATCGGCTTTAGCTCAGAGGCCGAGACGTTCAACGTCAGCAGCACCGCCATCGCGCCCGTGAGTATGACTTTCTTCATTTTTGCTCCATGTAATTGTTTTTTAGTAATAATAATGCGTCTGTATCTTACTCACTTCTCAGGGTATTGCCTAGTATAGAAGCGTAAAACAATGTAAAGCACTTACACATTCCGCATCCAGATGGTATGATTAATTGTAAATGATAATGATTTTAAGTTAGATAATATGAAAC
>NZ_MUFC01000012.1 GCF_001995985.1 Salinivibrio sharmensis | reverse complement strand
GCGATAAACATCGTTTTATTTAGAAACAAGATCACATTTCAACAAATGATGTGATTAACCCGTTTATTCATAAAAATATTAGCCCCTAACAATGCATGGTTAATACTTGACCCTGCCGATGTCTTCTCACACAAAATACGGTTATTTACTATACAAAACAAGGAAGTGGATAGGGTGTTTCCTTATTTTTTTCGTTTAAATGCTCTTTTATTGTCCTGTTTATTACTATGGCAATGAGTTTATAATCAGCTATAAGTACTGAGTGTTTACTCAAAACAGGTTGGCAACAAAAATGAAATATATTTATAAGATAACAATGGCAATCGCCCTATTTATGGTGTCTTCAACAGGCTTTGCTGCCATCGGTCAATACAACGTTGTATTAGTTCATGGTTTTCAACCCGACCAACTACAAAGCCGTCCAGATCGTGATCAAGTAGCCGCAGACGGCTCAGACTACTGGCAAAACTACTGGTTACAGCATGCTGATGCCCGTGTCGATTGGCCCGCTCACGAGCGGATAGAAGGAAAGATTGCATCAGACTATCTATGGCCTGCATTAAAAACGCTTTCCGAGCAAGAAACCTGTCTGTCCGGCTGCATTTTAGTGACCCACTCTACCGGCGACTTGGTGGCTCGCTACCTGTTAGATAACCAAGCAAACTGGCTGAATAACGCAGGGCTCGAGCCTCTCAACATTGTCGGCACCTTTGACTTTGCAGGCGCAGGTGGTGGCGTTGAACTAGCTAACATCGCAGTGAATGTTGCCGAGGGAGGTGGTTGGCTAAATCATGCCATGAAAAAAGCCGTGTCACTGTGGATGGGACAACTCCCTAGTAAAGACAATATCGGCGTACTGAACGACCTGAAAGTGGCAAACGCGCGCCAACTCGCCATGTGGCCTGATAACCGTGTACCGCGTATCCGCTTTGTGGGCAATGGCTCTGACTTCTTAGGTGCCACGTCTCCCTTTATTCCGGGCAGTGATGATGGCGTGGTTGCCGCTCACTCCGCCTGTGGCGCCGCGGATGCCGAAGCATTTGATAGCTGCTCTACCGCGATCGAATTTGACGGTAAGCTAGGTTACGTACAAACGGGGGTTAGACGCTTTATGCCCTCGCACTATCCATTATTGATGGGCGACAAATATAGCCACCTCACCATCTTTAACCCTTGGCACAAAGGGAAGGTAACAGCGACCGATCCAGAACTTGTGCTCGGCGATCAGTCTCGAATCGCCGTCGATACGGTTGACGAAGATGGCTGGTTTGGTAAGAAATATCGCTTTGTGAAAGATTCAGACCGTGACACCTTGTCAGAGCTTGTCCATGCACTCCCACAATAATTTCGTGTAAGCTGTGACAAAACTAACAAAGCTGCCCTTTCATCGGTATAAGGGCAGCTGCTTGGATTTATTCGCTTTTCTTTGCTGTGCTACCTTGGCTGTAACACATTAATTAGGGATTGCTATGACTAGACTGCTGCTCGCAGTAACCTTGCTAGTATCAATTGGAACCACGGCTTATTTATGGTTTGATGTGGCTGATACACCTGTGCCTCAATCTACCAATGAGGGCGATCGTTTGTCTTTGTTACCTCGATCCGATGATGATCCCCCGCCGGCGGAGCTTGACCTCACAGGCGATGAGACACAACATCAACCTGCGGAGCCAGATATCAAGCAAGCCTCAGTTGAACCAGCACTTAGCTATATTGCCGCTGACTATGCAGAGCAAATCCAACACCCCACCTATTCGATTCCTATTCCTTCAAAACAAAGTCCTTATTTACACTGGAACCGGCACGTTTCAACGCCGATGCCGATTCTCGACGGCTCGGTGAAAGCGGCATTAAAGCTCAACCAGTATCGCTACTTTTATCCGGAAAACATCCAAGCCTCACTGGTCACCCCAGCCTCTCTTAATCACGCGACCTTGTCGATTATCGATGTCCAGTCCAATCGGGAATTGACCCAACTCGATGTCACAGATACACAGTGGAACATTGAGCCCGAAGCCGATTGGCCTATTGAACTTCGTCTCAAAGCAGCACTCAGTTTTGATGATGGCGACGATGTACTCACCGCCGACTTCCGTCTTTATCAGCCAATTGCGGAAGTGAAAGGGGTGAAGCCAGTTTTCGGCCGTGGGCCGGATATGGTCATTCCACTCGTTTTGGATATCGACAAGAGCGGTATTTATCGGGTGCGTGCCAACCTATTTACTACTGATGATCAACCCGTTGCGGTATTAACCAGCAAGACACGCCTCAGTGAGGGAGAGCAAACTCTGGATCTACGTGCATTTAGAGCCTCAATGAGCGGCTATGGTGATGAATGGCAACTCAAAGACGTCTTCATTGAGCGTATGTCTGGCTACCCCGGTGAGCGAGCACAATTTGGCATCAGCCCACAGGATCATTATTCACTCGGTGTTTTTGACACCGGACAGTTATCCGACGAGCCCTATCAAATGAGTGAGCAAGAGCGAATGCAATTAGAGTTTTTACAGCATGCCGCTCAACGGCCTTAACGGCTCAGCTCCCCATCTGAGTGACTTGCTCTCGTGCGGTATGAATACACCGACGCACAACCTGAGCGGTATTGGTGCGCTGCCACGCCAATACGACGTGACTCACTAAGGGCATGTCTTCAACCGCGACCACAGCAACATGATCGCTCAGCTGTGTGGTCAATGATTCAGGCACCAAGGCAATCCCAAACCCCGCGGAAACCATCGCCGTTGCCGAATGCAATTGTGGCGCTAAAGAGGCATTCGATGGCGCCAGTCCCGCCCCTTTTAGGGCATCCACCAAGGCATCATGTAACCCTGGGCCAATATCACGCGGAAACAGAATAATCGGGTCATCGCCCAACTGTGACAACGTCACGCTTTGCTGCTTGGCAAAGACATGATTAGCAGGTACCACCAGCTTAAACGGATCAGGAAACAACGGCGTGTGTGCCACGTGTTCACTGGCATAACATGGTAAGCGTAGAAAGGCGAGATCGACATCCTGTTCGCGCAAGGTTTCCACCAACGCTGGCATGGGTAACTCTATCGGTTGAAAATCAATGTCTGGATGGGCTTGCTGTAATCGCCGAACAAGTTCTAACACGGCTTGGCTCACCACCGTCGAGCTGGCAAATCCAAGCCGCAGTTGATTCCGCTCTCCTCGCGCCACTTGTTTGACCCGCTGCACCGCATGATCCAACTGCGCCAAGATTTTCACCGCATCATCATAAAGCACCTGACCGGCGGGGGTTAACGCCACCCCGCGAGATAAGCGTTCAAATAAAGGCACCCCCACCTCTTGCTCTAGCTTTTTAATTTGCTGGCTCAGTGGTGGTTGTGCAATGCCCAACTTTTCGGCTGCGCGGGTAAAGTGTCGGCACTCTGCCACCGTTACAAAATACCGTAAATACCTTATCTCCATGACCCTGCCTCCGAGAAATCTCTGATATTCAGTATCTTACCACGTTTTTTATGTGCCATATCTTTTCGATATCAAAGCCAACCTTTTTTGTATTGGATGCTATCCACGTCAGCTCGCATCATATCTATAGATTTCATACAACAAACCGTTTGGTTATCAGAACGGTCGTTAAACACGGTTAACGAGGACGCTTTATGAGCACCCAAACCTGCCACTGTGCCGAGCACATTGCGGCCGCCTACGTTGAGCATCACCAACACACTGGAGAGGGTGAAATCTATCAAACCTCCCTGATGAGTGCCTTGATTGATGGCGTCTACGAAGGCGACACCACCATGGCCGATCTCCTCAAACATGGCGACTTCGGCCTCGGCACATTTAACCAACTCGACGGTGAACTCATCGCCTTTGATAAAACCATATTTCAGCTGCGCGGTGATGGCTCGGCGCGTCACGCCGACCCGGACCAAAAGACCCCCTTTGCGGTCATGACCTTCTTCAAGCCAGAGATTAGCCAGAGTTTTGATCACCCCATGTCGCGCCAAGAGCTGCATGATGTCATCGATAGCTTGGTGCCAAGCGACAACATTTTTTGTGCGGTTCGTATCGACGGTGCCTTTGAGCATGTACGCACGCGCACTGTGCCCAAACAAACCCCACCGTACAAACCCATGCTTGAGGCCATCGCTGCACAACCTGAGTTTCGCTTTGATCATGTTAATGGCGTGATTGCAGGATTTCGCAGCCCACAATATACCCAAGGGATCAATGTCGCTGGCTATCACGAGCACTTTATCACTGACACACGCCAAGGCGGAGGCCATGTCCAAGACTACGAATTGGCTTGTGGCACCTTGCAAATTGGACGGGTCTCTAAACTGGTCATTGATCTTCCGACCAATGCCAGCTTCCTCGGCGCGAACTTAACGCCGGACAACATACACGCCGCTATCGAACAAGCAGAAAAATAATATCACCTCCCATCGGGAGGCAACCTCACGAGGAGCCCAACATGACTAAAAAAACACAGTGGGACAATGGCGCACAACTGATCGCAAATCACCTAGAACGCCAAGGTGTGGAATACATTTTTGGTATTCCTGGCGCCAAAATCGACCGTCTCTTTGACGCGGTTGAAGACACCAACATTAAGATGATCCCCGTTCGTCACGAGGCGAATGGTGCCTTTATGGCAGGCGTCGTCGGCCGTCTAACCGGCAAGGCGGGTGTGACCATGGTGACCTCTGGCCCTGGCTGTGCCAACTTGGTTACCGGTCTGGCAACCGCAACCTCAGAAGGCGATCCCTTGGTCGCATTAGGGGGCGCGGTAAAACGGGCCGATCAACAAAAACAAACCCACCAAAGCCTTGATACCGTGAGCGTATTCCGCTCCGTCACCAAATACAGCGCCGAGGTTCAAGCCAGCACTGCTGCGTCTGAGATCCTTGCCAATGCCTTCCGCTCAGCAGAAAGCGGCCGCCCCGGCGCTGCCTTTGTCAGTCTGCCCATGGACATTCTCAACGACCCCGTGGAAAGCGATATTCTCGCGCCGACCTTCCCCGCCCATCCCGGTATGGCAGATACGCGGGCCATCAGCGAGGCAGCCAGTAAAATCAAAGCGGCGAAAAATCCGGTTTTCCTCCTAGGCTTACAAGCCAGTCGCCCCGAGAATGCCACCGCTATTCGTACTCTGCTTAATCGTACCCAATTACCCGTTCTCGGCACCTATCAGGCGGCAGGTACCGTTGATATTAGCTACTACCAGCGCTTTGCGGGTCGCGTGGGTTTGTTCAACAACCAGCCCGGCGATCTATTGCTTGCAGATGCAGATCTTATCATCACCATTGGCTTTAGCCCGATTGAATACGACCCTGAACTTTGGAATACCCAACACACAGACATCGTTCATATTGACGTCGAACCTGCGGAAATTGAGCACTACTATCGCCCCAGCGTTGAGCTCGTTGGTCAAATTGAGCCTACCCTGAACGCTCTCACCGAGCAGCTCGATCACCACTGGCTGATGCCATCTACCACCGTCGATGTGCTCGAAGAAGTCGCTCACCAACGCCAAGCGATTCGTGCCTATAGCCAGTCACACCAAGAGTTTGCTTTGCATCCGTTACACCTAATCAAAGTGATGCAGGATGTGATCACCCCAGACACAACCTTGTGCTTGGACATGGGCAGTTTCCACATTTGGATTGCCCGTTACCTCAACTGCTTCCGCTCCCGTCAATTGTTGGTCTCGAACGGTCAACAAACCATGGGCGTCGCCCTTCCTTGGGGAATTGGTGCCAGCTTGCTCAACCCCGATCGCAAAGTGGTGTCCGTTTCCGGAGACGGTGGGTTTATGCAATCGAGCATGGAGCTTGAGACTGCTGTGCGCCTCAAATGCAACTTGCTACACATTATTTGGGTGGACAACGCCTACAACATGGTAGAGATGCAAGAGGTCAAAAAATATCAGCGCTTTTCCGGTGTGAAATTTGGCCCGATTGACTTTAAAGCCTACGCCGAGGCGTTTGGTGCCAAAGGTTTTGCGGTCACGCGCCAAGAAGAGCTCGCCAGCCAACTGAAACAAGCTATGGACACCGAAGGACCCGCCGTGATCGCGATTCCTGTTGATTACAGTGACAACGACAAGCTGATGGCCCCTCGTGAGGCCGGCAGTATGGATCCGGTATTTGCTTAATTGAAACGCTAAACAATGGAGAAAACGATGAAAGGTATTAATCAAAAAGTGGCATTGATTACTGGCGCAGCTAACGGTATTGGCGCAGCCATTACCGACCGCCTCTATCAAGAAGGCGCCAAAGTGGCCATTGCGGACTGGAACCAAGCGGCATTAAATGACACAGCCGCAAAATACGATGCTGATCGCGTCTTAAAGCTCTCTGTCGACGTATCGGACCCAAAAGCGGTAGAAGCGATGATTCAAGAAGTGGTATCCCACTTTGGGCAGCTAGATATGCTGATCAATAACGCTGGGGTGCATACCCCCGGCTCTGTGATTGACGGCACATTAGACGACTGGGAGAAAGTATCAGGCGTGGATATTGATGGTGTGGTTTTTTGCGCCAAATATGCCATGCCTGAGTTAATTAAAACCAAAGGCTCAATGGTAAACACAGCATCAGTATCAGGCCTAGGCGGAGATTGGGGCGCGGCTTTTTACTGTGCCGCTAAAGGCGCGGTTGCGAACCTAACGCGTGCCATGGCACTTGATCACGGCCTTCAAGGCGTACGTATTAATGCCGTATGCCCGAGCTTGGTTAAAACCAACATGACCAATGGCTGGCCTGAATCGGTGAGAGAAAAATTTAATGAACGTATCGCACTTGGCCGTCCTGCAGAGCCTGAAGAAGTGGCTTCTGCGGTAGCATTTCTTGTCAGTGACGATGCGTCATTTATCTCCGGTGTTAACCTCCCCGTTGATGGAGGCGCCACCGCCTCGGATGGTCAACCTAAAATCGTCTGATAACCCACCAAACGTCACCAAGCGCCCGTTTTACCGGGCGCTTTTTTAATGGCGCACTGTCAATCCACGCGCTGCGAGCGCGCGAGCTGTTAAGCCAGATGAAAATCAATCACAAACAACGGTGGGCGTTCTGGGTAGATTTGCAAAATCAGCGCTTTCAGCTCAGTCAGCGACATTCCTTCTTGTTCAGCATGGCGGGCATTAATATCCTCGAAAGCAAGCGGAGCAACGCTGTCGATCACGATGTCACACACATAATCATCGGTTTCTAGCTGATGTACCGCGACGCGCGAACCAGGTTGATAGTGACTTTCGGATTCATCGCGAATGGTGATGGTTTTAACACCGGAGGCCACCATGGGCGTTAAAGTGGAGAAAAAGGTGATTTTAGTCGGGGCAGTCATGTTGTTTTCTTCCAAAACTGTGTTGGCCTATAGTGCGATACGATTAAAAAAGCCCGCGAGCACTTGTACGCGGGCTTTCCATGCCTTGCGACGTTACGCCATCATCGGCACCAATACAAGCGTGCCAATAATCACGGTGATTAACCCGCAGAGAACTGGCACCGAGGTGCGTTTAACCACCTCAAACGGGCTGAGTTTTGCCATCCCAGATGTCGCCACAATCACTCCCGACACGGGCGAAACCGTGCGGCCTAAATTAGACGCTTGCAACATGGGGATAATCAAAAAGGCTGGGTTAAGCCCCATCTTCGCGGCTAACGAGGGCGCTAGCTCGACAAACGCATAGAAAGGTGCATTACCCGATCCTGTCGCAATCGCTGCCGCTACAGTGAGCAGGGTTAACAGCATCATCAACGCGATACCGCCTGCGCCCGCGCTTTCCGCTAGGCCCAATAAGTTGTCTATCGCACCAATCGACATCAAGCCTTGGGCGAATACACCAGCAGCCACCAACAGCATCACGACGCCTTTAAAGGCATCCGCCATGCCTTCATAACAGGCATCGAGATCTTCTAGCGTTCTTTTGCCATCAAATTTCTTGGTCGCAAAGTCCACCAATGCCCCCAAAAAGATCGACAGTACCACAATGGTATAGATATCGAGATAGAGGCCATGGATGGTTTCACCATTAAATAAAAACACCCCGATAATGGGTAAAAACGGCAACACTGCGTAATAAGCAGGTGCATGTGTTTCTATCTCAGAGACATCCACACGTTCCATCGGCGTGTTTTCTTTGTTATCCAGATATTTATTCCAAAAGTAAGCCGCGGCGGCCATTACGATGATCGCACAGATAGAGACCGGCAATACGGTTTCAACCGCAAACACATGGAGAGGCAACCCGGATTTTTCCGCCGCAATCACCACATCACCCGATGTGGGTGACAAGATAATAGCAGCAGGAGATGCACACACCGCGGTGGCAGCAGGGCGAGAAATGCCCATCGCGGTCATCATCGGGAACAAGGTGGCCATCAGAAGGACACCCAACCCAGTTGCAGAGCTGACCGCCAGCGACATTAAACATGCCACGATGTAAGCCGCTACGAGCAGCACATAGGGTGACTTGATCACCGATAGCGGCCTAGAGAACTGCTTCACCACGACGTTGTTGGCACCAATGTGCGACATATAGGCCGCAAAGCCACACAACAACATAATTTGCATCCCGAGGCCACCACCTCGGTATTGCAGCATGTATTTCACGTATTCCAGCGAGTCGGTAAACAGGTTGCCCGTCGACGTTAATTTAGCCGGCAGCACACTGTGCCCGATTAACCCGGTGATAATCAGTAATAAAATCCCTGCGGTTAGCAAGGTGCTTGCAGCACGATAACCTTTGACAATGAAGTAACCCACGGCCACGGTTACCACTAGCCCAATGAGAAGTTCTAGCATAATTCACTCCGCCAGATGATAAAGATAAAAGAATTGGATGGAATTTACTCACCTCACTGTACTAAACCCCTGTCTGTAGCACGACATAAACCAAACCCGAGCTTGATTTAAGACAAATAAAAAGCCGCCTCTCGATAAAAGGCGGCTTGGCGATCACAGTTTGTCTTGGTTAAGTCATCGGCTAGTAGTGGAGATCAAAACGGTCAGCATTCATCACTTTTACCCACGCTGCGACAAAATCGTGTACAAACTTGGCTTGGTTGTCATCTTGCGCGTAAAACTCGGCATAAGCGCGCAAAATTGAATTAGAGCCAAACACTAAGTCGACGCGACTTGCCGTCCACTTCACCGTACCAGAGTCGCGTGCAATGATTTCATAGCGGTTGCGGCCGACGGGTTTCCATTGATACGCCATGTCTGTCAGGTTGACAAAAAAGTCATGACTTAGCTGGCCCACTCGGTCAGTCAGCACGCCTTCCGGCGCAGCGCTATAATTGGTACCCAGTACGCGCATACCACCCAGCAATACCGTCATTTCAGGGGCCGTGAGTCCCATCAGCTGGGCACGATCGAGCAATAACTCCTCAGGCTGAACGGTATAGTCTTTTTTCAGCCAATTGCGGAATCCATCTGCAACCGGTTCTAACACCTCAAACGAAGCCACATCAGTCTGCTCAAGCGTGGCATCACCACGTCCGGGTGCAAAGGGAACGTCGACAGGGAAGCCAGCCGCCTTTGCTGCTTCTTCGATGCCTTGATTGCCTGCCAACACGATGGTGTCGGCCAAACTAATCTGATGCTTCTGGGCTATATTGCTCAGCACGTTGACTACCTTCGCCAAACGCTCCGGCTCGTTCCCTTGCCAATCTTTTTGTGGCGCTAGGCGGATCCGCGCGCCGTTCGCGCCACCCCGTTTATCGGATTGACGATAAGTCCGTGCGCTATCCCATGCGGTGGTCACTTTCTCTGCCAGTGTCAGGTCACTGTTGGCAATATCCGCTTTTACCGACGCGACGTCATAATCAGTACGTCCTGCCGGTACAGGGTCTTGCCAAATCAAATCTTCACTTGGCACATCTGGGCCGATGTAACGCGATTTAGGCCCCATGTCGCGGTGCGTGAGTTTAAACCAAGCTTTAGCAAAGGCATCCGCTAACTGCTCGGGATGTTGATAAAAACGCTCCGCAATGCTGCGATAGGTTGGGTCCATTTTGAGTGCCATGTCGGCATCCGTCATGATGGGATTACGACGAATGGAAGGGTCTTCCACATCGACAGGTTTATCTTCTTCTTTGATGTCGATGGGCTCCCACTGCCACGCACCTGCTGGGCTTTTCTTCAATTCCCACTCGTAGTTAAACAACAGATAAAAGTAGCCGTTATCCCATTGCGTGGGATGGGTGGTCCACGCCCCTTCAATGCCACTGGTGACCGTATCGCGACCAATGCCACGCGCTTGATGGTTGTTCCAACCTAAGCCTTGCTCTTCAATCGCTGCGCCTTCCGGCTCGGGGCCGAGCTGTTCCGCATCGCCATTGCCGTGACACTTACCGACTGTATGGCCACCTGCGGTGAGTGCGACCGTTTCTTCATCGTTCATCGCCATGCGCTCGAAGGTGACACGCATATCTTGCGCGGTTTTAAGCGGATCCGGATGGCCATCTACCCCTTCTGGGTTGACATAAATCAGCCCCATCATCACCGCCGCCAATGGATTTTCCAGATCGCGCTCACCAGAGTAGCGGCTGTTCTCAGCATCACTTGGCGCCAGCCATTCTTTCTCTGCGCCCCAATAGGTATCTTTCTCAGGGTGCCAAATATCCTCGCGGCCAAATGCAAACCCATAGGGTTTTAAGCCCATCGATTCATACGCCATCGTCCCCGCCAGCAAGATCAAATCTGCCCAGCTTATTTTGTTGCCATATTTTTTCTTAATCGGCCACAACAGGCGGCGGGCCTTATCGAGGTTGGCGTTATCCGGCCATGAGTTTAAAGGCGCAAAACGTTGATTACCGGTGGCACCTCCACCGCGACCGTCAGCAATGCGATAGCTCCCCGCGGAGTGCCATGCCATACGGATCATCAAGCCACCATAATGTCCCCAATCGGCGGGCCACCAAGACTGACTCTCGGTCAGTAACGCTTTCACATCCTTTTTTAGTGCATCAATATCGAGGGTTTTAAGCGCGGCTTGATAATCGAAATCATCATCAAAGGGGGAGGTTTTACTGTCATGTTGATGAAGAATGTCGAGGTTTAGCGCGTTTGGCCACCAGGTTTTGTGTGCCATCGCTTCCGAGGTTTTGCTGCCGTGCATGACAGGGCACTGGCCACCTGACGTTGAGCGTTGTTGAGACATTGCTTTCTCCTTGCTCTTATTGTTCGACAAGCTTTCTTCACAGCGAATCAGCTTGCGCATTGCGTTAATAGGCAATCAGGCGAAGTGCATGATTGTCCCGACTAATACAACGTTAATAGGCATGAGACATCCGCGCTAATCTGTTTTGCCAATGACTGTGATTGCTGACACTTACCTCCACGCCTGAACCAATTCATCGCTTTGCTCTACCATGCCCACTCACGGTTTTGTAGTACCACACGATAACCGTCCAGATCTTCAAAGGTACGCCCGTCTTTATCCCAGTAGCTATTGTAGCTCGGCACCGGTTTAAACCCAGCGGATTCAATTTGTTGACAGGCAGTCTGCCATGCAGCGTGATCCGGCAAGTAAAAGACCAACAGGTTTTCCTGTGACGGTGCTGGACCGACATGAGTGCCGCGATGATGGGTAAATTCAAGGTGATAGTTGTGATGTGGGTGACCAATAATGGCACCATCAAAATCATTATGGCCAGAAAACGTCGCCAATAGCTCAAACCCCAGCCCATCACAATACATGTTAGTAATGTCGGCCAAATTGTCAGTGGGTCGTGCCACCCGCATCACGGTGTCTTTATCAATCATTGTGCTGGCTCCTCCGGCTCGCAATTCAATGTTTGCATCATGGTGATAGAGTCTGGGGTAAACCCCAGCGCATGGTAAAACGCCTGCGCGTCCTGATTAAACGTCATCACTTCTAGTTTAATCACAGTGGTATGATTGTCTTTCGCCCATTGGGTGCACGCAGCCATTAACGCTTTGCCCGCGCCGGTTCCGCGAGCATCACGGTCAACCACAATGGTA
The DNA here is from genome assembly GCF_001995985.1 of Salinivibrio sharmensis. Taxonomy (GTDB): domain Bacteria; phylum Pseudomonadota; class Gammaproteobacteria; order Enterobacterales; family Vibrionaceae; genus Salinivibrio; species Salinivibrio sharmensis. The sequence goes on along the minus strand of NZ_MUFC01000012.1, from coordinate 76,431 downwards.
TTCACATGACACATAGGATCGTCGACCAGATGAGGAATGTGTACAAACGACTCCAGCCTTGCCGACAAAAAGCCAATCACTTTGTTTTGATGCTCTGCCACCCAAAAGTACTTATCCGCTTCTTGCAGCGCTTGCTGCAAAAACGCCCGACCGCTTGGGCCAGGCGTTGCAAACAAATGCGGCGCATGTTGATGATGCATGTCACCAATTTGTACATTTAGAGCGAAGATGGCATCCAAGTCCTCAACCGAGGCACGTCTCACTTGCATCCTTGTGTTCCTTTTCAAGTATTGAGGTGTTCTGGCTCTCAACCGCCTAATGCAATTGTTTAGTCAAACTACAACTCTAGATAATGGCCGATAAATCAGAGTGATGCAGTGACTCTACCCACACCCTTGAAAGGAAGCGTCAACTACTCGATGACTTGTGTCATGCCTGCCAAGTGGTGCCAATAGCCGTTGCAATCGTGGTTAAGCGGTTGCGGGTTATTGCCTGCTTGGTTAGCACGGAATTTGTCTACCCAGTGCAAGGTGTCAAGCGACAGTGGACTTAACCGCACCACATCCACTAGCCCTTGCATCGACGGTAAATCGTTAATGAGATTTGTGCACTGGCCAGACTGGGTTTGAATGCCGTTCAGCACAAATACGGCCTGACCCTCTTGGGATTCCGTTAACCGTCCATTGGGGTAGTTGAGGCAGCACAGCTCGCAGTCATCTTTGGCACGATTTTCTGAGCGCGCAGTAAAACAGCGTGCCGAATAAGCCAGTGGTAAGTAACCATAGCCAGTCACCTCCACCTCAAACTGGTCGCGAATACCCAGTGCATCGCAGCCGTTCAACATATTCACCAACCAATCGCGCGAAAGCTCCACCGGCATTACCCAGCGTGTCATGCCCAGGTCGACAAATTGCTTTAATGTTTGCGGGTTATAGCAGTTGATAGCGGCCCCCACCACAAAGGGCTGCCGACGCTCACTTAAAAACTGCACCGCGCTCAGGTCATTCGCTTCAATGCGAATATCATCATTGTCACAGTAGCGTTTTAGCATGGTCAGCTCTGAGGGCGCTTCAATCAGTGCCATGGTCGAGAGCACCACTTGTTTACCAGACTCAGCCAGCTCACGCGCGAGCCCGATCCAGTCTTTGGTTTTCAGCTCTCGCCGCTTGGCACAGACGGTTTCACCGAGATAAATCACATCAGCTTGGCTGTCTGCTGCCGCTTGATAAAAGGCTTCAACCTCAGCCTTGGGCCAGTAATACAGGATCGGCCCGAGAGAAAAATGCATCATAATTCCTTATTGCCACTTGCGATGGTAAGCACCCAAACTGGTTTGCACCCCTTCAGAAAGACTATCGAGCGAGTGCGCCCAATCCGGTGCAATATCAAACGCATCAGGGTTTGCGACACAGCGATCAATCGCTTGACGCCATACCCGTGCAACTTGCTCCACATACGCAGGGCTGCGCTGACGACCTTCGATTTTGACCGATTTTATCCCGGCGCGATAAAGCTCAGGCAGGACACTTAAAGTGTTCAAACTGGTGGGCTCTTCCAGTGCGTGATAGCGGTTGCCATCGACACAGAAACGGCCTTTGCAAAGGGTGGGATACCCCGCTTTTTCATCGGCTTGGTACCGATCAATCAAGACGCCATTTAAGCGCGACTCCAGCCCATGCTCAGTATCTTGCCAGCGCACGAATGCTGCCGGTGAGCAAGCGCCCACGGTATTGGGCGACTGGCCGGTGAGATAAGACGATAAATAGCAGCGCCCTTCAGCCATAATGCACAGGCTGCCGAAGGCAAATACCTCTAAATCGACATCGGTATCGCGTGCCAGTTGTTTAACCTGATGAATAGACAGCACCCGCGGCAATACCACCCGTTTAACGCCATATTGCTGCTGATAGAAACGGATCGCCCCAGCGTTGGTGGCGGATGCTTGAACAGAAAGGTGTATATCCAAATTGGGATAGGTGTTAGCGGCGTAGTCTAAACAGGCCATGTCAGCGAGGATCAGCGCATCAGCGCCATTTCCGGCGGCGCTATCAATCGCATATTGCCAACGGCGCCAACCATCAGGATGGGCAAAGGTATTAATGGCAACGTGCAAGTCTTTGCCGTGGTCATGTACATACTGACTGGCACGCTGCAATTTGCTATCGGTGAAGTTCAGCCCCGCAAAATGGCGCGCATTGGTATCGTCTTTTAAGCCGACATACACCGCATCGGCGCCATGTTCGATCGCTTTTTTAACCGCCGGAATATTGCCCGCCGGACAAAGGAGCTCCATAACATTGCATTCCATTTTATGATTGTCCGGCTAAGATAAGGGCGTTGCTAGTATGGGAGGTTGATGTGTATCAAGCTCACTTATCCATGATGACAAAAATCGCGATAAATGACGCTGTTGGCACAAAAACTCCTCTCATTTTTGACTCGGATCCAATGGCGGAGCATTCAATATCGCTACTCTAGTGGCATTCAACCATTGGCACCAAAGGAAAGCCAAATGCTCGTTAACCCAATCACCCAACAACCCCTTGCCCTGCCACTGCCTCAGCCAGCTCTGATTACGCCAGGGCTAAAAGCCATCACTCAGTTGCCACATGGGCTGCAAGCTCAGGTGCTGACCAAAGTCATGAATACCGCTTTTGCGGTGCCGCTGGCAGAGGATGAGTTCGACTTTCTTGCTGGCCTTACCATTCGCATTGGATTGCGCGATCTCAACGCGAATTGGTTCATGTCGCTGAACGAAGACAACCAATTATTGGTGCGCTTGTCTGGGGAAGAAGACGCCAGTATCGAAGGAGATTGGTTAGCGTTTTTAAAAATGGCGACTCACTATTGCGATCCAGATACGCTGTTTTTCCAGCGCCAACTCAGCATCAGTGGTGATACCGAACTTGGGCTGCATGTGAAAAACCTGCTTGATAGCCTCGAAATCGACAGCCTGCCCAAACCACTGGCACGCTCACTGACGTTAAGCCATCACTACCTCACTAAACTCGCGTTGTAGTTGTCACGCTTTTCAAGTATCTGACCCATCAATGGGAGCTTGGATATCATGCTGCCAGCAGCTTGCTAGGTGATCGATAAAGTGGCGCACGACAGGCTGTTGATAACTACGCGATAAATAGACCGCCCACAGTGCACTGGGCGGTAAGCGATAACCGGTCAGCAAAGGTATTAACTCCCCCTGCTCCACATAGGGATTGGCTAAATCACATGGCACACGGACAATCCCTTTTCCCATTCGCGCCGCATTGACCAAGGTGCCTAAGTCGTTGGCGTGAATCGGCCCACTCACTCTTATCTCTTCTCGGCGACTGTCTTTAATAAACTGCCAATGATCACCGCTGACATGAATTAAGCACGGGTGATCACTGAGATCGCTCGGGTGATTAGGCTGCGACGCGCTGGCTATATATGCCGGTGATGCACACACTATAGAATCGATGGCCATGAGTTTGCGGGCAATTAAATGTTCATCCGGCTGAGGTGTGAAGCGCAGCGCAATATCGACCCGCTCATCCACTAAGGGCGTAAATTGGTCGGAGGCAATCACTTCAATCACGACCTCTGGATGCGCATCGGTAAATTGCGTTACTGGCGCAACAAGAATCCCTTGCGCTAACCCGATTGGCGCAGCGACTCGAATACGACCGGTTAAGGCGCCCTGTAATCGTCCAGTCGTCAACGTTAACGCCGCCGCTTCGTCCAAAATACGCTGGCAATGACCATAGGCTTGCTCACCGGCATACGTTAAGCTGACTTTACGCGTTGTCCGATGCAACAGACGCTGTGCAAGCCATTGCTCGACCTCTTGCACATACCTTGAAACCTGCAAACGCGTTAGCCCAAGTTGTTCGGCCGCCCGCGTAAAGCTTTTGCAATTCGCCACTTCTACAAAACTACGTATTGCCGTTAGCCTATCCATATTGTCTCTTTAATTGATACAAACTGTATCTATTATGGTTATTTATCCAATAGATGAAAGCTAATAAGCTACATCCATCCAAGCAATCACAGCATGAGGAAGACAATATGAAAATCGCAATTATTGGTGCAACAGGTTGGATCGGTAGCCAAATCGTCGAAGAAGCGCTTCATCGTGGGCATGAGGTTATCGCTCTTGTTCGTCAGCCAGAAAAAGTGACCCGCGACGATGTCGAGGTACGTCAATTCGACTTGCTGAATAACCATCACTCTGTACAACAGGCCGTTGCTGACGCTGATGCAGTCATTGCCGCCGTGGGCGGGCGCGCTGCAGGCAACCATGAGATGGTGGCAAACAGCGCTAAGCGCTTAATTGACGAATTACCCGGGGCTAACGTCAAACGTTTACTTTGGGTCGGCGGTGCTGGCTCGCTAGAAGTTTCACCGGGAGTCGAGCTGGTTAGCCTGCCCGACTTCCCTGACGCTTATAAAGCAGAAGCGCTCGCTCAAGGCGACGCTTTGAAGGTATTCCGTGAACACGCCCATACCCTAGATTGGACGTTCATCAGCCCTGCCGCAGAGATTTTCCCGGGCGACAAAATAGGCCGCTATCGCGTTGGCGCGGATACCTTGCTTACCGATGACCATGGTGACAGCAAAATCAGCGTTGCTGACTATGCTATCGCGATGATCGACGAACTGGAAAGTGGCGCCCACCGTCGCCAACGTATCGGTGTGGCTTACTAATCCAAGCTCATTGCCCAGCGTGCTCACCCGCCAACCAAGGTTGCGTGAGTGAGACCGTCTGGGCATCAAAATCAATACAGGCTTGAGCCCCCAAAGGTATGGTTAACATCGGATGCGTATGGCAACTGTCAAAACCATCAACCACAGCGAGCGGCTGCCCATCGAGTATTTCTTCAAGAACGTCATAGGTTGAACGTCCCGTTCCTTTGTCATCAAACAGCTCGTGTTTACCAAGTAACACCGCGCCTACCGTATCAAACACCCCAGCCAGTTTTAGGTGTGCGAGTGAGCGCTCAACCGTGGCAATATCCAACAAAGAGTCCTCAATCAGCAGAATATCGCCTGTCTTAATCGCTGGCATATAAGGTGTTCCCCAGATCCCACTCAGCGTATTGAGATTGCCACCGATAATGCGGCCATTTACCTGACCTTTACCCATAAACTGCCATGCATTCTTATAGGTCGGTTTTGCCTCTGTCTGCTCGCCCCAATCGATCATGACATCCGTCCACTGGGCAGGCATCTTATAGGTCATCGGCAGCGTTACATTCTCAGTTGTTACTGCTCGAAACGCGTCAAAGGTTTCATCAACCAATGGCGGGAACTCCCCTAAAGACGCCACTAAGGCTGGCCCATAAAACGTGATGAGTCCCGTTTTCGCATAGATACCGAGCAATAAGGCAGTGAGGTCCGAATAACCCACGATAATCTTAGGATCATCAGCCAAAGCAGCATAATCGATGTAGGGAAGCAAAGCATTGCTGTTCATTCCACCAATCGTCGACATGATGCAGCGCACATTCGGATCACGGATCAGTTGATTGAGCTCTTCCGCACGCGCCTTGATCGAGCCTGAGCGATAGTGATCCGATTGCCCTGTCAATGCCCCTGCCTTAAGATCAAAGCCTTGTGCTTTGACATACTCCACCGCGCGTTCAAATCGTTGGGGCGCAAATACGGTGGCAGGTGATGATGGCGAGAAAAAGCCAATTGTCTCGCCTTCTTTAAGAGATGGTGGCAGTAACATATTGTCATCCTTGATATTTCACCTCCCACCATTAAATCATCTGGACGAGACAGTCACAATACTCCGCCGATTAATCGCTGGATGGCGCACTGATAGTCTGACATTTTTGGATATCGCTGTTGCAACTGCCAAGCGGTGGCCACGCCGGCGATACCGCCCCCAACGACCACAAAATCGTACGCCATTAGCTACTCCTTTCGTCACCCGTTAATCGGTCACGTCCAGAAAATAATACTGGCTAACGTCGCAAATAAAGCCAAAAGATTCAATAAGATGATGAGCGGCATGATTGCTTTGATGGGTTTGTAGCAATAAGCAAGCGGCTTGGCGGGCACGAACCTCCTTGAGAGCGTGAGAGATTAACGCCCGCGCGACACCTCGTCGCCGTGAATCCGGCTGCACGTACAAATCGTTAATAATTAAGCCACGACGCGCCCTCGCCAATGAATACAAAGGCGTTAGGTGGACAAATCCCACCATGGAGGATTGGCGAGAAGCGGTCAGTATACACGCGTCTTGCTCGCGCAACCGTTGCTCAGCAAACGCCCATGTTTGGCTGAGCGGCGGACGAATCGCAAGCCAACGCTGGTACTGGTCAAATAACGCAATGAGAGCGTCTAGATCATTTAACTCCGCTTTTTCTATATGCAACATTCTCTCTCTACTACAGCGCCATGGTTACTTTTCAGTGTAAGCGCCGTCGCGACGTTCTGCTGTCAACACCTCAACAGACGAGCATAAAGGACAAAATGTATACTGTCACACTACGTTGAAATCGCTCACAGTATCTAGGTTGATATGAAATCCAATCAAAAAAGTTATAGTGCATAAGGTGATATAAATAAGGCGGCTAAACGCCGCCTCAGCATCTATCGACCCCTGCACGGATATAGGATTGCTTGGCTAGGTCCGTGTTGCGTCGTGTTCTGATTACGCCATTGAGCGGGTGCGATACCACTTCACAGTAACAGGCGCGAGCTCTTGTAACGCGTTACGCACCATGACAAATGGCACTTTAATAAAGTAGAACGACATCAACACCATCATCATAGGATCTGCATAAACCGCATAATCCGACCAAGGTGAATGCGCCACTAACCAAGCACCTAGAAAGCCCAAGGTGACCGCCAGACTTAATAAGGTGTCCATTTGCCACTGGCGCGATTCCGCCTCTACTAACTGGCTTTGCCCTGCTTGGCTTTTACGTGCAATCATCCACCATCCGTAGCCACAACCCACCACGTTGATAATACCAAATAGCACCGCCAATGACGGGTTAACCGCACGTCCGCCTTCGACCAAGGAGGAGACCGCTTCATAAAGAGAATAACTCACCAACAACATAATCACAGCGCCTTTGATGGCGACAACAAGCGGTGTCAGCAGCGCACGTGTAATCGGCCGCGCGTAACGCGAGTGGATATACCATGACGCTCCCAGTGACAACAAAGTTAACACTAGACTAATCAACGAGTAGATACCGTCGAACATAATCACTAAAGAGCCAGCAATCCATCCAACGGCAAGGCCGGCGATGGCAAACCCCAATGCGAGAAGGGCCGAAAACACTAATACTGACTTTTCATTGATCACGTTTTGAGGAGACATAAAACACCAAAAGTAGAAAACACGCACATATTCTTGGTGCTACGGCGCCGCTTTACAAACACGAACTTGCTGACATTTTCATCACTCTGTAAAGAGCTCAATAAAATATATATTATTTCAATAGCTTACAAGCAAAAATAACTGTCAATATTTCTGACAGTGAGTGTTCTAAACAAATTTTAGTTATGAGATAGCGCTAAATCGCATTTTGCTTGTATATAACTTTTACGCATACTAAATCTGAATTTAGATTCTTTATGGACTAAGAAGATGAGAAAAGGCGTGTTACTCGCGGCAATTGGCTTGCAGCTTTTCCTCGCGATAACCAGCACAGGATGGTGGCAGTTTGGTGCGGCACTCAGTGCGTTTCTGTTGGTCGCGGTATTACGTTTACCTCAGGACACGCCGCATGAGTGAACCTGAGGCAACGATGGAGACTAGGCAGCGAGCAGCAGCCAAGCAAGCGATGTACAGGAGATAATCACCCACAGCGCAACACCAAACAGTAAAGGCTTAGGGCCTGCCGTGCGTAGCTGGGTAACAGAAATACTGCAGCCGATTAAGAATAAACACACCACTAATACTTGCTTTGAAATGGCGAAAATCACCTCATAGATAGGTTGCGCTTGGACAAAGGCATCACTGATACCAATCGCCAGACAATAGAAAACGATAAAGTACGGAATCGTGATTTTTTTAGCGTGGCTGCGAAACATGAGTGCACTGACAAACGCCACAGGCACAATCCATAATGCGCGCGCAAGTTTGAGGGTAGTCGCAGTCGTTAGTGCTTGCTCACCATAAGCGGACGCCGCGCCCACCACCGATGACGTATCATGAATCGCGATCGCCGCCCAGGTTCCAAACGTGTGCTGATCTAGCCCCAGCGCATGTCCTACTATAGGAAACACAAACAGCGCCAATGAATTCAACACAAACACCGTGCCTAACGCGAGACCAATTTGTTTATCATCCGCGTTGATAGCGGGCGAGACAGCTGCGATTGCACTGCCGCCACAAATCGCAGTGCCTGAGGCAATCAGGTGACCGGTCTTTTTATCCAGTCCCATAAGTTTGGCCAGTAATGTGCCAAAAACCAGCGTGCCTGCAATGGTGGCAATAATCAGCCCTATCCCATCGCCTGTCACGGCGAGCGCCTCTTGCAGTGGGATACCAAACCCTAGACCCACAATCGAATAAGCCAGCAACTTTTTGGTGATTTTGGTGAGGGGGATTGCGCTTGGTACCCAGCCCAAGGAGGTTAACAAAAAGCCCAGCACCAGAGCGATCGGCGAGCTTACCCAAGGGGTTAAACAGGCTAACACAGCCAATGAAAAAGGAAGATAACGCGTGTATGCGGTCATAATGATGCTCAGTAAAAATCAGTGACGGCATTGTAGCGCTCGGTAGGTGTTCAGAAAATCTTAAACTTTTTAACCTAGGTTAAGTTTTGCTTAACCTATATGGCAACCCATTGAAAAACCACTTATCGAGCCGCGTATTTAGAAATCAAACAAATAGTTGGTAATGCTATCACTCAGCCATTGGATTCCCGGATGCTCGGCCATCCCTGAGGCGGTGAATAGACAATAGTCTTCTTGGGTCAAACCATAGGTATGTTTGATCACTGCTAAGCGCTGTTCTCGTAAGTATTGCCGGATCAGCGGCTCAGGCAACACGCCCCACGCTTCTTCTTGTAAGATGGTATTGAGCATATATTCAAAGCTCGAAAAGCCAATGTAGCGGCGTGAGAAAGGTTGCAGCTCGGGATTGTCTTTTTCATTGAGATAGACCATTACCGCTTGCATGGCATTACGCAATTGATCATCACTGACTCGACGCAATCGACTCAATGGATGCTCACTGTTGCACACCGACATCATGCGAATTTTACCCAGCGGTTGATAGTTGATGCGCGGATCGTCAATCCGCTCGTAGTCTACTCCAAAGGCAAAATCGACTTGTTGCGTTTCAACCAAATTGGCCAGATCACCGCTCGACGCTAACACCAGGTTGAAGGACGTCGCCGTAAAGCGCTTGTTTAGCTGGTGCGCCCAGTCCTGCCAAAGTTGATCGGGGATCGCATCATCACGCGCGATCCACACTTCGGCATTAAAGCCCGCGTTCGCTTGCTCGCACGTACGACGAATACGTGCCGCCGTGACCGATATACTCTCGAAATCTTTGTACACAGCTTTGCCGATTTCCGATAGGGTTAGACGGTTACCGGTGCGATAAAACAAGTCGGCGTTAAGTGATTGTTCTAGCGCTTTAATCGCCATACTCAATCGTGAACGATTCACATCCAGCTGACGTGCAGCTTCAGACACTGAGCCGGTCTCTGCGACTGCACAAAACGCATCAATTTGGGTTAGATTCATGCCGCCCTCCTCACGCTATCCTACCGGAGCGCGGCAAAGACACAAAGCGCAATTACCGCTTATCAGCGCCCTTGGACGCGCGGCGATTACGCATTCAACCCTTTAAACGCGCTGACTTTTTTGGTGAGCTCTTTCATGCGTAAATCAAACCCACTCACCGCCTGTTCACTTTGCTCAAACACCTCTTGAGTGCGGGTGCCCTGCTGAGCGAGCTCTTCAATGCTCTGATTGATTTCATTCACCGCGCCGCTTTGCGTATTGGCCCCCTCGGCAATCCGCCCATTATGTTCAAACAGTTGCTGCAAATGGCTATCCAAGGTGTGCATATTTTCTACCGCTTGTTGGTGAGTGTCGAGGCTATGCTGGCTATCCTGACTGACTTGGTTGATTTTCCCAGTCACATTATCTGATGCCGAGCGCAGCTGATTGATAATTTCTTGGATCTCACTGGTCGACTCACCGGTGCGCTGCGACAAGGAGCGCACTTCATCAGCAACTACCGCAAAACCACGACCATGTTCGCCCGCTCGCGCTGCCTCAATCGCCGCGTTTAGTGCGAGTAAATTGGTCTGTTCCGAGATGGTGCTGATCACCTCAAGCACACGAAGAATATTCTCGATATGGTGATTCAACTCATCCAAACTGCTCTGACTCGAGGCCATGTTTTCACCCAGTTGCTCAATATGCCGCAGGCTGGTATGCATGCCATTTAACGCTTCTTTAAGCGCCGCATTTCCGGCCTGAGACAGCTCGCCGGCGTGATTAGCCGAATCCGTCACGTCGGTGGTGATTTCAGTAATGTCTTGGCTCGCGGCAGAGATCGTTTGTAGCGACTGTTGCTGCACCATTCCGGCTTGATTCACCTCATGAGCTTGCTGCTTGAGGACACCAAATGCAGACTGTGACTCGTCCACCGTCTGGTTTACCGCTTGCAATGCATCTCGAATACGCGCCAGCAAACCATTGATTTTATTTGCCAATCTACCAACTTCCGCTTGATCGTTCACTGCTATCTGGTGGCTCAAGTCGAGTCGACTGGCAATTTCATCGACCTCGGCGGAAAGCTTTTTTATCGGTTGCGTCAAACTACTGATCACCCAATGAGTGACAAGGAGTGCAATAGCAATAAACACTCAGGTCACTAATAAAGACTGAATGAATTGATTCAGAATGGGCCCTGTGATTTGTGCTTTGGGGATTTCAACCACCACGAAACGGTCCAAGTCTGCGAGCCAATAAGACCCCAGCAGAAACGCTTCATCACCGATGGTCACTTCGCTGATCACCGGTTTATCCGTCCCCTTGGTGACCGCTTGACGAAATGCGCTCGCATTGTCCGCATTCAGTGCCGAGTCTGTCGGTGCGACCTGCACGCTGCCGTCGCGCGCGGCAAGCATGGCTCTTCCCTGCTCACCAATGCGAAACCCCTGTACCAGATTCACTAAGCTACTGACATTAAACCCTACTCCCGCTACTACATACGGCTGACCCGTCGCAGGGTTTTCGGGCACGCTGCGATAGTTGATGAAAATCACATACTGATTGCCATTGGGATCTTTGTTCATGTTCAGCTCATAGGGCTGATTCTTACTCAGAAAATTCGGGTAAAAGTCTTTGAACGGATAGGTGGTCATTGAGGCGCTGCGATGCTCGCCATCATAAGTAAAAATATACTTCCCTTGGCTACTATCGATCGTTGCAAATGCGTTGTCTGAACCCAAACGCGTCTTCGCATTCGACAGCGCTTGATGAATTGGCGCGAGATTGGTCAGATCGCCGCCATTATCCACCCAATCAATCAGTCCAGAGTGATGGGCAAGAAAGTTAGAACCGGTGATCGCGGGTTGTAGCTCATTACTAATTTCAAACGCCAGCCCCCTCAGCTGACTAGGTAATATAATATTTTTGAGATCATCGAGCTGCTTGTTTGCCGACAACATCGCTTGTTGCACCATCGCAATCAAAGTGCTGAGCACTAAGATAGTCGAAAGAACAATATAAATTCGCTTTCTGATCGAAAGAGTTTGCCAACGCATACGCCGTCCTTTTTATTATCATTACTAACCAACACATCAATATTAGTCAGCAAATTAGACAAGCATGACGGAATAATGACAAACGACATAATATATGGTGCTTTGGCGAGATCACTGAGTAAAAGGAAGGATAGCATCTAGAAGATCAGCACATTTACCCCAAATTTCTATACAAATTCGCCATAATTCAACCCTGTTTAGCACAAGGGAATTGGATTGAAAGGTTTCAAAATATTAAAACAGACACTGAAGAAGCGCGAATAAAAAATGGAAGCAATAGATAGGGTAATGAGAGTGCTATGGTGCCCCGGGCCGGACTTGAACCGGCACAGCGCGAACGCCGAGGGATTTTAAATCCACGGCTGTCACACGTAAGAAAAGATAGACAACCCACACCCTCTACAAATCAAAAACTTAAAATAAATTATATATCACACCGTCTGTACTATAATGCGCTTGTGACACCTTTTGTGACGGTTGTGACACTCTTTGTGACACTCTTTGTGACATGTATGACAGGCAATAGACGCAAAAAAGGGAAGACCGCTAAGCCTTCCCTAAGTGTTCATTCTTTTTAAACTTTTACATCAATGAGTAAAGCAATAAAGAGGTCAAAGCTCCCAAAGCTAACCCAATGAAAACAGCGAGATATGGGAAATATTTATGACACATTGTGCCCCCTTTGAAATACAATAAGTAAGCGGCAAACGATGCTGAACCCACACAGAAACCATATAGGATTAATCTTGCGACCTCAACCAGAGTTGACACCTCTAAATGCTCAATCTCTGCTTCAAGTTTAGCAATTGTGGGTCGTTTTTCTTTATCCTCTAGGTTTTCGTATTCATACATCTTGTTCTATCACTTTTTCGTGTCCAACAGCTTGCGAATATCTTGAAGATGCGTGATGTTCATATGGGTATAACGCTTCACCATTGCTGGCGACTTGTGGCCTAACCATTCCATCATTTTGCCTGATGTTATATTGCGCGACGCCATTCTTGTTGTGCATGTGTGACGCATTACGTGAGGCACAAAGCATGGATCGTTTGCAAAGCCCGGCTCCCTGCGCATGATGCGCCAATGCCAAGACAGCTTATCATGTGTCATGGTGCTAAACACCTTGTCGTGCTGCCCTGTGGCCTCTGTAGTGGCCTTGCGCTTTCTCAGTGTCTTTGCAGACCGCTTTAGGAGGGGAACTCTACGCTGCTCACCGTTCTTTGTGTCTCGCAATAGAATACTTTGGCCATCATCTGCCACGTCGCCCCAGCAAAGACCGATTAGCTCCCCTGTGCGGCACCCTGTATCAATACCCAACTTGATGAAGTCAGCAAAATCAGAGCGCCCTGTGTCCTCCATGAAAGCAATCATTGCCGCTTCCTCTTTCTCAGTGAAGAAACGGTCGCGCCTCTTTCCTTCCTTGGCTCGCTCGATGTACGGCAATGAGTCAATCACACCGACCACCGCAGCGTTTCGCATTATCACGCTAAGGCAACTCAGATACCTATTGATAGTGCTGCCTGATTTTCCTTGGTCTATCATCTCGTCGCAGAACTCAGCCACCGCAAACGATGTGATTTCTTTCGGGTGAGTCTTCCAGCCAAAGTAATCAAGCAGCCTCATAGCTATTCTGCGTGTCTTTTGGCTGTCCTTCTGGTCGTCGTTCCACTTACGCTTACAGGCACGGATAAAGGCATACTCAAGCGTATTCTTTTTGCTTGTGCCTTGTTTGATTAGCAGCTCTACGTTTTCATAGCGCGTGATGCCCGTCTTCTCTGGCGCTTTCTCCTTGACGCCTAACGCTTCTAAGGCTGCCTGCTTGGCTTCCTCTTCCGTCTTCCTGCTTATCTGGCGACGCTTGCCGTCAACCTTAAAATCAGCTTGGTATGAGTTGCCGCGCTTCCTAACTACGATCTTGTGCTTGCTTGCCGCCTCGCTCATTTCCAGACCTCCCGATTATATTGGCTATGGGTAACAAGCCGCCAGCCCTTGCCGTGGTCTATGAGCCTGTAATTCATGCCCACCTCAATGACCTTTGAGCCTTGCTTGCGTAGCTTTCTTATCATCCTTTTTGGGTCTCGCTCTGCCATTGCTAGCTTTTTCTCAGCCCTTCTAACGACACTCCTATCAATACCCTTCGATGCGTACTGAATAGTCACTACGTCCTCCTTTAGGTTAATAGAAAGGCGACCGTAGCCGCCTTGTATAACCCATGTCGCTAAACAGAGACGTTAGCGTGTGAAGTGCTGGCGCATTTCTTCTGCTACCTGCTCACCCTTCTCAGTAAGCACAAGTACCTTGGTGCGGAAATCATAATCATCAAGCTGCCAGTAACAGAGGTCGTGCCCTGCACGGTTAGCGTTAACGCGCTTGGTCAATGCTCTACAGTGGCGTGATGCTGAAACCTGTGACACACCATAAGCATGCTGTACGTAAGAGGCCGTCACAGTGCCTTTAGGCTGATTGATAACATCAAGAAAAATCATCATTTGTACTGGATGAAACTCTTGGCTAACAAGGGCGCGAAAGGCTAGTATTTGCTTCTTAAACGCCTGACAAGCAGCACTTGGGAATGGCTCCATATTTTTCAACTCCTATAAACGTTCCCACGTGTGTTTCAATACACGGAAAACCTTCGGCTTTACAACCTTCTAATATAGACACCGCATCTACTAGGTGGTCTGCCTTTAAAGCATACCATGTGGTGTCTACAGTTATCTTCTCCGTATTAGTTATATCATGCGCATCCATTTGCGGTAATAAAAATCGATTACAATGGCATGTATGTCAATACCTGATTTCAATACGCTCATGTAAAAGATACCTTTCTAGCTGTCAATTTTCACGCTTGACATGCATGCTTTTATCCATGATGAATTGGAAAGTCAAAGTGTTATCACCTGAAAAAACCAGACACCCGCCCACTTAAACACACATCTATGCATAACTATAAATGCTTCCTTGGTTTGTAGACCTCCATAAGCATTTGGCTTGACGCCTCCTAAACCCTATAACTAGCACACTCCGGCCCAACCTGTAGCAGCCTATCGCTAAATATGCGCTACACCAAGCTAGAAACAAAAGCACCTTTTGTTCAACATTATTCATTCCCCAGCACAATCAGGTTAAAGAATGAGCATATAGACCACATTAGACCACCCAATAGGTACAAATACATTGACTAAGCTGAACTAATCATATTGGTGCCGACCGTTTCTATCTTATATGGGCGTAATGCTTGGCCTAGTGTGCGGCTGTGTGTCTGTCTCTGTGCGGCTGTGTGAGGTTGTCTTAATGCACTTGGTTGGCTTGGCTTAATGCGCGGCTGTGTGTGGTCTATGTGGTGGCTTTGTGCCTTGCTTAATGTACGTGGTCTATGTGGTAGCTTTGTGCCTTGCTTAATGTACGTGGTCTATGTGGTAGCTTTGTGTGGTGCTGTGAGTCTGGCTGTGGGTTTCCCCCACGGCAGGAGACTGTACTCGCCGGGTAGTACAATACAGCAGGGAAAAGGTCGAGTGCTTCTACTTGTCACTAAAAGGGATTCTAAATCCACAGGGTGTAACACATTAGGAGAGCCTAAAGGGATATATATGCACTCATCTCAGCATTACTAATGCATTAAAGGATAATGTCATGCATGTCTATTTGGTTATCAGGGTTTGTGCAGATGGGGTTGTGGGGGTAGCCCCAATTCATTATTTAGGAAAAGGGCTTTCAGATTTTTTCAAGTAGAACTTCCAGTGTTCAATTAGTGACCAATATGGCTCGATCTAACCAAGGCTGTGAGCGTGCCTGTGTGCTGGTTTGTGAGAGAAACCTGTGCACTATGCCAGATAGTAGCGACTGTATAAACACTAAGACAACCAAAATTTTACCGTAGTTTAAAAACTGGTTCGAGCTGACCAGGCTTATGGGTTCACTTCCCCATCAATGAGACCAAAATCTTCATCTATCTTGTCGCGTTCAAGGGCTTCTTGGATCCTGAGTTGGAACAGTAGCTAGCTATAGGCTTCGTCATAGATTTCATCGAAGTTGTGCTTTTCGCGCCAGCTCACATCACCGACCACATCACTCAAGCCTTGCACTGAGTTTTCTTCAAGCGTCATGGTCTTCACGACGTGTGGCGTGTACTGGTAGTTGAATAAGATCGTGGGGAGGTCGCTTTCTTCGTCTGAGAGCCGTGCTTCATCGATCGATAGCGTCCCATTGCGGTAGTTCAGGTAAAGCTGCATTGCTTTGGTCTCCATGTCTTGATTACAGCCCAAGAGTATCAAGATGCTCTGCACTTATCTTTTTCACTTTAGAGACAGAAAAAAATTGAGCGGTAGCGGCGTAAGCCCTTTGTTTTAATGTTTTGTTTATAATGATTTGTTTGTTACCACTTGCTTGAGTAGGGTCGCCAGATAAAGTTTTAAAAGGGGGTCTCAAGAAACATAAGTACCATAGGGATGCCTAGTTAAGTTTATTAAACAATCAAATAGAACAGTAATTTTTATTAGTCGCTTGTGCATTCAAGTAGCCAGTGATACTCTTCTTGTGTTTCTTGATAGGTACACAACAGTCTTTAGGCACGCTATAATGAAAAACACTAAGCGCGAAGCTATCAAATTTCCTGAAACACAGTTTGAGATGACCAAGATGCTAGGACAGATTCCCCCACAAACGCTTAACCTAAAGGCAAACGAACGCTTTCTTCTAATGCAGCTATCTATTTATTTTGACAGCGATTTTGTGTGCTACCCATCACTGAAACGCTTGGCGCGTGATACAGGTTGGTCTGTTACGACCGTAAGTGCCAATGTGAAGCGTCTGGTCGCCTCCGGTATCATTGAAAAGCATTCTTCGACCAGCGACAAAGGTGGTCATCTGGTGAATGTGTATCGACTGAACAAGAAGCTGTTTGCTGAATTGACTGGTTTACAGGTGAATGAGCCAGAACAGCTTATGTCGCCAGCAGACAGCGACGTGAATGGCAATGAGGTAGACCGCCTGTATGCTATGTTTATCGCAAACAAGCCTATGACTAAGCCTCAGTTAGAGTTTTTGATGGACGGTAAGGGTAACAGTCTATCGACCATTGAGAATATGCAGTTAAAGAATATGATTGCCTCGCTACAGGCGGAAGCGGGATATGGAGACGCGATGAATGACGGATGATAGTGGCCTATGAGATTACTAGTCAGAAAACTCTCGATTTCCTTCAACCTGACCAAGTGTTAGAAAGACAGGCACAGAAGGATAACTGTGCCTGTGCCTGTTGGGACAGCAAGGAGAGCAAAGGTAGCTAGGGTCTCGCGGATTCAACCGCGAAGTGCAACACTCTCATCTGCAGCCTGGCATAACTTGTTAAAGATAACGCTAGGCTACCTAAAATCAAGGCTTCTACTGAGAGTATATCTCAAGCTTTCCCTTGGTGCTTTCAATCAGACGTCATATTTAGATAGGATTGTGGAATGGTGAAATTTTCGGAGTGCTTAATAAGCTCAGTTCAAAAACTTAGTGAATCTAGTGCGATTTTTCTTTTACGTATCATAGTCGCCATCTCGTCCGCAATACTCACACCTCTTATTATCGCAACCAAAACTTTATTATTGAAACCATTACCCGAAGAGCATGTTTCATATGTCATATTTATGCTTGGGGTTTTGGGTTTTTTCTTAGGCTTACTATTATTTAAAGGCTTTCATACACTAATTTCGGTTTGTATCGTCAAAACGAGCAACATAAAAACTAGCTTAGTCGAACCACCTTCAAAGGAAGACAAAAAGTCCGAAAAAATTGAGCACTATCTGAATGTTAAAGACACTCTTTCAGAAAGAGAAAAAGAAATACTAATGGCAGCAAGCCTTATGGATATTCAATTAAACTCACTCGCTCTTGATGGCGCCATTAAAACACTAATAGAGAGAGGCTTTTTGTTCGAGATAACTAATAGCCAATCGAATCACTACATCATGAGGATAGACGAGTCCATTAAAGACACTGTGCACGAAGAAGCAGTTTGTCTTTATTCCGAAAAGGTTGACTATCTCAGAATGCGCCATGGCGATACTTTAAATGACTTAGTAGAGCTCTTCAATAAAAATAACCATGGCGAAATATACCCCAAGCACCCCCTAAGACCGGCATTAATGAACTCTGCGATTACAATGGCAACCACAGAATTATGTGATATCGAAAACACGATGGAAAACAATGAACAAGTACTGAATGCATGCCTAGACCAAAGGTTCAAAGCAATACTCGAAAAAGAATCCGGCGTTGAATTAAAGAGAGAGGTTAAAGTACCTTTCCCAATGTTTAATGGTTAGACCAACCATAGGCATTGAAGCAGCGGGTGTGGGTCACTTGCTCCTGAGTGGAATAGATGGATACGTACAGTGAGGTAGTGGTTTCTGATGGTAAGAGTTATTGCGGCAGTGTGTCGTGAGAGCGTAACCCTCTGTGCAGCGTCAGTGGTCTTGTAGCGTTTACACAGACGACTGTAATACGAAGAGACCGCGCTTTTAATCAGTTTAATTCTTGTCACCCCTTATTCATGCTATCTGTTGCCCGTGAGTTTGGCGAGGAGCAGCTTCAATCCTGCCTATGGCTATGTAGTTCACTCATTCAAATCAGAACAACGATCCAACGAGGCCAGCTAAAGCTCTCTTGGCTTCGCTCGCGTATTTTCTTAAGGCAACAGACCATAGGCCATACTAGACCATACAGCTCAGACACACTCTATTCGACTGCTGCTCACAATGATAACTCCTTCTATTAAGTGAAATAACAGTCAACGCAGAGTCGCTCTACTTAGCTACTCATCCATGTAAGCAAAGGTGCGATAGTGTTGTGCTGGTGGTCTATTTAGTATCTGCTACGACTACAGCAGCAGTGGTGTGATGTCACAGAGGGCTCTTAATGTATATCTAAGAGTTTTTCCTTGGGCTCTTCAATTAGACGTTGTAAATGTCTTAGTGAGGGCGTGAAGACTCGACAACAAGGCTCTATCGTTGAGGCTACCAATGGCTAACCTCTCTTAATGTATATCTAAGAGTTTTCCCCAAGGGGTCTTCAATTAGGCGTTGTAAATGCCCTAGTGCTAACGTAAGGAACCATGAAGAGGGCTACCCACGAGGCTATCAATGGTTAACCTCTCTCAATGTATATCTAAAAGTTTTCCCTAGGGGTCTTCAATTAGACGTCGTAAATCAAGCAGCCCGCACAACACAAATATCTGAATTCAGCGATGTATATTCGGTTGATATTTCATCTATGGCTTTTGTAGCCTCTTAACCGACGACACAGAGCACCCCAAAGCCTCGGCTGTGGCATTAATAGAGTACCCCTTTGAGCGAAGCTCACGCACCTGCTCTTTGCTTATAGTGTGAGGGCGACCCATATGCTTACCTTCTGCCTTTGCACGCTCTCTGCCTGCATTTGAGCGCTCTAGCATCTTCCTTCTTTCCATCTCTGCAACCTTGGACAGAATGGTCACCAGAAGCTCTCCTGCGTCTGTGCTGAGGTCTACCCCTAACCTTGTCACAATGACGTTCACACCGCCTCTCAGAAGCTCTCTCACGGTGTTTTGCACATCAATGCTGTCTCGCCCCAATCTATCAAGATCGACCGTCACAAGCGTGTCTCCTTCGCGCACATAGTCGAGTAGCTTCTTAAACTCTGGCCTCTTCTCAGCGCTAACTGTCCCGCTCACTCCACAATCAGCGAACTCCTTGTCTATACGGTATGTCTTATTGAGCTCTCTTCGTTGATTCTCGATTGTTTGGTCGTCAGTTGAAACACGGTAATACGCGATAACAGCCATTTCTTACTCTTCACCTTGGTCTATAAGATGGGCTCATAATTTTATATAGGCCTAAAACTGTCAAACAGGACTTATAGACCACCCTGCCGTAGCTGTTTGAGGTAGGTTCAAAAGGCAACATTAAGAGGCCTATAACGCTGACTAATAAATAACTACGGGCTCTCCGTGGGGCGTCATGTAGTGGTATTCCTAAATCTTCTGGATTTGGTCGCTCAAAAGCTACTTTCAGTGAATCTTTAGTGAATACTGGCTCTGGTTTTTTCTTAGGCATATAGACCTTCCCGATGTGCTATTTGAAAACGCGATTCAAATAGGTGTTGGAAATGCCTATTGCCTGTCTCTAGGTTGTCTCGTTGCTGCTCGTGAGAGCGTTAGCCCCTTACATTAGATGTCACACACATAACGACAGTCATCTTTAACCACATGTGACTACATGTACACAAAAAAAGACCTCAAGCCGAAGCTCAAGGTCTGTATTGGTGCGGAGAGCGGGACTTGAACCCGCACAGCGCGTACGCCGCGAGATTTTAAATCTCGTGTGTCTACCGATTCCACCATCCCCGCTTTTTGAAGTCACATGTGTTAACTAGTTTGGACAACGGTCTATTTTTTCTTGTAAAACATGCACTTACGAATCTATCACCCCACGGGATTTTAAATCCCTTGTGTCTACCAATTCCACCACCAGGGCAACGCAGTTATGCGTGGTAGCACCATAGTCCGCAGACTGTGCTGCGAACGTGGGTGTCCTTTAATGAAATTTAACCCGAGGTCAATAGTCCTGTTATTCTTTTTGATTCAGATGGTTGAAAAGCGAGCAAACAAACTAGGGAGTGGCTGGCTTTCACGTCATAGTTATTGCCGGACACTTTTGATGGCAGCAATCACAGTGACATCCAAGTCATCACCATAGTCGTGTTTTTTGAAGCCAATAGCGACAGGGATCTCAGCCTCACTCAATTCGTTGGCAAGACGTTCAACCATCACTGCCATTTGCTCCTCGGTTTTATTGGCACAGAGCATGGTGTAGATATCTTCCCCCAATCGGGCAATATAGCCACCGTCATGTAAGACACCATTGAGAATGGACACAAACAGGGTGGTCATTGCCGTATCCTTTAAGTGCGTTGATTGGTTGCCCAGAGAAACATCAATAGCCACCACATGCACGGGTGTACCCACCGAGCGGATATTGCTTTCTTCTTTTTCTAAATATAAAGACCAACCTAATCGATTAAGAAAACCGGTTTCATGATCTTTTAATTGTGAGGGTAAAAAACTCATTTGTTTCCGCGAAACGTCGATGTTTTGCAGCTCAAGCTGTAATAGCGTTGAAAGTAATTTAGAGACAAGCTCGATGGTTTCTAACCCATCAGGCGGGATGCGATCGACTGGTTCTGTGTCTATCGCGCACAAAGTGCCAAATAAATTACCATCCGAATAGCAAACGGGTATCCCAATATAAGACTTAATTGTCTCAGCTTGGTAAATTGGCGCGTTCACATACGCGGAGACATTGTCAACATCAGGCGCCCAACGCGGCCCTTCGCCCTGCACCATACGGCTGCACATTGAATCGCTCCACCTGAGAGTGGTCAATTCATCAATACCGTATTTGTTACCTTCTACCTGTAAGATGACCCATTGATCTTCATGCTTGCGAGTCATCATCCACGTCCCGTAGCCAAACTTTTTATTCAAGTATTTGAGTGTATCGCGACTCGCTTTTTCAAAGTGCTCAAAAGGAATTTGGTCTTGCGTGTTGATATGTATCACATCGCGCCTCTTACATTCATTGAATGATTTTTTCTTCCCGCAGATCGGTTTCAATTGCGGTCATCATTGCACTTATTTCGGTAAACACAGTTCTTACTTGTTCAAGATCGTGACTGCTGTTTTCGATGACTCGGAACAGCTCGCTCAAGCGCATCGCCCCACTTGATGCAGATGCGCCTTTTGCCCCATGAGCAATCGCTTTTATTTTTTCATCGTCACCGCCGACAATCGCCTGTTCGAGCGCATTGACATCTGCCGATACGCCGTCCCAGAACATAGACAATATAGCGGACTTCATTTCCTGGTCTGAGCTGCCAATGACTTTCTCGAGCTGACGGTCATCGATGAGCGGTTCCGTATGAGAGACTTCTTCGCTAGTCTGAGCCACTGCGGGTTCGCCCTTTCTCAACGCTCGCCCTCTAAGGCGCAATGCCAACACGCGTTTAAGTGTCTGGATCTCAACAGGTTTGGAAACATAATCATCCATCCCCGATTGCAAGCAGTGATCCGCTTCTCCCACGAGTGCATTGGCGGTGATGGCAATTATTAACGTACGCTCGCGATTTTCTTCAGCCTCTAATCGTCTTATCTCAGCCGCCAATTCAAAACCATCCATTTCGGGCATATGACAGTCTGTTAAGAGCATTGCATACTCCCCTTGATACCACTTCTCAAGTGCCTCTTTGCCATCCGATGTCATTTCAAATTGATAACCAAGCTGTTTTAGCTGCTTGGCAAGAACGAGCTGGTTGGTTGGCTGATCTTCAGCACATAAAATGGTGCCACACGCTTGTGCATCCACTTGACTGCTATCGGCAAAGGCATCGCCATTTACCGCTTCACTCCAATCAACATCCGGGCTTTCAAGCCCGCACATCACTGCAGCGCCCAGTACAAATTCACTGGGTTTAAGGGGATATCGGTTTAACCGATAAGGCCCTGGATACTTATAGGCGTCATTTCCACCTAAATCATCCCCAAGCAATAGGCAACGCACGCCCTGATGTCTTTCCAACATTCTTTCATCTGTTGTAATCGCAATCATAGTATCCGGGTCCCAGTTAGCTGGCACCGTGACTTTTGCATCCAGAATCTCACGGGGGTATAAGCTTTCAAGCAATGCTATACAGGTGTTCTCAAGCGGTTCATGATCGATAAATAAGACAAAAGAAAACGCAGAAAACGGATAACGTCGATTGGTTTCATGGGTTTTGGCGCTACTGCGGGCAGGTACTCGGACTATAAACTCACTGCCTTTACCAAACTCACTCTCAACCTCAATATCCCCACCCATCATATCGACAAATGACTTGGAAATACTCAGTCCTAGACCCGTTCCCCCGTATCTCCGCGTGGTGGAACTATCCGCCTGTGTAAAGGGCTTGAACAGTTTATCCATCTGTTCGTGGGTCATGCCAACGCCAGTATCTCGGATGCTCAACGTAAGCATCTCACTGTCTTGACAATATGCTGTTTTGACAAAGACATGGCCTCCCTCTTTTTCTTTGCTGGTGAACTTAATGGCGTTCCCTAATAAGTTAAGAAGAATTTGGCGCACGCGCACCGGATCAACCAAGATAAAGTCAGGGGTGGCATAGTCATGTGAGAAAAAGAGTTCGACGCCTTTTTGATCAGCGCTAACCCATAGTGCGTCCAAGGTTTTCTCAATTAAGTCGAGTACATTGACGTCGGTCGGGTCCAACTCCATTTGCCCTGATTCGATTTTGGAAAAATCAAGAATATCGTTGATTATCTCAAGTAACGAGAAAGAAGAGTCTCGAATCGTCGACACCATTTTAGATTGCTCTGGCTCCAGAGGCGTTTCTTTTAGTAAATCCACCATTCCAATCACACCATTCATGGGCGTTCTAATTTCATGGCTCATGGTGGCTAAGAAGCGAGATTTTGCCTCATTGGCATTTCTCGCCATCACGGATTCCTTCTCTAACTTGGCTTGTGTCTGTCGATCATGCGTAATGTCTAGGTTGATGCCAAAGAGCATTTCTCGCCCCGACTGATCATCTTTCACCACATTGCCCGCGGCTTTAATCCAACTGATTCGCTGAGTCTTAGGGTGGATCACACGAAACTCAGCATTAAAGACGTTGCTATCGTTTAGTGCCGTTTCTACTTCTTTAATCGCATTTTGACGGTCATCGGGATGAATACACGCCTGCCACACCTCGTAATTTACCGGCGCTTCAGGTGCAATCCCATACAAACGATACATGTTATCGTCCCACTTAAGCTCCCCCGTAGTGACATCCATTGACCAATTGCAAATCCCTCCCGCATCAGAGGCTAACTGCATACCGCGAAGCAGCTCATCTCGCGCCCTTTTTGCAGAGAGCAATTCACGCTCTATTGCTTTACGTTGACTAATATCTTCCAACGCCGCAATAAAATACCTAGGCGAGCCGTCTTCATCCATCACAGTAGACACCGATACCGTGGCCCATAAGGCTTCACCGCCCTGGGTGATATATTGCTTGTCCATGGAAAACGAGCGGCTTTCCCCTATGGTGAGTTGCGCGACTTGCGCATGACTGGTTGAAAGATGATCTGGGTGAGTAATGTCCTGGTAACTAAGTTGTAGCAGCGCCTCTTGGCTATAGCCCAGTATCTCGCTCATTCTGTCATTGACCTCAATAAAATTACCCTCAAGGTCAACACGACATATACCCACTGCCGCCTGATCAAAAGCAGTTCGATAGATGACTTCTCTTTCTTTTAGCGCATATTGAAGACGTTGCTCTCGCTGCTTAACGTCTTCTTCGACTGTGATATCTTTGATAACACCGACAAATCCCTGCGTATCGCCAAACCAGGTTTCGCCAACGGATACCTCAATGGGAAACTCACGCCCGGATTTATGCACACCCTGCAGTTTTCGTGGTGTGCCAATCAGCTTTTTACTCCCTGTTAACTGATATTGACTTATAAACCCATCGTGATGGGCTTTATACTTATCTGGCATCAAAATAGAGGCATTTTCTCCCACCAGCTCTTCACGAATGCGCCCAAAGATAAGCTCCAATGAACGGTTAACTTCGAGAATATTGCCTTGGGTGTCGATCACCACCATGCCATCAAGTGCGGTGTCAAACACCGTCCTCAAACGCCCTTCGGATTCTTGTAAGTCTTGGGTTCGGCGTTGTATTTCTTGTTCGAGTTTAAATTTAGCCTCATCGTCTACCTGCTTAAGCTCCGTAATATCCGACTGCATCCCGATATAATGGGTCAACGAGCCCGCATCATCAAAAATAGGATCGAGGCGTAGACTATTGTAAAAAAGTGTGCCGTCTTTTTTATAATTGCGCACCACTACGGAGCAAGATAAGGCGTTTTTAAGGGCATAGCGGAGGCGTTCAAACTCGGGCTGATCACGATCATCGGCCTGCAAAAAGCGACAGTTTTTACCCACCACTTCTTTCGAGCTGTAGCCTGTTAAGGTCTCAAACGCTTTATTGGCATAAATAATGGGGTAATCTGCAAGCCTAACATCAGAGACGATGATCCCTGTTGCAGTCGCTTCAATAGCGCGACTTTGGATATCTAACTGAAAGCGCTGCTCTTCCGTTTCTCTGATTAAGCTTTCTCGCTCGCTCACCATATCACGCAGTTTGAGCAGCTCACTGGCCATGACCCCCACTTCATCGCCTCTGTCTCGCTGTGGTAGGGAAAAGTTATGCTCGCCCCGCGCCAGTTTTCGCACCGCGGTGCTTAGCTGCCCTAAAGGTTTAAAAACTTGCCGTGATACATAGAAGGCAAGCAGTACAATCAACGACAGCAGTGTGGCAGTCATGATGAAAGAATTTTTATACAGGGTATTGGGCGCAAGCAGCGCCTCCCCCACTTCGACGCGGATCATCGCTGACCAACCCAGTCCTGGATAATCATACGCCCCTTCGGTATGGGCAAACCCGGTGACCTGATCCACTTGTTTCCGATAGTGTGTTGAGATGTTTGACCCCGTTAATCCAGCAACGGCTAATCTCGCCCCTTCGACACCGTTTGTCGCCAAGTTTAATTTACCCAGAACTTGAAAGTCCCTTTGATACGTTGATTCATTTTGTCCGACAGGATCATAATCAACGATAATACGGCCCTGGCGGTCTAAGAGGGTTAATTCCGCACTGACTAGCCCGCGTTTAGCGAGTAAGTCGTAGCTTTCAGCCACAATGGACTCAACGGTAGAGAAATCGACCACATTGACCCAAATACCGACAGGGCGGTTGGCGGTATTACGGATCACAGAAGCAAAGATCATGTCGTAGGAAGAGGCATTGGAGCCGAAAATAAAACGCTCTGGCCCAGTGACATACGTACTATTCGGTTGTTCGGGGGCGAGGGTTTGGCCGTTAAGGATCTCATTGAACCAAACACTGTTCATAATTTGTGCTTGGGAAAGGTCAAGAGGCGGGAGCGATTTACCATGCGTATTTTGGTTATTTATCGCCAGTAATTCGCCCTCCATACTCACAATCGCAATACGACGGTAAACTTTATAATTAGCGATTAACTCGTTAAGGTTTCTTACCGTATTGTCATTTACTTGTTGGTTACTCAGGCTATCTGATTCAATTTCCCCTAGCGACAGAGGAAACGCGCGAGCATCGTGATACCTTTCAAAAAGATTCCTTTCAATCAATCGAATCAGTAGTGCTGCTTCTCGCTCTATGTTAGTTAATGTGCTTTCTTGAAGCAGATCGCGGCCTTTCCAAGAGACCACGGTAACGGATGCCAGCATTAAGCCGCCCAGCATCAACAAAATAATAGGTAGCTTCACAGAAAACTTCATTCACGATTCCCACGCTGAATACTGGCTGTACGCCAATCAAATACATTCAGTGGTTCTGGTTTGGCGTACAAGTAGCCTTGTCCAATGTCACATCCCAGTGCCTTAACAAAGTCACATACGGCTTGAGTCTCAATCCCCTCCGCCACAACGTTTACCCCGATTGCTTTGGCGAGTTGAATACTTTGTTCAACCACAGCCGCAGATTTAGTATTCGATAAACAATCGAGCACAAAGCGCTTGTCCACTTTCAGCTCATCAAAAGGAATCGAATGCAGCTGGGCAATAGACGAATAGCCTGTGCCAAAATCATCGATGGATAATTTAAATTTCATCATTTTTAACCGCAGCATTTGGGTATCAATGGTCGCTTGATCAGTGGTAAAAGCTGTCTCTGTTAACTCACAGATAATCTGTTCAGGACGCAATTGATACTTGGCGGTTGTCGCTTGTAACCACTGGGGAAAATTAGGGGCCTCCAACACTTTGGCGGATATATTAAAGGCAAATGACAAAGTGGCGATATCTTGCCCATATTGATTAATATCTTGGTACGCACACTCAATAACACGCTTGGTCAGATCGGTTATGCTTTCGATATGCTTTTCTGCGGTGGGGATAAACAGGTCAGGAAAAACCATGCTCTCGTCAGGTTTGAACAACCGTGCCAACACCTCAAACCCCTTAAGGCGACCTGAGGACAAAGAAATTTGCGGCTGGAAAAACGCCCTTAGCCCGCCTTTATCTATGTATCCTTTTAATAACTTGGCGGTGAGTGGTGGCAGTGCATGCGGCGCATGGTGAGCCTCCATATCTAGTACACGTTCACTGGCGGTCAGCAGTCGTTTCACTGTTGCAAATGAAAGTGGCTTGGCCACACATTCAATGATATTCAGTTGATAAAGACGCGCCAAATTGGCGGTTGAAGCCAGTACTTCCTCTTCCTCACCACTCATTAATACAATGGCGCCTTGATAGGCTTGTGCGTCTAGAAATTTAAGCACCTCAAACCCATCTTCAATGGGCATATTGAGATCGCAAAATACGCATTGAATCGAGTGAGTGTTTAGGAGTTTTTTCGCTTCGCGACCGTTCTCAGCCTGATAAACGTTTGTAAAACCGAGGTTTTGAAGACATAAAAATAGGGTGTGCCGAACCACTTTCTGATCATCAACAACTAGTATTCCCTGTTGTAAGTCACTCACTCACGGACCCTCTTCGCCCTCTGGAAAAGCAAAAGCCTCAAGGTTCAATACCTCGTGCATACTTCAGTACTATAGACCAACAATAGCGTATGCACTTGAGTGACATCCCCCCATACGACTAAAGTCTAGTGATGAGAGGGAAAAGCGTAAGAAAAGGACTTTGAATTCATATTCAATCACTGATGTCATTAAGAATCGCTTTCACAAACGGCGCTTTATGCTTTACGTAGCTGTCTTGCTCGTTAACGCCTGCTTTTAAAATAGAGCGCTTTTTTTCTTCGTACTCGGCGCGTACATCGGGGTTATCGAGCAAATATTGTTTATATGCCACTTGGCGATGATGCTCATCACTGTTTTTTTCAATCACGTGAGCATGAATCAAAAATCGCTCACCTTGATAGGTCACAGACGCGTCTTTGCGAGGGCGGTGTTCTGGAAACGGCTGCTTACTGTGCTGATCTTGGAAGCCTAGCGCATAGAGGTGAGTGACAGTATCATCGCGCTCGCCAGGACGATACAGAATGGATAAATCAATAATCCCCTTGCCTCCTACTTTCGCTGACGTGGAGCCAAAATGCAGTACCTCAATACGAGGTGTGGAGATATGATCAGACAGGGCTTGGGCAATCTCTAAGTAAATGGGACGCCAAGGCGAAAAGCTGGCAGGAATCAGTTGGTAAGGTTCGATCGCTATCACGTTAGGCTCCGAGGGGACAAAAAGCCGATAATAACATCGGCTTTTAAAATAGCGTTAGGTATGACTTCACGACACACTCAGCGGAGCGGGACCGTAAGGGTTGCTTTCAGGCTCGCCTTCCAACGCACACAACACCAGCAAAGTGATCATACCGATAATAGGGATAAAAGCGATTAGCAGCCACCATGCCGAACGTCCCGTGTCATGCAAACGCCTTGATGTGACTGCCAAGGTTGCCAGTAGTACCGCCAATGAATACACAATGCTCAGCAACACCAGCCCCGTCGCTTCAGCGACAATGTTTAGCGCCAATGAGATGCAAAAGTTAATCAGAAAGAACATCCAATACTCTCGACGATGGGCGCGCCCTGAAAAAGTGGCATAATTGCGCAGCACTTTTAAATACCATTCCATACGTAACCCTATTTTTAGTTGAAAGAAGTGTTCGCACGTATCATAAAACGGACTATCGAGTCAGTACTATTTCAGTGATAAGACATCCGACCGCTTTATCATTAGCTTGAGAAGCTTATCACTGATTCGCCACGTAATAGAAAGTTAACGGCAGCTAACTTTGCAAACCCGCAGCGTGCATCAAAAGCTTAAATAGCCAAGAGACAGCCCCCAATGCCGCTACACTGGCTCCCCAGATAGCGATTAACCAAAGCCAACGCTGCCAAGTCGGTTTTGTCATATCAGCCATCAGTGATAGGCCTCGTCCGGATTCACTTTGCCACTAAAGACACGGTAACTCCAATAGGTGTACATCAAAATAACCGGGATGATAAACACCGCGCCAATCAGCATAAATTGCAAGCTTTGTTGCGGTGAGGCGGCCTGCCAAATTGTGATCTTGGGTGGAATGATATGTGGCCAAATGCTGATGCCCATGCCAATAAACCCGACTAAGGTGACACACAACGCCATGATAAATGGTCGGTGGTGAGCGTGATCAGGGCGGGTGCGCCAGAGACGGAGCAAACAAAAAGCGGTCAATAAAGGAACCGGGGAGAGAATGAGCAGATTTGGCAGACTAAACCAACGGTCGGCAATCCCCGGATACGCGAATGGCGTCCAGACACTGACTATCGCAATACTTATCGCCATCAACACAACCAGTCGACGACTCAAGTGGTACATACGCATTTGCAACGCATGCTCCGTTTTCATGATCAGCCAAGTGGCCCCCAGTAAACCGTACGCAATAATCAGTCCTATGCCGCAAAAGAGAGGAAACGGTGCCAACCAATCGAGGCCGCCACCAGCAAAAGCGCGGCCCTCGACAGGAAAACCTTCAATCACCGCACCCACTGTCACCCCTTGGAAAAAGGTGGCAAAAATCGACCCCGCCATAAAAGCGGTATCCCAAAAGCCATGATGCCCGGGCAAGGCTTTGAAACGGAACTCAAACGCCACACCACGAAAAATAAGCGCCACCAACATCAAAGTGAGCGGGATTGCTAACGCATCGACAATCACGGCATATGCCAAGGGGAAAGCACCAAATAATGCCGCCCCACCCAGGACCAACCAAGTTTCATTGCCATCCCATACCGGCGCGACACTGTTAACCATCAAGTCGCGCTCTTCGCGCTCAGTAATAAACGGCATCAGGATTCCGATCCCCAAGTCAAATCCGTCCATCACGATGTACATTAAAGTGGCAAACACGATGATGCCAAACCAAATCATTGCTAAATCCATGTTTCCCCCTTAGACACGGCCAGAGACAGTTAACGGTTCATGCGGTGTATCATCATGCTGATCCGGACCTAATTTAATTTGATGGATCATATAGATGTACCCCAACCCAAAGACCAAGCCGTACACTACAAAGAAACTGATCAAGCTAATACTCATGTGCAAGTCACCGTGGGCAGACACCGCATCTTGGGTGCGTAAAAGGCCATGCACGACCCAAGGTTGGCGCCCTACTTCAGTAGTTACCCAGCCAGCTAGAATCGCGACCAACCCCGCCGGCCCCATATAGAAAGCAAAACGGAGCAGCCCTTGGTGTTCAAACAGACGCCCTTTATAGCGCTGCCACGCCGCCACTAGTCCAAGTGTGATCATCAATAGCCCTAAGCCCACCATCAGACGAAACGCCCAGAAGACTACGGGCGAATTGGGTCTGTCTTCCGCAGAGAATTCGTTTAGCGCTGGGATTTGCTCGGTCAAACTATGTTTCAAGATCAGACTCCCCAAATAGGGAATTTCTACTTTGTAGCGGGTGGTTTCCGCCTCCATATCCGGTAAGCCAAATAAAATAAGCGGCGTGGGTTCACCATGACTGTTGTCCCAATGCCCTTCCATCGCTGCTATTTTGGCAGGTTGATATTCCAAGGTGTTCAGGCCATGCAAATCACCAATAAACGCTTGAATGGGCGCGGTGAACAACAGCATCCACATCGACATCGAAAACATCCGCTTCACGGCTGGGCTGCGCTGCCCTTTGAGCAGGTGCCACGCCGCCGACGCACCAACAAATAAGGCACTGGATAAAAACGCCGCGACCACCATGTGCGCTAAGCGATAAGGGAAAGAGGGATTAAACACCACCGCGAACCAATCTACAGGTACTACTTGACCATTGACCACTTCATGCCCTTGTGGCGTGTGCATCCAACTGTTGGAGGCTAAAATCCAAAAGGCAGAGATCACAGAGCCCAACGCGACCATGGACGTGGCGAAAAAGTGCAAACGATCACCGACACGCTGCCAACCAAACAGCATCACACCAAGAAATCCGGCTTCTAAAAAGAACGCCGTAAGTACCTCATAAGTCAGCAGCGGGCCGGTAATACTGCCCGCAAACTCGGAAAAGCCACTCCAGTTGGTGCCAAATTGGTATGCCATTACCAACCCAGACACCACGCCCATCCCGAAGTTGACCGCAAAAATTTTCGACCAGAAAAGGTAGAGGGTTTTGTACTCTTGCTCGCGAGTTCTAAGCCATAGCCCCTCAAGCACCGCAAGATAACAGGCAAGACCAATAGTAATCGCAGGAAAAATAATGTGAAAAGAAACCGTAAACGCGAATTGAATACGGGCCAACATAAAGGCATCAAGACCAAACATACGTGAAGTCCACTTCAGTAATTAGACCAACGCGCATGGTAGAAGCTCATTTTTAATGTGCCCATATACAGACGATTCAGATTAACCTATAACAGTTTTATATTGTCAGTGTTATAGTCTGGTTCACTTAGCGGCGATTATGGTAGGAAGATGTCGAAGTATCAGCAGCTTAGCGAGCAGATCAAACAACAAATTCAAGCCGGCATTTGGCATGTGGGAGAAAAACTCCCCTCGCTGAGAAAACAGGCCGCTTATTCAGGGTTGAGTGTTATGACGGTACTTCAAGCCTATCAACTGCTAGAAAGCCAAGGGTGGATTGTTTCTCAATCCCGCTCAGGTTACCGCGTCGCTCCTCATGCCGAACTCGACGATAACAAGCCAGATAGTGCGATTCATCCTGCAGAATCTGTCGATATCAATGACTATATTTTCGATGTGTTGCAAGCCAGCCGCTCGCCGGGCATGGCAAGCTATGGGCATGCCTATGTTGATCCCCTGCTTGCCCCTCGCCATCAAGTAAACCGCTCGCTCACCACTGCGGTGCGCTTTATGTCGATTCATAGTGTGGTCGACAATCTTCCCCCGGGTAATACCCAACTACGTCACCTGATTGCCCAACGCTATGCAGCGCAGGGGATGCAGGTTTCTCCCGATGAAATCGTGATCACCGCGGGCGGGTTGGATGCGCTTAACCTAAGCTTACGCGCGGTCACACAACCTGGCGATTGGGTCGCAGTCGAAAGCCCGGCGTTTTACGGGGCATTACAAGCCCTTGAAAACCGGGGACTCAAAGCGATGGCGATCCGAACACATCCTACAGAAGGTATTGATCTCGATGCACTTGAACGCGCCTTGCAAACCCATCCAATCCGCGCTTGTTGGCTGATGAGCAATCATCAAAATCCGTTGGGATATTCGCTGTTAGACGAGAAAAAAGCACGCCTTGCCGAACTCGTCAAACGCTATCAGGTGTATTTAATCGAAGACGATGTCTATGGCGAACTCTATGATGGAGAACACAAACCGCACCCTACTAAAGCGTTCGATCGCAGCGGCCATGTGTTGCACTGTTCCTCTTTCTCAAAAACCTTGGTCGATGCCTTTCGCCTCGGTTGGGTGGCAGCCGGTGATCAAGCCCAGAAACTACAAAAGCTGCAGCTAATGAGCACAGTGACCACCAGCGTCCCCATTCAACTTGCCGTCGCGCATTATCTTCATAATCGAAACTATGAACACCATCTAAAGCAGCTGCGTCGCACACTGGCTGAACGAAAAAAGGAGACCTATCAGTTTCTGATCGCCCATTTACCGCAAGGCGTTAATGTCATTAACAGCCAAGGGGGGTATTTTTTATGGATAACTTTGCCTAAAGGCAGTGATACCACCGCGCTTTACCACCTTGCGCTCAAACACCATATCAGTATCGCGCCGGGCAATATGTTTGCGACACACGCACAGTTTGCCCATTGCTTTCGGTTGAATGCCTCTTACCCACTCGATCATGCACATAAAAATGCGCTGGCAACCTTATGTGATTTGATTGCACAGCACATTCAAAGCTTGGTAATACGCTAGGACTGGTTTAGTAACCAAGTAAGGATGGCTTTCCGCGAGGTAGCAGTCGCCTGCTGATACCAATATCCCATCATCTGCAAAGGCTGACTTTGAGTGGTCGGCAGTACACCGCTTCCATCACGATGCGCAAACGCCCAATCCGCAAAGTCGCGACGCTCGGCGTCACTCGCTTGCTGATACCAGTAGTTTACCATTGCTTCTGGTTTCTCTTCCTTAGCCTTCACAGAGGTTGGCTGACTAGCGGATACAACGGACTGGCTTTGTTGCCCCAATACTCGCGAAACCTCATCGTAGGCCGCAAGAAAGTAAGCTTTCGGAATCGATAATTGCACCCGATTCCCGCCTCCAGAACTGCTAAATGTGTAGGTTACCTGTTGTTCAGGCCAATTGGCGACGGTATCTGGAGATAATGGAAATGATACATATTGCGTCGTCACACAATGCTCTGTACACGTCTCTGAGGTTACTTGGGTATTTTTAAGCGACACCATTTCACCATTGATGGTGACGTTTTCATACTCTTGATAGTTTTTGAAATACGATACCTCGGTCATCAATCTGGAAGGAGCCACGTCGGGGCCTGCTGACTTATCAACGGGATAGTTCGCCACATAATTCGCACTGGCTTTAACGACATTCGTCCCAGACAAGACCTGAATGTCTGGCGTGATAGATTTCGTCACCACCTGCACATAGTGGCGACGCTCTTTCACTGAACTCGCAACATCATCAAATTGGCTCGACGAATCAAAGCTAGTACAACCGACAATAAGTAGACAACTCGATGCGATCACAAGACGGAAAGTTGCTTTCATACAGCCCCCTTACAGGAATTTAAAAAAACCGGCCATCCTGGCCGGCAAAAAAGAATAGAAAGGCAAAGTGTTACTGTTAAAAGTTATATTCGATACCCAAACGGGCAAACGCTTTTTTGTCCTCTAGATTGCCCGCATCGTGCTGGCCAATACGAAGATAAGGTAAGAAACCATTCTTCGAGTACATCAACTGACCAGCAATGACGGAGTCGCTATCATCGACATCTACATTGTTGTCAAGATCCGAATCACCATTCGCCGCATAACCCAAACGGAATCCCCAAGGCCCGTTCCAATAATCACCGACAACGGATATTTGCTCTTGTTCAGACTCTACACCGTTATAGGTCTTCAGCGGGTCTGAATCACCAACTTTATATACGCCGTCATTGTATTTATAGGCCGCTGAAATCTTAAAGCCCCCTGGAAGGGGTACCTCAATACCGGCTAAATAGGCCTTAGTATCAATATCACCCTCATAATTATCAATATCAGTCTCATAATTAGAGTTGTACTCGTAACCGCCGTGCAGCGTAAAGGCTTCTGCCACTGTATAATGCACCGCAGCCCCAAAGTGGTTTGACCCTTTGCGATCTTTATCACCGCGTCCAACCGAGACATCGAAACTAAAACCATCAAAGTCTGGCGAGTCATAACGGGCAATATCGCCCTTACGATCATAATGCGACTTGGTGTCCGCCCCCCAGTCAAAAACGCGGCCTAACCCAGGGTTCGAATAGGGCCAATCAACGACCTCGTACATTGGCGTCAACATACGACCAAAACGCACTTGCCCCCAATCCCCTCTCATACCAATGAAAGTATCACGATTACCTAATGTTGCGCCTGTGCCATCTTCACCGACATACCCTGATTCGATTTGCATGAAGATATAGACATCTTCATTAAACGCCTTACCGGCTCGAACCCCGACGCGAGATTCATTCTCATAGTCGTAGCCGTTACCATCTTCTTGGTTGAAGGCTGAAATAGCCGCAACACCATAAAGGTCGACATTGTAGTCAGTCAAAACACCAACCACACCTTCGTGGTCGGCGGCCATTGCACCAGTTGATCCTAATGCAACCACTGCACTAATAAGCGAACGCTTAAAAATCTTATTCATGAAAGACTCCTGCTATCTGCAAGATACGGGTTTTGCCTCGTTGATTTATTAAGTTTTGTCGAGTGCAAAACCGATTTGAAAGCTAAGAAACATATTTCAGCTTTCCCCCGCTGCTTACACATTTCGTGTAGCCACACCTTCAGACTAATTACGCAAAGAAAAATATCAATCACGGCTTAATTTTTAATGCGAATAATATGAACTAGAGCATGTTTTTGACCGTTTTATGACATAGATCTTATCCAGCAAAAAACAAAAAAGCATTATAAACAACAACTTAAATAAAAAAACCAAAAGTCACCGTACCCGCAGACAAGCACTTCATGCAAACAATATGGAATAAATATCATAAAACATGGATATAAAATCACGTCAAAAACGACAAAAACCGTCCAACTTATTTTTATTACGAAATTAACGAGAGAAAAATGGATAAGGGAAGGTATTTTTTTACATAAAAAAGGTTTTATTATCGTTAAAAACGGCAAAAAGACGCATAACATCGAGGGGGCATGTAATTTTATTATGAAAAATAACTACGATTACGACTGGATTTACTTCTCGGTACTCATCCGTGACAAAACCTCGTCTTGGCACTTAGACGTTGATGCGCCGTCGTCCAACGATCGCTGTTGCATATCAAGCCGTACTGACCCCTGTGGAAAAACTGATGCGCATCAAAAGTTAGGTTGACCTGTCATTCAATCCACAAATTCGCGTGATAAATTAGTCAATGAAGCGTTAAGCTCACCCTAAAGCGCAACATATCACCACGCTATGGCGAAAAAGGATCCCGGCATTAATGAAAGGACTACGTTGGTTTTTACCCCTTATAATTCTCGGTCTTGGCTACCTCGGCTATACCGCCATCGCGGCAACAAAGTCCGCCCCCCAACAAGGTGACGCGGCACCACCACCGCCGATTGTTGAAACACGCGTTGTGCAGCCCACACAACACCAAGTGCTCTTGCGGGCCCACGGCGAAGTTACCCCGTTAGAAACCACACAGCTTTCTGCCCAAGTGTCGGGTGAAGTGGTTACGTGGCATCCAAACTTCGTTGCAGGTGGCATTGTTAAGCGTGGCGAGGTGCTGCTTTCCATTGAGCCAGATAACTATCAAGCCGCAGTGTTAACTGCCGAGGCCGATCTGGCCAGCGCCAAAGCAGCGCTAATTGAAGAACAAGCCCAGGCAGCGGTGGCAAAACGTCAGGCAAAAAGCCTTCCTCCCTCACAAGTCACCGATCTCTACTTACGCAAGCCACAAGTACTCAGTGCAAAAGCCCGGGTAAAATCAGCGCAAGCAGCGTTAAAACGCGCACAACGCGACTTAGACAACTGCCAAGTGACTGCCCCTTACGATGCACTTGTGGTGTCACGCGACATCGGTACCGGCCAATACATCAGCGCCGGGACGCATGTAGGCACGCTTAACAGCGTTGAAGCTGCGGAGATCCATCTCCCAATCGCTGGCTTCGATAGCCTTTTTCTCCCCAAGCCATTGCCAGGTACTGATGTGCACTTAGTTCGCAACGGCAGCGAACCGATTCAACGCCAGGCAAAGCTTGTGCGCGATCTAGGCATCGTCGAGCAAAGTACGCGAATGATGCGAGTGGTAGTGCGCCTTGACGACCCATATGGCATTCAATCGGCTCAGCCAGCTCTTCCTTTTGGCAGCTATGTCGAAGCAACCTTCAAAGGAAAGACGTTAGAGCGCGTATTCAAACTGCCTCAGTCTATAATCAATAACCGTCAAGTGTGGGTGGTTGATCAAGCCGGAAAACTCTCCCCTCGCACTCTGCGTGTCGTAAGAACCGAAGGTCAATATATCTACGCCGATCAGGGGCTGACACCGAATGACCAAGTCGTTACGACACCGCCAGAGTTCCCAGAGCCAGGCATGACAGTACGGCTGTCATCCGAGGTATCAACGGAGGGCGACGATGAGTAACACTGACGCACACTCGCGCGGGATCATTGCCTACTTCGCCCACAACCCTGTCGCCGCGAACCTGATCATGGTGTTTGTTCTGGTTATGGGGGTGGCCAGTTATTTTTTCATTCAACGCCAGATGTTCCCTAACATCGAGATCAACTATATCCATATCACAGCGGACTATCCGGGGGCATCTCCACAAGAGGTCGAAGAAAGTATTCTGGTTAAAGTCGAAGAGGCCATTAAAGATGTCACGGGCATTGAATCAGTGGTTTCAACCGCGCGGCGTGGCTTTGGCCAAGTAGAAATCGAAGTCGATGTTGGCGAAGATCTTAACCAAGTGCTTGATAGGGTCAAACAAGAAGTCGACGCCCTCTCTAACCTCCCAGCATCGATGGAGCCGCTGAACGTGGCGCAAGTGGAGTTTCGCCAACCCGTTATTCAAATGGCGGTGGTGGGCAATAAGCCACTGACTGAGCTTAAGCGCGCGGCACAGGATATTGAAGACGAACTCCTCCAGCTTAAAGACGTCACCTTGGTGGAGCTCAGTGCCCCCACCTACGAAATTGCCATCGAGGTGGCACCACGCATTCTGCGCAAGTATAACCTCACGCTTAACCAGGTGAGTGATGCCATTGCCCGCTATTCCGCCAACTTCTCTGCCGGTGAAGTGCGCACCGATAGCGGAATGATTGCGATTCGTGTCGAGAATCAACGC
The DNA here is from genome assembly GCF_001995985.1 of Salinivibrio sharmensis. Lineage (GTDB taxonomy): Bacteria > Pseudomonadota > Gammaproteobacteria > Enterobacterales > Vibrionaceae > Salinivibrio > Salinivibrio sharmensis. The sequence goes on along the minus strand of NZ_MUFC01000012.1, from coordinate 39,165 downwards.
TACCGCGGTGATGAATTTCGCCAGATCCCAATCAAAATTGGCCCCAACGGCAGTCAGCTGTTGCTGCAGGATATTGCCACGATTAAAGATGGGTTTACGGAGGGCGAACGCTATTTTAAATACTCAGGGAAAAACGCAATTTTTCTCTCAGTGAACGCCACAGCGAGCGAAAACATGGTCACTGTCGCTGATGCAGTCAAAGGTTACATACAAAACAAAAACGCAGCATTGCCCGCCGGGCTCGCGCTCAAATCGGTGGTAGACATGACACACTACCTCAACGCGCGCCTTGATATGATGCTGAAAAACTTATTACAAGGTGCTGTACTGGTCGCTTTGCTACTCACATTATTCTTGCGCTTCAAACTTGCGCTCTGGGTGCTTATCGGTTTGCCTGTCTGTTTTCTTGGTGCCGTCATGCTAATGCCAGTGATTGGGGTCAGCATCAATATCGTCTCACTGTTTGCGTTTATTATGGTGCTGGGGATCGTCGTCGATGACGCGATCGTTATCGGTGAAAGTGTCTATACCGAAGTGGAACACAAAGGCGGCGGCATTCAAAACGTTGTCGCAGGCGCGCAGCGTGTTGCCACCCCTGCCACTTTTGGGGTACTGACCACCATTGCAGTGTTTGCTCCCTTTATTATGTCGAGCGGCCCTGAACGCGCTTTTTTCTTTGGCATCGCGTCAATCGTCATCTTGTGCCTTATCTTTAGCTTGGTAGAGTCGAAGCTTATTTTGCCCGCTCACTTGGCGCATACCCACTTTTCCGCGCCCAAACCAAATAGCTTCCGACAGCGCTTTAATCGGCAATTTCATCGTTTTGTGAATGGACCATACCGCCGCGCCGTCACTTTCGCGGTACATTGGCGCTGGTCGGCTTTCGCATTATTTGGTGCCTTATTAGCTATCAGTATTTCATTGGTGGTCGCCAGTCATGTGCGTATGGTCCCCACGCCCAAAGTCCCGCATGATTTTCCCAATATTCGGCTGGAGATGAACAACAATGCGTCCAGTGAGCAAACCATTGCTGCGCTTAAAGCCATTGAAGACATGGTTTATCACGTCGATGCAAAGACAGAGGAAGCAACAGGGCAAGCCATGGTGCAAGACACCCTGGTGTTTAACGAAGGACGAACATCTGGACAGCTGGTGATCCCCTTAGTCGATGACACCTTGCGCCCCTTTACCACCTTCGAGCTATCTCGGCGCTGGCGCGAGGCGATGCCGGAGATCCCAGGGGTTAAAAAACTCACCATTCAAGATGACGTGAATGGTGGAGAACAAGGTGATGAGTTCGGTTTTCTATTATTTGGCCCTGACATTGACACACTTAACGCAGCAGGTCGCGCCTTGATGTCTCGCCTGAATCAACAAGCTGGCCTTTTTGATATCTCCTCGTCAATCGATTCAGGTAGTCAGGAAGTATTGATCTCCCTCACCCCGGTCGCTCATGATTTGGGGTTGGATCTCACCACCATTGCCCAGCAAGTCGGTGGAAGTTTTTACGGGGGCGAAGCACAACGCCTAATCCGTGACGGTGAAGAGATAAAAGTCATGGTTCGCTACCCCAAGTTAACCCGGGAGGCCTTTTCATCACTACGTTACGCGGTGATCACCACCCCAACCGGTCAACAAGTTATGTTAGGCGATGTGGTTAAACTTGAACAGCAACCTGGGGTGAGTAGCCTGCGCCGCGAAGCAGGATTTAGAACGGTTTATGTCTATGGGGCAATTGATGAAGAGTTAGTCGAACCCAATCAAGTGGTTGAGACCATTCAACAATCGGTGATCCCTGAAGTTTTAGCCGATTATCCGGATGTTACCAGTGAACTCAGTGGCTCAATTGAAGAGCAGCAGGCACAGCAAGATGAACAAAAGCTGTTCTTTGTCGCCGGGATGATTGTAGTCTATGCGTTATTAGCCGTGCCCTTAAAAAGCTATACGCAACCGCTGATTATCATGTCGGTGATCCCTTTTAGCTTAACGGGCGCTATTTGGGGACATTATTGGTTTGATATCGATTTAAGTATGATGTCGACCTTTGGTTTGATTGCCGCAGCAGGCGTGGTGGTCAACGATGCGCTGGTGATGACTGACTATATTAATCGAGCGCGTCACGCGGGGGTTGCGATCAAAAAAGCAGTGATCGACGCAGGCTGTGCCCGTTTTCGGGCGATCACACTGACGTCTATCACCACCTTTGCGGGCGTGTTACCCATCATGTTTGAAACCAGCCTGCAAGCAAGATTTGTGATCCCGATGGCCGTCGCACTTGGCTTTGCGGTGATGTTTGCCACCTTGCTGACGCTGTTCTTGGTACCGTGTTTATATCTGATGTTGCAAGATATTGGACAGCTGCTGCGCCGGCTCACTCCCGGCGTTTCCTCATCACAGTCAAAGCCTAACGCGCAATAAAAGCAGTTCCGAGCGCAGCGCCTTGTGCGCCATGTTTGTCCAGCTGGTTAGCAATGGCCGTCATCGCTAGCCAGCGATTTTCGCACCATGAAGGGGCCAGTAACGTTGGTGGGCGCGCGTTCGCAGACACGCGATGATACACCACGTCAGGGGGCGTTCGCTGGATCATCATCGTGGCACTGTCAACGTAGGCGTCTAACGTGATGTCGCTTTGACGTCCCGCCCGCCACGCTTTCGCCATGGTACTGCCCTCTACAATATGCAAAGGATGCAATTTGATGCCATCGGTGCCTGTGTTCACGACACGGTCAATCGTTGTTTGATGGTCGGTGATACCCTCACCAGGCAAGCCAACAATCAAATGCGTGCATACTTTGATACCGAGCGCACGAGCTTGTCGGGTGATTCGCTCGTACACCGCCACATCATGGCCGCGATTAATGCGCTTCAACGTCTTATCATGCCCCGTTTGCAAACCAAGCTCTAGCCAGACTTCAAACCCTTGTTGACGATAGTCCGCCAACAGCGTTAACACCTGGTCAGGCACACAATCTGGCCGTGTACCGACACACAGCCCGACCATGTTTTCACGCGCTAATGCTTGCTCGTACAGGGCCTTTAATCGCTCTACTTCATCATATGTACTGGTGTAGGCTTGAAAATACGCCAGATAACGACGTGCTCGGTCTACTTCTTTGGCGCGTAGGCGCAATTGATCACTAACGGATTGGTGCTGCGCGGTTTCATCGGAAAACGATGCGACATTGCAAAAGGTACAGCCTCCTCGCCCGAGCGTGCCATCGCGGTTTGGGCAGCTAAAACCCCCATGCAAAGTGAGTTTATGGACGCGTTCGCCATAGCGGTGTTTTAAATCTTGGCCAAGTGTATTGACGAGTTGGTGCAGCTCCATGACGCCTCAGCGATAAAAGACAAAGGCGAGATTCTAACAACTGTTGTCGAGGAGATATTGGTGCGGATCAAGCAAGAGCGAGCTTGTCCTAAAACAACAAACCCGCCTTGGTGGCGGGTTTAGTCGTTGGCGGGTATACCGATTAGGCTTTGGCTTTCTTCTTGCGCTTATCAGTGACTTCCCACTGGCCATCAACAAAGAAGGCTGACCAGCCTGTAGGTTTACCGTCTTCCTCGCTGCGCACGTAATTCTCTTTTGTTTTACGTGCAAAACGAACCACAGTAGGACGCCCATCGGGATCTTCCTGCGGGGCATCGGCAAGGTATTTAAACTTGTCCGAAATGCGGTCTTTAAAGCGGTGAAGCTCTTCCACCAGCGGTGCACGCGTTTCACGAGATTTCGGGAAATTACTCGCGGCCATGAACAGGCCAGAAGCACCATCTCGCAGCACAAAGTAGGCGTCCGAGTTTTCACATGGCAGCTCTGGGAAGTGCACCGGATCCTCTTTCGGTGGCGCCACGTCACCATTTTTGAGGATCTTACGCGTGTTTTTACATTCCTCGTTAGTGCAACCCATGTATTTACCGAACCGGCCATTTTTCAGCACCATGTCGTAACCACATTTGTCGCACTCCACCACAGGCCCATCATAGCCTTTCGGCTTAAACTCACCTTTTTCAACTACATAACCTTCACAGCTCGGGTTATTACCACACACATGCAGCTTGCGATGCTGATCAATGAGGTAAGAGTCCATTGCCGTTTCACAAATCGGGCAACGCTTCATCGCCCGGAGATCTGCGGTTTCAACGTCCTCTTCGAGCACATTGACGATGCCATCTTCATCCATCAAATTGATGGTGGTTTTGCATCGCTCTTTCGGTGGTAATGCGTAGCCCGAACACCCGAGGAACACCCCAGTCGATGCGGTACGAATCCCCATTTTACGTCCACAGGTTGGACAGTCGATATCTGTCATTACCATGTAGTTGGGCTTCATTCCGCCTTCGTCTTCATCCTGCTCCGCTTGCTCTAGCTCAGCGGTAAAGTCAGCAAAGAAATCGTCAAGCACCGCTTTCCAGTCGGCTTGACCTTCAGCGATTTTATCGAGCGACGCTTCCATGCGAGCAGTGAAGTCGTAGTCCATTAAATCGGCAAAGCTTTGGTTGAGACGGTCTGTGACAATCTCGCCCATTTTTTCAGCATAGAAGCGACGATTTTCGACTCGCACATATCCACGGTCTTGAATGGTGGAAATGATAGAGGCATAGGTAGACGGACGACCAATCCCCGCTTTCTCTAACTCTTTGACCAAAGCCGCTTCGGTATAACGGGCCGGTGGCTTGGTAAAGTGCTGCTTGGGATCAAGCTTATCGAGTGTCAGTGACTCACCCACCTCGACCGCTGGCAACGTTTGATCTTCGTTTTTCCCAGAAGGTCGCTGTACCCGAGTCCAACCGTCAAAACGCAGCGTACGTCCTTTCGCTTTTAAGGTGTAATCGCTCGCATCGACCGTCAAGGTAGTCGAGTCATATTTTGCCGGTACCATTTGGCAGGCCACAAACTGACGCCAGATCAAGTCGTACAGGCGATGCGCATCGGGATCCATCCCCTGCAAATCATCGGCATTTACACTGACATCTGACGGACGAATTGCCTCGTGCGCTTCTTGCGCGTTGGCTTTTGCCCCATAGACGTTGGCCGACTCAGGTAAGTATTTCTCACCGTATTCGCTGGCAATGTGACCACGCGCTGCCTCGACCGCCTCTTTACTGAGGTTGGTCGAGTCGGTACGCATGTAAGTGATATAACCGGCTTCATAAAGACGCTGGGCCAGCATCATGGTTTTCTTCACCCCAAAGCCCAGGCGCGTACTTGCCGCCTGTTGCAAAGTTGAGGTGATATAAGGCGCTGATGGTTTGCTGGTTGACGGGCGATCTTCGCGATCACGCACCTCAAAGCTGGCGCGCTCAAGCGCCGACACCGCCGCCATTGCCTCTTCTTTGTTCTTCGGCTTAAACGCCTTACCGTTTTGCTGCGCCACGAGCAAACGCAGTGCTTGCTCTTTCGGCGTGAGCGTATCGGCGTGCACATCCCAAAATTCTTCGGGAATAAAGGCTTTTATCTGATGCTCACGTTCAACAAGCAGCTTGACCGCGACCGACTGCACACGACCGGCCGATAAGCCTCGCGCCACTTTTTTCCACAGCAGCGGTGAAACCATAAAGCCCACCACACGGTCGAGGAACCGCCGCGCTTGCTGCGCATTGACACCGTCGATATTGACGTCACCCGGTGCTTCAAACGCCTGTGTGATCGCATTTTTAGTGATCTCATTAAAGACCACGCGTTTGAAGCGGTCGTTATCACCGCCAATCAGTTCGCGCAGGTGCCAAGCAATGGCCTCCCCTTCGCGGTCCAAATCCGTTGCGAGATAAACGTTGTCGGCTTTCTCAGCCAGTGACTTAAGCTCGGCGACGACTTTTTCCTTACCGGGCAACACTTGGTATTTCGCTTGCCAACCATTGTAAGGATCAACGCCCATCTTGTTGATGAGCGCCTTCTGTTCTTTTTCTTTTTTAATTCGCGCTTTTTCTTCGGCGCTGAGCCCTTTCGTGGACACAGGTGCGGCCTTTTTACCGCCTTGCGTCGCTCCAGTTGGCAAGTCACGAACATGCCCGACACTCGACTTCACCACGAAGTCTTTGCCGAGATATTTGTTGATCGTTTTCGCCTTTGCTGGGGACTCCACGATGACGAGAGATTTGCCCATAATGACCTAATTGACGCCCTTTGCGCTAAAACTGTCGAAAATTCGTTGCGTTTCACTCCCATGCTGGAGTGCCGCTTTCTGTTTACAATATTGAGCGAGTCTAGCCGAATATCAACTAAATTCGCAGCAAAACACGCTGATTGCTCGTCCCTTCCGCAATTGTTAATCAATTGTGAGAGGGATGTATCTATGCTTCTTGATGCCACTTTCCGGTAAAAAACGCGCTAATCATTACCATTGCCACACGTAAAATAGCTAAATGGATGCGGTAATTTTTGGCTTGGCTCACATTATTATTGGTATTGAGCTAATTATTGTACGTATTTGCTTAGCGCACTGTGCGTAAACACCGGCCTCCCAGTATCACGCCGTGCGCGTGCTGGGAGGCTGAGGGCTATACGAGCGGGCGCTGCCCACGACTGATCCATTTTAGCAGCACACGATCGGCCACCTCCGCGGATGCGCCAGCAAGCTTTTCAGCAATGTTTTTACGCTGATGGTAAGACACCGACAGCACTTTTCGCTCGTTATTCGCCGCCTGGAACAAATACTCGTCGCTGGTACAGACCTGGTCAATCAATCCCAGATCCAATGCTTGGTTACCAAACCAGTGTTCACCGGTGGCAACCTTATCGACATTAAGAGACGGGCGGTATTCGCTGATAAACGCTTTGAACAGACCATGGGTTTCTTCCAGCTCCGTTTTGAACTTCTCGCGTGCTTTATCAGTGTTTTCACCAAACATGGTTAGCGTGCGCTTAAACTCGCCGGCGGTCAGCTGCTCAAACTCGATATCGTTTTTCTTGAGCAGCTTGTTAAAGTTGGGCAGCTGGGCAATCACCCCAATCGAGCCAATGATCGCAAACGGCGCTGCAATCAACTTATCCGCGACGCATGCCATCATATACCCACCGCTTGCCGCTACTTTATCGACCGCCACGGTTAAGGGCACGCCTGCTTGACGGAAGCGTGCCAGCTGAGACGCCGCTAGGCCGTAGCCATGCACCATACCGCCACCACTCTCGACGTTGACCAAGACTTCGTCCTGTTCGGTTGCTACCGACAAAATCGCCGTCACCTCTTCGCGTAACGCCTCCACTTCGCGGGCATCAATGCTGCCTTTAAAGTGGATCACGAACAGTTGTGGATCTCGTTGAGCCGATGATTCGCTCTGCTTTTTGGCTGCGGCTTTTTGCGCCTTTTCTTCCTTTTTCTTGGCTTTTTTCTCGTCTTTCTCTCGCGCTTTTAACGCCGAGTCATTGTACAAATGCTGCTCTAGCGATTGACGATAGTTTTTAAACCGCTCAGTCAAGTCAGTGAGCTTCAGGCTACCTTTTTGCCCCCCTTTGTCGCTCGCGGCGCGCACTAAAGCGACCAACACAAATGCCGCTAATAAGAAAGTGACGACTTTGGCCAGAAAAAGCCCATAATCCGCAATGAAATCCAATGTTGTATCCTCTTTTTTATCGCTACGTTGGCAATGCCGTTAACCGTACATCACGCACTTGGTTGTCACACTTTATCTGCAACCTTACAATAATCTACGTTTAACAATAAATAAGGATTTATATCGTGGACTACCAAGTAAGCTCAAACGCGCTTGAAGGGCGTGTGATTTTGGTGACCGGTGCAGGCGCTGGCATTGGCCGCCAAGCCGCACTTAGCTATGCAGAGAAAGGGGCCACTGTCATCCTTCTCGGCCGCACCGTGAAAAAACTTGAAGCAGTATACGATGAAATTGAAGCAATGGACGCACCGCAACCTGCGATTATCCCATTAGATATGCTGGGTGCCACGCGTCAGCATTATTTGGATATGGCAGATACGATTGAGCAGCAGTTCGGGCGCTTAGACGGCGTGTTGCACAACGCTGGCCTTCTCGGTGTGCTTAGCCCATTCGATCAAATTGATGAAAAGTCACATGACGATGTGATGCAGGTGAATGTCAAAGCCACCATGCTGATGACGCAAGCCCTGTTGCCATTATTGAAAAAGTCTGACGATGCCCGCGTGGTGTTTACCACATCGACTGTCGGCCACCAAGGGCGTGCTTATTGGGGCAGCTATGCGATTTCTAAGTTCGCGACCGAAGGCATGATGCAAGTGCTGGCAGATGAAATGTCTGATACCAAAGTACGTGTCAACGCGATCAACCCGGGTGGTACCCGCACCAGCATGCGCGCGAGCGCTTTCCCAGGGGAAGATCCAGAAACACTGAAAACACCATTGGATATTATGCCGCTCTATCTGTACCTCATGGCGCCAGAGGGCATCAAGGAGCATGGTCAGTGCATTGATGCGCAGCCAAAACGTTAAGCAAAAGCGCCCCCAGCACTGGGGGCGCTTTGCTAGATGGTGGGTTAAAAGTCAACGCTGAGTGTTGCCTTGACATTTCGCTCATCACCATACCAACAGTTCAATTCATCAAAACAGCTGTAAGTGGTTTTATCGAACAAGTTTGTTGCAGATAGGGACAGTTTTGCGCCTGATAGCGACGATGATGCTTGCGAGAGATCGTAACTCACCGCTGTATCAAACACGGTATAGTCGGGCACCGTAAAGGTATTGGTTGCGTTACCCTGTGACTCACCCACATAACGTGTGCCCACACTCACGCGTGTACCCGCACTGATCTGGTGATTCAGCCACGCACTGGCAGTCTGCTCTGGCACCCAAACTGGGGTCTTGCCCTCTAGGTTAGGGTCATCCGTGATCTCCATGTCAATATAGCCATAAGTTAAGGCCACATCCGTCTCTAAACTAAGTGCATGATTAAATTCGACCTCTATGCCACGAGAGCGAATTTCACCGGTTTGGATTTTTGCATACGAGTCATTGGGATCGTTCACCAGCGCATCTTGCTTTTTAAGCTCGAACAACGCCACGTTGACGCCCGTACTACCGTCTAGCGACAAGTACTTGAGGCCGGTTTCCCATTGTTTGCCGGTGGATGGGTCAAACACATTACCGCGATTATCCATATCCGTTGGCTCAAAGCTTTCTGAGTAACTCAGATAAGGAGAAATACCGTTATCAAACTGATACATCGCACCGGCGCGAAATGCCAGATTATAATGGCGAATGTTTTTCTCTGACGTACTCGGTGAACCCGCATACAGTGTGTGCTGGTCATCTTTTAACTCGTACTCGTCGTAACGAGCCCCTGCGAGCAACACCCATTGGTTCCACAGGATCTGATCTTGGGCATAGAGGCCGGTCTGCGTTACCGAGATGTCATGCTTATCTTGGTAGACAAAATCCAGAGAATCAGGATCAACCTGGTTGTTGTCGGGGTCAAAAATATCAATATCCGGCACCACATTCGCCAACGTGTCGTCATAATCAACGTCTGAAGACATATCTTGATAATCAACGCCGAATAAGGTGTAGTGCTGTGCCGCTCCCCAGCTCAAATCACCAGAAAGCTGTGTATCGACCACCCAAGCCGCCATTGTTTCATTGGTCAGGTAAGCGTTTCGCGGATAGTGGCGGCCATCAAACGTATTTTGACGATAGTTGTCGTCATTCACTAACCGTGTATCGATGTACATATTTTTTTGCAGCAAATCAGCATCTGTGTAGCGTGCTGAGTGCAGCAACGACCAATTTGATGAGAGCTGGTGTTGCACCTTATAACCCAGCATCAGAAACTCACGATCATAGGTGTTCCAGTTGTTGTCCCCGGAAAAACTGTCGCTAGAGAGGCTGCCTTGGTCACTGTGCAATACCGAGCCTTTGGCCGGCAATGAGGTATAAATGCCCGCCGCTGGATCCGCTTGGTAATAAAGGTTAACGTTCACCAACGTATCTGGCGACACCCGCCAATCTAACGATGGAGCGACGACATAGCGCTCTTCTTCTGAATCGCCCGCTTGACCATCTTTTTGTCGTGCCAGCGCCACCATCCGGTACGCCAATGGAGTGTCAGAAATCGCACCGGTACTGTCAACAGATACTTCACGCAGGGCATCAGAGTCAGTGCTCATTGCCACGCGGTGTGCCGTTTCTTGTTGCGGCGTTTTGGCGATCATATTCACCATCCCACCCGGTGGAATATTCCCGTATAACACCGACGTCGGCCCTTTAAACACTTCCACCTGTTCAATCGCAATCGGATCAATCTGTGGCTGTAAATTCCAAGTATTGTAGGGAACCGCGAGGCCATCAAAAAAGTTTTGGTAGTTAATGAAACCACGAATGTTAAAGAGATCGAGACGCGTGACGGCCCCACCCCGCAGTTCAGTATTTACACCCGGCGTATAGCGCACCACTTCACTCAATGAACTAGCTTGGCTCTGTTCGATGGCCTCTCGGTCGATGACAGTGACCGCTTGAGGTGTTTCTTCTGGTGCCAGTACTGTTTTAGTGGCGGTGTTTCGGTAGGTATCGCCCAAGACTTCTATGGTTTCCATCTCGGCGTGTTGCGACTTGGCATAAGCTGATGGCACCATCAGGCACCCCATGACCGCCATTGCTAACGGGGACAGTCGCCACCCGCCAACCTGCTGCATGCGTGCACAACCCATATCCATGATGTTTTTCCTCTCAATGCAAATAGAACGTAAAACGTAATCATTCGCATTTTAAAGAGGCACAAAATGAATACTGTTCATTTTGGTGCATGATGGCGACACTCGAGCGGGATCCAATACGTCATTTCTGCAGTGTCACGCTGTGGTTGATAGCCCGACGGATAAACTTCAAGCTCAATCCCGTCAGTGCACCGATAGCCTGAGGCTGGCAGCCAATGATAAATAAAGGTATGCAAAGTATTAGGTAGCTCGCTCACTGGCCCTAAATGCGTAATCACCGCATAGGTCGACTCAGGCACCGTCCATTGAGTAAAAGAAGTCGCTGATAAGGTGTCGCCTTGTTGACCCGCTAAATACGGTAACGGCGTTTGAAGCGTATCAGCACTGGCTACATCAATCGCACCAATACTTGGCTGGCTGGCGTCAATAAACCCAGCCTCATGCGCATCACGCCACAGCTTAGGCACCACGTCCATAAAATTGGGATGAGGTGCGAACAAGCCTAATATCGGCGAAGTCTGCCCCACCAGCGTGATCGATGATCGCGTTTGAATATGCACTGACAGCCACGAGGGTTTTGGGGTTGCCAGTGTGGTGATATGCAGTGGCGTTCGGATGCCATCCATCACCCCTCGGCGACGATAGGTCCGAGGGCTTACCCCAAACTGTTGACGAAATGCGCGGGAAAAATTTGCCTCTGAGGTAAACCCAAACGACAGCGCGATATCAATCACTCTATCGGGCCGAGTGAGCAACTGTTTAGCGGCATAACTAAGCCTCAGTTCACGTACATAGTGCGCCACACTCACGCCAGTTTGCTCCGAGAAAACGCGCTGTAACTGCCAGCGAGACCAGCAGCTGTGGGCGGCCAACTCACTAACAGAAAGTGGTTGATCAAGGTTTGAGTGAATAAAGTCTAAAACCCGCTCTATGCGATCAAAGCGTGCGGTTTGCTCTGGTGCTAATGCCGTTGTCATCACATCCGTTTGTCGACAAGTTTATAAATAAACCCAAAACTAACACAAACAATAATCATTATCACCACTAGCTTGCGATCGGCGAACCAATTAGAAGCATGAGATGGCTGCTATCAATAATAAAGATCGCGACGACATAGACCGTCATACAAAAACAAAAACCCGGCACATGGCCGGGCTTTAGCGAACATCACGCAGACTTACTTCCGCGTTCTGGGTTTACCTTTACCACGTGGCGCGCCCGAACGCTGATTGCCCTTTTTCGGGCTTCCGCCTTTCGGCCCTGCTGCAGGTGCGTTGCCCCGACGAGCCTGGCGTGTTTTCTTCGGCTTATCATTACTGTCGATACGCTCCTCGTAGCGACGTACTGCACGGCGGATCTTCTGGCGCGATTTTTTACGCTTTTGATCTTCTGGCGTGATCACCGTTTGCGATTCTGGCTTCATCTCTACCATTTCGCGCAGGTAATTGACCTCTTTAAGGTCCATCTCGCGCCAGCCGCCACGCGGCAGATCTTTTTCAAGATAGATATCGCCGTAGCGCACACGCTTCAAACGGCTTACCGTCACACCTTGGGTTTCCCACAAACGACGCACTTCACGGTTACGCCCTTCGGTAATCACCACATAGAAGGTGTGATTCATCCCCTCGCCGCCCGCATAAACGACGTCTTCAAAGCGTGCCACGCCATCTTCTAGCTCAACGCCATGAACGAGGTTTTTCACCATATCTTCGTTCACGTCACCAAACACACGTACCATGTACTCACGTTGCACTTGGCGACTTGGGTGCATCAAGCGATTCGCTAATTCACCGTCGGTAGTGAACAGCATTAAGCCTGAGGTGTTGGCATCCAGGCGACCGACCGCAACCCAACGCGCATCTTTCAATTTAGGTAAGCGGTCGAATACAGTACGACGCCCTTCTGGGTCGCTTCGCGTACACAACTCACCCTCTGGTTTATTGTATGCAAGAACGCGACACACAGACTCAGAAGGCGCATTAAGCTGCACCGCGTGACCATCAACACGTACCAACGCACTAGGGTCATCAAGGCGGTCACCTAGTTTGGCAACAGCACCATTGACACTCACCCGACCGGCTTGGATGTAGCCTTCCATCTCGCGGCGTGAACCTACGCCAGCACGCGCTAGCACCTTCTGTAATTTTTCGCTCATGTTTTCTTACCTTACTGTCGCCTTCACAGGCGTCATCACTGTCTCGGTTGGCATAAGAGCTAACGATAATAAGTTAGCCAGCCGTGCATGATACCAAGAACCTAGGGAGTAGAGAAACAGTTTCACGCCGTATCAGCTGTTGTGGCTGAGTCAATCGCAAAACACCTGGACAAAAAACGCCCAGCAAGGCGGCTGGGCGGGAATGGAAGGTCAACCTGTGGTTGACGCAACATCAGAACAAGAACATTGCATGGGTAATTACGCGCGACACTGTGCGTTGGTTCACCCGTCGTCCGATATTAATCAAACGGGGCGGGATCACCGCTGCCATGACGGCGAATTTCAGGCAAGCCTTCGCTGAAATCGACCACTGTGGTGGGGTGCTCACCTAGTACACCACCGTGCATAATCAAATCCACACTGTGCTCTAGCTGATCGCGAATCGCTTCAGGATCGGATTCGGTGAAATCATTACCGGGCAGAATCAGTGAGGTCGACATTAGCGGCTCACCCAGCGCCTCGAGCAAATCCAGGGCGATTTGGTTGTCTGGAACACGAATGCCAATAGTTTTCCGTTTTGGATTCATCAACCGTTTTGGCACTTCTTTGGTCGCTTTGAAAATAAACGTATATGCGCCAGGTGTGTTATTACGAATCAAGCGAAATGCAACATTATCGACCCGTGCATACAGTGATAACTCAGACAGATCACGGCACAGTAAGGTGAAGTTATGATCTTTATCGAGATCACGAATACGGCAAATACGCTCTAACGCTTGTTTGTTCTCAAGCTGACAGCCAAGCGCATAGCCCGAATCGGTCGGATAAATGATCACCCCACCGTTTCGGACAATTTCCACCGCTTGTTTGATCAGCCGCGCTTGCGGGTTCTCTGGGTGGACATAAAAAAACTGACTCATGTTTCCTCCTGCTGTAGCTTGACCCCATCGGGATGCGCACCGCAAATCCAGCGTGAATGGTCTGCGCGCCGGATAATCCTTATCGCTATCAATATAACGTATTTGTTTATTGTAACGCGTCTGGCTTGTCGCTATCTAGTTGATTTACTGATTGCCATTTTTGTTCAGCCGCGTCTAACCATGTCCAGTCATGCCAAACCGGCTGACTGTCTTTGGGTAGCCATAAATTGCGGCCTAGCTCTGTCCACGGAGAAGGATAATGAAAATCCGATCCCAGCGAGGCCAACAAGCCGTAATCCCGCGCGTAATCGGCCAGCAAACGCCGCTCTTGTTGCGACTGCTGAGGAAGAGCGACTTCGATAGCATCGCCATTGGCGTCAGAAAACGCCGCCAGTAATCGCTTCAGCCATTTGGCTTTGAGCTTGTATCTACCCGGATGAGCAAGCACCGCCTGCCCGCCGGCCTCATGGATCGCCGCAACCGCATCTGCAATCGAACACCAGTTCGGTGGTGCATAGCCGGTGTTCCCTCGAGTTAAAAAGCGCTTAAAACAGGCTTGCATGGTTTTCGCGTGACCTTGTTCAACCAACCAGCGCGCGAAATGGGCACGGGTGAGCGGTGCATCGCCAGCCAGTTCACGCGCACCCGCGAGCGCCCCTGTGTAATGCGAGCGCGCTAACCGCTCAGCAATCAGCTCAGCACGTTGTTGGCGTCGCTCAGCTTGTTCGGCAATTAATGCGGTTAATGCCGAGTGCTGGGGATCGACATTTAACCCTACAATGTGGATATCAAAATTCTGCCACAAGGTCGAAATTTCAATGCCGTTGACCAGAGTAAGGGGCAAGTTTTGATGGTCGATTTCTGCTTGCGCCTCCACCAGCCCAGCGATGGTGTCGTGGTCGGTAATCGCCAACAAGCCCACGCGACGCTCGACGGCGCGCTGCACCAAATCTTTTGGTGATAGGCGGCCGTCGGAGGCTGTGGTATGGCTATGTAAATCAATGATCATGGTGTATCGGGTTTCCTTAATGTGCTCGCACCTTGGCACTGTCAGTTGGTGTCTTATCAGCCCGAGTCTAGGTATGCGCCATGCGGGTTCAGTCGATGCGAATGCGCCAAGTTAATCAGCGCTCGGCGAGCACGGTGAATATCTTTGTTGTTTATTATCGTGTGCTTACTCCGCACTTTTTCTGCATTCTTTTCGATTTCCCCGTTGACACAGAAGCAAAATATCAGTTTACTAGTACACAAGTTAACGCGCACCACTTCTCAGTTTCGGGGAGCAATATGGCGCTAAGGGTAACAGTCACAACGGAGTCTCGCAGCATGTATTTCAACGCCGCGTTTAGATCACATTCGATTCACACTACACCCACTGCCACACAGGCCGTGAGTGTGTTAGCGACATCCATGACCTCTGTTGCACTTATTTGGTGGCACGGCTCCTCACGGGCGGTGTGACACGCTGTATAAACAGCTACCTTATTCACAACGCCCGCCACTGATGCGGGCGTTTTTGTCTCTCAGTTTTGCCATCACGCGTTATCGTGCCACCACGCATTCAGCCGCGGTAACCGGCAACCATAATTGATAAGGATATTTGATGATTATTGTACTTAAGCCCCAAGCTACCGAGCAGGATGCCAAAGCCCTCCTCAATGAAATCGAGCAATGCGGGTTAAAGCCGCTCTATATGCCGGGAGTGGAACGCATTGTATTGGGCGCACTGGGTGATGAACGTGTGTTGCAACAGTGTCATTTTGAGGCCAACCCGCTGGTTGAGGAAGTCAAACCGATTTTAACCAAGTACAAACGCGTGAGCCGTGATGTGCAGCCGCACGACAGCGTGGTGCATATCGGCAATGTACCTGTAGGCGGTCAACACTTCGTGGTCATGGCAGGCCCCTGCTCGGTGGAGTCGGAGTCTCAATTGCTATCCGTGGCGGACCGCGTTAAAACCCATGGTGCACGTGTATTACGGGGCGGCGCCTTTAAACCACGCACCAGCCCTTATGATTTCCAAGGCATGGGGGTTGAGGGACTAAAGCTACTCAAACAAGCCAGTGAGCTGACTGGCATGCCAACCGTGTCAGAAGTGATGGAAATTAGCCAAGTCGACGCGGTATGCGAGTACATTGATTGCTTGCAAATTGGCGCACGTAATATGCAAAACTATGGCTTACTCAAAGCGGTAGGCGAAACTGGCAAACCTGTCTTGTTAAAACGTGGGCTTTCCGCCACTATCGAAGAGTGTTTGCTGGCAGCGGAATATATTGTCGATGCGGGTAACCCCAATGTGATTTTATGTGAACGCGGTATTCGCACTTACGAAACCGCCACACGTAACACCTTGGATTTGAATGCCGTGGCCTTGATGAAGCAGCGCAGCCATTTGCCAGTGTTGGTCGACCCAAGCCATGGTACCGGCGTGCGAGAGCTGGTGACGCCACTATCACGCGCCGCAGCGGCCGTGGGCGCGGATGGCATCATTGTGGAGAGCCACTTAAACCCAAGCGAAGCACTGTCAGACGGTCACCAAGCCTTAACCGGCGATATGTTCGCGCAGCTAATGCAAGAACTTACCCCCTTTGTGCAAGCGGCAGGGAGAAAGCTGTGAACACTCATGATCCCCAACATGGCGAGCTTGATACGCTCCAACTCTCGGTGCCTTATGTGGCCGACCCAACCGAGTTGTATGCCGCCGTGTGCCAAGATAAGCCTTATAGCATGCTGTTGGAGTCGGCAGAGATTGACTCCAAACGCAACCTTAAAAGCCTGATGCTGATCGATGCCGCCGTGCGCATTGAATGCCGCGGGCAGCGCGTCACCTTACAAGCGCTTGCTCATAATGGCAGTCATTTGCTGGAGAGCATCGCCCAGAGCGCAGCGCTGAAAGCCCTCGCCTGTGAGGTTGCACAGGCCAACGATGGCGACTTCCCCGCCCTAACGTTGACGTTCCGCCATCCCAACGACAATGGTGCGCTAATGGATGAAGACGCCCGTCTGCGCCAAGCGTCGGTGTTTGATGCCCTGCGTGTTATCAAACAAAGTGTTGCGTTGAATAACCAACCTGACGATGCGCTCTTTGTCGGTGGCCTTTTTGCCTATGATTTGGTGGCCAGCACTGAAACCCTGCCAGCGGTGGAGGGCACCGAGCACTGCCCCGACTACCTTTTTTATGTTGCAGAGAGCTTGCTGGTGATTGACCACCAGCATCGTCAAGCGCGCTTACAAGGCACCTTATTTGGGGGTGATAACGCCCGCGCCCACTATGTGGATTTATCGCGTCGTTTGCAAAGCATCAAAGAAGCCTGCTTATCGCCTGCGCCGCTTCCAGAAGCGCCCGTGGTCACTGATCACAACGTCGCGGTTTCTGTCTCTGATTCAGACTTTTGTCAGCAGGTTGACGCGTTGAAAAAGCACGTGATTGCCGGTGATGTGTTTCAAGTGGTGCCATCGCGCCGCTTTACCCTCGCGTGTCCGTCACCGCTCAATGCTTATCGGGCGCTGAAGCGCGGCAACCCTAGCCCGTATATGTTTTATCTGCGTGATAGCCAATTTAGCTTGTTTGGCGCCTCGCCAGAAAGCGCCCTCAAATACACTCAAGCGACTAATCAGGTTGAGATTTATCCCATCGCGGGCACACGCCGACGCGGAAAGACCGCCCAAGGCGACATTGACCACGACTTGGATAGCCGCATTGAGCTTGAGCTGCGCAATGATGAAAAAGAAAACGCCGAGCACATGATGCTGGTCGATTTGGCCCGCAACGATGTTGCGCGAATTAGCACACCCGGTAGCCGCCATGTCGCCGACTTGCTCAAAGTCGACCGCTACAGCCATGTGATGCACTTAGTTTCTCGGGTTGTGGGTCAGCTGAAACCCGATTTAGACGCGCTGCATGCGTACCAAGCCTGTATGAATATGGGCACGCTCACCGGTGCACCTAAACTTCGGGCGATGCAGCTCATCCGTGACACCGAACAGTGCCGTCGTGGCAGTTATGGTGGCGCCGTGGGCTATTTTACCGGATCAGGCGAGATGGATACCTGCATTGTGATCCGCTCTGCCTACGTTGAAAACGGCCTTGCCACCGTGCAAGCCGGCGCGGGCGTGGTGTTTGATTCTGACCCACAAGCCGAAGCGGACGAAACCCGCGGCAAAGCTCAAGCGGTGATCCATGCGATTCAAACCGCCCACCAAGGAGGCCAATCATGAGTACCCCGCCAATGGACATCGTGCTGCTCGATAACATGGACTCCTTTACCTACAACTTGGTGGATCAATTTCGCGCACTTGGTTACCCAGTCACGGTGTTTCGCAATCATTTAGAGGCCGAGGCGATTGTTCGTCATATTCGTACCCTGCCCCAGCCGCTACTGGTGCTTTCGCCCGGCCCAGGTGCGCCTTCCGATGCCGGCTGTATGCCCGCGTTGATTGAGAAGCTACGCGGCCAAGTGCCGATGCTGGGGATTTGCCTGGGTCAGCAAGCGATCGTCGAAGCCTACGGAGGCACAGTCGCCGGAGCTGGCACCATCATGCACGGCAAAGCCTCAGCCATGCACCACCAGCAACATGCGGTATTTGGCCCATTGGCATCCCCACTCACCGTGGCCCGTTACCACTCGCTGGTGGCGACTGAGGTGCCGGCCAGCTTGGATGTCATCGCCACGACCTTGGATGGCGACGCGCAAAAAGTGATGGCCGTGGTAAGCAATACCGACTACGTGGTCGGTTATCAATTCCACCCAGAATCTATTTTGACCGCACAAGGCGCCGCCCTGCTCACCCACACCATCGATTGGGCCAGTGGCTATTATTATCGCTAACAAGAACATCAGCGCTAACAACAACACGTGCCAGATAAGCACGGAGCTCGAACAGACAAATACCGAGGTTAAGTACAGTGATGGATCAACTACTAGAGACGCTTTACCAACAACAGTCACTCAGCCAAGCGCAGAGCGAGCAGCTGTTTAGTGCGATCATTCAGGGCGAGCTCGAGCCAGCACGATTAGCGGCTGCGTTAACCGCATTGAAGATTAAAGGGGAAACGCCTGAAGAAATCGCGGGCGCGGCAAAAGCACTGACTGACAACGCCGAGCCGTTCCCCCGCCCTAGTTATCCGTTTGCCGATATCGTTGGCACCGGAGGCGATGGCGCGAACACCATTAATATTTCAACCACGGCCGCCTTTGTCGCCGCCGCCTGTGGCGTGAAAGTGGCCAAACACGGTAACCGCGGGGTGTCGAGCAAATCGGGCTCGTCGGATTTACTCGCCGCCTTTGGCATTGATTTGGCGATGCCTGCCGACCACGCCCGCGAGGCCTTGGATAATCTGGGCGTCTGCTTTTTGTTCGCACCGCAATATCATACCGGCGTGCGACA
The DNA here is from genome assembly GCF_001995985.1 of Salinivibrio sharmensis. Lineage (GTDB taxonomy): Bacteria > Pseudomonadota > Gammaproteobacteria > Enterobacterales > Vibrionaceae > Salinivibrio > Salinivibrio sharmensis. The sequence continues at coordinate 20,069 of NZ_MUFC01000012.1, read as the reverse complement.
TGCGATGCCCGTGCGCCAAGCGATGAAAACCCGCACTATCTTTAATCTGCTTGGGCCGTTAATTAATCCGGCGAAACCTAGCATTGAGCTGATGGGCGTGTACGACCAAGCCCTAGTTGCGCCGATTGCACAAACCATGCAAAACCTCAATATGACGCGCGCGGCCGTGGTTCATGGTGACGGTCTGGATGAAGTGGCTATTCACGGCCCCACAACGGTGGCAGAAATCACCCCGACCCACATTGAGCAATACACCTTAACCCCCAGCGACTTTGGTGTATCCGAATACCCGCTGGACAGCATTGCTGGGGGCACACCGGAGCAAAACCGCGCGATGATCAGCGCGATTTTGCAAGGTAAAGGCACAGACGCCCAGCAAGCGGCGGTGGCTGTCAATGTGGCACTATTGCTACGCTTATTCGGACAAGAAGACTTGAAAGCAAACACACAACAGGCCTTGGACGTGATGGCGTCGGGCAAGCCTTACACCATCATGCAAGCGTTAGCACAAAGGAGCGCAGTATGACCACCTCAGCCCTCAACGACACCATTTTAGGCCGCATTGTCGATGACAAAAAACGCTGGGTAGCCGCGCGCAAAAGTGCTCAGCCGCTGGATAGCTTTATCGACCAACTGACGCTCAGTGATCGCGATTTTCGTGCTGCACTGGCCGCGCCGGGGTCACAGTTTATCTTGGAGTGCAAAAAAGCCTCACCTTCAAAAGGCCTGATCCGAGAAGACTTCGATCCAGCCAGTATCGCCCGTGCTTACCAACCCTTTGCCGCGGCCATTTCAGTCCTGACGGACGAGGACCACTTTCAGGGCAGTTTTGACTTCTTACCGATCGTGCGCGCACAAGTCGATGCGCCTGTGCTTTGTAAAGATTTTATTATCGACCCGTATCAGGTTTACCTCGCACGTCATTATCAAGCCGATGCGATCTTATTGATGCTATCGGTACTCGACGACGCCGAATACCGCGAGCTGGCCGATTTAGCCGAATCGCTAAAGCTGGGCGTGCTTACTGAAGTGAGCACCGAAGACGAGCTCGCACGTGCCAATGCCTTAGGGGCGGTGGTGATTGGGATTAACAACCGTAATTTGCGCGATTTAAGTATCGATCGCGATCGCACCAAACGCTTAGCACCACAAGTGGGCGAAAAAGCGATCGTGATTTCAGAAAGTGGCATTCATAGTCATCGTCATGTGCGCGATCTTGCCCACCATGCGGATGGCTTTTTGATTGGCAGTGCATTAATGGCAGAGCCCAATCTGACCCTCGCGCTACGTAAAGTGATCTTAGGAGAGAACAAAGTCTGCGGGCTCACCTCCGCCGACGATGCCCTCGCCGCCTATAACGCTGGCGCTGTCTACGGTGGACTCATTTTTGTTGAGCACTCTCCGCGCGCGGTGACTCCCGCCGTGGCCGAGCGCGTCCAGCAAGGTGCGCCGCTGCGCTATGTGGGCGTGTTCCAAAATCATGCACTGGACACCGTAGGCGACTATGCCCAACAGCTAAGCCTTCACGCGGTGCAACTGCATGGGGATGAAGACGCAGCGTATCTACAAGCACTGCGCGAGAAGCTCCCTGAGCACTGTGAAATTTGGAAAGCGCACGGTGTCTCTGATGTCGCACCGGCTTTAGACGGCGTGAATGCGGACCGTCACCTTATCGACAGCCGAGTCGGCCAACAATCTGGCGGCACGGGTAAAACCTTTGATTGGCACCTGATCCCTAAAACTGCCAAAGACAAAGTCATGATTGCCGGCGGGCTCACCCCCGAGAATGCGGCCAAAGCGGCCGAACAAGGGTGCCTTGGGCTGGATTTTAACTCCGGTGTCGAGCATGCGCCTGGGGTGAAAGATGCCAACAAGTTAAACACGGCGTTCCGCGCCCTTCGCCGCTATTGATTTTTCGAGATAGTTGATTTGGCTGAGAGAACAGATGTCACCAAGACAGTCAACGTATCTCGGCCCCCAGTTAAAGACGTAAAAGGATAATTATGAGCAAGCTTAACCCGTATTTTGGCGAATTTGGTGGTCAGTACGTGCCCCAAATTCTGGTGCCTGCGCTTGATCAGCTCGAACAGGCGTTTATTGATGCCCAAGACGACCCTAACTTTAAAGACGACTTTATCCGCCTGCTGCAAGAGTATGCTGGACGACCCACCGCGTTGACGCTTTGCCGCAACCTCACCAAGGGGACGAACACCAAGCTGTATCTCAAGCGTGAAGACTTGCTACACGGCGGGGCGCACAAAACCAACCAAGTACTGGGTCAAGCGATGCTTGCCCAGCGTATGGGCAAATCAGAGATCATTGCCGAAACCGGAGCCGGCCAACACGGTGTGGCGACCGCGCTGGCATGTGCGCTATTGGGGCTAAAGTGTCGCATCTATATGGGGGCCAAAGACGTTGAGCGTCAAAGTCCTAATGTGTTTCGAATGAAGCTGATGGGTGCCACTGTGATCCCAGTACATGCAGGCTCTGCGACGTTAAAAGATGCATGTAACGAAGCAATGCGCGACTGGTCAGCCAACTATGATACCGCCCACTATTTGCTCGGCACTGCGGCGGGCCCGCACCCCTTCCCGACCATTGTGCGCGAGTTTCAACGCATTATTGGTGAGGAAACCCGCGCGCAAATTCAGCAGGTAGAAGGTCGCTTGCCGGATGCGGTGATTGCCTGTGTGGGTGGCGGCTCAAACGCGATTGGCATGTTTGCTGACTTTATCGATGACAAAGATGTGCGTTTAATTGGTGTTGAGCCGGCGGGCAAAGGACTCGATACCGATCAACACGGCGCGCCCTTAAAGCACGGCAAGCCCGGTATTTTCTTCGGCATGAAATCCCCATTGATGCAAGATGAATATGGCCAAGTCGAGGAGTCGTATTCAGTATCAGCCGGATTGGATTTCCCGTCCGTGGGACCACAGCATGCGCACCTTAACGCCATTGGTCGTGCCGAATATCCGGCCATCACCGACGATGAAGCCTTGGAAGCGTTTCAAGCTCTTGCGCGGAACGAAGGCATTATTCCCGCGTTAGAATCTGCCCACGCCATTGCTCAGGCACAAAAAATGATTGCCGCTGATCCTGAAAAAGAACAGCTTTTAGTGGTCAATCTATCCGGACGTGGTGATAAAGATATCTTTACTGTGTATGACATTTTAGAAGGCAAAGGAGAGCTGTAATGACGGCACCATCAACTCGATATCAAGCGATGTTTGCAAACCTGGATGCCAAACAACAGGGTGCCTTTGTTCCTTTTGTCACCTTGGGGGATCCAAGCCCAGAACAGTCACTCGCCGTGGTCGATGCATTGGTTGAAGGCGGCGCCGATGCGCTGGAGCTTGGCATGCCTTTTTCCGATCCATTGGCCGATGGCCCCACTATTCAGGATGCCACTATCAGAGCAAGATCGGCAGGCACCACACCTGATAGCTGTTTCGACATGTTGGCAGCGATACGCGAAAAACACCCTCACGTGCCGATTGGGCTGCTGATGTACGCTAACCTAGTCTATGCACGCGGTGTTGACGCTTTTTACCGCCGGTGTGCGGAAGTGGGTATCGATTCGGTACTGGTAGCAGATGTGCCGATTGCTGAATCTGCACCATTTCGTGAACAAGCCTTGGCGCAGGGTATTGATCCAATTTTTATCGCCCCACCTAACGCAGACGATGCAACCTTAGCCCAAGTGGCGGAGCTGGGTCGTGGCTATACCTATCTGGTATCGCGCGCCGGCGTCACAGGGGCAGAGGCTAAAGCAGGGGCACCGGTTGAACACCTACTCGGCACCTTGCATCATCATGAGGCACCGCGCCCGCTGCTTGGCTTTGGCATCTCAACCCCTGAGCAAGTCAAAGCGGCAATTAGCGCCGGGGCGGCAGGCGCCATCTCTGGCTCTGCGGTGGTGAAAATCATCGAGCAGCATCAACATGATGTGCCCACGATGCTTCATGCGCTCACGCAGTTTGTGAGAGAAATGAAAGCCGCAACAGACCAAGGTTAGTCAGGGCCTGATAAAAAAGACCCACCAGCTGTTGCACTGGTGGGTCATGCGTTAGTGTATCGCGTATTAGCTCGATCGTGTATTAGCTTAGATCGCGCATTAATATCTCGAACTCTTCTTGAGCTTGGTCAATCAATGTCGCGAGCTCGTTGGCATCACGATGGTTCAAAGGTAACGCCCAATTATCATGTTTGCCGGGCTCAATGTGCTCAGCCAACAACTGGGTAATTTTGCCTTTGCGCTGAAACGACACTTCATCAAATTCAGCGAGGTGGGGGCTCTCCTCGTCGGCGATGTGCACCGTCACATTGCCATTGGGGATCACCCGCACATGCGCTTGACGCGCGGGGGTGGTGTTTAAGGTGTAACTACGTGAATGGATAGACATGTTAGCCTCCTATCACTCGACTTGGGGCACTCCCTATTATAGTGCTTTCCCATAAGGAATGGAGGACTATCCAGCTTTGTATTGCTTAAGATCATAGATGGTTACATTCTTGTTGCATCAGCCCACGCAACAACAAATACTTATTCAATAATACTGCATACGGTAAATGAATTCGCCCGCACGTCTCCTCGCGTATCGCCCGGCGACTCAGCAGCGCTTATAATAGCGGGCTAAACATGTAAAAGAACTGCTCGATCGGCTTATGATAGACCGGCCTTTGTTGCCAAGCGTCCGCACTAATGCGGGTCGATTGTGCCAAATAGTGGCGATGTAGCGCGTTAATGCTCGCACAAAACTCGGGATCGTCGACGGTCAGCGTGAGCTCAAAATTCAGCCATAAACTGCGCATATCAAGGTTAACCGTACCCACAAGGCAGTACTGCTCATCGACCAACACGGATTTGGTATGCAATAATCCACCACCGAAGCGGTAGATTTCTATCCCTGCTGACATTAAATCTTCAAAGAACGAGCGGCTCGCCCACTCCACCATCAAGGAGTCATTTTTTTCGGGAATAATCAGCGTGACTGACACCCCACGCTGCGCGGCCGTTTGTAAGCTCACCATCAGCCCTTCACTTGGCACCAAGTACGGGGTGGTGATCACAATACTCTTCTCTGCTTGATGGATAGCCAGAGTCAGCACTTGTTGAATCATCCCTTCTGGCAAGCCAGGTCCAGACGGGATGGCCTGCACCGCGTGATTGGCGTGTTGGTGATCTTCAATCAGCAAACACTCTGGCGATGACGGCAAGTCGCGGAGTCCAGTCTCTACCTCCCAATCCCACGCAAATACGCTACTTAATACCGGCACGGTGGGACCAGAGACCCGCACCATCACATCCACCCATTGGCCCACACCTGCGTCTTGCTTAAAAAAGCGCGGATCCACGAGGTTCATCGAGCCGGTATAGGCAATATGATTATCAATGATCGCCACCTTGCGGTGCTGGCGAATATCAAGGCGACGGAAGAACATCCGAAATGGATTCACGGCAAGAGCTTCAATCAGCTCAACGCCGGCTTCACGCATTGCATGTGGCCATTTGCTGCGGAAAAAAACTTTACTGCCGGCAGAGTCTAGCATAATACGCACGGGGATCCCCCGTTTGGCGGTATCGCAGGCCGCCTGCGCAACTTCATCGGCATGGCCGCCGGGATGCCAAATATAAAACACCATATCGACGCTTTTTTGCGCTTGGCGAATGTCGAGCGCGATCGACTTAAGAATATCAGCCGGCTCTGTTTGCAACGCCAGCTGGTTACCGGTGAGCTCCGGCACACCAATTCGGGCATGGCAAAGTCGATTGACATGGTGAGATTGTTCATTGATATGCTGAGGACGGTGTGCAGGACACGACTGCAAACTGAGCAACCATTGACGATATGGCTCAAACATCGCTTTTGCTCGCATTGCACGCGTTTTACCGAGGTTAAGCTCGCCAAATAGCAGGTAGGCAATCACCCCCACAATCGGGAGGATATAAATGATCATTAACCAAGCGATCGATACACCCAGCGCGCGGCGCTTGAATACCACTCGCACAGTTACCCCAGCAATGGTTAACCAATAGACCAACAGCAACAGTAAGGTTACGATCTCGTAGACTTTTTCCATGCCTTATTGCACACCTTAATTAATAACTGACGAAAGCGTGTTCTCTCGCCTTCTCTATTCTGCCTAGCTTGCCACTCGGTGCAAGCCATGATTTGTCTTTAGAAAAAGACAAGCGGCGGAAAAGTCGTGATAAATACCACACCAATTTAATGTTAAGTACATCTTATGATGCATTTTAACGTGACCCAAAGCAGCAATGTTAAAAATGTGTTAAATCAATAATTGCGATAGAGAAAGCCACTGTGATACTCACTATAGGCAGCGGATTCCCCTTATCGATGCACACTAAGTAATCACACGGAGAGAGAATATGGGGAAATGTGGCGATATGATGGTATTACGTACGGCATGATCTTCAAATTCTACGCATAAACTGGTTTACTTACGAGTCTTTGTAGAGGGAACCACTCACTTAAGACTGTAATTATTAGTTTACACCTTAAATGAGTACCTGACGGGCGCCACTGATTATGCGTCCATAATAATCAATTAATTATCGAATACGATATCGAGTAGGTATGGCAAACACACAACGCGCACAATTTTCATCCCGATTAGGGTTTATTTTGGCGGCTGCTGGCTCCGCGATTGGGCTCGGCAACATTTGGGGTTTCCCCACGCAAACAGCCTCAAACGGCGGCGCCGTTTTTCTGTTTATTTATTTGCTGATGGTCTTTGTCCTAGCGTATCCCCTTTTGATAGCAGAACTCACTATTGGACGCTATGGCAATGCAAACCCCGTTCGATCTCTGTCAGCCGTATCCGGTGGACAAAAATGGATTGGTCGATTACTTGGATTAGTCGGGTTGCTCGGCGCGACTGGCATTTTAAGCTTTTACACCATCGTGGCCGGTTGGCTGGTGGGCTATATGGTCTCCCCCTTACTTGCATTAATAGGCTTTACCGATGCGGCAGCATGGTTGGAGTCGTTTAGCGAAACCCGTAACCTCGCATTGATGCTGTGCTTTATGGTGCCAACGATTTTGGTGGTCCGTAATGGTATTGCCAACGGGATCGAACGCTGGTCCTCACGTTTAATGCCCGTCCTCTTTTTACTGTTCGTGATCATGGTGGTTTACATTTTATTTCAGCCTGGCGCGATGGAAGGGCTGAAGATGTACCTGATCCCAGATATGTCGCACCTCTCGCCGGGGCTGGTCGTGAGTGCCATGGGGCAAGCGTTTTTCTCACTCTCTCTGGGGGTGTGCGTGATGATGGTATACGGCTCGTATTTGTCCAAAACCGCCAACATCCCTAAAACCGCTGCACAAGTAGCACTGCTCGATACGGGCATCGCCTTTATTGCGGGGCTGTTGATCATGCCTGCCATGTTTGTTGCCCAACACAATGGCGTGGCTATCTACAGCGATGCAGGCGCGCTTCTCAGCAGTGATACACTGGTATTCAGTGTTCTCCCTGCCATGTTCGACACCATGGGAACGGCGGGCATTTTTGTCGGTTTTGCCTTCTTCTTGCTGATGGTCATTGCCGCCCTCACCTCAGCCATCTCATTGCTTGAAGTACCTGTAGCCTGTGCTACTGAGGAATTCCGTCAATCACGAGATAAAGCGGTATGGTGGATTGGCGGCCTTATCACGATTGCCTCGGCGGTGATTGTTTACAACTTTGGCGATCTGTTTGGCTTGGTAGTTACCGTCACCACCGAGTACGCACAGCCTATCCTTGGCCTGCTGTTTGCTCTGGTTGCAGGCTGGCTATGGCACCGCAACGAAATCTTGAAAGAGCTGGTTCAGGGCAGCCCTGAGCTCGGCGAAACCTGGTTTTGGAAAATATGGCCAGGCTATGTTCGTGTTATCTGCCCGATACTGATGCTATTGGTGTTCGGCTGGGATTGGATTTAATCTTCAACGCGCCTTGGCAACCCCCTGCCAAGGCGCCTACCTTGTTACCTTTCCTCTCTCCGCCTTGTCGTTTCCCCTCCCTGCGCATTTGGGTACACTGCGTACATACTTAGCTTAAATACACCTAGTTACGCGGCGGCGTTATGAAACAACTGATTGATTTTATTCCTTTAATTATCTTTTTCACCTTATACAAATTCTACGATATTTATATGGCAACCGGTGCACTGATCATCGCCACCCTAGTGCAAGTTGTACTGGTTTGGGCGTTGTATAAGCGCGTTGAAAAGATGCAAATCATTACCGCCGTTCTGGTCGCCATATTTGGCGGCATGACGCTATTTTTTCACGATGACAACTTCATCAAGTGGAAAGTCACCATTGTGTATGTCTTATTCGCCATTGGCTTGGCGGTGTCCGAGGCGATGGGTAAGCCTTTGATTAAGAATATGCTCAGCAAAGAGATTACACTGCCAGAGCGCGTGTGGCGCACCGTTAACTGGGCCTGGATTGGGTTCTTTTCCCTATTAGCCGGGGTGAACATTTATGTTGCTTATAGTATGCCGCTTGATACCTGGGTGAACTTTAAGGTCTTCGGCACTTTAATCCTGACCTTCCTGTTTATGATTGCAACTGGGGTGTATATCTATCGCCATATGCCCAAAGAGAGCAACTCAGACCAATAAAAACTTGCCCAAATGCTGTGTTAGCGGTCACAATTCTTATCTTGTTCTATAAAAAAGGGGGCAATCCCCCTTTGCGATAAGATGTGAAGAGAGCCATGCCTGACAATAAAAACAACTGCCCCCGCGGCCAACTGCTGCTTCGTACATTGGCAATGCCCGCCGACACTAACGCCAATGGGGATATTTTTGGCGGCTGGATTATGTCCCAGCTCGATTTAGCGGGTGCGATCCTCGCCAAAGAAATTTCTGGTGGACGCGTTGTCACTGTCTCTGTCAATGACATTACATTTAAATCGCCCGTCAGTGTCGGCGATGTGGTTTGCTGCTACGGGACTTGCCAACGTATCGGCAATACCTCGATTACCATTGAGCTTGAAGTTTGGGTTAAGCCTGTCAGTCATGATGAGATTGGCGATCGCAGCAAAGTGAGCCATGCGACCTTTAATTATGTCGCTATTGATGAAAACGGCCGCCCTCGCGCGATCAAAAAATAACGCGATCCATAACTAAAAAGGGCCTGTTACATCACAGGCCCTAGTCTATCCGCTCTATCCAACAACGCCACCAGTATCGCTATGAGACTAACAATCGCTTTAATTGCGCGACGTGCTGGTCAAAAAGCACTTTATCCGTTTTCTTTCCACTTTTAGCGATAGTCAGCCACTGCACACCGGTATCGTCTTGGTGGTTATACTCAATGCGTAACACGTATTTTTCGCATGTCAGCAAAGCTAACAGCGCGCCTGCAGCAAAGCCCACGGCAGGCAAATACTCCGCATAAGGCAACTCTCCCGCTAACATAAAAAATAAAATGCTCGCGGTTAGCATCCCTAGCCCTAACATCCTTAGTAGGTGATCTTTCCACGTGAGCGCTTCAACGCTAGCGTCAACAATATTGCGCATCGCATAACAATCATCATTCACACATAAATGGGTTGGCGTTTGTTTTATTACTACTGACTTTCTCATTTTTATTTCCATATTAAGGTGCGTTATTGACTCACACTTTCACAGGGCTCATCCCACTGCGGCGCTTATTATGTCTATTTTTACCTACAACACTATCGTGTTTTGAGGTAAACGTGAGCCACGACACTGAAGATTTGCTCATAACGTGTTAACTAATTACTCAGTTGGCTGCTAAGCTCAACGAAGCGGTGACTTTGTAGATAACGGACTATCGGCATGACCATCCTAACTGGGATCCAACCTGAACTTGATAGACACCAACTCTCTGAGCTAAACGTCGATCTGCTATCGGCCGTGCTACGCGGCGCAGACATGCTGGTCAGTGGTGACGACAGGCTTGCCAACATTAATCACTTGCTCGCTGAAATAGGAGCTGTCACGCAAGTCAGTCGCGTGTGGGTGTTTCAAGTATTGGCGATCAGCGATACCGATATTTTGCAGGATTATGTTTTCGAGTGGGCCAACGAGAAGAAGTATGCGCAAATTCGCCTGCCCCATTTTAATCATTTTAGCTCTAGCCTCGCTCACCCCGAATACCGAAAGCTAATTGAAAGCCGACAGCGGGGCGAATACCAAGCGGTCATTACTGATCAATTACCCTCATCCTGGCTCAAACGCTACTTAACGCAACAGCGCATTTTATCGATGCTGACTATCCCCATCATTGTCGATAACAAATGGTGGGGAACGCTGGGGTTTGATGATTGCGAACGTGAGCAACGCTGGTCAGAAAGTGATGTGACCTTGCTGCGCGCAACAGGGCATCTGATCGCGAGCAAAGTGCTAAAAAACGAGTTGTTTTCTAAACAACGACAAATAGACATCATTAAAGACAATACCCACTGCAGCACTTGGCAAGTGGATGTACAACGCGGTATCTGCTGGTGCTCGGCAGAGATCATCGGCGACAGTGCTACCAGCAGCATTCGTGATTCCCGTACCTACACCAGCCGGCACTGGCTGCGCCGCATTCATCCTGGATATCGTAGAGAGTTCTTCTCGCGGGTGCGCCACTTTTTATCGCCTGCTGGCAACGAGCTAAAAATGGACATGCAGGTTCAATGCGATAATGGCGAATATACATGGGTAGAAATCACCACCAATAACGATCCTAAAAATAAGCCTCAAGGTGTGGTCGCAGGCGTGATGTGGGATATCAGTCAGCGTAAGGCGGAAGAACAAGCATTAATGCGCCAAGCCGCGACCGATCCGCTCACACAACTATACAATCGTCGTCAGTTTGCCAGCGACCTTGCTCGCGTTGGCGACAAAGCCCGTTACCAACATCAACCTCTATCCCTGCTTATTATTGATATCGACCATTTTAAACGCATTAACGATAACTACGGCCATATCGTTGGCGATCACGTCCTCGAAGCCTTCGCGTCTTTACTCGAAACGCATCTTCCTCTGCACAGCAACATTTATCGCATTGGTGGGGAAGAGTTTGCTTGTCTGCTGGAAAATACCGGTAAAGAGGCCGCGCAACACTATGCCAACCAGCTCTGTGAGGCGATTTATGACCACAACTCGATTCTCGGCTACTCCCCGGCTATCCGCGTGTCCGTCTCAATTGGTTGTGCAGAGCTCGACGCGGCCCTACTCGATGCTAAACACCTCTACCAGCATGCCGACGACGCTTTATATAACGCCAAACTCTCCGGGCGCAATCGGGTCGTCTGTTATGCTTAACCTTGCTGGCGGCTTGTTCGATTAGTACGCTTACCTCGCCAATCGCTGTTATTCAGTGACGACGGTGACTTGCTAAACTTCAGGTAACACATTAAGTTTTATGTCCCCACCAAGGAGCTTCTATGTCAGCTCGCCCCGACTTTCTCGACAACCTCTCTCCTCACCACGGCAAAGTCGTCCCTGGTGTACTGAGCCAAGAGACACGAACAGCCCTCGCCGCTAAACTCGACGCCATGCCCAATGGCCAAACGTGGTATGCCGACATCTACAAAAAGCGATCTATGGGCCCATGGTGTTCCGCGACCCAGATCTCAACATCGCTGACACCATCGAGGCGCTCCTGCCAGACTATCGCATTTTGGCCGATTTATATTTGGAGAAAACGCCTGAGGATCAAGGCTTTCCTTTCCATACTGATTTTGACTCGATTGGTTTCATGGAGCGACCGGAAGATATGCTCACGGTATGGATCCCGCTGACGCCAGTGAAAGAAGCCGGCTCAGGGCGGTTATCTATCGTGATGGAAGAGGGGGCGGTACGCCTATCGCTGATCCGCGAAGCCAATCAATTGCACTCACTGGTGCGCATTGCCGACCCGTCGGTGCCCGAGCACCCGCCGTTTCAAATCACTCACCAAGAGTATGACTATATGGAGAAAGGTAAGGTGACCTCTGCGTTGGATGCAGGTGATGCGCTGCTGTTCTGTAACGCTTTTTTCCATAAATCAGAGGATGTCTACCAAGGCAAACGCGCGGCCTACATCATGCGCTTGGTGCCCAAAGACGCTAAATTTAGCAAAACGCGCCTGCTGGCACTGAGAAAGCTCGGACAGAACCTAGCGGTGGTCGAAGAGTTACTGAAAACGCACTATCCAGAGGCGCTGTAAAACTTAACGATCTGCTGGATGATGGATCCCATCCATCACGGGAATATTCTCCAACTCAAACGGATTGACGCCATCTAAACAAGCGATATTGAACCCAAACTCACTCGGATTGGAGCGACGTTGGTGATGGGTGTAAATGCCACAGCGTGAGCAGAAGTAGTGCTTAGCCGTGTGGGTATTAAAGGAATACACACTGAGTTGTTCACTGCCAGCAACGACACGCAATTGTGCAAGCTTGACTGAGCCAACAATGGCGCCGCGGCGTCGACACATCGAGCAATCGCAACGTCTGGGTTTTTCAATGCCATTGGGTAACGTAAGGGCTAACACAACCGCTCCGCAGTGGCAGCGCGCCAAATGTTCGGGTTGGATGGGCGTTTGACCGACTTGTTTTATCATGCGCTTACCTGCTCAGTTTCATGGTGATCAAGCGGATAGACTTTCTCAAAGCGCTCTAACACCAAAAGAGATTGGGTTGTAAACGGCACACCGAGTGCTTGCCCCTCTTGCTCAAAAAATGCCAGATGAGCCTGCCGCCACCACGCATAGCTCTTGTCGCCTTCACCTTCCGCTGCGGCGAATTCAGCAGTCACTTGATCAAACGGGCACTCGCTAACTTCCGTCACCTTGATAATGCAAACCGGCTGCTGCGCCCAGTTAAGCACCACGGTTAAACGCCCTACTTGCGGGTAAGGTTCGTTTTCGATCTCGTAGCAAGCTTTTAAGCTACACGATGCGCGTTTTATGCCTTGGTCAATCAAACGGGCGCATTCGTTAGCATTGTATTCATCCGCGCAAAAGTACTCGGCAATCGTTTCAGGCACGGCTTGACGTTCTGCTTCACTTAAGGTGGCAAGGTAGGCGTTTAAAAATGCCTGTTGTTCTGTATTCATGAGCGTCCTTGTTTATTCAATCATCCAATTCGCGGCGCCAGCTCCCGCCTCCTGAAAGCGAAGTTTTATCGGATAGCTGTCACCACAGCCTTCGACAATCCATAGCTCCCGCCACACCCTTGTGCCTACCTCGCCTGACGGCATTTCTCGCACATAAGGCACAAATTCCTCCGGTTTCTCACAGCCTTGAGATGCCACCGTAACCAGCACCCCTACCATGGCATCTTGGATCAATTTTTGATTAGCTAGCGATCCTGCTTGGATTGCGCCTTCTGGCAGCGACTGCGCCATCGATGAAAAAGAGACCGCCAAAGCCCCAAACACGAGTAAAGCCCGTAGCCAATTAGTCATACTCAAAAACGCCCTTAAAAATGCATCATCAACAATCTAATGGCGGGTTCTAAAGACAACATTTAATCTCCATGAATATCAGCCACAAACGCCTCTCCCACTCATCATATTTCGATAACCCCACCAATGCGTATTGGGTCGTTGCCGCTACTCATAGTTTTGCCAGTATTTGAATATGACTGTGAGCAACAAAGCCTAACGACTCGCAAAGGCGTCGAGAGGCAATATTTTCCCGGTTGGCACGATATCGGGCGACACGTCCCCTCTTTTCAACCTCTTTGACCCACCTTGAAATCAGTGCCTTGCCGACACCACGCTGACGGCATTTTGGTGTCACCAAGATAGACAGCGATTCAAAGGGCTCGACACCACAATATGATGCAATGATCCCAACAGGCTGACTTTCCAGATATGCCATATAAAAATAGTCTGAGTCCAGACTAAAATCCGCTTTATATAATTCTTCCTCATCAAACCCTGTAATAAATTGTTCGATGTGCTCCCGATGGGCTTCCAGCGTGAGCTGATCAATCTCTACCTTTGATTTAGCGTCACAAATATGGCCTGATAGATAATAGTCAATATCATCAATACAGACCTCAAACGCTTGAGAGTTCACATTGTCGATATAGTCATGCAGCGATCGCAGCTTAGATTTTTCTAGGTGTGTGCGAACGTCTTCATTGCAGCTGACCAGTGTCAGGTTATCAGAAGCATACAGAAACGCTAAATCCTCTTCGCCGCCTCGTTTATAGTATTCACAACCAGTGAAAATATAATTGCTCTCAATATGATTCACGCCCAAACGCGCAAGCCAAGATTTATCAATGCTATCCATCGCTTTATACTCCATACTTAGTAAAAAGTGCTGGCTACGCGACACTTAAAGTTTTGAAATTTCGGCAGAGCAAAATTCAACTAGCAGGCCATCTTCTAGCCAAACCTCATACAAAGGACCACCAAAGTGTTTTCTAAATCGATGATTTAATTGATATTTTTCTGCTATCGCAACTAACTCATCTACCGTTTTGTTTGCTTCGAGCATAAAGTGAGATGCATGAAAATTTTGCTTTTCACCTTGCTCTTCATAAATTGCAGCTAAGTCGCCAAACGTCAATTTATACTGCACTGGAATGAGCTCTATTAGTTCGTTATCACTCTCGCTCCAAACACACATCCATGCACCAGTCATCGTCTTTGAAGGAAATGCTTTAGTCTCACCATTTGTCAGCTCAGCTAAAATCTCCGAGCTACGCTTCGGTCGGCATGAGTTAACAGATAAATGCTTAATTTTCATTTAATTTTTCGATCTTCCCTGACATAGAAAACGCTCATTTCAGCCGCTCCGGCTTGCTGGCGTCGTCTGCAACTGCTTATTATACGATGCCTCATAGCAAGCGCTGAAACTGCCCATTTTTAGCTTTAAAATCTAGCTTGTTAAACAAAGCTTGAGACCGAAAGTTACCCTCATCAATATCTGCATACAATTCTTTAATGCCCAAAGATTTAGCATGAGAAAATAATAAGCTAAGAGCTTCCGACATATACCCTTGTCGCCAGTACGATGAATTTAGTAAGCATCCGACCTCACAGGAATTACCGTTACCACTAAAACCATGTAAGCCGCAGGTTCCAATAACTTTTTTTGTCACTTTCTCCATTACCGCCCATTCCAACGATTCACCTGATTTCTCTAGTTGGACGACGCTTTCTATCATTTGAACTATCATATCTTTCGATGTAAAAGCTGGATCTGAGGCAAATTCCATTGTTTGAATATCACCATAAATTTCAAGCAAATCATCAGAATCATTCGTTTGAATTGACCTCAACACAATTCTACTTCCGTGTAAATCAGGCTTCATTTTTCTCCTTAATTGTATAACGCTCGCAATAAGTGGCGCGAGGAATGAGCGTCCGGCGACAGCAGGGAGCGAAATTAATTACATTGTTAGGCAAATTTCCAGCTTAGAGCCTTAGCCTCATGCTCTCTAATAAAGCTATCTTTATGGCGGCAATATACATCCATATCATTGTTGCAGATTGCTGCTCCATTTTTCTTTAGCACACCATACTCATCGGCCACTTCAGGAAATGCAATAAGATACTCTTTAAAAGCGATGTGTCTTTGTGCTTCGTGTGAACCGGTTAGAAAGGCGTGGACTTGATGAGTTCGTTGAACCCCACCTTTTTGAAAGTAGCGCCTACCCGTGATACCAAACTCACCTTTAGCGAGATAACCCAACGATTCCATCAAGTAACTTTGCTCATCCAGCGCACTGAGACATTTAACTTCAAGCAGAATATCTATAATTGGTTTCGCACATAGACCTTCAACTGAAGTGCTACCGATATGGTGAACTCCCACCACATTTTCTTTGCTTAACGCATTACAGATTAGCGCTTTTTCTCGGTTAAAATCATCAGCCCACGACGACTGAAAATCTACGACTTCAATTATCCTTAAACTCACGTCTATCTCCATTTGCCTAAGGCCAAACTAAGGTGTGAGTAACGCAATACCGATGTTACGCATACCACCTAAATTACTAAATCTGCCGCAAACCACAAATGCTACGCGTTGCGAATCCGTATTTAAGCGTTTGTTAGTTTCATTTTTCAAGAACAAGACATTGATATTTTGCTATTTTATTTAAATCTGCCGTATATTGAGGAAACTCAGATTGTAACAAGCATAGAGCATCAGCAAATGTGATTTGATGCAAATTTGACGTGTAATCAAAGATTAAGCAATTTATACGTGATTCAAACGATTCTATACCCGGCTCGGCCTTGCATTGCCCCCATATGACTTGATCGATTTCATCTTCGGGGTCTTCCAAAGGACTATTGGCCTGAACATATAAGTTTGACAGCATTGCTTCATACAGCGATGTTGACAACTGATCTTTGCAACGTAATAGCCAAGCCAAAGTGATCAGGTTGTGTCCAAAGAAACCAAATTGCTCAATACAAGATGATAATACATCTGAGAGACTGGCCTTTACTGGCACTGGTTTCGAGTTAACGTTATCTATATTTGAAAACGTAGACGTAACGAACTCTGTAAAACGATTAAGAAAGGCTGGGATCTGATGTTCATTCAATTGCCTATAGACACTATTCATTGCAAGCAATATCGTCACATTGTGGGATAAGTATTCATTAGCAGATGCTGCTTTGGTGGCAAAGTAGCGAAAAACCTCATCAAAACCTTTGTTTTGATACCACTGAAAAGTAGCTTGATAAGCTGCGGGATAAATACCACGATTCAGTATTCTTTGAATACGAAAGTCTTGTAATGCTGGTGCTTGAACAGATTCCTCATATGTAGGCTGTACCAAAACTGAATCATTAGCCATTAAAATAGACGTATGAGAAAAAAGTTTGTCATTTTCACCAAAACGTTTAGCAAGGAAATTTGCTGATAAAAATGCTTTCAACGCATGAGGTTGATGAATTATTGCCCCACTATGTAAGGCTTGTTCTAACAATTCCGAATCGTTCATATGTCCTCCGTGACACTAACGAATGACATGGATTTCCCCTCTTGAAGATCTGCCACACTTAGATGCGGCCTTTAATACCGGAGGTAACCATGTCTACTCAATTCTTTTGTGGCGTTGATCTCGCCAAGCACCACTTTTCTCTTCACGCGGTGGATGACCACGGAAAAGTCATTCTCCATAAATCTGTTTCACGCGCTAAACTACTGGCTACATTAGCAAATATGCCTACGATGTGCATAGGCATCGAGGCCTGCAGTGGGGCACATTATTGGGGCAGAGAATTCAACAAGCTCGGTCACGATACCCGTATCATGGCCGCAAAGTACGTCGGTCCTTATCGCACAAAAGGAAAAAATGACCTGAACGATGCCGTTGCCATTTGTGACGCTGCTCAGCGTCCAAACAGCCGGTTCATTCCTGTTAAATCACCCGAACGCCAAGCGATTCTCGCCATACATCGTGTACGTGAACATTGGGTCAATGAACGTACCGCCCTCATTAATCGTATTCGTGCATTACTGCCAGAGTTCGGCATTATTATTCCAACAGGACGGGCCGCCGTTCACCGTCAAGTACCACTCATTCTCGAGGCAGCAGAAAATGGCCTGCCTGATATTGCTCGTGCTGTCGTGGCAGATTGCTTTGACCACCTACAAACACTTAATCAGCGTATCGCCGATACCGAGCAGTGTTTCGATATGGTTACCAAGGCCAGTCCTAATGCCCAGCGTATTCTTAATGTTCGCGGCATTGGCCCACAAACAGCAACGGCGATTATCGCCACTATCGGAAAAGGCGAGCAGTTTGATTCCGGTAGAGACTTTGCGGCTTGGCTTGGATTAGTGCCCAAACAGTACTCAACCGGAGGAAAGCCGCGATTGGGTCGTATTAGTAAACGAGGAGATAAATACCTCAGAACGCTCTTAGTGCATGGTGCGGGAGCCGTCATCACGAACCTAGGCGATAAGCAAGATAGGCTCAGTGTTTGGGGGCGAAATGTCCTTGAGCGACGTGGCATGAACCGCGCCATTGTCGCTCTCGCGGCCAAAAATGCACGCATTGTGTGGGCGTTATTGCACCATCAAACGGATTATCAAGACTACGCGGCCTAACTCGTCGCTGTCGTAAGGAAAAATACACCAACCGGGTCATTGCACACGCAAGCTGATGAGTATCGGTGAAGACCATTTGCAGAGAGCCTGTTAATGCGGCGGGCACCTTGATGCCTTCTAACGAATCAGGCACTGCAACCGCGCAATGTCATCAGGGCCATGACGTGAGTCAGTAAAAGGCCGAATGTAGAGCGGCAGTCCAAACCAAACTCAATACGCTTCGCGGATGCTTGACGAACGGGGGAATCCATGTAGCCAAATTAAGGTGTGAACAACGCTAACCACCTACCTAAAGCATTGTGCCATAAACACTAAACTTGCTTGAAGTGAGAGAGATTAGCGTTGTGAATCACCCTTAAATCTTATTGTTAGTTGTGAAACTTACCACCTGCCGAGATCTACAACCTTAATCTAGGTAGTCTGGTGTATGTAAGTTTGTACCGCAGACTTTGCACTTGTAATCACCTGAATGCTCACCTTCCATTAACGCATTCGCTATTGCTGCAAATAAGCCAGAAAAGAAACCCTTAACTTCTTTTCCCGTGGCTTCACCAGATTTAGAGAAGCTTTCATACTTATGAAGCGTCACCTTTTTGCAATTACAACAGAACGCTTTGGTCTCTTCAGCGCCGTATATTTGAACCAACTTGATTATCTCCAACAACCTAATTTTTCACCTAGCAACTAACGCCCGCAGCACGCGCGGCTTTGTAGTGGAGGCGAAGGCGAAGACGCAGCGAAAAAGCCGTCGCCGTGCCTGCGCTTGTTAGGCAACTAAACTCCAAATGCTTTCTCCATTTCTTTGAGAACAAAGTCAGCTAATTTCGGTTCTTCTGTGTTTAAGAAACCTAGATCAGGTTGAATGATCTCTGTATCTTTAAGCTGTTTATGCGTTGGCAAGCCGCCACTTCTCGGGTTTGCATAGGTAGCCTTTATCATCAACCAATCTCCATTTGTTTTGATCCATAAGTCGTCAAGGCTTCGTAC
The DNA here is from genome assembly GCF_001995985.1 of Salinivibrio sharmensis. Lineage (GTDB taxonomy): Bacteria > Pseudomonadota > Gammaproteobacteria > Enterobacterales > Vibrionaceae > Salinivibrio > Salinivibrio sharmensis. Next base: position 1,041 of record NZ_MUFC01000012.1, on the reverse strand, counting down.
CCTTGAATCGAACCAAAATCTTACCCAATCTCGGCGGATGTATTTACCCTTAGACTTTACTGGCGGAAACTCTTTTAACGCCAAAAATATATATGAAAGCTGCGCTTCTTTGACATGCCGGTAACTCCATATTCTTTTGTTGTCTGCAAATTTTATTAAATTAATGAAGTCAAAAATACTAAGTACAGTCAAGTGACCTTTCATCAATCCGTAGTGAAACTTCCAGTTATTTATAAAAGAATCTCGAAGTGCTTTGGCTCTATTTGGATCTTCATCAACCGGTGGAAGATTTATATATGACTGCCCTGCTGAAGCTTTTAATGGACAAAATTGATTAACATTTGGCTGATGGCTAAACACACCATCAACAGTTGGATTTGCCTCTCCCTTAGTATGCATTTCGCTACCGCAGGCAGGACATCTAGCAAATGGCCTAACTCTCAGGTGTCCATTGCCATCAAGTTTTACCCCAAATTCATTTATATAATCTACAACAGTAATACTTCTATTTACCGTTGGATGCAATGCAGACTTCATTCTTACACAGAACTCCTTTTATAGTTGCCTAACGCTTCAAACACCGGCGAAGTATCGCTGCGTCCGAGTGCTTTGCATTGTTATGTAATTCAGACTGAAACCTCTATTATTCTTTTCGCAATGCTCTCAGTTGCATCATTTTTGTCTCCCCAAATGGCGTCAAAGACCAATATGTTCCACTGTCCTTAATGCTTCGCTTCTTCTCACTTTTTGTAATTAAACCTAGGGCTACAAACTGAACCTTCATCGTCTGAAAATCAACGCTATTAACGGTGAGATTTCTTGGCCTCTCTTCAACCTGGAGCTTGGCTCTTCATCGTTCATGGTGGAAAGTCATATCAAGTCCCCCAAAATAGAACAGTATCGCTGTCTTGAACCTTTGTTTGTTTCTAAAGCCTTTAGCTCTAAGCTTCATGTATTGGATTTTGGCATTTATAGCCTCCGCCAAGCCATTCGATGCCTTAAGCCGCATTGCATTAAGGATTGCTGGTAAGTGCTTTTTCA
>NZ_MUFC01000011.1 GCF_001995985.1 Salinivibrio sharmensis | reverse complement strand
TTTTTTGCACAGTTACTTTGCTGTTTAAGAGAGCAATTGATGTTTTTTAATGATCTGGTGTATGCGTTGTCTGCTAAGACCAAGAGTCCTAGCGATTTCACTTAAGTTAGTTTTGCTACTCGTGGCTAGTTGTTGTTTTAACAGATCTTTGATCAACTGGTGTTGTTCTAGATTGGCCCCATATCCAACGTCTGGGCCACGCTTAGTTTCAATGCTATTGATTCGTTCTACACATTCGAAGCGATGCAAGATCCCGACTAATGATGTCCAAGTGTTCAACTCACTGAAAAGCGTTAGGCACTCTTTTTCATTCCACACATTTGGTTCTGTCGAATCTAAGCATCTCACAATCGCGATACACCATGAGAACCAGCTTCTGAAATCATCTGGTTTGATTTGTTTTATTTTTTTATAGCTCGCTGGATAAGTCACTTTGCATGTCTGAACAATGTTCTTTGATAGTGTGATCCAGTCCCCTGACATAGAGCTATCTTTGCAGTGACGTAAGAAGACTCGTGGATGCGGCGCATAGCCGCTGACCAGATCATAAAGTTGTCGTCCCAACTTTTTCTGTTTGTTCGGTTTTACCAGGTACTTTTCGTATGCCTCGCAATTTTCGTTAGGTAGATGTTTCAATGCAGTGATAGCTGCGTATTTTTGCTGTTTATAAAGTCTAGTGGACTTGATGGGATGGTGTTTTTCGCAGTAGTAATGGGATCGGCTGCGTAGACGGAAGCATAGAGCACAATACGGAAGTACACTGTTCCAGCGCATTGTTTCTTCTTGATGCTGGGGAGTGAGTGAACGTAAATCTTTTAACCCCCAGAGCACTTGATCTACATAATCAGTGTGTTGTTGGCTATCAAGCCCGAATCCACGCAACGCTAGCACCGCTTCAATGAGTTTAATTGTTTTATTTAATCCGCCGTAACTTTCGACGATCTCAGCAAGATGGATAGCGTTAGAACTGCTGTACTTTTTGAGTACGGAGCCATGTTGACTGAGTAACTTGGTAAACCATGGCTCTAGAACAATGTTCCGAACAGCATCGACAGCGTATAGGTATCCAGAGCGACGTCGCTGAGCAATTCTACAGCCTTGAGATTCGGCCTGGTTTTTTAAATCATTGATTGCTGTTTCTAGCTTTAGTTTCAATGCATTGCGTTTTTGATCCAAGTCCATTAGTCATCATGTCAACATAGTTTTTTGCTTATTCTATATTATGATTCAGTAGATGAGAATCTAAGATGCGACTAAATAATAGAAAAATAAAGGTAATAAAATGTTTATACGACAGGAGCAGTTAGCTAAAGAGATGGGAGTAAGTGTCAGTACTCTGTGGCGCTGGCGTCGAGATGGAAAAATGCCGCCCGTGGTTGCACTTAGCTCTAGAGTCGTGGGCTGGCAGAGAAAAGACATTGAACAGTGGTTAAAAGAACAAACAATAGATGCGAATTGCCACAGAGGGAACAGTGTTCTCGCTTCACTTTCATAAACATAAAGTATTTCATTTTTTACGATTAATTACGCGTATAAAAATSCTCTTGCAGGAGCTGTGTTCCTGCTTTGGTCTATCTCAGGGAGCCACGTTCTGCTCAAGTCTTCATAAGTTGAACGGAGAACGATGTTCTCCGAATAGCGAAAGACAGATTTGCGTATTATCCAACTCATGTTCGGGGATCTCAGGCAAAGGCTGATAGCTTTCAAACGCTACTGCGAGAACACTGTTCTTGCTCATATCATCAAAAACTAAATTTTGGTCATTTAATTAATAGATAAAAAATCACTCTCAGTGCTGGACTCTCTGGTGAAAAATGTGTTAATCATTATCTTTCATAAGTCGGTTTGTCAGAACCAATGGGGTAATGAACGCAAGCTCTGAAACACTTTTGCCCCAAAACCGTTTAGAGTAGATACTCTTCGCTAAACCTGTTTGAGCTGATTGACCAACATTTTCTAATGTAGGATGCTGACAGTCAGTTCAGCCACTTCAAAAAATAAAAATGCTCACTAAGAGTAAAGTGGTCTATCCAACATAGTTTAAGGATGAGTATGAATGGCAATGAAGAGATCATTATTTTTTTGGCAATTATAGGACTTCCTATCTGTTTATGGGCATTAGTCAAGATGCCTAACGCTAGCAAATGTGGTTCATGTGGCCTTCCTTTGAATATGCATCGTCAAAAAACGTATCACTCTGTTGTAGAGAACAAAAATGTTGAGGTATGCAAGACTTGCTATAAAAACCGTATCCCATTTATTCCTAGAAAAACTAAATCGCAGCCAATTAATCCAGTCAGTTCCAGTAGTTCAATAAGTGAAGCGGTTGAAGAGGTAAAGCCTCTTACCAGAAGTAGCATGCCGCAACAAGCTAATCCTGTCAGTGTTTTTGGCGAAAGGATTTCAATTAGTGAAGTAGTTGAAGAGGTAAAGCCTCTCACCAGAAGTAGTATGCCGCAACAAGCTAACCCAGTCGGTGCTCTTGGTGAAATAATTTCAATTGATGAAGTACTTGAAGAAATGAAGGCAAATAACTGTTTTTGGTTGGATACCGAAACTACAGGCCTCTCTAGTAGTGATGAAATCATTGAGTTATCAATATGCACGCATGATAAACGAGTTGTATTTGACTCAGTACTTAGATCAAAAGTTAACTGTAGTGCGCAAGCTAGAGCCATTCATGGCATAACTGATGAGCAGATTGCTAATGGCATGCCAATAGAATCAGCGAAAGCGTCATTAATTGAGTTGTTAGAAGGAAAAACGATAATATCCTTTAATGTAGACTTTGACTGCCAAATGCTGTTCCAAACCTTTGGGATAACAGCTAAAAAAAGATTTTGTGTAATGAAATGGAGTCAATCTGTTCTTGATTATGAAAGATGGCCTAGACTGGAAAAAGTTTGCGAACGGCTTAATATCAAACAGCCAGAAGCACACCGATCTCTTGCTGATACCATTACTACAATTGATGTATTCAACAAATTGGTTGATCTTACAAGCAACCACAAATCCCTTCTACGGGACTTCGCCTTAATTGACCTGAACGCTATAGATCAACTGGGAGATGAAGAAGCTCTATTTCTATCACCTAACTCTAATATATTTGCTTTTGATTGTCTCATCGATCGTTATGGTAATGAGATCATTGGTATACGCTCAAAAGCTTTAAAGAGGATGTTAAAAAGAGAAGGGACAAGGATTTTTGTAAAAAACGGTCGTATGGGCAAGACACTAAAAGTTCAATACATCGATAAACCTGATATGCAACTACCAATATCCCTAGAGGAATTGAATCATAGACTGATTGCGTTGAAACTCAAAAAAACAAATCCAAATAAATACTTGAGTTTGAAAGCCACGGTTACTCAATCAAATATAAATAAGAATAAAAATGAAATACTTGATGGTACGTTCTATATCCCTTCCATTGCTATTAACGCAAAGATATATGAAAGTTTAGAGAACTTACCAATCTTTCGTAACAACGATAGAGAGACTATTGCGTTTACAATCAAGACTCCGAAGAATACCTTGAAAAGATTATTTGCTTTAGGGTTACAAGGGTATTCATCAATTCTCAAGGTAATTGAGCATGATAACCAAGTAATCATTACTGCTTACCACCTTCTGGATGCACAAAAGATAACCATCCTTAGTACATGGAGTCTTGATGGAGAGAAGGCATGGTCAGGTGATTACTAAGCAAAAAGGATGCAAAACTATAGTTCAAAACGAACCTGCTCTGTACTAGTAGTAACTGACACTGAGCTAAGCGCTTCCATACTTTTGCATTTCATGGAATGCTAATATTCTAATTTCCGAAACTCACTTATGTCCAAAAATAATTTATAAATTGCTTACTATAGCCCATGCATTAGCCATTAAAGAAGCTCACTCATTTCTGGCACACTGTTGGCTTGCTCTAACAAGTATTCACACTCTGTTTGGATGAGTGAGACGCATAGTTCTATGTGTTCACGTTCTCGATCCTCGATTCCTTGAGCGTCGGTAAGTTCAATCGCTTCCTTCAAGGTGTTTTTTATAGCACCAACGGTTTCTACCATTATGGAAGCCATTTTGGTGCCTGAATAACCCAGCAGAGCGCCGAATTCAGCGAGATCATAGCTGGTGATAGGGCGTTTGAAGTTACCTTTCGGCGGATTTTGAAAGTCTTCACTTTCCCAATCTCCAATCGACATTGCAAAATATTGAGGGATACTGGCGGCACGCCCCTCATCAGCAGACAACTTACCGCTTCGTGAGTTGCGTTTTGTTCCCTCTTGAGCGATTGCTTCTATGTTTACTAAATCATAAAAAGGGGTCAGCTCCAGGCCTTTAGGGGTGACGAAGAAGCTAATATTTTTACCATGGGCATCGTAGTTTAGCGTTACTAGATTAAAGAGCATCCATTGGGTGAGCTTTAGGTTAGTGATGACCGTGTCTATGGTTTTGACGCACAGTAGGCGTGGGAAAGAAACGCCATCACGCATATATACGCCATCGCCTTCATCCCCATTCTGACGCTCGTATTTGTAACCTGGTGGTAAGTCAGTTGCCTGACAGCCATCAATCACATGTTTTCGTTGAACGACATCACGAGCTTCAATATAGGCACGATCGAACCGCTCTATGATCAGTGTCCTAGTGTTCCCAATGCGAGTTAACTCAACATTAGCGACGTCCAAACCTGCTAGCTTGGCTAATGTCATGCAAAAGAACTCATTAACAGCAATACACGGTGCTCTACCGCTTTCAAACTTCAGAATGTAGTTCGAACTTAATTTGCCTTCACCAAACCCCCATTCATCACCGCGCTTAAGTAAGTTTAATTTGTTTTGCACACCAGCAACCGAAAGGCGAACCTTACCGTCCCAATATACTAATGGCGCTAGATTTCTCTCTAGTCGTTCTATTAGTTCATCATCAGGTACAGGTCTAAAACTAGTTTCTTGAGGTTCTGATTCTGGAACTCGAAAAGACAATGCGCCAGATGTTTCCGCACCAAGCTTACGAATCAGCCCGAACGTGTTGCTTTTGGATATAGTGGTGTTTTGTATCATCTCCTCAAAGGCTTCTCCTTCAGGAAGGAGATTTCTGAGGTAGTTCTCAATACTACGTGGCGAAGCCCGATCATCGAAAGGGATGTGTGGCGAAATTGGGAAACCAGCGTGTTTCCATTCATCTTCATAGATGAATGAGAACTCTGTTTCTGTTCCGACAGGAAGAATCAAACGACCAATTTTGGTATTCGTACCGATAAACACGTCTAACTGTTGTAACTTACTCATACCAACCGTCCTCATTGCTTCTCACGCTGTTTTCAGCTTGGGAGGGTATTTGGCTATGTGGACGAACAAATAGGTTTACATCGATAAGGCGTAACGACAGCCCTAAGATGTCCATGAGGATGAGTACATTGGCAAAGGTGACACTGGTATCGCCTTTTTCTACTTTCATGACTGTTCTACGAGATAAGTTGGCTTTTGAAGCGAGATCATCAATACGCCAGCCTCTATCGGTGCGTTTTGAGCGAATGGCGCTCCCCAGCGTTTCCATACTGAACTCGGTATTCAAATCAGGCATAGGTTGTGCCTTTACCATCTTGCCTTTTTTCATAAGTGCCTTTTAATGTACTTTTGTCACTATTGGGTTCGTCTTAACATATAAGTTCACTATAACTCACTTTTGTCGTGACTGTATAAGAAATTAGCTATAAGTGCAATTTAAGTTACTTATGGCTGGTTTGCGAGTTTAATACCTCTCTTTGTTCTCTATGAGAGAGTTTTATCAGCCAGAAGGACGCATTTGGCAACAGCGTAGTATTCGGATTAATATTGGGAGAAGACAGAGAAGAGTGCGTGATCGGGGCTTACCTGACCCATTACCTGACCCAAAATCGGCAGGTACAAAAAAGGCGTAGTAGGTACTAACCTGCTACGCCTTGTTATAACTGGTGGCCCCTCCCAGACTTGAACTGGGGACCAATCGATTATGAGTCGTGATATGACTGTTTTCGATAAAATCTCACATCATCTCATATTAGTTTATTTGTGACTCAATTCAACGAGTTACAAACACCTCTTCGGTTTATCTTTTCTCGCACAGTCTCATTCAGGTACGCTCTTGTTTGACTAATTGTTTGACTAAAAATCGCCGTAGTCAAACAAGGGAATCTTTGAGTGAGGGAATGTGCCATGTTAACGGTAAGTGCTATTCGGGGGCTAAAACCCAAAGCCAAACCCTACTATGAGTGGGACAGTAATAGTGAGCGCGGAACGGGCAAGTTGGCAGTGCAAGTCACGCCAAAAGGCGGCAAGCGTTTTGTGTTTCGTTACTTTATGGACCGCAAAGCCAAGTTCATTCCGTTAGGCCAGTTTCCAGCACTGTCGCTTACTGAGGCAAGGGCAAAACAGAAAGAGCTGGGGGAGTTGCTTTTACAGGGGATTGACCCGAAAGAGCAAATCGAAACGCAAAGGCGTGAACAGGAAAGTGCAAAACGCGAGGAGGCAAGGAAGGGGTCAATACAGCAATTGTTTGAAGCCTATGTCGCGCAAATGGTGCGGGACGGTAAGCGTACCCACAAAGCCGTTCTCGCGTCTCTTGAGAAGGAAGTGTACCCGGTTATACCTCCTGCAACGAAAGCCAAGAATGTCACCCCACACGAGTTAAAACTGGTGCTGGCGGAAATGATAAGGCGTGGGGCGAAAACGCAGTCAAATCGTGTACGCAGCTATCTGATGGCCGCGTTTAACTACGGACTAAGGCACGATAACGACCCTGCTAACTTCATTGATGAAGCAAAGTTTGGCTTGGTATTTAACCCAATGACGGCCATCCCCAAACAAAAAGATGCAGAGCGCGTGGGTAATCATTACCTGAAAATGGGTGAAGTGATCCAGCTAATCGCCGATCTGAACGGGGAATATGAGCGGTTTAGAATGGGCGATACCATCCGGTGCCTGATTTTACTTTGCCTCTATGCCGGAGGCCAGCGACCTTATGAGCTGGCAGCCTCGAAGTGGGAGGCGATAGATTGGCAACAAAAATCGTTACTGATAAACCGTGATGTATCTAAAAACAAGCGAGAACACATCATTCCCCTGACTGAATCTGCGCTGGTGGTTCTTCGCCATTTGCGCGAGATAAACCAAGACTCTGACTTTATTTTTCCGCACCGCTTAAACCGCAATGAGCATATCCGGCTGGATTCGCTTTCTCAGGCCGTTACTCGATACCGAGAGGCAACGCCTTTTGTGTCGTCCTTCACTCCCCGCGACATTCGCCGCACCTGTAAGACCCTGATGGGTGAGATTGGTATTTCTAAATCACTACGGGACCGCATTCAGAACCATGCGCTCAATGACGTATCCAGCAAACACTATGATCGCTATGAATACCTGCCTGAAAAAAGAAGGGCTTTGGAATCATGGGAACAACGATTAAACGAAAACACCAATGCCGCCAATGTAGTGGCATTTGTAGGGAGGGATTAAACCATGTCATCACAGAAAGAAACGGATACCCAGCTGCCACCCTTATTGCCTCTTGAGTATTGCACAGTTGAACGAGCGGCGAGGCTGTTAGGTTGTGAGGAAGAAGACATCTATCATTGGCATGAAGTCGGTGCAATAAGTTTATGTGTCAAATTGGAAGATGAGAACTGTAGACCAAATATCTGGATTAAAACTGAGGACGGGAGGATGTCTCTATCCGAGAAGAAAGTACTGGAAAAAGAAGGATCTCTTGATGCTTTTGTATCAACACATAGCATTTTGGGAGGTATATATTTTGATCCATCTAATAGCGACTCATGGATGTTTGGTTTCAGTGGCTTTGCTAACGGATTTTGGAAAATACGTGGCAAGACTGAAAACGGAAACTGGTTACTAACCACAGTTGGAGAGATTGAATATAAGCCAACTGGAGAAGGCTTAGAGCATGTTACCTTACTCTCTATTGACCTTCCTCCGATAGAGGGAGAGCGGTATGTATTTAAACCAGACTTAGAAAGGCTACACCGAGCAATACATGGCATTGAGACTCTGTCAAATCGTTACAACAACCGAGAAATTGCGGAAAATATGAGGCAGGCTGAATTAGAGACACAAAACGCCCGTCCGCATCGGGTAGAAAAAAAACAGGCCCACCTAATACGTCTCCTTATCAAGTCACACCCTAATTTAGGGGCTGAAGTTATAGAAAATCCATACGCGGCATGTGATGTGTTGGAGGCCCAATTTGCAAGAGACGGAATTGGCCCTATCGACGCAAACCCTGTCACTGTAGGAAACTGGATTTCAGGTAAACGAAGGAAATGAGTAAAGATAGTTTAAAGTTATTAACTACAAATAATACTTAACTAAGTCCCTGCCTACCCGAAAATTCATCCTTATATTAGCTAGCCATGTTCTCAAGTTAACCGATGGAGTAATAGAGCATGGCAATAAACCGCATTGTATCTCTTAAAGAAATGTCAGCCCTTGTCGGGCGCTCCCCTAAAACTATTTGGCGCTGGTGGCGCAAAGAGCAGTCATTCCCTGCCCCTCGGCAAATCAACGGACGTACCATTGGGTGGCGCGAAACCGACTATCAAGCGTGGCTAGATGGGGAGTGGCAACAATGAGCAAACTACCTGCACCAAGCAAAGCCGAACTGTGCCTGTTAGAGCTTTTACGCCGTGGCAAAGCTGGCCTACATCCGCTGGACGTGAATATCCGAGATCTCACCCATGCCAACTTGCTGGATGAGGCCGGCAAGTTTTGGAGTATCACGTTGCCAACGGATATGAGCCTTCTCCGCATCCGCCATGGTGTGCGCATCGCCGATCAACCCGCACCGTTTACCAGTGTGCGCGGCTACAAGGCCATGTTTAAACGCTACTGGCTTACTGATCTCGATGCAGCAAAAAGCGCGATTGGTTTGATTAATAATTGGCGAGCCAAACGGGGAGCTGAACCGCTATCAAAGTGCGATTGCAATGCGCTGCTAGCCGCTTTTCAGCCGGAATCACAAGCGCTCAGTGAGGTAGCGTAATGACGAGTATAACCAAGCATCCCGTTGATCACGTTGAGCTGGCGGACAAGGCCTTGTGTCAGCTAGAGAGCCTAACTGTCGTACTGGGTACTGCTCATTTTGAGGACGTTGATAACCAACATTGTAAGGGGGTTATATGGGCAATGCAGGAGCTCGCTACAACGGCTAAACGTCACTTACAGGCTAGCCGAGACGATATACCCCCGCGCCGCCGATAGTAGAAAATCATTCAAACCAGTGGCTGTCAGTGTTGGCAGCCATTTTTATTGGCAATGGCAAAAGTAAGTAACTGCTATCAGCTAAAAATCCTATTTAATAAGGATGAGACGAGGTGAGATATGTTTTCAAGGTTTTTTAGGCGCATTTTCACTTGTTTCAAAGTGCTTGGTTACTGAGAGCGACTTGGTAGCCTTGCAATCACGTTGATAGTGGCCACTTACCGATCCTAGGGAAGCATGTCGGGTTTTATTAATATCTTCCACTCAATATCCATATCACTGATACAAGAAGTAAGGGCAATACACTTTGGTTCGCCGACTTCCGATGCGTGCGAAGCGACTTTGAAGCCGCAAACGGTGATGAAAAAGGAGCTGGTGGAGTAATGAAAAGGAGATCAGGAATTGGCCTACTCCACTAACACGGGATTTTTCAAAACCAAAGACGGTCGCTGCTGGGAGGTGAATACAGGGCCAGACTTGTCACCGCTCTACACTGACATTCTTCAGCGATTAGTCGGTCAGTTGGAAGCGATGGAGTCTCACTACGCGAGAGTATTCTGCTTTCGATTTGATTTGCACTTAACCGAATACGCAGACAATAGCACAACGGTGAGCCGCTTGTTCTCGCTGGTGGTGCAAGCCTTAAAGCGGCGCTACAAAACGCCTAACATTGGCTATCTATGGGTGAGAGAGCATGAAAAGGCCAAACAGCAGCATTACCATTGTGTATTCTTTCTTGATGGCTCAAAGGTGAATCACTTCAACACCATTCAAACCACCATTGACGATTACTGGGCAGCCTTTGAAGGAGGCCATGTACAAGGATGCGGTTTTAAAGTGCTACCTAGAGGAGACTCACACGCCAAAGCCGAGATCATCTACTGGCTCTCTTATCTCGCTAAAGTACGTGGCAAAGCCAACAGCAAAGGAAAACGATATAGGCCCAACCAGGCTAAACGTTATGGTATCAGTAGGGTTAAAACCAAAGTGAAAAATTGCGCACTTGCAGACAAAAAAGAAAAACCGGACACCGATGACATCTTTGCGTCGCTAGCCTTTGTGGGGTGCGGGTCTTGAATCAAAAAGTGCGCAAAACACTGTGCAGCTTTGAAGGGGGAAAGTGCGCAGTTAGAGAGAAGGCGATGTCTGTGGCACCAATCTACACCTGTTGCTACTGAGTAGACCATTTGGTTATGCGTCACCTCCAATGATGAGTTCAACACTTCATAGACTTTAACAAAAATATGAGCCATGCAAGTGAAATAAGACAGACTGTCAATTAAAGTGTGAGCTTCACCCATAAAACATGGCTTGTTTATGTCTGATAATGCTTTAATTTTCCCTGTTGCTATTGATTTAGGCGCAAAGACTACCGGTGTCTATGCGGCTGGCTACTCACCCAACACCCATGTTGGGCAATTTAACAGCGATTCCGTATTTAAAACCGGATTTGTCGCAGAAGTAGACGATGGACAAACCGGTTATCAGCTGCTGCAAACGCAGCGCACTAGCACCCGTCATGCTCGCCGAAGCCGAACACGCAACCGTCAAGCAAAGCGATTGCTTATGTTAATGCTTAAGTGTTGCCTCGGGTTTGACACTGACAAGCATCAAATCGCTATCAGTCATTTTATTAATCGTCGCGGCTACTCGTACGTTGAAACCAATATAGATGAAGCGGCTATTAATGAGATAGCGAGTGATAACCTTGGCACCTTTTTCCACGTGCTAGAGAGCAATGGGCATGAAGCGCTCAGTGAGCTATTGACTCAAACAATGCCCGTTGATGGGCTACCGCTTTTTGATGCGCTACAGCGTATTGCGGAAGATAAACAACAGCTGATAACGCTGCAAACCGAGCTACAAGCCTTTACCCGTCAAGATAAAAAACAACAACGCGCGCTCTTGCCGCTCAGTAAAGCGGTCGATTTCCTGATTGCCGAACAATCTTCCGGCGCTAAGCATCGTCGAGAATATTTCAAAAATATTCGCAGCGATCTGAAGAAGCTATCGGACCATCCAGAACGTCATTGCCGCCGGTTATTTCATGCCCTGCACCATCATAAAAAAACTACCGGAAGCGATACATTTGATAGCTTCTATCAGCTGCTTTGCCATATTAATAACTTTGATCTTAAATTGCTCAACAGCATACTAAAACGTGTTAAATCAACTCAAAGCGGCGAACAGATAGAAGTCATCGTGGCGGAGAAATTTGGCAAGTGGTTGACCAAGCAATGGCGGCTCTCTAGTGCAAACGGTGCCGATCGTCTACAACAAATCAGAGATGTACAACACGCGTGGAAAGATTATCGTGCCCAAAATCCGCAATCGGTGATTGGCTTTTTCCTCGATACGCCACCTGAATGTACCGTACCGCCTTATGAAAGCCATACCAACCGTCGTCCGCCGAGTTGTCAGACCTTAACACTTAACCCTGACCTCCTATCACGCGATTATCCACAATGGCGAGATTGGCTTGCATGGTTATCCAGTACACCCGCAATGGCTAACGCGGTACAAGCCTATCGCACCCAATTAGTGGCGGTAGAGAGTGCCAAAGGGAATACGCTGATACAGACTGACGAATTAGACGCACGCACTTTACAATTTATTTTCGACAGCGCTCAAGACAAAGACCCATTTAAACTCAATGCCATTTGGGGAACTTGGAAGAAACAAAGACAGCAACAGCGACAAGGCGACGAACACGATAAAACGACGGATAAATTAGCGAAACTATTGGTGCAAAGTGCTTTGCCGGCCTCACTGACGGAGAACTTCACTTCGCATCCTGTACCGGGAGATTTCTGGCATTTAATCAACCGTTACTTCCAAAGCCGTCGGCGTGCGCGAGAGGGGCGTTACTTTCTACATTACGACAATCACTACCCTAAGCAGCATCGTTGGCAACGAGACGGCAAGCTACTCGTAATGTGCCAGCACCGACCTCGCCAACTAAAACACCAAGCGACGCGCGATATTGCGGTACTGCTTGGTGTGCCACAAACACAACTCCAACAAGCAGTAGATAACGGCCAGTGTGACGATAACAAAGCGCTATTTGCCAAGGTGAAAGGACTACAAGCGGCGTGTCGTCAGGCATATCAAGCCCAAAAAGCGTGGGGACCAGATTTAAAAGCCATGATGGTCTCCGATCCTGAACTCAAAAAGCTCGCTGAGAAATTAGCACCGCTGACGGCAAAGGTGGCCACTCAACTGGCGCTTCGCGATGAGCAATACGATAGTTTTTGTGAGCGAAACCAATCTGTCTTCACTTTTGCCCAACTGTTCCAATTGGTATGGGGAGATAGAAGCGGCTTTGCCAAAACCTGCCCGGTGTGTTCTGCTGATAACGCAAACCGGATGGCAGGCGAAGATGGCCAACCACACGCAGCGCGGCTCAACACCCTGACAATGCGACTGATTGATGGCGGGCTTAAGCGGCTGCTCACCCACCAAGCCCATCACATTGCCAATCGGTTATGGGATCATATCGAGCATATTGGTCAGTCAGCAGATACCATCACCGTACCCTTTGTTATCGAACAGAACCGCTTCGACTTTACGGAAAACTTACCGACCTTAAAGGGGTTAAACAAACCGAAACCACAACCCCAAAAAATAAACCCGGAACAAGCGAAAAAAGACCGCATAAAACACGCCTCTCAAGGACTTTGTCCTTATAGCGCGGGTAGCTCAGTGGGCGACAATGGCGATATTGACCATATTATTCCTCGTTCGGGTCAATATGGTGTCCTTAATGATGAAGCCAACCTGATTTACAGCTCAATAAAAGGCAATCGCCAAGTAAAAAAAGACCGGCAGCTAACACTGACCGACCTCAACCCCGACTATTTGAAAGCGCAATTTGGTACCGCCGATCCTATCGCAATCACACAGCAAATCGAAACCACCTTATGCGGAGATGATGCGGACCGCTTTAGCTTCGGTCGCTACAGCCAATTTGCAGCCTTATCCGCTGAGCAACAAACCGCATTTCGTCATGCGCTCTTTTTATCGGCAGAACACCCGCTGCGCATGCAAGTAATAAGCGCAATGCAGCATCGCAACAAAGCTAAAGTTAACGGTACTCAGCGCTTTATGGCGCAACTACTCGCCGATATTCTGACTAAAAAAGCTAAACAAAAAGGCTTAGCGGCAAGATTAAAATTTGATTACTTTCAAGTCAGTGCCAATGGTCAAGACGAAGATTCTACCGTGGCTTTGCGCCGCTTGATGCGAGACCTTCATGCAGGGACAAAATACGACATTCAACCTTTCGAAAAAGGGAAAGAGAAGCAACACGCCTACTCCCATGTCATTGACGCAACGCTAGCGTTTATGATCGCCGCCGAGAAACACCAAGGTGAAGGGGCGCTGAACATCCACTTTGATGAAAATGTCTCTATTTGGGGACAGGTAGACGAAAATGGCGTGCTGAGTGACGCATTGTTTCCGCAAATAGCGGTCGCGCCCGAAAACCTCGCGCCAAACGTCAGAGTTGGGCCTCAATCCAACGAACACCGAGCGCGTCAGCTGCTAGCGGGCAAAAAACCACATCAAGTGTTCAGCCAGCCTATCTTCAAGCAAAACGCGCTCGGGCTGGAGTTTTATGACTTAGCCGTTATCGATGGCCAGCTCTACAAAGGCTTTGTGGAAGGTGAGGATAAACACTTTATTAAAGCGAATGAAAAAGTGGTGGATAAACAACTCAACACCTTCCTCTATGCCGTAAGCCATCACTACTATCGTTTGATACAAAGCAGTGACATACAAGTATACACTGCGGACAAGCACAAACTCACCGCACTTTTATTCGAGACACTTGCAGCAGCTAAGGACGCGACAACGTTTGATAGCAACGCAGAAGCCAACAAGCTTGCCCGCTGGGTGTGTGGAAAATCGGCTGGATCATTGTATTTTTACAGCACCAGTGCTGGGCTAGAAGAAGCTCCCTCTGTGGTCAAAAAGCAGCCTAACTCTCGCTTTCGGAAGCAGTGGCTTGCGCATTATCAATCATGGCAGGCCAAACACCCTGACACACCCGAGAAAAATGGTATGTGGATCATTCCCACCGAACTTGAAGCCGATTGGCGACAGCATTGCGATTGGTATTTAGGTCGGCCAACGGATGATCAACAACCGGATCACCGTGCAGTAAAAAGCGACACCATGCGCGCTGAAACAAAATCCAGTGGTGCTATGGCACTGGTCAGACGGCAAAGCCAAGGTAAGGCTATTTATCAGCTGTTAGCGCTCGATACTCAGAAAGTTCCTAAGGATCACAGCGCGGCCTTGGCGCTCGCCTCCCCGAACCTCGTTCTCCTTGATAAAGCGATTTTCACTAAAGGCTATCAAACCAAAGTGGAAGAACAGCAACCATTAGCAGGCAAGACCATAGAATCCAGCGCCTTTTTTGATCAGGCAATAAGTGAACAGTGGCAATTAGATATATCAACGCTTCAAGTTGCTATTGTCTCCAACACCAATGTGCAAATAACCGGATTACACAAAGACTGGGTGGCGGAGCACTTGATCCTTTCTGGGGAAGATAGTGAGAAGGCGTGGACCAAACTGACCAGTATAGCGATCAGCGATGAGGCGCAAGTGATGGATGTGTTCGCCAAAGCCTCGCTAAAAGCGTGGCTGACCGCCCCGTGCCGCAACGATAAAAGCGTGAGAGTGAAACTGGATGATGATCAGGTTTCACTTACCCTGCCCTATAAGCAGCCACAATTAAGAAAATTGGTGGACTAAAACGCAAAAAGCGCCGTAAAGGCGCTTTTTCTGCAAGGGTGCGCGATGCAGAGCCTTGTTCATCGTTGACCGTAAAGTGATTTCAGCTTTACGGCTGACTTGTTGAACTAAGAGCATAAATAAATCATTCACTGATTGCAAACAAACGGGACGGTACCATGCAGCATATTGTGATCCATGAATATGGAAAATCGCTGGGCATCACCTCTGAACGCTTAGTGATCAAGGAAGGCAATTTTCCAACCAAAGAAATTCCACTCAGAAAAATCAGCACACTGTCTATTCAAAAGCCGGGCATTAGCTTGTCCTCTAATTTGCTCAGCGCCTGTGCGCGGTATGGCATTAAGGTGTTTATTGGCAACCGAGCCCAAGAGCTATGCTGTTTGCATGGTAACGCGCAACATGCTGTGGTCCAGAATAGAATCCATCAGTTCGAATTTTTATCGGATGACGAGCAGCGTTATCGTATTGCAAGAGCGTTTATTTACGGCAAAGTACGCAATCAACGCACTACTATGCTGTATTTCAATAAACAAAAGTGCGGCCTCGCCAAAAAGCAAGCAGCGGCCCATCTAGCGGCTGAGCTGCACTTACTCTCCCAACAAGTCCGTGATCTCCCCTATACCGAAAACTGGAATGCCACCTTGATGGGCTTGGAGGGCCGAGCAGCAGCCAGTTATTGGCAGGTACTCAGCGAGCATCAATGGCTCGGTGAACAATTTACTCACCGTACGGGGCGCGGAGCGCAAGACCCCGCCAACCAAGCGTTGAATTATGGTTACGGTATTTTATCAAGTGTAATCTGGAACGCGTTAACTAATGCAGGGCTAGAAGTCTACCTCGGTGCGCTGCATGCCATTCGGCCGGGTAAGCCCGCTCTCGTACTCGATGTAATGGAAGAATATCGCGCTTGGGTGGTTGATCGGGCCGTAATCAAGTTGCGAAGCCAACTCAATGGCGAAACGCTTAAGCCGAAAACGCGTAAGAAGTTAACCAATGAGATCCTAACGACACTCGCCAAACCAATCCCTTATCGAAGTAGGAAAATACGCTTAGAGAGCGTCATGCAGCGACAATGCTATCGCTTATGTGGCATGTTTGCCGACGAACAAAAGTATCGTCCATTACTCTTTAGGTGGTAGAACATGGCAAAAACAACGGAAGTGCTTGTCGCTTATGACATCGAAAATAACAAAACACGGACACGGCTATATAACCAACTCAAAGATGTCGGCATGATCCCGGTGCAAAAATCTGTCATGTGGGGACGTTTGTTGCCCGCCGATATCAAACTGGCGAAGCGTATTCTTGCCAGTGAAATCGACAAAGACACAGATAAAGCTTTCGTTTTAGTGAGCAAATTGTCCGAAAACGCAAAATTTTATGGTCTTACCCCAGATTTTGAGGAGTACGATGGTCATGGCATCTTTTGATGAGCTGATCCCTATCAGTTACTTGCGGCAATATCTATTTTGCCCACGTATCCCGTGGTACAAGGCCGTAATGCGTTTTGAGCCCCCTGAACAAGGATGGGTTACGCAAGGAAAGCGTTGGCACGAGTCACAAAACCCGCGGCATCGACGTCGTTTATGCAAACATATTCCCCAACCAAGAGAGCATATCGTCAACGCGCATGTCCAAGCGCTATCGTTAGGCATTCATGGTTATATCGACGAGCTAATCTTCAATGAAGAAAAGTGCGTGGTCGTGGAGTATAAAGTGGATAAGGGCAAACCCACCGATGCGCAAAAGGTCCAACTGTACGCCTATATGCTTGCTGCGGAGCAAACTTATCAACGACAAGTGGTTGCGGGCGTATTACTAAAAGGCAGCGCAAATAAGCAGTACACGATCACGCTAGATGATAAAATAAAGGACAAATGCCTAACCACACTCCATGCGGTGAGGCAAACACTCTCCAGCCATCGTATGCCGCATTCAAGCGCAACAGAGAGCAAATGCGCACAGTGCGAGTACTTGAGGTACTGCAATGACAGATGAAGATTATTTTTGTCTAAGGAGCATGTTCGCAAAATACCGCCATTTTCTGACATCAAAGCGGTTTGCGAAAAAAATAGGCGCTGAGCCCCTAATAACTTGCTGTATCAACAACAAAAAATCAGGGGCTTCAGAGCCTATCTCAACAAGTCAGCCACTGAAACTGCCTCCAGAGTCGGCAGCGCAGAGGCGTCATTGGTTGCTTCAGAGCCTATCTCAACAAGTCAGCCACTGAAACAGCATTGCCCGATGATGTGAAGTCCCGCTTCACCGGCCAGCTTCAGAGCCTATCTCAACAAGTCAGCCACTGAAACTACGGCGAAGCGGTTTCAAAAATCGCGGGCATCGATGGCTTCAGAGCCTATCTCAACAAGTCAGCCACTGAAACGGCTTTACGTGTGGGACGCACGAGAGCTTTGCCGGCTTCAGAGCCTATCTCAACAAGTCAGCCACTGAAACTCCAGGTCGTCGCCCGCGGTCTCGATACCAAACGCGGGCTTCAGAGCCTATCTCAACAAGTCAGCCACTGAAACGCGACGTGGCGCGAGGCGCTGCGGACCCTGAAACCGCTTCAGAGCCTATCTCAACAAGTCAGCCACTGAAACCAGCTGTACGCGGTTCGCTCGGGGGCGCCTTTTATGCTTCAGAGCCTATCTCAACAAGTCAGCCACTGAAACACTGACTGCCCAGGTAGGCGTCGGCCCCATCCCTTGGCTTCAGAGCCTATCTCAACAAGTCAGCCACTGAAACGCAAAGGTCACGCCAGCAAAGTTATCTTGCAGTGCTTGCTTCAGAGCCTATCTCAACAAGTCAGCCACTGAAACACTTGTCGTATTTCTCGCGCTGTGGTTTGGTCGGCTGCTTCAGAGCCTATCTCAACAAGTCAGCCACTGAAACACAGTGCAATGCGTTTTGTTTCCGCGGGGCCCAGGTCGCTTCAGAGCCTATCTCAACAAGTCAGCCACTGAAACATGAAAATCTTGTATTCAATACCCCAGCTTTCCTGGCTTCAGAGCCTATCTCAACAAGTCAGCCACTGAAACTGCCAGACCAGCGCCGGAGGCGCAATGCTAATTTGGCTTCAGAGCCTATCTCAACAAGTCAGCCACTGAAACCTTATAATTTGCAACCGCATACGCTACAGCAATAGCGAGCTTCAGAGCCTATCTCAACAAGTCAGCCACTGAAACCACGCGAGGACGCATTCACACCACATCAGAAACTCTTTGCTTCAGAGCCTATCTCAACAAGTCAGCCACTGAAACTGCTACCGACACGCAAGAGTACGGTTCGGTCAAGGCTTCAGAGCCTATCTCAACAAGTCAGCCACTGAAACCTCAAGCCGCGCCACCACTGGGCTGAACGCCTATTGCTTCAGAGCCTATCTCAACAAGTCAGCCACTGAAACAATTCTCGCCGAAAATCGACGCGTCTGTGCCAGCTTCAGAGCCTATCTCAACAAGTCAGCCACTGAAACGTGGTTGATGGTGGTGAAATACGCGGCGGCTCGGCACGCTTCAGAGCCTATCTCAACAAGTCAGCCACTGAAACTTAACCAGCTCGCGGTCGGCCGATACCATCATGGGCTTCA
This sequence comes from Salinivibrio sharmensis, assembly GCF_001995985.1. Classification (GTDB taxonomy): domain Bacteria; phylum Pseudomonadota; class Gammaproteobacteria; order Enterobacterales; family Vibrionaceae; genus Salinivibrio; species Salinivibrio sharmensis. The sequence continues at coordinate 72,562 of NZ_MUFC01000011.1, read as the reverse complement.
GAGCCTATCTCAACAAGTCAGCCACTGAAACAGTGCCAATGAATACTTCTAATTTCGCGCCGGTTGGCTTCAGAGCCTATCTCAACAAGTCAGCCACTGAAACATCCCCCCGTTCATTCGATTTGGGATCCCAATTGCTTCAGAGCCTATCTCAACAAGTCAGCCACTGAAACAATTCTCGCCAAATAGCGAAGTCACTCAAATGCTTACTTGGGTACAGCAATATTAACATTAATGGATTTGAGGCGCTTTGCTCATACGAAATGCTCACGTCGTTATCGCGACAACAGATTTTTTCTAATGCGAAAACGGGAGTTGTACCCGTTCCTTGTTTGACTAAGTGTTTGACTAAAAATCAGCAGGCACAAAAAAGGCGTAGTAGGTACTAACCTGCTACGCCTTGCTATGACTGGTGGCCCCTCCCAGACTTGAACTGGGGACCAATCGATTATGAGTCGACTGCTCTAACCACTGAGCTAAGGGGCCGAATGGAGTGGGATTATAGGGGAAGGCTCACAGGGTGTCTAGCTGTAAGGGGGGCGAATTCAGTATGCTTTTTGAGCACTTAGCGTGTGGCGGGATAAACAAGCGCCGCCAATGTGGCGGCACTCACGCTTTGCTTGCTTAGGAGGTTACCGCCTTATTGCATGGCGGGGTCTTGGCTGTCTTCAGCCGGCCAGGTGCTGTTGTCGTCTTTTGGCATTGGCTGCGTGTCGCAATCCGTGCCGCCGTCTGGGCAAGTTACCACGGGCTGGTCGCCTTGTGGTTGGCTGGCTTCGTTGGCCATCGCGGGACCGGCGAGGCCAACCATCATCATGAGTGCGCTAAGAGTCAGTGCTTTGTTTTGTGTTTTCATCATGTTCTCCTTCCTAGTATTGTCGTTTGCCCTTGAGGACATAAACACTATCTCGTACTCATCGCGCGGCCCTGTCATTCTCTCGCTATAAGGCGGTAAAAGGATTGTCTAGTTTGTCGCCAACTTATCAGCATTGTCAGCGCTTGATTAAATCCCTCCTTCGCGGTCATAAAACCATCAAAACGGTGTGTTATTGGTCAATTCATGGCCTTTACTCTCGGTTTTGTCGCTTGCATCTTGCTGGCACGCGCTTTACCATCAAAGAATAATTAAACATAAATATCGATTTAATATTCAATTTAGCGCGTTATTTAGGGATAGATATGAAAAGCGACCTCTACCAGCAATCACTGCTCACCTTACTCGACTTGTCACCTCAGCAAATTCACGATCTGATTGATGATGCCGCCACACTAAAAGCGGCCAAAGCCTGCGGTGAGGAAACCCCGCAGCTAACGGGCAAAAACATTGCGCTGATTTTTGAGAAAACCTCGACCCGTACGCGCTGTGCCTTTGAGGTGGCGGCGTTTGATCAAGGCGCGCAGGTCAGTTACCTCGGCCCTAGCGGCACCCAGATTGGCCATAAAGAAACCATGAAGGATACCGCGCGGGTATTAGGAAGAATGTACGATGGCATTCAATACCGTGGCTTTAGCCAAGAAGTGGTCGAAACGCTCGCCGCGCATGCCGGGGTGCCGGTGTGGAATGGCTTAACCGATGATTTTCACCCCACCCAAGTGTTGGCCGATCTGCTCACCATGCAAGAGCACAGCGACAAGCCGCTTAATCAAATCGCGTTTGCGTATGTGGGGGATGCGCGCAACAACATGGGTAATTCGCTATTGGTCGGCGCCGCGAAAATGGGGATGGACCTGCGCCTGATTGGCCCTAAAGCCTACTGGCCTGAGGCCGATTTGATTGCCGCCTGCCAAGATATCGCCGCCAATACTGGCGCAACGCTCACCTTAACCGAAGACACCGCAGCGGTGAACAGTTGTGATTTTGTGTATACCGATATCTGGGTGTCGATGGGTGAACCCGAATCGGCCTGGGCGCAGCGCGTGGCTGATCTCACCCCTTATCAGGTGAATCCAAGCTTGATGGCCGCCACCGCAAACCCACACGCTAAGTTTATGCACTGTTTGCCTGCCTTCCATAACGATGAGACCGGCGTAGGGAAACAAATCGCCGATCAATACGGGCTTAATGGCTTGGAGGTGACCGACGCGGTGTTCGAATCTGAGCAGTCGATCGTCTTTGATCAGGCAGAGAACCGACTGCATACCATCAAGGCTGTGATGGTTGCCACACTCGTCAACGCAAGCACGTAAACGATTGCACTTTTGCTTGCACGACATAAATAGGGGCGTATAATTCGGCCTGATTTCACTACACGGCCAGAAGTTATGTTGGTTATTCCACCCACAAACAGCGATTTATCCGCCCCATTGCGGGACGGTATCCGCATTGGTCGTGATCGTAAAAACCTCCGTTTCGGAGGTTTTTTTTTGCCTGTAGCACACTGCAAAGAAAGGGACTCGCGTTATGGCCAATACGCTTTATAACAAACATATTATTTCCATTCCCGAGCTCAGCCGCGACGAGCTGGAGTTAATCGTCGCCACGGCGGGCGAGCTTAAAGCGCGCCCTAACCCGACGCTGTTGAAGAATAAAGTGATTGCCAGCTGCTTTTTTGAGGCGTCGACGCGTACGCGCTTGTCGTTTGAAACCGCGATTCAACGCCTTGGCGGCTCAGTGATCGGCTTCCCCGACGGTGGCAATACCTCGTCAGGCAAAAAAGGCGAAACTTTGGCCGACTCGGTACGGGTGATTTCCTCGTATGTCGATGGCTTTGTGATGCGCCACCCCAAAGAAGGTGCGGCGCGGTTGGCCTCGGAGTTCTCTGAAGGTGTGCCGGTGGTGAACGGCGGTGATGGCGCTAACCAGCACCCAACCCAAACCCTGCTCGACCTGTTCTCGATTTACGAAACCCAAGGGCGACTCGATAACCTCAATATTGCCATGGTGGGCGATCTGAAGTATGGCCGTACTGTGCATTCGCTGACGCAAGCTTTGTCAAAGTTCGAGGGGAACCGCTTTTTCTATATCGCCCCAGATGCACTGGCGATGCCTGAGTATTTGTTAGATGAGCTGACTGCCGCGGGCCACCCGTATAGCCTGCACAGTAGCATCACCGATGTGGTGCCTGAATTGGATGTGTTGTATATGACGCGGGTGCAAAAAGAGCGCTTTGATGAATCAGAGTACGCGCACATTAAAGCGGCGTTCATTTTAAATGCGGCTATGTTGCGTGATGCCAAACCCAACATGAAGGTGATGCATCCCCTGCCCCGTGTGGATGAAATTACTGTCGATGTCGATAAGACCCCGCACGCTTATTACTTTGAGCAAGCCGAGAACGGCGTCTATGCCCGAGAAGCCCTGCTGGCACTGGTGTTAAACGAACAGGTTGAAGGAGTTGCAAAATGAGCACGGATAACAAACTACAAGTTGAAGCCATCTGTCACGGCACGGTGATCGATCATATCCCGGCGCATATTGGCTTTAAGATCTTAAACCTGTTTCAAATGCACGGTAGCGATCAGCGGATCACCATTGGTCTGAATCTGCCCTCGTCGGCGTTGGGCAGCAAAGATCTGATCAAAATCGAGAACGTGGTGATCAGCGAAGATCAGGCCAGTCAACTCGCGCTGTATGCGCCACAGGCGACTGTGAATCAAATCGAAGACTATCAAGTGGTGGCCAAGCTGCCATTGACCTTGCCGGAAGTCATTCAAGGCGTGTTCCGCTGCCCAAACTCTAACTGTATTACCCACGGTGAGCCGGCGGTGGATAGCTCATTCCGCGTACTGAGTGAAGCAGATGATGTGAAGCTACGCTGCAAATACTGTGAGAAGGTGTTCTCACGCGAGATCATGACTGAGCGTCATTGATACCCCCGCAGCGGATACAGGCGTCGTGAGGCGCCTTACCTTCGCTACCCGCACGGCGGGCACAAGGTCTAGGCGTAAGGCCTAGGCATAAAAAAACCAGCACTTGGGTGCTGGTTTTTTGTGTCTCACCTTCAAGGGGAACTTGCGACGCGGTTATTTCACCACGGTCAGCGTCGGCTTGCCTTTTTTGCTTGGGGTGGCCGGCGTGTCGTCTTCATCATCCGCTTGCGGCAGTGCTTCAGGATCATCAACGCTGTCGACCGACACCAAAGACGGCTCTTCGTCGTCTTCTCCCTCGCTGGATGGGGCGGTTTGTTCAAACATCTCCTCATCATCAGCGTGGGCGTAGGCAGGCTCCATATCAAACATGGTGCCCGCGCCATTTTCACGTGCGTAGATGGCGAGCACCGCCGCCATAGGCACCAGCACTTGCTGGGGCTTGCCGCCAAAGCGCGCATTAAAACACACGTGCTCGTTGCTCAGTTCCAAGTTACCGACCGCACGCGGGGCGATGTTGAGGACAATTTGCCCGTCTTTAACGTAATCAAACGGCACTTGTACGCCCGGCAAGGTCGCATCCACCACCATGTGAGGGGTGAGATCGTTATCTAATAACCAGTCGTAAAACGCACGCACTAAATACGGGCGACGTGGTGTCATCGCAAATTCTGATGTAGACATTATTGACCTGTTAGTCGCATTTCACGTTCAGCTTCTGTCAGTGAGGCGAGAAACGAATCACGCTCAAACAGACGCGTCATGTAATCTTTTACTTGCTTCGCACCTGGGCCAGTTAGCTCAATGCCTAGTGCAGGCAAACGCCACAGCAACGGCGCCAAATAGCAATCTACCAGGCTAAACTCTTCGCTTAAGAAGTAGGGATCTTCGGCGAATACTGGAGCCAGAGCTAGAAGCTCTTCACGCAGCTGCTTACGCGCTTTGTCGGCGTCGTCAGCACTGCCTTCCATAATTTGGTCAACCAAGGTATACCAGTTACGCTTGATGCGATACATCATCAAACGGCTTTGTGCACGGGCAACAGGGTATACCGGCATCAATGGTGGGTGAGGGAAACGCTCATCCAAGTATTCCATGATGATATCCGCGTTGTACAACGCTAACTCACGGTCTACCAAGGTTGGAACAGAGTTATAAGGATTTAAGTCAACCAGATCTTCTGGCAGATTATTCGGATCCACCAGCTCGATTTCTACACTGACACCTTTCTCTGCGAGGACGATGCGTACCTGATGACTATAGAGATCAGATGCGTCAGAGAATAACGTCATCACCGAGCGTTTATTGGCAGCAACAGCCATCAACCCCTCCAGGATGTTCAATATCAATAGAAAGCAATGGGGACCTAAAGTCCCCATTGCGGATTAGCAACACACTAGATTAACCGATCAGTGCACATCGCGCCAATATTCTTTCTTGAGGAAGTACGCCAAAATCAAGAATACCACGAAGAAACCAATCACCCACCAGCCCAGTTGCTGGCGCTCTAGCTTCACCGGTTCCCCTGAATATTCAAGGAAGTTAACCAGATCGCGCACCGCATTATCGTACTCGCTGGCACTGAGTTCGCCGTTGCCGTCAGATTTGAGGCCAACAAACTCTTCCACCGGCTCACCGTCCACCATACGTGTTTCGTACACTTTACGGGGTGTGCCTTGAAGCTCTTCGAGCACGTGTGGCATACCCACGTTCGGGAACACAGTATTGTTCACCCCAAATGGGCGCGATGGGTCGACGTAGAACGAACGTAAATAGGTGTATAACCAATCCACGCCACGCACACGTGCCACCAAGGTTAGATCGGGCGCAGGTGCACCGAAGTACTGCGCGCCCGCTTCTTGCGTCATGGCGTTTTTCATCAACTCGCCGTAATCAGCATTCTTGTCGACAATCAGGTTGTCTTCCATCAAGTCTTTAGGAATATTGAGATCTTCGGCCACACGCTGATAACGCTGATACTGCGTAGCATGGCAACCAAAACAGTAGTTCATGAACAGTTTGGCGCCACGTTGCAATGAGGCTTTGTCCGTCAAATCATTGTTGGCTTCGTCCAAGTGGACATTACCACCGGCGGCCATCGCCAAAGAGGGCAACAGCGCGCACAAGATTACAATCCATTTTCTCATTTGAATGTCACCCTCTCTGGTAGCGGTTTCGTTGCCTCATTTTTGCTGTAGAAGAACAACAGCACGAAGAACATGAAGTAACAGAAGCTGAAGATCTGCGCCAGCAAGGTGTACGTTGGGGTTGCTGGCAACGCGCCCAGAATACCCAGAGCAATAAAAGCAATCACAAATTGGACGATGTTCGCCAAGTGTAGCTTGCTGCGATAGCGGTATGAGCGCACACGGCAGCGGTCAAGCCACGGCAGGATGAACAGCATCACAATCGACGCGCCCATGGCAATCACACCAATTAACTTGTCTGGAATCGCACGCAAAATCGCGTAGAACGGCGTGAAGTACCAAACAGGGGCAATGTGCTCAGGGGTCTTCAGCGGGTTAGCCGCTTCAAAGTTGGGTGGCTCAAGGAAATAGCCGCCCATTTCGGGATTAAAGAAAATCACGTAGGCAAACAAGATGCCGAACACGCCCACACCAATCAAGTCTTTCACTGTCCCGTAAGGGTGGAAAGGAATCGAATCAATGATGTCGTATTTCTTGGTGTAATCCGGGTGGAACTTGAACTGCGACTGGTAGTTGTCACCCATTTTGCCTTTTGGCAATTTGGTGTCGATACCGTCTGGGTTGTTTGAGCCCACTTCGTGCAGTGCAAGCACGTGCAATGCCACCAACAGCAAGAGCACAATCGGCAGTGCAATCACGTGGAGGGCAAAGAAACGGTTCAAGGTTGCGCCAGAGACAACATAGTCACCACGAATCCACAGTGTTAGGTCATCACCAATAACCGGGATGGCCCCGAACAAAGAAATGATGACCTGTGCGCCCCAGTACGACATTTGTCCCCATGGCAGCAGGTAGCCCATAAAGGCCTCAGCCATCAGCACCAGGAAGATCAGCATACCAAATAGCCATAACAGCTCACGTGGCTTTTGGTAGGAGCCGTAAATCAGGCCGCGGAACATATGCAGGTAGACCACCACAAAGAAGGCCGAGGCCCCGGTGGAGTGCATATATCTCAGGAGCCAGCCGTACTCCACATCACGCATGATGTATTCAACAGAAGCAAACGCGCCTTCCGCTGAGGGTACGTAGTTCATGGTTAGCCAAATCCCAGTAAGAATTTGGTTAACCAGAACCAGCATTGCGAGCACACCAAACATATACCAGAAGTTGAAGTTCTTCGGCATTGGGTACTCAGTCATGTGTTTGCGATACGCATTCATCGCTGGAATGCGTTTCTCAACCCAGTTCAGCAAGTTTTCCATTACGCAGTCCCCTCATCTTGTCCCACGAGTACCCGTTTGTCGTCCAAGTACATATAAGGTGGAACGACCAGGTTCAGTGGTGCAGGTACGCCTTGGAATACGCGCCCTGCCATGTCAAATTTGGAACCATGACACGGGCAGAAGAACCCAGCTTTCACCCCACTCACTTGCTCACTGAAGCTGTCAGGCAAATAGGTTGGCGAGCAACCTAGGTGGGTACAGATACCAACCGCGACAAAAATTTCAGGTTTAATAGAGCGGGTCTGGTTGGCTGCGTATTCTGGCTGTTGCGGCTGTGCCGAACCGGGATCACGAAGCTGGTCCTCGAAGCTAGACAGCTCTTCGACGACCGCGTCACTACGACGCACGATCCATACAGGTTTTCCTCGCCACTCAACACGGATCATTTGTCCGTCTTGTAGCTTGCTGATATCGACTTCGACAGGCGCGCCCGCCGCTTTGGCTTTCGCGCTTGGGTTCCAAGACTTAATAAAAGGTACGGCAACTGCTACGGCCCCTAAACCGCCAACAACTGACGTCGTCGCAGTCAGGAAACGGCGTCGGCCGGTATTCACTGGCGCATTGCTCATCCAACATTCTCCCATGTGCTCCCGCTTGGATTTTTATTGTGTCCTTTGCGTCCATGGAGCGTACGGCTTACTTAAAAACGAATATGTAATAACGGCTGACTGGGATCAGTTCGATTAAATCTTAGCTGCTATTACGTCGGCTAGATGATAGAGAAAACCCTACTTTTTGACAAGATAAAGCTACCTTTTTGTAACAAATGTGAGCGGTGTGCACAGAATTGAGGAAAGGGTAATAAAAATGTTGGAAAGTGAGTGCTTATACACTGTTTTGAAAGGAAATAAATGAGCATTGCACGCAAGAATGCAGGCTAAATTGATGGATAAAAAAAGCCTGGCGTTGCCACCAGGCTTTTTGCAGCAAATCTGACTGGAACGTCGATTAACGCTTCGAGAACTGCGGGCTGCGACGTGCTTTGCGTAGACCCACTTTTTTACGCTCAACGCGACGAGCGTCACGCGTAACAAAGCCAGCTGCACGTAGCGCAGGACGCAGTGACTCGTCATACTCCATCAGGGCACGAGTGATGCCGTGACGGATTGCGCCAGCTTGACCAGAGATACCACCACCAGAAACGGTGATGTACAGGTCTAGCTTCTCGGTCATTTCTACCAGCTCAAGCGGCTGACGAACGACCATGCGAGCGGTTTCGCGACCGAAGTAAGTTTCGAGAGAACGCTTGTTGATCTCGATGTTACCGCTGCCCGGCTTGATGAAGACACGCGCTGCGGAGCTTTTGCGACGGCCGGTGCCGTAGTATTGTTCTGCCATTGCTTTATTCCTCTTAGATGTCTAGTACTTGCGGTTGTTGTGCCGCGTGCTTGTGCTCAGAACCTGCGTAAACTTTCAGTTTACGGTACATAGCACGACCTAGAGGACCGCGTGGCAACATACCTTTAACGGCTTTTTCAATAACCAGTTCAGGTTTTTCCGCGATCAGTTTTTCAAAGCTGATTGACTTGATGCCACCAATGTAGCCAGTGTGGCTGTAGTACATCTTGTCAGACTTTTTGCGGCCAGTAACAGCCACTTTCTCAGCGTTGATAACAACGATGTAGTCACCGGTGTCAACGTGAGGAGTGTATTCTGGCTTGTGCTTGCCACGCAGACGCGTTGCAATTTCAGTGGCCAGACGGCCCAACGTTTTGCCTTCAGCGTCTACAACGAACCAGTCGCGTTTTACAGTTTCTGGTTTAGCAACGAAAGTTTTCATGCTAATGATTACCCGATTAATAAGTTTCACTTCAGGAGCCTAAGCTCCCACTGTTAAGCGCCCATACATCACCCCTTCGAGTGGTGGTACACTCGGCCTAAGCCTTTCAACAGTAACGGTGGGTCGCGAGATTATAGGGAAGAGTGGAGAAAAAATCACCTCCTTTTGGCAAAAAAATTCGGTGGATTTTTTCAGTTGGTGATTGTTTGGCTACCGCCTACCCTTGTCTCACGGGACGCGCGCTATTAGCGAGCTTGCGCCCCGAAGTCCATCCCGTTTAGGGCAAGTGTGGTAAGGCAAGGTAGTCATGGCTTTGCATCTCAATCAGGCGTGATTGGCAGCGCCTAAATTCAAACGCCAGCCGTTCGCCTTGATAGAGGCTATCCATGGGCACCGCCGCCGAGATGATTAGCTTCACGCTGCGCTCGTAAAACTCATCCACCAAGGCAATAAAGCGCCGCGCCGCATCGTCTTGCGCCCCGGTTAGCTGAGGCATATCAGCCAGCAACACCGTGTGGTAAAGGCGTGCCAGCTCCATGTAATCGCTCTGGCTACGTGCGGATTGGCAAAGCTCAGCAAAGCTAAAATGCACCACCCCATCGCCGTTTTCGATGGTTTGCAGCGGCCGGTGATTGACCTCAATCACATCCTGCTTCACGCCACCCTCGCCATTAAGCTTTTTAAAATAGGCGTGCATTTGCGCCGTTGCGGCGTCATCTAAAGGGTGGTGAAAGATCTCGGCTTGCTCTAACGTGCGTAGACGATAATCGACCCCTGAGTCGACATTGACCACCTCACAATGCTGGTTAATCAAGGCGATCGCCGGTAAGAAGCGGGCGCGTTGCAACCCATTCCAGTAGAGCTCATCTGGCACAATGTTAGAGGTGGCCACCAGGGTAATGCCGCGCGCAAACAAAGCCTCCATTAACGTCCCCAGAATCATCGCATCGGTAATGTCAGAGACAAAAAACTCATCAAAGCACAGTACTCGGGTTTCTCGGGCGAACTTGTCGGCGATTTGTGGCAACGGGTCAACCTCGCCATCAAGCTTTTTCAGCTCTTGGTGCACACGATGCATAAAGCGGTGAAAATGCATGCGCATTTTATTTTCAAACGGCAAAGCATGAAAAAAGGTGTCCATTAAATAGGTTTTGCCGCGCCCCACGCCACCCCAAAAATACAGGCCTTTCACTGGAGTCACAGGCACCGGTTCGCGCTTGCGCCAAGGCAGCCAGCTGCGCTTTTCGGGCGTGGCGGGCGCAATGGGATTGGCGATCAGGCGGTGGTAGAGATCATCAAGCTTCTCTACCGCCATACGCTGCGCGGGGTCTTCAATAAAATCGTTGTGGGTCAGATCGTTATTATAATGTTCGAGTGGCGTCATTCCGTGAAAGCCTCATTGATTATCGCCTTCATGCATAGTAACACGCCCGATAAAAAACGTAACATATCGACAAAAACGCGGGGCGATCGCACTCCAACCCACAATCCGCCCGCTGCCAGTACCGCCAATAAGCATCGACGTGTATAGTGAGCTAAATCTTCCCTTGCTGAGTAAATGGGGAATGTACGATATTATTAAAGTAGGCAAGTGATTTTACTTGTCGTGACTGACCCGTCAGTAGTATCTGTGGGTGGTCAACTTGTGACTACAAGGAGCAGTTATGGCCTGGATTAATAGCCTGATCTTTCTCGTCATCGGTATCGCGGTAGGCTTCTTCATTGCCCGCATGACGACACGCGATCTCAAACAACAAAAAAACATGAAAAGGGAGCTAGAAAAATCACGTTACGAGCTGGAGCAATATCGCCAAGAGCTGGTTGACCATTTTGCCCAAAGCGCGGAGCTGCTCGATACGCTTTCCAAAGATTACAACAAGCTCTATCAACACATGGCAAAGACCTCGACCGATTTGATGCCAAACTTGCCCGATCAGGACAACCCGTTTGCCAAGCGACTGGGTAAAATCACCGAAGTAAAAGTCGATACCACCAGCGAGCCGCCGAGAGACTACTCAGGCAGCGCCTCTGGACTACTCAAAAGCGGTGAAGGGTCACGCGCGACGAGTTGATGGAGGATTGAACTTTTTCAGATAGCCCCCACTCTCACTTCATACCTGACAATCGGAGTGTGAGTCTATGATGAAGAAGTCTTTACTAGCGATGAGTATCGCCGCGCTGACTCTTGGCGCGGCCTTTTCCCCTCTCCCAAGCCACGCTGCCCTACCGCAAACCGTTAACGGCGAGGCTATGCCCAGCTTAGCGCCCATGCTAGAGAAGGTGTCTCCTGCAGTGGTGAGTATTGCCGTTGAAGGCAATAAAGTCGCCAAGCAGCGTATTCCAGAAGCTTTTCGTTTTTTCTTTGGCCCGAACATACCGCCCGAGCAAGCCCAAGAGCGTCCATTTCGTGGACTCGGCTCAGGGGTAATTGTTGATGCGGATAAAGGCTATATTGTCACCAACCACCATGTGATTGATGATGCCGACCAAATTCGCGTGCAGCTCAAAGACGGACGCGAGTACGATGCCACCTTGATTGGCAGCGACGAAATGTCTGACATCGCCCTTCTCCAGCTCGAAGAAGATGCCGATAACCTTACCCAGATTCCGCTCGCGAACTCAGACGAACTGCGCGTGGGCGATTTTGCGGTGGCGATTGGTAACCCATTTGGGCTGGGACAAACCGTTACCTCGGGGATCATCTCGGCACTGGGGCGCAGCGGTTTGAACCTAGAAAACTTCGAGAACTTTATTCAAACCGATGCGGCGATCAACAGTGGTAACTCGGGAGGTGCCCTGGTTAACCTTAATGGCGAGCTAATGGGGATCAACACCGCGATTTTAGGCCCCAATGGCGGTAACGTCGGGATTGGCTTTGCGATTCCGGTCAATATGGCGAAAAGCCTTGTCGACCAAATTATCGAGTATGGGTCGGTGCGCCGCGGCATGCTGGGTGTCACCGGGCGCGAACTCACCTCAGAGCTCGCCGATGCCTTTGGTCTTGCCACACAACACGGCGCCTTTGTTAGCCAAGTGATGCCAGAGTCTGCGGCAGAAGAAGCAGGCTTAGAAGCCGGTGACATCATTGTGTCGGTTAACGGTAAGAGCATCCGCAGCTTTGGTGAATTACGCGCCAAAATTGCCACCTTAGGCGCGGGCAAGCCAGTGACCTTGGGGGTTATCCGCGACGGTGAAAACCTAGAAATGGATACCACCCTTAAAGAAGCGAGCCAGACGCAAACCAAGGCTGATAACCTGCATAAAGCGCTCACCGGTGCTGAGCTGAAAAATCACGACACCGAACCGGCCGGGGTAGAAGTGACAGCGATTGAAGAAGGCTCCCTCGCCGCGCGCTATGGCTTGCGTGAAGGCGATGTGATTGTCGGCCTAAACCGCCACAAGGTTGAGAACCTCGGCGATCTGCGCAAACTGCTGGAAGACAAGCCTAGCGTGCTAGCGCTCAATATCGTTCGCGATAACAGCTCGCTGTACCTGGTGATCCGCTAGGTCGCGAACTGACACATAATGAACGTCAATTGATGCCTGCCACCTCGGCAGGCATTTTTTTGCCCAGACCGCGGTGATGATTTCCCCAACCCTCGCCGACAATGCTATTCTCTAGCTCCGCGTTAAGTTGCTTGAGGATGGCATTGTTTATGCTGGCGTTATTGATTCGCTCTGTGATTATTGGCTTGGTGACGGCTGCCTTATTGTTGGTGACGGTGCCAGACTTACGCTCTGGCCTGTTATCGGACTTTTCTTTTGCCGACAATGACGACGAAAAGCCAGTTGAATTGGTGTCATTTAATTATGCGGTTAAACGCGCATCACCCGCAGTGGTCAACATCTACACTCGCAATTACACTGGCAACGACAGGCTAGCGCTTAATACCCAGGGACTTGGATCAGGGGTGATCATGAGTGCTAAAGGTTATATCGTCACCAACTACCACGTAGTCGCCGAAGCCGATCAGGTGATTGTGGCTTTGCAAGATGGCCGTATTTTCACTGCGCAAATGGTCGGCAAAGACCAGCGCACCGACTTAGCGGTGCTTAAAGTGCAAGCCGATAACTTGCCCGTGATCCCGGTCAACGAGCGTTATCAGCCTGCGGTGGGGGATACGGTACTCGCGATTGGTAACCCCTATAATCTCGGCCAAACCACGACCTATGGCATTATTTCCGCCACTGGCCGTACCGGGATGAGTTTTTATGGTCGCCAAGACTTTTTACAAACCGATGCCGCGATTAACCGAGGGAACTCTGGGGGTGCCTTGGTCAACAGTCGCGGCGAGTTAGTGGGTATTAACACCGCCTCATTCCAGCAAGCCACCGATTTGGAAACCTACGGGATCTCGTTTGCGATCCCCTACGGGTTGACCGAAAAAATCATGAACAAACTGATTGCCGATGGCCGAGTGATCCGAGGCTATATCGGCATTGATGGTCGCGATGTGAATCCAGTGATGGCACGCCTGCTCGATGCCGAACAACAACGAGGGGTGATGGTGTCTGGGGTCGACCAAGGGGGACCGGCGGATAAAGCCGGCATCAAACCGCAAGATTTAATTATTAAGATTGATGGGCAAGCGGTACGTGGCGCACGCAGTGCCATGGATATGGTCACTGATACTCGCCCAGGCTCAACGCTCGATGTGACCCTCATTCGTGATGGAGACACCCTGACACTGCCCGTCAAGGTGGGTGATGAAAGGCAGCGCCGCTAGTGCTATCCGCTGCTCTCCACTCTCTGCACTTAACGGTTCGTGCCATCAAAAACGCCAGCTGGATGCTGGCGTTTGTGTATCGAGTGTAAGACGAGGTTACTCCGCGTCAATCCGCTCTATTTTCGCGCCCAACGCTTGAAGTTTATCTTCGATGCGCTCATAGCCTCTATCGATATGATAAATCCTATCGACAATGGTCTCGCCCTTAGCGATACAACCAGCAATTACCAAGCTCGCCGAGGCGCGCAAATCCGTGGCCATCACTTGCGCACCGCTTAAGCTATCGGTGTCACCACAGATCACGGTGTTGCCCTCAATTTCTGCATGGGCCCCCATGCGCTGCAGTTCAGGGACGTGCATAAAGCGGTTTTCAAAGATGGTTTCGGTGATAATGCCCGTGCCCTTGGCCACCAAGTTAAGCAAGCTAAATTGGGCTTGCATATCGGTTGGAAAGCCAGGGTGCGGCGCTGTGCGTACATTCACCGCTTTTAGCTCACGGTCAGTCATGTCGAGCTCAATAAAGTCATCACCAGTGACGACTTTAGCCCCGGCTTCTTCGAGCTTGTGCAATACCGCTTCGAGTAACTCAGGCGAGGTATGGCGACAAATAATATGCCCACCAGACACGGCCGCAGCCACCAAGAAGGTGCCGGTTTCAATCCGATCAGCCACCACCGAGTGCTTGCCGCCGCCGAGGCGTTCTACCCCTTCTATTTCAATCCGATCCGTGCCTGCACCTGACACCTTGGCACCCAGCATGTTGAGGAACTTGGCGGTATCGACAATCTCTGGCTCACGTGCGGCGTTTTCAATCACTGTGGTGCCGTTAGCCAAGGTGGCTGCGCTCATGATGGTGACCGTCGCACCGACGCTGACTTTGTCCATCACAATATGGGCGCCTTGTAAGCGACCATCGACGGTGGCGCGCACATAGCCTTCATCCAGGGTAATAGTGGCACCCAGCTGCTCAAGGCCATTGATGTGCAAGTCCACCGGACGAGCCCCAATCGCGCAGCCGCCTGGCAATGACACTTCGCCTTTACCAAAGCGTGCCACCAACGGCCCAAGTGCCCAAATAGACGCGCGCATGGTTTTGACCAAATCATAAGGGGCACATAGCTCGGTAATGTCGCTGGCATCCACATGCACAGAGCCGTTGCGATTGACCTTGGCACCGAGGCGAGATAACAGTGCCATGGTGGTATCAATGTCACGCAGTTTAGGGACATTCGCCACTTCGACCGGCTCTTCAGCCAGTAGTGAAGCAAATAAAATCGGGAGGGCGGCATTTTTCGCGCCGGAAATGGCCACATCACCTTTTAGCGGGCCATTGCCCGTCACTCGAAACTTTTGCATCAGACCCTCTTACAACTGCATCAGCTTTTTATCGCGCGCCCACTCACTCGGGGTCATCGCTTTAATACTGACAGCATGGATATCATTACGTGCAATATGCTCCATCAGCGGTGCATAAATCGTTTGTTGCTTTTTCACACGTGACATCCCGTCAAACATCTCTGCCACAGCAATCACTTCAAAGTGGCTGCCATCGCCTTTCACGTGCAGCTCGTCCACTGACAAAGCTGCCTCTAAAATGGCTTTAACTTCGCTTGCTTCCACGTTTAAACCCCTTCTTGATGCTCAGCATCGTCAAAAAATGTTTCTAAATTGCTCAGCGTTAACAACAATTTAAGCTGCTCTGGCACCCCTTGGTAACGCACCTGCTTTCCTTGACTACGTAGTTGCTTATCAAGGTGTAGCAACATCGCCATGCCTGCCGAATCGACGCGTGACAGCGCGCTTAAATCCAGGCTCAAGGCGGTGTCGGCGGGGAGCCACTGGTCACGCTGACGCCAAAAATCAGGCACTGTGTCACGATCTAATCGCCCTGACAAGTGATACTGTTGCCCGTCCCCGGCGGTTAAGCGGATGCTCATGAGGCGTCCTGTTTTTGCTTGTCTTCTCGACGGATGGGGCGCTCTGCCAAGGTTTTTAATTGTTCAATGACCGAATCAATGCCATCACGACGTAGCGGCGCTTTCCACTCCGACTGCTTAGACTGGATCATACTCACACCCTCAGCGGTGACGTCATAGGCTTGCCAATTTCCTGTCCGAGTATTTTTACGTAAGCTAAAATCAAGACGAATTGGCGGCCGTGACGAGTCAGTAATGTCCACCCGCACTTTGACAATTTTATCGTCCGGGGCAATCGGCTGATCCTTTTGTACCTCGACGTCCTGGTCATCATATTCGAGCAGGATTTGAGCATAAGAGGCAATCATGTATTCAGTGAATGCCTCGGTAAAGGCATCACGCTGCGCCGGTGTCGCTTTGCGATAATACTGCGCCCCTAACACCAGCGATGCCGCATACCGGGTATGGATATAAGGCAGCAACTCGTCTTTGACCACATCACGCAGCAAGTCCGGATCGGCGCGGAATAAGGTGCGGTCTTTACGCAAGCGACTAAAGGTGTTGTCCGCCACTTGCTCGATGAGCTGATAAGGGTTGGATTGATCAACCGGCTCGCTCGCCTGTGCCACAGTGCCAAGGCTTGAAACCAGCAGGCAAACGGCGCTGCTCAGTGCGATCCATGTCTTTTTCATGCTGTTTACTCCTTGTCACCAACGCTATAGAGGAACTGACCAATCAAATCTTCTAGCACCAGTGCCGATTTGGTGTCCTGAATCTTATCTCCTGCGTCGAGATAGCCAATACCGAGGGCTTCATCCACGAAACCTGGGGTAATGCCAATGTACTGCTCACCCAGTAGCCCTGCGGTGTAAATCGATGCCGAGCTTGATTCGGGAAATCGCCCAGCGTCTGCGTTTATTTGCAAGGTAACCTGAGGGACATACGTCTCTGCACTCAATGAAATATCTGTGACCTGACCGACGGTCACACCGCCCACTTTGACGGGGGAGCGCACTTTCAAGCCACCAATATTGTCGAATTCAGCGGTTAACGTGTAGGTATCTGCCCGCCCCCAACGTTGGACGTCTGCCACTTGAAACGCCAAAACCAATAACGCTGCGATGCCAGCAATGACAAAGCAACCTACCCAAAATTCTGTTTTACGACTCTGTTGCATGATTAATTCCCAAACATGAGTGCAGTAAGGACAAAGTCTAGGCCAAGCACGGCCAACGATGAATGTACCACAGTGCGCGTGGTGGCGCGGCTGATCCCTTCCGATGTCGGCGTGGCATCATAGCCGTTAAAAAGGGCAATCCAGGTCACAGCCACCGCAAACACCACACTTTTGATCAGTGCGTTGCCCACGTCATAACCTAGGTCGACCGACGCTTGCATCACCGACCAAAAACTACCGTGATCAATGCCTTTCCAGTCGACGCCGACCAACTCGCCGCCCCAAATGCCCACCAGCATAAAAATCACTGCCAGCAGAGGCATGGCAATCACGCCCGCCCAAAAGCGCGGGGCAATCACCCGACGCAGCGGGTCGACCGCCATCATCTCAAGGCTCGAGAGCTGCTCAGTGGCTTTCATTAAGCCAATTTCTGCAGTCAGCGCTGACCCGGCGCGGCCAGCAAACAACAAGGCGGTCACCACGGGGCCAAGTTCACGCAGCAGCGACAAGGCCACCATTTGCCCAAGGCTGGTTTCCGCGCCAAAGTCTGATAAGACCAGGTACCCTTGCAAACTCAGCACCATACCAATAAACAGGCCTGAGACCATGATGATCGCCAGTGAGCGAACCCCCACTGAATAGAGTTGTTTGACCAATAACGGGAAGGTTTTACTCGGCTGCGGACGGCCAATCAGTGCGCCTGCCATCACAAAGGTTGCGCGACCCATGGACTCAGCGACACGCATCGCCCGGCGGCCCACATCTTCAATTTGTGTTCTGATCACCGGAAAATCTCCTGCGTTAACTCGCCAGCGGGATAGCGAAAAGGCACAGGGCCATCGGCATGGCCTTCTAAGAATTGTTTGACCCAGGGGTCTGGATTGTCACGCAGCGACTGGGGCGAGCCACTGGCAATAATGCGGCTATCGGCCAGTAAATAAACATGATCAGCAATGCTCATGACCTCGGGAACATCGTGTGAGACCACCACACAAGTCAACCCCAGCGCTTGGTTAAGCTGGCGAATCAAAGTAACCAATACGCCCATGGTAATCGGGTCTTGGCCGACAAAAGGCTCATCAAACAAAATCAGTTCAGGGTCTAGGGCTATTGAGCGTGCGAGTGCCGCACGACGTGCCATACCGCCAGACAGGTCACTGGGCATTAATCCTTGCGCGCCACGTAAGCCCACCGCTTCGAGCTTGAGCATCACGATGGTGTGAATCAGCGACTCGTCTAAATCGGTATGTTCGCGCAGCGGGAAAGCGACGTTATCAAACACCGACATATCGGTGAATAATGCCCCTGATTGGAACAGCATGCTCATACGCTGACGGACTTCAAACAACTTGCGTCGTCCTAGGGTAGGAATGGCGTGGCCATCAAACACAATCTCGCCCGCATCCGGTTTAAGCTGACCGGCAATCAAGCGTAGCAAGGTGGTTTTACCAATACCTGAGGGCCCCATGATCGCGGTTACTTGGCCACGTGGCACTTGCAAATCAATATTGTCAAAAATGCATCGATTGCCCCGTGAGAAGGTCATCCCACTGATATCTATCAGGCTCTGTGCTGCCATGGCCGCATCTCATGGTTATAAAGGAACAAAATTAAGTGGCTGATAATAAGTCGTCAACCACCCTAACACAAGCCACGCCGCTTCTCAGCGCCCACAGGACGTGACTTATCCCTGATAATAGCAGCTTCTTTTCGCTTTTCGTGTCAGACATCGGTCAGCTTACGTCCGGCAAATGTAACGGGGCATTCATGGTGAGTGTTTCATGGCGACCGTTTCATGGCGACCGTTTCACGGCGACAACTCTCATGTTGATGAATGAAATCGCCGATTTCATCGCTAAAGCACGGGCTTTTCGCTTCACATTTACCCCGTTAGCCGTCAGAATTGCACCTCATTTGTACCCAATCAAAAAACGCAAAGGATAGGTGTCATGGTCATAGCGGTTGCCATACTCATTGTTGGACTCATCGTGCTAGTGTGGAGTGCCGACCGATTAGTGTTCGGCGCGGCAGCAATCGCGAAAAACTACGGCGTTTCTCCACTGGTCATCGGGATGACTATCTTGGCGATGGGCTCCTCCGCCCCCGAGATGATGGTTTCGGCTAATGCCGCCTTAGCGGATAAAACCGACACCGCCGTGGGGAATGTATTGGGCTCTAACATCGCCAACATCGCGTTGATCCTAGGCTTTACTGCACTGATCAAGCCCCTGTCTATTGGCTCGACCATTATTCGTCGCGAGCTGCCTCTGATGTTGGGGGTCACCGTATTGGCTGGGGTGCTGCTTTGGAACAATCACCTTGGTTTCTTTGAAGGGGTGGGCCTGTTCACCTTGTTTGTGATTTTCATCTTAATGATGCTGAAAATCGGCAAAGACTCTGGCGGCACTGACCCGATTCTTGCCGACCAGCAATCGGATATCCCGAATGATGTCAGTAACCTGAAAGCGGTGCTGTGGATCATTATCGGCTTACCGTTACTGCTGGTTTCCTCGGATCAAGTGGTCGACTCGGCGGTGACCATCGCACAGTACTTTGGCATGAGCGATCTGGTGATTGGCTTGACCATCATCGCTATTGGCACCAGTTTGCCTGAACTTGCCGCGTCGATTGCCGGGGTGATGAAAGGCGAAGATGACTTGGCTGTCGGCAACATCATCGGCTCAAACGTGTTCAATATTCTCGCGGTGATGGGGATCCCAGGGTTACTTAACCCCTCGGCGATCAGTGAGTATGCCATGAGCCGCGATTATTATATTATGTTGGTGCTGTCTATCATGTTGCTGGTGTTTGCACTCGGCAAATCACGCAGTATTAACCGCATTGAAGGCGCTGTTTTTCTCCTTTGTTATATCGGCTATCAAGGCTACCTATTTGTGAATGCGGCAGCCTAAACGGACACAAGTATGAGTGACTACAGTTTTGATTTTCGCCGTGCCGGGCTTGATGTGCTCAACATTGAGCAAGACGCGATTGCGCAACTAAAAACGGCAATTGATGCCCATTTCGAGGCCGCGTGCGAGCTTATTTTGCACGCTACTGGCAAGGTTGTGGTGATGGGCATGGGTAAGTCCGGCCATATTGGTAAAAAAATTGCCGCGACATTGGCCAGCACGGGTACACCGGCGTTTTTTGTCCACCCAGGGGAAGCCAGCCACGGCGATCTGGGCATGATTCACCAAGGTGATGTGGTACTCGCTATTTCTAACTCGGGTGAAGCAGGGGAAATTTTAACCTTGCTGCCCGTGATTAAACGCCTCGGGATCCCCTTGGTCTGTATGACCGGCAACCCTAATTCCAGCATGGGTCAGCTCGCGAAAGTGAATCTTAATATTCATGTCCCGCAAGAAGCCTGCCCATTGGCCTTGGCCCCTACCTCCAGCACCACGGCGACCTTGGTGATGGGCGATGCCCTTGCGATAGCATTAATGCAAGCCAGAGGCTTTACCGCGAACGATTTCGCCCTCTCCCACCCAGGTGGCGCACTAGGGCGTAAACTGTTATTACGCATCAGTGATTTGATGCATCAAGACGCGCGTTTGCCCGCGGTCAAAGAAACCGCCACAGTTCGTGATGCCCTGTTAGAAGTATCAGAAAAAGGCTTGGGCATGACAGCCATTGTCGACAGCGACGGGCAGCTAACAGGCGTGTTTACCGATGGCGATTTGCGTCGCTTGCTGGATATGCGTATTGACCTGCACACCACCACCATCGGCTCGGTGATGTCGACAAATCCGGTCACCATTGAGCCGGAACTGCTGGCGGCAGAAGGACTCAAACTCATGGAAGAGCGCAAAATTAACGGGTTGCTGGTTGCCAAAGACGGCCAGCTGCTTGGCGCCCTTAACATGCATGACCTTTTAAAAGCCGGAGTAATGTAATGGCTTCCACTGTGATTGACACCCTTTATGGCCCTGTGGCCGCTGACGTATTTCAACGCGCCGCGGCGATAAAGTTGCTGATTTGCGATATTGATGGCGTGTTCTCCGATGGTCGCGTTTACATGGGCAATCATGGCGAAGAGCTCAAGGCGTTCCATACCCGTGATGGGTATGGCATCAAATCAATTATGAACGCCGGCATTGAAGTCGCCGTGATCACTGGCCGCCAATCGCAAATTGTCGCGAACAGAATGCATGCCCTTGGTGTCCAACATGTGTATCAAGGACAAAGCGATAAACTTGCAGCGTATCAAGACTTATGCCGCCAGTGTGACGTGTTACCCGCCCACACTGCCTATATCGGTGATGATCTGATTGACTGGCCAGTGATGGAAAAAGTGGGGCTGTCATGCTGTGTCGCCGATGGCCACCCACTCCTGAAGCGCCGCGCGCACTTTGTTACCCAAACAGGCGGTGGCTTTGGCGCGGTGCGTGAAGTGTGCGACCTGATGTTAGAGGCACGTGGCGAACTCGACCAACACAAGGGCTTGAGTTTATGATCCGGCGGCTGGGCCTGCTTATACTGATCGTGCTTTGCGCAGTGAGCGGTTACTATTTATTGGTTCAGCATGGTTGGCAGCGGGTACAACAGGTGACGCCTGATGCCGAAAAACCCCTGTTTACTGGCGAAGCGATTGAAACCGTCCAATATAATGCAGACGGTGTGCGTAGCTACACGGTGCAAGCCAAACACCTTGAGCATTACGCTAAAATTGACGAAACCCATTTCAATGAACCCGTGCTTTGGACCTACAAGGCGGGCAAAGAAGAAGAGTGGCGTGTCAGCGCTAACTATGCGATTTTGTCCGACGACCACCTGCTAACCATGACAGGTAACGTGCGTATTTTTAACCTACTACCGAATGCACAAATTGACTCGGTAGCCACCGATTCGGTGACCTTGAATCTCACTACACGAGACTTTTGGTCAGAGAGTCCAACGACGATCACCGGCACCCGCTTTCAAACCAAAGGTAAACGGGTAAAAGGAAATTTCGGTAACCACCAGATGGAATTGTTAGACGATGTTAGAGGCCGATATGAAACGACCCCTCGTTAAAGCGCTGGCAGGTGCCATGTTGCTGCTGTCGCATTACTCACTGGCACTAAGCAGTGATACTGAGCAACCTATTTATATCGAGTCAGAAAGCCAGCACCTAGATATGGCCACTAATACGGTAACCTTTACCCAAAACGTGGTACTGACCCAAGGCAGCATTAAAATCCTGGCTGACAAACTGGTCGTGATTCGCCCCCAAGGCCAAGAGGGGGATGAAACCATCGAGGCTTATGGTAAGCCGGCCACGTTTGAGCAAACCATGGATGATGGCAAAGAAATTCATGGTGAAGCCAACAAACTGCGCTACGAAGTGGGCAATGAATTTCTCAAAATGTCGACCAATGCGATGCTCGAGCAAAGTGGTAACCAAGTAGAAGGCAATGTGATCACTTATGAAATCGACAAGCAACAGCTTGTGGCAGAAAGTGATAGCACCAAACGGGTAACCACCATTTTGCAACCAAGTACCAAAAAGTCTTCCTCTGAAGATTCATCCACGACAGACGCGCAATAAGAGGCCACATGGCAACACTCACAGCGGCCAATTTGGCGAAAAGTTATAAAGGGCGAAAAGTGGTCGCCGATGTCAGCCTGGAGGTAAAATCCGGTGAAATCGTCGGCCTACTGGGGCCCAATGGCGCCGGCAAAACCACCTCGTTTTATATGATTGTCGGCTTGGTGGCCCGTGACGAGGGCGCCATCTATATCGATGATAAAGACATCAGCATTCAGCCAATGCATAACCGCTCGCGTTTAGGGATTGGCTACTTGCCACAAGAGGCCTCGATATTTCGTAAACTGAGCGTCTACGATAACCTGATGGCAGTGCTGCAAACCCGCAAGTCTCTGAGCAAAGAAGAACGTCAAGACAAAGCGGAAGATTTGCTCGATGAGTTTAATATCCAACATATCCGTGACAGCCTGGGCATGGCCCTATCGGGGGGTGAACGCCGCCGGGTGGAAATTGCCCGCGCCTTAGCAGCCAACCCGAAGTTTATTTTGCTGGATGAACCGTTTGCCGGGGTCGATCCGATATCGGTAATCGATATTAAGAAAATCATCGAGCATTTACGTGATCGTGGCTTGGGTGTACTGATTACCGACCACAATGTGCGCGAAACGTTGAGTGTCTGTGAACATGCTTACATTGTCAGCCAAGGACACTTGATTGCACACGGCACCCCTGATGAAGTGCTCAATGATGAGCATGTTAAACGGGTCTACTTGGGTGATCAGTTCAAATTATAATCGACCCGATAACCCCAGCTCAGTGGGTCGGTTGGGTAAAATATAGTGGACTTGCTCACGCTAAAAACTGCCAATCATGGCTATAGTTAATAAAGAGCGCTTGCCCTGTTAGCCAGAGCAAGCGGTTTTAACCTCTTTGGTCGTTGAAATAAGGAAAGGTGTACAGCCTCTATGAAACCCACGCTTCAGCTTAAGCTTGGACAGCAACTCGCAATGACACCGCAATTGCAACAGGCGATCCGTCTGTTGCAACTGTCGACGCTGGACTTGCAACAGGAAATCCAAGAAGCGTTGGAAAGCAACCCGCTGTTGGAACATGATGAAGGCCAAGAGCAAGAGGCCAGTCAGCGCGAACAAACCCATGATCAAGACACGGGCGAGCAAGAAACCGCGACTGCCAGCGCGGACACCATGGAAACGTCGGACGCCTTTGAGAAAAACGAAATGCCGGACGATCTCCCCGTCGATACCACTTGGGATCACTTATACTCTGCTGGCACAGGCAATACAGGCGTTGGGGCGAGCGGTTACGATGACCAACCGGTTTATCAAGGCGAAACCACCCAAACGCTTTACGACTATTTGAAATGGCAGCTCGAGCTCACGCCCTTCTCCGAAAACGATCAGGTGATTGCGATGGCGATCATTGATGCGGTGGACGATCAAGGTTACCTGTCAGTGAGTACCGAAGAGATCCTCGATAGCTTAGGCAGCGAAGAGATTGAGCTTGACGAAGTCGAAGCGGTGCTTAAACGCGTGCAACATTTTGATCCTCTCGGCGTCGCCTCTCGCTCACTGCAAGAATGTTTAATGCTGCAACTGGCAACCTACGATGCCGATACCCCGTGGCTTGATGAGGCGCGGAAGGTACTGACCGAGCACATGGACTTACTCGCTAACCGTGATTATCGCCAGTTAATGCGTGAAACCCGGCTTAAAGAGCCTGAGCTTAAATCCGTGATGCAACTGATCCATAGCCTCGAGCCGCGCCCAGGCAACTTGATTGTCACCAATGAGGCCGAATATGTGGTGCCTGATGTGTCCGTGTTTAAGCACCAAGGCCAGTGGGTGGTTCAAATCAACCCAGATAGCGTGCCCAAGCTTAAAGTGAACGAGCAGTATGCGGCCTATGGCCGTAATGGCTGTAGCCCCTCTGATAGCCAGTTTATTCGCTCGCACCTGCAAGAGGCCAAATGGCTGATTAAAAGCTTGGAGAGCCGCAATGACACCTTGCTGAAAGTAGCGCGCTGTATTGTCGAGCATCAACATGACTTCTTTGAGTACGGGGAAGAGGCAATGAAGCCGATGGTGCTTAACGACATCGCCCTCGATGTCGATATGCATGAATCGACCATTTCCCGTGTCACCACCCAAAAGTATATGCATACGCCACGCGGTATTTTCGAGCTGAAGTACTTTTTCTCCAGCCACGTCAGTACCGACAATGGCGGCGAGTGCTCATCCACGGCGATTCGAGCTCTGATTAAAAAATTGGTTGCTGACGAGCCAGCAAATAAGCCGCTCAGTGACAGTAAGATTGCCACATTGCTGGCCGAGCAAGGCATTAAAGTTGCACGACGGACCATTGCGAAGTACCGAGAGTCTCTGGGTATTGCACCGTCAAACCAGCGCAAGCGTCTACTTTAGGCGCCTCAACAGAAGGAAAGTGTGTATGCAAATCAATCTGACCGGACAGTCTGTCGACGTCACGCCATCACTACGCGAGTATGTGGAGACCAAGTTTGCTAAACTCGAGCGCTTTTTCGAGCACATTAATAATGTCCATGTTGTACTGAATGTCCAAAAGCTCGACCAGATTGCAGAAGCGACGCTCCACGTTAACAACGGGGAGATCCATGCAAAAGCACAATCGCATGATATGTATGCGGCCATCGACGGGCTGACCGATAAGCTGGTCAAGCAACTGAGTAAACACAAAGAAAAGCTCAAACAGCACTAAGCTATGGAACTTAAAGAAGTACTGTCAGTGGACTGCACACGCAGTGCCGTCCACTGCTCTAGCAAGAAACGCGCCCTGGAAATTATCAGCCAGGTTGCTGCGGATAAGCTGGGCACCAACGCGCAAAAATTGTTTGAATGCATGTTAAGCCGCGAAAAGCTCGGCACCACCGGGATCGGGGCGGGCATTGCCATTCCCCATGGCCGCACCCTCGACAGCCAACATGCCGTTGGTGTGCTGTTGCAATGTGCCGAGCCGATTGAGTTTGATGCGGTAGACAAGCGCCCGGTCGATTTGCTCTTTGCCCTGTTAGTGCCGGACGAGCAATGTAAAGTGCACCTGCAAACCCTGTCTGCGATCGCTGAAAAGCTCAATGATAAAAAGCTTTGTCGCCAGTTGCGTAATGCCAACTCCGACCAAGAGCTGTACAATATCATTACCCAATAATGGGCAACGCTGACGGGAGCGAACTATGATGCTAAAAATTGTCAGTGGCCGTTCCGGCTCGGGAAAGTCAGTGGCATTGCGCGTGCTCGAGGATCTTGGCTACTATTGCGTTGATAATCTGCCAGTCAACCTACTTCGCGACTTTGTGGTGTCGCAAGACGATGCCGACGCCAAAATTGCGGTCAGTCTTGATATTCGTAACCTTCCCAACGCCAAAGAGCCGGTAGCCGATACCTTGGCTGCGCTGCGCGAAATTTGCGATGTTACCGTCTATTATTTGGACGCCGACGATAAAGATCTGATTAAGCGCTTCAGTGAAACCCGTCGTTTACACCCATTGTCTCGCCAAAACCTTTCTTTAGAGCAAGCCATTTTGGCGGAGCGTCAGCAAATGGCGCCGATTAAAGAGCACGCCGATCGGGTGATCAATACCACAGGTTTGTCGATTCATGACTTAAGTGAGTCTGTGCGTTCACTGGTACTGGGGCGCACAAGTAGCGACTTGGTGATGGTGTTTGAATCGTTCGGCTTTAAGCATGGCTTACCGGCCGATGCCGATTATGTCTTTGATGTGCGCTTTCTCCCCAACCCGCATTGGGAGCCGGCACTGCGCCCCCATACAGGGTTGGAAAAACCGGTGCGTATGTTCCTCGCCGCCCAGCCTGACGTGGCCATGTTAGTGGCACAAATTAAAGGGTTTCTCGAGTCTTGGTTACCTGCGCTGAAAAATAATAACCGTAGCTATGTGACCGTGGCGATTGGCTGTACCGGGGGCAAACATCGCTCTGTCTATGTGGCGCAGTATCTGTCGGATTACTTCCAAGAGTTGGGCGAGCAAGTGCAAACCCGCCACCGTACCTTGGAGCAAAAACAGTGACCACAGTAACGGCACAGGTATGCATTCGAAATCGTTTAGGCTTGCATGCACGCGCTGCGATCAAGCTGGTTGAACTGGTGCAAGATTATGATGCCGATGTGGTGTTGCAAAGCGCGGATAAATCCGCCACCGCTGACAGTGTAATGGCGATGCTGATGCTGGAATCCGCGCAAGGGGAAACCATTACCGTTTCAGCCACCGGCCCGCAAGCATCACCTGCCCTCGATGCCGTGAAGGCATTATTCGAAGCTGGCTTCGACGAAGACAGCTAACCGCTCCCTCTCTTCTACACCACTGCGCTGACCAGCGTAGTGGATAGCGCTAAATCCCGCCGATAACCGATTTGTCATGCGACAGACTTCCCTGATTAGGTTAGAATTTTAGTCATTGCATTTGGGGGAGTGGCCGATGGCAGAAACATTAGAACAAGAACAAAGTAACCTAACCCACCAACGGCTCCAAGAAGTCACTCGATTGCTTGAGCAAGGCATGTTTGTTCGCGTACGCCGTATGCTCGAGGACATGGAGCCAGAAGACACGGCACACCTTTTAGAAGCCTCCCCGCCGAAAGGGCGTCTGGTGCTTTGGCAGCTCACCGACCCGGAAGATCAAGGTGAAATCCTTGATGAGCTCTCGGAAGATGTGAAAGACGGCATCATGGTTCGCATGGCCCCTGATCAGCTCGCGGCAGCGACAGAGGGGATGGAAACCGATGATGTCGCTTACTTGCTGCGCAGCTTGCCACAAGACGTCTCCCAAGACGTGCTGGCGGAAATGGATGCCCAAGACCGGACGCGGGTACAGCAAGCCCTCTCCTACCCCGAGGAGTCTGCTGGCGGGATCATGAACACCGACGTCATCACCATTCGTGATGATGTGACCGTGGATGTGGTATTGCGCTATTTGCGGATGCGCGGTGAGTTACCCGACACTACAGATACCCTGTATGTGATCGATCCCAACGGCCGCTTGATTGGTAATTTACCGATCAGTGCCCTGTTGGTGAATCAACCCGACACTGATATCGCTGACATTATGGATGCGCCCGATGAAGCGATCAGCGTCACCATGGATGACGGTGATGTCGCCAGCTTATTTGAGCGCCGTAATTGGGTCTCTGCGCCGGTGGTGGATGAACACAACCACTTAGTGGGTCGGATCACCATTGATGATGTGGTCGATATTATTCGTGAAGACGCTGAGCACTCGATGATGAGCATGGCCGGCCTCGATGACGAGGAAGACACCTTTGCTCCGGCGTTTAAAAGTGCACGTCGCCGCAGTATTTGGCTTGGGATCAACGTATTGGCGGCCTTAACCGCAGCCTCGGTGTCCAACATGTTTGAAGGGACGCTCGATAAAATGGCGGCCATCGCGGTGTTGATGACCATTGTCCCTTCTATGGGCGGTGTGGCCGGTAACCAAACCGTCGCCTTGGTGATTCGCGGTCTGGCAGTTGGTCATATTGGTGACTCCAACACCCGTTGGCTGCTGGCCAAGGAAGCCACCGTTGGCATGATTAACGGCCTAGTCTGGTCGATGATCATTGGCGGTGTGGTTGTACTGTGGAAAGGCAACCTGGAGCTAGGCTTAATCATCTCAGGGGCGATGATGGTTAACTTGTTTGTCGCGGGGATTGCCGGGGTAGCAATACCGACGTTGCTGAAAAAGTACAATATTGATCCGGCATTGGCAGGCGGCATGGCGCTCACCACGGTTACCGATGTGGTCGGTCTGCTCGCCTTTTTGGGGCTGGCTACCTTGTTTATCACTTAGTAGTGACAACCATAGCGTGTGTCACGACACACAAGAAACAAAAAGGCGAGCCAGATGGCTCGCCTTTGCGTTTATGGCGCCTTTGCCAGACGAGGGTTACTCGTCTAGGAAGCTACGCAGGGTTTCGGAGCGGCTTGGATGACGTAGTTTACGCAACGCTTTCGCCTCAATCTGACGAATACGCTCACGGGTCACATCAAACTGCTTACCCACTTCTTCTAGGGTATGGTCGGTATTCATCTCGATACCAAAGCGCATACGCAGTACTTTCGCTTCACGTGGTGTCAGACCGGCCAGCACATCATTGGTTGCCATCTTAAGGTTGTTCGACGTCGCCGAATCCATAGGCAGCTCCAAGGTGGTGTCCTCGATAAAGTCGCCCAGATGTGAATCTTCATCATCACCGATTGGGGTTTCCATCGAGATCGGCTCTTTGGCGATCTTCAATACCTTGCGAATTTTATCTTCCGGCATCAACATCCGCTCAGCCAGCTCTTCAGGCAACGGCTCTCGGCCCATTTCCTGCAGCATTTGACGCGAAATACGGTTGAGCTTGTTGATGGTTTCAATCATGTGCACCGGAATACGGATGGTTCGCGCTTGGTCAGCAATCGAGCGCGTGATTGCCTGACGGATCCACCAGGTCGCATAGGTTGAGAACTTATAGCCACGGCGATATTCAAATTTATCGACCGCTTTCATCAAACCAATGTTACCTTCCTGGATAAGGTCCAAGAACTGCAGACCACGGTTGGTGTATTTCTTAGCAATCGAGATTACCAAGCGCAGGTTGGCCTCAACCATCTCTTTTTTCGCACGGCGTGCTTTTGCTTCACCGATAGACATGCGACGGCTGATATCTTTGATACGCTCAACCGACAAGCCTGTCTCTTCTTCGATGATTTTCAGTTTCTGCACACAGCGACGCAGATCTTCTTCGTAACGCGCCACACGCTCTGCGTAAGGCTTACCAGAGTTCAGCGCTTCATCAATCCATGCATCCGACGACTCATTGCCGGCAAACAGTTGGACGAAGGTTTTCTTCGGCATTTTGGCCTGATCAACACAAAGGCGCATCACCAAACGCTCTTGAGTGCGCACTTTGTCCATGGTTTGACGCATGTCATTAACCAAGCGGTCAAACTGTTTCGGGATCAGACGGAACTGCTTAAACGTCTCTGATAGCTCTTCGATCGACTCTTTCGTACGCTCATCGTAACGACCGTACTGCTGGATCGCGCCTTCCATTGCCGCATAGGTGCGACGAAGTTCGCTGAACTTCTCACGCGCCAGTTCAGGATCGATACCAACATCTTCATCACTCTCATCGTCTTCGTCGGTATCGTCTTTTTCTTCGTCTTCATCATCTTCGTCTTCAAGCTCTTTTTCACTGAGCTCGGAGCCGATATGGGTCGCGGTAGGGGCGACGTCATCCTGGTTCGGATCGATAAAGCCTGAGATAATGTCGGTTAAGCGAAGCTCTTCTGCTTCCACTTTATCGAACTGGTCTAACAGCGATGCAATCGAGGCCGGGTATTCCGCCACTGAGCATTGCACCTGGTTGATACCATCTTCGATACGCTTAGCGATATCGATCTCACCTTCACGGGTCAGCAGCTCAACCGTACCCATTTCACGCATATACATGCGAACGGGGTCCGTGGTGCGCCCAATCTCACTCTCCACGCTAGAAAGTGCTGCCGCCGCCGCTTCGGCTGCGTCTTCGTCGGCCACGGTTTCTGACATCATCAATTCATCGGCATCTGGCGCGGCTTCCACCACTTGAATGCCCATGTCATTGATCATCTGAATGATGTCTTCTATTTGGTCGGAATCGACAATGTCTTCCGGGAGGTGGTCATTAACTTCGGCATAGGTCAGATAGCCTTGCTCCTTGCCTTTTGCGACAAGCAACTTCAGCTGTGACTGCGGATTTTGATCCATAGACGATATCCAACTTCGGGTCTGAGTGAAGAATTTAGTATGCGGAAACGCAAACCGCCAATTTTAACAAATGTCACCTTTGCTGGCTACTTTCTAAACGGACTGGCTCTGTATGAGTAGCATCAGTTCCCGCTTCTCTTCGACTGATAAGCCGACGGTATTTGACTTCGCTTGCAACTTGGCTATTTGTTGTTCGACACACTGGGCGAGTATTTTATCCAGTGAGTCGCAAAAAAGTTCTGACGCATTTTCATCGTCAACATGAAGATCCCAGCCAGCCAAACGGGCTAGCAAGGCTTCTTGCTTGGTTCCCCGCCAGTGCTCTAGCAACTGACCGGTAGTGATATGGGGGCGCTGTCGACAGATCTCAAGGATCGGGTTTAACAGCGCTAACCCAGGCAAATCAATGGTGTCGGCCGAGGGTAACGGCGGCACTTCTTGGCCGAGTTTGGGGTATTGCACTAACAGAGCAATCACCTCACGCATCGGCGTACGCTTGATATCTGGCTGGCCATGGACCTTCACCGGCTGCCCCTGACGACGAATCAAGGTATCCAGCTGATGGTCATCCATAATCCCGAGCTTCTGCCCTAAGGTATTACGCAAATAAAGACGGAGCGTATCACCCGGCACTTTTTCAATCAGTGGCACTGCCAAGTTGGCCAGTTTGGCTTTGCCCTCTTGGCTACTGGTATCCACCTGCTTGAGCAAGGTATTAAACATAAAGGTCGATAGACTTTGTGCCTCGCCCAGCCGCTGCTCAAAGCCTTCTTTGCCTTCTTGGCGAATGATCGAGTCAGGATCGTCACCGTCGGGCAAAAACATAAATTTTAATTGGCGGCCATCATGAATATAGGGCAAGGCCTGTTCCATCGCCCGCCAAGCGGCATCACGCCCTGCTCTATCGCCGTCGTAGCAACACAGTATAGTACCGGTTTGACGGAAAAGGGTTTGAATGTGTTCGCCTGTGGTCGAGGTCCCCAAGGAGGCCACAGCATAATCCACGCCAAATTGCGCCAACGCGACCACGTCCATGTATCCCTCTACCACGAGTATACGCTCTGGGTGGCGATAACGTTGCATCACCTCATACAAGCCGTATAGTTCACGCCCTTTATGGAAAATCGGCGTTTCTGGTGAGTTGAGGTATTTGGGTGTGCCATCACCTAATACGCGTCCGCCAAAACCAATCACTCGCCCACG
The DNA here is from genome assembly GCF_001995985.1 of Salinivibrio sharmensis. Lineage (GTDB taxonomy): Bacteria > Pseudomonadota > Gammaproteobacteria > Enterobacterales > Vibrionaceae > Salinivibrio > Salinivibrio sharmensis. The sequence goes on along the minus strand of NZ_MUFC01000011.1, from coordinate 41,251 downwards.
GCGATCACGGATGGGGAACATCACGCGGCCACGGAATCTGTCGTAGCTATGACCGTTATCGTTCTCAATCAGCATACCCGCGGTCAATAACTGGCGCAGATCAGCCTGATTGCGACCAAAGCGGCGTTTAATGGTGTCCCATTTATCTGGCACAAAGCCAATACCAAACTGTTTTACCACTTCTCCGGACAGGCCGCGTTGCTTGAGATAGTCGATAGCCACTTGCCCGGCTTCAGTGCGTAATTCGCCACTGTAGGTACGAGCAATGGCTTCCATCATCTCGTAGATCTGACGCTTGTCATCACTGGGCATACTCGGGCGTGCTTGACCGCCCCCCGTTTGTTCACGAGGTACCTCTAAGCCAAGCGTGCTGGCCAGCTCCTCGATGGCATCAGGAAATTCGAGTCGCTCAAACTCCATCACAAAATCGATGGCGTTGCCGTGCACACCACATCCGAAGCAGTGATAAAACTGCTTGTCTTGGCTCACACTGAATGAGGGTGTTTTTTCGTTATGGAAAGGGCAACAGGCGCTATAGTTTTTGCCTTTTTTCTTAAGCTTGACCCGTGCATCAATGATCTCAACGATGTCGAGACGTGAAAGCAAGTCATCAATGAATGCGCGCGGGATTCTGCCTGCCATAACCTGAAATTTATAGGGAGAGAAGCAAACAAGCCGCGCCGTCCAAATAGGAAAGCACGGCTTGTTCTAAAGCGAGGAAACCTTAGCCTAGGCGTGCTTTGACACGCTGGCTTACTTTCCCCATATCAGCACGGCCTTGAACTTGGGGTTTTAATACCCCCATCACTTTGCCCATGTCTTGCATTGACGATGCACCGGCTTTTTCAACCGCTGCTTTCACCAATGCATCGACCTCGTCATCGCTTAGAGGTTGGGGTAGAAATTCTTCTATCACCGCAATCTCGGCAAGCTCTGTCTCGGCTAGATCATCGCGACCGGCTGCTTGGTACTGGGCTACGGAATCACGGCGCTGCTTCACATTTTTGGTCAGCACAGCCAGGATCTCGTCATCGCTCAGCGACTGACGGGTATCCACTTCTTGCTGCTTAATGGCTGCCATAACAAGGCGAAGCGTCCCTAGACGCGCCTTGTCTTTTTGTTTCATCGCCGTTTTCTGGGCGTCTTTTAGACGTTCAAGCAATTCCATAGCACCTTCCTGAATCTGTCTTTATTAGTACAGACGTACGCGACGTTGGTTTTCGCGTGCCAACTTCTTCAGGTGACGTTTTTGAGCAGCGGCTTTAGCGCGTTTGCGAACGGTAGTTGGCTTTTCAAAATGCTCGCGACGGCGAACTTCAGAAAGAATACCTGCTTTTTCACAAGAGCGCTTGAAGCGACGCAGTGCTACGTCAAATGGTTCGTTTTCACGTACTTTAACTACTGGCATGTGCCTTTCACCTCGGGGGTTGTCAGTTACTGCTGGCGAACAATTGGCCAGCCTTGATTAAAAATGGTGCGAAATTCTAATCCGAATAGGGGGCGATTGTAAAGCGCATCTGGCGAATTACTTCTAAGCCATGTAAGATTGCGCGCACGGTCAGCCTGCGCTGACACTGTCTTCTTCGCTTTGGGCCGCTACGCTACGTAGCCAATAGCCTTAAGCGCTTACTCTATCGGCTGTTATTCTGAGGTTATGATGCGCATTCTAGGCATAGAGACATCTTGTGACGAAACCGGCGTCGCCATCTACGACGACCACGCAGGCCTTTTGTCACATAAACTTTACAGCCAAGTTAAGCTTCACGCCGATTATGGTGGCGTGGTGCCTGAACTTGCCTCGCGTGATCATGTTAAGAAAACCTTGCCGCTGATTAAAGAGGTCATGGCAGAAGCCAACCTCACCCCCGAACAGATTGACGGTATTGCCTATACCGCTGGCCCGGGGTTGGTCGGTGCCCTGCTTGTGGGATCAACCATTGGTCGAAGCCTGGCCTATGCCTGGCAAGTCCCCGCCGTGGGCGTTCATCATATGGAAGGTCACCTGCTCGCCCCGATGCTAGAAGATAACCCTCCCCCCTTCCCGTTTATTGCCTTGTTGGTCTCTGGCGGACACACACAGTTGGTCGAAGTGAAAGGGATTGGTCAGTATCGCATTCTTGGTGAGTCAATTGACGATGCCGCCGGCGAAGCCTTTGATAAAACAGCTAAACTGATGAATCTCGATTATCCCGGTGGCCCCTTGCTGTCTAAATTGGCAGAAAACGGCACCCATGGGCGTTTTACCTTCCCACGCCCGATGACCGACCGTCCCGGTTTAGACTTTAGCTTCTCAGGCTTAAAAACCTTTGCTGCCAATACCATTGCCGCCAATGACACCGACGAGCAAACACGCGCCGATATTGCCTATGCGTTTCAAGACGCCGTGGTCGATACCTTAGCTATCAAATGTAAGCGAGCACTCGACCAATGCGGCCTGAATCGCTTAGTGGTCGCTGGCGGCGTGAGTGCCAACCGTCATTTACGGGAAAAGCTGGAGGCGCTGACGCAAAAGCGCGGCGGCGATGTGTTCTATCCTCGCCCTGAGTTTTGTACCGATAATGGCGCGATGATCGCTTATGCGGGGATGCAGCGGCTTAAAAACGGCGAGCATATGGGGTTGGGTGTAAAAGCGCAGCCACGTTGGCCTCTCGACACCCTGGCCGCGGTAGAGCCCGACGCCTAACCACCAGCACACCACACAGACAGAAAGAAGGCAGCCTTAACGCTGCCTTTTTTCGGCTAACCCGCCAACCTGTAACCTGTCGCTCAGGTCACCATCAGTTCATGTTACGACCGCTAGCGTCGCCACCAACCAAGAAGCACAGGTTTTTCGTCGCCATCCAGCAAGCGCCGGATATTGTCGTAGTGACGAAACAAAATCAAACACGAAAGCATGGCAACTGGCATAGTAAATTGCGGCTTGATCCACCAGGTAAATAGCGGGGCGACGATCGCGGTGACGATGGCACTAAGTGACGAGTAGCCTGTCAACACAAGCACCAGTCCCCAGGTTGCCACCAGCAGGCCAGTTAAGCTCAAACCAATCGGCGCCATCGCGCCAAGCGCAGTCGCCACGCCTTTGCCACCACGAAAGTGAAAAAAAACAGGATAAATATGACCCAGGCAGGCCGCTATGGCGATTAAACCAAGCAAGAAGGGGTTAATCCCTATCAAATAGCTAAGCCATACAGGGATGGTACCTTTCAGCATGTCACACAACAGCACCAAAGCCGCCGCAAACCGGCCACCGAGCCGGTAAACGTTGGTGGCTCCTGGGTTTTTAGACCCTTGATCTCTGGGGTCCGGCAAGCCACACGCGCGGCATACCAATACGGCACTGGACACAGAGCCAAGTAAATAGGCAGCGATGATGATGGCAATGGCCAGTGCAGTCATGTGAAATCCCTAGAGTTTGTGCCGCATTCGTTGCTATAGTGCGCCGACGTTCATCGATAAACCTATCATGGATCGGAACGCATTGCGTATCCATCTGTCAATGAACTCGTCCAATAATACGAACTTTCTTACCACAGTGGTATCCGACCTGTCACGGAGTGTGAAAAAACATGGATTCCGTATTCATAGAACAACTCGACGTGTACACCACTATCGGTGTCTACGATTGGGAACAGACCATCCAGCAAAAGCTGGTGTTCGATATTGAAATGGCACACGATAATCAACCCGCCGCCCAGCAAGATGACGTGGCACTGGCGCTTGATTATGCCAGTATCAGTGAGGCGGTTATCGCCCATGTACAAACCAGCCGCTGTGCGTTAATCGAGCGGGTGGCGGAAGAAGTTGCCCACTTAATTCAAACCCAGTTTGGCGTCCGTTGGATTAAAGTACGGGTGGCGAAACCAGGCGCGGTCGCTCAGGCCAAAAATGTCGGTGTAGTCATAGAGCGAGGCACACGGTGACACAAGCATTACTCAGTATCGGCTCTAACATTGAGCGAGATCGTCATATCGAACAAGCCGTTAAAGCATTGCGTCAGCTCGACCCACACTGTCGCTTTTCTCGCATTTTTGAAGCCGAACCGGTGGGATTCGACGGCCCCAACTTTTATAACCTGATTGCCGAACTTCACACCTCGCTTCCGTTACACGACTTTTGGCAAGCCGTTCGTGAGGTTGAGTCGCAACAAGGCCGAGAGCGCAACGATCCTAAATGTCGCGATCGCACCATTGACATCGATTTACTCACGTTTGGCGAACACTGCCAAGCCAAAGGGCCGATGTTGCCTCGAGACGATATCTACAAATTTGCCTTTACCCTTTGGCCACTCGCCGAGCTCTGCCCTGACCAAGTCATTCCTGGCGATGGCCGTACCTTCGCCCAGCTTTGGCAGGCCTTTGACCAAGACCAACCACTGTGGCCGATTGAGACGCCGACTTATTTGAAGGATATTTAAGCACCATGAGCCTCTTTGAAGCCTTTTTTTTGGCCTTGATTCAAGGGTTAACCGAGTTTCTTCCTATTTCCAGCTCCGCGCACCTTATTCTGCCTTCACAGCTTTTTGGCTGGGCCGATCAGGGCCTTGCCTTTGATGTTGCTGTACACGTCGGCACACTGGCCGCGGTGGTGGGGTATTTTCGCCGTGAAGTGTGGAATCTCCTCAAAGCCTTTTTCGCCTCGCTTAAAGGTGAGCACAGCTCGGATAGTCAATTGGCATGGATGATCGTCTTGGCCACTATCCCAGCGTGTGTCGCCGGTTTGTTTTTAAAAGACGTGATCGAGCTTTATCTGCGCGCTGCCTGGGTGATTGCGGCAACGACTCTGATTTTTGGTGGCTTATTGTGGTGGGCCGATCGCAACGCGACACAGACGTGCGATGAGTATCGAACCACCCCTTACCGCGCGGTGTTGATCGGGCTGGCACAAGCTCTTGCATTAATTCCTGGTACGTCGCGATCGGGTGCTACCATTACCGCGGCATTAATGCTCGGTTACACGCGCGAAGCCGCGGCACGGTTTTCGTTTTTAATGTCAATTCCTATCATCACCCTCGCCGGCTCCTACCTGGGGCTACAATTAGCGACCAGCCCAGAACCGGTGGCCATGGACGCGATTGGTGTCGGCCTATTGGTGTCGTTTATCAGCGCTTACGCGTGTATTCACGCCTTTTTAAAGCTGGTGACACGGGTGGGCATGTTACCCTTCGTGATCTATCGCTTGGTATTGGGTGTGCTATTACTGGCATTTATCGCCGGATAAAAAAACACCAAGCACGATAGACGTGCTTGGTGATCTCACACTGAGGGAGATTAGCGACCTAAGCGTTACTCCCCCGCGACTTTCATCGCATCAATGATCACTGAGCCGGTTTGAATTTGGCTGCGCGTCTCGATGTCAGTGCCAATCGCCACAATGTTAGCGAACATCTCGTTGAGATTACCGGCAATGGTGATGCCACTCACTGGGTATTGGACCTCACCGTTTTCCACCCAAAAGCCTGCCGCACCCCGTGAGTAATCCCCAGTCACTGGGTTCACCCCTTGTCCCATCAACTCAGTCACCAATAATCCCGTGCCTAAGGTTTTTAGCATGACATCGGCATCTTGGCCGGTGTGGCTAACGTACCAGTTGTGAATGCCGCCAGCATGACCGGTTGGTTCCATGCCCAGCTTACGCGCGGCATAACTGGTGGCGAGATACGTGTTTAGTACACCCTTTTCAATGATACGCCTGTCTTGCGTGATCACCCCTTCGCTATCAAAAGGCGCGCTGGCGGAGCCTTTTAGCACATGAGGCAGCTCATTGATGGTGAGCCAATCTGGGAAGATCTGCTCGCCTTTCTTATCGAGCAAGAAAGAGGACTTGCGGTAAAGGGCTGAGCCACTGATCGCCATCACCAAATGACCAAACAGCCCGGTCGCCACACTGCGGTCGAACATCACCGGCACTTGGCACGTCGAGACACTGCGTGGGTTAAGGCGCGCCACAGCGTGTTTGGCCGCTTCGACGCCTACAAAAGCAGGTGTCCATAAATCCGCTTTGTCTCGTGCCACTGTGTAGCTCATGTCACGCTCCATCCCCGCGTCACTCTCCGCTATCACTGAGCAGCTTAACGCTTGGCGGCTTGACGGGTAACTGCCGAGCATGCCATGGCTGCTGCCATAGACACGCACCCCATAGTGGCTGTCATAACTGGCACCATCACTGAACTTGATTCGGCTGTCATGGTTCAGTGCCGCTTGCTCGGCTTCAATCGCCAAGGCGGCGGCAGCATCTGGCTCAGGTTCATCGGGGTAGAACAAGTCCAAGTCGGGGTAGTCAAATGCCATGAGCGCTTTGGGCGCTGGACCGCCGAAAGGATCTGGCGAAGTATAGCTTGCAATCTCAAGCGCCGCCTCGACCGTTTTCGCGATCGCGCTTTCCGACAAATCGGTGGTCGATGCACTGCCTTTTCGCTGATCCCGGTAAACGGTGATCCCAAGCGCACCATCTTGATTGAACTCTACGTTCTCAACTTCGCCCATTCGCGAGCTCACGCTGATGCCGGTACTTTTGGTAATCGCCACTTCCGCCTGGTCACTCTTGGCCGATGCCATGTCGAGCGCACGGCTGACAGCTTGACGAAGTTGCTGTTCTTGCTCGGCGACTTGTTGTTTCACACTCATAGTTGACCTTTTTGATTCGCATTCAAGTTCGACACACGTCGCGGTGCGAGCCTATTATAAAAAAGCCCGCGTTTGGGCGCGTTTCTTGTTAACATACGTGTCATTGCACATTCTCACTGAGGTTGAACATGGGCCGTAAAAATAAACCCGCTCCCTGGGAGGAAGAGGAAGAGATCATCTGGGTCAGCAAGTCCGAGATGAAACGCGATATGCTTGCCTTGCAAGAACTTGGCGAAGCACTGGTCAAACTTAAACCAGCCGTGTTAGAAAAATTCCCGCTCGACGATGACTTGCTCAGCGCAATTACCGACGCACAACGCTTGAAAAACGAAGCGCGCCGCCGTCAACTGCAATATGTTGGCAAGCTAATGCGCTCTCGCGATCCTGAACCGATTCAAGCTGCGCTTGATAAGTTGCAAAACAAGCACGCGCAGCAAACGGTTGAGCTCCACAAGCTTGAGCAACTCCGTGACCGCATTATTGACCAAGGCGACAGTGCGATCAGCGATGTGCTTTTGCAGTACCCTGATGCCGATCGTCAACGCTTACGCCAGTTGGCGCGCCAGGCCAAAAAAGAGCAGCAGCAAAGTAAGCCGCCCAAGGCCTACCGCGAGATTTTCCAGTATCTCAAAAGCTTTTACGACCAAAGCTTATAACATCAAACGCCAGTGCCTCGCACTGGCGTCCTTGATTACGATTCAGTCCCGCCGACTGTCATCGCATCCAGCTTCAATGTCGGCTGTCCAACCCCGACAGGGACACTCTGTCCCGCTTTGCCACACACCCCCACACCTGGGTCAATGGCTAAATCATTCCCGACCATAGAGACTTGCTGCATCGCTTCAATGCCGCTGCCAATTAAGGTCGCGCCTTTCACTGGCGTGGTGATTTCACCGTTCTCAATTAAATACGCTTCCGAGGTGGAGAAAACAAACTTGCCTGAGGTGATATCGACTTGACCACCGCCAAAGTTTGGCGCGTATAAGCCACGCTCCACACTCGCAATCATCGACGCTGGCGAGCTTTGACCGCCGAGCATGTAAGTGTTGGTCATCCGCGGCATCGGAAGGTGTGCATACGACTCACGACGGCCATTGCCAGTGGGCGCGACGCCCATCAAACTGGCATTGTGCTTGTCTTGCATATAGCCTTTGAGCACCCCGTTTTCGATTAGCACGTTGTACTGACCCGGGACCCCTTCATCATCGATACTCAGTGAGCCGCGACGATCATTCATGGTGCCATCATCGACGATGGTGCACAGCGAGGAGGTTACCTGTTCGCCAAGGCTACCGGTAAACACCGAAGACTCTTTACGGTTAAAGTCCCCTTCAAGGCCATGGCCCACCGCTTCATGTAAGAGTACGCCCGGCCAACCCGCACCCAGTACCACGGGCATGGTGCCGGCCGGTGCCGCTTCGGCGCGCAGGTTGACCAGTGCTAAACGAATCGCTTCATCGGCAAATTGCAGCGCGCGTGACTTACCCGCGTCCTCTTGCAAGAAGACGTCATAGCCATAACGGCCACCGCCCCCCGCGCTGCCACGCTCGCGGCGTCCATCTTGTTCAACCAACACAGAGACAGACAAGCGAACCAATGGGCGAATATCGGCGCCATAAGTGCCATCAGTGGCAGCCACCAGCACTTGCTCATAAAGGCCATTCAAGCTGGCATTCACCTCTTTCACTCGAGGCTCTTTGGCACGGATGTAGCTGTCTATTTCTTTGAGTAGGGCGATCTTTTGCTCGCGCGTTAAACTCGCAAGCGGATCCGTCGGGCCATAATACGGCTTTGCCTGTACCGCTGAAAAAGCACTCACTTTGCCATGCCCACCAGCCGGGGCAATACCGCGTGCTGCGGTGGCACTTTGCATCAAGGCGTCCGGGGTGAGCTGATCTGAGTAAGCAAATCCGGTTTTTTCACCGCTGATCGCTCTCACTCCGATCCCGCGGTCAATATTAAATGAACCATCTTTAATGATGCTGTCTTCCAAGGCTAAAGATTCGTGCCATGTGGATTGGAAGAAAATATCGCCATAGTCAATCTGGCGACCACTCAGGTGCGCCAGCGTCGCATGCAGTTGCGACTCACTTACGCCCGCCGGGCGCAGCAAGGTTTCTTCGACCTGTTCCAGACTCATTCGTTTACTCTTGGTTGTGGCTGCCGAACCGGCAGCCGAGAAAAAAGATAACGCGCCGAGGGTGCGCTATTTCAATTGGCTTTGCAACCGGGTATGAGACAGTACGGGCATCTTATGCCGAATGGATTCTCCCACGCTTAAATCAAGTTCCGCCCAAGTCACACCGGGCTCACTGCCCAACGAGGCGACCACTTGTCCCCATGGGTCAATGATCATTGAGTGCCCCCAGGTTTGGCGCGCTTTGCTGTGCTCCCCGCACTGACCGGCAGCGATCACCCAGCATTGGGTTTCTATTGCACGTGCCCGCAATAAGGTTTCCCAGTGTGCTTGACCGGTTACCCGGGTGAAGGCCGCCGGCACAGTAATGATATCGGCCCCTTGCGCGCGCAACGCTTGGTACATAGGCGCGAAGCGGACATCGTAGCAAATACTTAATCCAAGACAGCCAAACGGCGTATCCAATGTTGCGAGACGGTCACCGGCATCAAAATAGTCTGACTCACAGTAACGACCATGCGCATCAGCCACTTCCACATCAAATAGATGCAATTTGTCATAACTGCCGCGTAAGTGCCCAGCGTTATCGAACACCAAGCTGGTACTGCTTAACATGCCGTTGTCGTTTTGAATCGGAAACGCCCCCACGATCAGCCAAAGATCATAATGGTGAGCCAGCTCAGCAAGCTGCTGTTGTAAAGGCCCATGACCCAGCCGTTCAGCATGACGCTGATAATCCTGCTTACCGCCAAACACCAGTGCGTTTTCTGGGGTAAGTACCAGCTTAACGCCTTGTTCACTCAAGCGATGTAAACTGGCTTGCAATGCCTTCATGTTGTGGGTGGGATCGGCGCTGGATGTCATTTGGACAACACCTGCTTTCATCATGCTCACTCCTTGGCGTTTTCTGCTTGTTGGCGCAATCGCTCCGTCGCATCAGCTGGCAGTGCTAATGCCTCTTTGTCGCGCGACACTTCCCTGATATCTGGCGTTCCTATTGGCCCGCTCACTTGGTAACGGACTTGGGTGAACACATCGACCACGGGAGAGATCGCCGTGGTAACGGCTAACACATACAGCGCCGTTTGCGGCGTCACCGCAAACGCACTGAGAACAGGGATCCCTGAGGTAATATCCGGCGTAAACCGCACATCGGCGTTCACACGGTTGGTCACCAAATTGGCAATCCCTTTAATAACCATATCACCGGCTATCCCATCCATGCGGATATTATCCGTCACAACCACGCCATTTGTGATCACAGCCCGCCCGGTAATGTCATCAAAGGCCAAACCATCTTCAAACACACCGGAGAAATCGAGCTGGATTTTACGCAAGATAGAATCAAGGCTGAACAGCCCCAATAGTTTACCGGCGCCTCCCACCCCACTTATATAGCCATCTTTAACATCAGAGCGAATGTCACCATTAAGGCTCGCGATATCGACCTTCCAAGGCAGGCCGGCGTAATCTAACGAGGCTTGAGTCGAAAAGCTGGCGTCTTGGATGCCACCACTGATGCCAAACCGCCCCATTAAATCTGAGGTGCTTTCGCCTCCCAGGGCTATAGCCAACGCGGTTTGATTGTGGCCTTGATCGTCAATCAGCCAATGACCGCTAATTGACGCGTGGTTTTTTCCACTTTCGAGTGTCAGGGAAGAAAGGTCGACTTGTGAGGCTCTTTTGTCGAGTACCGCCTCAATGCGCCCAAGTCGATACCCTTGTAACCATAGATCCTCAATCACCAAGTGTGTCGGCGGAATGGCAGCGAGTAAGGCTTTATCCTCGGGGGTGGCTCGTGTATCCACGGGCTCAAACAAGGGCGAGTCATCCGTTTCCCCCTCCTCTGCCAACTGGCGATTAATATGCCATTGATCAATCTCGATATTCAGCCTTCCTTGTGTCGGCCAGTTGGCTTGTCCACTAAGCTCTCGGCTGCCCATTAACACCTCCCAGCCCTCGGCTTTGTGTCGCGCCGCTAAAGACACATCATGAAACGCTAAAGGATCGGCACTGACCGTATCAATCTTGGCGTTAATCCGGCTCGGCATTGGTAACGCGGGATACTGGTTACTTCCACTCGGCCAAGATTGACTCGCCCGCTGCCAAACACGCTTCCAAGCCGCGACATCAAGTTGCTTAAGGTGCAGGTCAGCGCGGTGACCCCGGGTTGCGAGCAAGGTGTTAGTTTGCGCGCCAATTTGCCATTGGCTCGCGGTAAACTGGGGGCGGCGACCTTGGGTATTGATACGCGCTTGATAACTCACGCCAGGCAGCGCCACACGTCCGGTCAAGCCTTCGCTGTTGCCACTGGCTTCAATGCGTGCGTGGCCCTTTTGCCAACGTGGCTTATTAAGCGGCGCGGGCAACGTCGACTGCAGCGGTGTGGTATCGACATCCACACCAAGCTGATAATCAAAACCGGTGTCATTTAAGGTCAAGTCGAGCCCAGCTTGCCAACGTGCGCCCCCACCCAAGTAGGCCTTGAGGGGTAGCGAGAGCGTGTCCAGTAATGGCACCACATCCCAATCCGCGTCTATACCCAGATCAAGCTGATAGCCGGACACCACGGTTTCACCGGTAAATTGGAGGCTGATTGGTTGCCCTAACCATTGTGCTTGCATCGACTGAGTAGTGAGGGTGTCATCGCTAAAGGCCAGCTCGCCGGATAAGTTATCCAGTTGCATGGCCGGAGCCTGAATCGATACTTGGTTACCAGTAAAGCGCACGTTGCCCTCAGCATGTGGCTGCTCCCCGTTCAGCGGGATCACCAGGTCAAGGTTGGCATCAACCAGCCCATCGACTTGTACATGGGTCAAGGCCGCGCCAACGGTATCGACTAACGGTGTCGCCAGCATGTATTGACGGACCGCCGATCCGGTTGCAGCCAGTGACGCATGAATATCGAGATGGCTGCCCGGCTGGGTCATATCGGCAATCTCAGCCTGCACGTGGCGGCTGACCGCTTTCCCTAAGCGAACATGATCACCCTCAATCGCTAAGCGCGCGTTTTCAAACAATAAGGTCGCATCGAGCTCCGTTAAGGTCGGCCACGCGGTATTAAAGCTAAACGCCCCGCCGCGAAGTGGTACCTTGGCTTGGAAAATGCCACTGTGGTCTTGGTAAGGAAACGCATCGAGGGCACCAAACCATAAGATTTCACCGCCTTTGGCGTGGCCAGCTTGGATCGCTCGCGAAAGGTAATCGGTTAACGGATCCGGTAGTGCGCGGGTCGGTAGGTAGCGCCATGTTTGCCCTGCATCCGATACGTCGGCTTGCACATACAACGCTAAGAAAGGCGCGCCTTGTGACGGAATATCGAGACGAAATGCACCTTGCCCTTTCACGTCTGCGCCACGCACCTTGGCCCTATCACTCCACACGCTTAAACCGCGATCTGTTTGTTGCCAATTCAGGGTTAAACTGCCGTGCTCAAGCGGGAGCGGTGCTTGAAAAAAGTCACCGTAAGGCAAGGGTTGTGCGCCAAGTTCAAGCCTTGCTTGGCCTTGCTGGCCTTGCCCGGAGAGGGTCGCGCTCAGGCCTTGGAACGCAGGCAGGTAGCCCCAACGCTTGGCTGAGACCTTATCCAGTATCGCTTGGTAACGCAACGGAGAGTCAGGTGCTTTACTCAACGCTAAGGAGCGGATTTGCCCTGATGGAGACAACGCGGTCGCCACACTGTGCTGTTGCGCTGATTGGCTGGCAAGCCCAAGTAACGGGCGCAAAGAGGCAATATCGACGTTGGCCGCATTGAGACGCCAGTTGTCCAACGCCCCCTGCCAAGATAACCGTGACAGCGCCGCTTGGGTGGTCGCACCCGCTTGTACCCATAGGCCATCAGAATCGACCCGCCAACGTTGATCATCCATCGCTTGCAACTGGACGTGGCTGTCTTTAATGGCCCATTGCTTAGCTTGATTGTCACCCTCTTGCCAAGCCAATGCGAAGTTATCAATCGATACTAAGCCGTTATCCACTTGCCCTTGCTCTACCCTCACCCAGGCTTTTGCGTCTAAACGCGCGGTGTTGATGGTAGCGGATGGCGTCAGTTTTTTCGTCAACCAAGGCGCAATGTCCATCGCTTCACTGGCAAGGTAGAAGTCGCCAGTCAAGGTTTCCAAGCCGTCAGTTTCACGGAACGCACCATTAACACGCACCTTTTCCAGTTGCGTGCCTTTCATGCCAAGCCTGGCTTGTACCTGATGTTCCCCTTGTTGGTTGCGCCAAAACACATCACTGATAATCAGCGTCTCGGTCTCCAACGCCGGCGTCACAAGGATCACCTTGGCATCAGGAATAGAAAACTGCCCTAATCGCGCTAAGAACAAATCTTCAAGCCGCTCACGTACGCCCGCTTGGGTATTTTTATCGGGTAGCTGACCGGTATCAAACACCAAGCCGTCGAGTGTGACATGGGAAAAAACGGGCTGAAGCCGAATGAGGGAGGCGGAGACATCCAATTGCAAATTGATCGAGTGGGCAGTTAACAACGGTGGACCGTTATCACTAGTGGCTAAGGTCACATTTTCTAATTGCAGTGATGGCGTGAGGTTGCGCCACTGGCCGGCAATGCCATCCAGTTGCGCACTAAAGCCGGTTTGCTCCGACACCCACTGCCTGAGCGGCGCTTGCAAGATATCCATATTGGGCAATAAAAAGCGCAAACCGCCGATTAACAAGGCGGTTATCACAATTACACTGATTGCGCCGGCCAGCAGCCAGCGCAGACACCTTCTCACCCAGGTCATGGATTACATCATTACCACGTCAAACTGTTCTTGCGTGTATAACGGCTCGGATTTCACCTTCACTTGCTTACCGATAAACACTTCCAACTCCGCCACCAAATGCGAGTCTTCTTCCGCCAAGGCCTCAATCACCGCAGGAGCCGCGTACACTACAAACTTATCCGCTTCATAAATGCGGTTAACACGAGTAATTTCACGCAACACTTCGTAGCAGACAGTTTCCACGGTTTTGACCGAACCTCGCCCATCACAGGTTGGACAGCCACCACACAGCACATGTTCAATACTTTCTCGTGTGCGTTTGCGTGTCATTTCAACCAATCCCAGCTGAGTGAACCCATTGATATTGGTTTTAACTCTGTCTTGGCTGAGCGCTTGCTCGAGAGAGTGCAACACGCGACGCCGGTGCTCATCGGTGCTCATATCGATAAAATCGATAATGATGATCCCACCCAAATTTCTCAGCCGTAATTGACGAGCGATCGCACGCGTCGCCTCAATATTGGTATTAAAGATAGTCTCATCTAGATTCCGCCGCCCAACAAATGCACCAGTGTTGATATCAATGGTGGTCATCGCCTCGGTCTGGTCGATGATCAGATAACCACCCGATTTGAGCTGAACCTTGCGCTCCAACGAACGTTGGATTTCATTTTCGGTGTCGTACATGTCAAAGATCGGCACTTGACCGTCGTAGTACACCAATTTTTCGGCCAGCTCAGGCACAAACTCTGACGTGAACTCTTGCAGCTTTTCATAGGCTTGCTTGGAGTCGACCCGAATTAAGTCCAACTCGGTCCCGACAAAGTCACGCACGATGCGCTGTGCCAGTGCCAACTCACCATACAGCATGGATTTGGCTTGATAGCGCGCGCGGCGCTCTAACACTTTATTCCACAAACGCTTTAAGAAAGCAGCATCTTGCGCCATCTCATTGTCGGTCGCCCCTTCAGCGGCAGTACGGATAATAAAGCCACCGAGCTCGTCGCAATAGTCACTGACAATGCTTTTGAGGCGCTTACGTTCGTCTTCACTTTCAATGCGTTGTGATACCCCAACATGGGCGGCACCTGGCATGAAAACCAAGTAACGCGAAGGCAAGGTAATATCTGTGGTAAGACGCGCGCCCTTGGTGCCCAGCGGATCTTTGACCACTTGCACCACAATATCTTGCCCTTGGCGAACCAGCTCGGAGATATCGCGCACTTGGAATTGTTGCTTCTCATTTTCCGAGACACACTCGGTGTGAGGCACAATGTCGGAGGCATGTAAAAACGCAGCTTTATCTAAGCCAATATCGACAAAGGCTGCCTGCATACCAGGCAACACACGACTGACTTTGCCTTTGTAGATATTGCCTACAATACCGCGTTTGGCTTCTCGCTCGATATGGATTTCTTGGAGGTTGCCCCCCTCAATCATCGCCACCCTGGTTTCGCTGGGGGTGACGTTTATTAGCAGTTCCGCACTCATGGTTTCCCCGAATCTCTCAAAAGTGGGGTCTAGCGACAGATATGCGCTCAGACCGAAAATTGTTTGAGCAGCTGCTCGGTTTCATACAGTGGCAAACCAACCACGGCGTGATAGCTTCCATCAATCCGAGTGACAAATTTACCGCCCAGCCCCTGAATCGCATAGGCGCCAGCCTTATCGACTGGCTCACCCGATTGCCAATAAGCCTCAATCTGTTCATCACTGAGCGTACAAAACCACACCTTGGTAGTTACGACTGTGGTGACCTGCTTCATGGCATTGGCGACAGTGACCGCCGTCATCACCTGGTGTTCGCGCCCTGATAGTTGCTGAAGCATCTGGGTCGCCTCCGCTTTATCGTGAGGCTTTTCGAGGACCTGCTCGCCGTCCACCACAATGGTATCGGCCCCGAGCACCGGGGTATGGCCACCGGTTTTCATCACGCCTGCTCGCGCCTTGTCTTGCGATAAGCGAGACACGTAGGCATAAGGCGACTCACCGGCCTGCTGTTGCTCCTCCACATCAACCACTACACGGGAGAAGTTCACGCCCATCTCAGTGAGCAGTTCATGACGTCGAGGTGACCCCGAGGCCAGGTATAAATCACAGCTCATGATACCTCTTTACGATTAGTGCGTTAGCGAATGGCAAAGCGACGACGTAAACGGCGCAATAATAGGAAGATCCAAGGCCAGAGTATAAAGTTAAGCACGCCCGCCCAAAGCTGCTCAGGGTTAAACTGTACGTTAGAGACCAAGTACTCTGCCCAGAACTCGATCAATTTTCCCGCCAAGGTCAGCAATGCCAACAAAAGTGCCTGCTGCCAATACGACATGTTGCGAAGCAGTTGAAAGTTGAGTGCCACGATGTAAACCAAAATCGCCATCATCAAGCCGCGCACCCCAAGGGTCGAGCCCAACATCAAATCCCATAACAGGCCGAGTACTAGCGCGGTACCGACATTGACCCGATGAGGTAATGCCAGTACCCAATAAAACGTCACCAGCAATACCCAAGAAGGTCGAAAGGGGGCGAGTTCCCCCGGCCAGGGCGCGGCTTGTAAAATCAGCGCAATGATAAAAGAGAGCCAAATGATAAACTGGCCGCGAAATGTCACATTTGCCATTACGGCGATTCTCCCTCGGCATCGGACGATGGTGCGGTGTCAGGTGATGATACAGCGTCGGATGACGGCTGCGCGACAGGCTGATCCGGGCGCGCGTTCTCGCCCTTTTCGGGAGTTGGCCACACCAAAAGCAGATAACGCAAACGATCAAACTTCACCGCTGTGGTGGCGCGTACTTGCGCAAATGGGCGCTTATTATCAAACGAAAATTCCGTCACCGTGCCAACCGGGTAGCCTTCAGGAAAGACACCGCCCAGTCCTGAGGTGACTAACTTGTCACCCACCTTGATATCCGTGCTGCTAGGAATATTGTCCAAACCAACGTAGTGGGTCGACCCGCGCCCAGACGCAATCACTCGTATGTCATTACGCATGACCTGAACCGGGATCGCATGGGTGGGGTCGGTCAGTAGCAGAACACGGCTATTGTGGGCACCCACATAGGCAATTTGGCCAACCACCCCGTGCTCGTTGATCACCGGTTGCCCTTCATAAACCCCATTGGTTCGCCCTTTATCTAGCATGACTTGATGTTTATAAGGGTCCGAGTCAACGGCCATGACTTCAGCCACCATTTTGCGCTCGTCACGAATAAACGACGAGCCCAGTAGCTCGCGTAAGCGCTGATTTTCGCGCTCTGTCTGCGCTAAAAGAAGCTGGTCACTTTCCAGTTGTAACACCTGCTTTCGCAATGCGCGGTTCTCTGCCACTAAACGTTGGTGAGAACGAAACTGCATCACCAATTCATCTAAGGTGTCGCGCGGGACGTTGGACGCATATTGTAGCGGTGCCACCAGCGTGTTTAGGAAATAACGCACCCCTGCGAACGCATCAAGACGACTATCAGCCAGCATAAGGCTGACTGATAGTAAAAGAGCGAAAAACAGGCGCAGTTGCAGAGAGGGTCCTCTGCCAAACATAGGTTTCATAATGAAAACGACCTGTTTGTAGGCGCAGTCACGTTAATCTTCGCTAAAAAGATCACCGCCGTGCATATCGATCATTTCCAGCGCTTTACCCCCGCCACGTGCGACACAAGTCAGCGGATCTTCGGCAACCACCACTGGAATGCCGGTTTCTTCGGTAAGCAAACGGTCAAGATCGCGCAGTAGCGCACCACCACCGGTGATCACCATGCCACGCTCAGAAATATCAGACGCCAGCTCTGGTGGGCATTGCTCGAGTGCCACCATCACCGCAGAAACAATCCCAGTTAGGGGCTCTTGCAGCGCTTCTAGGATCTCATTGGAATTAAGCGTGAAGCTACGCGGCACCCCTTCAGCAAGGTTACGACCACGTACCTCAATTTCACGCACTTCATCGCCTGGGTAAGCGGAGCCAATTTCATGCTTGATGCGCTCTGCGGTGGCTTCACCAATCAAGCTGCCGTAGTTTCGGCGAACATAGTTGATAATCGATTCATCGAAACGGTCACCACCAATACGTACCGACGATGAATAGACCACGCCATTAAGCGAAATAACCGCCACTTCTGTGGTACCACCGCCGATATCGATCACCATCGAACCGGTTGCTTCGGATACCGGCAAGCCTGCGCCAATCGCCGCCGCCATCGGCTCATCAATTAAGTAGACTTCACGGGCACCGGCACCTAATGCCGACTCACGGATGGCTCGGCGTTCAACTTGGGTTGAGCCACAAGGTACCGCCACCAAGACGCGTGGGCTTGGACGCATGTAGCTGTGATCATGCACCGATTTAATAAAGTGCTGCAGCATTTTTTCGGTGACGTAGAAATCAGCAATCACACCGTCTTTCATTGGACGAATTGCGGCAATGTTACCCGGTGTTCGACCCAGCATCTGCTTCGCATCATGACCCACAGCAGCCACACTCTTGGGAGAACCTGCACGGTCTTGGCGAATAGCGACAACAGACGGCTCATCCAGAACAATGCCCTGTTCTTTTACGTAAATCAGTGTATTGGCGGTTCCCAAGTCAATGGATAGATCATTGGAAAACATCCCGCGAAGTTTCTTAAACATGATGGTCGATTAATCCTGCAAGCTATGAAATCAGACAAATTGAGCTAAATGTATCAACGCGCAAGGTAAGCGGCAAGATACGGTGCTGTAAACCTGAATGAGATCTGTGTTTTTTTTCAATGCGCTGTCATTTTGATGGTTTTTCCATCAAAAACGCATTATTCCTTTTATCTTTCTCGGGTCGGTGATTGGCATGACTGATGAATCACTAACTGCGTCGATGCCTTCGTTGACGCCGTTGCCTCGTAATACGTTAAGTAACAATCCGTCGCCGGCTGATCAGGGAGCCGCCAAATAAAGTCGACCCGATTTTTCTCTGGATAGCGTCGCAACTGCCAACGCGTTGCATCCTTCAGCGCCGTCACTAACTCAGGCAAGGCAGCTGCCTCAGGGTAGCCATAAGACACACGAATGGACGTGCCGTTAACGGTCAGTGATTGTTCCGCCTGATCACTGACTTTTTTCTTCTCGGCCAACGCGTGTGTTTGCGTCATGGCGCTGTCGATGCCGCTTTTTAAGCCTTTTAACGCGGACACATTAGCATCCGCCTCATAATCGTAGAACTTAGGGATCGCAATCACCACCAGCACCGACAAAATACTGACCACTAATAAGGCTTCTAACCACCCGCGTCCTTGTTGGTGGGAGAGCTTGATGGCTTGACTCATCGCTTCCCCCATCGGCGGCGTTTTTTCTGTGCTGGGTGCGGAGACATTTCCGCCCCAAGCAGCCGCCCTTGTCCGCCTGCTACGCCCAGTTCTTTCACCACTGACCATTCCTCATTGGTTTCCACGCCTACCGCCAGTACCTCGGTGGTAGTGGCCTCACAAGCACCTAACACGCTGCGCAAATACAGCTGATTCTCTGGCCGTTGGTGGATATTGCGCACCAAACTACGGTGAAGCTTAATATAGGCTGGTTGAATATCCTTTACATAGTGAGTGCTCACTATCGTTCGACCAGCTTGGTCAACAACTAGACGGCACCCTAACGCGGCAATCATTCGTAAGCAAGGCCGCGCCGCATCAAAGTGTGAAACCAGAGCGCCTTCAGACACCTCCACCAGCAAACGATTCAAGGTACTGCGTGGCGTTTGCAACAACATATCGCGCAACCACACCACAAACTCACGTTGACAAAGTGAGTACGCACTTACATTGACTGCGTAGTTATCGATATAGTCACGCGTTTTTAACCACCACAGCGC
The DNA here is from genome assembly GCF_001995985.1 of Salinivibrio sharmensis. Lineage (GTDB taxonomy): Bacteria > Pseudomonadota > Gammaproteobacteria > Enterobacterales > Vibrionaceae > Salinivibrio > Salinivibrio sharmensis. The sequence goes on along the minus strand of NZ_MUFC01000011.1, from coordinate 21,931 downwards.
GCGACCAAGGGTGGCTTTATCAAAGGCCACGTCCATACCGACCCACTCGACCCCTGGCCAAAAGCGCGAAGCCTTAAGTACCTTGCCTTTTTCGTCCTTAATTCGGCCTAAAAGTTCATAATGAAGGCGGGTTTTGCCATCTCGCGCAAACACCGGCTGGCGATAAAGCATCGGGCCTTCTCCCGCCATCACCGACTCGAGTAACGTGCGCCAGCGTACACTACCACGTTTATCTAGTTGGCTGAGTTGCTTATCGAACTGAGACCAACCATTCTGTCCGGTTAAGGTCGCCACTTTTAACGCGCGTTCGGCTTCATCCATTAATCGTCCACGTCGCTCACTGGCACCAAATGATGTCATCCCAAGATGGAACCAGTTGTCTTGATCAAGTGCCTCGGGTGGCGCGAGTTTATCTAAGGCATTGGTGATTTGCGCTAAAAAGGGATGCACTTCTTCCCCGGCTTGGTTGACTAGCAATATGGCAAAATCCGAGGCAAAGTAACGTGCCAACACCGCATCGGGAAAACGCTGAATCGCATTCGACAGAACATTGCCAATCGCTTGGATCAGTTGATCAGCGGCTTCTTGCCCATGCTGCTCCACCAGATCTTCCYATTCCGCCACCCTCACCAAGATCACACTGCCTTGGCTGGCGTCATCGCTAGCCAAGGTGTGCAAACGGTTATCAAACATTACCCGATTCGCCGCACCGGTGAGCTGATCTAGAAAGGTGTTAGTGCGAATAAAGGTGTCAAAACGACTACGCTCTTGGCGCGCTTCTTTAAGCTCTTCGATCAGTTGCGTTAACGCCGCGCTTGCCGGGATCGGCCACTCGCGGCTATCACCTTGCTGCGCATCATCGAGTCGCCCCGCTAAGATCAGTCGGCCACGCTGCTCAAGCACCTCACTGCCATACAACTGGCGCCTGAGCCAGCGGATCCCCCACGTAAGTCCCAGCACAATCACCAAAATCGCCGCTGACAGTGATGACAAAGGGCCAATCGAGTAAGCAAACTCGGCATAAGGCGGCACGAAGGTCAACTTGACGGCAAAGCCAGGATTGCTTTCCAAAGGAATATCGCGCGAGATCACCTGCTGGTTAGCGACTGTCTGGTACTGAATTTGTTCATATTGATACAAGATCCCAGCATCCGAGTAGATCGTTAGGGAGGTCACATCACTGGCTTTCAACATCTTGGGTAGCCAACGCGAAAAGTATTGGTTATCGCGCTGATCGCTTGCCATCTCTTGATCGATCACTTCCACCATGCCATCGACATAGTGAGAGATAAAATCAATACCGAGCTGGCGGAAACTGATCGCACCGCCAATAAACAACACGAAAATGGCGCACACCACAATAAGCGTGACAAATGCTACGAGTCGGTTGGTCAGCTTCATACCGCTGACTTTGATCGCATTGGCTGTTCTATCCATGATTCTCTGCTGATTTGGGTCGCCTTTACGGGCTATTAGCCGCTATTATCAGGCTTGGTTACCATAATGTGAATGCCTAACCCACGAATCGGTGGCTGTCTTTTTATTCAACGAGGACTCATGGACTGGATTACCTGTACACAAAGCTTTATCTGTGTGGTGGATCATGGCTCGTTGGCCCAAGCGGCCACCAAGCTACACACCTCAAGCTCTGCCCTCTCAAAACGCCTTAGTTGGCTAGAACGCCAACTGGGGGTTCAATTACTCAAGCGCACCACACGAAGTCTATCGATGACGGATGCGGGCGATCTTTTTTATCATCGTGCCAAGACGTGGGTCGACGACTGGCAACAATTGGTCAGTGAGACCACCTCTACCTTTGGTGAGGTCAGTGGTGTGTTGCGTATCGGTGCGCCATTGGTGACAGGGAACCGCTTTCTGGTCAACTTTATTGCTGAGTTTCTTGAGATTTATCCGAAAATCAAAGTCGAACTCACTACCCTCACCCCTGGCCAGCTGCCGGATCTGAATCTGGACGTGGTGATCAGTCGTGAACTCGAGTACTTTAACTCCGCCAGCTATATCGCCGCCAAATTATTTGATTTTCAACCTGGCTTTTTTGCCGCCCCTGCGTATTTAGCCCGCCATGCCCCGATTACCACGCCCGAGCAATTAACCCAACACAATATTTTGCTGTACGGTAATTCACATCAGCCGCAAGAACGGGTGTTTGAAGATGGCACCCGCTTACAATTGTCCGGCAACTTTGTCTCGCCTAACCCTGAAGCCTTAGTCAGTGCCGCTGTGATTGGCATGGGGATCATTTTGGGAGGCGCCGGGACGGTGCAAAAAGAAATCGACCAAGGCTTATTGGTCCCGGTGCTACCCGCATTAAAGCAGCCGCGCTCTTCCGCCTATGCTTACTATCCAAAACTGGAGTACAACCACACCAAAACCAAATTATTTATCGATTTTATTAAACAGAAAGTTAAAGATTTGTATGTGTAGCGCTAAAAGCGCAGCGCAACAAAGCCCAAAAAGATAACGGCTTAGCCGATTTTGGAAAAAGTATTTTATCTTTTATCTATATATCGATAACAATCACTGCGCTAGGGTGAGTCAAGACACTCACCGCAATAAGGCACACGATCCATGGCCTATTATAACCCTAAGTACCCTGATACCCCCTCTCTTAAACGCGCAGCAAAGCGGCGAATCCCCGCCTTCGCCTTCGATTACCTGTGTGGCGGTTGCCACGATGAGATTGGCGTAGCCCACAATGCCGGCGCGTTTGAGCAAGTAAAATTGCAATCTGACTTGCTTGCGCCTACCCCAGAGGTCGATTTATCCGTCGAGTTATTTGGCCAGCGCTATGCCGCGCCATTTGGTGTCGCCCCCGTCGGACTGCAAGGATTAATGTGGCCTAAAGCACCTGAAATTTTGGCCAAAGCCGCCTATCAAGCAAAGCTTCCTTATGTACTCAGCACCGTATCCTCAGCGAGTCTTGAAACCATCGCCGAGATCTCTGAGGGAACGGCGTGGTATCAACTGTATAACCCAACGGATGCCAAGATCCGTGAAGACCTTATGGGTCGCATTAAAGACGCAGGCTATAAAGTGCTGGTCGTCACTGTAGATGTGCCTACCTTCGGTTATCGCCCGCGCGATATAAGAAATGGCTTGGCAATGCCACCGAAAATGAACCTACGCAATATCGTGCAAATGATGCAGTGTCCGGCGTGGAGCTGGCAGACGTTACTGGCCGGCGTGCCTGAGATGCAAACCCTCAAGCCTTACATGCCAAAAAACATGCCCACCAGCGAGCTGGCCAATTTTATGAACAACACCGTCATGGGAGCCGTTGATTTCGAGAGCCTTAAAGTCATCCGCGATAATTGGGACGGCCCCTTGGTGTTAAAAGGCTTGGTCAACCCTGACGATGTCAAACAAGCGGTCGCCCTCGGTGCCGACGCGGTGGTCTTATCCAACCATGGGGGACGTCAGCTGGATGTCGGTGAGTCACCGCTGGATACCATTCAAACCATCAAGCGCTTATATGGTGACAAGATTAAGCTATTGATGGACAGTGGCGTACAAAGCGGCGGCAATGTTGCCCAAGCCATGGCAATGGGCGCCGACTTTACCCTGCTTGGCCGCACCTTTGTCTATGCTTGTGGTGCGGTGGGTCACCATGGCGGAGAGCATGCAATAGACATGCTTACCCAACAACTGACGCAAGTGATGGGCCAGCTAAAATGCCCAACGCCGACACAACTGCCGCACTATTTAAAAACAGGCCCTGGCGTCGCCTAATCCAGTCTGCTCCGTGCCCCCCCCCACGCTAAAAAGCAAAAAAGCCCCAAGCAGGGGCTTTTTCGTTTCAACAACCGTGACGTCAACACGCCATTTCACGCCGCGCGTTTTAGAACGGAATGTCGTCGTCAAAATCAGGCAGATCGTTATATTGCTGCTGAGGCTGAGACTGTGGCTGCGGTGCCGACTGCTGCTGCGGTGGCTGTTGATTAAAGTTTTGCTGTGGTTGTTGAGGCTGCTGAGGCTGTCCCCATCCGCCTTGCTGCTGCGGTGACTGCTGCATCGGCTGACCTTGGTTCTGACCACCACGGCCACCCAGCATTTGCATGCTACCACTAAACGGTTGTACCGCCACTTCTGTGGTGTAACGGTCTTGACCATTCTGGTCTTGCCATTTACGCGTTTGCAATTGGCCTTCGATATACACTTGAGACCCTTTACGCAGGTACTCACCTGCTACTTCGGCGGTTTTACCGAACAGCACAACACGGTGCCACTCTGTTTTCTCACGCATCTCACCGGTGTTTTTATCACGCCATGACTCCGAGGTCGCGAGGCTAAGGTTCGCCACCGCACCGCCGTTGGGGAGATAACGGATTTCCGGATCGTTGCCCAAATTACCAATCAAGATGACTTTGTTTATGCCACGGCTGGCCATAGGTGACTCCCACTGTTCTTGTTGCGCGCGAAATGATTTCGCTGACTGGATAAATAAGGATGAAGTCTAGCACGAGCGCCCCGGAGGTTCGAAGCTTTTCCACGCGATCTGGTTCCAGATTCTGCAGTTAACGCGTCACGCCAATGGCTTAGTGCGTATCGCATATACCTTGATGACAAAAATGGTTTAGACTGATGAAAAACTTGCGCAGCCTCGGGATCAGTGACGTCTCTTTTCACAACACGACTCGGACTGAGGCGCAGGTTGAGTCATAATCAGTAGGATGCTTATGAACCAGGCCGAAACCACCTCAGATAGTTACACACTGCTTCTTATTTCTCAGCCCAGCATGTCTGTGTCTGCGCTGATGACATGCTTAGAAAAAGACATCCATGGCGATGTCGAGCTTGTCACTCCGGATGAGATCACCGATAAGTTAACTGCGCGTCCTGGCTTAGTACTGGTCGATTTAGACGCGTTTGACGAGATGGCGACCGAGCAGCTTAAACAGGCACTGATCCCGTTTGCCGACCAGCATGTGTTTGCGCTGCTCAATGCACATGACCTAAGTGCCAAGGAGCTCGCTAGCTGGCCGTTCATCAAGGGGGTTTTCAAAAAAGAAGATGAGATTCGCCACCTGTGTTATGGCATCGAAAAGATGCTGTCCGGTGAATACTGGCTGCCTCGACACAAGATGGCGGCACTGATCCACTATTACCAGCAACATCACCAGCAAGCGATCGATGAACAGGCCATTGTCCTGACCAACCGTGAGCAACAAATTTTGCGCCACCTCGTCACTGGCGCATCCAACCAAGACATTGCCAGTGCACTTGATGTCAGTGAGCACACCGTCAAGTCTCACCTTTATAATGTGTTTAAGAAAATCAATGTCAAAAACCGGGTACAAGCGGTATTTTGGGCGAAAAACAACTTGTCCTTAATTGGCTCGACGGGGCTTGAGGACTACCCTGGCGCTGACGACGATCACCGCTAGTTGGGTCAACCCTAGCACTCAGGGTAGGATGGCGTTGCATTCAGTTTAGAAGGAAGTCACAGGATGGGGTTTGATGTTTTTAACGGGGACGCGGATGGGCTCACCGCGCTGGTGCAATGGCGCTTGGCACACCCACAAGCAACCACTTTAATTACCGGTGTTAAACGCGATATTGCCCTGTTAAAACAAGTACCCACCGACACCGAACAGGTCACTGTACTCGATATTTCGATGGCCAAAAATCAACAGCCATTGGCCATGCTGCTCGCCGCGGGCGCGCATGTTTTCTACGCCGATCATCACCAAAGTGGCCCCATCCCTGACTCACCCTTGCTAGACGCGCATATTCATACCAGTGCCAATACCTGTACCGCGCTTATTATCGACAAGCTTCTCGGTGGGCAGTATCGAGAGTGGGCGTTAGTTGGCGCGTATGGCGATAACCTGGATCGCACTGCCAATGCCCTCGCCCGACAGTCTGGTCTCGACGAACATATGCGCGCACGCTTAGAGCGGCTCGGCCACTACCTCAATTACAACAGCTATGGCGCGAGCTTGGATGATCTGATTATCCCGCCCGCGGTGTTATACCGTCACCTGTGTGGCTTTACCACCCCCGATGCCTTTATGCGCGCCTACCCAGACATGGTGATGGAATTGGCCGATGCGTATCAACACGATCGGGAGCGCGCCCAAACCCTGACCCCACAGCTTAGTGATGAAAACGCCCAGCTGTATCTGCTCCCTGATACCGCATGGGCACGCAGAATCAGCGGCATGTTCAGCAACCAGTTAGCCAACCGCCACCCTGACCGCGCCCATGCTGTGCTCACCCCTATGCCCGAAGGCGATTGGATGGTCAGTATTCGTGCGCCTTTAAATCGCCCTACCGGCGCCGCGCAATTGGCAGAGCAGTTCGTTACGGGCGGAGGGCGCGCCGCGGCGGCAGGGATTAATGCCCTTCCTTCTGCGTCCCTACCGGCCTTTATCGATGCATTTATGACGCATTTTTCAGCACATGCCGGGTAAGCAACGCGGGTGTTGTCACGCTATCTGGGGGCATTGGTGCGTAGGACTTGCTTAGCCGCACTGAACCCAGCAAACTATTGACCAAGATAACATTGTTAGCAACTCGCTTCGTGGTGTCGACCGAGTCAAGACTTGCTCGCCACCCCACATATAAGAAAGGATCTGAGATGATTAAAAAATGTCTGTTCCCAGCGGCTGGCTATGGCACCCGCTTTTTACCGGCAACCAAGTCGATGCCCAAAGAGATGATGCCGGTGGTCAACAAGCCTTTAATTGAATATGGCGTGGATGAAGCCTTGGAAGCGGATATCAATGGCATGTGCATTGTCACCGGACGTGGTAAGCATGCCATCATGGATCACTTTGATAAGAACTATGAGCTGGAACATCAGATCAGTGGCACCAACAAAGAAGTGCTGTTGGATGATATCCGCAACACCATCGAAAAAGCCTCTTTCACATACATTCGCCAACACGAAATGCGCGGCCTAGGGCATGCCATTTTAACCGGCCGTGAGCTGGTCGGCGATGAAGCCTTTGCCGTTGTACTGGCGGATGATCTTTGCATTCATCCTGGCAATGGCGTGCTCAAACAAATGGTCGCGCTTTACAACCAATTCCGTTGCTCCATCGTGGCCGTGGAAGAAGTCCCCGAAGATGAGACTCACAAATACGGTGTGATTGCCGGCCAAGAGATCAAAGATGACCTTTTCCGCGTAGATAACATGGTAGAAAAACCCGATCCGGGCAATGCGCCAAGTAACCTCGCCATCATTGGTCGGTACATTCTTACGCCTGATATTTTTGATCTGCTGGAAAACACCCCACCGGGTAAAAACGGCGAAGTACAGATCACCGATGCGCTGCTCAAACAAGCACAATCAGGCTGTGTACTGGCGTACAAATTTAAAGGCGAGCGCTTTGATTGTGGCAGCGTAGAGGGCTTTATTGAAGCCACCAACCACTGCTATCAACATCACTACCTTGGCGGCAGCAACAAAGACGAAGCGACGGTGAAGAATCGTCGGTAACGTTATCCGCATCGGATCGCGTGTTTTCCCTTCGTGTAAAGGCTGTGTAAATATACAGCCTTTTTATTTGGTCATGGTCATGTCTGTGCCATACTAGGCGACCAACCAGTGAGCTGACTGAGTAGTAGGATAATAATGGACAATATCGACGTCAGAGGCGCGCGCACGCACAACCTCAAAAATATCAACCTCACCATCCCTCGCGACAAGCTGATTGTGATCACTGGCCTGTCTGGTTCAGGAAAGTCATCGTTGGCTTTCGATACCTTATATGCAGAAGGCCAGCGCCGTTACGTTGAATCCTTGTCAGCGTATGCGCGCCAGTTTCTTTCCTTGATGGAAAAGCCCGATGTTGACCATATTGAGGGCCTGTCGCCTGCCATCTCGATAGAGCAAAAGTCCACCTCGCACAATCCACGCTCAACGGTCGGCACCATCACTGAAGTGTATGATTACTTGCGCTTGCTCTATGCCCGTGTCGGCGAGCCACGTTGTCCCACTCATGATGTGACCTTAGCGGCTCAGACCATCAGTCAGATGGTCGATAAAGTGCTTGCACTGCCGGAGGGCAGCAAGCTGATGTTGCTCGCACCGATCATCAAAAATCGTAAAGGTGAACATGTTAAAACGCTTGAGAATTTAGCCGCTCAAGGGTTTATCCGTGCAAGGATCAATGGTGAAGTGTGCGATCTATCCGATCCGCCGACACTTGAACTGCAAAAAAAGCACACCATTGAAGTGGTGGTCGATCGCTTTAAAGTGCGCAGTGATCAACAGCAACGTCTAGCCGAATCATTTGAAACCGCGCTCGAACTCACTGGCGGGAGCGCGGTGATCAGTTGGATGGACGGAGAAGGGGAAGAGATCATCTTTTCCGCCAACTTTGCCTGCCCACATTGCGGTTACAGCATGCAAGAGCTTGAGCCGCGCCTGTTCTCGTTTAATAACCCTGCCGGCGCCTGTGGCACCTGTGACGGCTTGGGGGTGCAACAATATTTTGACCCTAAACGCGTGATTCAAAACCCAGCGGTTAGCTTGGCGGGGGGCGCGATCCGAGGCTGGGATCGACGTAATTTTTATTACTTCCAAATGCTGCGATCCCTGTCTGAGCATTATGGGTTTGATTTGGAAGTGCCATGGCAAGATCTCTCCGGCACCATTCAAGATATCCTCTTGTATGGCTCAGGGCCAAAAGAGATCGAGTTCAAATACGTCAACGATCGGGGCGATATTCGTGTACGCAAACATCCGTTTGAGGGGATCCTCAACAATATGGAGCGTCGCTATCGCGACACCGAATCTAACGCCGTGCGCGATGAACTGGCCAAATACATCGCCACTAAACCCTGTGCCAGCTGCGGTGGCTCACGCTTACGCCAAGAAGCCCGTCATGTGTTTATCGACGGCCACAATCTGCCCGATGTGTGTGAGCTGAGCATTCAACAGGCGCTGGACTTCTTTGAACAGCTTACCCTAACCGGACAGCGCGCCAAGATTGCCGAAAAGGTGATGAAAGAGATCCATAACCGGCTGCGGTTTTTGGTTAATGTGGGGCTTAACTACCTGAATTTATCGCGCAGTGCCGATACCCTCTCTGGCGGTGAAGCACAGCGTATTCGACTGGCCAGCCAAATTGGTGCGGGCTTGGTGGGCGTGATGTACGTCCTGGATGAACCCTCTATCGGCCTGCACCAGCGTGACAATGCCCGTTTGCTTGATACCTTGGAGCACCTGCGCGATTTGGGGAACACCGTGATGGTGGTCGAGCATGATGAAGACGCCATACGTGCGGCCGACTACATCATTGATATTGGCCCGGGGGCCGGCGCACATGGTGGACAAATCGTGGCGGAAGGTAGTTTGGAGGACATACTCGCCAGTGAGTCGTCACTGACAGGTCAGTATCTAAGTGGCAAGCAAGCGATTGAGGTGCCTGCACAACGCATTGAGCGCGACCCGAGCAAAATGCTGACCCTGAAAGGGGCGACGGGCAACAACCTGAAAAACGTTGATCTCCACCTGCCTGTCGGGCTACTTACCTGTGTGACGGGCGTATCAGGCTCCGGCAAGTCAACGCTTATCAACGACACCTTCTTTAAAGTCGCCCACCAGCAATTAAACGGCGCGACCACCGCCGATCCAGCGCCTTACGAGTCGATTGATGGGTTGGGACATTTCGACAAGGTGATCGATATTGACCAAAGTCCTATTGGGCGTACTCCACGCTCAAACCCTGCCACTTATACGGGGATCTTTACCCCGATCCGTGAGCTCTTCGCCGGAACCCAAGAGGCGCGGGCACGCGGGTATAAAGTGGGACGTTTTAGCTTTAACGTGCGCGGTGGTCGCTGCGAAGCCTGCCAAGGGGATGGTGTCATTAAAGTGGAAATGCACTTTTTACCCGATGTGTATGTCCCTTGTGATGTGTGTAAAGGGAAGCGTTATAACCGGGAAACACTAGAAGTACGCTATAAAGGCAAAACCATCGATGAAGTGCTGGAGATGACCGTCGAAGACGCACGTGCGTTTTTTGACGCCGTCCCTGCTATCAAGCGTAAGCTGCAAACATTGATGGATGTTGGCCTGAGCTACATTCGCCTTGGCCAAGCCGCCACCACCTTGTCAGGCGGCGAAGCCCAGCGGGTAAAACTGGCTCGTGAGCTGTCCAAGCGTGATACGGGTAAAACACTCTATATCCTCGATGAACCAACCACAGGGCTTCATTTCCATGATATTCAACAACTGCTGAATGTCTTGTATCGCTTGCGCGAACAGGGCAACACTATCGTGGTAATCGAGCATAATCTGGATGTGATAAAAACCGCGGATTGGATCATCGACTTAGGGCCAGAAGGCGGTAACGGCGGCGGTGAAATCATCGCACAAGGCACGCCAGAAGACATCGTCAATGTGGTCGGTAGCCACACGGCCCACTTCCTGAAACCTATGTTGGAGCGATAATGACCTCACCGCTGCCGCAGAGCCGTGTGATACGAAAGCCGCTAACAACCCCATTTCTGCTGGCGTTAGCGGCCTTGTGGTTAATCTGTTTGCCCCTCTATTCGGTGTCTCTACCGCTAGTGGGCATACGCCACCCGGCGGCAGCGTTATCACTTCTGACCTTGGCGTTGACCTTAGGGTTTGCTTGCCTAGAAGTCGTGCGTCAGCATACTTGGCGCGCTAGTCGACTGACTTGGACGCTCGCGTTGGCAACCGCCTTAGCCGTGGTGCCTTATTGGTATCCGCATGCTGAAGCACAAAACAGTGGCTATGCATTGGCAGCATTGCTTTTGAGCCTCGGTTTTTTCTCTAGCCTACAACAATTTGTTTTTAACCACTCACAACGGCAGAAACTGCTCGGGGTGTTTTTGCTCGCCTCTTGGCTGGCGGTGCTCTCTGTGCTGGGTAATCAATCCCTACCCGGTATGGCACCGTTTGTGTTAAATAATTGGGTACCGCACCTCCCTCCTGCGGTCACTCATACCTTGCTACTCACGGGGCTGACATTAGCCGCATACATTCTCGCCAGAGAGCCGAGTGGCCGCTATCGCCACCCTATCAGCCAAAGCTTGCTGGCCATTACGCCACTGATTTTTATTCCTGTGCTCGCCATGCAAGGCCAGCCACTCCTGTTGTTGTTTGCCTTATGTGCCATTGGTCTGCAACAAGTGTATCTAAGTCGCTTTGCCTCCAGGAACCAGCACAAGATTTGGCTTATTGCTGTCTGTCTCGGCGCCGTCTTGGCAATATTCGCTCTCAGTGGTCAAGATAATTGGCAATGGCTAAATGCCAGCGAGCAGCGTGCGTTGGTTTTAGCGTGGCAACAACTTCAGATGACCCCGTTTTTCGGCGTGGGCATGGGGAATGGTAAGCAGGCCTTGCTGTTGCTTTCTGCTTCACAACCCGGCCATCTTGGTCCAGTCAGCCTGCCCAGTGCACTGCTGTTTTGGTTGCTAGAGGGAGGATTACTGATGGCGTTGGGCTATGTCCTGGTACTTGCCGCGCTCGCCGCGAGGATCCTCCGTGCCCCTTCTGGTACACGACGGATATTGATTGCTTTAGTGCTCCCTCCGCTCACTGGACTGATGATCTATCCGGTAAGCGGCACCCAATGGTTCAACGGGGTATTGTTGCTCTTGTGGCTATACTGGCTTGATAACCTTACCAGTAAGTACCGCCGCTACCCTGTGCTAACGCATCGTTATAGTCAGCGCGTCGCCAGCCGCGTGGTGGTCACCACGCTGGTGATAGCCACACTCCTGTGCTTATCGTCCGTTTACCTCGCTAACCGGTACTTGCGCGACTCTTTACTCAGCTCGCAACGTTTTGCCTTATACCAGCAACATCCGTGGTGGCATCAAAAGCTTGCGCTTGCCCAACAAAGTCGTCGCTTTCAAGCTAACTTGGCCCGTTTATCAGAGGCGGAGCGCCAGCAGCATCTCAACCAATTATTGCGCCAAGTTGCGCAAAGACCACGCTTTGCTGGCTACCAGCATGCTTATCAGGTGGCTTTACAAATCGGTGACCGTCAACGGGCTCGCGATATCCAGCAAGAAGCGCGTTACTTGTATCCAAACGCAGCGAAGGTATGGACCATTCGCCATACCCTCCCAGAAAATACAACGCCCTAGCGTAATGCTTCTTCAAGGGCTTTTAGGCACAGGGCAATGTTCTCATCCCTTGCGCCATAGCCCATTAAGCCGATCCGCCAGGCTTTGCCGGCGAGATCGCCCAGCCCTGCGCCAATTTCAAGATTGTAGGTGTTGAGAAGATGCTGGCGCACGGCGGCATCATCCACACCGTCAGGAATGTAAACCGCATTTAGCTGGGGTAAACGATAAGGCTCATCGACCACAAAGCGGATGCCTAAGCGCTCTAACCCTGCTTTTAAGCGTTGATGCATAGTTTTATGACGCTGCCAAGCGTTCTCAATTCCCTCTTGATATAACTTGAGCAATGATTCATGCAATGCATACAGACTATTAACCGGTGCAGTATGGTGATAACTGCGTTTGCCGTCGCCACTCCAATACCCCAACACCAAACTTTGATCGAGAAACCAACTTTGCACCTTGTGGCTTCGTGCCTGCATTTTCTCGACCGCACGCGAAGAGAAGGTAACAGGCGATAGACCAGGCACACACGATAAGCACTTCTGACTGCCCGAGTAAACCGCATCGAGCTGCCACTCATCGACTTTCAACGGCACACCACCGAGCGAGGTCACCGCATCCACGATGGTAAGGCAGCCATGCTCTCGCGCCAGCGTCGCCAGTGTTTGCGCATCTGAGCAAGCACCTGTGGAGGTCTCAGCGTGGACAAATGCAACAATGCTGGCCTCTGGATGCGCTTTTAAGGCCGCTTCGACCTTTTCAGGATTAACCGGAGCACCCCAAGCATCATCGACCATCACCGCGTGTGCGCCACAACGCTCCACGTTTTCTCGCATCCGGTCGCCAAACACGCCATTGCGACAGACGATCACCGTATCTCCAGGTTCCACCAAATTGACAAAACAGGCTTCCATCCCTGCACTCCCGGGCGCAGAGACCGCAATAGTAAACGGGTTTTCGGTTTGAAATGCGTACTGCAGTAGCTGCTTGACCTCATCCATCATGGCAATGAATAAGGGATCAAGATGCCCCAATGTCGGCTTGCTCAATGATTGAAGTACCGACGGATAAATATCAGAAGGGCCTGGCCCCATCAGTGTGCGAGCCACAGGTTGAAAAGGCTGAATATCGGAGATTGAATGAGCCATCACGAATCCTTGTTGTTGGTACCGAGGCTCACCGTTATAGCATATTTTTTCGCCATCCCCCTAGCCTCTGGCACATGAACTGTGTGATCGCTAGCGGCGATTTACTTTTCTTGTCAGTGTCGATCGTAGGCTATGGCCTCCTCTTACCTCGGTGAGAAGCAGGCGCTGGGCAGTGGTCCTCATCAAGCACAAAAACACAGTTGACACCCTGCGACCACACCCGTAATGTTAAAACTGTTCATGCGGTCACCGACCCATGACTGAACATGCAGAAGAGGTGCATTTCTCAGGCAGTTATCAGGCGGAGCCCCACTCCAAAGCGTGATAATCAGGGGAGATAATGCCGAGGTGGCGTACGATCGGGGTCGATACGCTGCCGGCCTTGAAGGCTGAATCCTTCAGGCTGTCACTTGTCATCCATATGGAAAGACAGGTGGAGCGCTTCTGGCAGACTACACCTGCCGTTTGCTCTTCCTATCCTTGTCGCGGTATTTATCGCGGTCACGATGTGACTTCTGATGTTCCCCATTATTTTTAATTTATTGACTCTGCTAGCCAGAGAGGGGAAAGGACGTGAGGCCATTACCATCAATTTCAGTCGCTAAGTTTGGCGGCACCAGTGTCGGTACGCTAGAGGCGATGCAGCAAAGCGCCACTGTTATCGAGCAAAACCCGCAAACCCGTTTAATCGTGATCAGTGCGTGCGCCGGTGTGACCAACCACTTAGTTGCGCTGGCAAAAGGGATCAGCGACCCTGACGTGCGCCAAGCCAAATTGGACGCCATTAATGCCATTCACCAAGCAATATTGCAGCAACTTCCTGATTGCCAAGACACACTGAATGCCGTTGACCACTGGCATCATGCGATTGCTGATTATGCCGAAAAAGCAGCTGCCACCCCGGACTCGGCCTTAACCGATGCGTTGGTAGCCTGCGGCGAGCTGATCTCGACCCATATTTTTACTCACTTACTCAATAGCCGAGGTATGGCAACAATACGGGCCGATGCGCGTGAACTGCTGCGCACCGACAGCCAATTTGGCTGTGCCCAGCCTGACCCACAGCACACGCGCGCACAGTGCCATGATCAACTGCTTCCGCATTTGGCCACCCATCGAGTGGTTACCCAAGGGTTTATCGGCGCCGATGCCTACGGACAAACCACCACCTTGGGCCGTGGTGGCAGCGACTACAGTGCTGCACTGTTCGCCGAAGCCGTGGAGGCAGAGAGTTTGGCCATTTGGACCGATGTGCCCGGGATTTATACCACCGACCCACGGATTGCCGACCAGGCGCGCCCAATCAGTGAAATTAGCTTCAGCGAAGCCTCTGAAATGGCGACATTTGGTGCCAAAATCCTGCACCCATCGACCTTAGTGCCTGCAGTGCGCCAACATATCCCTGTATTTGTCGGCGCGGCGAGCGCGCCCGAGCAAGGCGGCACCTGGATCCGTGAGCACGCGCACTCGGCACCGCTGTTTCGTGCCGTCGCCTTACGACGGAATCAAACCATGGTGACGCTGACCAGCTTGAATATGTTCCATGCTTATGGTTTTTTAGCCAAAGTGTTTGAGATTTTGGCACGTTTCGAAGTCTCGGTGGATTTAATCACCACCTCAGAGGTCAGTGTTTCTCTGACGTTAGATCAGACCAACACCCAAGGGGATGCGCCGCAGCTGCCGGAAGCCGCTATCGCCGAACTGACCCAGTTATGTCATGTCGAGATCTGCGAGAACCTGGCGGTAGTGGCGCTGATTGGCAACGAGATGAATCATACCGCTGGCGCAACCGCACCGGTGTTCAGTGCCTTAACGCAATATAAACTGCGCATGATTTGCTACGGTGCCAGTAATCACAATATCTGTGTGGTGGTTGAAGATGACGATGCCACCGAGGTAGTGCAGCAGTTACACGCGGACTTATTTGAATAATAAAAAAGCCAGCACAGCCAATGTGCTGGCTTATTTCGTTAGCCGTTTAAGTTCGGCCCGAGCCATTTTTCCGCTTCTTCGCTGCTCCATCCTTTGCGTTCTGCATAGCTGTCTCGCTGATCGTTTTGGATCTTCGCCACCGCAAAGTAACGTGACTCAGGGTGGGAAAAATACCAACCTGAGACCGACGCCCCCGGCCACATCGCGTAGCTTTCCGTGAGCGTCATCCCCGTATGCGCTTCTACCGATAGCAATTGCCAAATTTTGCCTTTCTCACTGTGTTCAGGACAGGCGGCATAACCCGGCGCTGGCCGGATCCCTTGGTATTGCTCACGGATCAGGGCGTCGTTATCGAGCGTTTCATCGGGCGCATAGCCCCACAAGGTGACCCGAATTTGCTGATGGAGGTATTCTGCAAAGGCTTCTGCGAGTCTATCGGCGACCGCCTGGATCATGATCGCGTTATAATCATCCCCTTTCGCTTTGTATTCTTCCGCCAAGGCATATTCGCCAATACCGCCTGTCACTGCAAATGCGCCAATCCAATCCGGCTGGCCACTGCTTTTTGGCGCAATAAAATCCGACAAGCAATAGTTGGCACCACGTGGCTTTTTCGTTTGCTGGCGTAAGTGATTCAATATCGTGCTCACCGCTTGCCGTGACGAGTCGGTATACACTTCAATGTCATCATCCACGCTGTTGGCAGGAAAGAGGCCACACACCCCTTTTGCCGCCACTAATCCTTCTGCTTCGAAGCGATCAAGCCAAGCATTGGCGTCTTGATACAAACGACGGGCTTCTTCCCCCACCAGTTCATGATCCAAAATCGCCGGGAATTTGCCACTGAGTGACCACGTCATAAAGAAAGGCGTCCAGTCGATATACTGACGTAAGGTCGCTATCGAGACATCATCGTAAACATGGACACCCGGTTTCAATGGCTGCGGAGGAGCATAATTTGCCCAGTCCGTTTGCCACTTGTTATCGCGTGCCTGCTCAAGGGTGACGGGGGCCGTTCGAGGGGTTTTACGCTGGTGCTGTTCACGTACCGCCGCATAGTCTTTGGTCAAACGCGCCACAAAGTCAGGTCGCTGCGTCTCGGATAATAACGATGAGCATACCCCAACCGCACGTGACGCGTTGGGCACATAGACGACGGGCGCATGGTAATGCTGCTCAATTTTCACCGCGGTATGGGCTTTGGACGTGGTCGCACCGCCAATCAGCAGAGGAATATCAAACCCTTGACGTTCCATCTCTTTCGCCACGTTCACCATCTCATCTAACGATGGAGTAATCAGGCCCGATAAACCAATAATATCGACGTTTTCCTCACGCGCCACCGACAGGATTTTATCGGTCGGCACCATCACGCCGAGATCAATAATCTCAAAGTTATTGCACTGCAGCACCACGCCAACAATGTTTTTGCCAATGTCATGCACATCCCCTTTGACGGTGGCGAGCAGGATCTTGCCATTGGTCTGTCCTTGCTGCTTTTCAGCATTGATGTAAGGCTCAAGGTAGGCCACCGCTTGCTTCATCACCCGTGCCGATTTCACCACCTGAGGCAGGAACATCTTGCCTTCACCAAACAAGTCCCCAACCACGTTCATGCCTGCCATCAACGGACCTTCAATGACTTCCAGGGGTTTACTCGCCGCCGCGCGGGCCAGCTCGGTATCTTCAACAATAAATTCTGTAATGCCTTTAACCAGTGCATGTTCCAGCCGCTTTTCTACTGGCCAGCTGCGCCACTCTGCGGTTTCCGCGACCTCGCTCTCACCACTATCACGATAGCTGTCGGCGATCTCTAATAAACGCTCCGTGGCGCCATCATCTTTGTTGAGCACCACATCTTCTACTGCCAAGCGCAGCGATTCAGGCAAATCATCATAGATGGCTAACTGACCGGCGTTGACAATCCCCATGTCCATGCCATTTTTAATGCAGTGATACAAAAACACTGCATGAATGGCCTCACGGACGGGGTTGTTGCCTCGAAACGAAAACGACACATTTGAGACGCCGCCCGAGATCATGGCATGCGGTAGAGTTTGTTTGATGTCGGCCACGGCGTTGATGAAGTCGACCGCGTAGTTATTGTGCTCATCAATGCCAGTGGCAACCGCAAAAATATTAGGGTCGAAAATAATGTCTTCCGGCGGAAAACCGACGTGCTCGACCAGAAGGTGATAGGCGCGCGTACAGATTTCCACTTTCCGCGCCTGGGTATCAGCCTGGCCTTGCTCATCAAACGCCATCACAATCACCGCCGCGCCATAGCGACGGACTAAACGTGCTTGGTGAAGAAAGGCTTCTTCTCCTTCTTTGAGCGAAATAGAGTTGACGATGCCTTTCCCTTGGATGCACTTGAGGCCAGCTTCAATCACCTCCCATTTGGAAGAGTCAATCATCACAGGCACTCGGGCGATATCCGGCTCGGCCGCACAAAGATTGAGAAACCGCACCATGGCTTTTTCGGCATCCAACATGCCCTCATCCATATTGATATCGATGATTTGGGCACCGTTCTCCACTTGCTGCAATGCCACTTCAAGCGCTTCGTCATATTGCTCTTCAACGATTAAGCGTTTAAAGCGTGCTGAGCCGGTCACATTGGTGCGCTCACCCACATTAACGAACAAGCTATCGGCATCAATCGTCAGTGGCTCTAACCCAGACAATCGACTTGCTACAGGATGATCAGGAAGAGAGCGAGGCGCATGTTGCGTCACCGCGTCGCTAATCGCTTGAATATGTTCGGGCGTCGTACCACAGCACCCCCCGACCAAGTTGATAAAGCCAGATGCCGCCCACTCATCAATGTGTGTCGCCATCTCTTCAGGAGAGAGGTCATATTCGCCAAAGGCGTTGGGTAACCCCGCGTTAGGGTGGACAGAGACAAAGCCTTCGCAAATGTCGCTCAGCTCTTTGACGTACTGGCGCAGTTCAGCCGGCCCGAGCGCACAGTTCAAGCCAAAAGACAGTGGCTCAACATGACGCAAGGAGTGATAAAAAGCGGCGGTGGTTTGCCCGGATAAGGTGCGTCCTGACGCATCAGTGATGGTGCCAGAGACCATAATGGGTAGCCGAAAACCGCGGGCATCAAAGACCTTCTCAACCGCAAACGCACAGGCTTTGGCATTCAAGGTATCAAAGATGGTCTCCAACATGATGATATCAGCACCGCCCTCAATGAGCGCTTCAGTGGACTCGGCATACACGTCGACTAACTGGTCAAAGCTGACATTGCGAAAGCCTGGGTCATTCACGTCCGGTGAGATCGAACACGTTCGGTTAGTGGGCCCTAACACACCCGCGACAAAGCGGGGTTTGTCCGGCGTTTTCGCCGTCCACGCATCAGCAACCTCACGCGCAAGCCGGGCTGCCGCTAAGTTGATTTCCGCACTCAGCGCCTGCATGTCGTAATCGGCCATCGCGATTTGGGTGGCGTTAAAGGTATTGGTTTCAATAATGTCCGCGCCCGCAGCCAGATAATCACTATGTAGGGCAGCGATTTTATCGGGCTGAGTCAGCACCAAAAGGTCATTGTTACCCTTTAAATCACAGTGCCAATCTTTAAAACGTGCACCACGATAGTCGGCCTCATTGAGCCCTAGTCCCTGAATCATGGTGCCCATACCACCATCGATCACTAGAATACGGTCGCGCAGTTGCTGTGTCAGTCGGTCCATACTATTACGCTTATCATCTTCCTCGTTGCAGTCATTTCATCCTACCACAGCGAAAATGGAAATCTAGACGTCTATAAATAACAATTTCTTTTGATCTATTTCAATTTAGCTGTTCGTTTTGAAAGCGATTTCCATTAATATTTCGACACAATTTTTCATTCCCTCGTTGTACTAGGAAGCGGCATGTCAACCTACGCGATCCTCAGCTTTATGGCTGCTGCAGCCATTTTTATTGCTTTTATAAATAGTAAAATCAGTCGAGTACAAACCACTATCGCCATCACCGCCAGCTCGCTCCTGCTGTCTTTACTGATAGTGATCGCCGGTCAATACCAAGCGATACCGCTAAAAGCCATGGCCGAGCAGGTGCTAACAGATATCCACTTTGATACTTTTTTGCTAAAAGGCGTCCTTGGCTTTTTGCTCTTCGCGGGGGGGATTGGCGTCAAACTGCCTTCTTTCTCCGATCAAAAGTGGGAGATCACAACCCTGGTGATCGGTGGGCTGTTGGTCTCTGTGGTGTTAATCGGCACCGGCATCTGGGGCGTGTTTCAACTGCTTGGCATCCCCTTTGATTTCCTCTATTGCCTGTTATTTGGCGCGCTGATCTCGCCCACCGATCCCATTGCTGTTCTCGCCATTGTCAAAAAGCTGCAAGCACCGACGCGGATCACCACGCAAATTGAGGGAGAATCGCTATTTAATGATGGCGTGGGTATCGTGATCTTTGTGACTCTTTTTACCCTGGCCTTTGGCGACAACAACCCGACGGTGGGCGGTACCATTGCCTTGTTTTTACAAGAAGCCGTTGGCGGGATTCTATATGGCCTGGTGCTTGGCTATCTTTTCCATCGCTTGATTTGTGCCACTAACGACCACTCCATGGAGCTATTACTAACGTTAGCCATTCCAAGCGCTGGCTATGTGCTGGCCGATATGCTGCATGTTTCTGGTCCGCTGGCAATGGTGGTCTCTGGGATCATGATTGGCAACTGGACCCGCTTTATCGGTTTTTCCAAAGAAAGTGAAGATCACCTCGACCACTTCTGGGAGTTGGTCGATGAATTCCTTAACAGCCTACTCTTTCTCCTCATCGGGGTGAGTTTGTTGCAAATCAGCTTCCACAAAGAAGACTGGATCATTATGGCGGCCGTGGTTCCTATTGTACTTCTCGCCCGCTTTATTAGCGTGAAAATGTGCTACCTCGGTTTTAACCGCTTTCGCACTTACAACCCTTGGGCCGTGCGTATATTAAGCTGGGGAGGGTTACGCGGCGGCCTAGCACTGGCGATGGCGATGGCCGTCCCTGCTGGTATCATGGTGGTGCCGGAAAAAAATATCGATGTTCGCGAGCTGATACTCATCATGACCTACGCGGTGGTGGTGTTTTCCATTTTAGTGCAAGGCTCGACCATGACAGGCATGGTTGATAAAGCAAACACAGCACAAGACGAAATGGATAAGCATCAAACCTAAATCCACACAGCTCTCTAAGCAAAAGGCGCCCACAGGCGCCTTTTTTATTCATCAAGGGTAAAGTTAGACGCTGAGAACGTATCCAAGTCGAAGGGGGTTTGCTGGTAAACGCAATAGTTTAGCCAGTTGGCAAACAGTAAATGGCCATGGCTACGCCAACTTACATACGGTGGCAGCGAGGGGTCATCATCTGGGTAATAGTTAAGGGGAACCGCGGGCTCCATCCCTTCTTCTAAATCCCGATGATATTCATGATGCAAGGTATGAGAGTCGTACTCCGGGTGACCGGTGACAAACACATTGCGTTTATCTTTCGTCGCCGCCAGGTAGGTACCCGCCTCTCTGGACGTGGCTAAGATATCGAGATCGGTATGCTCTGCAAGATAGCTAGGAGAAAAATCCGCATAGCGCGAGTGAGGCGCTAAGAAACTATCATCAAAGCCGCGTAATAGCGGATGTTTGCATAAGTCAGCATTAATGTGGTGACGGTAAACCCCGGATAGCTTCTCTTTGCGGGTTTTCTTGGGTAAATCATACAGCAGCTTTAACCCTGCTTGCGCGGCCCAACAAATATATAAGGTTGAAGTGACGTGCTTATGCGCCCAATTCATCACATCTTGAAGGTGTTCCCAATATATCACGTCCTCAAACTGCACCAATCCTAACGGTGCCCCTGTTACAATCAAACCATCAAAATTACGTGTTCGTACCGTCTCAAATTGGCGATAGAAGGTATCAAGATGCTCGGTCGGCGTGTTCTTGCTTGGTCGATTGTCTATCCGTAAAAGCTCAACATCCACTTGCAAAGGACTGTTAGAGAGTAGACGCATAAATTGCGTTTCTGTCTCAATTTTCTTTGGCATCAGGTTGAGCAGCAGCACCTTCAGCGGGCGGATGTTTTGACTCACCGCACGGGTTTCCGTCATCACGAAAATATTTTCGCGCCGCAAGATATTGGTCGCAGGGAGTTGATCCGGGATTTTTATCGGCATCACTGCCTCCTAGGGATGTTTAGACGTCCAGATACCCACTAACATAACCCAGTCACTGATTGAGCTCAAGCAGTAATCACTCTTAGGCCAGCGTTGTTTTAAGCATAGGAGAAGACGATATTGATAAGAAAGACAGAAACGAAAAAAGCCCCCCGCGAATGCGGAGGGCTTCGAAAAAGCTCTTGGCAGTGACCTACTCTCACATGGGGAGACCCCACACTACCATCGGCGCAGCAACGTTTCACTTCTGAGTTCGGCATGGGTTCAGGTGGTGCCGTTACGCTATGGCCGCCAAGAAAATACTGGTGCTGATAGGCAGATTTGAACTGCCGACCTCACCCTTACCAAGGGTGCGCTCTACCAACTGAGCTATATCAGCGAAAACGCGTCATCAAAGTCTTACACATACCCGCTTTGATGCTTAAATCAGTTTTTGCCTTCAGATTTTTCCAAAAATCTGAAAACAAGAAAGCAAGCCTGGCGATGTCCTACTCTCACATGGGGAGACCCCACACTACCATCGGCGCTGCTTCGTTTCACTACTGAGTTCGGCATGGAGTCAGGTGGGTCCAAAGCGCTATGGTCGCCAAGCAAATTCGGTAATCTA
>NZ_MUFC01000010.1 GCF_001995985.1 Salinivibrio sharmensis | reverse complement strand
GATTTATTTCGATAATATTGCTAGAAAGCTCCATCACAATAATAAGTCAACGCGGATAGGTTTCCGGGAAACGCTTGTGCTTGAATGCCTTTTAAAGCATGCCCCTCAGGCGGTGAGTAAACAGACGCTGATTTGTTATGGTTGGGGCAGTGAGTACATCGGTCAGACGTCGCTGGCAAAATCAATCAGTGCTCTGCGGCGTGCATTGCTTGCAATAGGTGCGGATGCCTCATTGGTGATCACAGTTCCTAAGTATGGTTACCGATTAACGGAGGGGATGATCTCGCATCCTGCTGCTGAGCTGGTATGCCGTGAGGAGAGTGATGATACGCCAGTGCAACACACGGTATCTCCTGAACAAACACAACCCGCCCAAACTCAGAATGTCAGTCAAGAGCCGCGTAAAGTGCCGCTCTACCGGCAATGTTTGTTGATTGCGACGACACTATTATTGTGTGTAGCCACGAGTGTTTTCGTGGTTGGCAAGATAAATGGATGGCGCTGGAGCGATTTGTCTCAACGAGGGGGGTTAAGCCAAAAACGTGTGGGCGCACTTGACGTGTTTTACCGTCCTGACACTGAGCTTAGCTTCTCGATAGAGCAATTTTTGACCCACGGTCAGTGTAACTGCCTTGTTTACATTGAAAAAGAACACAAGTATTCCACCCTGATCTTTGTTTCAAAGAAGACACATCGAAGTACTTTCATACGTTACTCGCCACTGAATATTGTTCACGCAACACAACAAATCAATGAATTTCTCCAACAGGAAAAATAGCGACCCTATTCACATGAGTGGTGGCTAAATTAAATAATATGTTTGGTTTTTTGTCCTTTTAATTACTCTGAAAATAGAGCCTATACTCTATTTTTGTCGCTATAACCTCCCCCAGTTATTGAATAAATATCACATTGAATACCCCGTATTCTTTTGAATGTATTCCCATAAACCCATGAAATTTAAGGGTAATTAAATTCAATGCTTTTCATTATTTTTTATTGATTCGTTATGAAAGGGTAAGGGCTGCGACGACCATGACAGTCGCACAATGACTCGTATTAATGCTTCGATAAGGAATACGTCAAATGGCTAATAAAACACGTGTAACCGCGCTCACGCTGTCCAGCTTATCATTATTGGTTCATGCAGGGCTCGCGCAGGCAAACATATACCCTGATCAAATTGTGCTCGATAACTTAGGCGATGACCAATGTCGAGCGGACTACCGCCCCCTCACCGCCGACGAAGCAAGCACCCATCGAGACTATTTGACCGATCGCATGGGGCAGTGGCAGATCTCTGGGCTTGCGGGTAATTGGGTCATCATGGGCAGTGGATACAATGGCGAAATCAAACAGCAGTCGGGGGCGCCAGCAGATACCTGGTGTTATCCAGAAAACGATGAGGGTGAAATTCCTCATTATGCCGCTAAGAGTATCCCTGAGGGCACGGAACTTGATATTCAGTATGCGCTCGTCAATAACCGCAGTGAATTTGTGAAGCCGCTCAGTTATCTTGCTCACTATCTCGGTTACGCCTGGCTTGGAGGTAATCATAGCGACTATGTCGGCGAAGATATGGACGTGTGGCGCTCAGGCGATAAGTGGTACATCCGTGGTAATAATGATGGTGGGTGTGATGGCTATCGCTGTGGTGATAAAACCACAATCACGGTCGACAACTTTGCCTACACCCTCAATGATAGTGACTTTTGGCACGGTGATGTGGTTGAGTCCGACCGCCAGTTAGTTAAAACCGTTTCCGCGGTAGCACGTAATAATACCGATATCGATCAACAGGTTGTCGTTGATCTTAAAGTTGATGAGTCCACCAGTTGGGAAAAAACCAACACCTATGGGTTTTCACAAAAAGTGGAAACTGAAAACAGTTTTGATTGGCCGCTGGTGGGCAAAACTAAGCTAACCATTTCCTTTGAGGCAAACCAAAGTTTTGCCAGCAGCAATGGCGGTGCAAGTAGCGAGCAAGTGACCTTGCAAGCGCGTCCTTTTGTACCCGCTAACTCAGAGATCCCAATCCGCGTTGAGTTATATCGTTCTAGTATCTCTTACCCGTATCGATTTGGCGCAGACATCAGTTACGACGTTAACTTTAATGGCTTCTTGCGTTGGGGCGGTAACGCATGGCACACCCATCCAGACAATCGCCCCACACATAGCCATACCTTCACCATGGGGCGCAGTAGCCAGCCATCTGCGGATATCGCTTATCAGTGGCACCATCGCTATATCCCTGGCGAAGTCAAATGGTGGGACTGGAGCTGGGCCGTTGAGAAGTACGGGCTGCAAAGTATGCAGTGGGCGACAGGAAAGAGCTTACGTCCTTTCTACTCGTATGTGTCTGGCGATTTTTATGCAGAATCACAATATGCGGGCACCATTGAAGTCGGACAAGCCAAATCGCTTGCCTCTCAACACGCTACGCGTAGCAAGCGCGCGGCGACACCAATGGGTAGCCATGACAGTGTGAACGGGGTGGAGCTTATTTCCAACTTTGATTCGGATGAGTTGGCCGCGCTCGGATTTGAAAATGCTGAACTGACGATTAAACCTGCTCAGTAAGCTGAAAAAGCAAGCAATCAGCAAACATGCCGCACCCAAGCGGTGCGGCCTTTCTTTTCAGGTGGCGGGTGGTGGAACGTCTCACTCCAAAATCTTGTTCTACAGTTGTAGAAGGTTGAACTGGGCGTCAAGGAGCCATAATGAGACTCTATCTATACATCCTGGCCTTCTATTTGATGAGCGTTGTACCCACTTGGGCCGCCGATGTACTGCTGGTTCAGAGCTATCATAAAGAATACGGCTGGGATGAAAGCTATATTCGTGGGCTAGAAAGTACGCTTGTCGATGATGTGACGCTACACACTTTTGAGATGGATACCAAACGCTTGCCCAAGTCCCAGTTTGACATGCAAGCAGATAAAGCTGTGGCGCTTTATCAAAAGATTAGCCCCGAGGTCGTTGTTCTTGGAGATGATAATGCGTTGAGCCATATGCTGCCGAGACTGAGAAACGAAGATATCGATATAGTGTTTTTAGGTATTAACGCCAATCCACGTCGATTAATGGCGAAATACGCCGGTAAGGCGCGAGTCACTGGTGTGTTGGAGCGCCCCTTGTTTGCTCGCAGTATGAAAGAGATGAGCGAATTGCTAGGGAAAGATCAAATGAAGGTAAAAATCCTCTTTGATGCGGGCACCACGGCGACGATTGCAACCGATTACATCGCCAGCCAATACGAAGATTTAAAACAACAGCTGGGTATCGATGTGACCATCGAAAATCACCGCTTGTTTACGTCTTGGAAAAACTCAGTGGAGCAATCCGAGGGTTACGATGCGATTGTGGTTGGTTTATACCAAATTATCCGCGATGAGTCGGACAACGTGGTTGATGCTAATAAAGTGCTCTCATGGACCAATGAAAACAGTGAGACACCTTTGTTCGGCTTTTGGGACTTTTCGGTCGGGAAAGGCCAAACAGCTGGTGGGGTCGTGCTATTTGGCGAATCCCAGGGTGTACAAGCGGGCAAATACGTCAACCGCGTGTTGGCGGGTGAAGAAGCCTCGGAAATTTCGGTTATTCATGGCAAGAAAGGGAGAGCCATTTATAGCGCAACAGAATTTGAGCGCTGGGGGCTGACTCCTCCGACACATTGGCGAAATATCGACTAGTTTGCCTGTTTCACTTGCCATTGAGCGTTTTTATATAGTGAGCGGGTGTGCCACCGTAAAGACTGTCAGGTGGCACGTCTTGTTTCACCACGGCGTTTGCTGCAATGACACTGCGTGCGCCGATCGTCACGCCTTGGCAGATCACCACATTGCCGCCAATCCACACATCGTCTTCCACCACGATGGGTTTGCACCAGGTCTCCCACGAGCGGCGGCTTTGAAAATCGAGAGAGTGGGTGGGAGTGTAAAACTGGGTATTGGGGCCAATCAGCACATGGTCACCGATAGTGATCGGAGCGCCATCGAGCATAGTGACATTCATATTGATTAAGGTATTGCTGCCAACCCGAATGGTCTCACCAAATTCACAATGGAACGGCGGTTGGATCACCGAACCTTCGCCGATAGCACTTAATAACTCGCGCAGCAGTTGCTGCCTTGTCGTCGTCTCTATTGTTTGATTGAATGCCAGTAAGGTTCTTGTGGCATGGTCTCGCCTGATATCAATGGATCCATCACTGTCATCGAAGACAAGTCCTTGGCACATTTTTTCCCATGCGGTCATGGTTTCTCCTTATTATTCGTGAACAGTGATACAAGACCAGTCATGACGGCATTATCTCAGTTTGTGGGAGCGTGAAAACAGAAATCATTTCTTAAGCGTTTTTCCTCTTTCTATTCTTTTCCCTTTCTATGACTATCAAAAAGAAGCGCCACTTGGCGGTGGCGCTTAATAACATGGTGTTTAACGCTTAACGAAAATAAACACGCACATCGGTTTGGCTTCGGCTTCCATCACCTGCAAGTAGCAAGTGCAGACGCTGTTGGTCACGTAAATCAATTTCGATGTACTGGTTGCTGCCCGGTACGTCTGAAACGGCTTGATTTTGCGCTTGCGTTGGCCAGTAATCCTCGGCGGCGAATACGCTCAGATCGCCCGCGTCACCGTCCGCCATGACCCACACTTGCGCTTTGGTTGCGCCTTCAGGCACATCGGCATATAGGTAGCGACGTTGATAAACGCTAATACTGTTGGGGCTGGCGACGTTAAGCTGAGCCGGGCGCAAGTCATCGGTGCCAGCTGGCGTTTCAGGCTGTGGTTCTGGCGTTGGCTCGGGTTGCACTTGGCCTTCCGCATTCACTTTGACGGTGACATCGGTAAAGTCACCGCGACCGGTGACACTTAAGGTATAGCGGCCTGGTTCTACATCATTAAGCGTCACGGTCTCATGACTGGTTTGGTTCCACTCGGTGGCATCAAAATCGTAATAGTGTGCTTGACGACCTTTCGCCACGTAGAGATCCGCGTTTCCTTGTCCGGCAATGCTAAATGTCAGCGCGCTAGCAGGTTGGGTAAGGTCAATCTGATACAGGTGCTCACTGTACGCTTGTCCACTAATGGTGACCGTTTGTCCCAATGATAGCGTTGTTACCTCTGGTTGCTCTGGCTCGGGATCAGGGTCTGGACGAGGTGGTTCACCGCCACCGGTGTTATCCAAGGTGTTCAGCCACTGCGCAAACTCCTGGTCATAACGATGGCCATAGTCTTTGACTAAATTTGCCCACTGCTCGAATTTCCCGGTGCGCCCGGCTTCAAGCAAGGTTTCTACAGCTTCGGGATGCTGTTCAAACAAGAAGCGTACCGCCAAATAGCCCCAGCGATATACGCGGTTCACATCATGCTGGTAAGTGGTGGCAAAAATGTCACTGAGTGAATAGCCGCCTTCTTTGCCTAAGCGTATGGCGTCGGCATAGTCATCACCATGGGCCATATACTCCGCAAAGCCTTCAAGCCACCACACCGTATGACCGTGGCGAAGTACGTCGTTGAAATCGCCGTACATATTAAAGCGGCCATCCAGATAGTGAACGTACTCGTGCTCAAGGTTCCAAATGGAAAGCGATTGGCCATTATCATTACGGTACGCGATAAAACGGGCTTGGTTGTCTGGTTTGGAAGGATTACCTTCTAAGTATTGGCCGCCATTATCGGTTGAGTTACCAAACAAAAACGAGGAATAGGTTTTGTAGTCGGACGGGTTATCAAATACCACGACTTCAACACTGTCGTTTAGATCATCGGCGACGGCCTGATAGCCTGAGTTCACGGTTTGATGGAAGGCAACTTCTTTTTGATGCAGGCTTTCGCATGCTTGTTGCGATTGCGCTAGTGTCATGCTTTGTGAGCGAATGATCGCCGGGCCTTCACATTGGTGGCGATAAGGTACCACTTTGGCTTCCAGTGTCGCTTTGGCGTCAGACAGACCTAATTCGGTCATTTTATCGGGGGCGTAAGCATCCACCATTTCTACCATGCCTACCCAAACCGCGTCGTTTTTGCCGCCCAGTGGGAAACGGGGTAACAAGTCGCGATAATGACTCATCACACGATCTCGCACGCTGGCTTGTGGCGCCATCAATAGTCGCCCCATTTCACGGACGGTATTCGACACCAATAGTGCACCGTGCTCGCTGTTGGACAGTTGTGGGTTATCCAACACGAATTGATAGAGACGGTCAATCAATGAGAGGTCGGCAGCAAGCTCGTCATAAAAGGCCTGACGTGATTGGTGGCCTGCCATGGCACGGAAAAGGTTATTCAGTGCATCCGCGTAACGGCGTTCATGTAGGCGATCTTGCCTGAGGTTTTCAAGCAGTTGAATTTGTAGGTCCAAAGTTTGCGGTAAACGCTTGATGCTATCGGCCATCAGCGTTAAGCCATGCAAGGCATCGGTTTGGGCGCTACCTTTTGCCGTTGCGTAGGGCGAATGCAAAAATGTGTTGATGGCATCCGCAAGGCGGTCGTCTAGTGCGTCCGAAAAGTCGGCGTTCGCTTTATCACTATAAAAGCGAACATAGTAGGCGGCGCGCACATACTCGGCTAAGTTAGCAATTTGGCGGGCTTGGCTGTCATCCCCTTGATAATTGGCAATGGTCTGCGCTAGGCGCTGCGCCACTTTGTTTACAAAGGTTTCTTGGTAGACGTTGCGATATCGAATAGACGTGGTGTCGTACCAGCTGGTAAAGCAACTGCGTTCAGCACTCATAATGGCTTGGAGCGGCGTGTTACTGGCCGCTAAATCGGCAATGTCACATTGAGCATCAGCCCATGCACTGGTGCTACTAAAGGCGGCAAGCGCAATGAGTGCCGAAAGAGTTTTGGGTCGGGAAGGAAATAGTGTATACATTTCAAGCTCCTAGATATGATTAGGCGGAGCCGTTATAACGATTTTCCCGACACTATTGTTTTAATCAGCCTAAAAATTAGGGCTTGGTTCCGTTTTCTTTTTAAAGTCTGCTAGTGACGTATCACTGCGGGTCTTTTTCTCGCAGGTGTAGTTTGGCGATCCGTTTCGTCACTGTATACACGCGCTTTAGCGATTCGGTCCACTCCATCTCGATACTAAAAAGTTGCAAACGGTTGGCGTCATGCTCTACCAAGCGCTCGGCTTGATGGGCAAGCACTTTATCCAATAGCGCGTTAAGCGCACGTTTGGTATGCAGTACTTGTTTCGCGCGTTTATTATCACCACGTCGAATGGCATTCACGCTATCTAGCAGCGCATGTGTGACTTTGTCTTGAATATTATCAAGAATTTCACGCATCTCATCACTGATATCGATCTCAGCATGCAGTGATTTATCCATGATGGGCACCAAGGTGTCTTCAATCAGATCAGCAATGCTCTCAAGCTGATCGGTCATGCTAATCAGGGTGATCTGTCGGTCACTCTGTGCTTGTGTGAGAGGCTCTTTACGCAATCGACCGAGATAAAAAAGCACATGTCCGTGCAAAATATCGACTTGATGCTCAAGCTCATCGATTTTCTCTAACGCATAATTAGCCGCTTCTCGCTCTTGCTGGGAAGCTAATTTAGAAGTGAGAGGCGGGAGTGCATTCATCATATTGCAAACTCGGCGTCCGATGCGTCCAATCTCGAGCTGGGCTTGATCCATGGCAATATCGGGTGTCATCAGCAGCTCTTTAGAGAGGTACTTGGGAGAAACAATAGGTTGTTCACTCGGTGCAGGCTTACGAGTTTTAGGGACGATCTTCTTTGCAAGCCAAACAAACCCGCCGATAAACGGCAACATGACAAGTGTATTGACGACGTTGAATAGGGTGTTGGCATTGGCAATTTGACGAGGAAGTTCAGCCCCTAAGCGTTCAACGCCCGTGAGATCAGGATGGCTCGGCGAAAGTGCGACGCTCCAATCACTCAAAACACTGATCAATGGAAGCCATATCAACACCCCGATAATGTTAAACAGAATATGCACACTGGCGGTTTGTTTGGCCTCCCGCGATTTACCGATAGCAGCGAGGAGGGCGGTCACACAGGTGCCGACGTTGGCACCCATTGAGAGTGCGATCCCGCTTTCAAGGGAGATAAAGCCTTGCCCCGCGAGGACGATGACAATCCCGGTTGTCGCAGATGAAGACTGCACTAACGCGGTAAACAAGGCCGCAAGTAAAATGGCAAAAAAAGGATTGTGCATTTTCGCCATGGCATCAATGAACGGCTGATAATCGCGCAGAGGCGACATTGCCTCACTCATCACATTCATCCCTGTGAAGATCAACCCCAACCCGAATAACATTTTACCGTATTGCTTGGTTTTATCGGCTTTGGCCGTAAATTCAATTAAAAAGCCGATAGCGACCATCAGATAGGCGGCTTGAGTGATTTTAAAGGCCACAATCTGGGCGGTAATGGTTGTCCCAATATTGGCCCCCATGATCACCCCAGTTGCTTGCGCGAGTGACATTAACCCTGCGGAAATAAAACCGATGAGCAATACGGTGGTGACAGAAGAGGATTGAATGGTGGCTGTGACTCCCGCGCCCGTCAAAACACCGGCGACACGGTTGGTGGTGAGTTTGGCGAGTAAGGATTTGAGTCGGCTTCCAGCGGCGTTTTTCAGCGCATTAGACATTTTTTCCATGCCATATAAGAACAGCGCTAAGCCACCGAGCAGCCCCATCAACATAGTGAGAGTGTGGAGCGAAGACGCGTCCGTGCTCGCTGCCCATGCGAAGGTGGGGAGCAGAAATAAGAGGATGGCCAAACAGCGCCACTGACATGTATTACTCAACGCGGGTAGTCGCATTTATCGCCTCTACATTGCTAGATTATCACCGATAATCATTAACATAGATGCAATAAAACCGTAATGCGAGCGGCGCGATGATGTTGCACGAAGCATTGACGGGAATAATCGCTAGGGGATCACACTCTCGGCGTAACGTGAGGAGGTGTTAACTCAAATAAAGCGGCCGAGAGAAAGTCGGCCGCAGAGAAGTTAGCCTTGGCAGCTGCCTTGATACTGCCAAACCCATTGGTTAGTGAAAGGGTCTATGCCCCAGTTGTCTTGCGTGGCCTGGAATAGGTGCCCTTGATACTGAACGGTGACGCCTGCTGGATAATAGTTGTATCCACCCCAAGTCGGCATATTGGTACAGCGGTTGGTTTCAACGCCGCGATCGTCTAAGCGTGCGAGAACGTTGGTGACATAGTCGCGCGCCCCTACTACCGTGACGTACAAATCCATTCCTTGAATTTGACTAAAGCCACAATACTCCTCGTTACCTGTGTTGGTTGACGCGCAGTCGTTGTCTTGGACACTCGCAGGACGACCCACCGCGGCATATAAGTCCACTTCACCGTGGCCACGATAGGTTTGGAGCCAAACTGTGCCGCGCGGCGCATTTTTTACCACGAACTGGTAAGCCACACCCGCAGGTCCTTGGATTTGTACAGGCTCATCGAGTGCCAGGGGCAAGATTTCTGGCTCAGGTTGTGGCTCTGGCTCCGGGTCAGGTTTAGGGTTTCCTCCCGTCCCTTGGCAACCTTGAGTTTGAATCCCTACTTCGGCAAAGGCTTGGCTTACTGCTCCAGCTGGATAGTTTAACGCTTTTGCTGCTTCACAGATGCCCTCAGCGCCTTGCTGGAAGCTAGAATTTGGACGCCAATAAAGCTGATTCGCTGTCGCATATGCTTTAAAAGCCTTTTTGATGTTCCACTGTTCGCTGGTGGCGAGATGATAAAAAGCTTTGTTAAATATGCCAGAGCTAAAGTGTACATCGATACCAGAGTAATAGCGGTTTACATGACCAATCGAGCGTCCATCTTGGCTAGGGTTGATGAAATAGCGCATGGCTTCGCTATGCTTCATTACATCTTCACCCATTTTCCAGTTAAACTCACCGAACACATACTGACCCAATGCCGCGGCGGCAACATCCGAGAATGACTCATTCATCCCACCGGACATACCACGGTACTCAAGCCCTGAGTTTTGCTCGGTAAAACCATGGCTCACTTCGTGAGCAATGACATCCCAAGTGGTTAGGGGGTACATGCTGCGATTACCGTCGCCAAAGGTCATTTGCCTGCCATCCCAAAAAGCATTGCCATAACCTTGGCCGTAGTGGACGCGCATGGTGAGCTTTTGTCGAATCGGACGTATACCGAGCCAATCTTGGTACATATCAAATACTTTTTGGCCAAAAAACTGCGCATCATTCATCGGCGCATACGCACCGTTGACTTGACGGTAGGTGTTTTGTGGGCAATTGAACTGATGAACCTCTCCGCCCCATTCGCGGTTATTCATGTTTAATGTCACCACATTGGGACTATCCATTTGGCAGTAGCGGTTAACCTGAAAACTGCCCAGTTGGGTATTGGGGCCGAAATTAAATCGACCGCTCTTTTGGTTACCGCCGGGGCCCCCCGCTTCTAGATGCGCGATGCCCTCCCAGCTATCGAGGATCTCGCCAGACTTAGCATCAACAATTTTCATCGGACGCGAAGGGTGACCGTTGTCGCCGGCAAGGTAGTCAACTTTGTAGACCAGGCGCGCTGTTTGTTGTTTATCCAGCCAGACCAAGAGTTCTGTGTTCGCATCGGCTTGGTGAAAATGCCGATTGCCTTGGCTTGTTTGGCCTTGTGCAATTGCAATGGCCTGCTGCTGATTAATCATCGGTAGCGTACCACCGATATCTTGCCCGATATCAGTGACAACGTCACCTTTTACGCTGGGCGCGAAGCCGCGTGCGGTGGTGTTTTCGACCACCGAATAACCGTAAACGGGAACGCCATGATGCAGCTGCTGCTTGCGCACCAAGGCTTTATTACCCACTTGTAGGCGTGATTTTTCACGAAAGCTTAGTGCTGGCGATGATGCCGTCATTGCGCGTGACTGATCATGGTTTAATGCCGCGCTCAAATCTAAGCTTGAGGCATCGACCACATTGGCAGCCTGAGCAGGTATCGCTAATGGAAGGGTTAAAGCGAGTAGCGTTTTACGCATAGTTTCCTCTTCATACTACAACGAGTTAAAAATCGTTGGTTACTATCCATAGTGTGCGTCTAGCGGGGTTTTTTAGCGGTGAGAATGAGGATCTGGTTCAAAAAATGTCTAGAAAAATGGAACTGACATTAGGTTTTTACGTTTTATGCACAAAATAAAAGACAGCGCTAGCGATTGTTAAAAAAATGATTCAAGCGTCGCACTTTCGTGACTATGCTAGCTAAGGGATTCAATATCGGGAGTAACACTGTGAGTCACTCATATTGGCGGCTTTTTCAGCGGGTGGTGTTATTAGGTGTTTGCCTAACGGTGATGCCTGTGATGGCCAATCAACAGGCTTGGCAATCGCCCGATTATATTGTCGATGCTTTTTATCGCATCGCATTTCAAAGCGAGTATGTGCAAGGTGAACAAGGCGTGCGTAAGTGGGAAGGCCCGATCCGGTATCATGTCTCGCACCCGATCAGTGAGAGCCAGTTACACGATGACCTTGTCTCTTATCATTTGTCACACCTTGCAACGCTAACCGGGATCGACTTTATCCCAACCACCATTGCGCAGCGCGCCAACCTGACGATTATGTTCACCAATCATGAACGTTTTTTAGATGACGCGCGCAAGCAGTTTGCCAATGCCGATGTGTCGCCATTACGTGATGCTGTGTGCGCGGCTAACTTTCGGGTCAATAAACATGGTGCGATTCGTTATGCAGCGGTCGTTATTCCCGTTGATTTGGCGCGGTCCAAAGGGAAGCTAGTGGCCTGTGTGGTGGAAGAGTTGACCCAAGTGATGGGACTGCCTAATGACGATGACCGGGTTTTTCCATCGATTTTTAATGACCGCACGCCACAGCAGCTTTTGACTGGGCTAGATGGCCTACTGCTAAGATTGTTGTATCTCGACGAAATAGAAGCAGGTCAAGATTGGCAAACGGCGCAAGCTATCATTCGACCTGTCGTTGAACAGTGGGCTCGTGATGGCACCATCGATAATGCACACCGAAGTGTCAAAACCGGTGAGCTTTATCGTTTACTCGGCTGGTAGCCCACCGATAGAGCGAGCTATTTATCCATTGGTTTGCTCAATAACACAAATTGTTTAAAGTGATTTAGACATTTCGCCAACTTCGACAACACTTAAAGTACTGGACAACAGATTGTCATGACGATTAAGGGAGGCGACATGGAGTCGATCACCGTTAAAGATTATATGAATAAACGCCCGGTAACCTTTTCACCGGATATGCCGCTTTCCAGTGCACTGGAAAAACTGCTCCGCAGTCAGCAGACTGGTGGACCTGTGGTGGATGCTAACAAGCGTTTGGTTGGTTTTATTTCTGAGCAAGATATGTTGCAACAGCTATTGCGCGACAGCTATCACTGTCAAGATTCACACGCCGTGGCTGATTGCATGACCAGTAATGCCTTGGCGGTTGAATCTGAGGATAGCATTATCAAATTGGCTGAAATGATGGCGCCGACCAAACCTAAACTGTACCCCGTGGTCGACGAGGGCAAGTTGGTGGGTATTATCACCCGGCGAGATGTCTTAAGAGCCATCAGTATGCAAATGGGTGAATGTCTTACCCATCCTGTTTGAGGTTTGTTTATTGCGCACCTTACAAACGGGGTAAGGTGCGCTCATTCTCGTATTGATACCCGCGTCGCTTTTTTTACTCTCTCCCCCTACCTTACGACTATCTCGCCGCGCTTCATCGCTGCCTAAGTACAAAAACCGAACGAATTGTGGTTGTTTTTCATTCAGTCTTATGTGCTGGTAAGTCAATTTTAATCCTGCCTGTTTAAGTAGTTACTTGCTATATGACGATATATAGTTCGATTGTTGGTGCTTGTTTTACGTTTTTCTGCTATTGTGCCGCCCGTTGGTAGCGGGCAGTTATCGCGAGGTTGAGGCGTAAAAAAGCCCAAGCGCGGCAGCAAAACGATAAGCAGGATGCTGGAGTATCGTGAAGTGTGGCTAACCCGTATTGACGTTAATGTGAACGTAAATGAGGTAAAACAAAGGTCAAATTAAATAATCAGGGAGGATGAGGTGAGAGAAACAAAGAGGTTATATGTATCAACTCAATTCAATTGGTGCGCTAGAATCATTCCTGATTGCCATCGGTGTCCTTTTTTTAGGCCATTTTGTTAATTCAAAAATCCCCGCATTGCGCAAGTTTAATATCCCAGAGCCGATTGTGGGCGGGTTAATCATTGCGTGTGTTATATCTGTATTACATTACAACGGTATCGATTTTAAGTTTAGTCTTCCACTAAAAGATACGTTCATGTTGATGTTTTTTGCTACCGTTGGTCTGGCAGCAAATTATAAACAATTGGTAAAAGGTGGTTTAAAGGTATTTTGGTTTCTTGCCATCGCATCTGTGTACATCATTATACAAAACGCCATTGGTGTCAGTTTTGCGTCGATGCTTGGCTTGGATCCTCTGATGGGACTGGTCGCTGGCTCCATTACCCTGTCCGGCGGGCATGGTACTGGCGCCGCTTGGGCACAGATATTAACCGATGAGTATGGTATTCAAAGTACACTCGAAATTGCCATGGCGTCGGCAACACTCGGCCTTGTGATTGGCGGTATCATTGGTAGTCCAGTTGCTCAGCGTTTGATTAATAAACATCAGCTTGAGTCTGAATATGGGCGTGGCACCACAACACACGAAAAATATCCCGAACTTGTGACTTACAATGAAAATGAAGAAGATAAAGTAACAGCGAAGAAAGTCATTGAAGTCTTATTTATTTTACTACTTTGTATTACGGGGGCTCGCCATTTATCTGAGTGGGTAAACGGGTTTAATATTGAATGGCTCATGGTACCTGACTTTGTTTATGCTTTATTCTTGGGTGTGATTGTTACGAATACGCTAGAGGTCTTTAAACTCAGAAAGCTAGAGTCAGAAACCGTAGATATGGTAGGAACAGTTTCCCTATCGTTATTTTTAGCGATGGCGCTAATGACGCTCAAGCTATGGAATATTCTCGATTTGGCGGTGCCGTTTTTAATCATTTTGGCGGTTCAATCGGTTGTTATTGGCTTATTTAGTTATTACGTCACGTTTAAGTTGATGGGGAGTAATTACACAGGGGCCGTGATTGCTGGCGGGCATTGTGGTTTTGGCCTCGGCGCCACCCCGACCGCGGTGATGAATATGGGATCAATCGTGAATCGTTTTGGCCCCGCCCCCCAAGCCTTTATGGTAGTGCCGATTGTGGGGGCTTTCTTTATCGATATCGTTAACCTCCTAATACTACAGGGCTACATTTTTATTATCCAATAGATGTATTGCGCTCAGCCATCATCGCTGGGCGCACCTTTTTCCTGCTGTTGTGCAGCGTTTGGCAAAACAAATGAGAGTTGTTTCGATAAGCGCTTGACTCTGGAGTGGGCTCCAACCCTTATACTGACCACAAGATAATGACACAACGACCAAAGAAGGAGTCGATTATGTGTAAGCATTGTGGACATCACCACTGTCATCAGCCACACCATCAAACCGTTTCTCCGTCTACGACTACGGTAACTGATACCTGCCAAGCGTCGAGCTGCTGTTCAAGCCATCAAGACGGCGAGGGCACCTCGGGCGATGACGATCCCGACCGGCCTCGAACACAGTGTGACGATAGCGACGAGAGCACGTCTTCGGCGTCATCTCCTCAACTACCTTCTATCTCCTATGAGTGGGTGGTGACCGGCATGGACTGCCCAAGCTGTGCCGCTAAACTTGAAAAAGCAATCCATGCCACGCCTGGTGTAGAGAGCACACAAGTACTTTTTGCCACTGAAAAACTGCGGGTCTCTTTAGCGCACGATGCCTCAACAGAGACGCACTCGGCCATTGAACAAGCGGCTAAAAACGCCGGTTTTCCGCTGGTTACCTTGGATCAAACCGCCACGGCTCCCTCTGGCTGGCGAAAATGGCGCGATGACGCTCTGCTGTTTGGTTTGATTAGCATTATGCTGGTGGCTTGGGGGCTGCATTACTGGTCCGCTTCTTTATCTGATTGGCTGTTTACTGCAGCGACAGTCGTTGGTCTCGCTCCCATTGTGCTTAAAGCGGGTCGATTGGCGCGTCAAGGATCGCCGTTTTCGATTGAAACCTTGATGAGTATTGCGGCCATCGGTGCATTATACCTTGGAGAGACCACTGAGGCGGCGATGGTCTTGGTGTTGTTTCTGATTGGCGAGCGGTTAGAAGGGTATGCGTCCACCCGCGCCCGCGATGGCATTCAGTCGCTGATGGCATTGGTGCCAGAAACTGTGACGCGAATTAATAGCGACGGTTCTCGTGAGACCGTGGCTGCCAGTGATCTACTGCCAGGTGATCGGATTGAAATCAGTGCTGGTGAGCGGCTCCCCGCGGATGGGCAACTGATGGAAGGTGCCGCCAGTTTCGACCAAAGTGCGCTGACGGGTGAACCTATTCCTGTCGATATTGAACCCGGTGATACCGTGATGGCGGGCAGTCTTGCAACCGATAAAACGGTGCAGCTGACCGTGACATCGGCGCAAGGTGAAAATGCGATTGACCGTATTTTGCGGCTTATTGAACAGGCCGAATCGAAAAAAGCGCCGATAGAACGGTTTATCGATAAATTTAGCCGCTGGTACACGCCGGCGATGATCGGGCTTGCGGT
This sequence comes from Salinivibrio sharmensis, assembly GCF_001995985.1. Classification (GTDB taxonomy): domain Bacteria; phylum Pseudomonadota; class Gammaproteobacteria; order Enterobacterales; family Vibrionaceae; genus Salinivibrio; species Salinivibrio sharmensis. The sequence goes on along the minus strand of NZ_MUFC01000010.1, from coordinate 120,209 downwards.
GCTAGTTGTAGTGATTCCACCCCTGTTCTTTGCCGCCAGCTGGCAAGAGTGGTTATATCGAGGCTTAGCACTGTTATTGATCGCCTGTCCATGCGCGCTCGTGATCTCGACACCTGCGGCGATTACCTCCGGGCTCGCTACCGCTGCGCGTCACGGAGCATTGATAAAAGGTGGGGCGGCACTGGAAACACTGGCAAGCGTCAATGCTGTCTCGTTAGATAAAACCGGTACGCTCACCGAAGGTAAACCCATGGTGACCGATGTGCGCGCATGGCACGGTGATGAGAGCGCTCTGCTTCAAGCGGCGACGGCGATAGAACGTGGCAGCCATCACCCATTGGCAAAATCCTTAGTGTTGTATAGCGCTGAGCGAGGCATCTCGGTGCCGGATGCCTCTCATATCCAAGCGAATGCTGGTCGCGGCGTGCAAGGTGTTGTCGAGGGACAATCAATCAGGTTGGTTGCGTTAGACAAACTGGCTGAGTCGACCTTAAACCATGCGCAATATCAAGAGGCCAAATCGGCGGCCGAGCGCGGGGTGACGGTTGCGGTTGTGCTCATTGACGAGCAACCACAAGGGATGATCGGCTGGCGAGATACACTGCGACAGGATGCGCGAGAAGCCATCGAGCAATTGCGCGCTATGGGTATTCAACCTGTGATGTTGACCGGCGATAACCCGACCTCAGCCGCTGAAATTGCCCGTGAACTGGATATTGATTACCGCGCGGGACTATTGCCGGAGAATAAGGTTGAGGCGGTAGAAGCACTGGCAGGGCAATATCGTATCGCCATGGTTGGTGATGGCATTAATGATGCGCCGGCAATGAAAGCGTCGCACGTGGGTGTTGCAATGGGAAGTGGTACCGATGTGGCGCTAGAAACCGCTGAGGCGGCATTGAGTCATAACCGGCTGGTTGAGCTCCCAAGGGTGTTACACCTAGCGCGTGCCACTCAAGCGAATGTACGGCAAAACATCACCATCGCTCTCGGGCTAAAAGGGGTGTTTTTGGTGACCAGCGTATTAGGGATTACCGGCCTATGGGTCGCAGTGCTGGCTGACAGCGGTGCCACCGCGTTAGTCACGCTGAATGCACTACGTTTACTTGGTGATCCGCGCTAAAAACCAGGGCAAAGGCTGTCTGCTTTTGCCTTTATAAAGTGATAGCGATCTCTAAATTCTGAAATCTGTAATAATCAATATGGCAATAGGTCGATGGTGGTCACACAAAAGGCGTAAAATTTGGGTATCCTAACCACATAACCAATAACGCGTTGATGCCTGCTCACGTAGGCATCACATTGATTCTAATGCGGATGATAGCATCCAGCGAGGAGACGAATGATGTCTGATACCCCTGTATTTCACCTTGGCGTAACAAAAGCGGATCTTCAAGGCGCAACCACGGCGATTATTCCTGGCGACCCTGCGCGCGTTGAAAAAATTGCTAACTTGATGGAAAAACCCACGTTTCTTGCCTCTCAGCGTGAATACACTTTGTATCTCGGTTGGCTTGATGGCAAACCTGTGGTGGTTTGTTCAACAGGTATCGGTGGCCCATCGACCTCTATTGCGGTTGAGGAGTTGGCACAACTTGGTGTTGGTACTTTCCTACGCGTAGGGACTACAGGCGCGATTCAGCCGGACATTAATGTCGGCGACATGATTGTCACCACCGGCTCGGTGCGTCTTGACGGCGCAAGTACGCACTTTGCACCAATGGAGTTCCCTGCGGTGGCCGATTTTGACGTCGCCACGGCCATGAAAGCCGCCGTTGATGAAGATGGTGCGACGGTTCACACTGGCGTGACGGCATCCAGTGATACCTTCTACCCAGGTCAAGAGCGTTACGATACCTTTAGCGGCCGTGTGGTGCGTCGTTTCCAAGGCTCAATGCAAGAATGGCAGGACATGGGTGTGCTGAACTTTGAGATGGAATCAGCCACATTGCTGACCATGTGTGCTAGCTCCGGCCTACGAGCAGGCTGTGTGGCTGGTGTGATTATCAATCGCACACAAAAAGAGACCCCAGATCATGCGACCTTGAAAGAGACAGAAGCGCGCTCGATTAAAGTGGTCGTCGAGGCTGCACGTAAGCTCCTGTAAATAAGCGAGACGTCGTTATCCTACCAAAACGCGGTGTCAAAGGGCGCCGCGTTTTTTGTTGATAGTAGCTGTATTGCAAGATGTGCGTGGTTCATGCTGCACCGGGATGAACCACAGCGTTGCTAGCTCGTACGCACGGCAATGGTACCGCCGGCTGCAATAAACCAATCATAAAGATGAGTACGTAGATTGGCCAGTTGGTCAGGGCCAATCAAGGCCAAGCCTAAATCAGTGGCACGAGTAATATCGTGATGACGCAATGGACGGAAGCTGACTAACATCGCGCGCGCCTGCAGTCCTCCGAGCAAATCACGCAATGATTCCAGCTTGTACAGAGTGTCGTCGCCGTCACTCGACATGCCTTTGGTTTTGCACTCAATAATATGCAGCTTATTATTCACGACCATGGCCACATCCAATTCATTACGTACTTCACGCTCGCCAATTTGACGATATACCTGTAAAGAGAGGGCACTGTCTTGAATGGTAGGAAGCTCTTTTTGAATCGAGGTAACGGTATGATGCACGTAGCTCTCCAGCCACTCGCCGTTGGCAAAGCGTCGGGCTTCTTCGCAGCTAAATGTCAAGGTTCCTTGCTGGTAGCTGGCTAAGCCCGCATCGGAGAGATCGTCGAGTAGGATACCGAGCTCACGATAACCTTGTTGTTTTTCACTGAGCGCGACGTCTAAACGCTGCTCTTTACGACACGTGGTCGCGAGGTAGTTCAAGGTGGCAAGACCTGGGCCTAACTCATAGGCATTACTGGCCCATTTTTCGCCTAAACGGTAAATATCGTTGGTTAAACACCCCGTGACTTGGTCATCTTGGTGCTCACAGCGTGCGCCGAAAATCGTTAGGTATTCGGTGAGACTAATATGATCTTCCACTTGCTGCTGGGGGAGGCCATCAGGGTAGAGCCAGCATAGTTCGTCACTGTAGGGCTCAATCACGTAGCTGGGCCATTGGTAAGTACGAAACACTTCATAGGCAGAGAGTAATTGGTGGCGAAGGCCGCAGCTTGCGTTAAAAAGGATGTCTTCAGAAGATTGGCTGAGCTGCTCGGCAAGACGTTTTACCTGGCTTTTAACTTCGCGAATATTGATATCGTCCGAGATTTCAAAAAACTCGGTTTCAATGCCCTTGGGGGCAAGGACCCGGGTTAGACGCTCGAATTCAAGATCCTGCTCCAGCGTGCCAATGAGTATCAATTTAGTGACGGGTAATTGCTGGTGTAAAACAGGGGTGACCAGACGGACGGGGTCAGAGTCGATGATTCCTACATGAATAGCCATAATTGCTCCAGGCGGGCTACGCGGCGGCGTTAGGCCGATTAATTATCAGTATAGTTGCCAGCTTCAACAGGTGGCGTAACTATTAATATCCGGCCTCGCGCTCTGGCTTTCAACCGTTCACCGGGTAAATTAATGTAATTTTACACAGCGCTGACGTGATGACCGTCATATTAACACCCAAATAACCCTTACTGTTCGGTCAAAAAAACGCGGACATACCGAGGTTTGACTTTTGGATCCCTATGCACGGCTTTGTTTAAGTGCTTGTTGGCGCAATGTCTCGGTCAAGCTATCGAGCTCAGGTAGCATGCGTTGTATTAAGCGTAACTGCTGCAACACCATACTCAGTGGGGCATTATCGATGGGCGCTTCAGCTTCAGTCTGAGCTCCCTTGTTTTCACCTTCCGCCTGTACATAGTGACTCACTGGCTCACCTGTGGGTGTCTTAGTGCCGGTCGATGGCACTTGTGCGGGCAATTCTTCAGGCAGAGCATGCGATAAACGTTCAGTCAGCGTGTTAAGCGATTGATGGATTTCACGATGGAGCTGCGCCATCTTTTGATGGTTGACCTCATCATCCATTCGGCTGCGGTGCGCACCAAGGGCCGAAATATAACTGAGCATAGCGTTGTTCAAGCACAAAAACCGGAAGGTCTCTTCAATATTGGTGCGATAGCGGCCGGGCTCAACCAACATGTTGCTGATGGCGGTGGTGAGCTCGGCATCGGCATTATGGGCATGTCGACGCGCGATACGATAAGCGAGGTTATCGCGCTTACCAATACGGTACTGGGCAATCACATGGGCCAAGTAGTCACGATTAGCTTGTAGTGCTTCGGTCATGATCCCGCGTAAGCGATGGGCTTGCCAGTCGGGCAGCACATAACGGACTGCTGCGACCGCAATCAAACAGCCAATAACGGTATCGCCAAGGCGAGGAAGAATAACCGCAAAGCCTTGGCCGAATTGGCTAAAGCACATTAATACCAACAGCGTAATAAACAAGGTCGCGAGGGTGTATTGCACGGTGCGAAAGGCGAAAAAGAGCACACCGGTGATCACCATCAACGCCAGTTGACTGCTGGGGTCAGGAAAGAGGTAGAGCGCCGGTACGCCCAAGAGTAGACCAGCGACGGTGCCCAATACTCTCTCTTTAAGCTTACTGCGGGTGGCTGAATAGTTGGTTTGGCACACGAACTGAATGGTCATCAAAATCCAAAAGCCGTGCTCTAGCCCAAGCCCTTGGATCAGTGCATAACCGGTCAGCAGTGATAAGGACAAACGTACTGCATGACGGAAACGCAGTGATTTAACCGTGAGTTGCCGGCGAATGCGGTAAGCCATTTCCCCCAACGAGTGTGCATCCGGGTCGGCCAGTTCGCTTTCTTGCAGATTGTCCGTGCTGGCTAAGTGGCTCAAGCTGGCCAGTTGCTGCTCTACTGTCTCCAAGTTTTTGTAGAGAAAATCGAGTTGTTGCAGCAGCGCGAGGCGAGTGCTGTCTTGTTCGTCTTGTGCCGACAAATAGGCCATCGATTGTTTGATTGCCCTGAGCGCTTGCTGGCCTGTTTTCGGATGCTGGTAGTGTGTACCGATTGACATCGCTTGCGCAACATCCCGGCAGGCTTGCGCTTGCGCGTTTAATAAGGCTTCAAAGCGAAAGAGGATATCGGAATGAAAAAAATGCGCCGCCAGATCCTGGTAACGATAATGGGATGAACTCACGCGTTCGTGAATATCTTGGGCAATAAAATAGGTTTGTAGCAAGGTTTGATGCCGCTGTGTGAGTCGGCCGCGTCGCGCGCGTGTCAGCAATGACGCTTTTGCTTGGTTTAGCGCCGCCACCACTTGGGCATTTTGGTTGGCGGCGGCAATACGCGTCGGTTGCGGAACCAATTCGGCGACCGGATGGAATAAACTGGATTTGGTTTCCATGTACGTCGCCGTTTGACGAAAAACCGCAGCCAATCGGTGCTGAACCGGGCGGTGAGGCCATATTATGATCCAAGCCAGCGACAATAGCCCATACCAGAGAGCTCCGGATAACAGCATCATCGGCTGCAACCACATATCACTGCCTTGCTCCATCCCTAGCATGGTGTAAACCGCTAAGAGTAACGAGGCAAAGGCAATGGTGCCATAACGCTCGCCGATTGCGCCCAGCATGATAAAACCAAAGCTGGAAATCGTCAGGCCAATCGCGAATAGCCAAGGGATATCGTAAAGCAGCTCGACCGAGAAGGCCGCGACTGTAAAGCAAACAAGGGTGACACCGAGCGCACGCACACGTCCCCAAAAGTGATCATCCACTTCCGCTAATGCTGACGCGATGACTCCGAGCACCAGTGGCGTGACAACATCGGTGCGACCAGCGTATCCCGCGTACAGCGCAACACCCATTAGGGCGATCAGGACGCGAATACTGTCGTTAATTCGGTGATTTGCCCAAAACTCGCGCATGGCGAGTGGTAGGAGAGGCATACGTGGCAGAGAAAAAGGCATAAATAAGGGTGATCGGCCAACAATGTTGGCAAGATAGCAGAAATAGAACCAGAAACTAAGCTTCAATCCAGTATTTTCTCGGGTAATAGGAAAAGGGTTGCGACAAGTCAATTTCAGGCTTTCACGCCAGCGTTTACGGTTCACCACCACAGCTAGCGAATTGATTTATGGGGTATTGGGAAGTAGCATGCCAACCATCCTTCTTGGGTACGATCAGTACCTCATTCCATGATTAACGTAGAAATATGAAACTTACAGCCAATCGCTGGGCACAATGGCTTGTTTACGGCGATCATTACAGCCTGCAGCTTGAAGATGATGGCTTACTGCTCGAGTCTCGTCATCATCGGCAATACATTCCTTTCTCGGCATGGGATGGGCAGCTAACGGTATCGCGTGGGCTGCTTTGGGGGACAATTTCGTTAACCGGTTATACCGACGAGGGCGATCCACTGCCATTTGAGGTCTTTGGCTTACCATGGGAGCACGCCCAACAAGCGGGACAGACGATTTATCGCCACTACCAAGCCTATATCGCCCGTTATCAAAAACGGCTAGAGAAGATCCAGTCGAGTTTGTTGGCTGAGTTTAATGCATTGGTGAATGCGCCGGGTTATGCACGTATCGCCCAATTGCGTAGCGCCCGACAAACGGTAGTGAATAAACTGGAAGGCGAGGGGATCCCTGCCTCATTCTTAGCCAATTTGGACGAAAGCCTTGCCACCACGTTAGCGCCTGTGTTGCAGGCCGACTCAAGCTGGCTGAAAGCCCGCAACCAACAGTGGCAAGCGGCGATGCTCAACCAGTGGCAAACTTGGTTTGATACCATTGAGTCATCGCCATTAAATGCCGGGCAGCGCGAGGCCGTGCTTACCGATGAATCTCATACCCTGGTGGTGGCGGGGCCCGGAAGCGGCAAAACCAGCGTATTGGTGGCACGCGCGGCGTATTTAATTGAAAGTGGTCAAGCCAAGCCAGAGCAGCTATTGCTGCTGGCCTTTGGTCGTGATGCCGCTGAAGAACTGAAAACGCGGATAAAGACCAAAACCGGTCATGAGGTGAATGTTACCACCTTCCATGGCTTTGCCCGCCAACAACTCGCCGATCACCAAGGGCAGGCCCCGGTTATTTCGCCGCTCGCCAGTGATGAGACGGCCAAAGCGGCGTGGCTTACCCAAACACTTGCTGAGCAGTGGCAACAGCCCACTACCCGCAAACGCTGGGACAAATTACATCAGCAGCAAACACTGCCGCTTAACGATAACGCTGAACTGACTGCTTGCGCCCATGACACCCGGTTGCACACCTGGGTGTGGTCGCGCCTTTCACGAGTGATCCAAGCCAACGCCACCAAGCGAGCGCTAACCGATAAACTGGCAAGCTTTGAGGAGCAGGCCGCCTTAAAAGATGAGCTGGCGGTGATTTGGCCGTTATACCAAGCCTATAAACAGGCGCTAAAAGCGGATAATGCCGTAGACTTTGACAGCTTGATTGCCCAAGCCACTAAGCTGTTTCAGCAGCGAAAATTCGTCACGCCCATCCAGTTTGTCATGGTCGATGAATACCAAGACATTTCGCCTGCACGGTTAGCGATGATCGAGGCGCTGTGTCACGGTAAAGCGGACACTGAATCGCAAGTACCACGCGCTTCGTTATTTGCCGTGGGGGATGATTGGCAAGCCATTTATCGCTTTGCCGGTGCCGATGTCGGCCTAACCACAGAGTTTGCGCAGCGTTTCGGTGACAGTGAAATTTGCTGGCTGACCACCTGTTATCGCTATCCGTCTACTTTGGGAAATGTGGCACAGCAGTTCATCGAAAAAAACCCCAAGCAGCTGAGCAAACAACTAGATTATGCGCGAGACAAGACATCGGCGAAAACACCTAAAGCGATCAAAGTGATCACTAACGATAAGGTAGAAAAGACCCTGGCAAGCCTTGCCAAAAAGCACGCTAAAGCCGAGAAAGCAGTGAGTGTGATGCTGCTAGGTCGCACGCATGCCATCCGTCCTGACGCGCTAGAAAGCTGGCAAGAAGCTTATCCATCACTGACGCTTCGCTATACCACCGCACACGCCAGCAAGGGGCAAGAAGCGCATTATGTGTTTATTCTCGGTTTGGATGAAGGCGTATTTCCCGCCAAGCCTCGTTCGCTTTCACTCGGTGAGGCCTTATTAGGGAAAAATGAAGAGCCAATTGAGCATGCGGAAGAGCGGCGACTGTTTTATGTCGCCCTGACGCGCGCGCAAAAACAAGTGTGGCTGGTACACCAAAAAGGCCATGCCTCGCCGTTTGTGGAGGAGTTGAAAGGGTACCTTTAAGAAACGGGAACCCACACTGTAAGCCATAGACGGCGTTAGTCACAGACGGACAGTGTGGGAAAAAGACTACAAGCGCTCATCCAAATAAGCTTGATAATCAGGGATTTGAATATCCACCTCTTGGCCAAATAACGGCGACGTGATCAAAAAGCGTGCGGTTGAGCGATTGGTAGCAATCGGAATGTTCCATACAGAGCTGACACGCAGCAACGCCTTAACATCAGGGTCGTGTGGTACGGCATTGAGCGGATCCCAAAAGAAAATCATCGCATCAATTTTTTGTTCAGAAATCATCGCCCCGAGTTGCTGGTCACCGCCCATGGGACCGCTGATTAATGGGGTGATTTTTAATCCGGTTTCTCGCGCAAGAATATGCCCGGTGGTGCCGGTGGCATAAAGCTCATGCTCACTGAGTGTCGCTTTGTTTTCTTTTACCCACTCAGTCAAAGCGTCTTTGTAGTGATCGTGTGCCACTAACGCGACGTGTTTACGTGCAAGCATGGTGCGAGACGTCTGCTTCATAACTCTTTCCATCTAATTAAAGCGGTTACCATCAAACTGCCTACCGCAGTGTTTTACCGAAGCCTAAAACAATCTGACCATGAAATATAGCGCACAGCGGGCAAACCCTGGCTGTCACTTGTTAGAGCTATCACATTCTTAATAAAAAATAGCCAAGACCATGAAATGAAGTCGGTTTTTTCAGCCACTTGTTAATCAAGCACGCAAAAGTAGCGCGACAACCCATCTAAATGGCAACAAAAAGGCTACAGTTAGGTAATCAGGCAATGGAAGTGCCTAGTCATGCAGGAGTGTTTATGAGCAAGGAGTACGCGTATGTGGGTGACACTGGATTTTGAAGCATCCGGTTTGTCGTTATCGTCTTATCCCATCGAAGTGGGGTACGTGTTGCCAAGTGGCGACAGCAACAGTTTTTTGATTGACCCTTCTACTGCCAGTGGGCACTGGAATCACTGGGACAACGAAGCCGAAGCGCGAATACATGGGATTTCGCGTGAACGCCTTTTTAGCGAAGGCATCAGTGTGCTCGATGTCTGTCAGCATCTCAACCAGACCCTCGCGCCTTTTGATCATGTTTTGTGCGATAGTCAGTGGGATCTGTTTTGGATGGGGCGGCTTTACAAAGCCTGCTATATGCGCCCTTCATTCACCCTAATGGAGGTGAATCAATGGCTAAAAAAGCACAGTGATCTCGACCGGCGCGATTTTAGTCGCGAAATGGAGGCGTTGGGGCCGACGCCGCATCGAGCAGAGGATGATGCGCGACAAATTCGTCGCGCCCTTGATAGCTTGTTAAAATAGGTGTTCGTTCAGCACATTAGTAGGATGTCATGACAGCACCTTCAACCCTCAGGGTGGCACAATTTAACCTGTCTCTGGCTGGGCGTCAGCCCGGCGACATTAAAGCAAAGATGCTAGCGCCTACCCCCAGCCGACAAATTAAAAATCTCGCCGCGACCATACAACGAGTGCGACCCGATGTGGTGGTGCTTTGTGAATTCGATCATCCAGGTGATGGCGGTGATGATGGGGCGCTCGCCGCATTTTGTGAACGCCACTTGGCCGAATCGCAACACGGTGAAACGCCGATTGATTATCCGTATCGCTACTTGCCCGCTACCAATACCGGGTTAAAACTGACGGTGCCGGTCAGCGAGCATCAACGCTTAACGGAGGCCCAGCAATGCCATGGATTTGGCGATTATCATGGTCAATTTGGTTATGTGATTTTATCGCGCTATCCCATCGAAGACACCGAAATTCGCACTTGGCAGCATTTCGCGTGGCATCAATTGCCTCAGCACCAACTCCCTGCAGAGTATTACACCGAACAGGCGCAACGAGCCTTGCGTCTCGCCTCGAAAAACTTGGTGTCAGTGCCGATTCTGGTTGGTGAGTTTCAAATACAGGTGGTGGCGTGTCATCCCACACCGCCCGTGTTTGATGGGCCAGAGAAGCGTAACTGGCGGCGCAACAGTGATGAAATTCACCAACTGATTGGCCTTTTGGATAACGCTGATTGGCTGGTGGACGACAAGGGCGGCCGCGGCGGGCTGTCTCCTGAGACACCGTTTGTGGTGATTGGCGATTTAAATGCAGACCCGAGCTATGGCGACGGGGATAAGCAAGCCATTGGCGCCTTGCTTCACCATCCGCGGGTGCATCCAGAGGTTGCAGTTGGGGCGCAGGTACCAAAAAGTGACGCGGCCCAGTCTCACGCGTTTCGCTTTATCGAAGGGAAAGGACGGGCCATCGCTACCCATAACGGTGGGTTACGCCTCGATTACGTCCTACCTTCGCGAGAGCTAGCGGTGCAAGCCTCCGGCGTATTTTGGCCGGCGCCGAATGATGCCGACTACCCACTGATTTGTGATAAAAACGGCCAGGAGCATGCGCGTGCTCACTCCGATCATCGTCTTGTTTGGGTCGATGTGGCGCTGAGTTAGGCTGAGTTAGCGAGGCTGCGTGTCCAGCGCCACGCCTTCACGCTGACACGCAACTTCTGCGAGGCGCTTAGCTTGTTCGTCAGGCTTTAAAAAGCAGCAGGTTGAGCAATAACTGTGATCATCCACGGTAAAAATGCGACAGCAGCCACCGCGCAAACGGAAGCTGTGGGTTTGCAGTACGGTTTGCGTATCGTTCGGATCGTAGACGGTGACATCGTGAAAACCGCTGCGCTTGCTATAAAGCGGGGTGCCGCGTTGATGGACGATCGACAGTGCCGCGTCACGTGCGGCCTGCTCGCAATCACGATGTTTACCCACCATCAAAAAGGCAATACAGATTGAATCGGCAACCACTTTCCAAAGTGGCCCCTCGCGCATACCGCTTTGCTCCGCTACCGCATCGACGATAGGCGAAAAGTGACGTAACAACGCCCCGTGCAAAATAGCTTGCCACTCTTCTGCCGCGGGTTGTTTCCAGCCAATCAAGGCATTGAGGTAAAAATGCGGCTTATGATAGACAAGCTCTTTGCCATTCGGTTTAGTGACACGGGTAGGTTGGTATTTAACTTGCCAGTTATCTAAGTCCAGCGAGGGGAGTTGTCCACCCTGCAGCCAGCTAGCCAGCACCGGAAGTAAAAATTCATAGGCATAAGCGCCGATAAAGAGCGTGCCTTGGGCGCGGTTATCGGCATCACCATAGGTCGAGTTCACCGCGGCAAAACATTGTGCGAGTCCTTGTGATGTGGTGAGTTGTTCTCGAAGCGGCACGCCCTGCACATCATCTGGGATCACAGACAAGCCTAAAGCAGAAGGGAAAGGGGGCAGTGCAACCATGGCGGGCAGGTTTAACACATCAACGCTAGGATCGGCCGCGTTCATCAAGACTCCTTTATGATAGGCGATCAAAACGCGAAATTTAGCATGTGCAGCAATCAATTGTAAGAGTGATTCGCATTTAGGTGCGAGGTGGTCGGTGGTAGTACGACTAACACGCCAAACTTGGGTGGATTGAGCATAGGGAAAGAGAGGCGGACATCCACCTCTCAAAGATCGACGCTATTATGCTGTTGAAGGAGGTTGAACTTGATAGCGTCCAGGCTTGTGGTTCATGGCGAGCACGAGGTTGGTGGTGATCGCCGCGGCGACCGATAAGGCAATCAGCCATGGGTCAACGACCATCAGCGACAACACCACAATCGAGCAATCCAGCGCCATTTGAACTTTTCCGGCACGGATGCCAAACCGTTGCTGCAAAAACAGCGCTAAGGTGTTAAATCCACCCAAACTACACTGATGGCGGAACATCACTAGCATGCCCATGCCGATTAGCCCGCCGCCAAATAGCGCGGCATAAACAGGATGAATGCTATTGATGGTTAATACGGCGCTCAAGTGATCCGCGCCGAATGAGACGATGCTGACCGCAACTAAGGTACTAAGGGTGAAGCGTTTACCCATTTGGGTGTAGGCGAGCCAATAAAAAGGCAGGTTGATCACAAAGAAAAGCTCACCAAAACTGAAATCGGTGGTCCGTTGTAAAAACAGCGCTAACCCTGCAGTGCCGCCGGTCAGTAACCCCACTTGGTTGAAAAAGAAGATGCCCAGTGACACCAAACTGCTGCCGATAAGCAGCGCGAGTGCGTTTTCACGCTTGGAATGATTTTTATCCATATTTGCGTTCTATCCCTATTAAAACGACCGCTACACCATACGCCGCTCTCGCAATAGGTCGAGTCAAACGCCCGTTTGATAACAAGTGAATAACAATTCAATGCGTACATTATCATTTACGTTGTGGTTTTGATCACGATAAAAGTGCGCCTCTACAGACCAAAGTCTAATCTACATTGTCTACAATCTTATTCTATTCTGGCTTTATTGAAGTTTTTAGGCGGTGTTTATGTCTTTATTGTCGACAAATGACCAGATTCTCGATCAGTACACCCAATCGGCGCAAGCTGAGTCACGTGAGCGCACCAAGTCAGCCAGCCTGACCGAGCAGCTTATCGAGGCGATTGTCACCGGCACCTATCCAGCGGGCACCAAGGTGTCGGAAGCGGGGTTGGCCACAGCATTTGGCGTCAGCCGAGGCCCATTGCGCGAGGCGATGATGCGGGTCGAAGCCCTTGGGTTGGTCGAGCGCGTCCCTCATGTCGGTGCGAGAGTGGTGACACTCACGCATCGACAATTGGCTGAGATTTACGCGGTGCGTGAAGCGTTAGAAGGCATGGCCGCAAGACTGGCTTGCGCGCACATCACCGATGCGGAAATTGAGCAGTTAAGTGCGGTGCTCGATACCCACCATGCCTATATCGAACGGGTGGATGGGGCGGCCTACTTTCACCAACAAGGCGATTTTGATTTTCACTATTGCATCATCAAAGCCAGCCATAACCAGAAGCTGATCACCCTGTTGTGTGGTGAGTTATACCACTTGCTGCGGATGTACCGGTTTCAATCGCCGCGGGCGCATTCTCGTCCTAAGCAGGCGCTGCAAGAGCACATGCAAATTTTAGCGGCAATTCGCGAGCGCGATGCTGAGCTGGCGGAAATGCTGATGCGTCGGCATATTCAACGCAGCCGCCAACTGATTGAACAGCAAATTACCGATTAACTAACACGCTATTGGCTACGAAATGCCGGCGGTTAAACCCGCTAAGCCATGAGTTCATAAGGAGAATGCTATGAGTGCAGGTGCACGTTTTCGCCAAGCGGTACGCAACAATATTCCGTTGCAAGTCGTCGGCACAATTAACCCCTATTGCGCCATGATGGCAGAGCGGGTGGGGCATCAAGCCATTTATCTATCCGGAGGCGGGATTGCCAATGCCTCTTATGGCTTACCGGACTTAGGGATCACGACCCTCAACGATGTGTTGGAAGATGTCCGCCGGATCACCGCAGCGACCGACGTGCCTTTGCTGGTGGATATTGATACCGGTTTTGGCGGTGCGCTCAATATTGCTCGTACCATTCGCGAAATGGAACGCGCCGGCGCGGGCGCGGTACATATGGAAGATCAAGTGGCGCAAAAGCGCTGCGGCCATCGTCCCAACAAAGAAATTGTCAGCCAAGCTGAAATGGTCGACCGCATCAAAGCCGCGGTCGATGCACGCACCGATCCTGAGTTTGTGCTCGTGGCGCGCACCGATGCCTTGGCGGTGGAAGGCATGGACAGTGCTGTCACCCGCGCCAGAGCGTATGTAGAAGCGGGCGCGGACATGATTTTCCCCGAAGCCATGCAAACGCTCGAGCAGTACCAAGCCTTTGTCGAGCAAGTGGAGGTGCCGGTGCTGGCGAATATCACCGAGTTTGGTCAAACCCCACTGTTTACCAGCCAAGAGTTGGCGGGCGTCGGGGTCAGCATGGTGCTGTATCCGCTCTCTGCGTTTCGCGCCATGAACCAAGCCGCCCTCAATGTGTATCAACATCTGCTGGATGATGGCCACCAGAAAAACGTGGTCGACACCATGCAAACCCGTGATGCCCTTTATGATTTCTTGGGCTATCACGCCTACGAACAGCAATTGGATCGCCTATTTGGAAAAGAGTGATCACAGACGCACACCCTCGGTGTGAAAACGTCGGTTACACCACTGGAATTATCGCCACGTTCACGGATTCATGCAGCGGTTGAATCTGATGGCATCAAAGGAAAGGAGCCAATCATGACAAATGTCGCCGTCGCACCCAAAGATAAATCACTCTCCGGCGCGGGCCTTCGCGGCCAAAGTGCCGGCACCACCGCATTGTGTACGGTGGGGCAAACCGGCACCGGATTAACCTATCGCGGTTATGACATTACCGATTTAGCCAATCACGCCCAATTTGAGGAAGTCGCTTACCTGCTACTCAAAGGCCAACTCCCCAATCGCCAAGCACTGGCTGACTACACAGAAACCTTGGTCGGCAAGCGGGGGTTACCTGACGCCTTAAAAGCCGTGCTGGAGCGAATCCCTGCCAATGCGCACCCCATGGATGTGATGCGTACTGGTTGCTCGATGCTGGGTAATTTGGATCAAGAAACCGACTTTGGTGAGCAAGCGGATAAAACCGATACGCTGTTGGCAATGTTGCCGGCCATTATCTGCTACTGGTATCGCTATTCGCATGATGGTGTGCGAGTCGATACCTATCAGCCGGAGGTGAAAAGCATTGGCGGTTACTTCCTCAAAATGCTCACTGATGAAACGCCGTCGCCACTGCATGAATCTGTGATGCATTGCTCGCTGGTGCTGTATGCCGAGCATGAGTTCAATGCCTCGACCTTTACTGCCCGTGTGTGCGCGTCCACTTTGTCCGATTTGCACTCTTGCATTACCGCGGCCATCGGCAGCTTGCGCGGCCCATTGCATGGCGGTGCCAATGAAGCGGCGATGGCGATGCTAGAACAATGGCGCACACCTGACGAAGCCGAAGCAGGGTTAATGCAAATGCTCGCCAATAAAGACAAGGTGATGGGTTTTGGCCATGCGATTTACCGTGAATCAGACCCCCGCAATGCGCTTATTAAGCATTGGTCGAAACAGCTTGCCGAAAACGCACCAGACGCTTGGCTTTATGACGTGTCTGAACGGGTTGAGCAAGTGATGAAGCGCGAGAAAGGCTTGTTCCCCAATGCCGATTTTTATCACGCATCGGCTTATCACTTTATGGGGATCCCAACCAAATTGTTTACCCCGATTTTTGTGATGAGCCGAGTAACGGGCTGGGCGGCGCATGTGTTTGAGCAGCGCGCCAATAATCGCATTATTCGCCCAAGTGCCGATTACGACGGCCCTGAACACCAAGATTGGCTACCCATCGATCAGCGCCCCTAATTAGCGCGCATTCACCCGATTGAAATTACAGAAGGAATTGACCATGAGCAACAACGTAGAACTGAACCAGCGCCCTGACCCTGATGCTTTATTGGTGCAAATTGCTGACTATGTCGATAGCACGCCGATTGCCTCGGCAGAGGCCTACAACACCGCACGCAACTGTTTGATGGATACCCTTGGCTGTGGCTTGCTGGCGCTACGTTTCCCTGAATGCACCAAACACCTGGGCCCACTGGTGCCGGGCACCACAGTGCGCCATGGCGCGCGGGTGCCGGGCACCTCTCACGAGCTTGATCCGGTCACTGCCGCATTTAACATCGGTTGTATTATTCGCTGGCTCGATTTTAACGATACTTGGCTCGCCGCCGAGTGGGGCCATCCGTCTGATAACTTGGGCGGAATTTTGGCCACCGCTGATTACTTAAGCCGCGTGGCCGTGGCCGAAGGCAAACCGCCGCTCACCATGCGTGATGTATTGACTGCGATGATCAAAGCGCATGAGATCCAAGGCGTGCTCGCCCTTGAGAATAGCTTTAACCGCGTCGGGCTCGATCACGTCTTATTAGTGCGCGTGGCATCAACAGCCGTGGTCACCAAAATGCTGGGCGGTAATCGCGATCAGATCATTGATGCCGTCTCACAAGCTTGGGTGGATGGTTGTGCGCTGCGCACCTACCGTCATGCGCCGAACGCTGGTTCACGCAAATCGTGGGCGGCGGGCGATGCTACCTCTCGTGCGGTGCGTCTGGCGATGATCACCATGAAAGGTGAGATGGGCTTGCCGTCGGTACTCAGCGCACCTAAGTGGGGCTATTACGATGTGCTGTTTAACGGTAATCCCTTTAGTATCAAACAAGACTTTGCCAGCTACGTGATGGAAAACGTGTTGTTCAAGATTTCCTTCCCAGCTGAGTTTCATGCTCAAACCGCGGTGGAAGCAGCGGTGACCTTGCATTCACAGGTGAAAGACCGTGTGGATGAGATTGAACGTATTGAAATCACCACCCATGAATCCGCCATTCGCATCATTTCCAAAGAAGGGGAGTTGGCTAACCCGGCAGACCGTGACCACTGCCTGCAATACATGGTGGCAGTGCCGCTGCTATACGGCAATCTAGTGGCTGAGCACTACGAAGACGCCTTCCATCACGCCGACCCGCGTATTGATGCACTACGGCAAAAAATGGTGATCAAAGAAGACGCTCGCTATAGCGCGGAATACCTTGAAGATGACAAGCGCTCGATTGCCAATGCGATCCAAATCTTCTTTACCGATGGCAGCAGCACTGAACAAGTCGCGGTGGAATATCCGATTGGTCATCGCCGCCGCCGCGAAGAAGGGATCCCCGTGCTGGAGCAAAAATTCCGTACCAACTTGGCGACCCGTTTCCCGCAAGCACAAAGCGAAAGAATCACCGCTTTATGTAGTGATCAGGCCGCGCTGGAGAAAACCCCGGTGCACGAATTTATGTCGCTGTTTGTGATTAACTAAGCACGTTCTAAACACGTTGCTTGCTAACTCATCGCCCGCTGATGGCGGGCGATAAGGAGCCGCTTATGCAAGAAGCCAGTTACCAGCACCATGCGGATTGGGCCAGCCGCGATCCAGAGGGGTTTTGGCAGGCGCAGGCCAAACAGCTTGATTGGTTTACCTTTCCACAAACTATTCTTAGCAAAGATGATAATGGCATTGAGCGCTGGTTTGCCGATGGCACCATGAACACCGCCTATATGGCACTCGATGCTCATATCGAACAAGGTCGGGGCGAACAAACCGCGCTTATTTACGACTCACCGGTTACCGGTAAAAAAACCACCTATACCTATGCGGCGTTGCGTGACTACGTGGCGAAAGTTGCGGGCATGCTGGCAGGGTTAGGGGTTGAAAAGGGAGATCGGGTGGTGATTTATATGCCCATGATCCCAGAAGCAACCGTAGCGATGCTCGCTTGTGCACGGCTCGGGGCGATTCATTCGGTGGTGTTTGGTGGCTTTGCCCCTAACGAGCTGGCCGTGCGGATTGAAGATGCGGAGCCCAAAGTGGTGCTTACCGCCTCATGCGGCATTGAGGGCGCGAAAACCTTGGCTTATAAGCCGATGGTCGATCAAGCCATCATGGACAGTCGCTACAAACCCAATCATGTGGTGGTCTATCAGCGTGCCATGTGTCGTGCCAGTTTAGACAATCCGCGTGATGCCGACTGGGCGGCGCTATTAGCTGAAGCCACCCCTGCGCCACCGGTGCCCGTCAATGCCACCGATCCTTTATATATCCTTTATACCTCCGGCACCACGGGCAAACCCAAAGGCGTAGTGCGTGATAATGGCGGCCATGCGGTAGCGATGAAGTACAGCATGAGCGCGATTTACAACGTCAAACCCGGTGAAGTGTTTTGGGCCGCATCGGATGTTGGCTGGGTAGTAGGGCACTCGTATATTGTGTATGCCCCTTTGCTACACGGCTGCACCACAGTGATGTTTGAAGGTAAGCCAGTCGGTACACCGGATGCGGGGGCGTTTTGGCGCGTATGTGATGAGTATAACGTCAGCATCTTATTCTCGGCGCCTACCGCCTTTCGGGCGATTAAAAAGCAAGATCCAAACGGTGAGCACCTTGCGCGTTATCCGATGACATCCTTACGCACGGTGTTTATGGCCGGCGAGCGGCTTGACCCACCGACATTGGAATGGGTAGAAGAAAAGACCCAGCGGCCCGTGGTGGATCACTGGTGGCAAACCGAAACTGGTTGGGCGATTGCGGGCAATCCATTGGGGTTAACCTGCTTTGCGACCAAGCCCGGCTCGGCAACCATGCCAAGTCCTGGCTATCAGGTGTGTATTCTCGATGAAATGGGTGACCCTGCCGCACCAAACCAGCAAGGATACATTGCCGTGAAGCGGCCTCTGCCGCCTAGCTGCCTGCCGACGGTGTGGCGCAACCACGATCGTTTTGAAGCCGGCTATCTCAGCCAGTTCCCAGGCTATTATGTCTCCGGTGATGGCGGCTATATGGATGAAGATGGCTACGTGTTTGTGATGGGACGGATTGATGACGTGATTAACGTCGCGGGCCACCGCTTATCGACCGGCGAAATGGAAGAAGTGCTAGGCAGTCATGAAGCGGTCGCCGAGTGTGCGGTGGTGGGCATGCACGATGAGCTCAAAGGCCAATTGCCGCTCGGCTTGGTGGTACTGAAAGACGGTTTTGTCTCAGTGAGTGGCGAGATCGAACAGGAGTTGGTGCAGCGTGTGCGGGAGAGAATTGGCGCGATTGCGTGCTTCAAAAAAGCAGTGATCGTCGATAAGTTGCCCAAAACACGCTCAGGTAAAATTTTGCGTCGCATTATTCGTCAAATGGCAGATGGCGAATCTTATCAAGTCCCCTCGACGATCGACGATCCGAGCAGCTTGGAGACCATTGCTTCGGCGCTTTCACACTAGATGTAAAGACTGTTAGTGCTATTGGCAAGGCGTGCCACCTTTGTGTGCCACGCCTTGCTTCATTCTGTTACATCGCTTAGCGCTCGCCACCGTTGTTGGCCTTTTTACCCATTTTTTGTTGGTACATCTGGGTATCCGCCTCATCCAACAAGTCATCTAATCCGCGGTGCGAGGTGGCTGAGCTGGTCGCAATGCCTTGGCTAAATGAAAGGGGATAGGTATGGCGATTAATCCGGTTAAATCGCTCAACCACCCCCGCAAAGCGTTCGAGGGCATTTTCTGCTTCTTGGCGTCCGGCACCATAGAGAAACACCACAAACTCGTCCCCACCAAAGCGGGCGAACACATCCGATTCGCGCATATTGGCACGCAGCAAGTTCGCTAAGTGAGATAACGCGATATCCCCTTCAGCATGGCCGTAGGTATCATTAATCGCTTTAAAGTTATTTAAGTCTAAAAAAGCCAATGAATAAGGAGCATTAATCGACTGACAATGCTGCACCGCCCGGCTCGCCAGTTGCATAAAACCGCGTCGATTAGAAATGCCAGTAATGTCATCAGTGTAAGCGGTCTGGGCGGATGACAACTCGCTTTCCGCCAATAGCGCCAGATCTTTTAAAAAGCGCAAGTCTTCTTGGCTAAAGCGCCTTGGTTGAGTATCAATGACACACAGTGTGCCGACATTGGTGCCATCGCTGAGAGAAAGCGGGTGCCCCGCATAAAAGCGAATATGTGGTTCGCCTGTTACCAATGGATTATCGGCAAACCGCGGGTCGGCACTGGCATCTTGCACCACAAACGGCTGATTACCCAAAATAGCGTGACCACAGAATGAGATATCCCGTGATGTTTGACGAACGTTGAGGCCAAAGCAGGATTTAAACCACTGACGATCGTTATCAATCAAGCTAACGAGGGCGATCGGGACATCGAACAATCGCTTAGCGAGCCGGGTGATTCGGTCAAAGCGCTCTTCGTCTTCGCTATCGAGCAGACCCGTTTCTTGCAGTTTTTTTAAACGTTGCTCTTCATCTTGTGGCTTAATGGGACTGAGCATTCATACACTCCTGTTGCTAGCTCTCTAAATGCTGACTCTCTAAGAACAGTAGAGGGGCTAGACAGAAGTGTCTAGGCCAGCAGGCGACATCTGCTGCCTGCTGACACAAAATTGCGATACCGCTTGCGTGTTATTGCACCAGGCAAGCAAAGCCTTTCAGATAGAACCCTTCTGGGTAGGCACTGTGAGTGGGATGGTCGGCAGCTTGTGAAAAGCGCTCAATAAACTGCATATTTTTACCCGCATCCAAGGCCGCATCTGCGAGGATCTTCTGGAACAATCCGGCGTCCATTAGCCCTGAACATGAATAACTGAGCAGCACACCGCCTGGATTCAGCAGCTGCATGGCGAGCATGTTGATATCTTTGTAACCACGACACGCGCCGTTTAGTTGCGATTTCGACTCTGCAAATTTGGGCGGGTCCATCACAATCACATCAAAGCGTTCGCCTTGTTCGCGATAAGTGCGTAGCAGCTTGAACACATCGGCATTGACAAATTCCGCGCGGGTGAGATCAAAGCCGTTTCGCGCCGCATTGGCTTTGGCTTTGTCGAGCGCCGGTTGTGACACATCGACATTAGTGACGTGTTTAGCATTGCCTTTTTGCGCATACAAGCCGAAGCCGCCAGTATAACAAAAGCAGTTCAGGACGCGCTTGCCATCCATGTATTTCACCGCTTGTTCGCGGCTATCCCGTTGGTCGAGGTAAAAACCGGTTTTATGACCGTTAGCAATATCGACCTCAATCGCCACGCCATTTTCTTCGATAATGACGGAGGCAGGTGGCTCTTCACCGTGTAACACTCCTACGCGAGGCTTGAGGCCTTCTTTTTTACGAATTGCCACATCCGAGCGCTCATAGATATGACAATCTGGAAACTCGGTACGTAGGGCGGTGACCAGGTTATCACGCTGAGCTTCCGCGCCAGCGCTGAGCAATTGGCACACCAAGTAGTTATCGTATTTGTCCACGGTAATACCGGGCACACCGTCTGACTCAGCGGCCAAGAGACGATAACCGGTGAGACCATCACGTTTAGCGAGCATGGTACGTAGCGATTTTGCCGCACGAATACGGGCAAGGAAAAAGTCACTGTCGATGGCGGTTTTCTCAAAGCACCACATGCGTACCCGGATTTGTGACTGCGGCGAAAAGGCGCCAAGGCCTAGAAACTCACCTTGATGATCACAAACCGTGACAGTGTCACCTAAGCTGGGCTTCCCTTCAATACGGGCAATACCGCGTGAGAAGATCCAAGGGTGGCGGCGTTTGATGGATTTATCGCGGCCTTTGGCAAGATACACAGTGACAGTCATGGAGTGTCCTAACGATTAATGATGGATAGGCAAAGCAAAAAAGGGCGGGTATTGTCGAGCAAGGTGAGTAACATTGCAATAAAAACGCGCCCAGAGAAGGGCGCGTGATAACAAGTGTGAGGGAGCTAGGCCAAGTGTTTAAGTGCGAAGCCCTGCCACCAAGATTTTTAACTGATGCGCCTGGGCACCCAGCTCGCTCACTTCAGTGGCGGAATCACGCAGCATTTGTGCTACCTGCGTCGATTGGCTACGTACTTGTTCGACATCTTGTGAAATCGTACCTGCGACATTGCCTTGCTGCTCAGCAGCGGCGGCAATTTCGGTACTGCGATCAGCAATGGTGCCACTGCGCTCAGCGATTTGGCTGATTTCGGTATCAATTTCTTGCACCGCCGCCTCGCTGGCGGAGGCATTTTCAACCGTGCCTTCCATCACGCGGCGCAGATCCGCGGTATGCGTTTGCAGTGATTCAATCATCGACTGAATATCTACCGTGGACTCTTGGGTACGGCTCGCCAAGGTACGCACCTCATCCGCGACGACCGCAAAGCCGCGGCCTTGCTCACCGGCACGTGCCGCTTCGATTGCGGCGTTAAGGGCCAACAAATTGGTTTGTTCGCTGATGCCATTGATGGTGGTTACCACGGTGCCAATTTGCTCAGCGTTTTTGCTCAGCTCGCTGACTTTATCCGCCGCTTGGGCAATTTCGCTGGCAAGGCCGTTAATCGCGCTCATGGTTTGTTGAACTTGCTGACGCCCCTGGTTTGCCGCCTCGGTGGCCTCTTGCGTTTGGGTCGAGGTGTCCGTGGCATGGCTGGCTACTTCGCGAATCGAGCCTGCCATTTCCTCGGTGGCACTGGCCAGCGAATCAAGATACTGACGTTGACTCTCACCCAAGGCTTCACTTTCATCGCTACGCTGCTGCAGACTGGAGGACAGACCATCCATCATCTCCGCGCTTTGCTGAATGGCTTTCACCAGGTTTTGCTCGCGCTCGAGCACTTTATCGATAGTAACGGCAATTTGGCTAAACTCATCACGAACAGGAATAAAGTTCATTCGGTAACTCAGTTCACCATCTGCTAGCTTTAATAAAGCTTGGTTCATGGTGTACATCGCACCGCCAATAAAGGTCATGATGTAGTAAATCAGTACCGCAATCACCAGCACCATGCCGAGTAGCAGGCTCCAATCGGTAGCGCTCATATGACTAAACAGCGAGCCGTCGACTTGGTAGACAAGCTGATTGCCATTAAAGGTGAAACCGGTTTGCTGGTTATTGAGTAAGGTTTGCACCTCGCCTTTCGGGAGGTCGTATTTTTCAACCATGGCTTGAATGGCTTGGCCTTCCGCTTCCATTTTGTGTGCCACGCGGGTATCTGAGGCGGCATCCAAGGTAAGCGCAATCACAACCATTGCGAGCAAGGGGAGGAAAAAGATAAGGTAAAATTTTTCTTGTAGTCGAAGGTGGATAAAATATTTATCAATCCATCGAAACGCAACTTCTTTCATGACGCCATCCTGTCAAACGACTTGTCTCATGTAGCGTTATACAGGTGTCGTTTTGCAATGGGAATACAGCAGAGGTGACAGATGTCTCAAAAATGTGTCAAAGCCTATGTCACAGGTCACGTTCAGGGGGTTGGCTTTCGTTATCACACCGCCCATGAGGCGTTAAAGCTCTCATTAACCGGATACGCGAAGAACCTGCCGGATGGTCGCGTTGAGGTATTGGCTTGTGGAGGCGAGGAGTCAGTGGACTCTTTAATGGCGTGGCTAGATAAAGGGCCACCGACGGCGGGCGTCGATCAGGTTGATAAAGAAGAGGCGGAATGGCGCACTGTTGATGGGTTCGCCATCTTATAGCGCCTTAACAACAGGTCTCAATAACATAGAGCATAGTGCCAATCGTTACATGCGCCGCGAGGGTGTCGCGGCGCATGATCTGTCGGCCTCGGGACTTGTCAGCTTCGGTACTTGTTTGTCTCGGTGACTAGAGGCATTTAGCGGGCTTGGGTAAGCCTGCCAGCTTGGTGGCCTGTTTGGCTGGGCCTTTCGGGAATAGCTTGAACAAGTACTTGCTGTTGCCTTTTTCTGGGCCGTATTCTTTTTCCATCGATTTAACCAACAAACGCACCGCCGGTGAGGTGTTGTACTCTTGATAGAAGTGGCGGACAAAGTGAATCACTTCCCAATGTGCCTCGGTCAGCGCAATGTTTTCTTGTTCGGCAAGCAGCGGCACCAAGGCTTCGTGCCAATCGTCCACATTTTTTAAATACCCTTGCGCATCCGTCGCAATGGTTTCACCTTCATACACCAGCATAGTCTTACCTTTGTTCGTCATCTGACCGGACGTTATCGCTTTGATTAAGGCTGCAAAGCATAGCGAGCAGGGAAGGCGAGTGCAACTGGCGTTCACTGTGCGGACGTGGCGCGCCACACTGAGTGGGTGCGCTATCTAATCACCCGCTTTTAGGCATAAAAGGGTAGCCATAAAAAAAGCCGGCGCGTGCCGGCTCTTTGTGTTTGTGACTGACTAAACCTTGGGGTTAGTCGTCGTTCATAAAGCCAAGAATGCTTAGCATGTGAACGAAGATGTTAAAGATGTTCAAATACAGCGACACGGTAGCGCGGATGTAGTTGGTCTCGCCGCCATTAATGATGTTGCTGGTGTCATACAGAATAAAGGCTGAGAAAATCAGTACCGCGATGGTGCTGATTGCTAGGCTCAGCGCTGGGATCTGTAAGAAGATGTTCGCGACCATTGCCACCAGAAGGGCAATCACACCGGCGACCAAGAAACCACCCATGAAAGAGAAGTCTTTCTTAGAGGTAATGGCATATGCCGACAGGCCTAGGAACACCATACCTGTGGTGGCGAGCGCCTGCATAACAATCCCTGGGCCGCTAGATAGGCTCAGGTAGTAGGTCAGCGTTGGGCCTAACGAGGCACCCAAAAGGCCGGTGAACACAAAGGTCCATACAATACCGGCGGAGGAGTTCATGGTGCGAGGTAGCACAAAGAACACGATCGCCAACGCACCTAGGGTCATACCTAGCGACATCATTGGGCCGATGCCGACAGCGATAGCGATAAAGGCCGCGATAGCACTGGTGATCAGTGTCATCGATAGCAGTGCATACGTATTACGTAGCACTTTGTTTGTAGATAACGCACTCTGCTGTGACTGGCTGTGCGAAACGATACGATCGTTCATAACGTTCTCCCGGTTGGGTTAACAATCCATTTCTATATACGACAGTTATGTGGGCAGTCGTTCACTTTTTCAAGCCGCCCACGTCCTTAACCTAAACCACGACTGGCTTTTATAAAGTCAATAATACCTTATCCACGCCCAACACCGTTGCTGAAGTTGTAAAAGGATGTTAACCCAGCCCTTTAAGCGTGAACAAGGTAAAGTTTGTTACATCAACCACTTCCACCAGACGAATACGGCCAAAAAGCCGAACAAATACACCAAGCCGGTGACTGCCAATGCACGCATCGCTTTGCTCATGGTCACTTCAGGCGGTAAGCGGTGCTTGGTCACCAAAATATAGTTGAGCAATGCAAAAAAGGGCGTGGTGACAAACGCGGCCACCATGGCAAAATCAAGCATGGTCAGCAGTGCACCCGTCCAAAACGCCACAATCGCCAGTGCCAACACCGAGATCAGCATCATCCAGCCTTGTGCGATACCCGAGTGCGCTTCGGCTTCTGTTTGTTCACGCAACAAGCGTTGTGATTCTGACACCACTCGCGCATAGCCATCGATCACAGTAATAGTGCTGCCGAAAATACAGAAAAAGGCGACCACCGCAATCAAATAACGTGACCATTCACCAATGGTGGCGGCATACAGACCCACTAACTGGTGCGAAAAGCCAATACCTGATTGCTTTAGTTCAACCCCGCTGCCATGCAGAAGCAAGGCGCCGAGTGATAAGAACACAATCGCCAACAGCGCGGTACCAATGTAGCCAACGTTAAAATCAAACAGTGCCGCTTTGGCGTTGATCGGTTCAGATTGCGCTTTACGCTTGAGCCACACCGAGGTGATGCTAGAAATCTCAATCGGGGCAGGCATCCACCCCATGGTCACCACGATAAAGCCGATGGCGGCGACAGACCAAATCGAGGGCGCATTGAAGTTGGGCTCAACCGCAACAGGGTTCCCCACGGCAACCGTCACCGCCACCAAGGTGGCACAGGTGAGCGTGGCCATGATCACTTTCGATAAGGTATCCAGCGCTTTGTAATGCCCTGCAATCAATATGACTAAGCAGGTGACTACGATAATGGTCGAGAGCACCGTCAGTGAGAGATCAAACGGCACAAAATAGCTGAGCAAGCTGGCGCTAAATAAGGTTAAGGCTGCGGTGTTAATCACGCCGGAGACTGCGCTTAAAGCGACAAATAACCACAAATAAGGGCGGCCTAAACGTGCATAGCCCTCGACCAAGGTTTCACCGGTTCCTGCGGTGTATTGTACGCCTGCTCGAAAAAAGGGGTATTTAAACAAGTTAACGAGCAGGATCAATGCCGCAAGCTGCCAGCCATAAATGGCTCCGGCTTTGGTTGAAGCAACAAGGTGAGAGCCGCCTACAGCTGCCGCGGCCATCATGATACCTGGCCCCAATGCGCGTAGACGTTGCATCACCGACAAGCTAGATCCTGCCTGATGCGAAGAGACGGTTTGCATGTGTGTTTCCTTTATTGTGGTTGCGTTGTTGTGTTTGCTTTGTTTTATGATTTTTAGCGCTATTGCTTTTGTTTTTTTCATTGAGGCTTATTTTTATCACTTTGCCTTCAATTATTTTGTCAATAGCCACCCATAAATATCACATGAGCCAAACGTGTCAACTAATCTTGCCAAATTTGTTAAGCGTAGGCGTGATGCTGGGTGTGAATGATAGACACCACCAAGGTGACACAAAAAGAGAGGGATAAACATCCGACCATTGTCTGAGAGACAAGACACAGCCAAAAAGGCCGTTTGCAACGGTCAACAATCACTGAATAAGTGTGATCGAACGTCAAATTCTGCTGGAAATGAGAGTTTAATCACAATAGAATGCTCGCCCAACATGTGCTCTTTGCGCAGCGATAGCCAAAGAGTGACTGTGTCGCGATTCGCGGCAGAAGAAAAAGCGTCCAAGGTCGGGCCCACCTTCACCGAACCCGCGGTACGATGTAACGCATGATGGAACCTCTTGCCACCCCGGCAGCGTGTCGTACTCATCCGTATCGCAAGTGCAACACAACGGCAAGGTAATCTATTTATGCAACTCCTCTATAGTGCGGCAGGTCTCGTCGCTCTGTTTCTGTGCGCGTCCGCATTTTCCACCAACCGCAAAGCGATTAACTGGCGAACAGTGCTAGGCGCGTTTGGCCTGCAAGCGGTGTTTGCTGCCCTGGTGCTCTATATTCCTTTTGGTCAAGCCATGCTCGGGGCAATGAGCAATGGCGCGGCGAAGCTGCTCTCTTTTGCCAACGAAGGCATCGAGTTTGTGTTTGGGCCACTGGCGAACGATGGGTTTATTTTCGCTGTTAAAGTACTGCCGTTAATCATTTTTATCAGTGCGCTAATTTCTCTCCTTTATCATCTCGGCATTATGCAGTGGGTTATTAAACTTCTCGGCGGCGGCATACAGCGATTACTCGGCACCAGCCGCGCAGAATCCTTGGTCGCGACCAGCAACATCTTTCTTTCTCAGGGCGAATCTCCTTTGGTAGTTCGCCCTTTTCTTAGCAAAATGACCCGCTCTGAGCTCTTCGCCGTGATGGTCGGCGGCATGGCTTCGGTGGCCGGCAGTGTGCTCGGCGGATATGCCGCCATGGGCGTGGATTTGAAATACCTGATTGCCGCGAGCTTTATGGCCGCGCCGGGTGGATTATTGATGGCCAAAATCATTGTCCCTGAGACGGAAACACCAGCTGAGCAAAACCAGGTAGAGATCAGCGATAGCGACCAAGCAAACGCGATTGACGCCTTGGCTAGCGGCGCGATGAACGGCATGAAAGTCGCGGTGGCTGTGGGTACTATGCTGGTCGCCTTTATCAGTGTGATTGCGATGCTAAACGCCGGGCTCGGGAGTATTGGCGAGCTGTTTGAACTCGAAGGTTTAAGCCTAGAAACCCTATTCGGTTATTTGTTCTCACCCTTGGCATTGCTTACTGGGGTGCCGGTGCATGAAGTGTTTGCCGTCGGCAACCTGTTAGGGCAGAAAATCGCACTCAACGAGTTTGTCGCCTTCTTATCCTTTGCCGATATCAAAGCGAACCTGTCGGTGCAAAGCCAGGTGATTGTGACCTTTGCCTTGTGTGGCTTTGCGAATATCGGCTCGATTGCCATTCAACTCGGCTCGATTGGTGCCATGGTGCCCGAGCGTCGCAAAGATGTGGCCAGCCTAGGCGTGCGCGCAGTGATTGCCGCCACCTTTGCCAATCTAATGAGTGCGGCACTGGCGGGTATTTTTATCGCGCTATAAACACTGCGCAGTAAAGAGACTCAGCTAACGTGTCTCAGTAAAAGTAGGGCGATTGGCGGCAAGCTAATCGCCTTTTGCTAGCAATATCGCCAACCTGATCACGGCTTGAGCGAACAGACAAAAAGCGGCAAATAAAGGGTTTACAAGCCACAGCGAACCCAATAATATACGCCGCGTTCCGGAGAGATGGCTGAGTGGTTGAAAGCACCGGTCTTGAAAACCGGCAAGGGTTAATAGCCCTTCTAGGGTTCAAATCCCTATCTCTCCGCCATATATAGAAAAGCCGCTGATTATTCAGCGGCTTTTTTGCATTTATGCCCCCACAAATCCCCAAACCCTGACCGCGCCAACATTTTAGACGCCTTTGCCTAAACACACTGCCCAGCGTCTGATAACCTAGCCCGCAAAAATCGCTCCGTAAGGCCTTTTGGATGCCGACAACCAATGGCGGTAGCGTGGAACGCAACAAAACGCCTACATAGATGCACGCTTTCTCATGACTGATTCACACTTTCCCGGGGCGAAAAAATAAAAAACACGAATAATCAATCGGTTAAAAGCATAAGCGCGGGGATAATGTGAACACCTCAACCGGGATAGGCGGCATGCACATTATCACCGATTAGGGCTTGATGAGATAGACGGAAAAACCACATTATTATCATGAGGTTATGGGTAAAGCAGGGCGTATAACAGTTTTGACAAATCGAGCACGCACACTAATACAATGTTATGTGTTTCATCACTTCTGCAATGATAGGTTAGTTATGGATAAGTTTTTAATTGGTATTGTTGGCGTCATTATTGGTTCTTTGTTATCCATAATTCGCGATTACATTAATGAATATCGTTCAAAAACAAATAATGCACGTTATTTGGCTGTAAGAATAGTTGGTTTATTAGATCAATTTATAAGTCAATGCGTTGATGTCGCATGTGATACTGGTAGGCCTGATAGAGAGGGTGTTATGGTTCCAACGACAAAAATACCCACTCTAAATTTTGATAATATCGATGGTGAATGGCAATCACTTTCGTTTAATTTGATGTATGAAGTCTTAGATTTTCCTAATCATTTGCTAACTGCTAAAGAAGCTGAAACTTTTGCTTATGAACATGGAGATGGAGCACCTGACTTTGATGATGTATTTAATACTCGTCGTTATCATTTCGCAATATTGGGTATTAGGGCTGATAAATTGAGTATGAAATTACGTAATAAATATGGAATGCCCAATAAAGATTATGGCAAATGGAATCCAATATCTAGATTGAATGAAATAGGAATAGAGCTAAAGAGCAAAAACACATAACAAGAGCAAGCATCAGACAAATTAATCGCATAGGCTCTTAATTTGCTGCTGTTGCAAGCGTTACATTTCTTATGGCAGAAGGACTTTGAGTTGAAATTTACCGACAAGCTAAAAAAAATCCAAGAAACGCGCTATGGCGGCGTATTTGGTAGCTCTACTAGCAGTTATATATTTATTAATAGCGGGAATTAAAGGTGTTTATTTTTGGACGGACGGCAGTAGCTTCCTTCTTGCCAAAAACATAAATGACGGATCAAGGTGGGTTATTGAAAAGACGTGGTTTTTCCCATTGAGAAATTTTTGGGAGGCGATACCTGCAATACCATTTGAAGGTAGAGACATCATAGAGTTCTACAAAGTTATAATACCCCCGGTTGTTGTGTTCGGTATCTGTGCGTTGTTTATAACAGATCATCGCATGCTACGAGAAAAGTTTTATGAGCTAAAGGCTGATATCGAAAAAGAAATCGCTTTACGTGAAATGCGTAAGGATGCAGGGATTGAAACATTGAGTGAGTCGGCCACCATTGACATTGCGATTAGCAATGCAACAAATAATGACCCTGCATGGCATAATACGGGGTGGGGCAAGATAATAATTGGAGTTGCGATCGCACTGGTCGTCACAGCAATCGGGTTGAAATAGGTTAATGTAACAAGCGCATGTTGTCGGACTGGTTTTCCGCTATGCTTCAAACCAGCCGCAAATGCGAGCGTTAATTTTCTCAAGGAGACATAGGTGGCACATCAGTATCCACAAAGGATAAACAATCACCAGTTGGAAGAGGTCTCCGAAAGACATTTCCGGAGTCATTTGCCACGAAATTGGACTTGTGACAAACCAGCTCAAGATTACGGTGTGGATTTACGAGTTGATCTTTATGATGATCAGGCGGCAACTGGACTTGAACTATTGGTACAACTCAAGTCTTCTGCCGAAAGCACCGATCGACAGAATGAAACTATTAGATTGGCGACACCTACATATAATCATCTGTGGGACAAGCTACAAGTTGTTATGCTTGTTAAATATGTCGAGCGCGATGATGAGGCTTATTGGCTTTTGCTTAGTGAAGTGCCTGAGCCTGCTCAGGAGCATGATTCGTTTACTATCCACATTCCAAAGACGAATGTTCTGAGAAACATTGACTGGAACAATATTTACGACCACGTCCGGAACGTGACAGATGAGAAGCTGGCTGCTCGCAGGAGAGGGCGACTTCAAGACGAGAGAAATTAACAAGGCCAGGCACAGCGACGTCTTTTTCGTTGCGGCTTCGCCTTCACTACAAAGCCGCGCGTGCTGGCGGCGTTAAATGGCAAAAGGAGCATATCTTGCCTCTAATCTTCTATCAGAGTAGTGATTACACCAATAACCATTCACATGTAAATTCAAATGGTGAAGCAAGTCTACGCTGCAGAAAAGTAGACCTTTATAGGTCAATGATTACTGTTGGAAATCCAAGTTTTATATCAAAGCAAAAAATTCGTGAATATGGTCTTGCGCGCACGATATACAGCTCTGTAATAGAGAAGGTCGGTATAGTATTTGAGAATATACAATCTGATAGAAATGGTATGAGGATACAACCCATATATCATGCCCACGTGAGTGATAAGAAGCGGATTGTAAGTTACAACTTGGGAATGGCCTTTGCTAAGTTTTATGCCGAAAAGTTGCTAAATATCCCGAGTTTAGTGCATGTGGAAAGCCTCAAAGCATTGGGGGCTATTGAGTTTGTTGATCCAGAGGAAGGGCGAGGCCGCGAACCAGATTTAGTAGGACAATGCTTAAACGGTGATTGGCATGTTTTTGAAGCTAAAGGTATGTCAACCAACCAACTAAACACGAAGATATTAAGTGCAAAAGAACAAGTACAAAGAGTAGAGTCAATAGACGGTATACCACCTCAGACACTAAATGCATGCGCAACTTACTTTAATGATGAACGAATACTGACTTATTTAGTAGATCCAGAGAGCAAAAAAGAAAAGCGTTATAAGGTTAAACGAGAGAAAATTTTTGATTCCAACTACAAGCCGATTTTCCTTTTTGAAGATGCTTTGAATAAAAAGTTGGAACTTAGAGTTGAAGACGATTTCAGGTATTACGCTATCAACCTTGAGGCAAAAGGGGTAAACCTTACTGTCGGTATTGAAGAAGAGATACATGACCTAATTCAGCAAAGGGAGCTATTTGAGTTTCCTTCATCATTAAGGTCCAAGCTTATAGAACAGCGTAGTCAGGAAATAGAGCGGAATTATTCTATAGGATCAGACGGGATAATTGTGAAGTACCGTGATTACTAGCTATTTCACAGGCACGTCAATCAGGACGCTCACAAGCTCGCGCCTATTACACTAGCGTTATGGGAAAATAAGGGAAGTATGAATAGGTTTTTAAAGTTAGCGTTAATTGTGTTTGTTTTTTTTGCTGTCTTGGCAGCGGGTTATGGGGTGTATCGGGGAGTAGAAGATGATTCGGCTGTAACCGCATACGTCGTAGGGGCTCAAGATGCAGAAACATTGAGCGAAGATGCTCCGATATTGTTGAACGAAAAAAGGGTTCCAGTAGAACGGGTCCGTTCATTTTCCAGAATAGCTAAAATTATCAATGACAAATTTGGAAGTGATGAGTCGCGGTGCATTCAGAAGATTTGGGATAGTTCGACAGATCCTGTTGGGCTTGTTATTGAGAACTCAAGTTTGATTCAGCAGTATATTTTGATTGAGGCTACCACTCTTGAGTCGTTGAATAAGCTGAGTCATGCTGACTTTTCGAATACAAAAGAAATAGGTGAAATTGGAATCGAGCATGGTAAAAAAATCAGATTGGTTCTCGATGGTTTCCCTGCGGCTTTAAGGCCGATGGAAGAGCTTTCTAAATGCACGAAAAAGCTCAAAGGTTGGTTGGTGTATCTTGATTAGTACAAGCAATAAAGCACATAACAATTACGTCATAGGGACCGGTTTTACGCTGGCGCTCCAAACCGGCCCGTTACGCCAGCGTTAGGTTTTTTATAAGGACTTGGTGCAAACTTCAAAAAATATTTTAGTCTTGTTGCTTATCCGTAATAAGGAGGTTGTGTGTGAGCAATTTAATAGGTTTAGTCTTGGGTTTTGTGTTGGTAATGCCATTGGCCGTGCTACTTCATGAGTTAGGGCATGCAACTCCTCAATTGATGACAGGTCAGTCGGTAGAAATTCGATTGGGAAGTGGAAGTAATGCTAAGGAATTTCGGGTTGGTAAATTAAAGCTCTTAATCACACCATTGTCGATGAATGTTGGCTTTGCTTCAATAGAAAGAGATGTGAGCAAAAATTTGCAAGTTGTTTCGTTGTTAATGGGACCTGTTGTATCTCTAATTTTATGTGTCGGGTTATATTTACTTAGTCGCTATGAATTACCGTATCTAGCTCAATATTTGGTAAATTTTGGACTGTACTTTTCACTGTTTCAATTTTTATTTACAGCAATGCCCATATACTATCCAAGTTACTTTGGTGTGTATGAGGGTATGCCTAGCGATGGGAGGCAAGTGCTAGAGTTACTTGGCTTAATGAAAGGTCAAGGGGCATAAACCTAACAAATATGAATAAGTGTCGCGCAGCCGACACTTTATTTTGGTGTTGAGAAAGCCCGTTGCTTTATTAATTAAGTAGTTCGAATACGCATAGGCAGGCGCTGCGTCTGGCACTTTTTTCAGCGCGAGCGCAGCCAAGAAACAAGCGGATACATTGTTACTTAAAAAGTGATGCTTGGCGAAATAAACACCACAAAATAATTGAGCAGACATGGTTACCTCCGCTATTAAAGAGCGCACCTAAGTGTGGCAGATCCTAAACAGGGGGGATCTATGTTATTAGTTATATCTATGCAACTAATTGAAACGATTAAATATGCCTACATATTGATATCGTCAATTAATTAAATATAGGGGAACATATGTCAATTCAAAACCTAAATGCTGGCGATATTGTTGTTAGCAACTTCGGTGTTTATCAGCACTGGTCTTTAGTTTCAGACGCTTTGTGTGAAAAGGGGCTGCCTATGCTCATTTCTGCAACTCAGCGAAATGGTACCGTTCAAGAAGAAAACTGGGATGTAGTAACCCAAGGTAAACATACCTATCCAGCTAAAGTTACTTACGACCGCCCAGTACCAGAGGTACTCGAACTCGCTCGTTCTCAAATTGGACAGTGGAAATACTCACTAACAGACCGAAACTGTGAGCATTTTGCTAAATGGGCGACAGGATTAAAAATGTCTTCGACTCAAGTTGTTGCTGGTGCAACTGGTGCTGTTTTGGGTGCAAGTTTAATTGGTTTATGCTCAGAAAATCCGAAGTTTGCTAAGTTTCTCGGTGGTTCATTAGCTCTGGGTGGTTTAGCAGTCTTAGCTACTAAAGCCGTTGAGGAAAAATAGGTAAGACAAACGACTATTTCGCCAATCACTAGAGGATGGCGAGGCTTTTACCCCACATCATTCCTCCTCTGAGCATTGAGCCTAAGTTCACGTTCATCTTACGTACACAGGCAACAATGGCGAATATTGCTCATCTTCGTTAGGCGTTATTGACGCTAACACTCATATCAATTTTCAATTAAAACACTATGGAAAGTAATAATGAAATATAACAACCCCATCAACCCAAATTGTTTAGATAACTTGCTGGGTGAACTATGGCTCAATGAGGACTCTTTAGTTTTAGATGTTGGTTGTGGTAACGGCGAATTAATTAAAAGCGTTTTAGAAAAGTTTAACTGTCGGGCGGTAGTCATTGAAATTGATGAAAGGGAGATTGCTAAAGCCAAGGAAAACTTGGAGCCTTATTTAGATAAAGTCACCTTTCATAATGCAGCATTCAAAGATATGGAACTGCCTAGGGGCGTATTTGATGCGTGCTTTAGCTTAGGCTCTACTCATGCTTTTGGCGATGTTGGTGAAGCTTTAGACCATGCGTTGTCTGACATGAAGGCTCTCATAGCGTCTAATGGCGTAATTGTACTTGGGGATGCGTATTGGCGAAAAGAACCAGATAAAGAGTACTTACTCGCAACAGGTATTGACCCGATAGAGTTACGCTCAAACCTTCAAAACATAGAAGCAGGAAATCAACTAGGCCTTGAATGCGCTTATGTCGTCCATTCTTCTTATCAAGATTGGGATACGTTTGAAAGCTCGTTTTGGCTAGCTGCTGAACGCGAGTTGATGCTAGACCCTGAAAATATAGAGCTATTGGATAAAGTAAAAACGAGACGACATTGGAAAGATGCGTATTTGAGGTGGGGGCGAGAAACAATGGGGTTTGCTCTATACCTATTCATTCACGCTACACCCCAAAGCATCTAAAAAATGAGTCTGAGGCTCTTCCAGTCTGAATAAGGCTATGAGCCGGGCACACTTAGCGCCATGGAGGGCATAACAATATGAGACCGAGTAGATTCAATCTCTCTGCGTTGCTCGTTGGGGCGATGGCAACATTTGTGGGGATTGGCGTGGCGCGGTTCGCCTACACACCAATTATTCCTGCACTCGTAGAAGCCAACTGGTTTACGGCCACGGAAGCGGCATACTTGGGGGCCGCGAATCTGCTCGGCTATCTCGGTGGAGCGATTGGCGCGCACACCCTCTCTGAGCGATACAAACTCCGTTATGTGCTTGGCGGCGCTTATATCGCAGTCGCGTTGAGCTTCTTTCTTTGTCTGAGCCCGATCGGCTTCGTGTGGTTCTTTATCTGGCGATTTGTGTCTGGTTTTGCCGGTGCAACCTTGATGGTTGTCGGTCCGTCTCTGGCTCTCTCAAGTACGCCAGCGTCACAACGACCAGCGACCGGAGCGATGGTTTTTACCGGTATCGGAATTGGGGCTTTTTTGTCGGCCACCGCGATTCCGTTATTGTTAAATGTAGGGCTTGTTTTAGCCTGGATTGGGCTCGGCGTACTTGCTGCTGCGGCTGGCCTTGTCGCCGATAGGGCTCTCGCAAGGTTGAAATCATTACCAGCTATTCCCCATTCAGGAAATGGGTCAGAGGGCTTAACCGCTGCACAGAAATGGAGCATCGGAATCGTCATGGCGGCGTATGCGATGGACGGAGTCGGCTTTGTTCCCCATACGGTTTTCTGGGTAGATTATCTTGCACGTGAAGTCGGTATGGGGCAGAGCATCGCGAGTTTCCAATGGGCTGTTCTGGGTGTTGGTGCTGTTTTCGGACCTTTTATTGCCGGGAGGGCGGCCAAAAAGCTCGGCTGGCACGAGGCTCTGCTGTCAGGGTTTCTAGCAAAGTCCATCGCGACGGTATTACCGGTTATATGGGTATCGATGGCCAGTATCACGGTTTCATCCTTTGTCGTTGGAGCCATGATCCCCGGCATTGTTGCGCTAACAGCAGGGCGGCTTTCAGAGATTATGGGGCCTGCTGGTCATAAAAAGATATGGGGTATGGCGACCGCCATGTTCGCTGCATTTCAAGCAGCAGGCGGGTACGCTTTGGCATTCGTCTACGCGTCGCT
Source organism: Salinivibrio sharmensis (assembly GCF_001995985.1). GTDB lineage: Bacteria > Pseudomonadota > Gammaproteobacteria > Enterobacterales > Vibrionaceae > Salinivibrio > Salinivibrio sharmensis. The sequence continues at coordinate 84,566 of NZ_MUFC01000010.1, read as the reverse complement.
TGGTAGCTACGAACCTTTATTCAGCATTGGTGCCGTTATTCTGGCGAGCGGTGTCCTCTTGCTATCAACTCGATATCTTATCGTTCGAAAAGCCACACAGATGGAGAAAAATTGATATGGAACTGTATCTGAACACGACATCGCCTTATGCAAGAGTTGTCCGAATCTGCGCGATTGAAAAGCAGTTGGATGATGTGAAGCTCATCTGGGTAGATCCTTGGGCGGATGACAATGCGTTGCTTACCGCCAATCCGAACGGAAAAATTCCCGTGCTTGTAACGGATAGGGGAGAGACTTTATCAGAATCCCTTCTCATCGCGTCATACTTGGACGGGCTTTCTTCGACGAACAGCTTGCTTGGTGCACCCAACTACACTGATGTCCTTGCTCTCTCGGGGCTTAGTCAGGGCCTTACCGATGCAGCTTTTATGACGGTTATTAATCGGAAGCACTTTGGGAAAGAGAGCGATAGTACAGTACTCGGAGTTCGTCGACAGAGTGCCATTATCAGGTGCCTTCAGACGCTGGAGGATAGGGTGAATACTGACGTTATGCAGTCCGACATTAACCTTGGCCAGATTGTTACTGGCGTTGCGCTGAGCTATATCGATTTTCGATTACCGGAGCTGCAATGGGGTGAAAGCCAGCCACTCCTCGCTGACTGGTTAAGGAGGTTTTTAGAGCGTGCAAGTGTCAAAGAAACGGCCTTTACTTAGGTTTTGTAAAGAATGTTTTTAGTGACTATCGCCAAAATCACATTAGGTCGATATGGCTGGTTCCGATATTAAAGGCCTCACCAAATTAACGAGATATTTTAAAAATAAACTATATGTCAAAAGTCATTTTAGAAGGTTTTATTCTCGTGCCAGACACTGATCTTAAGGCCGTGACGCGAGAGCTTGTTAATCATGAAAAGTTGACGTTGGAAGAGCCGGGCTGTTTGGCCTTTAAGGTTCAGCAACATTCGGACAACCCGCTGCGATTTGATGTTTATGAAGAGTTTACTGATCGCTCAGCTTTTGATAAGCACCAAGAGAGAGTTAAATCATCCTATTGGGGAGTGGTTACGCAAAATGTCACGCGTCACTACCAGATCAGCGAATAAAGCCTGGGCTGAATACCATCGTTATTTATCGCGTATAGCCGCTAAAGCGTAAGGGCACACCCATGCACCTGACTTTCCGTCCCATCAATCTTGAAACCGATTTTGCTTATTGTGTGGCTGCACGTCGGGACGCTTTTGTGTGTAGCTTTGGATCCGATGCGGGGTTTGAAGACTTTCTGGCTGGCTATTTTGAACGGGTGAGTGAACGCATGAATCAGCCCGAGTGGTTTTATCGGCATATTTTTGTCGATGGAGAATGGGCTGGGCAGCTTGAATTTCGCAGCACGTCACCGGAGCCTGAGACGGGTTATCTGCATCTCATCTATCTTGCACCTGCCTTTCGTGGTCGAGGGTTTGCTCCTTTGCTTCAGCGCTATATCGAAACCACCTTAACAAATGCGGGGTGTCGCCGAGCGTTGCTATCTGTAAGCCGTGATAATCATCGTGCGTTAGCCTTTTATCGCCAGCACGGCTGGGAATTTGTTCGCGCCAACCCCAAACATGCGAAGACCGATTTTTACCAGTGTTGGTTGCCGGCGTAGATACTTATTCGCGCCAATATGCGATTATGGCGCGATAGAATGTTTCAGTAGGCGAGTGATTTATGACACTGATATGCCAGTCAAAAAGGCTCAATGTGCGACAGTTTATACTCGACGATGCGCCGTTTATTGTGGAGCTGCTTAATGATGCGTCGTTTATACGCTATATCGCAGATAAAAAGGTGCGCACTGAACAAGATGCAGTCGAGTATCTTCGTCACGGGCCGCTCACAAGTTATCAAGCACATGGCTTTGGCCTGAATCTGGTAGAACGGCGGGAAGATAGTGAGCCCATTGGCATGTGCGGTGTGCTCAAGCGCGATGAGTTGGCATATCCAGATTTAGGCTACGCGTTTTTATCGCGTTATACCGGGCAAGGATACGCCACAGAAGCCACCCAGGCGGTGCTTGAGGCAACCTTGATAGCGAGCGGACTGACTACGGTTCAGGCGGTGACCTTACCGGACAATCAACCTTCAAACCGTTTGCTTGAAAAGCTCGGGTTTCAGCTACAACACCCAATCATGCTTTATGGGCATAGCAACAATCTGTATCAATACACCCGTACCTGATCGACATTAGGCGTTATTGAGCACTGTCACCCTGAACCGTGACGCGGTGTAATCGTCTGGGTGTGTCGCCATAATCGGTTACTGCGTAGTGTTGGGTGGCGCGATTATCCCAGATCGCCACCGAGTGTTTTTGCCAGCGAAAGCGAACATGATATTTCGATTGGCGAGCTTGACTGAACAGTGTCGCCAGCCGTTGTTGGCTGTCAGCCTCTGGCCAATCGGCAATCGCGCGAGTAAATTGCTCGTTAATAAATAGTACTTCTTGGCCGGTTTCTGGGTGAGTTTGCACCATGGCACGGCGAATGGGTGGGTAGTCTTGAGCGCGTTTCGAAACCACACTCTGGCCGTCGGCGTCTTGATGATCGTAACGGCTACCTTCAAAGGCGTGCAATGCGTGAATGGTGTTGAGCTGGCGTAGCTCGGCTTTTTCTTCGTCGGTGAGATCAGCCCATACTGCTGCCATGTCACACCAAATCGTATCACCGCCATGTTCTGGTACATATTGCGCGTGTAAAACCGAGCACTTGGGCGGCACCGCTTGCCATGTCATGTCGGTGTGCCAATAGCTTTGGCTGGGTGGATTGCCGCGGCTGGTTTCAATCACGACCACTTGGTCGTTGTCGGGCAGGTGCGGAAAAAACGGGTGAGGAGACTCAAGCTCGCCGAAGCGTTTTGCCAGTTCGACATGATCGTCGGTAGAGAGAGGCTGCTCGCGAAAGAAAAGCACTTTGTAGCGTAAAAATGCTTGGTACAGCGCCGCAAACTCAGCCTCGGAAAGCTGGGATAAATCGATATTATCGACTTGCGCCCCTAACGTATCGCCTAAAGGGGTTATCTTCATTTGAACCATACCTTACCGCCAATGAATTTGTAGGCTGGTGTGCCTCGCACCAGGGTGTCACGCGCAAAGGGCTGTTCGCACTGAGGGCAGTGACACGGCGTGGTGGTGGCATCTTCAACAATCCTTTCTTTAAAGCACTTCACCAAAGCGCCTTTACCACCTTTTCGGTATCTAAACAGCTGTGCGTTACAGCGTTTACAGAAAATATCGATGGTTTTGGTGGGGCCTTTTTTATTCGGTTTTGCCATTTTGACTGCTCAAGCGTCACTACATTATCAAAGCTTGATAGTGACGAGCCGGACGTAGGCTGTCAATCAGCTATCGTTTAATGACGCTTTACGTTATTAACGCTGTGCGTTACTATTAGGTTTATGATTCGAACGCTTAAGTGCAAAGATGTCGAAATCGTTGATTATCACTAAGAGGTCGCTCATGCGTACTGTAGAAGCTGTCACACCTGGCGAGTTACTAAAAGAAGAGTTCCTGACTCCGATGGGGATTTCGCAATATCGTTTGGCTAAAGAAATCGGAGTGCCCGCACAGCGTATTGGTCAAATTATTGCTGGTAAACGGGCTATAACGGCTGATACAGACCTGCGTTTATGCCGTTTTTTTGGATTGTCGAAGGGCTATTGGCTGCGTGCTCAAGTGGCCTATGATACTGAAATTACTGAACATGAGCTCGAAGATCAGCTGAATAGTATTCGCCCATGGACAGAAGTTTCGACCATAAACAAAAGCCAACACGTGTGATCGTGTTGGCTATCGCTCTCGCCTCATAGCCAATGTAAGTGCAAGGGGGCTTTTTGCTTAGTTTGCGACTTTCACGCGGATTTTGCTTTTCGCAACACTGGTGAGGTTTAAAGCGGCCATCGCGGCTTTGGCTTCTGCTTCGTCAGGCATGGTCACAAAAGCAAAGCCTTTGGATTCGCCAGTTTCTTGGTCCAGCACCAGGTTGCATTCGGTGACATCGCCGTGTTCAGAAAACAGCTGACGGAGTTGGTGTTCGGTAGTGGTGCGAGCAAGATTGCGAGCTAAAAGTTTCATTGTTGTCCGTTAATATCGAGGTAACAGCACCGATTGTGTCAGTAAAGGATGCCACGACCAAGTAATAGTTTGGCTTTCTTATCGATACGTTAGCCTTGAGTGCTGCTCAGCCGACGGTTATGCGTCACTTTCTCCTAAGTCGTGATTAATCTTATCCAGCAGCGCAATAAGTTGCTGCGCTTGCTGACCATCAATGCTGGGAAACTTACAACGAATCTTTTCAGGAATTTCCGCTGCTTGGTGCTGCAGCTCAGTGCCTTTGCCCGTCAATGTTACCCACCGCTTTCGCTTATCGTCTTCGTCTTTCACGATGGTGAGCAAGCCTTTATCGCTCATCTTTTTCAAAATCTGCGTCATCGCGCCACCATCAATGCCGGTTTTCTCAACCAGGTTTGCGATCGCGAGTCGGTCAGTTTCCCACAGTGCCATCATCACCACATATTGCGGGTAGGTGAGATCAAGCTCGCTCAACCAGGTTCGATAGGCACGCGAAATACCGTTGGAGGCCTTGTATAAGCGGTGGCAAATTTGGCTATTGAGCTGTAATTGGGGGTAAGTCATGGCTTATCACTGTCTGTGTGTCTAGTGAGTATTTTATTTTGCGCGCAAAGTATTTGCAATGTTGGGGTATGCGATCTAATATTTTGCATGCAAAATAAATAAACCTGATGCAAGCGGCTTTACCGCACTTGCTGAGTGCGAAGCAGTGGGCCGCAAGCGGACTGGACTACAGGAGAGTGAAATGAAAGAGCTACAAAGTGTTGCCTATACAGCAAAAGCGACCGCTACCGGAGGCCGTGAAGGGTCAGCCAAATCTGATGATGGACGTTTAGATGTGGCGCTTTCCACGCCTAAAGGTTTGGGCGGAAACGATGGTGAAGGGACAAATCCTGAGCAGCTTTTTGCCGCCGGTTATGCGGCGTGTTTTATTGGCGCGCTTCGTTTAGTGGCGGGTAAAGCAGGCGTCACTTTGCCGGAAGACACCCACATCAACTCAGAAGTGTCGATTGGCCCCATTGATGGCGGCTTTGGCATTGCCGTGAAGTTGGCAGTGTCTGTGGGTGATCTGGATAAAGAGACCGCGCAGTCATTGGTCGAGCAAGCGCACCAGGTATGCCCGTATCCCAATGCCACGCGTGGCAATATTAAGGTCGAATTGTCAGTGATTTAACCTAACTGGCACGCTATGATAGGGAGCGCTGTGTAGCGGGGCTCCCTTTTTTATGTCCGCTTTTTATGGAAGCAGCGCGTTGTTCGGCGCTCCTAACCTCGAGTGCTCAGCATTGACCGCTAGGGCTATTGACCACTAAGACTAGCGCACAAGCCCTATACCAATAACAAGGATGATGAGAACTGGTATGTCAGAAACCACCACTAGTCAGCTCAACAAGATAAGCGTCGCTCCACTGACTGATGCGGACATCGACGATGTTCGCCAGGTATCCCTACACGACCAACAAGTGAAATTTGCCGGCACCGCAGACGAATTTCTTACCGAGACCAGTGAGACCATTCACCGCCATGTGATCAAGCGAGCGGGCAAGACGGTAGGCTTTTTTAAACTCGATACCGACTATGCCTCTCAGTACGACTTTTGTCCGCCAAAGACGCTGGGTCTGCGCATGTTTGTGGTGGATGCGCGGTATCAAGGGCAGGGTTTAGGTACCGGTGCGGTTAAAGCCTTGCTTGAGTATTTGCCCGTTGATTATCGTGATTTCAATTGGGTGTATCTAACGGTGAACTGTCAAAACCCGGCCGCTAAAGCCTGTTACCAAAAAGGCGGCTTTACTGATACAGGCGAGCTGTACTGGGGCGGCGCGGCAGGGCCTCAGCATATTATGTATGCTGCGATTGACGCCGATAATAAGGGCAAAGCGCAATGAGAAAGGGCAGAACCACAACGTTTGGTCATACGCGACAATGGCTTAGGGCAGGCTTAGACTTGCACACGATGTGCCAACAGACAGCTCGAATCATGAGTGTGTTGTTTGTCGGGGGGCTATCAACGGGGGCTTATGCGCAAGGGTTGGATTTTCGCGTTGAAACCGGCGGGGTGACGTTTAGCAAAAATGATGTCAGCATCCCCGGAGATACTGGCACTCGCTTTGATATGACCGATTTAACCGGCCGATCCGCTACGCCCTACTTGCGTTTGTATGGCACGTATCAGTTCAATCCCCAGCACGCGGTGCGCCTAACCTTTGCGCCTCTATCTGTCGATGGTCGTGGCACGCTGTCAAAAAGCATCCAGTTTCAGGATCAGCGCTTTGCCGATGGGCAAGCGATTGACGCGGATTATCAATTCAATACCTATCGTGCGACATACCGCTGGACGTTTTACGATCATGGCCCTTGGCAGTGGGGCGTTGGTGCCGCCGCCTTGGTGAGAGATGCTGAAATCACCCTCGCGCAAGGTGAAACAAAAGCAACGAAATCCAACGTTGGTATAGTGCCCTTGCTGCATGGCTATGGGCAATATCGCCTGTCCGATCGCGCGGCGTTGATCTTGGATGTGGAAGGCGCGTGGTCACCCATGGGACGTGCGGTTGATGCGGCGCTGATGTTGGAGTATCACCTTGGTGATGGCTGGTATGGCGCTCTGGGATATCGCACCCTAGAAGGTGGGGCGGACAACGATGAAGTCTATAACTTTTCTTGGCTTCACTATGGCCTAGCCAGCCTCCGGTACCGGTTTTAGTGGGCGTAAGTATCAGTTGCAACAATCTCAGCTGCCAGTGTCATGAGGCGTGTATGAAATCTGTTTATGATTATGTAGTTGTCGGTGGTGGTATTGTTGGCGCGTCTACGGCTTGGCAGTTAAAACAGCGTTATCCTGACTGCTCTGTACTGCTGGTGGAAAAAGAGGCAAGCGTTGCCCAACATCAAACCGGGCATAACAGCGGCGTGATCCACGCGGGTGTCTATTATCCACCAGGCAGTTTAAAAGCCGACTTCTGTAAACGAGGGGCGGCACTGACTATTGAGTTTTGCGCCAAACACGGTATTGCGGTCGAAAACTGCGGCAAGCTATTGGTCGCCACCAACGAGCAAGAGATGGCTCGGATGCAGGCGCTCTATGAACGTTGCTTAACTAATGATATCGACGTGCGCTGGCTGGATGCGGCGGAGCTTCATGCTGAAGAGCCGAATGTTAAAGGCTTAGGTGCCATTGCGGTTCGCGCGACCAGCATTGTTGACTATCGGCGGGTGACTGAGCAAATGGTGTGTGAGTTTGAAGCGCTCGGTGGTGTCACCCAACTCAGTACAGAAGTGATTGGAGCCAGCGAAGCGGCTGAACAAGTCACTCTCCATTGCCAAGCAAGCGGGGAGCGCCTGACGATTCAATGCCAATTTGTGGTGACATGCAGTGGGTTGATGGCAGATAGAATGACCAAAATGATGGGGATCCCGACCGCGTTTCAAATTATCCCTTACCGCGGTGAGTACTATCAACTCGCGAACCAGTACCAAGGCTTTGTGAATCACCTTATCTATCCGATTCCCGATCCCGACTTACCTTTTTTAGGCGTCCATCTCACGCGGATGATAGACGGCTCCATTACGGTGGGACCTAACGCTGTGCAAGGCTGGAAGCGAGAAGGCTATGGCAAGGTCAATCTCAGTCTAAAAGATACCTGGCAAATGCTAACGTTTGCGGGCTTTTGGAAAGTGACCATCAACAACTTAAAGACTGGCTTGGTCGAGCTGAAAAACTCGTGGTGGAAGCCGGGCTACGTCAAACAAGTCAATAAGTACTGTCCGACAATAAAAGCTAAGGATTTGAAGCCTTATCCTGCGGGGATCCGAGCTCAAGCGGTGCTAAGTGACGGCACCTTGGTACACGACTTTCTGTTTGCCGAAAGTGCGCGGAGTTTACACGTGTGCAATGCGCCATCGCCAGCCGCGACCTCTGCGATGCCGATTGGTGAATACATTTGTGACAAGGTGACGCAAAAACAGCAGTGGCTCAGTAGTGAGGCTGATTAGCGTTACATACTGGAAAGTGAAAGCCAGCACCTATTCGTGGCCGCTGGCTCTTACTTTGATTATTGGTAACCCACAGTAAATGCTTGTTGCAAATGCTTAGGGATTTCGGCTTCATCAAGCATGGCGACCGCGAAGTCTTCCATTGAAATGCGAGACTGTCCGTCACTATCTGTCACTAAGGTGTCTGTCCCCAATGTGTACTGACCGGTGCGAGTACCAGGTGCGATCATGGCGGCAGGCGAGAGGTAACTCCAAATCACATCTTGGCTGGCGAGGCACTGCTCATATTGCACTTGGCACGCGCGTGCAATCTCAACCGCTGAAGCAGGGAGAAATCCTTCGGCGTTTAACACGGTTTCACCGTCAGTGCCCGGAATCATCAGTCGAGCGGCACCGCCGACAATCAGAACGCGCATTTGATGGTGGGCTGCGCCTTGGACGACTGCTTGGGTTAACACGGGTAAATGTGCTTCTTCGCCTGTCGGTGGACGTAACGCCGTAATGGCAAGATCATGACCAGCCATTACCGATGCCACCTTGTCCGCATCGCTCAAATTGGCGGCGACAGGTTTTACGCCGTCGGGTAGCTTGCTGAATGCCGCCTCGTTACGTGTCACTGCCGTGACCTTATGGCCGCGTTGCAACGCTTCCGACACAATTCGACTGCCAATATCGCCCGTGGCACCAAATACGATTATATTCATTACGTTAGTCTCCATGTTATGACTCCTGTGTGTCCTTATGCCGCGCAATAGCCAGTAAAAAGGGTGGCTGTCATACGCTTGTGGTTAAACCATGCTGAACTGATTAAGTTGTGATTAATTATCTATCTTAATGTAAAGATAGTTTCTAAAAATCTTTACGTCAAGATAAGTGTGTAGGTGTTTTTTATTGAGGAAGACTGAGGGGAGCCAATGAAGATAGCGATCCGGCAAGGATGGCCGCTTGAGCAAGCACAACAGGTCGCTGAGTTGTATGAGCAGGCGTTTGGGATGAAGTTCGCACGGGCAATCCCTAATCAGGCAGCGCGCGTGGCGATACTATCCCGATGTTTCGTCCCAGACTTTTCGTTTGCTGCTATGCAAAACGGCAAGGTGGTGGGGTTGGCCGGGTTTCAAACTCAAGCCGGCGCGTTGACACAGGGTATGGGCGCAAAACAACTGATCGATAGTTTGGGGCCCATTAAAGGCATTTGGGCCTGTGCAGTATTGGCGCTGTTTGAGCGTAAAGCGGCACCCAATGAATTGGTGATGGATGGCATTGCTGTTGATAGCGCTGTGCGCGGGCAGGGGATTGGCTCCCAATTATTGGATGCCATTGTGGATTATGCTCAAGCACATGGCTTTGAAAGCGTTCGATTAGATGTCATTAATAGCAACCCCAGAGCCCGCAAGCTTTATCAAGCCAAAGGCTTTGTCGCCACTAAAGAAGAGCGCTTTCCGCACCTAAAATGGTTAGTCGGCTTTTCAGGCGCCACCACCATGGTCAAGGCGCTGAACTAAAACAACAAGAGAGACAAGGATGTTTATGATTGAAACACGTCGACTTGTGCTGCGTGACATGCAGCCGAGCGATGAAGAGGCGTTTGTTCACTTAACGCAACACCAGAAGTACCAGCGTTTTTATAGCGAAACGGACTGCCAGCCAGAGGCATACCGAGACTTACACGCGCGCTTTATCGAACAAGCCAACACAAATCCACGCGTGGCTTATCAGTTAGCGGTTATCTGCAAGCAATCAGAAAAATGTATAGGCACCGTCGGTTTAAGGCTTGAGGACAACCGTCAAGCTTCCATCGGATGCGGCCTAGCTGTAGAGGCGCAAGGCGCGGGGCTAATGAGAGAGGCGGCTGTCGCGCTGGCCGACTTTGGTTTTGAGTCTCTGGGTGTGCATCGGTTATACGCTGAGACTATTTACGATAATCTTGCTGCAACCAAGCTTTGTCGTTCACTTGGCATGCGACAAGAGGCCCATTTTCATCAGCATCGTTTCTTTAAAGAACGGTGGTGGGATACGGTGGTTTACGCCATATTACGACACGAATGGGAGCAAGGATGATGAAAAAAGCACTACTTGGCGCACTGATGGTGACACTGCAAGCGTGTACCAGTGCGCCCGTTGATAATGAAACGACCAACGCTGCAGAATGTGTCGGTAGCACGGCGTTGCCAAGCGCATGGGCAGACAAGTTTGTCGCTGTGGACGATCCAGCGTTACTGGCGTCGTCGTTGGGTCAGCCATTGGAAGGGAAGCTTTGCCAAGGCAAGGTATATCAGGCGACTGAAGGGGTGACAGTATATCGCGCGTGGAATAGCACCAACCCGCATAGTCAGTTTGGTCACTGGTGGTCGTTATCACAACCGTCTGGCTTGGTGGCGGATTATCGCCAAGACTATGAGATTTGTTATCAATGGTCGCCGCTCGATAAATTGGTACAGTGCACCTTGCAACCGGGCGCCAAGATTGTGGTGGGTAACGGTCAAAGCGCGAAATGTTCCGAGTATTTAACCTATCCAACCTCAAGTGCCCAACAAGTTTATCTGCAAGAGGCGGAGCAAGCGGTTCAACATTGTCAAACGTTTGATGCGGTGATGCGTTGGCAGTGATGCGCGGCAATCAACAACTCAATCACATCTAGGTGGCGAGCGCTAAGGCGATGGGGTGACAGGCGATCAATAAGTGTTTATTTCTCAATTTCAATGAGATAGCCTTATTCTATGACAAGAATTGGAACAAGCACATGGAATTAGTCGCCCCCGCACTCAATCACCAAGCAGCCTTTACACGTTTTTATGATGATTTTGCTCAGTTTGACCCCGATAATGCCGATTATTATCGGCCGGGGAAAGACGATTTCCCCACTTACGTGACTCGGTTATCGGATGAGGCATTGGGTAAAAACCTTCGTAAAGGTTATGTGCCGTGTAGTCATTTTTGGCTGCTTGATGCTGAGCAACAAATCATTGGCGCGATTCGGATCCGCCATCACATTAATACGCCATTTCTATCTCAAGAAGCCGGACACATTGGTTACGATATTGCGCCGTCATATCGTGGACGCGGATGCGGCAAGCAAATGTTAGCCTTAGCGCTGCCCAAGGCGAGAAAGCTAGGGATCACTCGCGCTCTAATTACCGCGAATGAAGACAATACGGCATCGCGTAAAGTAATTGAAGCTAATGGCGGCATGTTGGAAAACATCATCAATGGCGAAGTGTTCAATGAATCATTGGCGCGGTACTGGGTGGACATTAATGGATGATTCCCCGCGCGTGGACCAACTGGACAGTGATCGTCTGTTGCTGGTGGCGCCTAATATGACCCATCAGCCTTTCATTTTAGAAGCCGTGTTGGAAAGCCAGCACACCCTTGCTCCTTTTATGGATTGGCTGCCGCACGCGTTGACCGAATCAAGCTCGATTGAAAACACCCAACAAGCGATTGATAACTTTGACATGTTCATTAACGAGTTACGCTACTCGATTTTTGAAAAATCGACTGGGCAACTGGTGGGTGTGATCAGCTTAATTATCCGCAACATCGCGATTCCTTATTTTGAAATAGGCTATTGGCTGCGGAGCTCTAAAGAAGGCCTTGGCTATATGAGTGAAGCGGTGCGAACGCTAGACCAGTACGCGTTTGATGGCCTTAATGCCAAGCGTGTCGAAATCAAAACCGCCTACGAAAACACCCGCAGCCGTGCGGTAGCCGAGCGCTGTGGGTATCATCAAGAAGCGATACTTATCAATGACCGTATCCTGCCGAGCGGTGCGATTTCTAGCACTGTGGTTTATGCAAAAGTGGCGGCATTTGAAACAGAGGAGAAATAATGATCCCTGTGAATACTTCCGTGGTCTCGGGCGTAGCGCTCTCTCGTATTGACGGGGAGACAAAAATGCTACTGATGAAGCGAGTGAAAGGTGGCTTCTGGTGCCATGTTGCGGGCTCGATTGAAGCGGGTGAGACCGGAGTGGACGCCATCGTCCGTGAGTTTAGCGAAGAAACCCAGATAGCGGTGGCTGATTTATATAACGCGCAATTTTTGGAGCAGTTTTACGAAGCATCGGTGAATGTGATCGAGCTTATCCCTGTATTTGTGGTGATGTGTGATGATAATCAAGCCATCACGCTTAATGAGGAACACACCGAGTTTCGCTGGTGCTCACTTGATCAGGCAAAAGCCTTGGCGCCGTACCCAAATCAGCATGCTGTATATGATCATGTTTGGGCTTACTTTGTTGATCAGCCCGTTAACCCGTTATATCGCGTCAACTTGCCTAACCATCAGGAATGAACCATGAGAATGGAACGCTTTTTTACTCAAGATACATGATATTGCACGGTGACACGGTTTCCTTGGTACCAGCTAAACCTTGATTATAAGCTGGCGCGCTACCGTGGTTAAATTCGCGTTTTGCAATATCGTCACGTAGAGTAGCGCTTTTATTGACGAGCGCGTGCTCGAGTTGCTGAGAACCCTTATGGATACACAACCTAATAACCCGCTGCACGGGTTAACCCTACAAACCATATTGACCCGTTTGGTAGAACATTATGGTTGGTCAGGCCTCTACCAACATATCAACGTGAACTGCTTCAACAACGATCCTTCGATGAAATCATCGCTGAAATTTTTGCGTAAAACGCAGTGGGCGCGCGATAAGGTCGAAGCCTTGTATATTGATACCTTTTGTTAAGGGTGAAATACGTGGATTGGCTATTGGGTGGTTTTTGTTTTTAAAGTGATTGATTTTAAATAACTGTCGTTAAGGTGTCGGGGCGCTGTCGTGGTAATGTCGCCCCCATTTTGCATAGTGTCGATAGGGAAGAGCACAAAGGAGCAAGGATGAACGTGAAAGTACTCAGAGTTCAAAAAGGGTGGTCGCAAGACCAATTAGCACAATTTAGTGGGCTCAGTGTTCGGACGATTCAACGTATCGAACGCGGCCACAAACCCGGATTGGAGTCGCTGAAATCGTTGGCTGCTGTGTTTGATATCGACATTACTGATTTGCAAAAGGAGACAGACATGCAGGCAGATACTTCAATGAGTCCAGAAGAAAGAGCGATTGCCAAGCGCGTCCGCGCCCTCGGCGGTTTTTATTCTCATTTGACGCACTATGTGGTCGTGCTGGCGATTTTGTTTATTATCAACTGGCTAACCACACCAGGCTATTATTGGGCTTGGTGGGTCGCATTGGGATGGGGGATTGCCGTGGTCAGCCACGGTGTCAGTGCTCTGGGCATTGTCGATCTCTTTGGTGATAAGTGGGAAAAACGTCAGATAGAGAAGCGACTGAACGCGCGGTCTAAGCGTTAATCGCTACCTGATAACGCCGAGCGAATGTGCCTCGGCGTTTTTGTTTTTCACCAACTAACAGACATGTTTACTGAGATGCCGCTTGTCGCTGCTGGAAGCGCGTTGCGTGCTCGACTAAGCCTTTGAACAGCGCACGCTGACAGCCAAGATACAGCAAAAATTCCGGATGCCACTGTACGCCCAGTGTATAGGGGCGGTTGGGCGACTCAATGGCTTGTACAATGCCATCTAAATCACGTGCGCTAATCGTTAAATCCTCGCCTAACGCGTTAATCGCTTGGTTGTGCAGGCTGTTTATTTTGAGTCTGCCTTGCCCCAACCGTTGCTGGATGTGGCCGTTGACATCACGCAATATACACAAGGTTTTCATCGGGAATATTGTCCAGCGATGAGAGGTTTTTTTACGTTGCTCGCGCAAGCTTTGGTGCAAGGTGCCGCCTAAGCAAATGTTGAGAAGTTGCGCACCACGGCAAATCCCCAGCAAGGGCTTTTGGCTTGCCAGTGCGCTTTTGATAACGGCACTCTCCAGGGCATCGCGTTCAGAATCGTAGTTGGGTTTGACCTCGGGCTCCGCAGCATACAAAACAGGCTCGACATCGTGCCCGCCGGTAATCACTACGCCATGATAGGCGTCTGGGTCCAGCGCGGTACCGGGGTGTAGTTGTAACGGCTTGCCACCATAGAGTTTGACTGCCGCGGCAACAAAAAAACGTGGCAGCCGTGCGCCTTTGCTCGGGCCGGTTATTGCGATGACGGGTCTATCCATAAATTGTGCACCTTTTCCGCCCAGTTATTAACGATACGCGCTAATGGATCGTTGAGATAGCCCAAATAGGCTTTGCAACATGCGTCCAGTCGCGCCGGATCAGCGGCGAGTTTTTCGACTTCCACCCAATCGTTCCATGCTTCGTGAATGCCCCAGTTCGGTTGGCTGACTTTACTATCCGGTAACCGATAATGAAACGTGGGCCGCGCTTGTGTGAGCCCATCATCAATGACTTTATTCACTCGCTCTGCATCAAGGTGAGTGAATAAGGGCAGCATATCCAGTGCACGATTACGAGTAGGGTTATCAACAAGGTAGTCATCAATCAAGGTGTTGAGGTCAGGCCAATAGTCCTTGGCTAATACACGCTCAACGTATGCTTTGGGAAACGGGTCGACATAGTTGGTTAGACGCCGAGATAGATCAATATCAGCTCGCTTTAAAAGCCAGTCATACAAACATAAGAATGCTTTTAAGTGCGCACAAATCGTTTTGGCGGTTAGATCAGGCAGCTCTGGATTAAGCTGCATGCCAAACGCATAAACTGGGCTGTCTTCGGTTCCTTCGGCTCCTTGCTGACGGAGATGAGCAATGAGTTGGTCTACCTCTTGCAGGCGGTCAAGTGGCAGAGGAGGGCCGACAATTTCCACGGGGACAAAGGCTTTTGCCGCCCATGCCAATAGATCTTCGGCGGATTGATCCAGTCGATTGGTCATGGTGTTTTCACTACGATCGCTTTGCCCTAAGCGCTTGAGCTTGGCATAGTCGAGCTCAACCACCCAGTCTCCGGCTTTGTCTCCGTCCAAGCGACGGTCATAACGGCCACCACGTTTAACGCTAAGAGAGAAAAAGTCAGCTACTAATTGGGTGATGGTATCAAGTTCTAGACCACTGAGCTCTATCTCAACGCCTACGCGGCGCGTATTTCCCTTAGCGTTTGAGATCTGAGGCGGTGTTTTCAGTGGTGAATGTGGCGCATCCATGGTTTTTTAGCCTCATTTTTATCGACTCTAGATAAGAGATGGGGATAAACCTTTGACAATTAAAGGTCTGAGGGGATAAATATTAAACACCTGTTCAGTGATGCCGAGAGCACTGAACAGGCTGGTTGTTAGCCGTTAACAGCGATGTTTGGGTTGTTTTCTACGCGATCTTGTGCCCAGCTTTCAAGCGCCATGCGTTTGATTTCATTGAGAGCTTCACTGGGTAGAGGACTCTTTATACCGACTTGAATCGTGTCATCATGGTACAGGTATAGTCGAGATAAAAACTGCTCAAAGGGCAGGGAAGCTTCCCCGTATTGCTCTCCTTTCCCTTGCGTTGACACCACCACGCCATGCCCCCAGTCCTGGCCGCTGTCATTATTGGGGTTGTAGAAATACACCCGCATGACGCTGTCTTGGTCAAGGGCGATACGTATCAAGGTTATCGCGTGCCAGCCGACAAATCGACCTTGGCTGCTAGTGACGGCGATCCCAACCGGCTGGGGGTGTATAACGGGTATGTTGCCGTTATAAAGCGGATGATAACTGCGGTAGAAGCGCTCGATAAAACTATCAAACTCTTTGAGTTGTCCTGTTTTAACGTCAACGGCAATCATGAACTCACGCCCCACGTACCAACCATGAAACTCTGGGTTGATCCATTTATGCGGGTCTTGCTCACGGTTAACACACAGTCGACCCATTTCAATATAAAGTTTGTCCAGATGCGGGACGAGAACAACTGACACTGGGTCTGTATCAAATGGTAACGCAGTGCTCAGACCTTGCAAGAGGGTGTGAGAGTCTAACGACTGTCCTTCAAAATGCATGCGTAGGCTCTGATTGCAAGCAACTTGAACGATACAGTTAAGTAAGTAATCAGGGTCATTATACGCCCACATGGATATTGCACGTGCCGATTGGCAAGTCGGGTTGTTGCCTTGAGCCACACCTAGCGGCTGGCCAAGCACTGACATGACACCCGCTAACAGATGAACGCGAGCGGGGAGTTGCTCACCAAAGGCCAAGGTCAGTGTATGGGCGACGTCTGGGTGTAGGTTGAGATGAATCTGACGCCACAGACTCGGGGCGACAGGCGCATCGAACAGAACACCCCGTTCTAGCATCATTGCCAAGCCATACACAGCTTGCGCGGTTTGCGGATAGATTGCTTCTTGGATCAGTGTATGCACCAGCTGACGATAGGTCACTAGGCAGTCTAAGCCAGTATTACTTAAACCTAGCGCGGTGGGGAGTGTGTCGCTGCCCTCATTGTCCAGTAACCACCGTAAAAATATGGCGTGGTAATCAGATGCTAAACCGACATCATGCATCGCACGTGCAAATCCCAACGCCTCTTGCTGTAAAGCATTGCTGTCCATTGCTCCAAGACGCTCACAGTAAGCATCTAGCCCTGGGTCGTCATAACAGCCCTGGGTTGGGCCGTATAACGCACTCACAAGACGATCGATGCCAAGCTTGGCTTCACCTAAGTTAATCTGCTCCTGCGATACTAAGATAGAGATCTGATTGATCATCGCCTTGATGGGGTTGACTTGGATAGGACGTTGCGCGAGCACGCGCCAGACCTCATCAACCAGCTCACTGAGAATGGTTTCGTAGCCCAGGTGACTGAGAATAAAACGATATAGGGTGCTAATGGCGGGGGCCGTTGCACCAAGTCGAATACGGCTCGACTCGTCGGTGAGACCCATCACGAGCGATAAATTGAGGCTCAATACCTTGGCAAGAAACTGGTGCGCTTCTTGTTGAGAGAACAGAGGGGAAGAGATCTTCCCCTGGACGATAGCTAGCATCCGAAGCTGGCTGAGACAATCTAGCACCACGGTTGCTTTGTCGGCGTGGGCTATGGTGTCTGGCACCAGATTCGCGACTAAGTACTCAGGCTGGCCCCAATCTGTGCCCTCAAAAAGGCCTGCTTCGGTGAGGGTCACAATACGAGAGTAAAGTTGGTTAATGCCGTCATCCTGCGCCAATACACGCCCACAAATATCAATCACGTGAAATTGGTGGCGCGCTTTGGCGATGGAACTCACTTGACCAAGTTGTTCAACGGCATGATCAAGCTTATTCAGTAAGCTAGACATAGAAATCAAGATCTTCCTGTGCTTTTAATAAGTCACGCATAACGTGGGGATCTTCACCATAAAAGTGGAGCAAGCCCCAGTGTGTGCCAAATGCACTGCGTTTAGGCACTTTCCCTTCCATGGGTGATTGTAGCTCATGAAATTCAAAGTACTCGTGGTTCTCGGTCTCTTCAGGAATGGCTAATTGACTCACTACCCGGCGTCTTGGATAGACCCCAAAGGTACCCGCGACCCCTTTTGCATCTTTGATAGGCGTTGGGAAAAAGGCTTCTAGCTCTTCGTCAGTCGTGTGTGGGTCGAAGGCGACGACCATACCTTGATAGCAGTTAAAGTCGTAGACGCGTTCAATAATTTCAAAGCCTTGGAAACCGGGTGGGCGGTAAGCCACTTCACCAAAGTACATTTGCCCATCGTTGGTCACAAAGTATTCAGGGTGGATAAAGCCAAAATCAATATCAAACGCTTCAATCAGCTTCTCGATTTCCTGAGTCACTTTTTCGCGATACTTTTCCAACTCGGGGGAGGCAGGAACAAATACCGAGTAGCCGAGCGTGACGTATTCGGAGATGTTTAAAAACTGGATTTTGCGGTTTTTAATAAATGCTTCGACCGCGAACTCCCAACCATCGAGGTGACTTTCCATCAACAGTGGAAACTCTTCATCGGAGACACGATCGAGATCATCAGGCTCACGCACCATCCAATGGCCTTCGCAGCCAGCTTTGTCAAAGGCTTTGAGGTGAATGGGATCGTTCGGGTCGCCATCAAGTTTTAGCAACGCTTGGTTAACCCGGCGTAGAAAACGCACCACGTCGGATTTATCTTGCGCTTCTTCAAAGATTCCAACCCGAATACCACCGATTTGTGCACGGCGTTTCATCAAGGACTTATCACGAAAGAGAAGTGACTGTCCCATCAATTTGGGGTTTTTAAGCAGCACGGCGTTAATGGCGCCGGCCCACTCTACGGTTTCTTCGAACAGTGGAATGGCGACATCGACACCCATTTCTTGCAAGGTGGTGGCAATTTCAAATGAGCGATCATTGAGGCGCTCAAAATCCCACGGCAAATAGGGAATATCATGTTCTTTGGCGTACTCTTCTGCCCATGTCGGGGCAACAACGACATATTTACGATCGAAACGGCTAATCGCATCAATTGCATTTAGGCTCCATCCCAGGATGGCGACGAAGCCTTTGTTTGGATCATAGTCAGCCATATTGCTTCCTTCTACGTCGAATGTGTGTCATCACTGTCACATAGCTAGGTGTAAATAGTAACCACGTGTCCCTGTTTCTCTGCTGGAAGTGTGCGCTAGCTAGCTGGAATCAGTAAGAATAATGAATTGTTTCATTGACAAAGACTTACTTGCTTGAGCTCATCTGAAAGGGACGGGGTGGTCGAAAAAGTGTGAGATTGATTGTCAAATACCTCTACCTGCATCGGTTAAAAGCTTGTAACTTATGAGCAAAAAGCACACAACCGCACAATGACAAGCAAAGAACAATAAAAACATAATTTCAAGGTATTCAGGGAGCGAAGTATGGCAAAACGGGTAGTGGTATTAGGTGCAGGCATGGTCGGTGTGTCGGTGGCGTGGCACCTTTTAAACCGAGGTTACGATGTCACTGTTATTGATAGGGTGGCACCAGGGCAAGAGACCTCGTTTGGTAATGCCGGGATTATTCAGCGCGAAGCAGTTAGGCCCTACGCATTTCCCCGCGATCTTGCCACCTTGTTGCGCGTATTGCCGAATCGTTCCGTCGACATCCGCTACCGTCCCACCAGTGTGATCCGAGCAGCTCATCCGTTATTACAGTATTGGCACTGTTCCAGTGAGAGTAAATACAAACAATTGGTGCCAGAGTATGCGGCGTTAATCATGCAATCTCTAGAGACTCATGAGGAGATGATTACATCTGCGCAAGCGGGGGCATTGATCCGCAAAGAGGGTTACCTAAAGCTATTCCGTACCCAAAAAGCCCTAGACGAAGAGTGTACGCGAGCTGCGTCAGATAAGGCGCTTTACGACGTGGAATACCAGGTGCTGGATGGTGAGCAAGTGGCGCGAATGGAGCCCGGTTTAACCGCTTCGGTTGCAGGGGCGATCCACTGGAAGCAACCCTGGACTGTCACTGACCCTGGCGCCTTGGTTAAGGCTTATGCCGACGATGTCATCGCTAAGGGCGGCGAGGTAAAGCTCGCAAACTTGCAATCACTGCAACAAACTGGTGAACAATGGGTGATTGAAACCGATCAAGAGCGTCTGCAAGCTGATCATGTGGTAATGGCAATGGGCCCTTGGTCCTCTTACTGGTTGCGTCAACAAGGTCTAGAGGTGCCTCTGTTTACCAAGCGTGGCTATCATATGCATTACCAATGCGATGAGAAAAAGCCGCTTAATCATTGGATCATGGATGCCGAAGTGGGGTATTTACTGGCACCTATGCGTGCAGGTATCCGTTTAACTACGGGCGCAGAGCTAACCGCCTTGGATGCGCCCATGGATCAGAGTCAGCTTCTAGCAGCCGAGCAAGAAGCGCGGGCTTTGTATCCGATCGGTGAACGTGTTGATGAAACGCCATGGAAAGGGGGGCGTCCATGCATGCCCGACATGAAGCCGGTGATAGGTGAGGCACCCGAACGAAAAGGGCTGTGGCTCGCCTTTGGTCACGGACACCAAGGGTTTACCTTAGGGCCAGTCACCGGGAAATTATTAGGGCAAATGATGGATGGAGAAACCCCGGACGTCGACATGCGCCCATATAGCGTTACTCGGTTTGCAAGATAGTGCATACCAATAATGGGCAGCGCATTGTGGCCATGACTCCATGGTACGCTCCCCATTAACATTTAATTGTATTACACCAGTACGACTACGCGACGCGAGCAACGCGCCAATGGCGTGGGTGAGGGAGGCGTGGCAGCAACAGCCCAGCGATCACAATCACAATGCCCACCACCTGAAGTTGGCTCACGGCTTGTCCCATCAAAAACGCGGTGAGTACCGCGAACACAGGCACAAAGTTAAAAAAGAGTGCTGCATTGGCTGAACCTAGATGGCGCACGCCGTTGAGCCAGAGTAAGTAACCGGCGACGGTACCCAGTACACCGATATAAAGAAGTTCGGAAACGGCCAGCGGACTTGCAGCCCAGACTTCGCCGAATGGATGAACCTCTGGTGTAAGCGCACACATGATGCCAATGACGGTTGCGCCACTCAGCATGCCCAAAAACGTGTAGGGGATCACCGGCATCCAACGGCCAATGCCTTGGCTGAAGAAGGTGTATGCACTCCATGCAAACATGCCAGTGAAAATCATCTGATCGCCTTGGTTAAAGTTTAATTGGCTGAGCATCTGCCATTGACCATTGGTGATTACCACGAGCACGCCCGATAAACTTACCACCAAGCTGAAAACTTGCCCTTTACGCGGCAATGCGCGAATCGCGATACAGGCGATAAGTGAAGTCACCAACGGGCTGAGCGCCATGATTAATGACCCATTGGTCGCTTGGGTGTACTCGAGCCCAGTGAACAAACAGAGGTTAAGACCGCCAATCCCCACGGCGCTGACGGTAGTCGCCCACAGCCATTGTTTAGCGCTGAGTGTGGGGACGCGGGTTCGGGTGAGCTTAAGATAAAAACTTAGACAAATTGCGGCGACGGCAAAGCGCCAAAAGACCAAGGTGAGCGCATTCACTTCATTCAGCGCATCTTTACCAATTGGGAAAGTGCTGCCCCAAAAAAAGGCACATAAAATGAGAAGGGCAATGGCTTTCCACAGTGAAGCAGTAGTTGTCATAGCAAGACCTGACTTGTTGAGTGATGTGCGCTAGTGTATAAGTTTCAAAATATGAATAAACCGGCAATATCAGAACGGTAGATTCCAAATATGAAACCTAACTATTCGTTAGACGATTTACGCTGTTTTTGTACCGTGGCGCAGCTAGGGAGCTTTAAAGCCGCAGCGCAGCAGCTTGCCATGCCGCAATCCACCCTAAGTCGTCGTATTCGCCAGCTTGAGCAGGATCTTGCTCTGCGTTTACTCAATCGCGATGCACATCGTATCTCGCTGACCCAAATTGGTCATCGCTACTTTGATCGTGCCGCAGGATTGTTCGATGAGTTGCAGGCACTCAATGATGATCTCGTCAGTGAGAAACATCACCCCCAAGGCAAAATTCGTATTAGCGCACCGATCAATGCCGGTAAGCAGTTTTTACGCTGCGTCTTTTTCGACTTTATGCGTGAGTACCCCGAGATTCAACTGGATCTTAACTTTTCCAATAGCTTGATAGATATTGAAGCGGAAGGCATGGATGTGGTGTTTCGAGTCGGGAATCCAGTGGTAGAAAATTGGATTGCACGGCCGCTCACCGATATTCACTTCATTTTGTGTGCCAGTCCTGACAGTGACTATCACGACGTGCGCTCACCCAATGATCTGAGTGGTCAGCCGGTGGTGATTTGTCATCCGATGACGGTTTGGGAGCTCACACACCATCAAACGGGGGAGGCGTTTGATTATCAAGCCACCACGGGCATACGTGCCGAAGTGGATGAAATTGAAATGTTAACCCATGCGGTGCAAGCCGGATTTGGCATCGGCTATATTCCTGATTATTCCGCGCTACCTTTGATAGAACAGGGCGAATTACAGCGCGTGTTGCCGCAATGGTGCAGTCGAGCGCGTACGCTATTTTTGCTCTATCGAGACCGAGAACAAGTGCCCTTGCGCGTTCGATTGTTGGTGGAATTCGTCCTCGCGCGTTTTACATCCTCTTAGCGCGTAATCAGGCATAAAAGGGCTGATTTCGATATAAAAGGGGCCACGTTTCAGTGGCCCCAATGGGTACGATTTTTCGATTAATCACTATGGTGCGTGCTCGCTGGCGATAACTCGGTGGATGCCGGCGTGATGGTTTTGGCTAAGAACAGATACATGGCAGGCACCACGAACAGGGTGAACAAGGTGCCCAATGTCATCCCACTGGCAATCACCAGCCCCATAGCAAAACGGGCCCCTGCGCCGGCGCCTGAGGCAATCAAGAGCGGGATCATGGCGAGCACCGTCGCTGCCGTGGTCATCAAGATAGGGCGTAAACGGATGGCGGTCGCTTCTTCAATCGCCTCACGTTTGCTCCGTCCTTCTTGTTGGAGCTGGTTGGCGAACTCGACGATCAATATCCCGTGTTTGGCAATCAGACCAACGAGGGTGAGTAAGCCGACTTGGGTGTATATGTTCAAGGTGGTAAAGCCGAGGCTGATAAATATCAGCGCGCCACAGACACTCATTGGCACGGTGACCAAAATAATGATCGCGTTTTTAAACGACTCAAACTGCGCCGCCAAGATCAAGAAAATCACGATTAAAGCAAAGAAGAAGGTCACGACCAGTTGCTGGCCTTCGCTCATAAACTGGCGTGACTGTCCGGCATAATCGACACTAAAGCCTGCTGGCAATTCTGTCGCCGCAATCTCTTCGAGTACACCCAGCGCTTCCCCCAAGGGCACGCCAGGGCGCGGTACACCAGAAATTTTCACCGCATTCAGCTGCTGAAAACCGCGCAATGCTTGGGGCTGCACACTTTCTTCTAAGGTCACTAACGTTGATAGCTGAACCAATTCACCGTCTTGGTTGCGGGTATAAAACTGGCGCAACTGTTCTGGCGTGAGACGTTCATTACGTGCAACTTGGGGGATCACTCGGTAAGAGCGGTTTTCAAGTGAAAAGCGTCCCGCATCCGCACCAGATAACAGTGAGCCCATATCTGCCGCAAGCTGTTGCATGCTCACGCCCATCAAAGCCGCCTTTTCACGGTCAATGTTGACGGTTTGTTTGGGGCGGTCAATGCTCAGATCGGTATCGACAAAGATAAACCGCCCCGTTTGCATCGCTTTGACTACGATATTGTTCGCGACTTCATTAATTGCTTCAAAGGGTTGTGTTGAACCGATAATAAATTCAACCGGTGTGCCGCCGCCCGGAGATGGCAGTGAAGGAGGCACCAAGGCAAAGCTACTTAAGCTTGGTTGGCTGTCCATAAAGGGTTGAATCTCGTTTTCCAAGATCGCTTGGGTACTGCGCTCTCGCTCATCCCATGGCGCAAGTACAATACCCGCGATTGCGTTATTGGTGCCGCCAGAGCCATTGATAATAAAGACGTTGTCGATTTCTGGTACATCGTCAATCAGTCGGTTTAATTCGTCAGTACTGGCAGACAACGCATCCAGCGTGGATTGGCTGTCGGCTTCGAGTATGGAGAACACAAACCCTTGGTCTTCAGCGGGCTCAAGCTCAGAAGGACTGGTGATAAACAGGAAATAGCAAGACACTAAAACAATCGCGCCAAACGTGAGGATCACCGCATTGGTATTCAACAAGCTATGGAGTGTGCGTTGGTAGCGATGATGCAATCGGTCAAACTGCTTATCCAGCCAGTGCTCAAGGGAGCGCTCTTGGGTCGCTTTGTCCGCTTGATAGGGCTTAAGCACATAGGCACACATCATAGGCGAGAGCGTAAGCGCCACCACGCCGGATAAGATCACCGATGCGGCGAGGGTAAAGGCAAATTCAACAAACAGTACCCCAGTTAAGCCACCAACAAAGCCGATGGGCAGGAATACCGCGACCAAGGTGGTCGACATGGTGATAATCGGCCACGCCAGTTCGCGCGCGCCCTCAAGCGCAGCTTGTGTTCGGCTTTTGCCTTCTTCGATATGGCGGTGCACGTTTTCAAGCATGATAATCGCATCATCGACCACCACACCGATTGCAAGCACCATGGCAAGCAGTGTCAGGAGGTTGATGGAAAATCCTAGTAGCCACATTAAAAAGAAGGTGCCGATGAGCGATACGGGGATCGCGACCGCAGGAATAACCACTGAGCGTAATGACCCCAAAAAGCCATAGATGACAAACACCACGATGGCTAGGGCGAGAATAATCGATATCACCACTTCATCAATGGCGTTATCAATATACTCGGTTGAATCATAGGCGATATAGGCCGATAACCCTTGAGGCAATTGGGTGGTAATGTCGGCATCCCACACCTGATTCACCGCCTCAATCACATCCAGCGCGTTGGCATCTGGCGAGACTTCGATGCCGATAAAGGTGGCATCAAGCCCGTTAAAGTTCACCGACGTTTGGTAACTTTCGGCGCCGAGCTCAACGGTCGCCACATCACTCAATCGCACAACAGATTGGCCATCACTGCTGATCACCAAATCTTCAAACTGCTTAACGTCATGAATGTCGGTGGCAGCGTTCAAATCAATCGCCACGTCTTGGCCTTTGGTGCGCCCCAGCGTAGCAAGCACATTATTGCTGCGCAGGGCGGCAATCACATCCGTGCCTGTGAGATCGTAAGCGGCCATTTTGACCGAGTCGAGCCAGATCCGCATCGCAAAGCTACTGGCACCTAACACATCAGCACGCTGGACACCGGGAATCGTCGACAGTTGTGGCTCGACCACCCGGACCAAGTAATCGGTAATTTGATTGTCAGTGAGGACGTCAGAGTAGAACGCGAGGTACATAGCCGCGACTGTTTCCCCCACCTGCAGGGTAACGACGGGCTCACGGGCATCATCAGGTAGCTCAGAGCGCACCTTATTCACCTGTGCGGCAATTTGTGTGAGTGCTTCATTCGGATCGTAATCCAGACGCAAGTAGGCCTCAATGGTGCTCACACCGGCGGTTGAAGTCGAGACTAAGTAATCAATCCCTTCAGAGGCAGCAATTTCACGCTCTAACGGCGTGGTGATAAACCCTTGAATCAGGTCGGCATCTGCACCGATATAAGTGGTAGAGACACTGACCACTGCATTTTTGATCTCGGGGAATTGACGCACATTCATGTCCGTGATGGCGCGTAAGCCGAGCAAGATAATGAATAGGCTCACCACGGAGGCCAAGACGGGTTTCTTGATAAAGACGTCGGTAAATCGCATCGAATGGCTCCTATTGATTCACAACGTTGGGATCAAGATCTTCGCTCGGCTGAACACGCTCATTGTCACTGATCTTGATGTTGCTGCCGTTACGGAGCTTGAGGAGGCCGGAGGTAACGATACGGTCACCGGGTTGAAGACCTTCTTTAATCACAATCATGTCACCGCGGCGCGCGCCCGTTTGCACAAAGCGCTGTTGTACCGTTAATGCATCGTCTTTCTCCTGGATCACGAAGACTGCGTTGCCATACGGATTAAATTGAATCGCGCTTTGTGGTGCCAGCAAGACATTTTGCGTTTCTTCACCTTGATCAAGACTCACGCGTGCGAACATGCCTGACCGTAAAATGGCATCTGGGTTGTCAAAGGTGGCTTGAATGTCGACACTGCGACTCGAGGGCGTCACAACCGGCGAAATCGCAGTCACTGTGCCGGTAAAGACCTCGTCGGGCTGTGCGCTAATCGTGGCAGAAACGGTTTGGCCATTTTCCAGCGTGCTGAGCTGCTGCTCGGGTAAGGTAAAGTTGAGGTGGATGGGGGTCACTGACGTGAGTGTCGCAACGGCTGTCCCCGGCGCAATGAGTTGGCCAAGACTGACTTCTCGGATGCCAATGATGCCGTCGAAAGGCGCGGTTAATGACTTTTGCTCAATGCGCGCTTTTTGGCTGTCGACAGCGGCAATCGCTTGTTTGGCTTCGCTTTCTTTGCGCTTTAGCTCAGATTCAGAGACATTTTTATCTTTAAACAGCCGTTGATAGCGTCTCAACTCAAGTTGAGCAAGCTCTGCGACGGACTCGAGCCGACGTAATTCTGCCTCATCAACGCTGGCATCTAGCGTGAGGAGCAATTGTCCCTTTTTCACCGATGTCGCATTGTCGAACAAGATATTGTTGACGATGCCGCTTGCCTCGGTAGTTAGCTGGGTGTCATTAATGGCCGCAAAACTACCAATGGTGGTTTGTTGTTCTCGCCATGGGTGGGTTGAGACTGTGGTGGCCGTCACGGTGACCGTGGGGGCAGGCATGTTGTCAAAGAATTGGTTCATAAAATGATTGCCTACTGCTTTGTAAGCAAAAATTCCCCCAAAAACGAGCCCACATGCGACTAACATAATAATCAAACGTTTTATCATAAAAATCCCTGAACAGAGTTGCTATCACCACCCTTGGCTAACAAGTACAGACGAAGGCGCAAAAGGTCGATTAAACCAATAACAAATATCGAATTGACCAATACAAACCTTATCACTGTTTGGTTCATTAATTGCGAGTAAATTGATGATCTTGTGGTATGACGCAGTCTAACGTTATCTGTCAGAGAGGATGAGGAGAAAGCGGATGCTACTCAATGCAAACAGCACGGTGAACGAAGCAGCGCTGCGTGCCATGGCGCATATGCCAACGCGCAGTTTGCCGGTGCTGGTGGATAACAGCTTCAGCCAAAAACTAACTGATGCGGACTTGATGCGCATTGCGGTGCTGCTAGCCCAAAAAAGCGCTGAGGAAGGAGGATGCCCCATCGGCGCGGTGATTATTGACAATGAAACACGTCATATAGTGGGTAAAGGACACAACACCTTGGTGCAAGAAAATCACCCTTACAACCACGGTGAAACGGCGGCGATACGTGATGCTGGGCGAATTGATTTTAGCCAAACAACCTTGTTTACCAGTTTAAGCCCATGCGATGTGTGTGCGGCATTGATCACCATGCGCGGTTTCTCTCGAGTGGTGGTAGGGGATATCACCAGTGCGAGCGGTAACGAGATGATGCTGCAAGAGAAAGGGGTGATGGTTGATGTGCTGGAAGATCCACAGGGCATTGCGCTGTATCAGCAATTTAGAGCCGAGCACCCCGAACAAGAGTTGGAAGATTGGCAAGGTGTGAGTGCCGTTAAAGCGCGTTTAGCCAAGCGTGGATAAGAGGAGAACGACATGGATGTTGCGATTGGTCCGACAACGGATGCCAGTTACAGCCAAAAGCTGACCCAAGAGAATATGGCCCCTTACTATGAAGCGAGAAAAATCGCTTGGAACCCACAGATGTTTATGGAAAGTTGGCGAGTTTTTGATAATTATGAAATTCGCCATGAGCGAAAGCGTTGTGGCGTAATTCGCTTGAAGGCAGACGGTGAAACGCTTTTTATCCGCGATTTACAGATAGAGCCGAGTAAGCAGCGGCAAGGGATCGGCCGCGAGGCAATCGCTTGGGCGATCGCTTATGCGCAAACGTCTGGCTATGCGCATTTAGCCTTGCGTGTTTTTGCAGAAAATCCAGCTGTTTCATTATATCAAGCGCTGGGGTTTGTGGAGACAGGGCGCAGCCGAGATGCGGTTCTCACGCTTTCGTTGTCGTTAACCGCAACGTCCGAATAAATAGCAAAGCGCTTGACCATGTCGATCGAGAGGGCATGCTAGTCTTATAGACAGCGTAGCGAGTCAACATAGTGAGTGGTTGGATGACCCATTGGACACAAGCGTGTATTGCGATTTGGCTAACTCTTTTCTCCTTTCAACTATGGGCCGCACCATCGACCTCAGAGCCACTCAAGGTTTGTGTGGGTGACGGTAGCCCTTGGCCGCCATACACCTATTGGCAGGGAGAAACGCGTCAGCAAAAAGCGGACACTTTAACGGGGTTTGCCACAGACTTGGTGTTGTCTGCTCTAGAGAGCAATGACATTACTTATCAACTGGTCTTGATGCCTTGGGCACGCGTGCAGCATGAATTGGCGCGAGAGTCGGGTCGCTGCGATCTGACTTGGGATGCGAGCTATAAACCCGAGCGTGCACAGTACAGTCGACTGACAGCGCCCTTGTATTCTATCTCTCTCGGCTATTTGTACATCGGTGATCCAACGACCTCCGCTCAGCCAACCTTACCCATATCAGGCTCTGTGTGTGGTGTGAATGGCTACAATTATGCCGGCTTTGGCGATAACCCTAAGCCGAGGTTTGAAGCCAATACCTTGCAGCAAGCCTTGCGGATGTTGGAAGCGGGGCGGTGCCGCTTTCTTGCCAGTGAAATCGAGCCTGTATTGGGTGGCATTCGCTTGGGGCTTTATCAATTTTCACGCGATCTTGCCTATATCTCTCTACCTAACCCTAAAGCATTTCATGCTCAGATCAGCCGTTATGCGCCACAAGCGAATGATTTGGTCGTGTTGATAAACAACTATCTTGTGTCCGCAGCGCAACGTGGCGAGATAGAAAAACTTCGTCAACATTATTTTCAAATAGGATCGTTATGACGGGTAATCCACCACTTTCAGGTCAACAGGCTGCGCTGCTTCAAAGCCTCAATGTGCACGGTATTTCAGTAACTATATACCGTCATCAGCCTGTCTATACGTGTGAACAAGCAGACGCGCTCGGTTTGCATACTGATGCAAACCCGACCAAGAACTTGTTGTTGAAGGATAGAAAGGGAAAGCGCTTTTTCTTGGTGGTATTACCGGGCAAAGCCACCGTCAATTTAGCCGGATTGAGTGAAGCCTTGGGGACGTCTCGCCTATCGTTTGCCTCATCGCAGCAACTCGACACCTATTTGCAGGCACAATCAGGTGCCGTATCGGTATTTGATGTAATGAACGATCCTGAGCATCGCGTCAGTCTGGTGATCGCGAATGAAATATGGCAAGTCCAAGCGGTGGAGTGTCAGCCTTTTTGTCACGATCAAACTTGGGTCATAGCCACGCAAGATCTCGCTCGTTGGCTACAAGGTATAGGCCGAAGGTATCAAACGGTGGATCATCAGTAAGTTGATGAAACCTCGAAGAATTGTAACATAACTTATACAATATTGACGAAAAAAAGCGCAAACAGTTGCGTATGAATGAAAATAAATAGAAATGAGACTGGTTATCGTTTATGTTCCGATGCGTTCAAATAATCGTTAGCTATAGGAAGTCTCATGTTGAAAAAACACCCCCTTGCCGTTTTTGTGGCTGTCGCACTGTCCCCCCTAGCCAGTGCAGCTGCAACCAACCCGACTGAACCCGTTGATGAAGTCTATGTGGTTGAAGGCCATCAGGTACGTTTTAAAGCTAATAGCAATGAAACGGCGATGCGAATGGATGTCAGCCAACTAGAAACAGCGGGCCAAGTGGCTGTGATGGACCAAACGCTGATTCAAGAGCAAAACGCCACGACATTAGGAGATGTGTTGGTAAATGACGCCAGCATTGGTGTAGGTGGTACGGACCGCAATCGTGAGATTTTCATGCTACGTGGTTTTGAACTTGATACCGGAACAGGCTACTTGCGTAATGGCCAGCAGCAATGGTCTTATTATCGACATCCTGTTGAGCTGATGGAACGCGTTGAGGTATTAAAAGGGCCAGCAGGTTTGCTCTATGGCAAGTCCGCACCGGGCGGTCTGGTGAATATGGTCACCAAACGACCAACAGCTGCGTTCCAAGCGTCAATCAGCCAGAAAATCGGTACTAACGATTATCAACACACCGTCGCCGATGCGTCGGGTTCTCTCAACGAGAGCGGCACGTTACGTGGCCGGATGGTGCTATCGAAACAAAGCGAGGGCTCATCACGTCGCTATTTAGATGGCAGTGAACCTGAGCTCGACCGCCAAATTGCTGGCTTGATGCTAGATTACGACATCACGCCCGATACCCAGCTTTCTCTTCATTATGATCGTGTGATTGATGACAGTAGCAGCGATAACGGCGCCAACATCATCAATGGTAAACCGCAACTGGGTAGCCAGTTTATCTGGGAAGCGCCTTGGTCTTTCATGGACATTGATGTCGAGAACTACGGAGTCGATATCGTCAGCCAATTAACGCCGGATTGGAAAGTCAAAGCAGGTTACAATCGCCAAGACTACAAACGTCATTACCATGAAGGATTCGGACAGCGCGAAACGTACGACGCCAATACCCAATCGTTCAA
Source organism: Salinivibrio sharmensis (assembly GCF_001995985.1). Taxonomy (GTDB): domain Bacteria; phylum Pseudomonadota; class Gammaproteobacteria; order Enterobacterales; family Vibrionaceae; genus Salinivibrio; species Salinivibrio sharmensis. Next base: position 54,422 of record NZ_MUFC01000010.1, on the reverse strand, counting down.
ATACTTTGCCATGGACCGTCACGACAATTGGGTACTGGATACGGCTTATATTGATGTCACCGGTGCATTTCAGTTCGGAAATATCGATCACCAAGTGCTGATTGGCACCAATGCGCTGCGTAATGACTATGTCGGTCAGCGTGTGATGGAGAAAAACCAAACCGCCGTGATTGGTGGTGCGTATCCAGAGCCGGACATCCATTATGGCACAGCAACTCCGCGTGATCCTGAGCCTACTGATTCCATTGGCTTTTATGCGCAAGACTTAATGACATTGAATCCACAATGGCAGCTGCTTGCAGGGCTTCGCTACGATCGCGAGGATAACGAGACGGATACGTACTATAACGTGTTGCCTAAAGCCGCGGTGATGTATCATCCATCGCCGGAACAAACCCTGTACGTGACCTATTCCGAGAGCTTTGAGCCAAAAAATCCGGTTGATAGTGATACCGATATCAATGACGGCATGGCACTAAAGCCGGTGAAGGGTAAGCTTTACGAGTTCGGCTATAAACAATCGTTATTGAACGACCAAGCGTTATTTAGTGCCGCCTTGTTCCAAATTGAACAAGAAAATAAAGTGATCAAAGAGGCAATCACCGGACAAGGCAGTCTTACTTCACGCACTACACAATTAGGTAAACAAACGCATAAAGGGGTTGAGGTCAGCCTTGCCGGTCAAGTGACTGACAGTTGGTCAGTGCATAGCTCAGCGACGTATTTAGATGCACGCATCGAAGACCCGTTCAATCTTGCGAACGATGGCAAACAGCCTGCTGACACACCAGAGTGGGGCGCCAGCATTTGGTCTCGCTATGATGTCGATAACCAAACCTATGTGAACGTGGGTGCGCGTTACGTCGGTGATCGTTATGGCGATACTAAAAATACCTATCATAAGCCAGGTTACACTACAGTGAATGCAGGTGTGGGCCATACCATCAAAGCCGGTGAACAAACGGACTTGAAACTGAGTGTGAATGTTGAAAACCTCTTCAACGAAAGCTATCTCGCCGGTGGTGTACAAAATAAAACCACGTTGGGCGAAGAGCGCAAAGTCATACTCGGCGCGTCATTACACTTCTAACTTCACGTATCATTAATTACCGAGGCTCAGCATTGCTGGGCCTTTTTTGCGTTATCGCCGCCTTATCGACTTAAGTTGAATAGCGCAAGCTTGATGACATGCTAGGTTGATCTAGTTATCTAGACAAAGTCAGCAAGGAGCGCGTTATGTCAGCCAGTAACATCTATGAACTTGGCTTGGACAAAAGTCCAGCCAACTATCAAACACTGAGTCCACTTTCTTTCCTTGAGCGAGCCGCTAGCGTCTATCCAGATTATCCGGCTAGCGTTCATGGTCATTTATGTTGGAGTTGGCAGCAAGTGGATCAGCGATGTCGTCAATTTGCCTCGGCATTGAGTCAAGCCGGCATCGGGCTGGGTGATACGGTGTCAGTAATGGCCCCCAATCTACCTGAAGTCTTTGAGTTGCATTTTAGCGTGCCGATGACAGGTGCCGTTCTCAATACCATTAATACCCGGCTGGAAGCGGAAACCGTCGCGTTTATCCTCGAACATGCAGAAAGCAAAGTCTTTATCGTCGACAAAGAGATGACAGCCGTCGCTAAGCGGGCGTTAAAAATGATCAAACACCGCCCACTGGTGATTGCGATTGATGATCCGCTCTATCCACATGGCGAATGTATCACTGAGACCACTTACGAAACCTTTTTAGCACAAGGCGATGGTGATTATCAGTACACATTGCCAGACGATGAATGGCAGGCCATTTCACTCAACTACACCTCAGGCACAACCGGCAACCCCAAAGGCGTGGTGTATCACCATCGCGGTGCCCATCTGAATGCGGTGAGTAATGCGTTGTCTTGGAATATGGATGCGCATCCTGTTTATCTATGGACGCTACCCATGTTCCACTGTAATGGTTGGTGTTTCCCATGGACGGTGGCCGCAACGGCGGGGGTGAGTGTTAGTCTACGGCATGTCAGGGCAGAGCCTATCTTTGATGCGATAAAAACCCACAAAGTGACCCATTTCTGTGGTGCGCCGATTGTGCTGAACATGATGAATAACGCAGATCCGGCGCTAAAAGCTGAGATTCACCATACGGTTAAAGCGATGACCGCAGGGGCGGCACCACCGGCTTCTGTAATTGAAGGGATGGAAGCGATGGGGATTGAAGTGACCCACGTTTATGGCCTCACTGAAACTTACGGCCCTTGTGTGGTGTGTGACTGGCAACACCACTGGGATCAACTCTCGCAACAAGAAAAAGCACGCATGAAAGCACGCCAAGGTGTTCGGGCCCCAATGCAAGGTGGACTGATGGTTGCCGATCCAGTGACGTTTAAACCAGTGGCAAAAGATGGTGGCACGCTGGGTGAGATTTTTGTTCGCGGTAACATCGTAATGAAAGGCTACCTAAAGAACCCGAGCGCGACGGAAGATGCCATGAGTAACGGCTGGTTTCGCACTGGCGACTTAGCGGTATGGCATGCCGACAATTACATCGAAATCAAGGACAGACTCAAAGACATTATCATTAGTGGCGGAGAGAACATTTCCAGTATCGAAGTGGAAGACGTCCTGTACCGTCACCCTGATATTGAAGAAGTGGCGGTGATTGCGATGCCCGATGAAAAATGGGGTGAGGTCCCTTGTGCATTTGTCAAAACGACCGAAGCATCCGCCGTGACCGAAGCTGACATTATTGCTTTCTGTCGAGAACAAATGGCGCACTTCAAGGCGCCGAAAAAGGTGATCTTTACCGCGCTCCCGAAAACCTCGACGGGCAAAGTGCAAAAGTATGTGCTTCGTCGTAAAGTCACTGAAAAGTCAGTGTAAATAGCGAAGCGGTGGCGAGAAAGCGCCACCGCTACTTAACTGCTACAGCAGGGCGAGAATCGCCTCGGCACTGGAGACGTCAAAGCTTTTTGGCGCTTCAAGGTTCAAATGCGTGACGATGCCATTGTCAATCACCATCGCATAGCGCTGCGAGCGAATACCCCCAAACTTCCCTGAGTCCATTTCCAGGCCTAGCGCTTGGGTAAAGCTGCCATCACCGTCGGCCAGCATATGAATCTGATTGGCGTTTTGTGCTTCGCCCCACGCCTGCATCACAAAGGCATCGTTGACGGAGACGCAAGCAATCATATCGACGCCTTTTGCTTTAATCTCGTCTGCCTTAACCACAAAACCCGGTAAGTGCGACTCTGAACAGGTTGGGGTAAAGGCACCCGGCACCGCGAACAGCACAACCTTCTTGTTGGCAAAAAGGGCGGGTATATCGTGGGTTTGCATTCCCTCAGCAGTGAGTTCGCTAAGCGTAGCGCTCGGCAAAGGTTGTCCTTGTTCAATCATGGTAGCTCCTTGTGTTCTGGTGTATGGGTTCAGCCCCAGCTTAGCACGGACATGGCGTGCCTATATACTCAGACTGACGAGGAATTACCCGTCGAGCTCCATACAGGGAGCCACTTTTTATATGTGCTGGTTTAACGTAAACTCTTATCATTCACACCGATGTGCAGAAGAATCTAAATGTCATTAATCACTGACTTTCCAAACCGCCATCAGGCTTACCACGCCCATGTTTACTATGAGGCCGATACCGAAGCGCAGGCGGATATTATCTATCAAGCAGCCGCTGCATCGTCACTGCCGATCGATCTTGGCCGCTTTCATCGCAAATGTGTTGGCCCACATCCAAAGTGGAGCTTTCAGATCGCCTTTGACAACGCTGCGTTCGATGAGGTGATGGCATGGCTTGAGGCGCATCGGGGCGATTTAACCGTGTTTTTGCATGGCGTGACGGGCGATGACTACATAGATCACACTGACCATGTCGGTTGGATGGGTTCGTCTGTTGAACTCAATCTGGCCATGTTTAAGCCCAAGCGATGAATACGTTTCTTGACTATCCGGCGCTCCTGATTTGGCATGGCGATGACGAACTCTCGTTTGCCTCCGATCCGGCGTCGCTTAACGCGCTGAGCGAAAACGTGATCACAGAAGATGATCGGCTGGTGGATAGCCAAGGCGTTTGCTGGCTAAGCCAAGACGGCGGTCAGCACTGGCAGCCGAGTGGGCAAATCATGCCACTTGAGCAGCTCGTGGCGCGTGTCCAAGCGCATTATGCGCAGCAAGGGCAGTGTTGTGTCAGTAAAATTCACTTCACAGATACAGTGAGTGCCATTCATAGTCTGGACAAGCGTATTGATTGATCAGGCTGCTTGTCATGTTTTAATGAGCTGAACTTTTGACTCTGCCTAATTAAGGCATGGGAATACGTGAGTACAACAAAGCGTGATAAGGGTAATACAATGAAAAAAGGCTGGATGATTGGGTTATTGTCCTTAGTGTTGACCGGATGCTTAGGAATGCCAAAACAAGTCACGCCAGTAACAAACTTTGACCTTAACCGCTATTTAGGCACTTGGTATGAAGTGGCGCGACTGGATCACTCGTTTGAACGAGGATTGTCGGATGTGACCGCGACCTATTCGTTGCGTGAAGACGGTGGCGTGAAAGTGATTAATCGTGGCTACAGCCGTGAAGAGGGAAAATGGCAAGAAGCGGAAGGCAAGGCGTACTTCGTTGAAAATGATAAAACGGGGTACCTGAAGGTTTCATTCTTTGGGCCTTTTTATGGGTCATATGTGGTGTTTGAGCTGGATGATGATTACCAATATGCCTTTATCTCGGGGCCTGCCCACGATTACCTATGGCTGCTATCGCGCACGCCAACCGTCTCGGAGTCGGTAAAGGAACAGTTTATTGCAGCGGCGAAACAGCGGGGTTTTGCCACTGAAGGGCTGATTTTTGTCGATCACACTCGCACGGATCCCAAACATAAGAGCAATGAGCAGTAAAAGAGAAGCACCATGCGAAAAACAGACAAGAAGTATGACAAAGCGATTCGAGAGGCACTGACAGAGGTTTGTGAGCTCACGATGGAGAACATCGCGGGGTTCGAGTGGCTGACGCATGAGGTGAATTATCAGCGTTTTCCACAAAGCTTAATCGTGCGGTTGATGTTTAAAGACCAGCAGACACTAGCCAGCTTTAAACGGAGTGATGACTACCAAGCCGTTCTGAATGATATACAAACTCGCCTCACTGCTGCAGGGGTCACACTGAAAAACATCAATCAACATATTGAGTTAGATACACTGTAAGGCTGTGACTACTCGCACACTTACCTTATGGCTGACAAGCTACAGTGTAAAGTCGGCCATGAGGAGGATGCTGTGTATCAACTCGATACGTCAATTTGGATCGCTGATGGTGAAGCGGTCCCTTTCTTTGCCTTACCCTATACCACGCGCGTGGTGGTGGTGAGGCTTGCCGATCACTCCCTATGGATTCACAGCCCGGTAAAGCTTACCGATGCATTACGCACTGAGCTAGCGTCGTTAGGGAGAGTGCGTTATTTAATCGCTCCTAACCAATTGCATCACCTCTTTTTATCCGAATGGGTTGAGGTGTTTCCTGACGCACAATTAATGGGTACCCAACAAGTGGCGAAAAAACGAGATGATCTTTGTTTTGACCACTGTTTTGAGGACGTGTCGGAGCCAGCTTGGAAGGATGAAATCGCTCAGTGTTTGATTACCGGCTCGCCAGTAATGACAGAATGCGTGTTTTTCCATCGGCAAAGTCAAACGTTGATTGTCACTGATCTGATTGAAAATTTTCGCCCAGAGGCATTTTCACCTTTTAAACGCAAAATTGCTGAGTGGGCAGGCGTGACAGCACCCAATGGTAAAACGCCACTCGATTGGCGATTGAGTTTTTGGTTTCATAAAGATGAATTAGCAAAACATATTCGTACTGTGATCAACTGGGCACCGCAACGCCTAGTCATGGCACATGGCGAAATTGTAGAAGCGGCTGTCCCTCATTTATTGCGCGCATTTTCATGGCTAGGTGAAAAGCGGCTCAATGCCCCTACTCATTAAGCGAAGGAGCAACGGTATGGAAGCACGAATTAGTATCATCACATTGGGGGTTGCAGATCTCTCTCACTCTTATGATTTCTATCGCCAGCTGGGGTTTCCCACGCATAGTCATCCCGAAGAGGGGATTGTGTTTTTTAGTACGGCAGGTACGCGATTAGCGTTATATCCCGCTGACTCGTTAGCCGATGATATTAAACCCGGACTCACCGTTAACGAGACAGGATTTGGTGGTATCACATTGGCGCATAACACGCGATCTAAAGAAGAGGTCGACGAGGTACTGGCGCTGGCAGAGCGTTGTGGTGGTCGGATCGTTAAACCTGCACAAGACGTTTTTTGGGGAGGCTACAGCGGCTACTTTGCCGATCCGGATGACTATCTTTGGGAAGTGGCTTATGGCGATTGTTGGCAATTTGATGATAACGGCAGCCTGGTCTTGGATTAATAACCATGAACGCCTTACTGGAACAGATGCAAATGCAGGGGACAGAGAACGACGCCCTGCAACAGGATAAAAGTAAAAAATGGCTGAATATTACGCCTGGAACCGGAAAATTCTTAGCGCTGTTAGTGGATGAAATTCAGCCTACCCGTATTTTAGAAATTGGTACATCAATGGGATATTCAACGTTATGGCTCGCGCGCGCAGGCGGCAATAGCGTGCAGGTGGTAACGATTGAGCGCGATGAAGCAAAACACCAACAAGCGCAGCAGCACTTTAGGCAAGCCGGCATGGATAACCGGATAGATGCGAAATTGGGCGACGCGAGTGATTGGATGACTCGCCTTGAGGGACAGTTCGAGCTCATTTTTCTCGATGCCGACCGAAGTCAGTACCTCTCCTTAGCGCCACGTTTATTCCAACTTCTCAAGCCTCAGGGCATGCTGGTAGTCGATAATGCATTATCCCACGCTGACGAGGTTGCTCCTTTTAAACGATGGCTTGAGCAACAGCCTGAACTCGATGTGGGCGTACTTCCCATTGGCAAAGGTGAGCTTGTTGCCTATTGGCGTGAGTGAACGTATTTCAGGACGGGACAGGCACGATAAAAAAGGCGTCCCGAAAGACGCCTTTTTAGTCTCTAAACTCAGTGGTATTACGCGGCTGCTAGCGTTTGCGCTTGACGGTTTGCATGCCAGACCAAGCCAAAGCCAATAATGACCACCACGCAGGTTGACAGCATGACGGTGGTGACGGCGATCAAGCCGGCGGCTGCAAACGCAGACACCACAGCGCTCGCTACGAAGCAGACCATCATTTGCAAGAAGTTCAATAGCCCCGCAGCGGTCGCACTACAGGATTTGAAATTTTCCAAGGCGCGATTGACGACCAGTGGATAGATGGCACCGTTCGCTGCCGCGAGGAAACAGAACGGACCTAAAATTACCCAGATGTTGGTGACATCGGTACGCCAGCTGATCAAAAAGATAACCACGACACTGATAACAAACAGCTTAAGTAGCCAAGGCAAGATACTGTGATCTTTAAGCTTGTTGAGGGCATGACGACAGGCGTAGCCACCGACGACAAAAGCAATGGTTTGTGGAATATAGCTCAGACCAATATCCGCTTCGGTATAACCCATGGCTGACATCACGAACGGTGATCCTGTCAGATAAGCAAAAAATGCCGCGGAACAACCTGCGAAAATAAGCATGTTACCGATGAATTTTTTTGATTTAAAAACTTGCTGATAGTCACTTACAAATTTGTCAATAATTTTAGTGTCTTGCGTGGGTTTGGAAAGGCTTTCCTTTTCTCGTAAGGTAAAGGCAACAAAACCAACCCCTAACGCAAATAAAACCACAAAAATACTGCGCCAATCATATAGGGTGAGTAGGTGTGAGCCGACAAGTGGCGCCAATGCTGGCGATAAAGCGACGAGCGGCATGATGGTTGCGAACACTTTTTGTCCTAGCTTGCCTTCATAGCGGTCAATGACCACGGCTTGCCAAATCACCGCAGCGCTGCACGCTCCCAAGGCTTGAACTAGACGTGCGCCAAGCAATAAATAAATGTTATTAGCAAAAATACACACTACAGTCGCGACTAAATAAAGGCTCAGGCCAATCAGCAGCGCGGGCTTGCGACCGATGCGATCAGACAGCGGACCATAAACCAGCTGTCCACAGGCCATCCCTAGCAAAAAGATACTTAAGGTGAGGCCGATATTGGCGGGAGAGGTCGCCAAATCGAGTCGCATCGCCTCAAAGGCAGGTAAATACATATCAGTGGCTAAAAAGCCCAGCATACTGAGCCCCGCTAGCCACAGTAGCGTCATAAATGGCACTTGTTTGTTCATTTTTTGTCTCTTGATAGAAAACTCGACATAGAGATAGTTTATGGCTGACAAAGCTGGCTGTGAAACGCTATGATTTGAATATTGCTTTCAAAAAATTTGATTTTAATGTTTTCTTACCAAGATTTTCATGTGATCGATGTGGTTGCGCGGCGAGGAAGTTTCTCTGCGGCGGCCGATGAATTGCACAAGGTACCGAGCGCGGTGAGTTACACGGTACGACAGATTGAAGACAAACTGGCCGTTACTCTGTTTGAGCGACTTCACCGCCAAGTGCGGTTGACGTCGGCAGGAGAATACTTTGTCTCTCAATCACGTGAGATGATTAAAAATATGGAAGCCATTCGCCAGCAAACGCAGCGAGTGGCCAACGGTTGGACACAAAGTGTCTCGTTGGCACTGGATAACGTCGTGCGCGAAGATAGCGTCAATACGTTGGTGCGGGATTTTTACGATGCGTTTCCTGATGTCGAATTGTTGCTGACCATGGAAGTGTTTAACGGCGTATGGGATGCACTGGCTGATGATCGAGCCGATATTGCGATTGGTGCCACGGCTGCTGTGCCAGTGAGCGGCGCGTTTCGCTATCGGGAAATGGGCACCCTACGCTGGCGGTTTGTGGTGAGCCCGTCGCATCCACTCGTCCAATGCACCCAACCACTGGCCAATGAGCAGCTTGCGCCGTATCCGGCTATCTGTTTGGAAGACACTTCGCGCCGCTTGCCGCGTCGTACGACATGGCTACTGGATAATCAGCGCCGTCTTACCGTCCCCAATTGGCACAGTGCCATGCAATGTTTTAAGGCCGGGCTGGGCATTGGTGTGATGCCTTCACACATGGCAGAAGATGCGATTGCGCGAGGAGAGTTGGTGGAGCTTGTCCTTGAAGAGCCGTTATTAAGCAGTCCGTGCTGCATTGCATGGCGCTCGGATAAAGAATCACCACCGGTGCGCTGGCTGCTCGATTATTTAGGCGATAAAGAGCAGCTGCAACACCAGTGGCTATAAGCTAGGAGGAGGGCGTATCGAGTGTACGCAAGGTATGATAGCCCGCCCAAACTCGTGAGGCGGCGGTGATTAAACAGGCTGCGCCAAAAATGCCGGCAATCCACGCCATGTAGGTAGGGAAAATACACATCAACACAAAGCTTGCAATGGTCTCCGTCCCTTCGGTGATCCCGCCGATATAATACATCGACTTGTTGGCGTAAACCGGGTTATCAATCTGGTGTTTGCTGGCCATGATCGCAAACGCTAAAAAGCTTGCGCCTGTCCCCATAAAGCAAAACAGCAAAAAACTGGCAGCAATGGCGTTGCTGGTCGGATCGGCCAAGGCAAAGCCAAAAGGAATGGCAGCGTAGAAGATAAAATCGAGGGTAATGTCTAAAAACCCCCCAGCGTCCGTGAGCCCTTGCTCGCGGGCGAGCGCGCCATCGAGGCCATCGAAAAGTCGGTTGATGATAATAAACACAAGCGCCAGCCAATACATTTGTAGCGCTAGCGCAGGCACGGCCAGTAAGCCAATCACAAAGCCTGACAATGTTACGGTATCAGGTTTTACCTTCCACTTTGTGAGCTGCACCGCTGCCTGCTTCAATGGCCAGCGGATCACCGCGATGGCATAGCGATCAAGCATTTTGTATCTCCTCTTGCAGTGCTGAGTCAGCTGGGCGTTTAGGCCAATTTAAACAGCGGCTCTGATCCGCAATATCCTCGGCATCATGCGTCACAATCAACGCAGGGATGTTTCGCTGCGCGATTTGCTCAAACACAAAGGCCCGAAAATCCCGACGCAGCGGCTTATCCAGCTTACTAAAGGGCTCATCAAGCAAGATAGCATCGGGGGCGGCGAGTAATGCACGCAACACACTGACTCGCGCACGCTGTCCGCCCGAAAGCTGGCTAGGGGCATAATCGGCAAACTCCGCTAGTTTGACGGACCCTAATGTCGCAATAGCCTGATCGCGTTTTTGTAGTTTGCTCATCGATGATGGCAAGGCAAACGCCAAGTTTTGCCACACATTTAAATGCGGGAAGAGTAAATCATCTTGAAACAAAATCCCGATGCGGCGCTGCTCAGGCGGTAAGTGATCAAAGGGCTCACCATTTAACGTCAGTTGACCGCTGTAATGCATGGGCGGTTGGATGTGTCCCGCCACTACGCTCAGTAGGCTGGATTTTCCGCAGCCACTGGGTCCCATCACAGTAAGTATTTCTCCCGGGGCGACCGAAAATGACAAATCACGCACCAAGCATTGATCAGGCGCGTTTATGGTGAGTTGGTTGACACACAGTGTCATGGCGTTGAGCTCCTGAGATAGTTGGTGTTGATGTAGGTAAAAGGCGACGCTCAGCGATGCGGCTCAGCACAGTGGCTAAGGCGAAAACAATAAGGGGAAGCATCGCTTGCATCAGCCCATATAGGCCACTGATACGACGATCGAGACCGCTTGATAAGCTGACTGCCTCGGTAGTGAGCGTATTAATACGTCCCGCGCCCAGCAATTGTGTGGGTAGGTACTGTGCCAAACTGACACTCGCACCAACCGCCCATGCCAAGATAATGGCGGGCAAAAGCAGCGGCAGTTTAACCCGCCACCATGCGAGTGTGGCACTGACACCGAGGCTTCTGGCGGTTTGCATAAGCCGCACATCAAATTGCTGCCACGGCCCATCGAGTGCGAGATACACATAAGGAAACGCGAAAAAAATGTGAGCCCAAAGGGTTGCCGGTACGTGCCACTGGCCGGGGAGGCTATACACCGCCACCTGAATGCCAAACAAGATAGAGAGTTGAGGAACCAATAATGGAATGGCGATGACCGCTCTCGGTACTGAGCGTCGCTGATTGACCGAGCGCTCCAAACACCCGATGGCAAACAGCAAGGCGACACTGGCACTGATCACCGCCAGCACAATGCTGTTTCCTACTAGTGACCACACATAGCTAAGCTCTTGTTCCCAAAACCGTAAGCTATATCGACTGGGTAACCAATCGGGAAATGACCAACGCAGCGCGAAAGACCACACCAGCAACACAGGCATAATCGCAAGGGGAGTGATAAATACGGGCCACCAGAATACTTTGCCGGGTAACCAGGCGTAGCGGCGTCCCGTATATTGCCAGCGATTGAGAACTTGGCAACCAAGCCACGCCAAACAGCGAAACAGCAATAAGGCAAAGCCACACAGGGCAAATAACAGCAAGGCACCTGCTGAGGCTCTGGGCAATAGCGCTAAATCAGGGTCGTTAAACCACTGCCATACCAATACCGCATAAGTAGGCGGCGTATTGGGCCCGAGGATCATTGCCACATCAACCACTGACAGACTGTAGGCGATGACGGCAAAAATCGGGAAACGCATTTTAGCGAGCCAAAGCGGTAGGATGACTTTGAGCCAGGTCGCGGTGTGATTATACCCAAGGCTGGTTGATACCATCGTCAGCCGAGAGACATCAATTTGACGCAGTACCGACAGGCTCATCAATAGTAAAAATGGGGTTTCTTTTAGCGTCAGCGCCAAGGTGAGCCCGATAACATAAGGATCTTGCACCAGCGCCCAAGTCACGGGTTTATCACCGAGAAGGGGACTTAACAGGCGAAACAGCCAACCCGAGGGGGAAAGCAGTAAAACCAGACCAATGGCAAAGGCGACGTGTGGCAATGCCAGTAGCGCGGGCAAGCGTGCACTGATCTTATGCCAAATGGGCGTTTGCCAAGTGGCCTGTAAAATCATAAAGCTAAGTGCTACCGCGAGCAGGCTACTGCCTAATCCCGAGATAAGTGTAAGCTGAATCGATTGAGACAGGCCCGGCCATGCGATCACATGTCGCCAGCCGCTCAAACTAGCCTCCGTGAGCCCCAGTGTGGGCACGAACGCAAAGGCGGTGGTAATCAAGCCGCCCACCCCAGGTAACAAGGGTAGGCAGCATACCGTCAGGGTAATGGCAAACAGCAAACGTGCCATATTAGCCTCTTTTCTATTGGCCGTAGCGTTTCAGCCAAGCAGTCTCAAGCGCGGTTTGCCAGCTTGGATGTGGCTCGGGCTGAGTGTTAAAGCGACTGACCTCGGCGGTGTCGGATAATTTAACAACCGGTGGATCGCCCCATACTTGGGTGTCGGCTTTGCGCAGTTGTGCCTTTTCACTCATCAAGAAATTGATAGCGACCATAGCGCCGGCTTTAGCGTTGGCGTTGTATGGAATCGCCATAAAGTGAATGTTAGATAGCGCGCCTTGGTCAAAGGCAAACGCACGCGCTGACGAGGCGAGTTTTCCAGAGGCTACCGCTGCTTTTGCCGCATTGGGGTTAAATGCTATCGCAACGAGAAGCTCGCCATCATCTAGCAGTTGTAGGGTTTCAGCGCTGCTAGAGGGAAACTGCGTACCTTCACGCCAAGCCACGGAATGAAGCTTGTCTAGGTATTGCCAAAGAGGTGCGGTCACGGCGTCAAAGTCAACGTCTTCAACGGGTAGGTACAGGGCTTCAGGCGAATTTGTTAGCTCAAGCAACGCGGCTTTTAAAAAACTGGTTCCATGAAACTGTGGTGGTTTTGGATAACTTACTCTGCCTGGATTTGCGTGTGCGAGATTGAGCAGCTCAGCAAACGATCGAGGTGGATTGGCCAAGGTTTTCTGATCATGGATAAAGACCAGCTGTCCAACCCCCCAAGGCGCTTCGAGGCCGTCTGTTGGTTCCGTAAAGTCTTCTTCAACCGGTAAGCTTTTATCGGCAATTTGCCAATTGGGAAGTGTGCTAACAAAAGGACCGTACAGCAAATCATTTTCCTTCATTGATTTGAAGTTCTCGCCGTTAATCCAAACCATGTCGACACTGCCGCCGCTATCCTTACCGGCTGTTTTTTCAGCAAGCAGGCGATTCACGGTTTCAGCGATATCCGCCACTTTTACATGCTCTAATGTCACCCCATGTTCACGTTGCAGCTCTCGACTTGCCCAGCGAAGGTAAGCATTGATCTCTTGGCTTCCCCCCCATGCATTAAAATACACGGTTTGGCCTCTGGCTTGTTGCTGAATACTTTCCCAACTGTCGTTTTCCGTGTTCGCAGAGGCAGTAAAACTGGCGGAACTTGCGATCGCCAATGTGATGGCCGCTATCCAATGTTTCATTGTCGTTTTCCTTTTCAATTAGTGACGCATCCAAAGATGATATTTTTCGACCCATCGAAGCAGCTTCTCGGGCGCATGGGCTTGTTTCCACATCCCGGCGGTATACTTCACCGCTTCACTCATGGTGGGGTACGGATGGACGGTGCCTAAGATTTTATTTAGTCCTAATCCATGCCGCATTGCGAGGGTGAATTCTGCGAGTAAGTCGCCCGCATGTTCGCCAACAATAGTTACTCCTAGAATGGTATCTTTTCCTTTCGGTGTCAGCACCTTAATAAAGCCGTGATCATTACCATCAGCAATCGCGCGATCCAGATCATCAATGCCGTAGTAGGTGACTTCGACGTCTTGTTGTTGAGCCTTGGCTTCCTTCTCATTGATGCCCACTCTGGCTACTTCCGGAGAGGTATAGGTAGCTGCAGGCATCACAGAATAATCGGCACGAAAGCGTTTAAATTGCCCGAATAGTGCATTCACCGCGGCATACCATGCTTGATGAGCACTGGCGTGGGTGAGCTGAAACGGACCCGCTACATCACCTACCGCATAGATATTCGGGTAGGCGGTTTGCAGATACTCGTTGACTTGAATTGTGCCACGCTCGGTCACTGGAATATCGAGCTTTTCGAGACCAAAACCTTTGGTATTGGCGCTGCGTCCTAACGCGACCAGCACCGCATCAAATGTGACGGTTTTCTCACCGTCAGGGCCGTCGAGTAAGGCGATTTGCTCATTATCACTGTGCTCAAATGCTTTGACCTTGTGCTGTGTTAAAACCGTCACGCCGTCACGCTCTAACGACTGCTCAACCAACTGGGCGGCATCTTTATCTTCACGGCTGAGAAGTTGGTCGGCCATTTCTGCCAGGATGACTTGGCTGCCTAAACACGCAAAACTTTGCGCTAACTCTGCGCCAATAGGCCCCCCGCCTAAAACCAATAATCGTGGTGGCAGTTCAGACAAAGACCAAATCGTATCCGAGGTGTAATGCGTGACCTCAGCCAAACCAGGAATCGGGGGCAACATAGGGCGTGCGCCGGTCGCAATCACGATGTTGCGGGTAGTGAGGCGTTCGCCATTCACCTCGACTTCCCATGGCGAAACGATTTGCGCTTCGCCTTGCACACACTCCACGCCGAGTTTGGTGTAACGCTCGACCGAATCGTGAGGCTCAATTTGGGTAATGACTTGCTTAACCCGCGCCATGACCGTCGGAAAATCAACCGCTGGCGCTTGGGTATGAATGCCAAACGTCTTAGCCTTGCCAATTTCTCGCATGGTTTTCGCCGCACGGATCAGCGCTTTTGAGGGAACACACCCTGTGTTTAGGCAGTCTCCTCCCATCGAACCTTTTTCGACCAGCGTAACCTTCGCTTTCACTACCGCCGCGATATAACTTGATACCAAGCCGCCTGCACCGGCACCAATCACCACCATATTGCGGTCAAACTGATGGGGCTTGTTCCAACCTTGATAGCGTTTACGACGCGTGATCCACGCCAAAACCCACTTTGCCAGCAGTGGGAAGACACCCAGTAAGGCGAGTGAGCCAAGCACCGAGGGTGACACCACGTCGCCAAGTGCGTCGATTTGGGCCAGTTGGGTCCCTGCATTCACGTAGACTGCGGTACCCGGCAACATACCGAGCTGACTGACCCAATAGAAGGTGCGGGTTTTGAACGAGGTTAGCCCCATCACCAAGTTAATCAGAAAAAACGGGAAAATCGGGATCAGGCGGAGGGTTAACAGATACAAGCTACCGTCTTTCTCTATGCCGCGATTAATGGTGTCTAGCTTATTACCAAATTTGGCTTGGACCCAGTCGCGCAACATAAAGCGACTCACCAAGAATGCGAGGGTGGCGCCAATCGAGCTAGCAAAGGAGACCAACACCAATGCCCACCAAAAGCCAAAGAGTGCTGCGCCCAATAAACTCGCCACTGCCGCACCCGGTAAGGACAGGGCGGTCATCACTACATAGCCGACAAAAAACACCAGGCTTGCGGTGGTCGCGTTTTCGATAATGTAATCATTCAATGCCACTTGTTGTGCTTTGGCGTTTTCAAGCGTGAGCCACTGGCTGAGATCTAAACTGAACCAAAGTGTTACAAGCGCCACCACCACTAAACCAAGCAATATCTTTTTTACTGGCATACTGTGTCTCGTCCGATAGTAAATGGGTTCCAGTTATTACTTTAGGTACTGTAGCTGAATTAACTGGCTGATTTGTCGGTTACATTGAGGAACTGTGTCCTTAATCGTACCTTTAACCAGACCCGACCGATCGCAAGAAACTTTCGTTTTCTGTCTGAAATTAGTTTGAATGATGATTTATTGAGCGTTTAGTGCGTTCAGAAAAAGCGACACCGCCTTAAAGGCGGTGTTGGACGCGAACATTGCTCACAGAAAAAGTAGAGTCAGAGTAGAGAGTGTTATTGTGAGGTGTTATTTCTCTAGATGTTGTAATAACTCTTGGCGGCGTTGGGGAGGGACAACTGACCAGTGTTTGCCTGTGATAGCACCCTCGAGTGACCATAAGAGCTCCAAGCTTAGGTCTGTATCATGCGCAGATACCAACGCTTTGTATGCGTTGACTGCGCCATGTTTTTGCAGCGTTTCGGGAGTGTCAATCCCTGCCTTTTTCAGCATTCTTTCGGTGGCTAGTCGAAGGTTTGGCAGGTCTTTTAATCGCGACGGACTGGTTTCGGTCTTTAGCGAACGATCGCGAATGGCAACATCGAGTGCATTTTTAGCTTCATTGATGAGCTTTTGGTGATCGTCCCACCAACCATCAGGAATGGCAAAGTATTTGGTGACCACCGGAAATCCACGTTTTTTATACACATAAGGGGCTAAGCCTTGCTGCTTTAGTAACGCTTCGTTTTCTTTGCCTGCGCGTAGGTGAAGAGTGTTGTTGACGACAAGGGCGAACATGGTGTCTTCGCAAAATAAGCCAAATCCGCCGAACATGGATCGGGATTTGATATTGCCAAATTCGGCAAATAAACGCATCGCGTCTTTTAAAGCTGGTTTATCCATTAATAACAATCTCGATGAATGCAAATGCCTAAAAAATAATACGGAGTGTAACAAGGCAAACAGACTGGATTGTCAGCGAGTTATCAAAATCTCAACAATGATACCTCGTAAGCTTTGACGCCGTCTTCAGCTTTTTAACAATGATGCTGGCAACCCCGCTACCGTGACTTACTGATGTTATTGCTTCAGCGTCCGTAGGCCGGTGGCTTTGCGTCCCATGCTTTCGCCATGGTTTGCCTTGTTCAATCAGTGATAAGCATATAATAATTAGACAGTGATGTCTCCCTCACCAATCACACAAAGTGTGACTTTGGTTCAAAAAGTTTGTAATTGACAAGTTAGAGTAAAGGCTCTTTTTGGCTTAAGGGTGTGAAAAAAGCCACTACACCCAATGGCATGGTGGCTTTAAAAGTGTTTATAAAACACTATGTTATCGTTCTTACAGATTCCCGACTAATGAGCTCGAGATCCATTTCAAATACTTGCTGTTGCGTATCATTATCGTTAATGCGTGCAAGCAAAAGTTTAACAGCAGTTTTACCGAGTCGCCGCTTAGGTTGGTGGACGGTCGTCAGTGGTGGTGAGTAATACTCGGTGAGGTCGATATTGTCGTATCCAATCACAGAAATGTCCTCAGGTACCTTTAATCCAGCTTGGTTAAAGGTACTAATTGCCGCGAGTGCCATAATATCGTTGAAGCAAAACACGCCTGTGGGACGCTGGGTCATATCAATGAATTGTTGCGCAGCAACTTTGGCCTGATCGGCCTCGAAATCAGCCTCCACAATCCAGTCGGGGTTCGCGGTTAGATTGGCTTCATCCAGTGCTCGGTAAAACCCTGCTAGTCGTTGTTTACAGGTATTTTTATCCATTTGACCGGAAATGCAGCCGATTTGGGTATGGCCATTGTCAATAAAGTGTTTGGTAGCAAGATAGCCGCCCAACTCAGCATTATCTTCGATGCGATCGGTGTTGATATGATGACTCCCCCAGTCCATTACTACCATCGGGAGATCGCGTTTCTTTTCTAACAGCAGCATGAGATCTTCATTGAGATCCGAACACACCACAATCAAGCCATCGACGCGTTTTTCTGACAACATGCGTAAATAGTCACGCTGTTTTTCTAGGTTACCCTCGGTGTTACATAAGATCAGGGTATAACCTTGCTCATAGCAATAATCTTCTACACCGTGAACCAGTTCAGCGAAAAAAGGGTTGGTTGATTTGGTCACCAACATGCCAAGCGTGCGTGTGGTATTACACTTTAAACTACGCGCGACCGCACTTGGCGCATAATTAAGGTCTTCAACGGCTTGCCACACCTTTTCGGTTGTTTTCTCTGCGACAAAACGTGTCTTATTGATAACGTGTGAAACCGTGGTGGTTGAAACGCCCGCGAGACGCGCGACATCTTTAATCGTTGCCATCTTAATTCTTCTATATTGTGAAGCCTTGGGATCGTTACTCGCGACCTTACAGAAAAACGCCGCTGTAACGCAGCGGCGTTGTCTTTCACAATCCCGGCTCATTAGACGGTTGCGAAGGTAACGAATCCGATTTCATCCATTCTCATAGTTAATCGGTTGCGGTCTCAGTTTACTTAGGTTGCTGCTCAGTCGCAATTGGTCTGATGAGCAAGCCATCATCAACAGGTGGTTTTGTGACCCAGCTAGGCTCTTGAAGAGTGATCTCATTTTCCTCACAGTCGACAAATTTGTCATTACGTCACTATCAATGGGCAAGCATGCGTCGGGTGTGTCATTACTGTCAGTGGGTGTTGATAAATATCAGTCATCTGGTGGTGAGTAAAGCATTGCCAAGGCGTTCCTGAGAGAACCATTTCACCTTGTTTCATAAAATAGAGGTAATCAGCATAGCGACTGGCAAGGTTAAGGTCGTGCAGTACGATGATTACGGTCATTCCTAGATCAACCAGTGCCCGGCACTGCATGAGCGTTTGGTGTTGGTGACTAATATCAAGGGCAGATGTCGGCTCATCAAGCATCATCATTGCACGAGTCGGTTCGGTGTCCGCCAATTGCATGGAAATACGAGCCATATGCACACGCTGCTTTTCACCACCCGACAGTGTGGGGTAAGCACGATGTGCAAGATGAGATACATGCCATTGGTGTAACTGCGCTTCGGCTAACGCTTGGATTTGCTTACGATTTGCTTTCAATGGGGTGCCGCCCATTTCGACGACTTCTCTAACCGTAAAGGCAAAGGTTAACCCACTGGTTTGTGGCAAAAAAGCAACCTGTCTCGCGAATGCGTCGCGAGGCCATGTCGCTTTTGGCTCTGACCAAAACAATACGTCGCCTTGTTGGTGCTGCTCACTCATCAGTTGCTTGAGCAAGGTGCTTTTTCCTGCTCCGTTAGGGCCGAGTAAGGCATGTAACTGCCCACTTTGAAAAGCGACATTGATGTCGCGAAGCAGTGGGCGTTGGCCAAGGGTGTAATGAAGGTGTTGAACATGAAGCGCAATACGAGCCATTAGTGTACCATTGTTTGTCGTTGCTGAATAAGCAGCCAAATAAAAAAGGGGGCGCCCATCAAAGCGGTAATGATGCCGACTGGCAATTCCGCCGGAGCAACAATCACTCGAGCAATAATATCCGCAAGCGTGAGTAGAAGTGCCCCCAATACTGCTGATAAAGGGATAAGCATACGGTGATCGGGGCCAGCGATCAGGCGACCAATATGTGGTACCACTAAGCCAATAAACCCTATCAACCCGGCAGCACTAACGGATACGCCCATCCCAGCAGCGGTCGCAATGATCAGCAAACGTTTTAGGCGGTGAATATCGATCCCTAAATACGCGGCTTCGTTTTCACCGAGCAATAAAGCATTCAGTTGATGAGCCCGACAATAAGCAAGCACAGTGAGGACAACAGCCGCTACGCCGGTTAAACCTATTTGCCCCCAACTGGCGCCGGTCAGCGACCCCATAGACCACAGCGCGATATCGCGTAGGGTTTGGTTGTCGGCCACATAATTGATCATCCCCAGCGCCGCGCCTGATAGCGCACTGATAGCGATACCGGCTAATAGCATGACGGTAACGGACGTGCCCATCACTGTGGTGCCAATTCGGTAGACAAATAGCGTCGCTAACAGCGCACCGAGAAAAGCGAATAATGGTACGGATAACTGAAAGGCTAAATTTATACTGCCAAATGACAGCAATAATAACCCCAGAGCGCCGCCCAGAGACGCGCCACCAGAGACGCCTATAATCCCAGGATCCGCGAGCGGGTTGCGAAAAAGCCCTTGCATTAAAGCACCACAAACAGCGAGCAAAGCGCCCACAAATAAGCAAAGCAGTGTACGAGGTAGCCTGACTTGCTGGACGATGGCCAATACATGAGGCTCAAGCTGGTCTTGCCAAGGCGTTAAACTTTGTAAACTGACTAGCCAACCTAGCTGCCATTGTCCCACCGCAATGGAGGCCACTGACACGGCAAGCAATAGAACAAGCAACGCGGGAAAGAGTCGCTGATATGGGTGGTGTATCTGCAATGACATCACTGATTACGCTCGATTAGCTGTGATTGCACACGAAGCGCCTCATCTAGCGTTTTCAGGCTCAAGCCGCCAACCAATACACTGCCATCAATCGCGAGGATCTTGTTTTGCTGAAAGGCTTGGGTGTTTTCAAGTAAAGGCACAGCACTGGCAAGCCCCGTTAAGCCGCTTAACTGATCTAGGGAGCGCTGCATCACCAAAATAAAGTCAGGGTTAAAACCGAGCAGCGCCTCCGGTGACAGGGGTTTATAACTGGTAACCGTATTGGCGGCGGGATTATTCGCACCGATAAGCTCAATGAGCGTATTGGGCGTTGTGCTCGCTCCGGCAATACTCGCAGGGCGGCCTTGGTGAACGAGCAAGAAAACTCCCTGTTGTGTCGACGCTAGGGCATGACGTTTGAGTTGCGCGAGTTTCTTATCGACCGCACGGAGCAGTGGTGCTGCGTTACTTTGTTTCTCTGTGAGGTTGGCGACTTGGGTTATGCGCTGTTTCAGCGCCGCCACCGTCGGAGCACTCGGTAGCGTAACCACCTCAACCCCAGCATTGTCGAGCTTTGTTAATACAGGTTTGGGGCCCATTTCCTCAGAGCCTAACAAAAGCGTGGGTGACAGTGAGAGTACACCCTCTACCGCCAGCTGACGGTGGTAGCCAATATTGGGAACATCTTTACTATCTAGCTGGCTCGTGGCGTCAATCCCTACAACTTGTTGTTCTGCTCCAAGCTCAATCAGTAGATCAGTAACGCTTGCCCCCGCGCTCACTATGCGAGGCGATGCAAAAATTGAAAATGAAACGAGTGTCATCATCAGGGCAATCAGTCGAACAGCAGCGGTTGCCATGCTTTATCCTTATTTTTCAGTGCCAGTCGTGTCGATTGGTTTGTATACGGTTTAGGTCGCCACACCGTGTGACGTTAACGGAGACAATATATTACTCAATACAAACAAGATCAATTATCGTTTGCATTCCTGTTCTCGATCAATAGAATCGCCTTCAAATGATGATAAGTCGCATTTGCAGTAAGGCATAGAGAAACGTTATGAAAACCAGAAAGGATAATTGGGCAGTAAAGCATAACCACCGTGTCGCGTTAGCAGTCGCGGCTGTATTGGGTACGATGAGTGTTACACCTCAGGCCGTCGCTGATAGATCGAGTGCCGCTAGCCAGTCGCAAGAGGCTAATCCTGTAGAGACGCTCTCTGTCTACGGAAGCCGCATGGACACACAAAAAGCGAACGCTGGCGTGGCGGTGAGTACAGTGTCATTGGAAGAGATAGAGAAACGCCAGGGAAGCAATGTCACGGATTTGATTCGTCATTTACCCAATGTCTCCGTACTCGGAGGAGGGCGTGATGCCGCTCAGTCTGTTAGCATTCGTGGCCTTAGCAGTGACAACGGCCGCGTCATCCAGCTTGTTGATGGTGCCCGTCAGAATTTCTCGGTCGGCCATCGTTCCAGCCTATTCATCGATCCTGAGTTACTCCGTTCAGTCGAAGTGGTCCGTGGCCCTTCCAGTACCTTGTGGGGATCCGGTGCATTAGGCGGTGTATTCGCCCAAAATACCAAATCAGCCAGTGACTTTCTCTCTGGCACAGAAACCTTGGGTGGTTATGTCAAACAAGGCTTCCACAGCAACGACAACGCCTCACGTACAAGCGGCGCGGTGTTTGGTCGCACGGAGACGGTTGATTGGCTGGTACAAAGTTACTACAACGATAGTGATGATAATCAATTAGGCAATGGCAAAACCTTGTCTTATTCAGCCGAGCGAGAAAAAGGCGGGTTTGCCAAACTGGTGTTTACGCCTTCTTTGGATCACCAGTGGTCATTCATCGCGCGTCAAGGTAAACGTGACGCCAGGGTTCCCTCTAATCCGACGGCAGAAGAGCCGTCAACCTCGTCGCCCCTTGTGTATCGCCAAGTCGAAGACCAAAGCCTGTCGCTCACGTACAACTATAACCCTAGCCAGTCATGGGTGGATTTAGACACTCGCCTGTATTGGAACGACACTGAGGTCAATGAGCATCGGGTTGATAAAGGTGAGTTTGATAATAATCAGATGCAAACGCTGGGTTTGGCTTTATCGAACCGCTCGACGTTTAAAGCACTAACACTAACCACTGGCCTAGATGCTTATCAAGACAACTTTGAGACAGTACGAGACGCCAGTCGCTCGATGTTTGGTCGCCCAGATAACCAAGACGCCGAAGCACAAAGTGTCGGCTTATTTACCCAAGTTGATGTACCGCTGGGACAAGCATGGCACTGGCAAGCGGGTGTCCGTTTTGATGCCTATGATGCGAAAGATAAGCGACCCGAATCGACCATTGGTAACCATGATGACACGGCGTGGTCGCCTTCCACCGCGTTAACCTGGCAGGCCACTGAGCAGCTCGCACTCACCGCCAGTTATAGAGAGGCGTTCCGGGCACCGAGCTTAGAAGAAATGTATGCGAGTGGTACTCACTTCCCCGGAAATCAATTTGTGCCGAATCCCGACTTGAGGCCAGAAGAGAGCGCTAACAAAGAGTTTTCTCTGAACTATCACTTTGCCTCGACACGTTATGTTGACAATGCTTTCTTAGACATACATATTTTCCGGAACGATGTTAATGATTATATAGATCAAAACATCAATATGAAGAGAGGAACAACAACGCGTGAAAACGTTAAAGATGCCAAACTTGAAGGCGTCGAGCTAAGCCTTCATCACCAACTTGGTGGTTTTACCAACAACGTGAGCTATAGCCAAACCGAAGGCAAGAATAAGCATGATGGCAGCTATCTAGATAATATTCCCGCTCATAAATGGGTTGCGGAAACCGACTACGCGCTGGCGACGTTACCGGTGAGTGTTGGTGGTCGCGTTTCTCATTATGCCGATCAAGACGACACGAATAATGCCAACAGCTACGACGGCTATACCTTGTGGGATCTCTATGCAAGTTATAGCCCGAATGGCGCCTGGGATGGGGTGAAGTTTTATCTCGCGATCGATAATTTAACCGATGAACAATACACCCAAGCGTGGGCGCAAACCGCGTCACCCGGGCGTGATATTAAGTTTAATGTTCGTTATCAGTTTTAAGCCAAAGATAAAGGGCAGGTGAACGCCTGCCCACTCAGAGACGACACACCACAATAAGAATAGGCTGGGAGTGATCAATGACAACCACCACTTTAAACGAGCAGGTAGACGCAATATTGGCAGATAATGCCTCTATATTGCCTGCTGATATAGCGAAAACCCTAGGCGTGAGTGAAGGCGAGGCAGTACGTGCCATGCCGGCTGAGTATCAAACGTGGGTGGACGGGCAGCATGCGGAAACCGTTTTCACTCAGGTGGCCGAATGGGGTGGCCCAGTCACAGCGATTGTGCATTCCGGTGGCTCAATTTTTGAAGTAAAAGCCCCGTTTCCCAAAGGAAAGATCGCTTATGGCTACTACAACTTAATGGGAAAGCCGGGTGAAATGCATGGCCACCTAAAATTAGAGCGTATGGCGGGTATTGCGTTCGTCAGCAAGCCTTTTCGCGGTAAAACAACCCACTACATCGGCTTTTTCACCGAGCAGGGGGAGTCAATCTTTAAGATTTACTTGGGGCGTGATGAAAAACGTCAGCTTCTCGACCATCAGGTTGAAGCATTCCATCAACTAAAAACGCAGTTAGCGACCTCAACAGCAACAGATCGGGAGCAATAATCATGGATCAAGCGACAAAACAACAACGCCTACAAAACCGCCTTGGCCCTGAAATCAAAGCCTTTCGTGCTAACTGTCGGACTTTGCAGCTCGCAACCGTCGATGCCCAAGGAAAACCCAACGTGAGTTATGCGCCATTTGCACAGCTAGAGGACGGTTTTTATATTTTAATCAGTGAAATTGCTCGTCATGCGCGGAACTTACAACAAAATCCTCAGGTTTCGTTGATGATGATCGAAGATGAAAGCGGGGCAAAACAAATTTATGCGCGCCAGCGCCTTAGTTTCGATGCCAATGCGGAATTAGTGATGCGTGACACCACGGCGTGGCAAATGGGGATTTCGGCGCTGACCCACCGCTTTGGCGATATTATCGACAGCTTAAGCGGGTTAGCTGACTTCCATTTATTCCGTCTAAAGCCGGAAAACGGTTTGTATGTTAAAGGGTTTGGTCAGGCTTTTCAGGTTGGCAGTGATGACTTTGTCGACATGGTACACCTTGATCAGGGCCATCGAAAACTTGGCGACAGCCAGGATATTCTCTCGATCGATGAGATAGCGGTTAACGACTAATCAAGTTCTCATATGCGAACGGCAATGTGTGTGCATTGCCGCTCTTGCGTCGCTTCAATCGGGTTTTACTTGGTAACAACCCAGTGATGAATATGATAAAGTTGCCGGCATCATAGAGTGTAGAACTTGATTAGCATGAATTATCTCCCGTTGTCTGAATATAAAAGGAAGTGGATCTTCACCCACCAGTCTTTACCTATTCCTGAACAGGATCTGGCTGATATTAAACCCATGACAGAAGCACGTGCGGCGCAGCTATGGCAAGAATTTATCAGCAAAGATAGCCCAACACCGGATCATTTTGGTAAGCAAGATTGGCCGACCCAGCAAAGTGTTTGGACCCAGCGACTGGTTTGGCAACAAGCTTGGGATGATGACGGTGACCTTCCTGATGAGTTTCTTGCTAATTTCCCTTGGGAAGACAATATTACGGTCTACTTTTGCTACGACAAACACAATATCGTCGAAACCCAATGGGGCGTATTTAAACGGTATTGGAAAAACTTTCTATTCTACGACGATAAGCCTATTCTACTGGGACGCCGGCGCAAGGAAGTGGCTATGTTTGAGCAATCAGGGGAAGTGGTGATTGGCAAGCGTGACTGATCTCAAGTTATCAGCGGCGATGCCGTTAAGAGTGAGAGCAACTGCTATTGTGGCAGCAGGCGTGGTGATGGCGCGATAACTCTGTATAGGTAGCCTTAGAGAGAAGAGTGGTATTTGGTGCTGAGCGTAGGAAAAGCGATGATTAGGATAATGGCTGCGGTGTGCTTGTCGATGTTACTGGTCGGCTGTTCACTGCCAAAAACGTCGGATTTGTGGCGCAATTATAGCACCATTGGCCTCAACGAAGCATTACGTGGTGCGCAACAAGATCTTGTCCATTGCCGCTATGACAAAACACTTGATACGGCGCAGCGCTACACCGTGATTGGTACGGCGCGAGAGAAAACACGTGCGTTTGAGCTGATGGGTATTGTATACAGCGAACAAGAAAACAATGCTGAGTTTGAACACACACTGCAGCGGTTTTTATTTTCAGAGCCGGGCCGGCCGATGACGGCATCTCAGGTGCAGATGCAGTGGCGCCAAGCCCAAATTGATATTGAACATCAACGCGAAGCCGTATTGAGCCAAACCCATTGCTTGCAATCGACAGATTCACCCAAAACAGGACCGCTAAAATAGCGCGAATGTGACATTGAATCGTTGTTAACCAGATTAAAAAGGCAGTCATCGCGCGATGACTGCCTTTTTATTACTCGAGACGCCCTGGCTAAGCTTTGAGAATACTGTCAGCTAGGGTCATCAGACGTGGGTAGGCAAACTCACTTTCTTTGGCGATTTCACCTTGTTCCGCTAGCACTTCTTGCAAAATATCAACGGTGGTGAGCGGATTGGCCAGCACGACACGGAAAACCGTAGTGGTGCGACGTTGCCATTGCTCAGGCGTGAGACGTGTACGGGAGACAAAGGTTTTGCCCGACTCGCGCTGGCGCTTTTGAATGAACTTGGTTAAGTCATTAAGCAAATCATGTATCAACTCAATTTGCTCCTCACTTGCCACAGCCAGCGCGGCTTGTACTTTTGCGGGTACAAAGCGATAGGTGAGTAGACACAACTCGGGTACCGATATGAGCTCAAAATCTGGATCTGTAGTTATCATGTCAGCAAATGTCGCCGCTTTATCAATACTTTGATCGATCAATAACTCATAACCGCGGCGAGAGATAATGTTCATACAAGCAAACACCAACATTGCCATACCACTGCGAGAGCCCTCGAGAGTGTGACTCCCCAGATCTTTTGCTCCTTTACGCAGAATGTATTCCGCGTGGTGCTCGATTGATGCCACGAGCGACGGATCTTTAAATAGCACCATACCGGCCCCCATGGGGACATAAAGCTGTTTGTGCGCATCAATCGTGACAGAATCGGCACGTTCAATCCCAGCCAGTTTGTGGCGCTGATTATTTGACATTAAGGTTGCGCCGCCCCACGCAGCGTCAACGTGAAAGTGAATGCTTTCACGCTCGGCAATATCAGCCAGTGCATTGAGTGGGTCAATGCTGCCCGTCTCTGTGGTGCCCGCGACACCCACGATGGCTACCGGTTTGATGTTGTCCCGGTTAAGTGCTGCTATTGTGTCTTCTAGCGCATCAATGCAAATACGGTTTTGGCTATCGGCGGGGATAGAGATAAGTTGATCGCGGCCAATGCCGAGTACATCAGCCGCCTTACCCAATGAATAGTGACCACGCTCTGAGACCAAGATAGCGAGGTCGCGATAGCCGTAGTGGCGCATCGCACCGAATAGTCCGGCTTTGTTGATCCCAGGAAAATCACCATCAGGTTTTAAGACGTTGTTCCTCGCCACCCATAGCGCGGTGATATTGGCCACTGTGCCACCGGAGCAGAAAGCACCGAGTGAATGGTTGGCACTGTGCATCCAGCTTTGATAGAAGGCTTCATCTTGCTGATAAATCAGGTTGTGCAACATGCCAAGCACTTGCCGCTCAAGCGGTGTAAAGGCTTTAGACGTTTCAATTTTGACCGTATTTTGGTTGAGGCCAATCATGATTTTGGACAGTGGCATCAAAAAGTACGGTAGCGCTGAGGTCATATGACCGATAAATCGCGGTGAAGCGGTGTGAACCGACTGAGCGACCAGTTTATCAAGCAAAAACTGCGTGTGGTCAGACACGAAAGTAGGATCTTCAGGAATAGCCGGATCGCTAAAATCGCTCTCAATGTCGGCAAGTGAGCGCTCGGTAGCGGTAATGTGATTTTGTAAAAACCGATTAAGATTCTGAGAGATCTCTTGCTCAATTTGACTGAGTGTTGAGTCTGGGGCTTCGGGGACAGTGAAAATCCGGTGCAAGGTTTCCGGTGTGGCGTCCGCGGCTTTATTGTGTGTTGCCATGACGTTCTTCTTATATCTGCTTGGCTGTCCAAATAGTGACCACATCATACACATCGAGGATGGGTCACGAACACTGACTGAAAACAGGCCACAACATAGCAAAAAAAAGCGTGTGCATCAGGCTTTTTTTACGGAGTAATGACAGCTGCAACAGTGCGGATGCGACGTTGCCGGTTAGAGGAGCCAGCGTTTACTGGCTCGAGCGTGGGACGTGATTATTGGCATTGGCGTCTGTTGATGCTACTCATTTGGTCGTTATATCGATTAAGCGCCTTATCAATTTCTTTAGGGTGACTGAGAAGGTCGGCCAGCGCACTGCGAAGGGCGTAGTTCCCTTCCATCGCTTCGCCTTGGCGGAAGTTAAACACTTTCTCAGCTAGCGCAGAGGGGGGCAACGAGCTTTGCGCGAGTGTTTTGACGTCTTCTTGGCCGAGTTTTAACCAAGATTCCACCGGCGCTTCTAAGTTGAGCTTGGCACTGTCATTTTCTAAATAATAATCAAATGCCTTTGCATTAAGATTAAAGTGATTTTTACGGCCTTGCAAAAACCATTGTGCGACCTCATCGAGCGATGCGTCTTTTTTCACCGTCATATCGACCAACGCTTGGTACCAATTGATCGATGCATCCACATAATCATGATACTTGGCTGAATAGCAGTCTGCGTTTTTGACAGGCGCAGCGTTTGACATTATCGGCAACAGTGCCGCGACCAGTGCAAGGGCATAGCGTTTCATAACATTATCCTAATCGTTATCGTGTTTGCGCTTTATGATTATACGCACCAACCATGTGCGGGGCGCAAACGCTGAGGTTTGGGCATCTTTGTGAATGATAAAACGCAGATATTGTAGAACGAGCCAGCGACAAAGTTAAATAACACATTGATATAAAAAGCCCTGTAGCAGAAAAGCTGTGACACCACACTCAGTTAGCGCGTTGACATAGCTTGCTATTTCGACAATACCGACAGCCAGTGATGGGTAAACTCGGCAAAACCAAACCCTCCCGGTGCATCTGTGATCCAAGTTGGTATGGTTGCTAACGCTGGAAGGTGGGTCGAGATATTCGCGACGCCGACGCTCAGAGGAAAGTAGGCAAACATGTCACTGTCGTTTGGTGAATCGCCAATAAACGCTGCGCGTTGCTGAGCCTGCCCAGCGGTGACGTTGTAACGATCTAACCATTCTCTTGCAGCGTGTCGCTTACTATGATTACCTAACCAAGCATTAATGTGAATAGAGCTGGCTGTTGCATTGACGCCCTGTCCATGAAGCTCGTCGAGCAATGCATTGATCTCATCTACGGATGCGCGTGGTGTATGTTGGCCAATATCAATCGCCACTTCACAGAGACGATAAGGCTGATCCGCAGCAAGTGCGCGAGCTGGATAGCGCTCAAGTAAGCGGTTTACCCAGTCGAGTAGCGCTGCTTGCTGTTGATGGGCATCTTGATTGATTTCCGTGAAGCGCTGACCGTTTTCTTGCCATAGGAGCACGCCACCGTTTTCGCTTATCACGGTATCGACAGGCCATGCGTTAATCATATGATCGCCCCAGCCAGCGCACGCGCCAGTAACAGGAACAACGTGAATACCAGCGTCACGGAGTTCGGCCATCGCTTTCAGTGTTTGCCAAGGGAGCTCACCTTTCCATGTCAAGGTGTCATCGACGTCGGTAAATAGCCATTGCACGTTACGCCAGCGTATGGCGTGATCATGCATTGATGATATGGGCAAACACTGATTCGGCATAGGTGTCGCGATCCTCGTTAATTAAATAGCCGCTACATGGCGATGATTCATTTGACGCAGAGTAAGCGTCAGCCGTTTTCCCTGTTGATGGTCGAACACGTGGAGGTTGTCAGGGGCAATCGCCAGGGGTAGGTTATCTCCTTCTACGACCTTACTGTGCCCCTCTAAACGCAGTGTGATGATGCTATCAGTATCGCTTATATGGCCATAGACCAGCAAATCAGCTCCCAAAGACTCGGTCAAGGTAACCGACAGTGTGAAACAGGCCTGGTCGGCAGGCACGACTTTCAAATGCTCGGGCCGTAAACCCACTGAGACGGGCTGTGAGGAGACGCCTTGGCAAGCTGCTAACACATGTTTACCGATAGACAAGGTTTCCTTATCGATATGCCCCTCGACGATATTCATGGCCGGTGACCCTATAAACGTGGCCACAAACAAACTCGCCGGTGCATCGTAAACCTCTAATGGTGTGCCAATTTGTTCAACGTTACCACCATTTAATACCACGAGGCGATCCGCGAGGGTCATCGCTTCAACTTGGTCGTGAGTGACATACACGGCAGTGGTATTCAGCTTCCTCTGCAAACTTTTGATTTCTAATCGCATCTGCACACGCAGCTTGGCATCAAGGTTGGATAGTGGCTCATCGAAGAGAAAAACCTTGGGGCGACGCACAATGGCGCGGCCCATGGCCACGCGTTGCCGCTGTCCGCCGGACAATTGATTGGGCCGTCTGTCGAGTAGGTGGTCGAGCTCCAACATGGTCGCGACCTCTTTGACCAGTTGCTGGATGGTATTTTTTGGCGTTCCACGGTTACGCAAGCCATAGGCCATATTGTCAAACACACTCATATGAGGGTAGAGCGCGTAGTTTTGAAAAACCATGGCAATATCGCGCTCACCTGGCTCAAGATCGTTGACCTTTTTATCGTCTATTACCAAATTGCCATCAGAAATGGTTTCCAGGCCTGCAATCATCCGCAGCAAGGTCGATTTGCCGCAGCCACTGGGACCAACCAATACAATCATTTCGCCTTCTTTCACGGCTAAGTCGACCCCGTGAATGGCCTTAAACCCATTAGGATAGGTCTTTTCAATCTGATCGAGGGTTACCGTTGCCATTTACTTCTCCGTTTCCACTAAGCCTTTAACAAATAATTTTTGCATGCCGAGCACCACCAAAACCGGTGGGAGCATTGCCATAAGGGTTGTTGCCATTACACGGTTCCATTGCACCTCACCATCACCCACGGAGAGCATGCGCTGAATGCTCATCACAATGGTGTAGTACTCATCATCGGTGGTGATCAAAATCGGCCAAAGGTACTGGTTCCAACCGTATATAAAGGTGATCACAAACAGCGCGGCGATATTGGTGCGCGAGAGGGGCAGCAGAATGTCCTTGAAAAACTTGAACGGGCCCGCGCCATCAATCCGTGCCGCTTCAAGCATTTCACC
Organism: Salinivibrio sharmensis; assembly: GCF_001995985.1. Taxonomy (GTDB): domain Bacteria; phylum Pseudomonadota; class Gammaproteobacteria; order Enterobacterales; family Vibrionaceae; genus Salinivibrio; species Salinivibrio sharmensis. The sequence goes on along the minus strand of NZ_MUFC01000010.1, from coordinate 24,020 downwards.
TGGGACCGTCATAAAAAACTGACGGAACAAAAAGGTCGCGGTAGCGCTGGCGATGAGTGGAATGGTCAACCCCGACATCGAATTGAGCATATTGAGATCAGCAATGACCTGAAAAGTTGGCATGATGCGCACCTCGACCGGCAACATCAACGTCATGAAGATCACCCAAAATGCCAACATTCGACCAGGAAAGCGAAAGTACACCACGGCATAAGCTGAAAGAATGGAAATCGCGAGCTTGCCAATAGCGATGCCCATCGCCATCAAAAATGAGTTCCATAGCATGCCAGCCACAGAAATATTTAGCTCACGGGAGGTGCCCTCGGTTAAAACCTCCGCGAACACAGATAAACCTTTGTCACCAAACCATAATGGGGTGACACCACTAACAAAGGCGCTGCTGTCGTGGGTAGCGGCGGTGAGCGCTAACCACACGGGGAGGGCGACCGAGGCCACCCCTACAATCAACACCAAATGCGAGAACACAGTAAGCCAAGGGCGACGTTCAACCATTAGTAAGCCACCTTCTTTTCAACATATTTAAACTGAATCACGGTTAATGCACCCACGAGGATCATCAACACCACGGATTGCGCGGCGGATGAGCCCATATTGAGGCCGACAAAGCCGTCTGCATACACTTTATACACCAGCGTCGTGGTGGATTGCCCGGGCCCACCTTGTGTCATGGCATGAATCACCCCAAAGGTTTCGAAAAAGGCGTACACCAAGTTCACGACCAATAGGAAAAAAGAGGTCGGAGAGAGCAATGGGAAAATGATGGTAAAAAAGCGTTTTACCGGGCCTGCGCCGTCGATGGCTGCCGCTTCCACCAATGAGCGTGGGATGGATTGCAGCCCGGCGAGGAAGAAGAGGAAGTTGTAGCTAATCTGCTTCCATGTGGCGGCAATGATCACCATGGTCATGGCATCGCCAGAATGGATAAACGGATTCCAGTCTAAACCCATGGCTTTTAGCGCATGGGCCAATACACCGACAGTGGGATTGAACATGAATAACCACAGCACCCCTGCGACAGCGGGAGCGACCGCGTAGGGCCATACCAATAGCGTTTTATAGCCAGCCGCCCCTTTAATGACTCGATCGGCCATCACCGCCAGCACAAGCGCCGATAGCAGTGCGATGCCTGCAACAGAAAAACTAAAGAACAAGGTGGTCAAAAAAGAGCGATAATAGCTGGCGTCTCCCAGCAACTCAGTGAAGTTTTCGCCACCGACAAACTCGGTACTGAGACCGAATGGATCTTCCAACAAGGTGGATTGCCATACTGCCTGCGCCGCTGGCCAGATAAAAAAGATAAACGTGATCAGCAATTGAGGCGCGAGTAGTAAAATGGGAAACGCACAATGATTAAATGTGGGTTTATTGGACATAGGCTTTCTCAAAAAGTGGAGCGGCAGTTTATACCGCTCCGTCATACAACAAGGTTTTTTATGTAAGGAATTAACTGTTTATTGATTAGCTTTCGCAAACTTTGAAAGCAAGCCATTAGCGCGCTCAACGGCTTCATCCAGCGCTTCTTGAGCCGATTGATCGCCGGACCATACAGTCTCAAGCTCTTCGTTAATCACGTCACGGATTTGCACGAAGTTACCTAAGCGGATCCCTTTCGAAGCAGGCGTTGGTTCGACCTCGGTCATCTGCTTAATCGCGATGTCCGTGCCTGGGTTTTTGGCATAAAAGCCTTGCTTCTTGCTTAGCTCATAGGCGTCGTGGGTAATGGGTAAGTAACCGGTGAACTGGTGCCAGTCGGCTTGGATTTCAGGTTGAGACAAGAAGGAGAAGAACTGGGCGACGCCTTTATACTCTTCTGACTCGTGGCCTTGTAGAACCCAAAGCGTTGCGCCACCGATGATGGTATTTCTTGGCTGCTCAACGGCTTTGTCCCAGTAAGGGAGTTTCGCCACACCAAACTCGAAATCTTTCACGCTTTCACGCACACCGGCATAAGACGCTGACGAGTTCATATACATGGCACATTCACCACTGTAGAACAGCGGAGCACTGTCAGAGCGGCGACCGCCATATTCAAAAATGCCAGCCTGTTGCCAATCCGCCATTTTGGCAATGTGATCCACAAACGGAGACTGGTTAATCAGCATTTTGTTATCGACACTGCTAAAGCCATTGTCATTGGTGGCAATGGGGGCATTGTGGCGAGCGCCGAGGTTTTCAATTTGTACCCAAGATTGCCAACCAGTCGTGAAGCCGCACTGAGCACCATTGGCAAGCAGTTTCTCAGATACTTGCTCAACCTCTTCCCAGGTTTTGGGAGGATTAACGCCAGCTTTAGCAAATAGGTCTTTGTTGTAATACAGCACGGGCGTTGAGCTATTAAACGGCATCGACAGCATATTGCCATCTTCATCCGAATAATAACCCGTGACAGAAGAGAGGTAGTCAGATTGGTCAAACGGGACGTTGGCATTTTCCATCAGCTCATAGACAGGGTACACCGCTCCTTTTGCTGACATCATGGTCGCGGTGCCGACTTCAAACACCTGGACGATATGAGGCTGCTTGTTGGCGCGGAATGCCGATACGGCGCCTGTCATGGTTTCGGTGTAGTTACCCTTGTAGACGGGTTTGACGGAATAGTCATCCTGACTGGCATTGAACTTCTCGGCAATTTCATTCACTTTTTCGCCAAGATTTCCGCCCATTGCGTGCCACCATTCGATTTCGGTTGTCGCGTTGGCAGAAAAAGAGGCCAGCAACAGGGCCGAAGAGAGCGCGGTTAAGCGTTGGGTTTTCATGCGTCACTCCTTTTGAGGATTGGGTAATGTTCATTCGGCAACTTAATGAACAAAAATGAACATAATATGAACCCAAACGAAAAGGGAGATGACAATTGTATGACTTTTGACCGCTGTCTCATACTGTGTGAAAAAAATGTTAAATAGAGCGTGTTTTGATGATGAAAATGCCGTAACCGCAACCACTTATTCGTAAAAACACTGTCATAGTTACGCGAGACAATGCGGTGAACGCTGTCCTACAATACCCGAATGACCGATTGAAATGAGACTGTTCAAATGAAAATCGCACCACAACAATTATGCGGACATCGAGGTGTCGCCGCTCATGCACCAGAGAATACGTTAGCGTCTATTTCAAAGGTGCGAGAGATGGGATTAAGCTGGGTGGAGGTCGATGTGCAATTGACCCAAGACGGGGTGCCCGTGGTGTTTCATGACCACACTTTGTCACGTTGCACGAATGGGACAGGGGCGCTAAAAGATACCGCCTTGGCAGACTTGCAGCAGCTTGATGCAGGCGGACATTTTTCACCCGTGTTTGGGTATGAAAGGGTACCCACGCTCGCGGCCGTTTTAGCCCAAGCGCACCGTGATGCACTTCATATCAACCTTGAGATAAAAACCTACCCGGATAGCGATATTCCTGCCTTATGCCGCGCGATATTTGCTTGCTTGTCGGCAAGCCCTATCAGCACCGAGAAGGTATTAGTCTCGTCTTTTTCTCTTGAAGCACTCGCGATTGTTCGTGATGAAATGCCTGAGTTAGCGCGGGCGATTTTATGGGAAACGATCCCTGACAATTGGCATGAGTTTCGGGACTTAGCGACGTTTAGTATTCACTGCAACTATCGCCACCTCACGCAAGACAAAGCGAAATCCGTGAAAGAATCAGGTTTAGCATTGAAGTGTTATACCCCTAATGAGCCAGCTGAAGTTGACACGTTATGGGCTTGGGGCGTAGATATGATGATCACCGACGATCCGGGCAAATACTTAACACACCCGTGCTAACACGGGGTTAAACGACTCGGTCGATGAGCGGTCGAGCACTTTCTGACAGCAAGGAGCATACGTGCCACAAGAGGCAGAGTTAAATTGGCGTCAGCGCGAAATATTAGCGCAATTAGCAAAAACAGAGCACCTAGAAACGGATGATTTAGCCACGCAGTTTTCGGTTACGACGCAGACGGTTCGTCGTGATATTAATCAGCTTTGTGCGCTGGGCTTAGCTCGACGTCACCATGGTGGCATTAATATGCCCTCTGCGCATGTCAATAGCGATTACCAGCGCCGTTTGCAACGGCACAGTGGTGTGAAAACGGCGATTGCACGGGCCGTGGCCGAGCACATTCCTGAGGGGGCGACAGTGATGCTTGGGATAGGGACCACGGTTTCTGCGATTGCTGAGCAGCTATTAACAAGACGCAACCTTCGCGTAATCACCAATAACGTCCAGATCGCGCACATTTTGGGGGCGAACCCTGACCTTGATATTTGGCTGGCAGGGGGGAAGTTGCGCGCCAATGACCAAGACATGGTTGGCCACTCAGTGCTTCAGTTCCTATCTCGTTTCCAACCGGATATCGCCATTATCGGCTGTGCGGCGGTCAATGAAGAGGGATGGGTGTGTGAGTTTTCACCCGATGAAGCAGATGTCAGTGACACCATGCTTAGCGCGGCGAGTGCGCGTTGGTTGGTGGCAGATGGATCAAAGTGGCAGCGCAGCGCACCGGTGAAAGTGACAACCTTAAGTCAGTTCGATTATGTGTTCACTAACGATGTACTGAGCAACTATTCGACGCTGCCGCCAGATATCGCTTTTATTCCTTGTGACTAGCGCTATCCCAGCCCTACGCAAGCGCCAATTACCGGTTGAGAAGGGCTGGCTATACCTGTGTGGCGATAAACCATAGCGGGGATCACGCTTGTGCGGATAAAATCGCGCGATAAAGCGCCTCGGTGGCTTCACGCGGGGTTTGCTTAGGGTTATAGAAAAACTCATTAATCACGTCGAACACCGCACTTTGTACATAGCGGGTAGTGGATAACCCGTGCGACATGCTAGGACTTAAGGTGCCATTCTCTTGCGCATAAATAAACGCGTCACGTGATTGCTGTGCGCAACGGTCTCCCTTGGGGAGGGGCACATCAAACCGGATAGGTAACGAGCCTTTGTAACGATTAAAGTCACGCTGAAATTGTGGTGTGAGTAGGTACGAGGCTATGTCTGTTTGGCTTTGTCGTTCACTTTGGCTATTGGGCTTGAAAAACACAAAACTGTCGACATTGTAACTAAAGGCATTTTTCGTCCCAGGGAAGGCGACACAGGTAAAGGCTTTGCCTTCTTGCTGATTGGCGGCGAAAAACTCGCCTTTCGCCCAGTCACCCATCACTTGCATCCCCGCTTGGTTATCGATGAGTAGACGAGTGGTGTCGCTCCAGTTGCGCCCTTGACCTGAATCATCCACGTATTGGCGCATCCTCGCCAGCAGGGTAAAGGCTTTGACCACATCGTCACTCAGCAGTGCTTTGCGATCAAAGTCTAAGAAGGCACGTTGATAATCTTGTGGGCCCAATACTGATAGCGCCAAACTGTCGAAAAGTGTCGCGACTTGCCATGGCTCGCCGCCTAAGGCAAGAGGCGTATAGCCTGCCTGTTGCAGCTTGTCGGCGGCAGCAAAAAAGCTCGCAAAGTCGGTCGGGATGTCGGCATTGGCCGCTTCAAAGGCGCGTAAGTTGACCCACAGCCAATTCACGCGGTGAATATTGATGGGTGCCGCTACATAGCTGCCTTGATATTGCATCACATCACGCAATGGGGCAGGAATTTTCTCTTCCCAGTGTTCCGCTTCCGCAATGTCATCAAGATTACGTAAAAAGCCTAAACGGGCCCATTCGGTGATCTCTGGCCCTTTAATTTGTGCTGCAAGGGGCGGGTTGCCACTGATGGCGCGGATCCTCAGGGTGTTCATTGCGCTTATCCCGGCGCGGCCACCTACGGCGAAGTCTTGCCACTGGTGACCTTGTTGCTCAATCCCTTTACGCAGCACAGAAGCGGCTTTGGCTTCGCCTGCAGAGGTCCACCAGTGCAGCACTTCAACATCGCTGGCGGGGGAGGCTACGCTGTAGGCAGCAAGCACGATGCCAATCAGCCACTGAGACAAGCTTTTGTGTGTCATCCTCATTATTCTTCCACCCGTGGGAAACTGATATCAACTTGCAGGCCACCTTCACTGCGATTGCTTAGCACCATGTCTCCGCCATGTGCGTGGATGATATCGCGTGCAATGCCCAATCCGAGCCCTGAACCGTCGTTGTCATCGTGTAAGCGTACGTAAGGGTCAAACACCGAGTCGAGCTCTTGTTCAGGAATGCCTGGTCCTTCGTCTATCAGGGTAATATCTAACGTGTGTTTTGCGTCCATCACGTAAATCGTCACTTTACCGCCGTATTTCACCCCGTTATCAATTAAATTGGATAAACAGCGTTTAAAGGCAAGTGGTTTACAGGTAAAGGGCGGCACAGCGTCGCTTTCAATGCTCACTCGGATACGGTTTTGATTGTGTGGCTCGACAATCATCGCTAAGAAATCAATCACATCGATAGCGGCCATGTTCTCATGGATATCGGTATCCCTGACGGTTTGTACGGCACCTTTAACCATCATCTCCAGATCATCTAAATCTTTGTTGAGCTTTGCAGCTTGTACCTCATCATCGATTAACTCTGCACGTAAGCGCAGGCGTGTGATCGGCGTTTTTAAATCATGTGACATGGAGCGAAATAAGGTCTCACGTTCACGCAGGTGACGCTGCAATCGGCGCTGCATACGATTAAATGCCCGCGTCACAATCGCGATTTCCGCCGCCCCTTCTTCTTTTAATGGCGGTTGCTCAATATCGGTGCTGAATAGGTTGGCCGCTTTAGCCAAACGCTTTAAGGGGCGAGCTTGCTGGCGAATCAAGGTATAAGTAAAAAACAGTAATAGCGCGGTGATCACCACGATGAAGACCACTTGATCAGCGGTAATCAAGGTATCGTCGAGCGTGACATAGGGAGCGGGCAATAACGCGGCGATATAGATCCACTCATCTTGTTTCAGCTCCATTTGTACCACCAGAATTGGCGGGTTTAAGGGCTCTAAGCTTAAGGTATGGTGCGCCCAAGACTTAGGTAAGTCTTGTAAGAGGATATCGTTATTGAGTACGCGCAAGGTTTCGGGGCGAGAAAAATCGACATCAATGGCATTAAGCGAAGGAAGCTGCTCATGCAAGATTTGCGATACCGTGCTGGTTGCCACCTTTTTTGCCTGAGTGTCTTCGATGGGCGTGATTTGGATTTTTTCTTTATTAAAGGAGACAAAGAAACGTGTCCCACCCATGTTACGCAACTGGTTAAGTGCAACATGACGGTAAGCGACTGGCAAAGATTGGAAAAAGGTGGTGGTTGAGGCAAACATGTTAGCCAAGCTCGCAGAGGCCGACTCTAGCCCCGCAAGCTGGGTACGTTTTGATTGGGTATACCAAATTGAGGTGGCAATGCCCTGCGCCAATACCACGGACAACAAGGTGAGCAGCAAGGTGCGTGATAGCAAAGATCGAGGGATCAGTTTTTCCAACCAGTCATGATTCATATTGGATCTCAGCCACAAACATGTAGCCCGCGCCGCGCACGGTTTTAATCAAATTCGCTTTACCCGTATCACGCAGACGTTGGCGCAAACGGCTAACCTGTACATCAATGCCACGCTCCTGCGCTTGCGCATCGCGGCCTCGCGTCGCTTGGCTAATCGCATTACGATCGAGAAGCTGATGTGGGTGATCGATAAATAGCATGAGTAGCGCGTAATCCGATGCGGATAACTCAATTTCCATCCCAGTGACCACGTGATGAAGTTGTTGCGTGGCGGGTTCAAGACGCCACTGGCCAAAACGAATCGCCTTGGGGCGCGATAGGGTGGTTTCTTGCAATTGTTGAGTACGGCGTAGTAATGCGCGAATACGAGCGATAAGCTGCCGTGGGCTAAATGGTTTGGCGATATAATCATCGGCGCCGAGCTCGAGCCCAACAATTTGGTCGGTTTCGTCTGATACAGCAGTGAGCATAATGATCGGCACGCTTGAATCTTTTCGGATACTTTTGCACAGCGTGAAGCCATCATCCCCTGGCAGCATCACGTCGAGCAGGATCAGATCCGGATATTGGACAGCCAGCTTAGTTTGCATCTCATGACCGTTTTGCGCGGCCATCACTTCGTAACCGGCTTTGGTGAGATAAGCTTGGAGAAGCTCACGAATTTCGACATCGTCGTCGACCACTAAGATGCGTTTGGCTGAAGCCATATCGCCATTGTCCTCGTTGCTAAAGTCAGTCCCTCCATTATCGGTGCTTTATCGTTGAGATGCTACAAACAAAGGCGCACTTTGTGTAATTAATCAGCGACTTGTTGATAACCGTTATGGTGATGATGTTATAGCAGACATCCAGGAGGAGGAAAGGTATAAAAAGGCAGATAGTTCGTCCCTTGACGACGCGAAAGCGCTAAAAGACAAAGCCCTCGGAAAGAGGGCTTTGGTTGACATCATAGTGTGATTTGAACTGCGAAGAGCTATTCGCTATTGCTGTGCATGGCTTTGCGGATGCACAGGGCTGCACCACCCCATGTGACGGCAAAGCCGATAAGCATCATAATAATTGCGCCTGTTGTCATGAGTCTGTCTCCATATCGCGAGCGGGGGTAGTGGTGCTGTTAACAATAATACCTACCACGAGCATAGCAGCGACCAAGCCCCAACCTAGGGTCAGTAGTTCGAATTGCGCGTAACCACCATAGCCTTCGTTGAAGGTGTCAATCAGGTTTTTCACCAAGATCACCGCCAGCATAATAGGGCTGATAAAGCGGATACAAATTTCCATCCACTGACCCACGCTGAACTCAGAGACACGGTTTACATATTGACGAATGTCGGACAATTTAACCAGCCAACCGACCAGCAATAGCTCAAGTAAGCAGCTTGTAAGCAGTGCAACGTTGTTGACAAAGTAGTCGACCAAATCAAGCAGCAACAGGCCGCCATTTGTTGCAAACGCCATTGATACGACAAAGCCCACACCACATACGGCTGTCGCCGCTTTTTGACGGGTGACGTTGAGCTTATCCATGATGGATGAGGTCACGGCTTCAATGATCGAAATGTGTGAGCTCAAGCCAGCAACAACCAATGCCAGGAAGAACAATGGACCAAGAATATAAGGAACAGGCAGTAAGTTAATGGCGGCCGGCAGAGTCACAAATGCCAGACCTACACCACCACTGACAACATCGGTAATCCCTTTACTTTGCTCTGCTGCCATGTAGCCAAGGATTGAGAAGATCAGTACACCAGCCACGATAGAGAAGCCGCAGTTTATCAGTACCGTCATCAGTGCATTGTTGTTGACGTCAGATTTTTCCGGCAAATAGCTCGAGTAGGCAAGCATGATGGCAAAGCCCACCGACAGCGTGAAGAAGATCTGTCCATAAGCGGCGGACCACACACTGGCATCGGCCAATTTGCTAAAGTCAGGCGAGAACAGATAATTCAAACCATCCAGTGCACCTGGCAACATCACCACACGGCCAATGAGCAACAACACCATGATAAACAGCAAAGGCATCATGATTTTGCTGGCTTTTTCGATGCCGCCTTTCACGCCACGGAAAACGGCTGCATAGGTGATTGCCCAAGCAATGATCATTGGAATCGCGATGTGCAACTGCCAATCACCCAAGCTGGTGGGAGAGTTTTCACCGAGTTTTAGGTAATCGGAAAAGAAGAAGGCGTTGGTGTCTGTGCCCCAGTCTTGCCCGAACGAAAAGCCAAAGTAGGAAATGGCCCAGCCTATCACGGCAACGTAGTAAATCCCGATCGTTGCGGCGATTAAGACTTGGAACCAACCCAGCCATTCAAATTTGGTATTGAGCTTAGAAAACACCACGGGCGATGACCCACGCAGTTTTTTCCCTAAACCAAATTCCATAATCATAAATGGAATACCCGCAGTGAGCATGGCAAAAAGGTATGGAATAAAAAAGGCGCCGCCACCGTTCTCATAGGCCATATAAGGGAATCGCCAAATATTCCCTAGCCCGACTGCTGACCCCACGGCAGCCAGGATAAACCCGGCACGTGAGCCCCATTGTTCTCTTTTCATATCTACTTACTCCTTTGCGAATCGCCTTTCTTTACGCGCATCCAAATAGGCAGTGTTGTGAAGCTGCTTTTTTTGGCCGATATGAAAGAAATAGCACATTCCCGCAATATTGATTTTTAACTTCCTGTTGCCCGAATGTTGAATTTTTTATCTAAAGCGGGCAGTCATTGCACATTAAGCACAGCGTGGGGCTAAATCAATAGCCATAAAACCAACAAGTTAGCAAAAAAGTGTGGGTTTGCCTGGTGTTCGGCTGTTAAGGTAGATATAAATGGCGCCTTGTTAACTAAACGTAGTGATAAAAACTGTCTTAATTATCAATAAATGGTGATTAATGGTTATTTTTGTTCGCTCACTAATTGATGAAAAAAACAACGCAATGTCGCGCATAAGCCGTGCCACGGCGCCAGAAAACATGATCTGGTCAGCAGAATTTTGGGCAGCAAAGACGCACACTAAATGTGGTTTATACTTGTTATAGCAACGTTATCACCTAGGAGAACATCATGAATATAAACCTGACTTATGCATTAGCGACCGCAGCCTGTGCATTAGGCCTCATTTTTACGTTTGCCGCCGTGGCAGTGATGGCCTAACAATCTTGTGTTGCCCTTTGCGCACTCCAATGACGAGGCGGTACAAAGGCATGCGCTAGCACAGTGTCACATGACGCGTTAGACTGTGGCGTTGTACTAAATAAAAACAGCTAATAAAAACAAAATTATAACGCTAGGTGTGAACGTAAGGGGCGAACGTGGTAGGAACCAATCAAGCCGTGCAATCTAGGGCTTTGACCGACAATGCGCTGGCAGCTGGCGCACAAAATGGCATGTATTCAAGACCGCAGCGTATATCGTTAGTGCTGCAAGGTGGCGGACAACGCGGGATCTTTACCGCGGGTGTGTTGGATGCGTTTTTAACCCACCGATTTGACCCCTTTGAGCTCTATTTTGGTACGTCTGCAGGGGCGCTCAATATGAGTGCATATGTCTGCCAACAGTACCAATATGGTTACCGCTTTATTACTCAGCTCACCACGCAAGAGCGCTTCTTCCATTTAATGAAGTATGTTCGCCGACAACATTACATGGACTTAGACTGGGCGCTAGACACGGCACTACCTGGTAAAGAAACGGCGCTGGATATGGAAGCGGCGCGGCATCATCTGCAAAACCGTTATGCCTACGCCTGTGCGACTGACGTAGATTCTTTGCAACCGGCCTTTTTCTCACTGACAGAAGACAGCTGGCCAGATGCCTTGAAAGCGACCTGTGCCATTCCGCTGCTATACCCGCATCCTGTCAACATTGGTGAGCACCGCTATGTCGATGGTGGAGTAACCGCAGCGATCCCAGCGAAAGAGGCGTTCGCGCGCGGGGCGGATATTATCGTTGTGGTTCGCACCGAGCCTGTGGTTGAACAAGAAAAACGTGATGATGAAAACCGTCGATTCCTCGAAACACTGCGCGAGCGTCTAGAGACCAAAAAGCCGCAATTTAAGCTTTCTGATTATTTGTCCAATTTTGAGTCTAAATATCGACTCGCCCGCTTTGAGACCTTCCAAAAAGAGCTGAGTAAGCAGTTGGGGGAGCTTTCGGAGCGCTATAAATCAGGAAGAGAGCAATTAGTCAGTCGTGTGCGAGACAGCATGAAAGAAAAAGCGATGCAAAATGGTGGGCGTTGGCTGTTTGGCGGTGACACGATTTATCGGCTGCAGTCTTTATCGGGCAAGCCATTGAACACGGAAATGCTTAAAATGCTGACCACACATTATCAAAGCTACCAAAGTGAATTGCAGTTTTTGGCCTCACCCCCGGCGCGAACGCAAGTCTTACAAATTGCGCCGAGTGCGCCGCTACAAAGTAGTGCCTTATTAAGTAAACCCGAGGCGCTTGAAGCTGATTACCAGTTGGGTGTTTCCCTGGGCAACCAGTTTTTGCGCCAATATGGCGATTCCTTGGTCTCTTTATCGTCAATCGATAATCCACGTTTTGAGTCAACCACGGTACAAATGCCGCATCAAGGTCAGAGCTGATGACAGAGTTCGAAAAAATGCAGCGTGGCCTGCCTTATTGTCCCGCGGATGAAGAGCTGACTTTATTTCGATATGCCGCGCGCCGACTTTGCCAGCAGTTTAACCGGCTTGATCCTGAAGATGCGACTAGTTTAGCCGTGGTGACCACCAAACTATTTGCGCGTATCGGCGATAACGTTGAAATCGATGCACCTTTCTTTTGCCATTATGGGATGAATATTCATTTGGGGAGCAATGTGAGTGTGGGGCCAAATTGCACTATTTTAGACGGTGCCCACGTCAGTATTGGTGATAACGTTAGTATTGGCCCTAATGTTGGGATCTATACCACGCGTCATCGCGTATTGCCTCTAGATATCGCCCGCGGTGAATGTGAGTCCTCTCAGGATGTGATCATCGGGAATAACGTCATCATCGAGGGCAATACCGTGATAAAAGCAGGTACGGCGATCGGCGAAGGAGTCGTGATTGAAGCTGGGTCAGTCGTTGATACGGATATTGAGCCTTTCTCAATCGTAGCCGGTAATCCGGCTGCAGTGGTGCGGCGTTTGCAGTGATGAGGGCAGAGATAAGGTGACAGGTACCTACCAATACGATTTTATCGCATCCTCCCTATAAATGTTATAATATAACATTTTCTAATTGGCATACTGATGTGGGTATAGTAATGTTAGCGCCTTCATCGGGTATCAGCAGTAAGAGATAGACGCAGAATGGTTAAAGTTAGGGCCCGAGTGCCGTTGAAAGTCGGGGTGGGAAGTCAGATCCCAGCAGAGATCCTTTCCTTCCATGGTTTAGAGTCTGAGCAAGAGCACGTCGCGCTAATTTTCCAACAAGCCGATAAAAAAGCCGATCCGCCTCTGGTGCGCATGCATTCCGAGTGCTTAACCGGCGATGTTTTTCATTCCTCGCGGTGCGATTGTGGTGAGCAGCTTGAAGAAACCATCCAAAAAATGGGTGAGGATGGGGGAATTATTCTTTATCTTCGCCAAGAAGGGCGTGGGATAGGGCTATATAACAAGCTAGATGCCTACAAGTTGCAAAGCGAAGGCATGACCACCTATGAAGCGAACAATCATTTGGGCTTTGCGGATGATTTGCGTGATTTTTCAGAAGCGGCACAGATGCTAAAAGCACTTGAGATCAACTGCATTCGTTTGGTGACCAACAACCCGAAAAAGATTGAAGAGCTGCAAGCTGCGGGCATTACCTTAAAAGAAGTGATTGGCACCAAAGCGCACCTCAAAGATGGTAACCGCAACTATCTCAAGGCGAAAATCGAGCACGGCAAGCATCGTCTCAATATTGAGCAAGATTAAACATTCGTCGCTAAAATTGGCTAGTTTGCCAGCTAGGCAGTGACAATCACTGTCTAAATTCGCTACATTACTGCCATTATATCAGTCATTGCTCAAGGAGGAGTCATGCGTGTGCAAACATGGCATTATCTCTTTCCCCCATTGCCTCCCGTGGCTATGATCATTGCGATTGCAATTGGCTTATTACTGAGCCATTTCTTTCCTTTTTCGCTGGTGCTGGGTGCCCCGATGTGGGCTGCCTTGCCGCTGGGGTTAGCCGTGGGGTTATTAGCCGCAGCTAAATGGGCGTTTCATCGCCATCACACCACGCTTGATCCGCTACAAATGCCCTCAGCGCTGGTGACGACTGGGATCTATCGCTATACCCGCAACCCTATGTATCTGGCGTTGGTACTCATCATCGCCGCAGCTGGGCTTTATTTTAATGCGCTATGGTGCTGGGGGATGATTCCTGCCTTTATGTCCTACCTATCCGCCACATTTATTCCTGCTGAAGAAGCCCGTTTATCACGCCAATGGCCTGATGACTTTGACGCTTATTCGGCCCGTGTCCGACGCTGGTTTTAGGATTAGATAAACTAATCTTTAGTATAATAAAGAATCGGGATCGTTATTATCGACTCTGATTGCGACACGCTCTCTTAAAGCCTATCATTCGCCTGTCTATCATCAGGTGGCTGGGTGGGCTAGGCCTTTAGTCTCAACCTCGCTACCTGTTCCTTACTTATTTTCGCATAATTATTTTTAGGAGTGCAGGTATGTCCTCGGCAATGCCTATGGGCAAGCTATTGCTATTGATCGTTCTATTAGCGGCGGTTGGGCAAATGACTCAAACCATGTATGTACCATCCATCGGTGCAATGGCAGACGACTTCGCCGTATCGCCCGCTTGGCTACAAGCGGTGATGGCTTGTTATCTTATTCCCTACGGGTTATCGCAGTTTGTTTATGGTCCTGTCTCCGATCGCATCGGCCGTAAGCCCGTTATCTTGTTTGGGTTAGCATTGTTTTTAGTCGGGACGGCTATCACCTTATTGGCGACCTCCTTTGCGATATTTTTACTGGGCAGTATGGTTCAAGGCGCGGGGATTGGCTGCGGCGGTGCCATGGCGCGCACCTTAACCCGAGATTGTTTTGCAGGAGCCAAACTGCACCGCGCCAATAGCCTAGTCAGTATGGGACTGATCTTTTCTCCTTTAGTGGCTCCGCTTCTAGGAGGGGTTTTAACCGAGGCGTTACATTGGCGTGCCAGTTACTTCTTTTTATTGTTGCTCGGTGTATTGGTTTATACAGTCATGGCTTGGCGGTTTAGTGAGACTTTGCCTGCCGATTTGCGCCAACCTGGTCATTTTAGCGCGCGCTATCGTCATGTGATGCGATCACGTCAGTTTAAAGGCTATTTGCTGTGCTTAATTACCGTTTTTTCCGGTGTATCTTTATTCGAGGCGGCGGCAGGTGTGATCATGTCAGAGGCGTTAGCGTTGTCTCCGAGTGTGATCAGTTTGCTGTTTGTTGTCCCTCTGCCGGCATACTTAGTCGGGTCAGGGTTGTCGAGCCGGCTTTCCGAGAGTATGGGGTATTATCCCACCCTGACATTGGGCAGTGTCTTAGCGTTGTTGGGGGCAGGTATCATAGGATTGCCCGGTATGCTCGGTGATGTTTCACTCTATGCGTTAGTGGGTGGCGGCTGTGTGTATTTTGCTGGTGCAGGTATTCTCTTTCCGGCTGCCAGTACGGGGGCGATTAGTCCTTTTCCTTATCATGCTGGTACGGCAGGGGCCATTCTTGGCGGCGCGCAAAATCTATTGGCAGGGCTGGTAACACTCGTCGCCAGTAGCCTCGGTGTGGCTAGCCAATTATCATTAGGGGTAATCATGCTGACATTGGCGACGCTGGCAAGCTTGGGGCTGGTGATCAGTTATCGCGCTCACGCCCATGATGACACGGACTCAGTGACCGTACTGTAATCATTCAACCGGTATTATCCAATGAAGTCAGCGCTAGTCCGTACCGATAACACTTAGTCATGTTTCCGCGACGGGATATCTACAACTGGACGCCGTGGGCGGCGCAGTCGCATCCACAACGGCAGCATCTGTCGCTGCCGTTAACCTATGGAGCGGGGTTAATGGATCTGTGTTGGGCTACGCTTCCACAATAAATGACAGAATTTATTATCCGGATCTCGACTGATGAGCATACGAACAAAGACTTCATCTAACACCTCAGCGCCAGCTAAACCCATTTGCACCTCGGCACACTGCGATAAGTCAACATCGGCGCCCACATGCTCTGGCCAATCGTTGTTTACCTCAACCACCACAGCGCCCCCTTCTTCTTCAAAGCGTGATTCATAGAGCATTAAATCGTCGAACTCTAAGTTGTCTGGGGCGGTTTCGGCAAAAATCTCGAACGCGATCTCTAGCACGGTCTCCAAGCTGAGTTGATTCTCTTGCGTCATGGTAAGCTCTCGTTGTCTGTATGTATGCGCACTATACCATGCTGTAAGGGGTATCTCAGCCGTGCCGTATCGGTTGACCTGCACAAAAGAGGTATCTAAAGCCTATCCGCGTTTGTCCTCTCAACCGTCGGCTCCCATGGTCAAATAGCCAACCTCTGGCTAAAATAAAAGCAGAACCACAGCTAGAGCGTTGATTTGTTTATGCAGATGACCAACAATAACGCGCGTACTCAAACCTGTGTGAAAGTCGTGACTCAGTTGCAATCCAGAAACGCCTATTTACCGGAGCCCGATCGGCGTGCCCCGTTCCAATCTGAATTTATTCCCGTGATGATTAAAGCGGTGAAACAACTACGTGGCTTGCTTGGCAAGCGGCTTCACAGCGTCTATGTGAGTGGCGATATCGTTTGGCGGCGAGCCGTGGTGAAAGAAAGCGTGCTATCGCTGACTGTGGTGTGCCAACACGCGCTGACGCTTGATCAATCGAACGCATTAAACACCTTGCTCTGGCGATTAAAAACCAGTCATAGCAAGGTGATCAGTGATTGCCATATCGATATCGTGACCGTGTCACATGTTAGAGATCTCTCACAAGTCTTTCATTGGGGGTTCTTTTTTAAACACAGAGCCATTTGCCTCTATGGCCAAGACTTATCGGTCAGTTTTGGTTTGTTTGAAGCCAGCTGGGAAGTGGCGAAGGCGATGAATCCAGATATCTCTGACAAACTCGCGCGTGCCAAACAAAAAATCACCGCCGCTACCACATGGAACACTCAGCTAAATACCGCACAAGCGATTGCAGACACCCTGATACGCGGTGCATTTGGTTTGGTACTTCATAAAGAAGCGCAGTGGAATGAATCACTCAACGAGTGTGCGGATGCTTTTATTAAACACTACCCGGATAAAAAAATGGCGATTGAGCGACTTTTTATCCTGCTAGAGCGCAAACCGGTAAAAAAACGTGCTGTCATGACCCTTCTCAATGACTTTGGCGATTGGTTGATCAAAGAATATGCGCGCATTGATTTCAAAATTGGATAGCGAACCATATCGTGTCTGTCGGCGTTGAGCGTTTGAGAATTAAACTTATTCTGTGAGCTAACCCGCCTCATTCCCTACAAGTGAGTAACAGAATCTGATCTTGGTCAATAAAACGGTGTAACAAACTTTTCACAAAAGATGGTTTGTTGAACTATAAAACCACCAGTAGGCATGTGTAATCTGCTTCCAGGGTGTATTTATTCAGTATTTATGACTAAATAGTTATTTACATCCTGTGTATGATTCGATAATCTGCATGCCAGTTAGTCACAGTGAGTGAATAATTAATCAGCATAGATGCTGACGCTCGCGGTGAGATAAATAAAAATTCAGGATTCAGACGTATGCAAAAAACTGACTCTCTCTCTACGAAGTCACCTTCGATGAGAAATATTCTGATGTTCGCAATCCCATCATTATTGGGGTTGTTCCTTTTTATGACGCCAGTCAGTTTCGGTGACAGCGTCACCATCCCGATTGCGGTGATGGCGAGCAGTGTCTTGGACTTACTAGGTAACAGTGCAACAGCGGTCGTCACTGCCTTAGTGGTGTTGAGTGCCGTCGTTTCAGTGTTGGTTACGCTGACTAAGCCTGCCGTTATTATGCGAAATGGCTTTCTCAATGGCCTATTCAATGTGTCACCCGTATGGCTAATTACCCGTGTTTTTGGTGCTGCCTTTATCGTGATGGCCTTTTATGGCTTTGGCTCACCGGTGATCATGGGTGAGACCACAGGTGCCTTTGTGCTCAATGAGCTGCTGCCGACCTTATTATCAGTGTTTATCTTCGCGGGCCTATTACTGCCGCTGCTTACGAGTTTCGGTTTGCTTGAATTGCTTGGCGCGATTTTCACCAAGGTAATGCGCCCACTATTCGGTTTACCGGGGCGTTCTGCAGTTGATTGTGCAGCGTCTTGGCTAGGCGATGGCAGTGTCGGTATCTTGATGACCAGTAAACAATATGAGCAAGGCTTTTATACTCAGCGTGAAGCGGCTGTAGTAGGCACCACCTTCTCTGCGGTTTCAATCAGCTTTAGTTTGGTGGTGATAGCCCAAGTTGACTTAATGCACATGTTTGCCTGGTTTTATCTCACCGTGTGTTTGGCGGGGATTGCTGCGGCGATTATCGTACCTCGTCTCCCACCATTAAGCTGGAAAAAAGATGCGCTTATCGATAACTCTGAGCGTGAAACCAATGACGAAGTCTTACCAGCTGGTCACAATACGCTAAGTTACGGGCTACAATGTGCCCTGACGCGTGCCGAGAAAATTCGCTCGGTGAGCAGTGTGCTAAAAGAAGGCGTACAAAACGCCGTTGATATGGTGTTAGGTGTGTTGCCGGTTGTGATGGCAATTGGTACGGCGGCGTTGATGGTCGCTGAATACACCGATGTGTTTAGCATCCTAGGGGCGCCATTTGTACCACTGCTTGAACTGCTGCATATCCCTGATGCGGTGAAAGCCTCTGAGACCATGGTAATTGGCTTTGCAGACATGTTTATCCCGGCCATTTTAGCGGCTGAGATCGACAGTGAAATGACCCGTTTTGTGATTGCTACGGTATCGGTGACCCAACTGATTTATATTTCGGAAGTTGGGGCGTTGTTGCTGGGCAGCAAGATCCCAGTCAAACTGTGGGAACTGTTCGTGATCTTTATTCTGCGTACGTTGGTCACACTGCCTGTGATCGCAGGGATTGCCCACCTGATTTTCTAATCAGGCACCCAGCCAAGCATCGCGTGAGTATGGATGCTAGATGAAAAACTAACGCCTCACTATTTGTGGGGCGTTTTTTGTTATTGTGTCCTCGTTGTTGTGATGCAAGCCCTCGCCGTATCAACCTCCTATGGGCAGCACGGGGTATATATTGGTATGCTGGACGCAACGATTAACGGGAGGCGGGATGAAAATAGTCACTCTTCATGGGTTGTACATGCACGGTGTGTTCTTAATTCCGCTGTGCGAGCGCTTAGAAAAACATGGCCATCAGGTGCTAAATGTTTCTTATAACACGCTTAACCCAGATCTAGATGATATCACCGCTAAGATAGATGCCTTTATTGGCGACCAGCCCGCGATCTTGATTGGCCACTCGATGGGCGGACTCATTATTCGCCGTTACTTGGAACAGCATACAGAGCAGGACGATAGACCGCTTCTTGATATTCGTGCAGTGATCACCTTGGGCACACCGCATCAAGGCGCGAAGTTGGCACGTATTTTTGGCGATTTGGGGTGGGGCGGCTGGTTGTTTCAACGCAGCGAAGAGGTGCTTGTCCCTGAAAAGGTCAAACCCTGGCAAAGCCTTCCACCATTACATAGCATAGCTGGCGATTGCCCGTGGGGACCGGCTGCACTGTTATTAAAAGACCAAATTTGCGATGGCACTGTGCTGGTTGAAGAGACCAAAATCGAGGGCATGACTAGCCATGATGTGTACCCGGTGACCCACATTGCGCTCCTGTTTTCACGCCGGGTCAGTGATCGTGTGATTCAGTTAGTCGCTCAATATGCGTCGGCGGCTGTGCCAGCCGCCGAGGGTTGAAGTGGTGACTATATAAGGTCACTTTAGTTCGGATGAGACGTGTTCCCCCACCCAACCCTTAATAAACGTCCCATCGGGGTCGTACTGTGCTGCTTGTTTATCGAGATTAAATCGGCGGCTGCCACGCGGGTCGGCGCCAACACCGGCTAGGTATTGCCAATTGCCATAATTAGCCGCTACATCAAAATCAATCAGTTGCTGCTCAAAGTATGCTGCGCCATAGCGCCAATCAACGCCTAATTCATGGATTAAGCAACTGGCGACCAATTGTCGACTGCGATTAGAGAGCCACCCCGTTTGTTTAAGTTGGCGCATCGCCGCATTGACGATGGGAAAAGACGTGGTGCCTTCGCGCCATGCCATAAAAGCTTCGGCATAAAAGGTCGTGAGTGGCCGTTTGTTAGCCACGCCTTTAAATGCAAAAAAACGGGCACCGTAGTGATACAGCATCCATTGGAAATACTCGCGCCACAATAGCTCGAAATATAGCCAATAAGTGGACTCGTTCTTCTCGACATTGCGCTCATAGCGGTCGAGCTCTGCAGCCACCCAGCGTACGGATAAACTGCCGTTGGCGAGCCAGGCCGATAAGCGTGACGAGAAATCCCAACCATCTAAGCCATTTCGCGTTTCTTTATAGCGCTGAATACGATGGGTATCCCAAAGGTAATGATTGAGCTGCGCGCGTCCGGCGATTTCACCGCCTTGATACGGTGCTATTCGGCGATCAGACAGGGGCGCGGGGTCGGATTTTATCTCTTTGATGGGGGCAGGCAACGACTCAGGCACCGGAAGCGGCAGGCGCGGTTTAATCCCACGTTTCTCCACCGCTTTGCGAAATTGGGTAAACGTGGCTGGAATATCCGGTAAATCAAAAGGCAGTTGGTGCTGGGTAAACAAGGTGTGGGCATCCGAGACGACCACTCGCTGTGGAAAGCGCTCGACCAGCATATCAACCTGATGACGCTCGTGCGTGCCTGGGTGGTCGGTCACGCCAATAAGATCAAACTCGTGATCCATACACAAGTTCGCCACCACCTCTAGCGGCTTGCCGGTACGAATGATCAGCTTTTGTCCCATCGCATCCAGCGCGCGATGCAGCTCGGTTAAGCTTTGCCACAAAAACGCTTCTCGTGGGGCTCCGAGGTGCTTGCTTTGAAAGTGATCCGCGCGATACCAACTTGGATCAATCACAAACACGCAGGTCAGTTGATCGCAGCTCGAGGCTAAATTGGCGAGCGCAGGGTTATCATGTATTCGAAGGTCGTGGCGAAACCACATTAATCCGCGTTGCATACATCTCTCCTTTTTCTCACCAATACGCCAAGAGGCCGTCACCGGATTGCTTGATGCGTCTCGTTGGCTGACAATTCATCGACATCGAATGTAGCAAAGCCTCTCGCTTACATTAGCGACTTAACTGTTGTGGGTGAGTGTAGTGGCTAGGAGCTAGATCTGTCGCTGCCGTTGTGCCCACATACCAATAAAAATAAAGGTCGCGACCAAGCCGGCAAAAAGCCAATGATCCGGCCATCCGCGCATTTGTCGTGCCAACCAAGGGGAGACGGCGATAATAAAAGCACCATAACCAAAGGCATTGATCGCCACAAAAACGAGTGTACGCACGATAAAATGATGGCCGGTCAGTAAACGGCGTAGCGTCCGATTGATATCATTGCCAAAAACCACCAACAGTGACGCGACAATCGCCACTGCAATATCACTGAGCCATGGTGTTAACCATGCGCCAGCTTGAGAAAACCAAGAGATTAAAATATTCATAACGATTTACACTGTGTAGAATGCGGCTAGGTTACTGATTTCTGCTAGCGACTTCCAGCGTGGACTTGGCCCGCGGGAACGCACGATGTAAGGAGAAGGCATGAAGATCGCATCGATCGGGTTAGGGGACATTGCACAAAAAGCCTACCTGCCATTGATGGCCAACTGGCCGGGGCTGGAATGGGTATTGTGCAGCCGTGATAGCGCGAAACGGGCGGCGCTGGCCACGCAATATCGTGTGAGTGAGACCGCAAGTGATATCCACGAGTGCTTAGCCTCAGGGGTGGATGGGGTGATGATCCACAGCGCCACCGACTCGCATGCGGCCTTAATTCGTACCTGCTTACAAGCAGGGGTGCCAGTGTTCGTCGATAAACCTGTTACCCCATCAGGCGCTGAAGTTGAAGCCTTATTCAACCTCGCAGAGCAACAACAAATCCCCTTGTTTGCCGGCTTTAACCGGCGTTATTTGCCTTTGCTCAACACCCACCTTAATGGTCAGCGCCCTGAAGATGAACTGGGCACACCGCTTTTATCGCTGCGTTGGGAAAAACATCGTCATGCGTTGCCCGATGCGCCACGTCGTTTTATCTTTGATGATTTTATTCACCCGCTCGACAGCATTAACGTCCATGGTGACATCAATATTGATGACTTGGATGTGTTTGCGCAATTTAGCGAGGGCTTGCTCGGGCGTTTAGACGTGCGTTGGCACCGCGATAATAGCTTGTTTGAGGCCAGCATGAACCGCCAGTATGGGGTCACCAAAGAAACCATTGCTGCGGCCTATCGTAACGAGTGCTATTTCTTTGATGGCTTTACCCGTGGTGAACGCATGCAAGATAACGTTACCACACAGCTCACCTTGCCAGACTGGACGGGGATGCAAGCGAGCAAAGGATTTGCTGCGATGCTCAGCCATTGGTTTGAGGTAATCAGCGAAGGGCGGGTTGATGCTGCTCTCACCGCTCGTAATGTGGCGAGCCACTGGGCCGCGGAAGATTTGGTTGCCTATTGTGAGGCGCTGCGTGATAGCCCCTAGGGCTCGGCGCAGCACGCTGTGGATGGTTACGCTTCGACCGGATTAGCCGTGTGCGAGTGAGTTAAATAAGGCATTAGCAACTGGCGAACATTAAAACTGACGTTTAACTTGGCCGCCAATAAATACAACCCGGCAATTTTACGATGTAAAAACAGCGCATCTGCTGGTGGTGTGTGCCAATAGCCTTGCTCCATACTCAGTGCCATCCCTCGGTTACGCAAACGGGTCGCCAAATCTGCTTCACCAAAGTTAAATGGCGTATCGGTTGCGATCGGCTCACAAGCCGTATTCACGAGCTCAAGTACACTGGCTTTTTGCTCAGGCAAGATATGATCGGCAAAAAAGCCAATTTGGCTCAGTGCCGCCTCAATCCCTGCGTTGTCTTTTTCAATCGCCGCTAAAAATAGCTTGCGATAGCCATCGGTAATGGTCGGAGCATACTGACGGGTGGCGCCAAAATCGAGCAACACCACACGCCCGGTGTCAGGCTGATACAAGTAATTGGCAAAGTTGGGGTCGGTTTGCACTTCACCGAATACAAACACCTCCTCAAACAGTAACTGGAACAATCGAGTGATCACATGGTGGCGAATGCTCGCTGAAGCTTTGTCAAGCCGCTCAATCGGCTCTCCCGCCATATAGCTCATGGTGAGAATGCGATCGGAGGTAAGGGCCGAGTGCACTCTTGGCACCACCAAACCGTTGGCATTTTTCAAATGGTCGCCAAACCGAGTCAGTGCTTGTGCTTCTTTGCGGTAATCGGCTTCGTCATGCAGCTGCTGCTTGGCTTCATCGAGTAAGGCTTGGTAGTTGGCTTCTTTGGGGATCAGGCCACTTAAGCGCAGTAAAGTGATCACATTATCCACATCGTTATCAATGCTGTCTTTGATGCGCGGGTATTGCACTTTTACGGCTACTTTTTCACCGGCATCGGTGTAGGCTTCATGCACTTGGCCAATCGATGCTGACGCGATAGGTGAGAAACGAAAGTGGGTGAACTCAGCCTGCCAATTGTCGCCCAGCTCTTGATTGAGTACTGCTTTAAGCTGCGCCGGTGGCATGGGAGTAGCATTATTACGCAAACGGGCGAGCAGATCGCTAAGCTCGGGTGGGATCAGATCACCCGCATCCATCGACAACAGTTGGCCCACCTTCATTGCCGCCCCGCGCAAATCCGCCAGTTTGTCCGCCACGTGAGCAATATTGGCCGGCGACATCACCAAATCTTTACGACTCGGCCGATTGCCCTGGGCAAACTGTTTAGTACCTTCCCACGCCACATTCGACGCCACCCGTCCTGCTAAAGAGGCCAGCGCACCAAAGCGAGAAAACTTACCATGCGGCACTTTACGATTTTTCATAGCCACCTCCTGAATACCCACTAAGAATACGCGACGAACAGCGGAATGGTTTGGTAGGGGCGCGTGCAGAAAGTCACGTTTGTTGCCTTGCTCGCATACAGCAATCAGCAGAGGTGTAATGTATACCTCAGGGCTGCGTAGTTTGTTGCGGGCTGAAGTCAATAGCCTAGGAAGCCCTGAATTCAGATAATAAGTGCAACACTCATGGTTAAACTGGCGAGAGGAAGTCAACTGCTGATAGTGGTACGCTTCTCATCGCCAAAATCAAAACGTGATTACCATGAGTTACCAGCAGTTGACCGAAGGACAACGATACCAGATTTCTGTCCTTTTGGCCCGTGGCTGTTCACAAACAGTCATTGCCGAAACCCTTTGTAAGTCAAAATCAACAATCTCGAGAGAGCTAAGTAGGAACCGATTACCGGACGGCCGTTACGAGCCCGCTCAAGCTCAGCAGC
>NZ_MUFC01000001.1 GCF_001995985.1 Salinivibrio sharmensis | reverse complement strand
TCCGAATGGGGAAACCCACCTGCATAAGCAGGTATCTTAGCGTGAATACATAGCGCTAAGAGGCGAACTCGGGGAACTGAAACATCTAAGTACCCGAAGGAAAAGAAATCAATTGAGATTCCGGCAGTAGCGGCGAGCGAACCCGGAGCAGCCCTTAAGCGGCTTAGGCGTTAGGTGAACAGGTTGGAAAACCTGGCAATAAAGGGTGATAGCCCCGTAACCGACGGCGCCTTAGWCGTGAAAWCGAGTAGGACGGGACACGTGATATCTTGTCTGAACATGGGGGGACCATCCTCCAAGGCTAAATACTCCTGACTGACCGATAGTGAACCAGTACCGTGAGGGAAAGGCGAAAAGAACCCCTGTGAGGGGAGTGAAATAGAACCTGAAACCGTCTACGTACAAGCAGTGGGAGCCTCCATGTGGGGTGACCGCGTACCTTTTGTATAATGGGTCAGCGACTTAATGTAAGTAGCAAGGTTAACCGCATAGGGGAGCCGTAGGGAAACCGAGTCTTAACTGGGCGACAGTTGCTTGCATTAGACCCGAAACCGAGTGATCTAGCCATGGGCAGGTTGAAGGTTGAGTAACATCAACTGGAGGACCGAACTCACTAACGTTGAAAAGTTAGGAGATGACCTGTGGCTAGGGGTGAAAGGCCAATCAAACTCGGAGATAGCTGGTTCTCCCCGAAAGCTATTTAGGTAGCGCCTCGGACGAATACTACTGGGGGTAGAGCACTGTTAAGGCTAGGGGGTCATCCCGACTTACCAACCCTTTGCAAACTCCGAATACCAGTAAGTACTATCCGGGAGACACACGGCGGGTGCTAACGTCCGTCGTGGAGAGGGAAACAACCCAGACCGCCAGCTAAGGTCCCAAAGTTATCGCTAAGTGGGAAACGATGTGGGAAGGCTCAGACAGCCAGGATGTTGGCTTAGAAGCAGCCATCATTTAAAGAAAGCGTAATAGCTCACTGGTCGAGTCGGCCTGCGCGGAAGATGTAACGGGGCTAAGCGATACACCGAAGCTGCGGCAATGTCCTTATGGATATTGGGTAGGGGAGCGTTGTGTAAGCTGTTGAAGGTGTGCTGAGAGGCWTGCTGGAGGTATCACAAGTGCGAATGCTGACATGAGTAACGATAAAGGGGGTGAAAAACCTCCTCGCCGGAAGACCAAGGGTTCCTGTCCAACGTTAATCGGGGCAGGGTAAGTCGGCCCCTAAGGCGAGGCCGAAAGGCGTAGTCGATGGGAAACGGGTTAATATTCCCGTACTGCTGCTTACTGCGATGGGGGGACGRAGAAGGCTAGGTGGGCCTGGCGATGGTYGTCCAGGTTCAAGTGCGTAGGCTGATTTCTTAGGCAAATCCGGGAAATCAAGGCCGAGACACGATGTCGAGCCACCAAGGTGGTGAAGTCATTGATGCCATGCTTCCGGGAAAAGCCTCTAAGCTTCAGGTAAGTAGCAACCGTACTCCAAACCGACACAGGTGGTCGGGTAGAGAATACCAAGGCGCTTGAGAGAACTCGGGTGAAGGAACTAGGCAAAATGGTACCGTAACTTCGGGAGAAGGTACGCTGCCCGCGGTGAAGTCCCTTGCGGATGGAGCTATGGGCAGTCGCAGATACCAGGTGGCTGCAACTGTTTATTAAAAACACAGCACTGTGCAAAATCGAAAGATGACGTATACGGTGTGACGCCTGCCCGGTGCCGGAAGGTTAATTGATGTGGTTATCGCAAGAGAAGCCATTGATTGAAGCCCCGGTAAACGGCGGCCGTAACTATAACGGTCCTAAGGTAGCGAAATTCCTTGTCGGGTAAGTTCCGACCTGCACGAATGGCGTAATGATGGCCACGCTGTCTCCACCCGAGACTCAGTGAAATTGAAATCGCAGTGAAGATGCTGTGTACCCGCGGCTAGACGGAAAGACCCCGTGAACCTTTACTACAGCTTGGCACTGAACATTGAGCCTACATGTGTAGGATAGGTGGGAGGCTTTGAAGCGGCGACGCCAGTTGCTGTGGAGCCATCCTTGAAATACCACCCTTGTATGTTTGATGTTCTAACTTAGCCCCRTTATCYGGGGTGAGGACAGTGCCTGGTGGGTAGTTTGACTGGGGCGGTCTCCTCCCAAAGYGTAACGGAGGAGCACGAAGGTGGGCTAATCACGGTCGGACATCGTGAGGTTAGTGCAATGGCATAAGCCCGCTTAACTGCGAGAGTGACGGCTCGAGCAGGTACGAAAGTAGGTCATAGTGATCCGGTGGTTCTGAATGGAAGGGCCATCGCTCAACGGATAAAAGGTACTCCGGGGATAACAGGCTGATACCGCCCAAGAGTTCATATCGACGGCGGTGTTTGGCACCTCGATGTCGGCTCATCACATCCTGGGGCTGAAGTCGGTCCCAAGGGTATGGCTGTTCGCCATTTAAAGTGGTACGCGAGCTGGGTTTAGAACGTCGTGAGACAGTTCGGTCCCTATCTGCCGTGGGCGTTGGATGATTGAGGGGAGCTGCTCCTAGTACGAGAGGACCGGAGTGGACGAACCGCTGGTGTTCGGGTTGTGTCGCCAGACGCATTGCCCGGTAGCTAAGTTCGGCACAGATAAGCGCTGAAAGCATCTAAGCGCGAAGCTGGCCCCGAGATGAGTCATCCCTAGAGCTTCGAGCTCTCTAAAGGGTTGTYSTAGACKASRACGTTGATAGGCAGGGTGTGTAAGCGCTGTGAGGCGTTGAGCTAACCTGTACTAATTGCCCGTGAGGCTTAACCATACAACACCCAAGAGGTTTTGGGTTGGACTTRAAATAAGCCAGTTGATTGTGGCGAGAACGAACAGCTTTCTAGATTACCGAATTTGCTTGGCGACCATAGCGCTTTGGACCCACCTGACTCCATGCCGAACTCAGTAGTGAAACGAAGCAGCGCCGATGGTAGTGTGGGGTCTCCCCATGTGAGAGTAGGACATCGCCAGGCTTTGATAATCTAATTAGAGCTTAATGTTGGGCTTTAGTTAGCAAAAATTTAAACATCAAAGCAGATTTTCGTAAGACTTTGATGATAAAGAATTGGTGCGGAGTGGTAGTTCAGTTGGTTAGAATACCGGCCTGTCACGCCGGGGGTCGCGGGTTCGAATCCCGTCCACTCCGCCACTATTTATAGGGGTATAGCTCCAATTGGCAGAGCAGCGGATTCCAAATCCGCGTGTTGGGGGTTCGAATCCCTCTACCCCTGCCATCTAAAAAGCATCGACGTTTGTCGGTGCTTTTTTTGATCTCAATACTACTGATAGACTAACTGATGGATAGTTGTGGTTGTGACATCAAAATCCGCGTGTTGGGGGCTGGGTCGCCAGTCCGATCGAATCCCTCTACCCCTGCCACTCGAAAAGCACTGACATCTGTCAGTGCTTTTTTTTATCCATCTAACAAGTCCTCTAATAGTTTTTGGCCACAAATTGGCTTGGGCCTGTGGCATCGGGCTGGTGACTGAAACAAAGCTCATAGGCAAATGCCGTGGTATGCATTGGTTCTGTTCGGCTCTCACTGTGATATTCGACTTCCACAATCACTCTCTGATACCCCGAACCCTCAAATGCATCGAGTTTAGGTAGAAAATGGGACAAGTCCTCTGCTTTTAAAAGCCAACCCTCAACGCGATCATTAACAGAGTCGCTGAGCTCAATGCCGGGATAACCTGAGGCCGATCCCCAACCACGGTCGGTGCGTATTGCTTGTATACTCGCAGGGAACCATTGGCCATAGACATCCGCGAGCACATGGTGATTTGTCCCTTCTGGACACAGGGTTCCGTATACGAAGAGGTTGTTAAGCATAGGCGTCGCTCCATGAATGCACCTTGTTATTGTTCCTTTTCTATCCTATCTCTGAGTCGAAGTAAGCAGCAAGTAATACGTCAGGGTAACCACTTGTATTTCAGCCTTCGTGATCGCAAAATCGGCGCCCATTCTAATAACAACCTATACTCACACTGGCAAGCGTTATGGTGGTGATTAAGCAATGAAACGACGTATTGGCAAAGTAGTGGCGTGGGGGAGTGCTATTTTTGTCCCTGCCGCGGTAGTAGGTGTCAATGGCTACTTTACTGTGCCTGACAGCACTCAGCTTCATACGGTGTCTGGCATACACCACCAGTGCATTGATTACACGCACTCTTCACCGCTTGATGAACAAGGCCGCTTCTCGCTCTTGGTATGGAATATTTACAAGCAGCAGCGCCCCCAGTGGGATACAGCCCTGAGCCAATACCATCAACCTCATCGTCTTATGCTGTTGCAAGAAGCAAGCTTTGGCCCACAGTTGGCGCGTTGGATCACGCAAGCATCATTGCACTATGACCAAGCTTATGCGTTTGCGATGCAAGATGCTGTTGCAGGGGTGATGAACCTTTCCAAAGTGAATCCTTTACACAGCTGTGCGTATACTGCGGTCGAGCCGTATTTGCGCCTTCCTAAAAGTGCTCTATATAGTGAGTACCAGCTTTCCAATGGACAGCGCCTTGCGGTAGTGAATATTCATAGCATTAACTTTACTTATGCAATGGCCGCTTATAAGAAGCAGTTGGCTGCATTGGAGCAAGCTTTGGCGCGTGTCGAGGGGCCGATTATTTTAGCCGGTGATTTTAATACTTGGTCTCAACGGCGGTTAGACGCGGTAAGAGCGATGGTGTCGCGCTTGTCATTACAAGAAATGCGTTACCACCCCGATGAGCGAATGACTAAATTTGGGTTGCCGTTGGATCATGTTTTCTACCGTGGGCTATCGGTAGAAAAGGCGAGTGCGATAGATAATGGCGCCTCCGATCACGCAGCGATAGAGGCACAACTAAAAGTGACAGGGTAGAGGCAGCGAGGGGCTTCCCCTCGCTGAATTTTCCTAGCTTAGTGCTATGACGATGGCCCAACTGGCAAAAACGGCAACCCAAGGCAGGGTAGCGACGACAATCGCTTTGCCATGATTGAGTGGTGTCCAAGTACCGATGACCGTAATGCTTAATACCCAGTACCACGGGAGCAGCAGTGGTAAGCTTGCTGCCCATGCACTCCATGAGGAGGCGAGCGGCAATTTTAGTAAGCCATTAAGACTGTTTAAGTCCGCATGAGCCGGCAAAATAAAACCGGATGATAAGGTCATATTGGTATAGCTTGCTAAATCGCCTACGACGGCAGGTAAAAAGATAAAGCAAGAGGCCGCGAGCCAATGACGATAGCCAAAATTAGGGGCTTCTTGTTTGGTGGCTAATCGAAACCAAAGTGCCAAGGCAAAAATGACCGCCGCTCGGCCAAACCAATCTCCGAGCACTTCAGAGGCAAGCAGTGTTTCACGTTGTAACCACTTTTCAGCGTCTGCAGGTGGCATCGATAATTGTTGCGTGAGTGCTTGCTGAAGCGCGGCAAGGTTTGTGTGATCAAAATAAGCACTCCAAAATGCAATAGCGCTTAGGCACATGAGCAAATAAGCCAACCAGCCCCATACCGGGCGCTGGCTTAATGCAGCAAAGCATGCACTGGGACGAAGGACGATGTCTCTTAAGGCGAACAATGGATTGGCTGAAGCTTGCATCATGAGCCGCTACTCCGAGAAATGTCGATATGCAGTGTCAGCTTTTGGCCTGGTTGGATATACGCGTTCTGGCGTAACTGGTTCCATTTCACCAGCTCGGCGACTGATACATTGTAGCGTTGTGCAATAGTGCTCAACGAATCACCTTGTCGAATTCGGTAGGTAATGGTCCGGATACGGCGTGCATCTCCTTCTTTATCCCAAACGACCAACTTCTGGCCGATGCTGAGGGTGTCACGAGGACTCATGCCGTTCCACTTAGCGAGCTGACGGTAATCAACATCGTAGCGACGGGCGATGGTCCAAAAGCTGTCGCCTTGGCGTACTATGTGGGTGCGCTTGTGACCATCACGCTCCGCCGCTTGCAATGCTGCGAGGCGCTGTGGTGCGCTTAGCGTGTATTGTGACTCATCTTTCAGCGACACAGGGATCATCAGGCGCTGACCTACACGAATACGTGAGGAGCGGAGTTGGTTAGCACGTTTTAATACCTTGACCGTCGTGTTGTACTCAGCTGCGATTTCACTCAGGCTATCCCCTGATTTCACCGCGTAACGTTCGACACGCAGGCCTTGGTTGTCGTTTTTCGCCAGTTCAGTGTTGAAGCGTTTAACATTGTCATTAGGTAATAATAAATGGGTTGGCCCTGATGGCGCTGTGGCCCAATGATTATACGCAGGGTTCAGGCTTTGAAGCTCTGAAACACTTAAACCGGCATAGTTTGCCGCGAGCGCGAGATCCATTTGCATCTTAGGGTCAACCAAGGTCAGTGCGGGTTGGTTGGGGATTTCTGGTACTTCTAATCCGTACTGATCTCTGTTGCGAAGCACATCACCAAGCGCGATTAGCTTAGGGACATAACTGCTGGTTTCTTTTGGTAAGTCCAAGTGCCAAAAGTCTGTAGGCTCACCGCGTTGTTCGTTGCGACGAATAGCACGAGCCACGCGTCCCTCGCCGGAGTTATATGCAGCGATAGCGTGTAACCAATTGCCATCAAACATGCCATGTAAGTACTCGAGGTAATCAAGCGCCGCATCGGTTGATTGCACCACATCGCGGCGGCCGTCGTACCACCAATTTTGTTCCAAGCCAAAACGGCGACCTGTTGCTGGGACAAATTGCCAAAGGCCGGCAGCCCGGCCATGGGAGTAAGCAAATTGATCAAACGAGCTTTCTACGACGGGAAGCAATGCCAGCTCTAGTGGCATGTTGCGTGCTTCAACTTTTTCTACGATCAAGTGTAAAAATGGCGTGGCGCGCTCAGCCACAGTAGCAAGGTGATTAGGGTACTTTAAATACCAATTACGATAACGGCGCACCGAGGCGTTATCAGGCACTGGAAGCGAAAGCTGCATACTGATGCGTTGCCACACATCATTCTGTTTTTGCGGGGAAAGTACCGTAGGCGTCGCTGGTGTGGCTTTCTTGGGCGTCTCTGTGGCTTTATCAGGCGAGCGCGTTGTTTCTTTTGCGACAACGGGCGGTGCCTCGGAGGCGATATCCGTGTTTTGAGCGTCGCCGATAGACTGACAGCCGCTCAGCAACAGCGTGCTCAATATAACAAAACGGTACTTCATTGCATAAAACCTTCGTCCAAAATAGCCGATGATGATAGGGGCTGGCCTCATTGATGACAAGAGACTCAGCTCAAAATTCATCCTTCCACTGACGCAGCGCACGGAAAACATCAAGTTCAGAGTCCGCTTTTGCTCGTCCACTAACAGATTGAATCACGGTCTGCTCTTGGGTTCGTAAAAAGGGATTTATGCGCTTTTCTCGCTCAATGGTACTGGGGAGCGTTTGCTTACCTTGGGCGCGTAAGCGGTTCACTTCTTCCCGATATAGATGTAATGCGTCGTTTTCAGGCTCTACAGTCAGCGCAAACGCGACATTGGCGGCGGTATACTCATGGGCGCAATACACTTGGGTCTCAATGGGTAGCGATGCCAGTTTTTTCAGTGAGTTGAGTGCTTGCTCAGCGGTGCCACCGAGTAAGCGGCCACAACCGGCTGAGAATAATGCATCGCCACAGAACAGCTTACCGTCTCCGACAAAGGCAATATGATCGTCTGTGTGACCCTCGACACCGACGACCAAAAAGCGATGGTCAAAGACATCGATTTGGTCACCGTCGCTGACCGCCATCGTCAGTCGCGGGATAGGTTGAACATCGGGACCGATCACTTTCGCGCTTGGCGTATAGCGTACAAGATCGTCAATGCCATTGGTGTGATCCCAATGGTGGTGCGTGATAAGAATGCACGATAAAGTCAATGAATTCGCTTTTAGGTAGTCAATAACCTGACTTGCTTCACCCGGATCGACCACAGCGCAGCGATTATCTTCACTAATAATGAGCCATATGTAATTATCGTTAAATGCAGGTATGCTTTTTACATGAAGCATTGGGTTCTCCAGCGATAGAATGAGCCTTAATCAATGAAACCAGCGCGCATAGAACATCAGTTTGACTATCCCTATACGTGGGACCAAGTTGCTTACGGTGATTGGGCGCGCACCCAATTGCAAACTCGGCTGGATGAATGGCTGCCGACCTTATTTGGCTACCACTTGCTGAAATTGGGCGGCTTAAGCTGCGAGCTAGTCAGTGAACAGTGTAACATTCAACACCAAGTCTGTGTCGACCAACATAACCCAATGCGCAATGTGACCGCGACACACTATGCCTTGCCATTTATCGAGAAGTCTTTTGATGCGTGTGTATTAGCGCACCAACTTGATTATAGCGATGATCCGCACCGTTTATTGCGAGAGATTGATCGCGTGATGATTGATGACGGTTGCTTAATTATATCGGGTGTTAATCCCACAAGCTTATTGGGCGTAAAAAAGTTGCTACGTGGCAGGCATCAACGGCTCCCGTGGTCGGGACGGATGTTTTCACCTCTTCGCGTTAAAGATTGGTTGAGTGTGATGAATTATGAGGTGGTTGAGGCGCATCAGATGGGACTGTGGCCGACGCAGCGACCTAGTGCTCGCCATGCTTGGGTAGAGAGTAGCGCCAGCATGGTGACACCTGCGCTTGGCTCCATTTATTTAATTATTGCGCGTAAGCGTAGCTACCCATTAAAACCGATTAAGCCTCGTTGGAAACTCAAGCAAGCGGTCTCACCGCTGGGCGGGGTTGTTCCCAACGGCGGCTAAAAATAAAACTAGTCTGCAGGCTGATAGCCTTCATCGATGTCGGTAGGGTGGTTGGCAGCCTCGCGCGCGAGCTCGTCACAACGCTCATTTTCCGGGTGCCCAGCGTGGCCTTTTACCCAGTTCCACGTGATTTGATGCTTAGATGCTGCCTGATCGAGCTGTTGCCATAAATCGGCATTTTTCACCGGTTTCTTATCTGCCGTCTTCCATTGGCGTTTTTTCCAATTATGGATCCACTGGGTGATCCCTTGTCGAACGTACTGACTGTCTGTAGTGAGAACCACGTTGCAGTTTGTATTAAGCGCATTTAAGCCGACAATAGCGGCCATCAGCTCCATGCGATTGTTGGTAGTGAGGGTGAAACCGGCACTCAAGGTTTTTTCATGTTGTTTGTAGCGCATCACCACACCATACCCGCCCGGTCCCGGGTTGCCGAGACAAGAACCGTCTGTGAAAATTTCTACCTGCTTGGTCATCTTTGATACTATTGGCTATTCATCTGAGCCAAGTTTGACACAGTTATTGCCATGAAAGCGAATTACGATCGCCTCGTTGTGCTTGATACCGAAACCACCGGTATGAACCGCGAAGGGGGGCCGCATTACCAAGGCCACAATATTATTGAAATAGGCGCGGTTGAGATTATCAACCGTAAGCTGACGGGGCGGCACTTTCATGCCTACATTCAGCCTACACGCGCGATCGATCCTGAGGCGATTGCGGTACACGGTATCACCGATGCCTTTTTGGCTGACAAGCCGCAATACGCGCAAATCCATCAAGCCTTTGTCGATTTTATCAAAGGGGCGGAGCTGATCGCCCATAACGCGCCTTTTGATGTGGGGTTTATGGATTATGAATTCAAAAACCTAGGTGTCTCGCTGGAAACCACTGAGCTTTGCACCATCACAGATACCTTAGCGATGGCGAAGAAAATCTTCCCTGGAAAGCGTAACAACCTTGATGTGTTGTGCGATCGCTACGGTATTGATAACTCTCGGCGAACGCTTCACGGCGCTTTGTTGGATGCGGAGATCCTCGCTGACGTTTACCTATTAATGACCGGGGGACAAACCAACTTGTCATTTAATGCGGGTACTGAGACGGATAATGCGAGTCCAATGGCTCCAAGAACCGTTAAACGCCAGAAATCGCTAAAGGTTATTCCCGCATCGGCCGATGAAATGAGTGCGCATGAAGCGCGTTTAGACTTTATTGAGCAAAACGGTAGCTGTCTTTGGCGGCAGTAGGAGAATGCATGAAGAAGCGATGGTGGGCGTTGTGTGTATGTTTTCCCTTGTTGGCACACGCTAACGAGCAAGAAATTCGTCTGCTGGAAAATCGCTTCCGTGTTGATCCAACCATTGAACGTGCGGCCTTCGTGATTTATCGCGAAAAGCCAAGCATGCCAGTGGTGTTGGTACGTCCGGACGGCACCAAATATTATGCGTGGCGCCACCCAGACAAAGTATCGTGGCATCAAGAATCAGACATGGACATCGTGTCGATTACCGACCCGATGCCAGGACCATGGCAAGCGATCGGCCGAGTGAGTCCTGACAACAAAGTCCGTGTTTTAAGCGACTTGCGTATGCAGGTTGAAGACTTACCCAGTCGTCTTTATCAAGGCGAGGCGGTGAAGTTTACCGCACAACTGATGCTCGATGATAAGCCACTTAACTTGCGTGACTTCATTGAGCGTGTCGATTTGACCGTACACTTTACTGAATTCATCGAAGATCCGGAGTCGCTTAACCCTGATCAGCGTCCACAGCCCAAAGCACTAGGGCAGTTTAGTGACGACGGTTCGGGACTTGATGAAGCGCCGAATGACGGTGTGTTTACCGTGTCTTTGCCGATTAACGTCATGCCAGGAAAATACCGCGCACGCGTGACCTCGGGCAATGGCATTTTTTTCCGTACTTTAGAGCAACAAGTGTTGGTCTACCCGACACCGTTAATGGCCACGTTTAAACAAAGCCAGGGAGAGGGCGAACCGCATAAATTGGTTATCCAGTCCGAGCAAGCAAGTATTGAGCCTGGTAGCGTGTCTGTTCACGCTAAGTTTACCGATACCGAAGGAAAAACCACGGTCTACCAAACCACCGCTGAGGAAGATCAGCAAACTATTACGCTCGATATTCCTTACGCCAGTACACCTGGACAATACAAATGGCGAACAACCTTGTATGCGACCGATCAGTTATCGGGACGTCCGTTAGTTTTCCCGCTACCCGAACAAACCTTTGCAGTTACTGACTACGCGGCGCTGGAACAAGCCGAAGCAGAGCGTGAAGCGCGTGAAAAAGCCATGATGGAAGCGGCGGAGGCGCGCCGCCAAAAACGAGAGCGAGAAGAAGCACGAACCACTTCCCTGTTGATCATTGGATTAGGTAACTTATTGGTGATGCTGATAGGTGCCGCAACCTGGTTTGTCTTGCGAAAGCGCAAAGCACGCAAATTGGCTGAAGCGGCGCAAGAGCTGGAAGCCCCTCCACTGGACAGCGACGGAGACGATCAAGGAAGTGAGCTTGACATGGATAGGCCGGATAAAAACGACTAGCACTGTGGTGCGAGTAAGCCCATCTATACGGGCAATAAAAAAAGAGAGGGAAGCCCTCTCTTTTTTACGTCACGCCATTGATGCAGGAAAATACGGTTAAGCCGCGTTATGCATCTTGCTCTCCTTGACCGACGCGGCGGGCAACTCTGACGGGTCAAAGTCATCCACATTGATCGTTTCAAGGCGGCCTTGCTCGGCTTCTCGCAATAGTGCAGCTTCTTGCTCGGTAATCACGCCGGCGCTCAAGCCTTTATCCGCAACTTGGTCGAGGAACATAAACGGCAGCTTCTCACCGATGCCATCACACACTTTTTTATGAATAGGCTCAGCATTCAAAATGTCATGCAGTGCCTTTTCAATATTACCAATCGCATTACCTGGCTCGAAGTATTGACCTCGGCCGAGGCGATCACGCGTTGCACTGGGTGATTGTAAAATGACAGCCAGTTTGCCATCGAGGCGATCGCCAGGCTGACGGCGTCCTTTACCCAGCGGGAATACCAGTACGCGCACCAAGCCAGCAACCACTCGATTCGGGAAGTTAGCGATAAAGCCATCCAGTGCTTGTTCAGCTTGGCACATGGCGTCTTGCATGCCCCAATGCACCAGAGGGAGATCCTCTTTCTGATAGCCTTCATCGGCATAGCGTTTCATGGTGGCAGACGCAAGATAAAGCTGGCTCAGCACATCACCTAGGCGTGCTGACAGGCGCTCTTTACGCTTGAGGTTACCGCCTAATACTGCCATAGAGACATCGGCAAGTAGCGCGAGTGCGGCACTATAACGGTTCATCTGCTGGTAATAGCGGCGCGTTGCGTCTTTGCGTGGCGCTTTTGACAAACGACCATCGGTAAGACCAAGCCAGAACGCGCGCGCAACGTTACTAAACACGAAGCCAACATGACCAAACAAGGCCTTATCAAATGCGGCGAGAGCGGCTTGCTGATCAGTATTTTCGCTGGCACGAATCTCATCCAACACGAATGGATGGCAACGAATCGCACCTTGGCCGAAGATGATCATCGAGCGCGTCAGGATGTTTGCGCCTTCTACCGTGATCGCAATTGGTGAGCCTTGATAGTTACGCCCCAGGAAGTTTTTCGGCCCCAGACAGATACCTTTGCCGCCGACGACGTCCATCGCATCAATCACACCCTGTTGACTGCGGTGGGTACAGTGATATTTAACGATGGCAGAAATCACCGATGGCTTCTCGCCGATATCGATACCGGTGACTGTCAGCGCGCTGGCAGCATCCATCACGTAGGCGTTGCCAGCAATGCGCGCGAGAGGCTCTTCGATCCCTTCCATTTTACCAATGGGCAACTTGAACTGGCGACGGATGCGTGCGTAGGCTCCGGTAGCCAGCGCAGCGGATTTTAGGCCACCCGTGGTATTAGATGGCAGGGTAATACCGCGACCAATTGACAAGCACTCCATCAGCATCCGCCAACCTTGGCCGGCCATTTTCTGGCCACCAATGATAAAGTCCATCGGGACGAAGACGTCGTTGCCTTGAGTTGGGCCGTTTTGGAAAGGTACGTTAAGCGGGAAGTGACGGCGGCCAATTTCAACCCCTTCGAGATCCGTTGGGATCAAGGCACAGGTAATACCGAGCTCGTCTTGATCGCCTAACAGGTGCTCAGGGTCGCGCAGTTTGAATGCCAGACCAAGTACGGTGGCAACCGGGGCGAGGGTGATGTAGCGTTTGTTCCAGGTGATTTTCATCCCTAGCACTTCTTCACCTTGCCACATGCCTTTGGTGACCACACCATAGTCAGGAATCGAGCCTGCATCAGACCCCGCTTCTGGGCTAGTCAATGCAAAACAAGGGATCTCTTTACCTTGCGCTAAACGAGGAAGGTAATGGTCTTTTTGCTCGGTAGTGCCATAATGCTGGAGCAATTCACCTGGGCCTAATGAGTTAGGCACACCCACGGTGGATGATAGCACGCCAGACACACCTGATAGTTTTTGCAGCACCAAGGATTGCGCGTAGGCAGAAAATTCTAGGCCGCCATATTGCTTTTTGATGATCATGGCGAAGAATTTATTGTCTTTCAGGTATTGCCAAACATCTTCAGGCAGATCGGCCAGTTCATGGGTGACTTGATAGTCATCGACCATGCGACAAACTTCGTTGACCGGTCCATCTAAAAATGCCTGTTCTTCCGCACTCAGCGTGGGGGCGGGAATATCATGCAGCTTATTCCAATCTGGCGCGCCACGGAATAGATCCGCTTCCCACCAAACTGTCCCCGCATCAATCGCTTCTTTTTCCGTTGCTGACATTTCCGGCATCACAGCCTTAAACGCTTTGAATGCTGGCTTGCTGAGCCAGTTGCGACGAAATGTCACGATATTAAGCGGCAACGCAATAACGGCAAAGATCAACCAAGTGATCTGCCCAACGCTGCCTATGATTGTCCCTATAACTAGTCCGGCTGCAAGCACTGCAGTCGATACCAGTAACTTAGCACGATGGTATGCGAGTACACCGGCCAGTATTAGCATGGCGGCGATATATAACCCTGTTGCCATCACGTCATCTCCTTAAGGTTTGGTTGGCTCTTACGGTTTGTGGTAAGAGGTCGTACCACTCAATGTAAGCAAATAATTAACGAATTGTAAAATGATACGGTGTGACTTGGCTTGCAAGGTGAGAAAATCACCACCTTGGTACGGGTATGACTGGCAAGATAGGTTGCCATTCAAGCAAACGTGACTTAGCTCGCCTGTCGGGAAGGAACGGCAGTCGACAGCCGTAAAACGATGCGGGTACACTGACACCCATGTAGCCTTGCGCGTGTCAGGCAACATAGCCAGATATTTGTTAACAGTGGGAAGGTGCCATGTACCAAGATATTATTCGCGGTGAGCTGACCGAAGCTGCCGATGTGTTAACAGCGTTTTTAAGTGATGACACTAACATTCAGCAAATCGAGAAAGCCGCGAAATTGCTGGCTGACAGCTTTAAAGCCAGTGGTAAGGTGCTATCGTGCGGCAATGGTGGTTCACATTGCGATGCCATGCATTTTGCTGAAGAGCTCACGGGGCGATACCGAGAAAACCGTCCTGGTTATCCGGCCATCGCGATTTCAGACCCTAGCCATATTTCATGTGTGTCGAATGATTTTGGCTATGAATATGTTTTCTCCCGTTACCTTGAAGCAGTGGGCATGAAAGGCGACGTGTTGTTTGGACTCTCCACATCGGGCAATTCGGGGAATATCCTCAATGCTATTGATGTTGCCAAACAAAAAGGCATGAAGACCATTATGCTAACGGGAAAAGACGGTGGCAAAATGGCGGGGTTGGCCGATATCGAAATCCGTGTGCCTCACTTTGGCTATGCGGATCGTATTCAGGAAGTCCATATCAAAATCATCCATATTCTTATCCAGCTAGTGGAAAAGGAAATGGCAGCATAATTCGCGGAGGTAGATGAAAGAATGTGCGAGCTGCTTGGCATGAGTGCCAACGTCCCAACCGATATTTGCTTTAGCTTTACTGGCTTGATTCAGCGTGGCGGTAAAACGGGCCCGCATCGTGATGGCTGGGGGATAACTTTTTATGAAGGGAAGGGCTTTCGTACCTTCAAAGATCCGGCACCAAGCAGCCAGTCTAAGGTAGCAGAGTTGGTGACCAGCTATCCGATAAAAAGCTGTGCGGTGGTCAGCCATATTCGCCAAGCAAACAGAGGTGGGATAAGCCTAGAAAACACACATCCTTTCACTCGTGAAATTTGGGGGCGCTATTGGACGTTTGCCCACAATGGTCAGTTATCTGGTTTCGAGAGCCTGGATACGGGTCACTTTAAGCCGGTCGGGGAAACGGACAGTGAAAAAGCCTTTTGTTGGCTGTTGAACGAGCTTTTCAAGCATTACCCTCAGCAGCCAGACAACATGTGCGAGGTGTTTGACTTTATTGCGTCGCGTTGTGACCGTTTACGTGCATTGGGCGTGTATAACATGCTATTTAGCGATGGCGACTATGTCATGGCTTATTGCACCAATCACCTCCATTGGATCACGCGTCGCGCTCCGTTTGGCAAAGCCAGCCTGATCGACCAAGAGATGACGGTCGATTTTCATGAGCAAACCACGCCGAATGATGTGGTGACGGTGATTGCCACGCAGCCCCTAACCAATAACGAACGCTGGCATAAGATGGCGGAGGGGGAATATTGTGTGTTCCACTTTGGCGAGGTGTATTGCGCTAACCAAACCTCGGCAACCTAGTCAGTGAAAAAGGCGCAAATGCGCCTTTTTTTAAAGGAGAGGGGCTATGCGTCTGCGGCGTAACCTGCTGGTCCAAGAGCTTGGCCGTCAAGCCAGGCGCGGTCTTCTGACATTTTAAGGCGTC
Organism: Salinivibrio sharmensis; assembly: GCF_001995985.1. Lineage (GTDB taxonomy): Bacteria > Pseudomonadota > Gammaproteobacteria > Enterobacterales > Vibrionaceae > Salinivibrio > Salinivibrio sharmensis. Next base: position 407,872 of record NZ_MUFC01000001.1, on the reverse strand, counting down.
CGTCGACAAACCATTTGACCACCAATGGATAGATCCTGTGCTCTTGTTGTTGGACGCGCGCGGCGACAGACTCAGCGTCGTCGTCTTCAAAAATAGGCACACGAGCTTGAAGTACCACTGGACCGCCGTCGAGTTCTTCAGTGACAAAATGCACCGATGTACCATGCTCACTGTCGCCAGCATCGATGGCGCGTTGGTGGGTATGCAGCCCTGTATACTTGGGAAGCAATGACGGATGGATGTTGAGCATCCGGCCCGCATAGTGGGCAACGAACCCCGGGGTTAAAATACGCATAAAACCCGCTAGTACCACGAGGTCAGGCTGATAAGCATCCAGCACGCGCATAAGCGCCGCATCATACTCTTCTCGGCTAGCATAATCGGTATTGGCGACCACTTGAGCCGATATGCTTGCGTGTTCGGCTCGCGTCAGACCATACGCATCCGCTTTGTTAGCGACCACCGCCGCAATGTGTGCGTGTTGCTGGTGGACGTTATCAATCAATGCTTGCAAATTAGAACCGCTGCCGGAAATTAATACGACAATGCGTTTCATGCTTTCAGCTCCACCTGTGCGTCGTCGCCCGCCGCGTGAGCGATATGGCCCAGTTGCCAGGCGGTTTCGCCAGCTTGATTTAACAGGGCAATCGCTTTGTCGGCTTCACCCTGAGGCAGTGCAATCACAAGTCCCACCCCACAGTTAAACGTTCGTAGCATTTCATAGTCACTGACGTTGCCTTTTTCTTGCAACCAGTTAAATACAGACGGCCATTGCCAACTGGTGTTGTCGATCACCGCCTTGGTTCCAGCGGGCAATACGCGGGGGATGTTCTCCCAAAAGCCGCCACCGGTGATATGAGAAATCGCATGGATGGGCGCTTGCTCAAGCAGGGCTAATACCGATTTGACGTAAATACGGGTCGGGGCTAGCAAGTGATCGATGAGTGGTTGGCCTTCTAGATCGTCACTCAGGTTTGCTTCACTGACTTCGAGGATCTTTCGGATCAGTGAGTAGCCGTTTGAATGCGGGCCACTCGACGCAAGGCCAATCAAGGCGTCGCCATCGCTGACTTGGCTCCCATCAATGATTGCAGACTTCTCAGCAACACCGACACAAAAACCAGCCACATCGTAATCATCGCCGCTGTACATGCCCGGCATTTCTGCCGTCTCACCACCGATAAGGGCGCAGCCCGCTTGCTGGCAGCCTTGTGCGATGCCGGTCACAACGTCGGCGGCGACGTCAACATCCAATTTACCTGTGGCGTAGTAGTCGAGGAAAAAGAGAGGCTCAGCACCTTGTACGATCAGATCGTTAACGCACATTGCAACCAGATCGATGCCGATAGTATCGTGTTTATTAGCATCCAGCGCCAAGCGTAGTTTGGTACCCACGCCGTCTGTACCAGAGACCAATACCGGTTCTTTGTATTTAGTTGGCAATGAACAAAGCGCGCCAAAGCCCCCTAGGCCTCCCATGACTTCGGGACGGTGCGTTTGTTTTACTACCCCTTTAATGCGGTCGACTAGTGCGTTACCCGCGTCAATATCGACGCCAGCGTCCTTATAGCTAAGAGATGATTGTTTACCGCTCACTGCAATTCCTCGCCGGAGTTGGAAGTCAAAAGTCGGCGCTATTCTATCAGTGCAATCAGAGAAAGGAAAACGTTTGCGTAAGCTGTTTGGCGAGAATCTGGGCGATATGTCAAGCCCTAAGCCTACGCTAGCAAAAACCTTTCATGTATACTACCGAGAATTTGTTTTTTGTAAGGAGTCTAAGATGAAGGTCGTGGAAGTAAGGCACCCGTTAGTCAAACATAAAATCGGCTTGATGCGTGAGCGAGATATTAGCACCAAACGGTTTCGCGAACTTGCCACCGAAGTTGGCAGTCTGCTGACTTATGAAGCGACGTCTGACTTCGATACAGAAACAGTGACGATTGATGGCTGGGACGGCCCGGTTAATGTCGATCAGATCAAAGGCAAAAAAGTCACCGTGGTGCCTATTTTGCGCGCTGGATTGGGCATGATGGATGGGGTGCTTGAGCACGTGCCAGGGGCTCGCATCAGTGTTGTCGGTGTGTATCGCGATGAAGAAACGCTCGAGCCTGTGCCGTATTTTCATAAGTTGGCAAGCAATATCGATGAGCGCATGGCGTTGGTTGTCGACCCTATGCTGGCCACGGGGGGCTCGATGATTGCGACCATCGACTTGCTCAAAGAGCAAGGTTGTCAGCAGATCAAGGTCCTGGTATTGGTGTCTGCCCCTGAAGGGATTGAGGCATTGAAAAAGGCCCACCCTGATGTTGAGCTTTACACCGCAGCAATTGACGAAAAGTTGGATGACAAAGGCTACATTGTCCCCGGTCTTGGTGATGCGGGTGATAAGATCTTTGGCACCAAGTAAAGGTATCGCCATGGCGCTGACGATGCCCTCAATCGTGCGATAAAGCATGAAAAAAACCCGCTTATATAGGCGGGTTTTTTGTTCACGGTGTTATGCCTGACTAGAGAGACACTATTGTGTCAGTTTAGTGAGGTAACGCTGAATTTGTCCCTTAATACCGGGACCATCTAACTCAAGCTCGGCGTGCACTTCTTGCTGGGTGCCTTGAGAGATAAAACGATCGGGTAAGCCGATTTGTAGTACAGGTTTGATAACCCCATGACGCATCATGGCTTCAATCACGCCAGAGCCCGCCCCGCCGGCAATTGCATTTTCCTCTACCGTTACGAGGTAGTCGTGCGTGTTGGCCATTTCGATGAGCAATGCTTCATCCAGCGGTTTGGCAAAGCGCATATCAACCAAGGTGGCATCCAGCGCTTCAGCCGCTTCTAATGCGTGAGGCAACAAGGTGCCAAAGTTAAGCATCGCTAACCGCGTTCCTTGACGTTTAATCACCCCTTTGCCAATTGGCATCGCTTGCATCGTCTGTTCAATCTCTGCACCGATACCACTGCCGCGAGGGTAACGCACCGCCGCGGGCCCGTTATGAATATGGCCGGTATACAGCATTTGGCGACACTCGTTTTCGTCACTTGGCGTCATCACCACCAAGTTGGGAATACAGCGTAAATAGCTTAAATCAAAAGCCCCTTGGTGAGTTTGGCCATCTGCGCCAACAATCCCGCCACGATCAATGGCAAACAGCACCGGTAAATTCATGATCGCTACATCGTGGATGACTTGGTCATAGGCGCGCTGTAGGAAGGTTGAATAAATGGCAACGACTGGGTGGTAAGTGCCGATTGCCATGCCTGCGGCCAGTGTGACCGAGTGCTGCTCGGCGATGGCAACATCAAAGTATTTGTCTGGGTGCGCTTTAGAAAAGCGCACCATGCCCGAGCCCTCACGCATCGCCGGAGTAATGGCGAGAAGTTTGTCGTCTTGCTCCGCCATATCACATAGCCAATCACCGAACACATTAGAAAACGTTGGGCTGGTCGGCTTGGATTTGGGCAGTGTGTGCACGCTAGGATCAAACTTGGGCACTGCATGATAACCAATCGGATCTTTTTCCGCTGGCTCGTACCCTTTGCCTTTTTTGGTCATCACGTGTAAAAACTGCGGCCCTTTTAAATGGCGCATGTTCTTGAGGGTTTTGACCAGCTCTTCGACATCGTGGCCATCAATCGGGCCGATATAGTTAAAGCCCAGCTCTTCAAACATGGTGCCAGGGACAACCATGCCTTTCAGGTGTTCTTCCGCGCGGCGTACCAGCTCCTTTATTGGCGGTGCGCCTGATAGCACTTTTTTGCCGCCTTCACGAATGCTGGTGTAGACGTTGCCAGAGAGGAGTTGGGCGAAATGATTGTTTAGCGCGCCGACATTTTCAGAAATCGACATCTCGTTATCGTTAAGCACCACGAGCATATCGGGTTTGATATCGCCAGCATGGTTCATGGCTTCAAATGCCATGCCAGCCGTGATTGCACCATCACCAATCACGCTAACCACACGCCGGTTCTGGCCTTCTTTTTGTGCGCTGATGGCCATGCCCAAGGCGGCACTGATAGATGTCGATGAGTGGCCCACAGACAGCACATCATAGGGACTTTCTTCTCGCCACGGAAAGGGGTGCAAACCATCTTTTTTGCGGATCGTTTGCATGCGCTCACGTCGTCCGGTCAGGATCTTGTGTGGATAGGCCTGATGGCCCACATCCCACACCAAATGATCGAACGGGGTGTTATAGACATAGTGCAGCGCCACTGTCAGTTCCACAGTGCCAAGCCCAGACGCGAAATGGCCACTTGAATGACTGACTGTGTTGAGTAAGTAGGTCCGTAACTCTTCACAAAGCTGCGGCAGGTGATCGCGTGGTAAGGTACGCAATTCTTCCGGCGTATCAGCAAGAGCGAGAGTGGGGTATTTTGATATATCCAGTGTCATAATGGTTCGGCGCTTTTATTAATCATGCTAGTTGTTGCGCTCGATGATATATCGGGCAAAAACTTCCAGTTGTTCGGTATTGTAGGGGATTGCCTCCAAGGCGTGTAGTGCTTCTTGGTAAAGTAGTTCGGCTTTTTCTTGCGCACCAGCCAGCCCCAGCAGTGCCGGATAAGTGCTTTTATCCGCGTCCACATCTGATCCTTGCGGTTTCCCCAGCGTTTGCGTGTCACTGGTGATGTCCAAAATATCGTCCTGCACTTGAAATGCGAGCCCAATCGCATCGGCAAAACGCTCAAGCTCATGCAAGTGGCTAACGCCAGTCTCGCCGGCCGCATAGGCCCCGAGTTGTACCGCGCCTTTTATCAGCGCACCGGTTTTATTGCGGTGAATGCGCTTAAGCGCTTCAAGGTCAACGGCGCGCCCTTCAGCTGCTAAATCAAGTGCTTGCCCCAAACACATGCCGGAGGCGCCGCTGGCGGCCGCCAAGGCCTTTACCATCTCTATACGATAAGGGTGGGCGGCTGGATTGAGCCGACCTTCAGACAGCACGGTAAAGGCGAGTGTTTGCAAGGCATCGCCGGCCAAGATCGCGGTCGCCTCATCAAAGGCAACATGGCATGTTGGTTGGCCGCGGCGCAAACTGTCGTTATCCATGGCGGGTAAATCGTCATGAATTAACGAATACGCGTGAATACACTCCACCGCGACAGCAGGCGTGTCGAGTTGCTCATAGTCAATGCCAAACAGCTGCCCAGTGGCATAGGTTAAAAAGGGACGAATCCGCTTGCCACCTAAGAGTAAACCATGTCGCATTGCTTGGATAAGCGCTTGATCTTGCGAGGGGAAGGTGTCGAGCCACGCTTCAAGCTGTTGATTGCTTCGCGTTTGCGTTGCGCGCAGCGCATCGTGTACAACAGTGTTAATCATCGTCTTGGGGAGAAAACTCGGTTAGTGGCCCATCATCTTCTTGCGAGAGCAAGATCTCGACGCGCTGCTCGGCGTCTGCAAGGGTTTTTTGTCCTTGGCGAGTGAGTGCAATACCACGCTCGAAGCGTTTCATCGCGGTATCGAGGGGAAGTTCACCGGATTCGAGCGCGCCAACAATCGTGTCCAACTCTTTGAGCGTGTCCTCAAAGGTCATATTTTCTGGTTTCTTCACAGCCATGATGCCATAAAATTAGAAAAGAGAGGCTAGACGGTAACTCAGTGGCCACAGGCGGTCAAACCACTCGATGTGTTTTTGTGTGCTTAACGCCACCGCGGTAAAAGGCATGTTATCCTTGTTGGTATCTGCGTATTTACGCTAAACCTATAGGGTGGGTTGCCGATATAACCAATACCCTAAAAATGAAAAACAAAGACTTGATGTAATTGAAGGGAGACTGACGTGGATATAGCGACGCTCATCGGCATTATCGGCTCGTTTGCATTCGTAATAATGGCGATGCTGTTGGGCGGCACCATGAACATGTACTTTGACGTGCCATCGGTGCTTATCGTCATCGGGGGGAGCTTATTTGTGGTTCTTACCAAGTACACCATGGGGCAGTTTTTTGCCTGTTTCAAAATTGCAGGTAAGGCATTCATGTTCAAATCCGATGATCCAGAGGATTTGATTGCCAAAATTATTGAGATGGCCGACGCGGCGCGTAAAGGTGGCTTCCTCGCCTTAGAAGAGATGGAAGTGAGCAACTCGTTTATGCAAAAGGGCGTGGACTTGCTCGTTGATGGTCATGATGCCGATGTGGTCCGTGCCACATTACACAAAGATATTAACCTTACCGAAGAGCGGCACGACCATGGCATTGGCTTTTACAGTGCACTGGCGGACGTGGCACCCGCGATGGGAATGATCGGGACCTTGATTGGGCTGGTAGCCATGTTGTCGAATATGGATGACCCGAAGGCGATTGGACCGGCGATGGCGGTCGCCTTGTTGACCACCATGTACGGTGCAATGCTAGCAAATATGGTGGCGACGCCCATTGCCAATAAACTGGCGCTGCGTAAGGAGCAAGAAAAATTGAATCGGCGTTTGATCATGGACGGCTTACTCGCGATTCAAGATGGACAAAACCCGCGTGTCATTGATGGCTTTTTGAAAAACTACCTCAATGAGGGCAAGCGTGAGGTTGATGTCGATAATTAATCGGTCTGAGGTGCAGGCCTCAGCGAGCGCGAAGTAAGGAGTCTTCATGGCACAACAGCAAGAAGAAGAGGAATGCAAATGCCCGCCTCCCGGCTTACCGCCGTGGATGGGGACGTTTGCGGACTTGATGTCGCTTCTTATGTGCTTTTTCGTCCTTCTGTTGTCATTTTCAGAGATGGATGTGCTTAAGTTTAAGCAAATTGCTGGGTCGATGAAGTTCGCTTTCGGGGTACAAAATGTGCTCGAAGTGAAAGACATTCCTAAAGGAACCAGTGTGATCGCCCAAGAGTTCCGCCCGGGTCGTCCAGAGCCGACCCCGATTGAAGTCATCATGCAGCAAACCATTGATATGACCCAGCGCACCTTGGACTTTCAAGAGGGCGAAGATGATCGGTCTGGCGGCTCCCAACGCAATACGTCAGATAAGGAAGGCGGCACCAGCGCCCAAGTGGCATCACAATTGGAGCAGCAACGAATGCAGCAGCAACTTGAGCAGCTGCAAAAAGCGTTGATGCAGGCGTTGCAACGCGAAATCGATGAGGGAGCGGTTGAAGTAGAAAACTTAGGGCAACAGTTGGTGATAAGGATCCGAGAAAAAGGGGCCTTCCCACAAAACTCTGCGTTTCTTCAACCTAAGTTCCGCCCTATGGTGCGCCAGATTGCGCAATTGGTAAAAGATGTGCCAGGGGAAATTAAAGTCTCGGGGCATACCGACAGCACACCTTTAGAGTCAGAGCTTTACCGTTCTAACTGGGACCTTTCCGCACAGCGTGCGGTGTCAGTGGCGCAGGAGATGGAAAAAGTGCCTGGCTTTAACCATTTACGTATGAAAGTGGAGGGGTTGGCAGATACCAAGCCCCGTGCGCCGAATAATTCTCCGGAAAACCGTGCGTCGAACCGGCGTGTGGAGATCGCTGTGATACAAGGAAAACCCACCTTCTCGGATGAAATCTCTACCGAGAATGCACCACAAAATGCACCTTAGTCATGCCTCTCGGCGATAACTGATTGTTGATAAAGACAAGTTATCGCCGAGCACGTCCTCTTTCTTCAGACGTCAAAATAGCCGGTTTCAGCGGCAGCCTGGTTATTGTATAATCCGCGGCTTTGTTCCCAGCTGTATCGAACCGGTTATGAAGTTTATCGTTAAAATTCACCCTGAGGTGATCGTCAAAAGTGAGTCAGTCAGAAAGCGTTTTACTAAAATCCTCGAGTGCAATATTCGTAATATTTTAAAGCGTCGGACTGATAATACGGCGGTATATAACCGTCGGGATCACATTGAGGTGACGTTAAAACAACCTAACGAGCGCCAATTGGTTCTGGATGTGCTGACCAACACACCAGGGGTGCAAACCGTGCTTGAGGTTGAGCAAACCCTGTTTAACGATTTACACCATATCTATGAGCTCACGTTGGCCGGTGTGCGTCACCAAATCGAAGGGAAGACCTTTTGTGTGCGCGCTAAACGTCGTGGGCAGCATGACTTTACTTCTATCGATCTGGAACGCTATGTCGGTGGTGGTTTAAATCAAGCCGTCCCCTCGGCCAGCGTGCAACTGAAAAAACCGGATGTCACCGTGATGATGGAAGTGGACCACGACAAGCTCAACGTGGTGAAGCATCGTCATGCAGGCTTGGGGGGCTTTCCACTCGGTACACAAGAAGATGTATTGAGCTTGATCTCTGGCGGGTTCGATTCAGGCGTTTCCAGTTATTTGCATATTAAACGCGGCAGTAAAGTGCACTACTGCTTCTTTAATCTGGGCGGCAAATCGCATGAAACGGGTGTGCAGCAGGTGTCTCATTACCTTTGGAATAAATTTGGCTCGTCAGCCAAAGTGAAGTTTATTTCGATTGATTTTGAGCCAGTCGTCAACAGCATCCTGGAAAACATTGATAACGCGCAAATGGGCGTGGTGCTTAAGCGTATGTTTATGCGTGCGGCGGCCATGGTGGCAAAACGGTTTGGTATTCAGGCGCTGGTTACTGGCGAGGCGTTAGGGCAGGTGTCGAGTCAAACACTCACCAACCTGCGTATGATTGATAACGTCACCGATAGCTTGATCTTGCGCCCTCTGATTAACTGGGACAAAGAAGATATTATTCAAACGGCGCGTAAAATCGGCACAGAAGACTTCGCCAAAACCATGCCTGAGTATTGTGGCGTGATTTCGAAAAAGCCAACGGTTAAAGCGGAAAAAGCCAAGCTGGAACACGAAGAAGCCAAGTTTGATTTTAGCCTACTTGAGCAAGTGGTCGACAACGCCACCGTGATGGATATCCGAGACATCGAGGCCTTGAGTCAAGAGAAAGCGCCGGAAGCGGAGCTGGTTAATGAGGTTGAGAAAGGCGCGGTGGTGCTGGATATCCGCAGCCGTGAAGAGCAAGAAGATAAGCCTCTTGAGATTGAAGGCGTCGATGTCGTGCACATTCCTTTCTTCAAATTAGCCACCCAGTTTGGCGACCTTGACCAAACGAAAACCTATTTGCTCTATTGCGAGCGAGGGGTAATGAGTCGCTTGCAAGCGCTGTATCTTAAAGATATGGGCTTTGAGAATGTCAAAGTGTATCGGGTATAGGCGTAGGTTCTTACCGTAGTAAAAAGACAGGCAGCCATGTGGCTGCCTGTTTGCGTTTAAGCCTCGCGTACATCTAGCTTTCTGTAAACTTTTTCTCATAGTGCAGTTGAGGCATGGGCATCATCGGCTCCGCCACTTGCCAGGCCAAAGCTTTGCCGCCGAGGACGTGAACGATTTCAATCGCGAACTCCATCGCCGAGCCTGGGCCCTGACTGGTAATCAAACGATGATCATAGTCGGTCATTACGCGGCGACGGCTTAACCACTGCGCTGGGATCTGATCGCTGACGCTGGGGTGACAGCTCATGTGTGACTGCGGGAATAGCTGGTGGCGTTGTAGCACTAACGCCGGCGCGGCACAAATGGCTGCCACCCACGCATTGTCGCTCTGCTGCTGCTTAATGATCTCGGTGATCAGGTTACTTTCTCCCAAGCATTGGGCGCCCTCGATACCACCGGGTAAGATCACACAGTCAAAAGGCTGGTCGGCGACCGTTGCCAATGCGGCGTCACAAACTAGCTTGACGCCACGTGAGCAAGTTAGCGTGAGCGCGCCTTCCGGATCGGCGCTGGCCACGGTGACGTTAAACCCGGCACGCTTCATCACATCGATGGCGGTCACGGCTTCCATTTCTTCTGTGCCATTGGCCATACAAATCAAGACTTGTTTATCACTCATGATGATTCCTTATCGCTCTCCACTTGTTGAACCGCTTGATAGAGCTGCTGGTGGTGTGGGGTTGAAATTTGATGTACCTGTGCGCGTTGCAGCACATAGCCTGTAATGTACGCCAGCTCTGTCGGGCGACGGTAAAACACATCGCGATTCATTGAAGAGTAGTTGTCAGCAGTTGCCTTGGCGACCGTTTCCACACGTTGGCGCACCTCGGTGACAGAGGCGAGGATCCGCTCCGCCCGCATCACAGTGGCTAATTCTTGACACAGCGCATCAATAATAGGGTCATAATCAAGCTTGAGCAGCTCACCGTTTTTGATCCCGTGTAAAGCGGTGAGCGGGTTGATGACGCTATTGACTGCCAGTTTATACCATAGCGATTCAATGATATTGGTCTGCCAGGTTGCTGCCGGTAGGGCATGATCCAAGACATCGGCGAGAAACTGACAGGCCTCACCGGCTTGGTTACCTGCCCCGAGCGCTGTGGGCCCATTGCCCGTGTGCCTATACTCGCCTGTTTCCGCGCGAAACACGCCTTGTGAGGTGGTCGCAAGCAGCAGCGGCTGGCTGGCAGTTAGGGTATCAATGAGCCATTGATGAGGTCCCATGCCGTTATGCATCAACATCACCATGGTTTCCGGCTCAAGATGAGCAAAGCACGGAGTTAAGGCTGCTTGCACGTCATAGGATTTGGTGCAAACCAGCCAAAGATCACTATAACGCAGTAAGTCTGGTTGGTTGGCGGGCAAAGTAAGGGAGGTATCGTCAAGGTTCAGCGCCCGCTTATCAGCGCCATCGCGCGTGATAAGATGAACGTGATGACCCGCTTGGCTTAATTTGACCGCCCATAAGGTGCCGATCGCACCTGCGCCTATCAAGGTGATCCGCATGATACTTGCCTATCGATGAAAAGGCCAGTGTATCATAGACAATATAAGGCGGGGAGCACAGCGCCGGCAGGGACCGGCGCTGGATAAGATTAGAATTTGTAGGTCGCGCTAAGGTAGTGAGAAATACCTGAGCTGTCGGCGACAGCACCTACAGAGTTGTTGGCATTGCCATCTTCAAAGAGATAAACATCATTATAGGCTTTCAGACCATAACCGAGGGCGTAGTTATCTGAGTGCCAATACAGGCCGTTAAACATCGCGCCGCCATGGGTCGCTTGGTTGTTGCCTTTAAAGGTATCGTCGGCACCGAATTGGTAATCAATATAACCTTGGTATGACAGGAAGCTACCATTGTCGAAAAAGTGGAAAGGTTTAAACCAGTTGGTCGAGAATTGATAGCCGTTCCAATCTTTGTTATTGATGTCATACAAGCCATAGAGGTTCATGCCCACTTTGCCAAACCATGGCAGCTCAACATCAGCACCGACCCCCCAGAATGAGTTATTAACAATATCATTGCCACCATCCCAGTTAAACAGGGTCGAAAAGTAGACTTCTTGTACTGGGCCAAACGACAAATCTTGCCCGGTGATGCCATCAATCGAGAATCGCGGTGCCAGCTTCATGAACAGCTTAGAAGCACCTTTTTTGTTGTTGTTGCTGCTATCGTCTTCACCCAAGTCAAAAATATCCACATAACCATAGAGATCGACCACGCCTTTACGGCCGCCAAACTCCATTTCTAGATAGTTATGATCTTTCTCTGTGCCTTCGCCAAAGTCGAACTGTGCTTTTTCATCGATTGCATACATGGCGTTAAACTGAAGCCATTTGTGATCATTTTTGTAAATGTCATCTGAGTAATCGGCGGCGTTAGCAACGGATGCGCTGCTAGCGGCGATAACGGCAAGTGCGAGTAGGGATTTTTTCATAGTGACTGCCTCTGCTGGGTCTTGTTGTTGCGCAGTGCGCATGGGACAGAGGCATTATATTGATTAAGTTCACGATAAAGAATGTAATAAACATAGACACAAAAATAGGCTGTGATCAGAGGCGGTTTGTAAAGGGTTGCATGACAGTTTTATGTGATCTTTGTTACTTAATAAGTCACAGCGGCGCGCAAAATTTTGCACTCCACTGTGATATGTCAGGGTTAGTCGCGACGAGAATCTAGGCAGTGCCTAGCATGCTTATCATTTTGTGACGGCGGTTGGCGAAACTGTCTGCCAATGTAGATCAGCATGACCAGTCCTGGGATCACCATTAATGCGGTTATTACGAAAAATGTTGACCAGCTATCGAGCCAGTCGACCATCATGCCACTAAACGATGCAATCGTGGTGCGACCTAAGTTCCCCAAAGACGCGAGTAGCGCATATTGAGTGGCTGAGAACGCGCGACCGGTTAAGAAGGTTAAAAAGGAGACAAACGCAATGGTGGCAAACGCTGAGGTAAAGTTATCCACCAAGATGGCACCCAGGAGCAGATGCTCGTTGGGGCCGACCATTGCAATCCAGGCGAACATGAGGTTGCTGGATGCCATGGCAACACCGCCAATAAACAGCCCTTTAATCACGCCAAAGCGCAGATTAATGTAGCTGCCGATTAAAGTGTAAACCACGGTGAGTCCCCAGCCGACCAGCTTGGAGTAATAACCAATTTGCTCATTGGTAAAGCCGACATCTTTGTAAAACACGATCGACATGCGACCGAGAAAGGCTTCGCCGAGTTTGAACAAAAACACAAACAACAGCAGCGTGAGGGCTACCTTTGTGCCGTTGCGACGGAAGAACTCGGCAAAAGGTTCCACCACCGTCACAGCAAACCAGGCTTGGAAGCTACTATAGCCCTGGTTAAGGTAATGTTTGGTGGCATTGTCTTGGCGCTGTTCGCGATCACTGACAGGCTCTTTGACATACAGGGTCGCGAGAATCATTAAGCCGACAAAGCCTGCCATTATCACATAAACTTGGTTCCACCCTATGGCATCGGCATTAATAAAGCCGATATAGCCAGGCACGGAATAACCTGTCCACCAACCAATGACCGACATTGCTGAGGCGAGCGGAAACTTGTCGGTTTCGTGCTCGGCAAAGTTATCGATACGGAAGGCATCAATGGCAATGTCTTGTGTGGCCGACGCGAGGGCGATAGAAAAAATCAGCGATGAAAGCACAAGGGTGGTGACCCATGGGTCAATCGCTTGCAGGCCTTGCATGTTAACCCGAGACAAGGCCAAGGTGGCGAAAAGCATCAGTGATTGTGTCACCACAATCCAGCTGCGGCGATGGCCGAGCTTCTCATTCAGTACCGGGATTTTAAGCCTATCAAGCAGGGGCGCCCATAAAAAATTGACCGCGTAAAGCACGAACACGGAGCCAAAAAGGCCAATAGCAGTGCGCGATAACCCCTCATCGGCGAGCCAACCATTTAAGTTGGAGCCAATTAATACCCAAGGGAAACCACTACAGCATCCCATTAAAAACACAAAGAGCAGGCGACGGTCGGCGTAGGCCGCCAGGGTCGTTTTTAGCTTGGATGACTGCATAATAAAGTGGCCTACTTAAAGACTAGGGGATTGAGACACGATTGATAGCAGTAATAATAATCGGTTGCTGCGGCACATCCTGCATCCGTTTGCTGGGGATAGTGACGGTTGTCTGCTCAGCCATGGCCTGGATAGTGTTAAACCCTTTTACCACGCGGCCAAACACCGTGTACCCCAGTTTGGTTGGGGTCGCATCTAAAAAACCATTATCACTGACATTGATATAAAATTGGCGGGTGGCAGAGTCGGGATCTTGGGTTCTGGCCATCGCGATAGTAGCGCGACGGTTATGCAGGCCATTGCGCGACTCATTATCGACTGGCTCGTAGGATGGGCGGCGATTGAGGTCTTTATCAAATCCGCCTCCTTGCACCACAAAACGTGGGATCACCCGATGAAATTGGGTGCCGACGTAACTGCCATCCTCGACATAGCGTAAAAAGTTGCTGACCGTCTTGGGGGCTTTGTCCTCATTAAGTTGCAAGACAAAGTCTCCTTGGGTTGTTTCAACGGCTACCATCACATTGGCTTGCACTGGCGCCACGACCAGCGCAAGTACCCATAAAAGTGCGCGTATCTTCATGATTAAAAGTGCGCTTTCATGTGATCAAGCAGCTGCTCATCATTGGCGATGTCTTGTAAAACAGCTTCCAGCAGGTTGTTTAACGCCATTTCGATATCATCAGGCGAGGCGCTGCTAACACCGCTTTGGGTTGATTTGCCGGTATAACGTTTAACAAAGCGGCCATCAGGCGATTCAGCGACCAGCTGCAGTTGCACGGACGCTTCCATATCGTGCTTAAATACCGTGTGCTTAACACGGACTAAGGCGTCAAGAATATCGAGGCGGAGCATGCCAGGGCCATTTGCGACAACGCGGAACCCTTGTGCTGAAAGCTGGCGTGAAAGCGTGTCTTCAAGAACCACGCGCAAGTTTTGGCTGGCATGTAAAGGTTTGACATTAGAGCGACCGCTATCAATCACCGCGACGAACTGAGCCGTCCGTAAATCCTTACTTTTTACCACCACAGGAAGGTTGTTGACCTGTTGCTGATTGGATGACGCTGGGGACGGTGCAATGGTTAGTTGTGGCTCGCGAGGTGTAGAGCAGCCTGCAAGGACCAACACGGCGGCGGCAATAATCAGTTTCTTCATGGGGTTCAGCATCCTTTTGTTAAATTTGGGCGTTGACTGCCTTGAGAATAACGAATTTTTTATTTGACGCAACGACAGTCACGTTACCAAAAAGACGTTTTAGCTTAGTATGATAGCCGAGATGGCGGTTGCCAATGACTAAAAGCGCTCCATTCGTGGTCAGAACACGTTTTGCGTCACAAAACATTTGCCACGCAATATGATCAGTGATGGTCTGTTGTTGATGAAACGGTGGGTTGCACAACACAAGATCGATATCTGTGTGGTCAAAATCGGTCAAGCAATCCCGTGCTGAACATTCAAAGCGACCTGGGTCAATACCATGGCTTTCAAGGTTGTGTTGCGCACTGGCGACGGCCATGTGGCTTTCATCGACTGCATAAATGTATGCCTGAGGGTTGGTGCGGGCCGCCTGCAGGGCAAGCACACCATTACCACAGCCTAAATCCAGAATTTTTCTTTCTTCGTTTGAGCTTGGGATTTGCGGAAGCATTAAGTAAGCCGCGATATCCAGTTTTTTGGCTGAAAAAACGTTGGGCCAATTAGCCAGATGCATCGAAAACTCAGGCACATCGACATAGCTAAGTGGCTCGGTTGGCTTTTGAGTCAGGGCGTTAGCGGTAACAAAAATCAGGCGTGCTTTTTTCTTCGCCAATGAGGTGATGGTGGTGCCAAGCCAGTGTTCAAACTGGTTCAGTGTAGAGGTATGGATCTCTTTTGCCTTGGCACCGGCGACAATGCGTGTGGCCGGTGTCGTCACAGAAGCCAGTTGCTGGAGTTGCCATGCTAACATTTTACTGCTTTTAGGCACCCGCATGAGCACCGCATCAAACCGTTTAGGCAGTGGTTCCGTACTCTTTATCAGCTCAATGTATGGAAGCTGGTTTTGACGAAGATTCTCGAGGGTGGCTTGTTGTGACACCACGGAGTCGCTGACCGAGACCACGTCATAACCCATTGCACTTGCCCAACAACTCAATGCGCCAAATTGATCATTGAGAATTAAAACCCGAGCGCCTGCCTCAAGTTGCCAGGTGCTGGCGTGCTCAATGATATATTCATCTGCCGCATCAAAGGCTTGAAGCGTTTCATTTTTTCGGTGCGGGTAGCGGTGTAGTGTCAGTGGAGATTCGCCGCTTGGGGTTGCAAGTTCTGTTTTCATGGGAGCGTTTGCGTCGGAGGTCACAGACTGCGTATATTGTCGCACTCACACCACAACTGCAATTCAAACTCGGTGCGTATGCCATTAATGATGACGTGATCAGGCTATTGAATTCGCAATTTTATCGATAACGACTAAGATCTGGGCAACTTGCCCTCAATAGGTTGGGGAAGCCATGAAAATTCAAACGCAAATTACAGAGAAACTGGCACACGCTTTTGCGCCTGTTCATCTTGATGTCCGCAATGAAAGCTATATGCACAATGTGCCTGAAGGCGCAGAAAGCCACTTCAAGGTTGTGGTGGTGTCAGGTGAATTTGAAGGTAAGCGTTTAATACAGCGTCATCGTGCTATCAATACCACCTTGGCGGACGAGCTTGCCAATGATATTCATGCATTGGCTATCCATACTTACACCCCAGAAGAGTGGCAAGAGCAGGCGCAAGCACCGGACTCGCCAGCTTGCCGCGGTGGTGGTTTGAAATAATGGTTAGCCAATATGTTCAGGCGTGTTGATTCTTCACGTTATGGCAACAAATTCTTACATAAAGTCGTCGTTGGCGTTCGTATCAACGCGTCGCTTGGCACACAATGCCAAGGGCTTGAGGTCGGGGCCCTAACCTTAAGGCGAGCAAAAAAACAACAGTAAAACTGTGAGCTTACAACGAGCATTGTTTGAACAGGTATGCATAATTGCCACGCCCTAGTGACAATACCCATAGAATCAATACTGGGGTTAGTGATAGAATGCCGTGCTTAAAGACTAACCTAGGTTACCTTTGTGTAACGTTATGGTTAGCAGGATGTTGCGACGGTGCGCCCTCAGGCCACCATACAGTCGAAAGTCGTGTCTTTAACTGCGCAATAACAGAATTCTTTTTCCCGTTAATGTAGTGCAAGTGCGTATGATTACAATAAAAAAGGGTTTGGATATCCCCATTGCTGGGACTCCTGCTCAGGTGATAAATGATGGCCCAGCTGTCAAGAAAGTCGCCTTGCTTGGCGAAGAGTACGTTGGAATGCGCCCCACGATGCATGTGCGAGTGGGTGATGTGGTGAAAAAAGGCCAGGGTCTTTTCGAAGATAAGAAAAACCCAGGTGTGGTATTTACTGCTCCAGCAGCTGGTAAAGTGGTTGAAGTCAACCGCGGCGCCAAACGTGTTCTTCAGTCTGTCGTCATTGAAGTCGATGGCAACGAGCAAGTTACATTCAACAAGTATGAAGCCTCGCAATTGGCCTCCATTGAGCGTCAAGCGGTGGTTGATCAATTGGTTGAGTCAGGGATGTGGACTGCGCTCCGCACGCGCCCGTTTAGCCGTTCGCCCGCTATTGATGCGTTGCCGGAAGCTATTTTTGTCAATGCAATGGACACTAATCCGCTCGCCGCGGACCCGAAAGTGATCATTGATGAGCAAAAAGAGGCATTCGTTGCAGGTCTTGATGTACTCTCCCGCTTAACTGACAAGAAAGTGTTTGTCTGTAAGGCGGATGTTGAGTTACCCACCAGTCAGCAACCTAACGTTGAACAACATGTCTTCGCTGGCCCTCACCCAGCAGGCTTGGTTGGCACCCATATCCACCACTTGCGCTCAGCAAGCATGGAGAAAAAGGTATGGCACCTCAATTACCAAGATGTGATTGCGTTTGGCCACTTGTTCCTTACCGGTGAAATCAACACTGACCGTGTGGTGTCATTGGCAGGCCCGATGGTTAATAAGCCACGCTTGGTGCGCACGCAGTTAGGCGCGAACCTTGATGAGTTGACTGATGGCGAGTTAATGGCGGGTGAAAGCCGTGTTATCTCTGGCTCTGTGCTCTCGGGGACCAAAGCCTCTGGCCCGCATGCTTATTTGGGTCGCTTCCACCTGCAAGTGTCTGTATTGCGTGAAGGCAACGAAAAAGAGCTGTTTGGTTGGTTGTCGCCAGGTAAAAACCGCTTCTCAGTGACGCGTGCCTACCTTGGCCACCTATTCAAAGGCCAACTTTTCAATTTGACCACCTCGACCAACGGCAGTGATCGTTCCATGGTACCAATCGGTAATTATGAGCGAGTAATGCCACTAGATATCGAGCCAACAATGCTGCTGCGTGATATCTGTGCTGGCGATACAGATAGCATGCAACAGCTGGGCGCGCTGGAGTTAGATCCTGAGGATTTGGCCCTTTGTACTTTTGTCTGCCCAGGCAAGTACGAGTACGGACCAATGCTCCGCGAGAGCCTAGAAAAGATTGAGAAGGAAGGGTAACAGATGAGCCTTAAAAATTTTCTAGAGCAAATCGAGCCACACTTTGAGCCAGGCGGCAAACATGAAAAATGGTTTGCCCTGTACGAAGCGGTCGCGACCATTTTGTACACCCCGGGTATGGTGACCAAAGCCGGCGCGCACGTGCGTGACAGCATCGATTTGAAACGCATCATGATCATGGTGTGGTTTGCCGTGTTCCCCGCGATGTTCTGGGGCATGTATAACACCGGTAACCAAGCCATCATGGGCCTCATGGACTTGTATTCTGGTGACCAGCTTGCACAGGTGATCAGTGGCAACTGGCATTATTGGCTCACCGAGTCAATTGCGGGGCCGCTAACCGCCGCAGGGTGGGGAACCAAAACCATTCTAGGCGCCACCTACTTCCTACCGATTTACGCCACTGTGTTCATTGTGGGTGGTTTCTGGGAAGTATTGTTCTGCATCGTACGTAAGCACGAAGTCAATGAAGGTTTCTTCGTCACCTCGATTCTTTTTGCACTTATCGTGCCGCCAACCTTGCCATTGTGGCAGGCTGCACTGGGTATCACCTTTGGTGTGGTGGTTGCGAAAGAAATCTTCGGGGGCACCGGGCGTAACTTCTTGAACCCTGCGCTTGCCGGACGTGCGTTCTTGTTCTTTGCCTATCCCGCGCAGATTTCAGGCGATCTGGTGTGGACAGCTGCAGACGGCTACTCAGGCGCAACGGCACTGAGCCAATGGTACTCAGGCGGTGAACAAGCACTGCAACACAATGTCACTGGACAAACGATGTCTTGGATGGATGCCTTTCTCGGTAATATTCCAGGTTCTATCGGTGAAGTATCAACCCTTGCCATCTTGATTGGTGGTGCGGCCTTGGTGTACATGCGCATTGCCTCATGGCGTATCATTTTGGGCACGTTCGCCGGCATGGTCGTGGCATCAACCTTGTTTAACTTGATTGGTTCAGACACCAACCCGATGTTCAGCATGCCGTTCTACTGGCACTTGGTGCTGGGTGGTTTTGCATTCGGCATGATGTTTATGGCAACGGATCCCGTTTCGGCCGCGTTTACCAATAAAGCGAAATGGTGGTACGGCGCATTGATCGGTGCCATGGCAGTGATCATTCGCGTGGTTAACCCAGCATATCCTGAAGGCATGATGCTGGCGATCCTGTTCGCTAACCTGTTTGCACCTTTGTTCGATAACTTGGTGATTCAGGGCAACATCAAACGGAGACTGGCTCGTAATGGCAAGTAGTAACGATAGTATTAAGAAGACGCTGATCGTTGTTATCGCGTTGAGCTTGGTATGCTCAATCGTGGTGTCCGGTGCAGCGGTAGCGTTACGTCCTTTGCAGCAGATGAACGCAAAGCTAGACGTACAAAAGAATATCCTTTCGGTCGCCGGCATTGAGGTGTCGGGCGGTAAGAGTGCGATCAATGATGCTTATAACAAGTACATTGAACCGCGCCTGGTTAGCCTAGAGAAAGGCGACTTTGTTAGCCCTGATGCGGCCAACGTCGAAGAAGTTGCTGACTACGACCAACGTGAAGCGGCCAAAGATCCTGGGATGTCGAAAAAACTCAGTAGTGAGGAAAATATTGCTGGTTTTGGCCGCCGTGCCGATATCGCAAAAATCTACTTGGTGAAAAACGACTCAGGTGATTTACAACGCCTCATCCTGCCCGTTAAAGGCTCTGGCCTATGGAGCATGATGTATGCGTTTGTTGCGGTCGAACCCGATGGTAATACGGTGGCCGACATCGTCTATTACGAGCAAGGGGAAACCCCCGGCTTGGGCGGCGAAGTTGAAAACCCGAAATGGCGCGCGAAGTGGGATGGYAAAAAGCTATTTAACGACCAAGGCGAGCCTGCTATCGAGGTGGTTAAAGGCGGTGCATCAAGCGATAATGAGCACGGTATTGATGCGCTATCGGGTGCAACGCTGACCAGTAACGGTGTGGAGAAACAATTTGATTTCTGGCTAGGTGATTTGGGCTTTGGTCCATTCCTGGCAAAAGTTCGAGAGGGAGGCCTGACCAATGGCTGAAGCGAAAGAACTGAAGAAAAATCTGCTGTCGCCGGTGCTAGACAATAACCCGATTGCCCTTCAGGTTCTCGGTGTATGTTCGGCGCTTGCGGTGACCACGCAGATGCAAACAGCCTTTGTTATGACCTTGGCGGTTATGTTCGTTACCGCGATGTCTAACTTGTTCGTATCGCTGATTCGTAATCATATCCCTAACAGTGTACGTATCATCGTGCAAATGGCTATCATCGCGTCATTGGTTATCGTGGTTGACCAGACACTGAAGGCCTTTGTATACGATATATCTAAACAGCTGTCGGTATTCGTTGGTCTTATCATCACCAACTGTATCGTGATGGGGCGCGCGGAAGCGTATGCGATGAAATCGTCGCCGCTGCCGTCATTTATCGATGGTTTGGGTAACGCATTGGGTTATGGTTTCGTTCTAATGACGGTCGCCTTCTTCCGTGAGCTGCTGGGCTCAGGCTCTGTCTTTGGCGTGTCAATCCTGCCTGTGGTCAGTGAAGGGGGCTGGTATCAACCAAACGGTATGATGCTACTGGCCCCATCTGCATTCTTCCTAATCGGCTTTTTGATTTGGATTGTGCGTACCTTCAAACCAGAACAAGTTGAAGCGAAGGAGTAACAGCACATGGAACATTATTTGAGCCTGCTGGTGCGCTCAATCTTTATTGAGAACATGGCGCTGGCATTCTTCCTCGGCATGTGTACGTTCTTGGCGGTGTCTAAGAAAGTAAAAACAGCGTTCGGCCTCGGTGTCGCCGTTGTTGTGGTATTGACTATCGCAGTACCGGTTAACAATTTGGTCTATAACCTGATCCTACGCGAAGATGCACTGGTGAAAGGGATCGATCTTAGTTTTCTCAACTTTGTGACCTTTATCGGTGTTATCGCCGCATTGGTTCAGATCTTGGAAATGGTATTAGATCGCTTCTTCCCGCCACTTTATAACGCGTTAGGTATCTTCCTGCCGCTTATTACGGTGAACTGTGCCATCTTTGGTGGCGTATCATTCATGGTACAGCGTGATTATAACTTCGCAGAGTCAGTCGTATATGGCTTCGGCTCTGGGGTAGGCTGGATGTTAGCCATCGTCGCCCTTGCGGGTATCCGTGAGAAAATGAAGTATTCAGACGTGCCGCCAGCACTGCGGGGATTGGGGATCACCTTTATCTCTGTTGGCCTGATGGCATTGGGCTTTATGTCTTTCTCTGGTGTGCAACTGTAAGCCGGGTAAACTGCGAGAAAAGGAATAGTCAATGGACATTATTCTTGGTGTAGTGATGTTTACTCTGATTGTGCTGGCATTGGTATTGGTGATCTTGTTCGCCAAATCCAAGCTGGTACCAACCGGAGACGTCACAATTGATATCAATGACGATCCTGAAAAAGCGATCGTGACTCAGCCAGGCGGTAAGCTGCTTGGTGCACTGGCTGGTGCTGGTGTGTTTGTATCGTCTGCCTGTGGTGGCGGTGGTTCATGTGGCCAGTGCCGCGTGAAAATTAAAGAAGGTGGTGGTGATATTCTGCCAACCGAGCTTGACCACATCACTAAAGGCGAAGCACGTGAAGGTGAACGTCTTTCATGTCAGGTTGCCGTCAAGCAAGACATGAAAATCGAGCTTCCCGAAGAAATCTTTGGGGTGAAAAAATGGGAATGTGAAGTTATCTCCAACGATAACAAAGCGACCTTTATCAAAGAGCTCAAACTGCGTATCCCTGATGGCGAGTCGGTACCCTTCCGAGCTGGCGGCTATATTCAGATTGAAGCGCCACCGCATCACATCAAATACTCAGACTTTGATATTCCTGAGGAATATCGTGAAGACTGGGAGAAGTTTAATCTTTTCCGCTATGAGTCGAAGGTGGATGAAGAGATCATCCGTGCGTACTCGATGGCTAACTACCCAGAAGAAGAAGGCATTATCATGTTGAACGTGCGTGTGGCAACACCACCGCCACGTAATCCTGATGTGCCGCCGGGTCAGATGTCATCTTATATTTGGTCACTTAAGCCAGGCGACAAGTGTACAATCTCAGGCCCATTCGGTGAGTTCTTTGCCAAAGACACCGATGCAGAGATGGTGTTTGTGGGTGGTGGTGCCGGTATGGCGCCAATGCGTTCACACATCTTTGACCAGCTTAAGCGTTTGAACACCGACCGTAAGATTACCTTCTGGTATGGTGCGCGCTCTAAGCGAGAAATGTTCTACGTCGAAGACTTCGATATGCTCCAAGAGCAAAACGATAACTTTGAGTGGCACTGCGCGCTATCGGATCCGCTTCCAGAAGATAACTGGGAAGGGGACACGGGCTTTATTCACAATGTTCTTTATGAAAACTACTTGAAAGATCATGAAGCGCCAGAAGACTGTGAGTACTACATGTGTGGGCCACCGATGATGAACGCCGCCGTGATTGGTTTGCTCAAAGACTTGGGTGTCGAAGACGAAAACATCCTTCTGGATGACTTCGGCGGGTAAACACCGACAGTCTGTCTTACCGCTTAATGGCTGGCCTATGGGTCAGCCATTTTACGTATGAAACTGATGTCGAAGGACACCACTATGAAGACGTTATGGTTACGCTGCGCATGGCTATTGGCCGTCGTTATGGGCTTGGCTGGCTGCGATCGCGCGCCAGAGCTAGTGCATTTGACGGGTGAAACCATGGGGACATACTACTCCGTGAAGTATATCGCCACAGAGAACACCCCGTCACAAGATAAGGTTCAAGCTGAGATCGATGCGCGTTTGGAAACGGTTAACGATCAGATGTCGACGTATCGTACCGATTCTGAACTTAGCCAGTTCAATCAGCACAAGGCTGACACACCAATGGACGTATCGCCAGCAACGGCGACCGTGGTGAAAGAAGCGATTCGACTCAATGAATTCACTCAAGGGGCGCTCGATGTCACTGTCGGCCCGTTGGTGAACTTATGGAGCTTTGGCCCAGAGAAACGTCCAGAGAATATTCCGAGCGACAAAGACATCGCCTCACGCATGGAAAGGATTGGGTTGGAGCATTTACAGGTTGAAGGGAATACCCTCACGAAAAGCCACCCTGATCTGTATGTCGATTTGTCGACGATAGCCAAAGGCTATGGGGTTGACGTGGTCGCGAATTACCTAGGATCGCTTAGCCTTGACAACTATTTGGTTGAGATTGGTGGTGAGTTACAATTAAAAGGTGTCAACCAAGATCAAAACCCTTGGCGCATTGCCATCGAAAAACCCAGTGCCGGGGCGCAATCTGTGCAAGAGATCATTCAGCCCGGTGATATGGCCGTCGCCACGTCTGGCGACTACCGTAACTATTTTGAGCAAGATGGTGTACGTTATTCGCACATTATCGACCCCAAAACAGGACGACCCATTAATCATCACCTCGTGTCCGTCACTGTGCTTGATCCGTCTTGCATGACCGCCGATGGTTTAGCGACGGGCTTTATGGTGTTGGGGCCGGAAAAGGCGATGGCGCTGGCTAATCAAGCGGATATTCCGGCGTTTATGGTGGTCAAAACGAGTGACGGGTTTAAAGAAATGGCCTCAGAAGCCTTTAAACCGTATTTAAACCGTTAGTGCAGGACTGCACTGGCGCCTATTACACGCATTAGGCGTGGAACTAGCGCCCAGTTTTAGCATAACTGGGCGTGACGACTAGAAGTAGGTGAGCAATTATGTCAGTTTTTCTTATCACCTTTGCCGTTTTCGTGCTCGTCATTGCCGGCATGGCAATTGGTTACATCGTGCAGCAGAAAACGATCAGTGGTAGCTGTGGTGGCTTAGGAGCAGTGGGCATCGAAAAAGAGTGCGACTGCCCTGAGCCTTGCGATGCACGGAAAAAGCGAGAAGATCGCGCGGAAAAAACGCGTGAATGGAAAAAGAACCAAATTATCTAACGTGTTTCTCCCATGGTGGTTACTAACATCATGGGAGATCGCAGACGCAACACAATGGTTGGGCTTACCACGCACCGAGTAAATAAAAAAATTATCCATATTGATATGGATTGCTTTTACGCGGCGGTAGAAATGCGGGATAACCCGGCATTACAAACTATTCCCTTAGCCATTGGTGGCTCTGCTGATGGGCGAGGTGTCATCGCAACGTGTAATTATCCAGCTCGCCGATTTGGGATCCGCTCGGCAATGGCGACCGCCCAAGCCCTTAAATTATGTCCAGGACTGACCGTGATGCGCGGCAATATGAGTAAATATCGCCGCGTCTCTCAGCAACTGCACGCTATTTTTCATCGCTACACCGATATCATTGAGCCCTTATCTTTGGACGAGGCTTACCTCGACGTCACTGATACAGAGTGCTTACAAAACTCGGCAACGCGGATAGCTCAAGCAATTCGGCGCGATATTTATCAAGAACTTGGTCTCACCGCATCAGCCGGTGTGGCACCGGTTAAGTTTGTCGCCAAAGTCGCTTCCGACAAAAACAAACCCGATGGCATTTGTGTCGTGGCGCCTGAGCAAGTCGATGACTTTGTCCGTGACCTCCCTTTGCAGTCGATTCCCGGCGTTGGTCGGGTGACATTGACGAAATTGCACGAATGGAATCTCTTTACCTGTGCTGACATTCAAGCTTGTGACCAGGCAGCGCTGATTCAGCGATTGGGCAAATTTGGTGCCGTGTTGTGGCAGCGTGCTCACGGCATTGATCGGCGAGAGGTTGAAGTAGAACGAATTCGCAAATCTGTGGGTGTAGAGCGAACTCTATCCGAAGACATTGATCAGCTTGAGGCCTGCTTACCCTGGATAGAGCACCTGTACCAAGCATTGTTAGTACGCTTGGAAAAAGCCGATGCCAATGGCCGCATTTGTCGACAAGGGATTAAAATTAAATTCAACGACTTTCAAACCACCACGGTTGCCCACCGCTGTGAGTCACTTGACCGTGCGCTGTTTGATACCTTGCTGAATGAGGCGTTTTATCGGGGGGAGGGACGACGGATCCGGCTAATAGGACTATCGGTTGGACTGGGGGACGATAATGCCCCCCAACTGAGTTTACTGGGTTAGGCTGATTTAGCAGGGATTGCTTTTAAAATCGCCTGCATTTGCTGCCAGTAGTGGCCCACACTATCGATATGCACTTTTTCATCGGGTGAATGTGGGAACTTGATGGTCGGACCGAATGAGATCATATCCATGGTTGGATACGGCTTCTTAAACAAGCCACATTCAAGGCCGGCATGAATCACCATAATGTCAGGCTTACGCTGGTAAATACCTTCATAGGTGTCACGGAAAATATGCATGATTTGCGACTCAGGATCGGGCTTCCAGCCTGGATAGGCCCCTGAAAACTCCACCGTGACATTGGCAAGGCTTGCCAAAGATTGCAGCGTCCCTTGCATCATTTCTCTGCCCGAATCGATTAAGGAGCGGATCAGAAATAGCACAGTAATGCGATCGTCTTCGGTGTTGATAACCCCCAAATTCAGTGATGTTTCGACTACGCCTGGAATATCATCACTCATTCTTACAACACCGTTGGGTGCCGCATTTAACGCCGCTAATAAGCGAGACTGCACGGCGCGTGTCAATGGCGCAATGGGGTTATCACAAGGCTCAAGAATGACAGTGACTTGTTCTTCCAGCTGGCCGAGCTCATCTTTCATCAGCATGGCAAAGTCATCGATGGCTGCAGCCAGTGCCTGCTGTTGATCGGCCGGAACGGCAATATCGGCAAAGGCTTCTCGTGGGATGGCATTGCGTAATGTCCCGCCGCGTAATGCAAGTAGGCGAGTGTCTGTTTCGCCAAGGTGATGGCTGAGCAAACGGGCCAGTAACTTGTTGGCATTGGCGCGACCCGTGTGAATATCAACGCCCGAATGGCCGCCTTTTAGGCCTTTAATTCCTACGGTAAAACGCGCGAGTGCTTTATCGTCTGCCTGACGCTCTATCGGAAAGTGCATGCTGGCGTCGACGCCACCGGCACACCCCATATAGACTTCACCCTCTTGCTCTGAATCCGTGTTAAGCAAGATCTCCCCGTCTAACCACCCCGCTTCCAAGCCAAATGCGCCGTCCATACCGGCTTCTTCATTGGTGGTGAGTAGCACTTCGAGCGGGCCATGCTCGATATCATCGGCGTCCAGTACGGCAAGGCATGAAGCCATGCCAATACCGTTATCCGCACCTAATGTGGTGCCTTCGGCCGTTACCCAATCACCGTCAATGTAGGGACGAATAGGATCGCGAGTAAAATCATGATCCGTATTTTCATTTTTCTGCGGCACCATATCTAGGTGTGCTTGGAGCACTACCCCTTTACGGTTTTCCATTCCGGGGGTTGCCGCTTTACGAATAAACAGATTGCCCGCTTGATCCTGACGGACGTCTAGCCCCCGCCCTTTAGCCCAGTCGATAATAAATTGAGCAAGCTGTGATTCGTGATAAGAGGGGTGGGGAATAGCACAGATTTGGTCGAAAAATGCCCAAACTGGGCGAGGTGATAATTGGCTGATCTCAGACACGGTAGACTCCATTTTATTTTCTATTTGGCCGACTTCGTAGCAGGCCTATCTGGAATGGAAAAACAATCCCAAGGATATCACTGTCTCTATGCTGACAACAGTCACTCAGAGAAACCGCCCCTGCCAGCTTTATTAGGCTTTTTTAGCGTAATTAAATTACACATATGAACTTTTTGTGACTCATCTCACCATAATACTTGTAAATAAATTACCACTGGGTTAATATCTAGACATCGGCAACCAAGCTTGCCAGTTGTTCATGGAGTGAACCCGAGTATTCGCCTCCAAGGAACCGAGATAAATGTGAACAACATTGGTTTAAACTTGAGAGAGGTAAAAAATGGAAGGCATGGTATCAAGCTATTACTGGAACCAGCAGTCAGTCTATACACAAGGTTTTACGTATCCGGCACCGTTCGGGTATAGCAAGTAAGTTTTACGATTCCCCCGCTCTTACAGAGATATTTCTGATCCAGAAGCAAACGCTTTAATTCTGGCGCCACACAATGTGTGGCGTTTTTTTTATCTTGTTCGCGCACAGCCCAACTATACTGACCATTTTGACAATTATCCGTTCTAATCAGCGATATTTACGGTGATTTCAGACTTTTTATCCTGGAAATTTCCGCCATCGATCGGTAAGATTTGCGCCAAATTTTACGACGCAAACGTTTTCCTTTTTGTATCTCGCGATACACCACTTTTAGTTTGGGACATAACCGATGTTAGAGCGTTTATTTAAACTCAAGGCCCATGGCACAGATCTTCGCACGGAAGTGATTGCTGGGTTTACCACCTTTTTAACCATGGCGTACATCATATTCGTTAACCCGTCGATTTTGGCGGAAACGGGGATGGACAAAGGCGCGGTCTTTGTCGCCACCTGTCTTGCTGCAGCGATCGGTTGTTTGGTGATGGGGATTGTTGCTAACTATCCGGTGGCGCAGGCGCCAGGCATGGGCTTGAATGCTTTTTTCACCTATACGGTGGTTCTGCAGATGGGGCACTCGTGGCAAGTTGCACTAGCGGCCGTGTTTATTTCGGGGCTTTGCTTTATCGCACTGAGTGTATTGCGCGTGCGAGAGTGGATTATTAACTCCATTCCCATGTCACTAAGAACCGGAATCTCTGCCGGTATTGGCCTTTTCTTAGCACTGATCGCCTTACAAAATGCAGGCATTGTGGTGGACCATCCTGCCACCCTCGTGGCGCTCGGTGACGTCACTGCGTTTGCACCTGCGATGGCTGCATTGGGATTTTTCCTGACCATTGGTCTTGTGCACCGTGGCTTAAAAGGGGCGGTGATGATTGCCATTTTAGCGGTGACCGTGATTGGTGTGGTGGCCGGCGATGTGTCTTATAGCGGTGTGATGTCAGCGCCACCCAGCTTAGCACCAACCTTTATGCAGTTAGACTTTTCCGGTGCATTGGAAGTGGGTTTGGTGTCGATTGTGTTCGCATTTTTGTTCGTTGACCTTTTTGATACCGCAGGAACCTTAGTGGGTGTGGCACAGCGCGCGGAACTTCTCGACAAAGATGGTAAACTACCGCGTTTAAATCGTGCTTTACTGGCAGACAGTACCGCGACTTCCGTCGGGGCGCTTTTAGGCACGTCAAACACGACCTCTTATATTGAGAGTGTCTCCGGTGTTGCTGCAGGTGGGCGTACAGGTCTAACCGCCGTTGTCGTGGGTGTTCTGTTTTTACTCGCACTCTTCTTTGCGCCGCTTGCAGGTATGGTTCCGGCTTATGCGACCGCCGGCGCATTGTTTTATGTGGCGATTTTGATGATGTCTGGTTTGGTTGGAATCAACTGGCGAGATCTCACTGAAGCGGCCCCCGTGGTGGTTGTTTGTTTACTGATGCCGCTAACTTACTCGATTGCAAGCGGGATCGGGCTTGGCTTTATTGCATTTTGTGCCGTAAAAACCTTTGCGGGCAAAGGGCGAGAAGTCCCTGTCAGTATTTGGATTTTGGCGGGGTTGTTCTTACTCAAGTTTGTTTTCTTGGTGTAAAACAGCTGCCCACATTGACGTTATAACAAGGCGAGAGTCGCCATGAGGTTTTCACCATGAGCAATAAGTTTATTATCACTTGGGACAATATGCAGATGTACACCCGCCAACTGGCGGAGAAGTTGCTGCCTGCAGAGCAATGGAAGGGAATTATTGCTGTGAGCCGCGGTGGCCTAGTTCCTGCTGCTATATTGGCGCGTGAGCTGGGTATCCGTCACGTCGATACTGTGTGTATCTCAAGTTATGACCACGATCATCAACGCGATATGCGTGTTGTTAAGCAAGCGCCCGGAGATGGTGAAGGCTTTATCGTTGTCGATGATCTGGTGGACACAGGCGGTACGGCAGAAATGGTTCGCCAGCTATACCCGAAAGCGCGGTTTGTCACCGTTAGTGCCAAGCCGGCAGGGAAACCTTTGGTGGATGACTATGTGGTCGATATTGCCCAAGACACCTGGATTGAACAGCCTTGGGATATGGCCGTTAGTTATGTTGAGCCGATAGCCAAATAACGT
The DNA here is from genome assembly GCF_001995985.1 of Salinivibrio sharmensis. Classification (GTDB taxonomy): domain Bacteria; phylum Pseudomonadota; class Gammaproteobacteria; order Enterobacterales; family Vibrionaceae; genus Salinivibrio; species Salinivibrio sharmensis. Next base: position 379,008 of record NZ_MUFC01000001.1, on the reverse strand, counting down.
TGCTGCCATGCACTCAAAAAACGCCGCGTTGTCACGCGGCGTTTTTGGTTTCTATAGCGGCGTTTTTGACTAGTGCGGCTGATAAGTGCGGAAAATCATGGCCTTGATATGTGTATGGTTTAAACTAACAGCACGTTACATAAAAAGCCTAGGAGTGGGTGTGTCCGAGAACGAATCACAAAACCTATCGGTCAAGCTGTTTGCTAAACACAAGCATGCCACCGAGACATCGACCCTGTTCGGTGCCGTTCAGCAAACCCAACAGTCAGATTACTCGGCATTTGATGGTGACAGTGAGTCGAGTTGGTATCGAATGCGCCGTCGTGGTCAGTGGACGTGGCAAGGGGTCGACCCATTGGAAATGGAGGCGATTTTTGCCCGCATCGCACACTCGGATAATTCGCGTACAGTGGACTCACTGCTTGATACCGTTGAAGGTTATCGCTCAGGTAATTGGAACTACGAATGGACAGCGGTCGGCATGCAGCACCAAAAAGCTGCCCAAGCCTTGATGGATGAAGGAAAGAGCAAACAAGCCGGGGAGCAGTGGCTGCAAGCTTGCACTTATTTTGGCATTGCCGCGTATCCACACTTAAAAGGTGATAGCCTTGCGCTGCAGTCGGAAACCTTAGCCTTCAAGGCGTTCGAGAATGCCATTGCACAATTGCCGTTCACGGTAAAAACAGTGGAGACCCAGTTAGACGGTAAATCGTTGAAAGGGTACCTCTATTTGCCCCGTACCGATGCTACCTTGCCGGTGGTTATCTTAAGCGGCAGCTTGGACAGTTTGCAGACGGATCTTTGGCGCCTGTTTGTTGATTATTTCGCGCCCGCTGATATTGCGGTGTTAACCCTAGACATGCCTTCCGTGGGGCATAGCTGTCATTGGCACTTAAACGAAGACACCAGCCGTTTGCACACCGCAATGTTAGACAAGCTGGTCGAAGTACCTTGGGTCGACCACCATCGCGTGGGCACCATGGGCATTCGCTTTGGTGCCAATCCGGCAGTGAGAATGGCGTTTCTCGAGCCGCATCGAGTGAAAGCCAGTGCGTCACTCGGTGGCATTGTTCATGCGTTACTGACAGACGCCTCGTTAATGAAAAAAATGCCACCTATGTACTTGGATACCCTCGGGTCACGCTTAGGGCGCCGCATTCCAATCGACACATTAAAAACACGGTTACAGGCCTGGTCGCTAAAAAACCAAGGGTTGCTTACTGGCCGACGCACTGAGGTGCCGATCTTAGCGCTTAGCCTAAAAGATGATCCCGTTTGTCCTGAGTCAGACAATCAAATGATCGCCAGGTACAGTCGCGGTGGCAAAGCGATGACCTTACCGAATACCCCGCTTCATGATGGCTATCACCGCGCCTTGACCGAAACCGTCAAGTGGTTCGAGGATGTACTCTAATCGGGCGACGGCGGCACGGATAGCACAGGCGCTAGCCGTGTGAGGGATAAATTGAAGATGTGATCCACCGCTGAAAGCGGAATATTGTCGTTCACCTGATGGCTAAGCCCATGATATACCATGAACAAGGACGTCAAAGTGCCATTGGAGGACACGATGAGCGATCAATTACCGCTTTCACATGGACGATTAAAAACACGTTTTACTGCATTGGGCCCGTACTTTCGCGAAGGTGGGTCGCATACCGAGCGCTATTTTTTCGATAGCCTCTCTGTGTGTGTGGATGCTAATAAAGATCCCGAAGCACGTGAGTTTTGGGGCTGGTGGTTTGAGTTAACCCCGCACTCTGACGGCTTTGAGTATCGTTACGGCTTTGGTTTGTATGATAAAAAAGGAGACTGGGTCGCTAAGCCTATTCCGAGAGATGCGCAAGAGGCCGTTGATAAAACCCTGACTCACTTTTATGCCAAATTGTGCTCCTTGGTAGAAGATGAATTAAACCTTGTCCTTTCACCAAGCCACGCGTTAACCGAGCCAGAGCTGGCTTGCTCTGAATAACTATCGATTTGCCTGATCCCGCCCCTTGTTAAATGTACAAGGGATTGATAAAAGAGAGGCATACGCTTTTGTGGATCAGGCAACCATGACAATTCAAGATGCATTTCAAGACGGTGACCTTGCGGCCAACGTCTCTTCCCAAACTCTCGTGGTAAAACTTGGTACCAGTGTGCTAACGGGCGGCTCTGCACGTTTAGATCAAGCACACATGGTCGAACTGGTGCGCCAATGTGCGCGTTTACGCCAGCAAGGCCACCAGGTGATCATTGTGTCATCCGCGGCGATTGCCGCAGGCAGAGAGCACCTCGGCTACCCGGTGCTTGCTGACACCGTAGCCAACAAGCAAATGCTAGCGGCGGTGGGGCAATGCCGCCTTATACAGACCTGGGAACACCTGTTTGGCCTATATGGCTTTCAAGTCGGTCAAATGCTGCTTACTCGGGCCGACCTAGAACACCGCGAACGCTTTCTCAACGCCCGTGATATGCTTCAAGCTTTGCTGGATAATGGCATCATTCCGATTGTGAATGAGAACGATGCGGTCGCCACATCTGAAATTAAGGTGGGCGATAATGATAACTTATCTGCCTTGGTAGCGATTCTCGCTGATGCCGACAAACTCCTACTGTTAACTGACCAACCCGGCCTGTTCACGGCTGATCCGCGCTCCAACCCCGATGCCGAGCTGATTCGTGAAGTCCATACCATTGATGAAACCTTACGCAAATTAGCAGGTGGCAGTGTCGGGGGACTTGGCACCGGCGGAATGGCAACCAAGCTTCAAGCAGCTGATATTGGCCGTCGAGCCGGTGTCGAAGTGACTATTGCTGCGGGGAGTAAACCTGAAGTGATCCAAAAAGTGACTGCTGGCGACAACGCTGGCACGCGCTTCTTGCCTCTAGAAAGTCCGTTAGAGAGCCGTAAACGTTGGATTCTTGCCGGGCCTCCGCCTGCGGGTGATATCGTTGTCGATGCCGGTGCGATTACTGCGGTGACGCAAAAAGGCAGCAGTTTGTTGAGCAAAGGCATCGTTACGGTGAAAGGAGCGTTTGCACGCGGTGAGGTGGTGCGTATTCTGTCGGTAGAGGGGAAGTGCGTCGCACGAGGGATTTGTCGCTACACCGCTAGCGACTTGCGCCGCATTGCCGGTGCGCATAGCCAACAAATCGCAGATATTCTAGGTTATGAATACGGACCAGTCGCGATGCACCGTGATGATCTTGTGGTGGTAGACAATTAAAAAAGCAAAGACGGGGACACAATGAGTTTACAAAACATGGGGAAAGCGGCCAAAGAGGCTGCACATCAATTGGCAGTGACATCCACGGCCACCAAAAACCAAGCGCTTGCGATTATTGCCGATGAGCTTGATGCGCAGCAAACGGCGATCTTAGCGGCCAATCAAAGCGATCTTGCTGCCGCACGAGAGGCAAAAATGGACGCAGCGATGCTGGATCGTCTCACCTTAACCCCAGAGCGTTTAACCAATATGGCCAGCGATGTGAGACAAGTGATTGCGCTGGCCGATCCTGTCGGACAGGTGCTCGATCATAAGCTGCTTGAGAATGGCATGTCGTTGTCAAAGCGTCGAGAGCCGCTGGGGGTGATTGGGGTGATTTATGAAGCGCGCCCCAACGTTACCATTGATATCGCGGCACTGTGTTTAAAAACGGGCAACGCCGCGATTTTGCGAGGTGGTAAAGAGACCTTTGCGACCAACCAAGTATTGGTAAATGTGATTCAAGCAGGGTTAGAGAAAGCCGGGCTGCCACATGCTTCGGTGCAGTATATTGAAAAACCGGATCGTGCACTGGTCTCTGAGCTACTGACCCTGGATGATTACGTTGATATGATCATTCCACGCGGGGGCGCTGGGCTACATAAAATGTGCAAACAAAACAGCACTATCCCTGTGATTATCGGTGGGTTTGGTATTAGCCACTTGTATGTGGATCACAGCGCCGATCTCGATAAAGCCCCCGAAGTGATCCTTAATGCTAAGACCGACCGACCATCCGCTTGCAATGCGTTAGACACCTTGCTGGTACACAAAGATGTGGCAGCGCAATTATTTGCACGCTTAGTCCCCCCTTTTAACCAGCACGGTTTGCACATTGTCGCTGGTTCAAGCGCATTGCCTTATCTTGATGGTGTCGAGCAGCTGCGTGAGGCGCAGGCAGGGGACTTTGATACCGAGTGGCTGGGACCAACGCTTGGTGTGGTGGTGGTCGACAATGTGGATGAAGCGCTCGCGCATATGCGCGCGCACAATGCGAGTCACTCCGATGCCATACTGACCAATGACCTACAGGCAGCTGAAACCTTTATCAATGGTGCAGGCTCCGCGGCAGTGTATGTCAACGCCTCAACGCGCTTCACCGATGGCGCACAGTTTGGGCTTGGTGCAGAAGTGGCGGTGTCAACGCAAAAGCTGCATGCACGTGGCCCGATGGGGCTTGAGGAGCTGACTACCTATAAATGGGTGGGGCGTGCGGACTATTTATCACGTCACTGAGCATCCGGAATAACCGATAATAAAAAACCGCTAGTTTGGCTAGCGGTTTTTTTTGTCTTGACAGCCTAGGCGTTTATTTGATTTCTACGCCTTTTGCCTGCAGATCGGCATGGTAGGAAGAGCGAACAAACGGGCCGCACGCGGCATGAGTGAAGCCCAACTCAAGGGCAATGTCTTTCAGCTCGTCAAACTCTTCAGGTGGGACGTAACGCTCTACCGGTAAATGGTGGCGGCTTGGAGCCAAATACTGGCCAAGAGTGAGCATAGTCACGCCGTGCGCACGCAAGTCTTTAAGGACCTCGATGATCTCTTCTTTGGTTTCCCCCAAGCCCATCATCAAGCCTGACTTGGTGGGCACCTCTGGGTGCATCTCTTTAAACTTTTTCAACAGATCCAGTGACCACTGGTAATTGGCACCAGGGCGCGCTTTGCGGTACAAGCGTGGTGCTGTTTCTAGATTATGGTTGAACACATCGGGTGGATTGTTTTGCAAGATATCCAATGCGCGATCCATACGGCCGCGGAAGTCAGGAACCAGTGTCTCAATTTGGATCTCTGGATTGAGCGCGCGTATCTCACGGGTACAATCGACAAAATGCTGAGCACCACCGTCACGCAAATCATCACGGTCAACTGAGGTGATCACCACATAGCGCAGTTTCATGTCTTTGATAGTTTGCGCTAGGTGTTTGGGCTCTTCACTATCAGGGGCGACAGGGCGACCATGGGCAACATCACAGAAAGGGCAACGACGGGTACAAATGGCCCCGAGAATCATAAACGTTGCCGTCCCGTGGCTGAAGCACTCTGCAAGGTTCGGACACGATGCTTCTTCACAGACAGAGTGAAGGTTGTTTTTGCGCATCGCGTCTTTGATTTCTTTAATACGTGCGGTTTCAGCCGGGAGCTTGATCTTCATCCAATCAGGCTTACGCAGCACTTCTTTTTGCTCGGCCGGCATATTTTTGACCGGGATAAGCGCCATTTTGTCGGCGTCGCGGTATTTAACACCGCGTTCCATCTGAATCGGTTTGCTCATAAATCGCTGCTTTCCGTTGTAAACTCAACCTCAGAATACATCAGCTGTTGAGTTAAAGTGTCTACCAGCACAGGTTGAACGTCCTCGAGCGTGACTTTGCCAACCTGATCGCTCAGTTGCGTCATGGCCATACCAGCGTAACCACATGGATTAATACGCTGAAACGGTGATAAGTCCATATTGATGTTGAGTGCCAGTCCATGGAATGAGCACCCGCGACGGATACGGAGCCCAAGAGAACAAATTTTTGCATCGTTAACGTAAACACCGGGCGCATCTGGGCGGGCGTAAGCGTCAACGTGGAAGTGTGCTAATGTGCTCACCACAAGGTCTTCAATATGGCTAACGAGCTCCCGCACACCGACTTTTTTACGTTTGAGGTTTATCAGGAAATAGGCGACGAGCTGGCCTGGCCCATGATAGGTCACCTGTCCACCCCGGTCTGATTGTACGACTGGGATGTCGCCAGGGACCAATACATGTTCCGTTTTTCCCGCTTGTCCTTGGGTAAAAACCGGATCATGCTCAACCAGCCAGACTTCATCACGCGTGCTTTCGTTGCGACGATCAGTAAAGTCTCGCATCTGTTCCCAGACGCGTAGGTATGGTTGATGGCCAAGATGCCTTACAACGAGTTGGTGCTGCAAACCCATTTCCCATGTTGTTGTCAGTGGCGATATTATAGAGGCTGGCAGCGTGATTTAAAGCCGCCAGTCGTGTGGGTATTCGAATTAGAGAACCATGCGGACGATTTCAATCTCACCCAGTTCTTTATATAAGGTTTCCACTTGCTCTATGGAGGTCGCCTTAATAGTGATAGAGACTGAGTGATAGTTACCCTTGGCGCTAGGTTTAACGGCTGGGCTGTAGTCGCCTGGCGCATGACGTTGGATCACGGTCAGCACATGATCGGGTAGCTCAGGTTTCGCCTGGCCCACCACCTTGTAGGTAAATTGGCAAGGAAACTCCAACAGATCTTTTAATTTCGGTTGCTCTTGCATGTTAACTCCCAACTGCAGGCTGATAAGGGCACGTGTTTGTGCGATTGATCACGATTAACGCGAAATACTAATCTGCCAAGCGCGAGAAAACAAGCCGCCCACCAAGTTGGTGGGCGGAGGAGTGGGAAGTGCTACCCGACGAGGTTTTTGAACATCATCACGATGTAATCTATTAAGCGACTAAAAAGGCCGCCTTTTTCAACATCGTTTAATGCGACGAGTGGGTATTCAGCCACGTCTTCGTCATCCACTTGATAGAAGAGTTTGCCTACAACATCCCCTTTACTGATAGGCGCTTCTAGGGTGTTGTCGAGCACAAAGCTAGCTTTAAGATCCTGTGCCTTACCACGAGGCAGGGTGACAAAGGTATCTTCTGTCACACCCAGCGCGACTTCGTCAGTGTCGCCCATCCACACCTTCTCTGTGACAAAGGTTTCGTTGGCTTTGTGTGGCGCGACGGTTTCAAAGAAGCGGAAGCCATAGTTGAGAAGCTTCTTGCTCTCTGCTTTACGGGCATTGGCACTTTTCGTCCCCATCACCACCGAAATAAGGCGCATGTCGCCTTCGGTTGCAGAGGTGACAAGGTTATAGCCGGCACCGTCAGTATGACCGGTTTTGATACCGTCGACGTTAAGGCTCTTATCCCACAACAAGCCATTACGGTTGTACTGCGTAATGCCGTTATAGGTGAAGGCTTTCTCTTTATAGATACGGTACTCAGCGGGTACATCACGAATAAGGGCTTGACCAAGTAGCGCCATGTCATACGGTGTGGTGTAAAGATCTTTGGAGTCTAACCCGTGGACATTAGAGAAGTGGGTGCTGTCCATGCCCAAGGTTTCGCCCCAGCGGTTCATTAAGTCGACAAAGGCGTCCTCTGAACCAGCCACATGCTCAGCCATCGCCACACAGGCATCGTTGCCTGACTGAATGATAATGCCACGGTTCAGATCCGCAGCTTTGACCGTGGTGCCGACTTCGATAAACATTTTCGACGAGCCGGGGAAGTTTTTAGCCCAGGCATTCTCGCTAATGACGACATCATCATCCATCGAGATATTGCCACGCTCAACTTCTTGACCAATGACGTAGCTGGTCATCATTTTGGTCAAACTCGCGGGATTAAGGCGTTGGTAGGCATTGTTTTCAGCCAGCACCTCTCCGGAGTGATAATCCATTAGTACATAGCCTTTTGCGGCAATTTGCGGCGCATCAGGCACAACAGCAGGCGCGGCTTGAGCAGTAGCAGAGGCGAACAAGGCGGCGGATAGCAGCGTACGCATGCGGAAAACGGTTTTATTCATCATTGTTAGTACTTATGTCGGTTATCGATGTCGATACTGTGCCACCACTATACCAAATTGCAGGTAGAGGGACAGGCTCGATTTCTTTAACTTATTGATTGTTTGTTTTAGCACCTGTGACAGATGTGTCGGTGTTAACAAGTGCTTCGGTGACGATAAACGCCCCCGGCAACTGATGCTGCTTTGCCGTGCGCATAGCTTGTTGCGCTTTTTCTCGGTCATAAAATGGACCAAAGCGAACACGGTATACGGTATCACGGCGGGCGATATGTGTAGGTAGACCATGGGTCTTCGCTAATTGTTCCGCAGTTTGATTGGCTTTTAAGCCATCAGACAGGGCGGCGAGTTGCACATAATAGGCATGGTGGCGCGCGGAGTGCCACTCGTCATCCGCTGGTTTTCTCGGTGATAGGAGGCGCAGGGACACGGGGGCGGTGCCCGTTTTTAGTACATCCAGCTTTTTCGCAGCAGCGTAGCTTAGATCTATCAAGCGTTGATTGTGAAAGGGCCCACGATCATTGACGCGTACAATCGCTTTTTTACCGTTATTTTGGTTGGTGACTTCTACGTAGCTAGGCAGAGGCAGTGTTTTGTGCGCGGCTGACATAGAGTACATATCGTATACTTCACCATTGGATGTTTGGTGACCATGAAATTTTTCCCCGTACCATGAGGCAATGCCTGCTTCTTGATAGCCCTTCGGATTTCGTAATATTTCGTATGTCTTGCCATTGAGGGTGTAATCTTTGTTACCCGCTAGGCTGTATGGCTCGTATCTGGGTTGCGCGTTTTCTGCATGAATAACCTGTGGCACCGACTCAGGTGCCTTATCACTGTGCATGTCATAGCGTCCTTGTTGGCTGCTGCATGCACTTAACAAGACGATCGCGCTAGAAAATAAAAAAGCTCGCATGTTTATGCCCTGGATAACATTTTACGATGAGTGTGAATAGACATCAGAATGCCAAAACCGGCCATCAGGGTGACCATCGAGGTGCCACCATAACTGATAAGCGGTAAGGGTACCCCAACCACAGGAAGAATGCCGCTGACCATGCCAATATTGACAAAAACATAAACAAAAAAGCTTAAAACGATACTGCCTGCCATCATCCGGCCAAATGCCGTTTGGGCGCGGCTAGCGAGCATCAGCCCTCTGCCAATCAAAAAGAGATACAGAGCCAGCAACACGCAGACACCAATTAATCCCCATTCTTCAGCGATGACGGCAAAAATAAAGTCGGTGTGCCGCTCCGGGAGAAACTCCAATTGGGACTGTGTCCCTTGCAGCCAGCCTTTGCCGCTTAAGCCACCAGAACCAATAGCAATCTTAGACTGAATGATGTGATAGCCCGCGCCCAAGGGATCGGATTCTGGATTAAACAGGGTGAGTACCCGGGTACGCTGATAATCATGCATCAGGAAAAACCAGAGTACAGGAACAAAACTGGCGAGCGCGATGATGGCGGCAATGATAATTTTCCAGCTGATCCCGGCCAGAAACAAGACAAACACCCCAGAGGCGGCGATCAGTATCGATGTCCCCAGATCGGGTTGTTTGGCAATCATAATGGTGGGGACAAACAGCAACACCAGCGCAATCAACAAGTGGGTAAACTTGGGAGGGAGCGGATCTTTGCCAATAAAGCGCGCCAGCATGAGTGGTACCGCAAGTTTAATGATCTCTGAGGGTTGGAAAGTGACAAAACCGAGATCGAGCCAGCGTTGTGCCCCTTTTGCAGTTTCACCCACTAACAAAACGGCAGCCAGCAACACCACGCCGATGGCATATAAGTAAGGAGACCAAAACTCATAATGACGAGGCGGTACTTGAGCAAGGGCGAACATGACTGCGAGCGCCAACAGCATGCGGATCGCCTGGCGCTCCATCATCACCATGCTTTGCCCACTGGCGCTATACATCACCACAAGCCCGAAGCCCATGAGTAATAGAATACCGACCAGCATCGGCAAGTCGAGGTGTAAGCGATCGAACAAAGAGCGTTTCGCGCTGACTTGGGCAAGTGAACTCATTGTTTGGCCTCGTTGGTCTCTTCGTCTTCTAACAAGATGTGGTCGAAGATGCGGCGGGCGATGGGGCCACCGTTGCTTGAGCCGCCCCCTGCGTTTTCCAGTACCATAGAAACCGCGACTTCCGGGTTTTCAAAGGGAGCAAAGCCAATAAACAGTGCGTGATCGCGTAGATGTTCAGCAATTTCATCCGCATTATATTCTTCGTCTTCACCCAGCCCGAACACCTGAGCGGTACCTGACTTTCCGCCAGATAAATACTCGGCTGAACGGAATGAACGACGCGCAGTCCCTTTACGCCCGTGGTTAACCAGCTGCATCCCCTTGAGGCCGACGTCCCAATATTTATCCGCGACCCCTTTGATCGGTGGGAAGGGTTCGGCTTTAGGTTTGTGGGTGCCGTGCTCATCACGTGTTTTCATCAACAGCTTAGGCGCTTTGACTTCGCCACGGTTGATCAGCACCGTTAACGCTTTAACAATCTGCATCGGGGTCGCTGTCCAATAGCCTTGTCCAATCCCAACTGGGATGGTATCGCCTTTATACCACGGCTGGCGGTAGCGGCTCATTTTCCACTCGCGGTTAGGCATATTAGCGCTGCTTTCTTCTTGTATATCAATCCCTGTGTATTGGCCAAAGCCAAACTTTTCCATCCACATAGAGAGCTTATCGATCCCCATGTCATAAGCGATTTGATAAAAGAAGGTATCCACAGACTCTTCAATAGATTGGACAATATTCACCCGCCCGTGGCCCCAAGGAAGCCAATCGCGGAAGGGGCGTGTATCTGAGTTAGGGATCCGCCAATAGCCCGGGTCATTGCGCGTGGTCTTGGTGGTGACCACGCCTTCTTCTAAAGCGGCAACGGCAATAAAGGGTTTCACCGTCGAGGCGGGTGGATAAATGCCAAGAGTGGCGCGATTTACCAAGGGGCGATCTTTATCATTCAGCAGCTGCCGGTATTGCTTGCCAGAAATGCCATGCACAAATAAGTTAGGGTCATAGCTTGGGGTGGAGACCATGGCCAAGACACCCGAGGTGTCAGGGTCGACCACCACCACCGCGCCTCGCCGGTCACCTAGGATGCCGCGCACATAGAGCTGCAGGTCAATATCGAGGTTGAGGATAAGATCTTTGCCTGGTTGTGGGGGCACATATTTGAGCGTACGTATCACGCGGCCACGGCTGTTCACCTCAACTTCTTGGTAGCCGGCTTTACCATGCAGTGTGGACTCGTAGTATTTCTCGATCCCCAGCTTGCCAATATCTCGGGTTGCTTTGTAGTTATTGAGCACCCCTTTTTGTCTTAGTTTGGCAATATCGCGATCATTGATTTTGGCGACATATCCGAGCACATGGGTGAGCGCGTCGCCGTATGGGTAATGGCGCTTTAAGTAGGCTTTGATTTCCACCCCAGAAAACTGATGCTGGTGCGCGGAAAAAATCGCGACTTCTTTGTCGGTGAGCTGAGTTTTTAGTGCCACAGCATTAAAACGTCGCGAGCGGCGACGCTCTTTTTGGAAGCGCGTAATGTCTTTGTTGGTCAATGAGAGTAAGTCTTTTAGCTGGGCGAGGGTTGCCGGCATATCATCGACTTGCTCAGGGGTCACTTCTAAGTGATAAACGGGGCGGTTTTCAGCCAATAACTTTCCGTTGCGATCGTAAATAAGCCCGCGGTTAGGGGCGACGGGGACGACTTTGATCCGGTTATCGTTCGAGCGGGTTTGATAATCTTGATGCTCGGTCACCTGAATGTGATAAAGGTTGGTGAGTAGCACGCCAACCAACGCCATGATGCCGACAAAGCAGACGATAGCGCGACGCACAAATAAAGCCGCCTCAGCGCTGTGGTCTCGGATTTCAACTCGTTGGCGCTTCATCTTTGCTTATTCTCGGTGATAAGGGTGATTGGTGGTTACACTCCACGCGCGATAAAGGCTCTCGGCCATGATGACCCGAACCAGCGGGTGTGGCAGGGTCAGTGGTGACAGTGACCAGCTTTGCTCCGCAGCGGCTTTACACTGTGGGGCGAGCCCCTCAGGGCCGCCAATCAAAATAGCGACATCACGGCCATCTAATTTCCACTTTTCCAATTGACTGGCCAATTGCGGCGTGTCCCAAGGCTTGCCGGGAATATCGAGCGTGACGATGCGACTGCCACGACTCACGGCGGCTAGCATGGCTTCCCCTTCTTTTTGCAAGATGCGAGCAATGTCGGCATTTTTACCACGCTTGCCAGCCGGCACTTCAATCAGCTCGAGTGGCATGTCTTTCGGAAAGCGGCGCTGATACTCTTCAAAGCCTTGCTCTACCCATTTAGGCATTTTATTGCCGACCGCAATCAATTGGATTTTCATGTGCTTAGTTCCAAAGCTTTTCCAATTGATAGAGCTGACGCTGCTCTTCTTGCATCACGTGTACCATGACGTCACCTAAATCAACGACCACCCATTCGCTATCGTCTTGCCCTTCTGTGCCGAGCGAGTCGATCTCAACGGCTTGGGCTTGCTCACACACATGTTCGGCGATGGAGGCAACATGACGGCGAGAGTTACCTGTGCAAAGCACTAGATAATCGGTGATGCATGATTTATCGCGGACATCGAGGGTAACAATATCGCTGGCTTTTAACTCATCGACCTTGTCGGTCACAAACTGTTTTAATTCGTTCGCTTGCAAAGAAAACCTCTATGTTTTGCTCATGGTTCTATCGGGGCAGTATACCACTTGCCAACCCTTTGGACATACTAGGGCGCCAGTGGTTCGGGGGCTTGACACATGAGTGCACAAAAATACTGCAGATCTGGCCAAGGATCACTGCCAAAGTCGGTTTTTAGCCTGACTTCTAACTGCGCTAAGCGGCGTAGCAGTGCGGTAAGTCGTGCTTTGTTGAGTCGGTTGAGTGCCCCTGTCAGCATCGGACGACGCGTTTGCCAAACACGTAGCTGGTCAAAGATGGCGTTGAGTGGCCGTCCTTTTTGCCCTTGCTCTTGAATGGTGTACAGCTGTTTAAGCTCTTTTTGAATCAGTCGCAATAAAAGGGTTGGCTCTTCACCTTCAGCGCGAAGCTGTTCGAGTATCCGCTGTGCGCGTTGTGCCTTTCCTGCCAGCAGCGCATCGGTGAACTGGAAGGGAGTAAAGTGATGATGGCGTGACAGCGAACTCTCAATACGAGGCAAGGTGAGTGCACCATCGGGATAAAGTAGCTGTAAGATATGCAGGCTTTGCACTAAGGCGAGGAGGTTTCCTTCATGCCATTGTGCTAACAACTGTAGCGCAGGTTGATCAGGCTTTAGCCCCAAGTGACGACAGCGTTGCTCAATAAAGCGTGGTAAGTGACGAGCGTCGGGGGTGTTACACACCACGTATAAGCCGTGTTGGGCGAGCGCTGAAAACCATTTCGCGCTCTCTTGCTTTTTATTGAGCCTTTCTCCTTGAACCAAGAGGAGGATATCAGGATGCAGATAAGCGGCCAGCTCGGTAAGCTGTTTCGCTTGTGCGCTGGTTAAACCGTTTTCCGGACAAGTGAGCTCAATGACCTGTCGAGACGCAAATAAGCTAAGCGCTTGGCAGCAGTCGATGACCTCTTGCCAATCGAGCTGCCCATCAATGACAAATTTATGATGCTCCTCAAAGCCTTGGACCCGAGCCGCCTGTGAGATAGCGTCGCGTGCTTCTAACTTGAGCAGTGGATCGGAGCCAAACACCAAGTAACATTGACGCAGTGGCTGGTTAAGCTGCTGCGCCAATTGGTCGGGGTAGGTTCTCATCATTGCGCGGTGTTCGTCTCGGTTTGTCGCGTTTCGATGATCACGTTGGGCTCTGTTGGCGTTTCACCTTGTTCGAGATCTTTCATCGCCGCTTGCTCAGCCTGCTGGCGTTCAAACTCAGCAATGTCGCCTTTTAACTGGGAAAGCTGACGCATGATTTGCCGAGTCGCTTCTGTACGCATCTCCGCAACCAACTTATCTTCCTCAACGGACTTTGCCAACGCTGTCAGCGGGTTATCAAGAAAGTTGCGGCTCAAGGTGGTGTTATAGGTATAACTCCCTTTACCGGGCACCGTGACACGATAGCGGGCAACATAGCGAAACTCTTTCTCCGCCACACGGCTATTTTGGTAAAGCGATAGCGTTTGTTCACTATTGCTTTCGCCGAGTAAGTGGATATTAGCCACTTCCTTGGAAGGAGAGACAAGATCGACCTTGTGTTGACGCAAGGCATTTCGCATTTGCCGGGTGAGCTCGCCATAAGGGTCAAAACTGGTTAATGAGACCTTATCAACCTCATCGGGCAGATTGTAGCTGCCGCGTAAGGCAAACCCGCAAGACGCGATGGTCAAACAGACCATCGCGACAAGCAGGGAGCGAAGCATTGTCTTAAACAGATTCACTCCATCGCTCCTTGTTAGTTGGCAACAATGTTAACCAGCTTGCCAGGCACGTAAATCACCTTGCGCACGGTTTTGTCTTCGGTAAATTTCACCACGTTTTCATCCGCCATCGCTTGGGCTTCTACGGTCTCTTTCTCCGCATCAGCGGCGACGGTGATCTTGGCGCGCAGTTTACCGTTAACTTGGACGATGATCAGTTTCTCATCCTCAACCATGGCTGCTTCGTCGGCTTGTGGCCACGCCGCATCGTCGATGTGGGTCTCACCGAGTGCCTGCCACAAGCTAAAGCAGATATGCGGGGTGATTGGGTAAAGCATCAACACCACGGCTTTAAGGGCTTCGTCGAGCACCGCGCGGTCTTGATCGCTTTGTTGTGGTGCTTTCACCAATCGGTTCATCAGCTCCATAATCGCCGCGATAGCGGTGTTAAATGTCTGACGGCGACCCATGTCATCACTGACTTTGGCAATGGCTTTATGCACCTCGCGGCGCAGCGCTTTTTGCTCATTGTTGAGCGCGCTCGCATCCAATGCCGCGACAGGTCCTTGTTGACTGTGCTCGTAAACCAATTTCCAGACGCGACGCAAGAAGCGGTGTGAACCTTCAACGCCTGACTCTTGCCATTCGAGGGTCATATCCGCGGGCGCGGCGAACATCATGAACAGGCGTACCGTATCGGCGCCGTATTTTTCAACCATTAATTGTGGGTCAATGCCGTTGTTTTTCGACTTCGACATCTTGGTCATGCCCGCATGAGTAACGGCATTGCCTTGGCTGTCTACCGCATTAACAATTTGCCCTTTGCTATCACGTTCGACGGTCACCTCGGTTGGAGATACCCATACGCGCACACCTTTATCATCGGTGTAGTAAAAGGCATCAGCCAGCACCATGCCCTGACAGAGCAGTTGCTTAAACGGCTCGTCGCTATCAACCATGTTTTCATCACGCAGCAACTTGTGGAAGAAGCGTGAATAAAGAAGGTGCATACAAGCGTGCTCAATGCCGCCGATATATTGATCTACAGGCAGCCAATAGTTGGCAGCACTTGGATCGAGCATTTGATCGGCCTGCGGCGAGCAATAGCGCGCATAGTACCAAGACGATTCCATAAAGGTATCGAAGGTGTCGGTTTCACGCAGTGCAGGCTTGCCTTGGTATTGGGTTTGTGCCCACTGTTTGTCCGCTTTAATCGGGCTTTGTACCCCATCCATCACCACATCTTCTGGCAGGATCACGGGCAGCTCATCCGTCGGGACTGGCACCACGTCACCGTCTTCGGTGTTCAGCATCGGGATAGGGGCACCCCAGTAGCGTTGGCGCGATACGCCCCAATCACGAAGACGGAAGTTAACGGTCTTCTTGCCTTTGCCCAAAGACTCAAGCTTGGCGGCAATCGCATCAAACGCGGCATCAAAGTCTAAGCCATCAAATTCACCCGAGTTAAACAGCTTGCCTTTCTCGGTATATGCCTGCTCAGACAAATCAGGCGCGTTGCCGTCTTCATCGAGGATCACCGGCTCAATATCCAAGCTGTACTTGCTGGCGAACTCAAAGTCGCGCTGGTCGTGGGCGGGCACGGCCATAACCGCACCAGTACCGTAGTCCATCAGCACAAAATTGGCGACAAAGATAGGTACGCGGCGGCCGTTAAGCGGGTGAGTCGCGTACAGACCGGTTGCCATGCCTTTTTTCTCCATGGTGGCAAGCTCTGCTTCAGCAACCTTGGTATTACGGCACTCTTGTACAAATTCAGCCAACGCTGGATTGTTTTTGGCTGCGGCATCGGCCAGTGGGTGACCGGCGGCAATCCCGACATAGGTCACACCCATCAAGGTGTCAGGACGGGTAGTGTACACATCCAGAGCAGGGTGCTCACCTTCCACGTCAAAAGTCAGCTCCACCCCTTCTGAGCGGCCAATCCAGTTGCGTTGCATGGTTTTGACCATTTCTGGCCAACCATCCAGTTTGTCGATATCTTGCAGCAGCTCTTCTGCATAATCGGTGATTTTGATAAACCACTGTGGAATTTCTTTTTGCTCGACAGGGGTGTCACAACGCCAGCAGCATCCTTCGTGCACCTGCTCGTTCGCTAACACGGTTCGGTCATTCGGACACCAGTTGACCGAGGAAGTCTTTTTGTAGACCAAGCCTTTGTTGTACAGCGTGGTGAAGAACTCTTGCTCCCAGCGGTAGTAATCTGGGCTACAAGTGGCGATTTCACGATCCCAATCGTAACCGAAGCCCAGCATTTTCAGCTGGCCTTTCATGTAATCAATGTTTTCGTAAGTCCAAGGTGCGGGGGCGGTTTTGTTCTTGATAGCGGCCCCTTCGGCTGGCAAACCAAATGCATCCCAACCAATAGGTTGCATCACATTTTTGCCTTGCAGGCGCTGATAACGCGAGATCACATCACCGATGGTATAATTACGGACATGCCCCATGTGTAGTCGGCCACTGGGGTAAGGGAACATAGAAAGACAGTAGAATTTTTCTTTGTTAGGGTCTTCATGAACCACAAAGGTTTTATTGTCATCCCAATGGGCTTGAACTTCTTGTTCAATATCTTGCGGGCTATATTGTTCTTGCATCGATGGCTTCCGAGATTCTGTGAGAAAGGTAAAACCTGAAAGAGAAATATCGTCATAGAATAACGAAAGGCAGAGACCGCAACAACACTTGAATCAGGACGGAACCATGAATAAAGAGAAAGAACCCCAACAAAGTATCATTGAGCGGGTAAAAGAGGCGCTGGAAAACAGTCCAGAGGCTTTGTCTCGCTGGGTCGAGTTATCTGATCAATACCTCAAAGCGGCCGCGGATCTGACCAAAGATGAGTGGGCGTTAATTGAAGCTTACTTTAAGCGCGACGTGAAAGCCTTTGGCGAGCAGTATAACAAGTCCCAAGACGAGGACATTGATAGCCAGGTGTTTAACGATCTGATTGCTAACTCGATTTGGGAGCAACTGGCAGAAATCACCGACCGCACTCAGCTAGAGTGGCGGGAAGTATTCGACGACCTTCAGCATCATGGTGTGTATGAAGCGGGCGAAATTGTGGGGTTGGGCGTCTTGCAATGCGAACAGTGCCAACACCAAACACGGCATAGCCGTGTAGATGTGATTGCACCATGTAGCAAGTGTGGTCACCGGTATTTCTCTCGCCGCCCGTACCCGGTGTAAGCCAAGCGCGATGCTTGGCTTAGCCGCAGCGATTAACAGACCAAGGGTGAGGATAAAGGTCAGTTCTCAGTCAGACGAGGCGCTATCCTTGCCCTCAAAGCGTTGGCGCTCTTCACGTTCCACTTGAGAAAGACGTGGCAGCTTCAGCCCTTGTGATTTTCCCATCCAACGCGCAAAGACGATATTGCTAGCGAAGGCAAAGGTCACTAAGACGAGCTCGGCCGCCGCCAGCCAGCGCTCCCCTTCATCAACATAAATAAGGGTTAAGGCGTGCAAAAAGTAAAACATCAAAATAAAGTTGGCCCACGCATGGGTAAAAGCTTTTCCTTTCACGATCCCCGGCAGGGGGAGTAGAAGAGGAATGGTCCAGCCGATGGTCACCGCCAACGCATTAAGGTGAGGGTGAGGCGATAACGCTGCGTGCCAGATTATCACCCAGGCAATCAGGCCGAGGTTACTCAACAACGAGAGCTTACGCATTAATGCAAGCCGAGAGTCAGTCACAATTCTATCCTTTTATCCCAAGTGATGGTGAACGGTTTGCGCGAAACGCGCGAGACGTTGGCCTAAGGTTTTGGCGATTTGTTTTTCGTCTGCAATTAAAGGCTGGTTTGCATCAGCCACACTTGACGCACCATAAGGTGAGCCGCCGCCTTCTGTGGTGTGTAACGCGCGCTCACTGTGTGGCACACCGATCAGCACCATGCCATGATGAAGCAGCGGTACCGTCATGGTGAGCAGGGTCGTTTCTTGCCCGCCATGCAGCATAGAGCCAGCGCCGAACACAGCCGCAGGTTTATCAATCAGTGCACCTGATAGCCACTCGCCACTGGTGCTGTCGATAAACTGCTTTAAGGGCGCGGCCATGTTGCCAAAACGCACCGGACTGCCGAGGGCTAGGCCATGGCAGTCCAACAAATCTTGCCGGGTGACAAAAGGGTCTTTCGCGGTTGTGTCTGGCACTTGGCCATCAGGGTAAGCGGGCAGCTCGGGAACCGTGCGCAGCACCGCTTCCACCCCTTGTGCTTCGATGCCCCGAGCCACTTGTTGGGCGAGTTTGCGTGTATTCCCCGAGCGGCTGTAGTAGAGCACTAATACTTTAGTCATTTTATCAGCGCTAGTACGTTCTCTGGCGGACGACCAATGACTGCTTTTTCGCCCTTGACGGCGATTGGACGTTCGATCAATTTGGGGTTGTTAACCATGGCGTCGCGTAATTTTGCTTCGTCCACTGACGCATCGCCCAAGTTTGCCGCTTTATAGTCTGCTTCTTTGGTTCGCATCATATCCCGAAACGAGCTAAGTCCGAGTTGCTGTTTTAACATCGACAACGCTTCGGCAGAAAGCGGGTTCTCAAGGTACTTGATAATAGTAGGCGTGACACCGTGAGACTCGAGCAATTTAAGTGTTTCACGGCTTTTGGAGCAACGCGGGTTGTGGTAGAGGGTAATGGTGGTCACAACAATGGTCCTTTTTGATTGAATTACCGATCGCTAAGCGCTTTAAAGCGAGCTTGCTGACGACGCAGTTGGTCGAGGCGTGCATCATACCGTGCTTGCGCTAAGCTGCCTAACTCTGCGAGCTGAGCCGCTTGGGTGTAGTTACGAATGGCTTTGTCCCACTGTCCGCGCAATGCATAGCGCTCACCTTGTGCGGCCAGCTCGCCGTCTCGATGCGTCCCCGTATTTTCGTACGCTTGTTGTAACAAAAACCAGCCGTTGCTGTCATCAGGGTGTTGGTGCGTATACCGCTCCAGCATGGTAATGGCTTCACCGCCACGTTTGGCTTTGACCAAGGTATAGGCGCGATTGAGCAATAATACGCGGTTGTTAGGTTGATGGTTCAACGCCTGCTCAAGGCGTGATAGTGCCTTGTCGTACTGTTTTTCACCGATGTTTAAATCGGTCATTGCATCGATGAAAAATCGATTATTAGGTTGCGCCTTGATAAGTGGGGCTAATTTTTCTCGCGCATCGTCAAAACGGCGAGCGTCAATATCAAGCAGCGCCATTCCGTAATCGAGGCTTTGCTTTTCGGCCGGCGAGGCCTCTTTGTTGCGCCGTTCAAACCAGTCCATGGCTGATCGACTGGCGATGCCGCTATATCTTGCGACGATGCGGGCGCGCGCCAGCTGATACTCCGGCGAGACAGGCACCCGTTTTTGTGGGTATTGACGGGCACGAGCACGCGAGTCTGTGATCCGTGAAGCGGGCAAGGGGTGGGTGCTGAAGTACTCGGGCATTTGGCTGGCGTAACGGTACTCATCCGCTAGCCGCGAGAAAAATCGTGGCATCGCTTGCACATTAAAATCAGCGCGCGCAAGTGTTTCAATGCCAATTCGGTCTGCTTCTTCTTCATTGCGACGGGTGAAATTGATTTGGTTTTGCATACTCCCAGCTGTCGCAGCATGTGCGGCTGCAATCCCAGCTTCGGGAGCAGCAATCGCAAGCATCAACGAGCCCACTAAGGCGGCCACCGTGAGCGGCGACGTCTGTGCTTGCTCTTCCATGCTTCTTGCCAAATGACGTTGGGTCACGTGGGCGATTTCATGGGCCATCACCGATGCCAGCTCGCTTTCTGTTTTGGCGTGTAGGAACAGGCCGGAGTGCATGGCCACATAACCGCCAAAAAAGGCAAAGGCATTGATGGCCTTGTTATCAATGAGAATAAATTGAAACGGGGTGCGAACATCATTGGCATTCGCGACTAACCGGTGTCCCAAGCCATTTATGTATTCGCTGAGCAGCGGATCACTGATGACGGGCTTACTGGCTCTGAGCATCCGCATGTAGGCATCACCAAACTCTTTCTCTTTGGCAACCGATAAGGTACTGACGGCGGCAGTACCAATATCAGGCAAATCGCTTTGGTATGACTCAACGCGTGCAGACACAGGTGCGCTCGCTAATACGCCCGCCAGTGCATAAGCGAGTAGGCGACGAGCCTTTGTTCCTTTGTTCGAGCAAGGTGCGCGAGATGACATAAGCGTGATGACCTTTAAATGCAGGATGTACTTAGGTACAGACCGACAAAAGCCGCAAGGGTTTCGTTGGCGTTCTATCTAATGTCCATTACAATACTGACGATAATACCGACCGGTGAGCCAGAATGGAATCTCAAACACTTGATTTGCGAGAACATGTTTGCCCAATGGCGCTACTGCTAGCAAAGCGCGCCGCCGCCTTTCTACAGCCAGATGAACAGTTGGTGATTTTGCTCGGTGATCAAGGGGCGAAAGAAGATATTCCCAAGTACTTTAAACGCGAAGGTTTTAGCATGAGGTGGTTAGATACGCCCGCTTCGCGGCTACTCATCACAAAAAAATAGCAGGCTTTTTATGTTTGATATGTTACATCGTTGGTATCGGCGACGTTTTTCTGACCCACATGCCGTGAGCCTGGTGGCGATCCTTCTTTTTGGTTTTATTACCATCTATTTTTTTGGCAATTTGCTCGCCCCATTATTGGTCGCGATCGTCATGGCGTATTTGCTCGACTGGCCGGTTAATCGCCTCTGCCGGTTGGGCTTGCCCCGTGTTTTTTCAGTGCTGGTGGTACTGGCGGTGTTTGTCAGCTTAACCTTGATGGCGCTGTTTGGCCTGGTGCCAACCATATGGAACCAGGGGGTCAGCTTGGTGGCCGATGTGCCAAATATGTTTAATAACATGCAAGCACTGATGCTGAGTTTGCCAGAACGCTACCCAGAGCTGATTAACCCGCACATGGTCAACACTTTCGTCGACACCTTGCAAAACAAAGTGCTCAACCTTGGCGAAACACTGGTAAAAGGCTCATTGGCGTCTTTGGTGAACTTAGTCGCGGTGGCGGTATACCTGATTTTGGTACCATTGCTGGTGTTCTTTTTGCTCAAAGACAAAGCGCAAATGTTGGCGATGTTCAAAGGCTTGTTACCGCGCAACCGTCGTCTTGCTTCCCGCGTGGGACATGAGATGAATCAGCAGATCTCCAACTACATCCGCGGCAAAGTGACTGAAATCATTATCGTCGGGGTGAGCAGTTATTTGACCTTTAGCCTTTTGGACCTTCGCTATGCGGTACTACTTAGTGTGGCGACGGGCTTCTCTGTCTTGGTGCCTTATATTGGCGCAGCGATTGTCACCGTCCCGATAGCGATTGTTGCCTTGTTCCAGTGGGGGCTCGAGCCGGGTTTTTGGTATGTAATGATCGCCTATGGCGTTATCCAAGCGCTGGACGGCAATGTGCTGGTCCCCGTGCTTTTTTCAGAAGCGGTGAATTTACACCCAGTCGCCATCATAATAGCCGTACTGGTTTTCGGTGGACTCTGGGGCTTTTGGGGGGTATTTTTTGCTATTCCATTGGCGACCTTAGTGAAAGCGGTGTGGCAAGCGCTGCCAGTGATTGAGCTGGATGACGATCCCAAGACAGATGTTGAGTGATCCATCTTGTTTTCACGCCCCTAATAAAAGGGGCTGAGCGGCAGGTAAGCATGAACATGCCGTGATCAGTTTGGCCCACAGAAGTAGTAATGAAAACAGGGTTGGCATGGCACAACACAGGCAAGAACAAACGCAAGTAGAAAAGTTTCGCGTCGCTGTGATAGGTGGCGGTGTTGCGGGAACCACAGCGGCAATGCGCTTGGCTGAGCGCGGGGTGGACACCCAGGTGTTTGAGGCGGGCACCGGCTTGGTGAGTGGGCCGCCAATTTGCCATCTGCACGCGGGCGGCAATTTGTATCGTGAAATTTCACTCGATCAATGCCTGACCTTACTCGAACAGTCGGTGGCCACGGTGCGCATGTATCCGCATTCGGTCAATCGTCGACCGACTGTCCTCGCCGTTCCTCAGCAAGATCCAGGCTCGTTAGACAGTGTGATGGCGCGCTTAGAAACCTTGCGTGAGCGTTATGCGCAATTGGTTGAGATCGATAGCGATAATAAAGTCATGGGTGAGCCGAGTAATTATTTCCGCTTGTATCATCAAGACCGGTTAGAAGCTTTACGCGACCAAGACTATCACAGCGTGACGGATGTCGCTGACCAATGGATGTGGCCAGTGGCGCAGTCACTCGATTTAAGTGCAATGAAGTATCCACTGGTGCTGGTACAAGAGTATGGACTCAGCGTGTTTCGCTTAGCAGCGGAAGCGCAGTTAACCCTTGCTGAGGTTCCTCATTGCCAGCTCAACTTTAATCACAAAGTGATTGATACCCAGCCTTTGGCGTCTGGGTGGCAGGTGACCTATAAAGACCATACTGGCCAGATACAGAGCACTGAGGTTGACTATCTGATCAATGCTGCCGGATTCCGTACGGGAACAATCGATGATATGGCGGGGTTTGGTCGCAAGCGTTTGGTGGAATACAAAGCCGCATATATCGCGCACTGGACAAGCACCGAGTACCAATGGCCGGAGATTATTGTCCATGGACAGCGGGGCACCCCACAAGGTATGGCACAATTGACGCCCTATCCAGATGGCTTCTTCCAACTCCATGGCATGACCCAAGACGTCACCTTGTTTGAGCGAGGTTTGGTAAAAAGCTCGACACAATCCGCCCAACCAAGTGTGGATGCGCGTTATGTGAAAAACATCGATAAAGGATGGGAATGGCAAGAGGTATGCGAACGTACTGACCGCGCCATTGACCACTTTGCCCAGTGGTTGCCAGCGTTTCAATACGCTGAAGTGGGCGGTAAACCTTTGTGCGGCGCTCAGCAAATCCCGGGCGATGATCCTTCGTTACGTGCCTCTGATGTGTCGTTTGATGGTGAGCGTTATGCGCGCTTGGAAATTGTCAAAGCGTCGTCTGCGCTGACGGCGATCAATAAAGTACTGACGCAGTTTGAAGATGCTGGTTGGATCTCGCCCACCTCTTATCATCCGCTGTCGCGCCCCAACACCGCGAAGATAATCGATACCGCTTGCGAGTTTGCAACACGCCGCGGATACCCTGAAGCGTTGGCAAAGCCTGTCGGCTAATCATACAATAAAGCGCACGGTGTACGTGCGCTTTTGGTAAACGGCGTTTAGGCTGCTTTGCAGCCAACGTCGACTGACGTTACGCTTGGCTTAAGTAATCCAACACCACTTGGTGGTGATCCTTGGTTTTAAACTTATTGAATACGTGTTCTATCTTACCGTCTTTGCCGACCAAAAAGCTTAGACGATGAATCCCATCGTATTCTTTGCCCATGAATTTTTTCGGTCCCCAAACGCCGAACGCATCAGCGACGGCATGATCTTCATCACTCAATAGCGTGAAGTTAAGCGCGTCGCGTTCAACAAAACGAGCCAGTTTTTTCACCGGATCTGGGCTTATGCCAAGCACTACGGTGTCAAGTGCATCCAGCTCGGCTTTGGTGTCGCGCAACGAGCATGCCTGCGTCGTACAGCCTGGTGTCATTGCTTTAGGGTAGAAGTAGACCAGCACGCGCTTGTCGCCTTGAAACTGGCTCAACGTGACCGTATCGCCATTTTGATCTTGCAGTGAAAAATCGGGCGCTTGTGCGCCTTCGGTGATTGTTTGCATGCGCTACGTTTCCTTTTTGTCGGTAAACCGAATTCACGATGATAGAGGGTGTTCGCGATTACGCAAGTTTTTGATAATAGGATCACTGACTTGACAGGATTTTACCGCCCATTGACGCAGGCTCCCTGCTTACTCGATTATAACGAGCACTGGTCTTGTCTAGCGACGAAAAATGTTGATTAAGACATGCCTAGACGCAGGGTTATTCTTGTGTTTGCCCAGCGCCAAAAGTAACATTGCAAGCATCACTAATAAGGGAGACGAACATGGTTTCTGGAAGCATTGTGGCACTCGTCACACCAATGGATGCACATGGCGAAGTTGATTACGTTAGCCTGGAAAAATTGGTCGAGTTTCATATCCAATCGGGCACTGATGCGATTGTCGCAGTGGGGACGACGGGAGAGTCGTCGACAGTCACCGTGGATGAGCACATTAAAATTGTGTTGAAGACCCTGGAGTTCGCTGACGGACGTATTCCGGTTATCGCGGGAACCGGTGCCAATGCTACTCATGAAGCGATCACTTTCAGCAAAATGTTTGCCGGCTCAGGGGTTGCGGCTTGCCTGAGTGTCACCCCTTATTACAACAAACCGACGCAGGAAGGCTTGTTCCAGCATTACAAAGCCATTGCTGAAGCCACTGACTTACCGCAAATTTTATATAATGTCCCTGGGCGCACGGCGGTTGACCTTCAACCGGAGACTGTGGCGCGGTTGGCTGAGTTTGACAATATTATTGGCCTTAAAGATGCCACCGCTGATGTAAGCCGAGTCGCGATTCATCGGGAACTTTGTGGCGATGATTTCCTCTTATTCAGTGGCGATGATTTAACTGGCCTAGATTTTGTCTTGGCTGGGGGACATGGCGTTATCTCTGTCACTAATAATGTGGCAGCGGCGCAAATGGCTAAAATGATCAAACTGGCGCGCGCGGGTGACGCAGAGCAGGCGCATGCCATTAACGAAACCTTGATCCCACTGCATCGCCACCTGTTTGACGAAGCCAATCCGATCCCAGTGAAGTGGGCAGTCCGTGAAATGGGCTTGATTGCGGATGGACACCTTCGTCTGCCATTAACTGAATTAAGCGAGCACTTGCGTCCAGATGTGCGAGAAGCACTGCGTGTAGCAGGTGCGGTGTAAGCCGTTGGAGTGTCAATGAAACCAGTATTTAAGCTCGGCCTTTGTGCCATCATGGCCACCAGTGTGGTGGCCTGTAGTGGTGGCGCCGAGCAGCGTCGTCAAGCCAAAGATGACTTTGGCTACTTGCAAACAACCCCGTTGTCGCCATGGCAGACCTTGCCGGATCAAGCGCCATATTTCTCCACCAACTATCAAATTCCCTCGCAAGAGTTTGAAGGGGAAGTGGGCAAAGATGTTGATATTCGTCCGCCGCGCCAAGTGCTGGACCTGATCCCGGGCGCACGGATACAACGTGATAGCCGCGGTGTTACTCTAGCGGTTGCCAATGAAAAGCAACTCGATAAAGTATGGCAAACGGTAGAGCGTTTGGTCAGCGAGCAGACGATTCCAGTGTCGTCGCAAACCGCAGACCAAGTCGAAACCGGTTGGATTGCTTGGGAAAAAGAAGACAGCGCTCACCAAGCACGCTTCCGTCTATCACGCCTTGAGCAAGGTCGCCGCTTTGCGTTAGGGGTGAACATGATTGATTCGCGCGCGAAAGCCAGCGATGATCCACTCACACCTGCGTTGCGTGAGCGCTACAACACCCTGATGACCAACCTTATCACGGTGAGTCACGATGCGGCCTTGCGTGCCGAGGCGCGCCGCTTAGCCGAGCAGCGCCAAGCGGATATTCCGATTAGCTTTGGCACTGACCGGAGTGGCCTGCCGGTGATCATTGCTCGCGCCCCTTATGATGTGGTGTGGGAAAAGCTGCCTGCTATCATCAAGCCTTTAGGGTTCACGGTAGAAAGTCGTAACCAGTCGCAAGGCACGGTGAAAACCCGTCACGTCGCGCCAAGTGATGAGCGTTGGCAATCCCTTGGCGTTGATCCGATTACGTTCCCAGATAATAGCTACACCCTGCTGCTGGGCGATCTCGGCAACCGCACGTCACTCAACGTCACTAACAGTGATGGAAAACCGGTTGATGAGGCGACGTTAGAAGCGCTGAGCCCAGCGCTCAAAGCGGTTATTGCCCAAGTGAACCAAGCATCAGAGTAATTTTATAGGGACGCGGTGTGCGTCCCTTACTTTTAGCGCCTAATGGAGAGTATAGGTAATGGAAAAACGTGCTGAGTTGTATCGCGGTAAGGCAAAATCTGTCTATGCCACAGAGGATGAGCACCGCTTTGTTCTGCACTTTCGCAATGATACGTCAGCCTTTGATGGCGAGCGTGTTGAGCAGCTCGAGCGAAAAGGCGAGGTGAACAACAAATTTAATCACTTCATCATGCAAAAGCTTGAGCAAGCAGGTATTCCCACCCAAATGGACCACCTGTTGTCGGATACCGAGTGCGTGGTGAAAAAGCTAGATATGATCCCTGTAGAGTGCGTAGTCCGCAACATCGCTGCTGGATCGCTTTGTCGTCGTCTCGGCGTCCAAGAGGGGACAGCACTGACGCCACCGACCTTTGAATTGTTTTTAAAAAACGACGCACTGCACGACCCTATGGTCAATGAATCCCTGTGTGAGTCTTTGGGCTACGCCACACAAGCACAACTGGCGACGATGAAAACACTGACCTATAAGGTGAATGATGTTCTCAAAGCCTTGTTTGCGGACGGTGACTTATTGTTGGTTGATTACAAACTTGAGTTTGGTGTTGATCATCAAGGTAATATTGTTCTGGGTGACGAGTTTAGTCCTGACGGTTGCCGATTGTGGGATGCCAATACCCGAGAAAAACTGGATAAAGACCGTTTCCGTCAAGGCCTAGGTGGTGTTGTGGATGCTTACATCGAGGTAGCAAAGCGTATCGGCCTTACCCTGTAATTTTTGGACTTAAAAAGCAAACGTTTGCTTTTTAAGTGAGGAAAATAGCGCCATTAATGTGGCGCTATTTTAGTCTTTGTGCTCATCAGACTGCGATGGCTCGCTATCCGCATTATTTTCCTTGGATGACGTGGTTTTATCTGGCTTGTCTTTATACTTAAGGCCAAATTTTGCGTTGGCGGTGTATTTGAGCGCCATGATATTGCTGACCACGACAGCCACTACGATGGCAATAATGACGTAAGGGTTGGTTAGCCATTCCATTGTTCCACCTCGCACAGGTTGGTGACATAGGTTGAATATATCCAATCTAACTGGCCAAGAATGGTATCTTTACCACAAATAGGGGCACTATCGATGGCGATAGCAAGCATGTCTTGGTCAAAAGCAGATAACAGGGTGTGGCTGGTGGCGATATGGCTGATATGCCAAGGCTCTCTCGCAACCCCACCTTTATCTTCGGCGTAAGGAAGGAAGAACCCCCACTTGGAGGCGTGCACTTTGAGCCATTGTGAAAACGCAGCTTGAGGGCCATCATCATACTCTGGTGGCGTTAACGCTAACGTTTGATCCGGCCCCAGTGCCCGCTTGTCATATACGTCTAAGTCTGTGCCCCAATGGTGGCGGCTTGCCCCTGGTAAGGCTGACCAGCGCAGTATCGCTTTGACCCGCGCTTCTTCGGACAGTGATGACACATCTAACGGGCGACTCTCTGCGTCCAACACTGGCTTTTCGCCACTAAATTTGCCGTTCCAAATGGCTAACTGACGCGCAAATGAGCGATAGCCGCTGGCGATCATGAGCGTGAACCCTGCTTGCGATGCCGCCTGTTGTAGGGCGGCAAAGTCGGCTAAAATCGCTTGGTGCAGGCAGGGCGCATTAGGCCGACTGTTAATCGGTGTGAGCGCTGAGGCGTCTTGCCCTGTGAGCTGTGCGGGTGTCGGCATTAAGGGAGCGCCTTCTCTAAGACCTTTTGGTACATGTCAGTCAGCTTTTCTAAATCCGGGATGCTCACGCACTCATTTACCTTGTGGATGGTGGCATTCACCGGGCCGAGTTCAATCACTTGCGCCCCCATTTGCGCAATGAAACGACCGTCAGAGGTTCCACCAGTAGTCAGTAGTTCCGGTGTTTGATGGTTCACTTCTTCTACCGCAGCCACCACCGCGTCCAGTAACGTGCCTTTATCGGTTAGGAAAGGGTCGCCACTGTGCGTCCACTCCAAGGTATAGTCGAGCCCGTGGGCGTCTAGAATCGAGTAAACCCGCTTTTTGATGGTTTCGCTGTCCAGCTCTGTACTAAAGCGGAAATTAAACTGTGCGTGGCACTCCCCTGGGATGACATTGGCCGCGCCTGTGCCAGCTCCGATATTGGGGATTTGGAAGCTTGTGGGTGGGAAAAACGCATTGCCTTTGTCCCAGAGTGTTTGCGCAAGCTCGGTGAGCGCCGGCATCGCCTGATGCACCGGGTTGGTGGCAAGGTGGGGGTAGGCAACATGACCTTGTGTGCCTTTGACGTAGAGATCCCCAGTGATGGATCCGCGACGGCCATTTTTAACCACATCACCGACATGATGGGTGCTGGATGGCTCACCCACAATACACATGTCAATCTTTTCACCACGCGCCATTAGAGTATCAACCACACGGGTGGTGCCATTGATAAACGGGCCTTCTTCGTCTGAGGTAATTAAGAACGCGAGCGAGCCTGAATGATCAGGGTGCTCGGCAATAAAACGCTCAACAGCCACGACCATAGCAGCCAGTGAGCCTTTCATGTCAGCAGCACCACGTCCATGGAGATGGTCATCAATCACCGTCGCTTCAAACGGTGGTGTGTGCCATTGCTCACGCGGACCAGAGGGAACCACGTCGGTGTGGCCGGCAAAGGCGAACAAAGGGCCGTCAGTGCCCCGTCTGGCCCACAGGTTGGTGGTATCTTCAAACACCATGGTCTCAATAGTGAAGCCCAAGGCTTCTAATCGCGCGATCATTTGATCTTGGCAGCCGGCATCTTCCGGTGTCACCGATTCTCGGTTTATCAGATCTTTCGCTAAAGCCAACGTGGCAGAGTCAGTCATCGGGTTTCCTTACAGCAAAAATGAATCGACTATCACATTACGCGAAAATATCAGCGTATTGGTTCTCTTTAAAGCCGAGGTAATAGCTACCTTTGTGTACGAGCAATGGGCGTTTAATGATCGCTGGGTTATCGAGCATGATTGCGATCGCGCTGGTTTGGTCTAAATGGGCTTTTTGCTCATCGCTTAGTTGGCGGTAGGTGGTGCCACGTTTGTTGATTAACGCTTCCCAGCCCAGTTCGGCAACGAAAGTTTGCAGCATTTGTGCGTCTAAGCCATCTTTTCGGTAGTCGTGGTATTGGTAGTCGATACCTTGGTTATCCAACCACTTTAGGGCTTTTTTTAGGGTGTCGCAGTTTTTAATCCCAAATACAGTTGTCATGGTCTTATCGTGCTTGTTGGCAAAGGTTTAAGAGTGACACTGCTTGTTAATGAACGCAACACCCAGCGCGGTAGGCATGTGCGTCATTTGAAGGCGCAAAAGCGTGTGAAATGCGTGGGTAAATGCGCCTGCAGCACGTCGATTTGATGGCGTTTTGATCAAACGCAAAGCCTCTTAGCAGGCGCCATGAATAATGGGATCATTCGTAATTGTTGGAGGTTCGTATGGAACTCAACCCGGTATTTGCTCGGCGCTTGTACCTCGCCGCATTGGTAGAAGAAATGGAACGCCCAAACGTGCCGCGTTTAATTGAAGCAACAGGCTGGCCACGTCGCACAATCCAAGACGTGCTCAAATCACTGTCTGGGCTTGGTATAGATATGACATTCATCCAAGATGGCAAGCGCCATAACGATGGTTATTACCAGCTAAAAGACTGGGGCCCGTTTCGTCGCGATTGGGTCGAGGATAAAAAAAGAGATATTCGCTCGTATATCAACTAACGTACATCAGCGGGTGTGACCAGTTCCGCCTCAACTAGGGTACGGCGAATGGCATCGGCACGCCGACGGTTTGCGCCGAAGTCGTAATAGCCGACACGAGAGGCTGAACGAAGCGCAACCTGGTCTCCGTTGAGTGAGACTTCAACATCATCGACAAAGCGCAGCACTTGGGTGGTGAAGCGTAAGTGTGCGTAGTTGTCCTGAGCGGAAACCACTTCCGCGCGTGGCATGGCGGCAATCTTTTCGACGATGGTGGTAAAGGCAATATCGGTGCTAGCTAATGACAAGGGCGCTAACTGATACTTCGCGCGCCTATCTTCTGTTGAAACACAATTAGGGCTGTCACCACAGGCAGTGACAGGTGGTTGCTTTGCCATGGAGCCTCCTTTTGAGCAGCCGAATAGCGTAAATACTACAATGAGGCTGAGCAGATTTTTTCCCATTATGCCCCCACGAGCGTGTAACCAATAAACCCGATCCAGCTTACGACGAGTAAAAGCCAAGGTAAACGGCTGTACCCTTTATCTTGTGTGGGAGGCTGAGATGAAGGCGCAGGCTCGCTCGATTGCTCGACCACCGGTGTCGGTTTTTGCTGTTTCTTGCGTGCTTTATCCTGTGTCCGCGCCTTCGCTTTTTGTTCTTTTTTGTACTGCGCAATTCCTTTCTCAATCCCCTGAGCGATCAGTTTCGTCTGAGCCTTGGTTTGCCCGGGCTTTTGCGTGGCTTTAGCAACGCGCATGGCATCTTGTTGGGTCTCTGGCGAAATTGTTGCTTTTGCTTTGGCCATGAAGGCTCCATCTAACGCTGAAAAAATGACTCCATCCAAGAATAACAAATTTTGCTTTTGCGCTTGCAGTTTTTATCGCATGTCGCCATGGTAAATGCGTGACTTCTCAATCAAAAATCTTATGGATACGTTTCATCATTTCGACGACAAAGGGTACATCAAGGCTCCCCAGATCGCCGTACTGTGCCTGCTACTGTTAAGTCGCGCGTGGTGGCTATTGGCGATGGCTGGTGTTAGCCGAGAGCAGGGCAGCGAGCTGCTTGCACTGGTTTACCCGGATACCTCTGCGTTCTATCTCAGCTTAGGGATTGGCTTGGTACCGCTTGGGCTATTACTGTTAGTGGGCAACTGCGATAAGGCGCCTGAATGGTTAACACAGCATTGGCACTTAGGTTATTGGTGGGTGTGGCTATTGTGGCTTTGGGAAGCCTATCAAGTAGTGCATACGCTTACGTTGACGGGGGGACGGTTTGATTGGTTGCTTGCCTTACACGGGCTTTGGTTAGCGTGGGCGAGCCTTTATTGGTTAAGAAGCCAGCGCGTAAAGCGCTTTTTTTATCAATTCACCTAGACTGGGCAACCTTTAGCCGGGCATAAAAAAACGCAGCACTAGGCTGCGTTTTTTCTTACTAAGTAAACCGAATTACTTAGTGACGCGCAATACAGATGTTTCACCCACAGTGACGGCACCAGAAAGCTTGGTCAGCTCCTTGATTTCGTCCATGTTAGAGATAACAACCGGCGTTAGCGTTGATTTAGCTTTCTCTTCGAGCATGCCTAAATCAAATTCGATCACGGTATCACCGGCTTTCACCGTTTGACCTTCTTCCGCAATGCGCTTAAACCCTTCGCCTTTTAGTTCGACGGTGTCGATACCAAAGTGTACGAATAGCTCAACGCCGTCATCTGACTCAATTGAAAAAGCGTGGTTGGTTTCGAAAATCTTACCGATTGTGCCGTTAACTGGCGCAACCATCTTGTCGCCTGATGGTTTAATCGCAACACCATCCCCGACGATTTTCTCAGCAAACACAACGTCAGGCACGTCTTCGATGTTGACGATCTCACCCGACAATGGGGCGATAATTTCAATGGCACTTGCGTCGTTGCCGTCTTCAGACACCAACTTCTTCAGTTTGTCGAACAGACCCATAGTGTTGCTCCTAAGCAGTAATTCTTTGCTGATTGTATATTAGCAAGCGGTTTTTTCCGCAATAAATTTTTCGACATAGGCCTCGATTTCTGCCGCAGTTGGCAAAGTGAGCGCTTTGTCGGCCATCGCTTTCACATCAGCAAAGTTGGCATTACGGATAATCTTCTTGATGCGAGGGATAGAGATGGCACTCATACTAAACTCATCCAAACCCATACCCATCAATAGTAACGTTGCTTTCTCGTCACCTGCAAGCTCTCCGCACATTCCCGTCCATTTACCTTCTGCATGTGAGGCATCAATCACTTGCTTGATAACCGTCAATACAGCAGGAGACAGTGGATTGTACAGGTGCGAAATCAGCTCGTTGCCACGATCGACCGCCAAGGTATACTGGGTCAAATCGTTGGTGCCAATGCTGAAAAATTCCACTTCTTTCGCAAGATGGTGGGCAATCGCAGCCGCGGCGGGTGTCTCAACCATTACACCGATTTCAAGATCAGCATCGAAATCGTGACCTTCTTGGCGCAGTTCTGCTTTGTAGGTCTCAATGGCTTCTTTCAGCTCACGGATTTCTTCCACAGAAATGATCATCGGGAACATCACACGGATTTTACCGTGCGCCGATGCACGAAGAATAGCACGCAGCTGATCGCGGAGAATCTCGCGACGATCAAGACTGATACGGACCGCACGCCAACCCAAGAATGGGTTCATTTCTTCCGGCAAGTCCATATACGGCAGATCTTTGTCACCACCGATATCCATGGTACGGATAATCACTGGGTGGCCATCAATGGCTTTCGCTACCGCTTTGTAAGCTTGGTATTGCTCTTCCTCGGTAGGAAGTGCGTCGCGATCCATAAACAGGAACTCGGTGCGGTAAAGCCCCACACCTTCACCACCGTTACGGTTTACGCCGTCACAGTCTTTGACTGTGCCCACGTTGCCGCAGACTTCAACTTGGTGGCCGTCGAGTGTAATGGCAGGAAGATCTTTAAGTTTTGCCAGTTCAGCTTTCTCGGCAATGTGCTGGTCGCGAATCGCTTTGAATTTGCTGAGTTGATCATCTGATGGGTTGACAACGATTTGGTTGTTAATCGCATCAAGCACCAGCATGTCGCCGTTTTGTATTTTGCCGGTCGCATCGTTGGTGCCCACGATAGCTGGCAGCTCAAGCGAGCGAGCCATGATCGAGGAATGCGATGTGCGACCACCAATGTCAGTAATGAAACCAAGCACATAATTCAGGTCAACCTGTGCTGTTTCAGAAGGCGTCAGGTCGTTTGCAACAAGGATCACTTCTTCATTGATTGCGCTCAGCGACACCATGTTGATGCCAAGTGCATTTTTGACGAACCGTGAGCCGATATCACGGATATCTGCAGCACGCTCTTTCAAATAGTCATCATCCAGTGACTCAAGCGTGACCGCTTGCTCTTCGATAACGCTATAGATGGCGTGATCGGCGGTCGCTAGGTTTGACTTAATGAAGCTGACGATCTCTTCTTCGAGTTCTTCATCTTCAAGCAGCATGATGTGACCTTCGAAGATAGCTTCTTTCTCTTCGCCAAAGGTCTCCCTTGCTTTGTCTTTGATCGCTTCGAGTTGCGTCTTAGACTGTTCGCGAGCATCCAATACGCGCTGAATTTCTTTGTCGATTTGAGACGCATCAATCTTATCTTTATTGATGACAACGTCTTCTTCTTGCAGCAGCAGTGCTTTACCAAAAGCAATACCAGGTGATGCCAGGATGCCTGAAATCATAGCTTTACCTTACGTTTATCCAACTTAAAACCGATAGAAAAAGAGCCGGATTACTCCAGCTCGTCCATCAGTTTTACTAGGTGATCAACGGCCTGTTGTGCTTGCGCACCTTCAGCAGAGATAGTCACCTTAGTGCCTTTGGTCAAGCCAAGGGTTTGAAGTTTAAATAGGCTCTTTGCGCTCGCGCTCTTACCGTTAGACTCAACGGTGATCTCAGCGTCGTAGCCTTTCGCTTCTTTGACGAACTGCGCCGCTGGACGAGTGTGTAGGCCGTTTTCTGCAGTAATCTCAACTTGCTTCTGATACATGATTCACCCCGTTTCTGTATTTTTTTAAATCTATGTATTAAATATAAGGTTAGCTTAACCGCTAACGGGCGACTTCGCTATCCGTTGACGCTAACCTAACCAAGAAATCGACCTGATAGCTTAATCCATGTCAATTTCGTGTCATCTTTTTGCCATTTTTGACCTTCCACTCATTAGGCGCGAGGGCTTTTATTTTGATGCGGAAAATAAAAAAGGCAGACGTGTTTTACTAAAGCTTAATATAAAAATCAAACAAAAAAGGCCCAATTTGGGCCTTTGCGAATAGGGGGGGGTGGAGGCTGATTGCCTAACCTGCTGTTACTGCTCGGTTTCCAGCTCGGTGAACATCCCAGCAAACAGTGGTGAGCTAAGGTAACGCTCTGCTGCACTTGGCAAAATTGTGACGATCTTCTTATTTGCAAACTCGGGAAGCTCGGCAATTTTGTTTGCCGCAACCACCGCTGCACCTGAAGAAATCCCGCCCAAGATGCCTTCTTCTTCCATCAAACGGCGAGCCATTGCAATCGCTTCGTCTGAGCTGACAGAGACCACTTGGTCAACAAGCTTCACGTCCAAGTTCTTCGGCACAAAACCCGCGCCAATACCTTGGATTTTGTGAGGCGCAGGCTGCACATCTTGACCCGCGATCGTTTGTGCAATCACTGGCGATTCGGCAGGTTCGACCGCCACTGTGGTGATGGCTTTGCCTTGGGTGTTTTTGATGTAGCGGCTAACACCGGTTAGGGTACCACCTGTGCCAACACCGGCAACAAACACATCGATTTCACCGTCAGTGTCTTCCCAGATTTCAGGCCCTGTGGTCTTTTCATGGATTTCAGGGTTGGCTGGGTTGTCGAATTGTTGCAGCATCAGATATTTGCCTGGCTCTGCCGCCATGATTTCTTCGGCTTTGGCAATCGCGCCTTTCATGCCTTTTGGTGCTTCAGTGAGCACTAGCTTCGCGCCCATGGCTTTAAGCAGCTTACGGCGCTCAAGGCTCATAGACTCCGGCATGGTGAGGGTCAGCTTATAACCACGTGCCGCTGCGACATAGGCGAGTGCGATCCCTGTGTTACCACTGGTAGGCTCAATCAATTCGATACCGGGTTTGAGGGTGCCTTTTTTCTCTGCATCCCAAATCATGTTGGCACCGATACGGCACTTAACACTGAAGCTTGGGTTGCGTGCCTCAACTTTGGCCAACACGTTTGGTTTAGCCACGCGGTTCAGGCGAACTAGCGGTGTATTTCCGATGGTTTGTGTATTATCTTCGTAAATCTTGCCCATTGTATCGTTCCTTCATGACACCGATTTTAATAACACTCCAAGCATATCTCTGCTGCTTGGTTTTGAAAGGATCGGTTGGTTATATCTTATTGTGACATTAACCAATAACTGATTGGTTAACCGAAAAAAGCCCACATCGTCGATGTGAGCTTTAGCGTAGAACATTCCCGGCTAAACAGGCTAATTACGCCCCAATGAGGCTTTGTGATTATCCACCCACATGGCGGTTGCGCCACATACTGCTGCAGGCATCACCAGCAGGTTAAGCAACGGCGTCATAGTAAATAGCATAACTATTGCACCAAAGCTTAGCGATGCGCCACGTTGTTGGTTTAAGGTCTGGCGCATGGCGGGAAACGACACCTTGTGATTATCGAACGGGTAATCACAGTATTGAATCGCCATCATCCACGCGCTAAACAAAAACCAGATCACAGGCCCCACGGTTTGTCCGATTGCGGGTATCCAAAGTAGCAACAAAAAGCCGAGTGCTCTGGGGATGTAGTAAGCGAGCTTTTGCCATTCTCGTTT
The DNA here is from genome assembly GCF_001995985.1 of Salinivibrio sharmensis. Classification (GTDB taxonomy): domain Bacteria; phylum Pseudomonadota; class Gammaproteobacteria; order Enterobacterales; family Vibrionaceae; genus Salinivibrio; species Salinivibrio sharmensis. Next base: position 343,301 of record NZ_MUFC01000001.1, on the reverse strand, counting down.
CATCACCCGCGGGATATCTTTAACGATGCCAGCCAAGCCATCATCCGGTGCCCGCGTTCCTGACAGCTTGGCTTCCACATGTTCGGCCAACAGGCCATTGAACGGCGCCGCTATCCAGTTAGCCAACGTGCTAAACACGTAGGAGAACACCACAAGGATCGCCACGACGACTAAAGGCCATATGAGAAATGAAAGCCAAGAGAGCCATTCGGGTAGGCTCGCCATCCAATGGTCTATCCAATCACCAAACTGTGACAGTAGGTAAAGGAAGGCGCCGCCCAGCAGCAACACATTGATCAAAATAGGAATGATCACAAAGCGGCGTAAGCCGGGTGCCATCATCAATGAAAAACCCTGGAACAAGTAGCCAGCGCCACTTTGAGGACGGGGGCGAGCATAATTCGCCATGATATCTCCTTGATAACAATGTTGGTCACAACAAGCCGCACGCAAGCGGTTGATACAAAATTAACGATGTGCGCTATATTACGGGGGGAATCGCTGGGATGACAACGGCCTAATAATGATAAAGTTTAACGATTTGTGTGTCGCTATTCGTTAAATTGTCCCCAACTTTTGATACAGTTAACTAAGTTGACCATTAACGCATTGCGTCAGCCAACAGGCCCCGCTTATGATCGCGCTACCCTTTGCAAACTGGTTGGCGTTGTGACATAAGCTAATCAAAACGCTGAACATAGATAGATTTGAGAATCGATGATGCAGGAATTGCGCCTTGTACTGATTGTGTTGGGAGCACTAGCAATCGCAGCTTTGCTTTTGCATGGCCTCTGGACAAACAAGAAAGAAAAGACGACCAAGTTTGGCGAAAAGCCGCTGGGAAAGCTTGATGATGACAGTGACGATCAAAAGTTTGACCAAGATGGTATTGGCGCAGTCAGGGTCGTCAGTCGCGCGAAAAGTGAGAGCGACAAGCCTGCGCGCCAAGAGCCTGCGATGAGCTTTGGCGAGAAACCTGATGTGGATCCTTTATTTGCAGGCCAAACTGAGACGGCCTCTGAGCCGCAGGAATCGGTCTATCCCTCCATGTCGGCGACGGATGATGAGCCCTCTTTCTCTACCACAACGTCGAGTTCTGAGGATGTAGAGAGCGATGAGCCAGCGCCTGTATATTCACATGCCGAAGAGACTGACGAGCCAGCGCCACACGCACCCGCCAGTGAAGCTGTTGATGCTGATGCGCCTTTGCAAACAGACTCGCAAGACACGGGCGAGCAGCAACAGGATGAAGCCCCGGCTGATGATACCGAAGTGCTGGTGTTACATGTTCATGCGAACAATAACCAAGTTTTCACTGGGCTTGAGCTTATTCCTACTCTGGAACAGTACGGCCTCCGTTTTGGCGATATGGGCATTTATCACCGCAATTCTGACTTGTCTGGTAGCGGGAAAGTGTTGTTCAGTGTCGCGAATATGGTCAAACCCGGTACCTTCGATGTCAGCCATAGTGAAAGCTTTGAAACACCGGGCATCAGCTTTTTTATGACCTTGCCGTGTTACGGTGAGCCTGAGCAAAACTTCAAACTCATGCTACAAACGGCCCAGCAAATCGCGGATGAATTGGGCGGCTTAGTGCTGGATGACGCACGCACCATGATGACTCCGTCACGATTGGATGAATATCGCGAGCGCGTTAAAGCCTTTATGGTCAAATAGCCTGCCTGCACGCGACTATGGTTTAAGCAGACAGCGGGACATGGCTCCCGCTGTCTGTGATTTATCGATATACTTGCCCGCAACCGACTCCGCTCAGACGACGAATCAAACATGGCTTACAGCAAACAACAACTCGATGATTTAAAGCACCAGCTCAACTATCACGCCTACCGGTACTACGTCGAAGATAGCCCAGAGCTGCCTGACGCCGAGTACGACCGCTTGATGCAAGACTTATTAGCCATTGAGGCGGCACACCCTGAATGGGTAACTAGCGACTCACCGAGTCAGCGAGTCGGGGGCGCGCCACTGAGTGCCTTTGAAACCGTGACCCATGAGCTTGCCATGTTGTCGCTCGATAATGCTTTTGAGCCGGCGGATTTGGATGCCTTCGAACGTCGTTTGAAAGAGCGCCTATCGCTGGGGGCAGAGCAGGCCGTGACCTACACCTGTGAACCTAAACTCGATGGGTTAGCGGTGAGCCTGATTTACGAAAATGGTGAGCTGGTTCAAGCCGCGACGCGAGGAGATGGCACCACGGGCGAGAACATTACCCACAACGTCAAAACCATTCGTAATGTTCCCCTCACGCTACAGAAGGGGGATTGGCCAACACGGCTTGAAGTGCGAGGTGAAGTCTTCATGCCGAAAGCGGGCTTTGAGGCACTTAACGAGGCTGCGCTTAAAAAAGGCGATAAAACCTTTGCCAATCCGCGCAATGCGGCGGCAGGCAGCCTACGCCAACTGGATCCTAAAGTCGCCGCCAACCGACCGTTGAGCTTCTATGCCTATGCGGTGGGTGTGATGTCGACTCCCTTCGGCCAAGGGCAAAGTGAACGCTTACAAAAGCTCAAAAAATGGGGCCTAGCGCTCAGTCCGGAAGTGAAACGGGTGGAAGGGCTAGACGGCGTGAAAGCCTATTACCAAGACATTATGGCGCGCCGTGATGCGCTGCCCTACGAAATCGACGGTGTCGTCATCAAAGTGGACAGCATTGATAGCCAAGAGCGGTTAGGGTTTGTGGCGCGCGCGCCGCGTTGGGCGATAGCTTACAAATTCCCGGCGCAAGAAGAAATCACCACCCTAAACGATGTCGAGTTTCAAGTGGGCCGCACTGGGGCGATTACGCCAGTCGCTAAGCTTGAGCCTGTGTTCGTGGGCGGCGTGACGGTCAGTAACGCCACCTTGCACAACGGTGATGAAATCGAGCGGTTAGGCGTGCATATTGGTGATACTGTGGTGATCCGCCGTGCCGGTGACGTCATCCCTCAGGTTGTCGGCGTGGTGGAAAGCCGACGTCCTGAGCAGGCAAAACCAATCGTGTTTCCCGACGCGTGTCCGGTCTGTGATTCAGCGGTGACGCGTATCGAGGGTGAAGCGGTCGCACGCTGCACCGGTGGTTTGATTTGTCTGGCGCAGCGCAAAGAGGCAATCAAACACTTTGCGTCACGTAAGGCCATGGATATTGACGGCTTGGGCGATAAAATCGTTGAGCAGTTAATCGAAAAAGAGCTGATTGAGACGCCAGCCGATCTCTTTACCTTGACCCCCGGTCGGGTGACGCAGCTAGACAGAATGGGGCCTAAATCAGCCCAGAACCTGGTTGATGCACTGGAAAAAGCCAAAACCACCACCTTGCCACGCTTTATTTATGCCTTGGGGATTCGTGAGGTAGGCGAGGCGACCGCGCAAAATCTCGCGTTGCACTTTCATACTCTTGATGCGCTGCGTGCTGCCGATGAAGAGGCACTCATTAATGTGCCGGATGTCGGTGCGATTGTCGCGGGTCACATCGTCCGTTTCTTTGCCGAGCCGCACAACCAAAGTGTGCTGGAGGCCTTATTGGCAACAGGGATCCACTGGCCGGAAATCAGTGCTCCTTCTGAGCCAGATGCGCAACCGTTAGCCGGTAAAACCATTGTTCTGACGGGTACTTTGTCGCAAATGTCTCGCAGTGATGCTAAAGCGGCGCTACAGGCGTTGGGTGCTAAAGTGACCGGCAGTGTCTCGGCGAAAACCGACATGTTAGTGGCGGGAGAGGCCGCTGGCTCCAAACTGACCAAAGCGCAAGATTTGGGCGTCACGGTACTCGATGAAGATCAGATGATTGCCATGCTCAATCAGTAGCGTTACCCATCACGTTGTGTGCCGAGCCACTCGAGCGAATCATCTCGCGCACGCGCAATAGTTTATAGGGCCATGTTCCATGTCTGGACATGGCCGGATTGTGGAATTTACCTGTACTGGTAAACTAACCGTTACATATTATTCTCAGCACTGGGATAGGGATCCTAATGACGATTAAAACCCGCTTTGCCCCCAGCCCAACCGGCTTTTTGCATGTTGGTGGCGCGCGTACCGCACTTTATTCTTGGCTGGCAGCACGCAGCCAAGGTGGTCAATTTGTATTGCGTATTGAAGATACAGATATCGAACGTTCAACCCAAGAAGCGATTGATGCCATTTTAGAGGGCATGGAATGGCTTGGCTTAAACTGGGATGAAGGGCCGTACTACCAAACGAAACGCTTTGATCGTTACAATGAGCTCGTTGATCAGCTGTTGGCAGAAGACAAAGCCTACAAGTGTTATGCCCCCAAAGAGCTGCTAGAAGAAATTCGTGAAGAGCAAAAAGCGAATGGCTTGAAAGCACGCTACGATGCCAATCATCCCAAGGTGATTGCGGCCAACAGCCAAGCAAACGCTGACGACCCACACGTCATTCGCTTCCGCAACCCCAAAGAGGGCAAGGTGGTGTTTGACGATAAGATCCGCGGCCGGATTGAAATTGCGAACAGTGAACTGGATGACTTGATCATCCGCCGTACCGACGGAAGCCCAACCTACAACTTCTGTGTAGTGGTTGATGATTGGGATATGGGGATCACCCAAGTGGTGCGTGGGGAAGACCACATTAACAACACCCCGCGTCAGATTAACATTTATGAAGCACTGGGCGCGCCTGTCCCTGAGTTTGCTCACTGCTCGATGATCCTTGGCGATGATGGTGCCAAGCTGTCTAAACGTCATGGTGCGGTGAGCGTCATGCAATACCGCGACCAAGGTTTCTTGCCACAAGCACTGCGTAACTACTTAGTGCGTCTGGGCTGGTCTCACGGCGACCAAGAAATCTTCTCGATGGAAGAAATGATTGATTTCTTCTCCCTAGAAGCGATCAGTAAGTCAGCCTCTGCCTTTAACACGGAAAAATTGCGTTGGCTGAACAACCATTACATCAAAAACGGTGATCCAGCTGAGGTCGCGTCACACTTGCAATGGCACCTGGATCAGCAAGGCATTGATGCCTCGACAGGACCTGCTTTGACCCAGGTTATCCAGCTGGTGGGTGAGCGTTGTGACACCCTGGTTGAGCTGGCCGAGCAAAGCCGTTATTTCTATCAAGACTTTGATGAGATTGAGGCAACCGCCGCCAAGAAACACCTTCGTCCAGTCGCGCTTGAACCACTGCAAGTGGCAAAAGGCAAGATTGAAGCGCTGGACGAGTGGACGGTTGATGCTCTGAAAGCGGTGATTGCGGATACCTGTGCAGAGCTAGACGTGGGTATGGGTAAAGTCGGTATGCCATTGCGTGTTGCAGTCACTGGCGGTGGTCAATCACCCTCGGTGGATGCGGTGATGCACCTTATCGGTAAAGATCGCGTGGTGGCGCGTATCGAACAAGCCATCAAAGTGGTTGAAGCGCGTGCTGCACAAAGCTAACGAGCGTGGACATACCACGGCACAATCAAAAAAGGGCGCTGCGGCGCCCTTTTTTAGTTTGTCATCGCCTGTCTTAATGCGACTCTTCTTCCATCTGCGCGCTATCAACGATGTGGTTTTCGCCCATTTGACGAGGTAGCACCAAATTAAGCACGATGGCGACCAAGCCACATAAACTGATGCCTTGTAAGCTGAAATCGCCAATGCCAAAGGCCATCCCTCCGATCCCAAAGACCAAGGTGACGCCGACAATCGCAAGGTTGCGCGAGTCGTGAAGGTCTACTTGATTGCGAATCAAGGTATTAAGACCCACAGTGGCGATAGAGCCAAATAGTAGGATCATAATGCCGCCCATCACCGGCAAAGGAATGGTCAGTAGCAGTGCTCCCAGTTTACCCACAAACGCCAGCACAATGGCGGTGATCGCCGCGTAGGTCATAATTTTAGGGTTAAATGCTTTGGTGAGCATCACCGCGCCGGTGACTTCACTGTAAGTCGTATTCGGCGGAGCACCAAACATGGAGGCGGCGATCGTCGCCGCGCCGTCACCTGCCATGGTGCGGTGCAGACCGGGCTTTTTAAGGTAGTCTTTACGGGTGACATTGGAAATTGCCAGCATATCGCCCACATGCTCCACCGCGGGCGCAATGGCCACGGGGATCATAAATAAAATGGCGTTGATGTTAAATTCTGGCAAGGTAAAGGCAGGCATCATCAACCAGCTGGCATTGGCCACCTGGGTAAAGTCGACAATTCCCATCACCAGGCTTGCCACATAGCCAACCGCAATACCGGCCATAATGGGAACCAGTTTGAAAAAGCCCTTGGCAAAGACACTGACCGCAATGGTGGTTAGCAGTGACAGTAAAGCGATCCAGATAGCGATATCCCCAGCGATGAGTTGCTCGCTGCCGTCGCCACTTTTTCCCAGCGCCATATTGACGGCGGTGGGTGCCAGGCCAAGTCCAATCACCATAATCACAGGGCCGACCACCACGGGAGGAAGTAATTTGTGAATAATGTCTACGCCTTTCACGCGAATAATGGCACCCATGATGAGGTAGATAACCCCGGCGGCCATCAGTCCACCCATGGTGGCAGGAATACCGAAGTTGTTAACGCCGTAAAGAATGGGAGCAATAAAGGCAAAAGAAGAGGCGAGAAAAATAGGAACAGAGCGGCGGGTAATAACTTGAAAGATTAGGGTACCTATTCCGGCACCAAAGAGTGCGACGTTGGGATCGAGCCCGGTTAACAGCGGCACTAACACCAAGGCTCCAAATGCGACGAACAGCATTTGTGCCCCTTGTAAAACTTGCATCATGATCTCACCTCCGAAAAAAATCGCGCAATGCTAGCACAAAGCGTTTCTGTGATTCCTGTCATGTTTCTAAATGTGAGATCGTTAGCAAATAAATGATGTAACGGATTTCATCACTAAGGCAAGGGAACAGACTTGTGCGTTATCGATATCGGCTTTTGTAGGGGACGCGGGCAGTGGACGAGGAGACAGCGACTTTATCGCGTCCGCGTTATCTTTTTTGCCATTAAGGATTGCTGAACCTAGAGCTGTCAGCTTATGATCGCTGGACTCCCATTTATCCATGTGGAAAGACTATGAATCGATTTGTGTTGGCCTTCATTGCCTGTTTATGGTTGCCTAGCGCGCTGGCAAACGACCTTTATCACGCCAGCATTCCGCTTGATAATGGCGCGCAAACGTCCCAACAAGCGGCAAAAAAACAAGGGTTAAGTGCCGTACTGACCAAGGTGTCCGGCAAGCGAAACCTGTCAAACAACCCAGCGGTGAAACAAGCGCAGCAAGAGGTAGATAGCTTGATCACCCAACTCGGTTACGGTGAGCGTGATCAAGGGGCGGATGGCGCGACACAGCGCACGTTAGAAGTCGGATTTGATAGCCAACAGGTGCGCGAAATACTGCGCAAAGCAGGGCTCCCTTTGTGGGGAAGCCCACGCCCGTCTGTGCTGGTGTGGCTGGTGGATGACCGCGGTGTCGAACGGCAAATTATTTGGGAGCAAAGTGAGCGCCCAGTGATAGATAAGCTGCGTGAGGCAGCGGCATTGCGCGGATTGCCTGTGCTCATTCCTGTAGGCGATTTTGATGACTTGATGGCGATTTCGAGCAGTGATTTGTGGGGTGGGTTTATTCAGCCTGTTGAGCAAGCCAGTGAGCGTTACCAGCCAGACGGCATTGTGATTGCCAAACTGACCGAGCAAGGTATTCGCTGGCAGCTTTTCCCTGATGCAAACCAAATGCAAACCAATCAAACCCGTGGGCAGGCAAGCGATGCCACTGCAATGATTCACTCATTGGCCGACTATTACGCGGAGCAAACCGGCGTCATCCTTGATCAAAGCGAAGACAGCGCGTCTGTGGTTATTGCGGTCGGCGGTATTGAGAACGGAGATGATTATGTCGCACTCGAGAAAACCTTGGCAGCACTTAATGCGATACAAGGTGTGCATTTACGTGAACTGAATGACCATACTCTGGTATTTGATGCGCGACTGGCAGCCTCTCAGCAAGCGCTGGTTAAAGAGTTGACGGCCAACCGAGAAGTGCGGTTGATGACCACGCAGGAGCAAGAGGCTTATACCGCAAGCACATCACAAGCAGCTAGCAAGAAGGAAAATACCGCGCAGCCAGATGCAGACCTTGAACAAGGTGACGAGACGGCGGTCCAGGCGGTTAGCGACAGCACACAAACGGCTGCTCCTGAGCCACAACCGTCGGCGGAGAAGCGTCTATGGTTCGTCTGGCAGCCATAACGTTTAAGCAATTACCCAAGCTAAAATGGCTAGCCTACACGGCTAGCCATTTTTGATGGGGCTGTCCCGTCCTGAAATACGTTGACAGCTTTTATTCTCCGTCCCCGTCAGCAACTACCAGCTAGCTGGGGAGAACTGTTGTCCAGCCAGCGCTGCTTCAACCATTAACCCCCCTTTGGCGTGGGTAAACACCGTGAGCCCATTTACGTAGTAAGCCCGCGATTGACGGTTACTGGCGGAGGCTGAAGTGCCAGAGGTGCCGGTTTGTGCTGACGCCCCTTCTGTTAATGCGGTGGCTGACGCTTGCGCGCCGAGTTCCACTTGCCCTTGCATAAAGCGGTCATACGCGGTTTTATCTTTAAAGAAGACAATTTCACTGAACGCTTGACCACCAAAGGTCAGCCCGACCGAGACCTGTTTGAGCTCTGCGGCACTCACTGGGGAGCCTTGACGATATACGACGCCTTTACCATAGGCACCGCCTACCCAAAAACCCCCTTTGCCGACAGAAGGAAAGACGGCATAGCCGTAGGCGTTATCGAAAAAAGGTTGGGTTTGTGGGTACTGCTTAAACTGTTCGCGCGCGAGGTTGGCTTGGCGCACCTGGTCTTGCTGTGAGCTGGTCGCACAACCGGTCAATGCCGTCAGTGCGACGATGACCAATGCAAACCAGCGATGAGAACGACGTAACATGGTTATCTCCTTATGGCTTAATCTAAATGACTAAAAGCACAATCAGGTTACGTCAGTCACTTGCTGGTAATGTCAGAGGTTTGTTGAGATTTTGCTTGGCTTACGGGTATCGCGACGCCAAACCATTACGCCCAGGCCGCCACTGAAAATGACCCAAAGCCACAGCGGCGTATTGCCCCATTGGCGATAAGGCGTTATGCCTTCCGTTCTGGTTATTTGTGTGGTCAGCACCTGAGTTTCAAACTGGGGCAGCGTCGCTTGAAGCTTGCCGTGCTCATCCACCAAGGCAGTAACGCCGTTATTGGTGGCCCGCATCACTGGTAAGCCAAATTCAAGTGCGCGCATTCGTGCAATTTCAAGGTGCTGCCAGGGGCCAATCGAGCGACCAAACCACGCATCATTCGATAGCGTAATAATGGCGTCGCTGTCGGCGTTCAAGTTGTCGCGGATTTGCGCGGGAAAGGCTATTTCATAACAAAGCGCGGTAATGTAGTCCCAGCCGTTGGCGGGCAGCGCGGACTGAATCGGCTCGCCCGGTGAAAATGATGACATCGGCAGATTAAACAGCGGCGCGAGCGGGCGTAATAGCGCCTCAAAGGGGACAAACTCGCCAAACGGTAGCAAATGATGCTTGCTGTATTGGGTCGGCGCCGGATAGCGATACGCCGGTGTGCCAGCGCCCAGCGCCAGGACATTGTTAAAGTACGCGCCCTGTTCATTTTGGTCGAGCGCGCCAGTGATCACCGTGGTTTGGTTATGCTTGGCGGCTTGATCAAGCTGAGAGAAAAAGCGGGGCAGTTCGCGCTCCAGGGCCGGAACGGCGGCTTCTGGCCAAATAATGACATCACTGTCCCAATGCTGGCGGGTGAAATCCAGGTACTTCATCAGCGTTGGCCAGCGCTGATCGGGGCGCCATTTCAGCGCTTGCGGCACATTGCCTTGGATTAACGAAATTTGCTGCTGTTGGTCGGTTTTTGTTACCCAGTTAATGCTACCAAGGCCATAGCTGACCGCGACCAGTCCTAATCCCGCGGCGATGGCGCGATGACGTACTTTTCCTTGCCAATGCCCCCAGCGAGGCGTGATGATCGCGAGCAGGCCAGCCAGTATGGCCAATACAAGCGTGATCCCCTGCACCCCGAACACTGGGGCAATGCCAGCCAGTGGGCTGTCGATTTGGCTGTAGCCAGGCCATAGCCAAGGAAAACCGGTAAACACCCAGCCTCGAAGCCAATCAATCACCAGCCATAGCGCGGGGGCGAGGACTAACCACTTGATACCGGGCTGGCGAATGGGCAGTTTGTTGACCAATGCGCTAAATAACGCCGGATAGAGGGAGAGGTACGCAATCAGCAATGCCATTAACGACAGGCCGGCAATGGCAGGCATGCCACCAAAATGGTCGATGCTGACATAAACCCAGCTAACGCCAGTGGTAAATTGGCCGAGTCCCCAGCAGAATCCTAGCCATGCACTGCGTTTAGGCGAGGCGGTTTGCAGCAGGGTGAACAAGCCCCACAAAGCAACCAGCATGAATGGCCAGTACGAGAAGGGGGAAAAGGCGAGGGTGGCGGAGGCACCAAAAGCGGCAGCCAGTAATGACTGCCCACTTTGGTATAAACGGTTAGGCGTTTTCACTGTTAACTTCGCTACTGTCTGGGATAGTGACTTGTAGCTGAATGATACGACGACTATCGGCAGCCGTCACTTTAAAGTGATAATCACCAATGTCGACTTCTTCACCGCGATCAGGGAGATGGCCAAAGCTGGTCATCACCAGACCACCGATGGTGTCCACCACATCATCTTGGAATTGGGCGCCAAAATGCTCATTAAAGTCTTCCAAGGTTGTCAGGGCTTTGACCGAGAACGTATGACGGCTGAGCTGGCGGATTTCCTGTTCCTCTTCGTCATCGTATTCGTCTTCGATCTCACCGACGATCTCTTCGAGAATGTCTTCAATGGTCACAACCCCTGACACGCCCCCGAACTCATCAATGACGATCGCCATGTGGTAGCGCTCTTCTTGGAACTCTTTGAGCAAACGATCGACGCGTTTACTCTCAGGCACCACCACCACGGGGCGTAACACTTTTTCGATGTCAAAGTCTTCGGCATCTGGGCGCAGATAGCGCAACAAATCTTTCGCAAGCAAGATGCCTTCAACATGATCTTTGTCATCACTGATCACAGGATAACGAGAGTGTTGGGCATCAATAATAATATTAATGATCGCTTCCAATGATTGCGATCGTTCAACGATTACCATCTGCGAACGGGGTATCATGATATCTCTCACACGCATGTCAGAGATTTGCATCACACCTTCCAGCATGTCCCGTGTGTCGTGATCGATCAGGGCGTTTTGCTCTGAGTCTCGGAACACGTCCACCAGCTCTTGTCTGTCTTTTGGATCAGCTTGGAAAAACTGACCCAGCCGTTCGAAGAAGGTCTTCCTACTCGGACCGTCTGAGTTTTGCGAATTATCGTCGTTCATTCAGTTTCATTCAGTTAGTTAACGCTCGACGAAGTCGTTAGCATAAGGGTCACTGACCCCCATAGCGGCGAGAAGCTCTCGCTCCAGCGCCTCCATTTGCTCGGCTTCATCATCCTCAATATGGTCGTAACCCAGTAAGTGTAAGCTACCATGGACAACCATATGTGCCCAATGATCCATCAGTGCTTTACCTTGTTGTTGTGCTTCTTGTTCAACAACTTGGCGACACACGACTAAATCACCGAGTAAATCAATCTCAACCCCAGGAGGGGCATCAAACGGAAAAGATAACACATTTGTGGGTTTATCTTTGCCGCGATAATCGCGATTAAGGCTTTGGCTCTCGCCCTCATCGACGATGCGTATCGTCACTTCCGCTTGGGGCCGAGCGGTGCGCACGGCCTGCTCAAACCAAGCTTGGAGCTGATCGTCACTGGGCAAGCCTTGCTCGTTCTCACAGGCAATTTGCACATCGACATAGTAGCTCATGACGGATCCTGTGAGTTAGTAGTGGCAGGCTGCGCAGCAACTTGCTGGGCTTCACGCGCTTCTCGGCGACGTGCCTCGGCCTCTTTACGGGCTTTGGCGTCTTCCGCTTCCCATTTGTCGTACGCTTGAACAATGCGGGTGACTACATGGTGACGGACGACATCATCCGCTTGGAAAAAGTGGAAGCTAATTTCGTTAACGTCCGCGAGCACTTCAATCGCATGGCGCAGGCCTGAGCGCGCATTGCGCGGTAAGTCGACCTGGGTCACGTCACCGGTGATCACTGCCCGTGAATTAAAACCAATCCGCGTCAAGAACATCTTCATCTGCTCGACTGTGGTGTTCTGGCTCTCATCCAAGATAATAAAGGCATCGTTCAAGGTTCGGCCACGCATATAAGCAAGAGGTGCCACCTCGATCACGTTACGATCGATCAATTTCTCGACCCGTTCAAAGCCGAGCATTTCAAATAGCGCATCGTAAAGCGGACGCAAGTAAGGGTCGACCTTTTGGCTCAAGTCACCGGGCAAAAAGCCTAGCTTCTCACCAGCTTCAACCGCAGGACGGGTCAGGAGGATACGACGGATCTCTTGACGCTCAAGCGCATCAACCGCAGCCGCGACAGCAAGGTAGGTTTTACCCGTCCCCGCAGGGCCGATACCAAAGGTGATGTCATGGTTGACCATGTTGGCGATGTACTGCGCTTGGTTGGGCGTACGCGGTTTTATCACCCCTTTTTTGGTCTTGATGTTGATTTCTTTACCGTAAGGAATGCTCGACTCGGTGTTTTGCTCCAACACGCCCGACTCTTTGATCGCCAAATGAATCGCTTCGGGCTCAATGTCTGGCGAGCTGCCACGCACAGGGGCAGTGTCGACGTATAAGCGCTTTAAAATATCGACCGCGGCATTGGCTGTATGGGGCTTACCCATCACAGTAAATGCATTATGGCGGTGGCTAATTTCAACACCCAAGCGGCGCTCAAGCTGTTTGATATTATCGTCAAACGGGCCACATAAGTTGGCAAGACGGGTGTTGTCGGCAGGTTCTAGGTTCAGGTCAAGAGAGATGATTTTAGACAAGATTATCCTCGCTTTCGGCGCCGGTTACCCGGCACCGTTGAATTGATGAACGCGTTATGGCGTGAAAACACCAACACCAAGCTCGTTTTCGTTGCGCGTCTTCGCCATGATTTCGGTTGGCGAGACGGCGACACGCAAGTCCATATCTTTTTCGGTACGAACCAGCTCGCCGCGCAGCGAGTTTGGCATCACTTCGGTTATTTTGACGTCAACAAATTGGCCAATCAAATCGACAGAGCCTTCAAAGTTGACCACTCGGTTGTTCTCGGTACGACCACGCAACTCCATCAGATTTTTGCGTGAAGGGCCTTCAACCAAGATACGTTGTTCGGTATCCAGCATCATGCGTGAATAGCGCATGGCCTGGCTATTTACTTGTTGTTGCAAGCGGTATAAACGCTCTTTTTTCACTTGCTCTGGCGTATCGTCTGGCATATCGGCAGCCGGCGTGCCTGGACGAGACGAGTAAACAAAGCTAAAGCTCATATCGAAATCGACATCTTTAATCAATTTCATGGTCGCTTCAAAATCTTGCTCGGTTTCACCCGGGAAGCCCACGATAAAGTCAGAGCTGATGGTGATATCCGGACGCGCCTGACGCAACTTACGGATTTTTGATTTGTACTCAATCGCCGTGTGCGGGCGTTTCATCATGGTCAAAATCCGATCTGAGCCACTTTGTACCGGCAGGTGCAAGAAGCTTGCAACCTCAGGGGTATCACGATACACCTCAATGATATCATCGGTAAATTCCACCGGATGGCTGGTGGTGTAACGGATACGGTCAATACCATCAATGGCCGCGACATAACGCAGCAGCTCCGCAAACGTGCACACATCACCGTCATGAGTGTCGCCGCGGTAGGCGTTCACGTTTTGTCCCAACAAGTTAACTTCACGCACACCTTGTTCGGCCAGCTGTGCAATTTCGAACAATACGTCATCCAGCGGACGGCTGACTTCTTCACCACGGGTGTAAGGGACCACGCAGAACGTACAGTATTTTGAGCAGCCTTCCATAATTGAGACGAAGGCGGTCGGCCCTTCTGCACGAGGCTCTGGCAGACGATCGAATTTTTCGATCTCTGGGAAGGTAATGTCCATCACTGGCGCATGATCCGAGCGTGACTGCTTGATCATCTCCGGTAGGCGGTGCAAGGTCTGCGGGCCAAAAATCACATCCACATAAGGCGCACGCTCACGAATATGATCGCCTTCTTGGGTTGCCACACAGCCACCGACACCGATCACCAGCTCTGGGTTTTTGTCTTTGAGGGTTTTCCAACGCCCGAGTTGATGGAATACCTTTTCTTGTGCCTTTTCTCGAATCGAGCAAGTATTGAGAAGGAGAACGTCTGCGTCTTCTGGTTGTTCGGTCAGCTCATAGCCACCGGCAGAATTGAGCAGATCTGCCATTTTGGATGAGTCATACTCATTCATTTGGCAACCCCAGGTTTTGATCAGCAGTTTCTTAGCCATGTAACTTCACGCTCATTGTTAATCTTATGGACGACATTACCCTTTCAAGCTGTATGGTTTTTAATCAGTCAATCAGCTTGGCAAGCCGCGTATTGTACTGCTTTCCAATATCGCTGACCAGATCACAGGTTCGGAGAAATCACGTCGATCCGGCTAAACGTTTGAGCGAACGCGACAAAGGCACGCTCGGAAAAGCGAATTTGCCCTCACTTTGATCGGATTGATATCGAATTCTCGTTTACCTTCAGTAGAATGCTTGCATCAACGGCACAAAGAGGCGGTCATGAATCAATTTGAAGTTATTATAGTCGGCGGTGGCATGGTTGGCGCTGCGGCGGCACTTGGGCTTGCTCGCCAAGGACGCCAGGTGGCGTTAATTGAGCGCCAGCCCCCTGAGCCTTTTGAACCTTCACAACCGATGGATTTGCGCGTTTCGGCGATTTCTCATGCCTCCGTGAGCCTGCTCAAGGATCTCGGTGCGTGGGCCAGTGTTGAAGCCATGCGTGTTTGCCCGTACCGCCGCCTAGAAACCTGGGAAGCGGAAGACAGCCGTGTGTGTTTCAGTGCTGACCAACTCGACTTGCCACAATTAGGATATATGGTCGAGAACCGCTTGATTCAACTCGGTCTGTGGCAACAGTTTGCTCGCGTTGACAATTTGCACCTCGTCTCACCGGCCTCGATCACCAACATCACGCAAACAAGCGAACTGCACCAAATTCACTTAGACAGTGGTGACACCCTGAGTGCCCCTTGGCTTATCGGTGCGGATGGTGCCCACTCCAAAGTGCGAGACTACGCGCAAATTGGCCTTACCAGCTGGGATTATCGCCAGCATTGTATGCTCATCCATGTCGAAACGGCCGCCCCCCAACAGGACATTACCTGGCAGCAGTTTTTCCCCACCGGGCCGCGCTCGCTGTTGCCGCTTTGTGGCCACAACGCCTCGCTAGTGTGGTACGACAGCCCAGCGCGAGTTCAACAGTTGTGTCAGCTCAATGCCGAACAGCTTAAAGCCGAGATAGTGAGCCATTTCCCACCACAAGTTGGTGACGTCACTCCCATCAATTGGGGCGCGTTTCCACTAACACGCCGTCATGCTCAGCAGTACCATCGTAATGGGGTCGTGGTGATTGGTGATGCCGCCCACACCATCAACCCGCTGGCAGGGCAAGGGGTGAACTTAGGCTTTAAAGATGTCGCCGCATTGCTGGATGCGTGTGCCGATGCGGGCGCAGAATGGCAAGCGGAGTCAACGTTAGCGGCATACGAAAAAGCACGCCGCACCGATAACATGATGATGCAAACGGGGATGGATGTGTTTTATGCCGCGTTCAGTAACCAAGTGACGCCTTTAAAACTGGCACGTAATGCGGTGTTTAAACTGGCTGAATACAGTGGCCCGGTGAAAAAGCAGGTGTTGAAGTATGCACTAGGGCTTTAGTCTTGGTGACAAGGAGGTGACATGACGGGCTACCAGAACATTATTTTTGATATTGGCAATGTGATCGTGCGTTGGTCACCAGAAGAAATTATTCGCCTAACGTTGGGGGACGCGGCGGATACACACGCTTATGTCAATCAAATCTTCCAGAGCGATACCTGGCAAGCGCTGAATCGTGGCAGGCTCACCGAGGCGCAAGCCAAGCAGCATTTTGCCGATGACACGGCGCTAAGCCCCGCGCAGCTTGAAGCGCTGTTTTATTACATCAAACAGACTCAAATTTGTCTTTACGGCAGTGTTGATTTGCTTCGCTCGGCCAAAGAGGCTGGATACGGGGTTTATGCGTTAACCGATAATGTGCGCGAAATCGTGGCGTTCTTAAAACAGCGCTATGCGTTTTGGTCGCTGTTTGATGGTGCCATCGTGTCAGCCGAAGTAGGGTACTTAAAACCCGAGCCTGCCATTTATCAACGCTTGTTGGATGACTACCACCTCGATCCAGCCTCTTGTGTGTTTTTGGATGACAGGGTTGCGAACGTCGAGGGTGCGAAAGCGCTGGGCATGGCGGGCATCCCCTTTACCGATGCACAGCAAGGTCGCGCAGAACTGGCCAAGCTGGGAATCGTGGTGTAGTGGATGCGGTACACATGAGCCTTTAAACGCAAAAAAGCCCACATGATGTGGGCTTTTTAATATGGCTGGGATACCAGGATTCGAACCTGGGAATGACGAGATCAAAACCCGTTGCCTTACCGCTTGGCGATACCCCAGTAGGCGTTGCCTAACTTGGTGCGGAGAGAGGGACTTGAACCCTCACGTCCTTTCGGACACTAGCACCTGAAGCTAGCGCGTCTACCAATTCCGCCACCTCCGCAAAAGGTGGGTAACTCGGCAATAAAAAACGCTGCCAAATTACAAAAAATAAATGGTGGCTACGACGGGATTCGAACCTGTGACCCCATCATTATGAGTGATGTGCTCTAACCAACTGAGCTACGTAGCCACGCTGTAAGGCGAAAGCCTTAAGACGGAACGGATTATGCGGATAGAGAGCTAGAGCGTCAAGTATGGCTGGCTATTTTTTTATGATTTTCATCTCGTTGGCTGCAATATTCACCAGCTTGTGCTGATTTTGCCAACAATATGCGTCCAAGTCTTACGTTTAGCCTGTGGCTAGCGCGATTCAAATAAAAAAAGCCAGCCCGCAGGCTGGCTCAAAATCAATAGGGTGGGGTCTCGACAACACACCCAGAGGGGCTTAACGCTTGCGCGTTAAACGTTGAAACGGAAGTGAATCACATCGCCGTCTTTAACAATGTACTCTTTGCCTTCAAGGCGCCACTTACCGGCATCTTTGGCACCGCTTTCGCCATTGTTAGCAATGTAATCATCATAGCCAACCACTTCGGCGCGGATAAAGCCTTTTTCAAAGTCGGTGTGAATTTTACCTGCCGCCTGTGGCGCGGTAGAGCCGATCGGCACCGTCCACGCACGTACTTCTTTTACACCAGCGGTGAAATAGGTATGCAAGGTAAGCAGCTCGTAACCGGCGCGAATAACGCGGTTTAGGCCTGGCTCTTCAAGGCCCATCTCATCTAAGAACGCAGCTGCTTCTTCAGCGTCCAGTTCGGCAATTTCGCCTTCAATTTCCGCACACACGGCTACCACAGTGGCACCTTCTTGCGCGGCAATCTCACGTACTTTGTCGAGGTAAGGGTTGTTTTCAAAGCCATCGTCGTTGACGTTGGCAATGTACATGGTGGGTTTGAGCGTCAAGAAGTTAAGATACTGCACCGCGGCGGCTTCTTCTTTGCTCAACTCGACCGAGCGCAACATGTTGCCTTCTTCCAGCACGGGCAGCAGTTTTTCCAATACCGTCAGCTCAAACTTGGCGTCTTTATCGCCGCCTTTGGCTTTTTTAGCGTTGCGCTGCATCGCGCGCTCACAGCTTTCTAAATCGGCGAGCGCCAGTTCGGTGTTAATCACGGCAATGTCATCAGCAGGGTCGACTTTGCCTGATACATGGACAATATTGTCATTCTCAAAACAGCGCACCACATGGCCAATGGCGTCGGTTTCACGGATGTTAGCCAGGAATTTGTTACCCAGGCCTTCACCGCGTGATGCACCCGCGACCAAGCCGGCGATATCGACAAACTCCATGGTGGTCGGTAGCACTTTTTGTGGGTTCACAATCTTGGCTAACGCATCCAAGCGTAAGTCAGGCACAGGCACCACGCCCGTGTTTGGCTCGATGGTACAAAATGGAAAGTTAGCGGCGTCAATGCCCGCTTTGGTCAGTGCGTTAAATAGTGTGGATTTACCTACGTTTGGTAGGCCCACGATGCCACATTTAAAACCCATGAGATGGTAACCCTTTAATCAAAATTACTGTGCTTTGAAGGTATGTAAACGATTTTGCGCTTTAGCAAGATCGTCTTTGAGCAGTATTTCAAGGCTGCGAACAGCCTCGTCAGTGGCCTGTTCTAACAGGCTTTGCTCATTGGCGGGGGCTTTGGTAAGCACATATCCCGCCACCTTATCCTTGTGACCCGGATGGCCAACACCAATCCGGAGTCGATAAAATGATTTATCATTTGCCAGTTTGCTGATGATGTCACGCAGGCCATTATGGCCACCGTGCCCACCACCTTGTTTAAACTTGGCCACACCGGGTGGTAAGTCTAGTTCGTCATGCGCCACCATGATGGCGTCGACGGGAATATTGTAAAAATTCGCCAGTGCTTGCACGGCTTTCCCGGACAAATTCATGTACGTGGTTGGGATCAACAAACGTAGATCGTGTCCGTGGACATTGATACGGCCCGTCAAACCAAAGAATTTTTTTTCTTCTTTCAACGGCGCATTGTGGATCCGCGCAAGCTCTTGCACGACCCAAGCGCCCGCGTTATGGCGTGTTTGGGCATATTCTGGCCCTGGATTGGCCAATCCAACTAGTAAGCGGATCTGATTACTCACGACGTTTCTCGCTATCTGTCTACTCATCGTAGCCGGTGAGCATCGCGCCCACGCAAAAAGGCGACATATCCTACCATTGTTGTGACTAAAGGGTCGAGCCAGCACCGGCAAATGGCAGATAAAAAAACACCCTGCACAAGGGCAGGGCGCTTAGGCGCTGTTGCTGTGGTTAACTCAATGCCTGGTGGCTAGCTTACGAGTTAAACATCGCAGAGATAGACTCTTCGTTGCTGATGCGGCGAATCGCTTCAGCGAGCATGCCAGAGAGCGTTAATTGCGATACGCGGCCAGTGGCCTGGATTTCAGCGCTCAATGGGGTGGAGTCCGTCACCACGATTTCATCAATCACAGACTCAGCGATATTCTTCGGTGCATCACCAGAGAAAACGGGGTGAGTCGCGTACGCGAAGACGCGCTTAGCACCACGGTTTTTCAGCGCTTCGGCCGCTTTACACAGGGTGCCACCGGTATCAATCATGTCATCAACGATGATGCAGTCACGGCCTTCAACATCGCCAATCAAGTGCATCACTTGTGAGACGTTGGCACGTGGACGGCGCTTGTCGATAATCGCGATGTCAGTGTCATCTAGCAGTTTCGCAGTGGCGCGTGCGCGCACCACGCCGCCAATGTCAGGAGACACAACCACGGGATCTTCCAGGTTCTTCGCCAGCATGTCTTCAAGCAGAACAGGGGTACCAAAGATGTTATCGACAGGCACGTCGAAGAAGCCTTGGATTTGTTCAGCGTGGAGATCGACAGTAAGGACGCGGTCAACACCCACGTTAGAAAGGAAATCTGCAATGACTTTTGCGGTGATAGGAACACGAGAGGAGCGTACGCGGCGGTCTTGACGGGCATAACCAAAGTAAGGGATAACAGCGGTTATGCGGCCAGCCGATGCACGTCGAAACGCGTCTATCATGACGACCAGTTCCATTAAGTTGTCATTGGTCGGGGCGCAGGTGGACTGGAGGACGAACACGTCACTACCGCGCACATTCTCGTTAATCTGAACGCACACTTCACCGTCAGAAAAACGGCCTACAGTGGCGTCACCCAGTGACATGTAAAGACGGTTTGCGATACGTTGGGCGAGAACGGGTGTCGCGTTACCAGCGAACAGCTTCATATCAGGCACGGTGGAAACCTCGGGTTGCATCCATTTAGTAGTCACTGACCGACGGTTTGTTGCTGCAGCGCATCAAGTAGGGGTGAACGATTCAACCCACGTGCAACAAACCCTGTCAGCCAGTTAGGCATAGTGTCGAGTGTGGCCTGGGCATCTTGTGCGGTGTCAAACTCGGCAAACACGCACGCGCCTGTCCCAGTCATCCTAGACGGCGCGTATTCTAGCAGCCACGAAACAGCCTTATCAACCTCGGGGAATTGTTTCCGGGCTATCTTTTCGCAATCGTTTTCGTATTTTTGTGCCATTAGCGCAGAAACTGTGCGCTTTGGCGTGTTTCGTTGCAACTGAGGGTGAGTAAAAATTGCAGCGGTGGAAATAGACACGTCAGGTTTTACCACCAAGTAGTATTTCTCGCGTGGCGCAACTGGCGTAAAGACTTCTCCAATGCCTTCAGCCACTGCCGCCTGGCCATAAATGAAAATCGGTACATCAGCGCCCAGCGTCAGGCCAAGTTGCGCCAGCGTTTGTTGGCTGAGTTGGGTTTGCCATAAATGATTGAGTGCAACCAGTGTGGTGGCGGCATCGGATGATCCACCGCCCAGGCCGCCGCCCATAGGAAGGCGTTTTTCTACATCGATGTGCGCACCATGTTGGCACCCTGTATGCTGCTGCAACGCTTTCGCGGCTTTGACAATCAAGTTGTCATGTTCACTGACTCCATCTATTGCGGGGCTGAGGCTGATCTTACCACTTGCGTTTGGCGTAATAGCGAGTGTGTCTCCATGGTCAAGAAACTGAAACAGGGTTTGCAGCTCATGATAGCCATTGTCACGACGGCCGGTGATGTAGAGAAATAAGTTAAGTTTGGCAGGCGCGGGCCAAAAGGTGGGTTTAGTCATTATCGAGCGTCCAATCAGAAATCATCAACTTAACGGTTTGCTGGTCTCGGGTCAGAGTTATACGTTTGGGTAGCGCAGGCTGTGTATCAGCGCTGTAATCTTGATAGTCAATGTCCCAACCTTGCGCCCCTTTGAGGATCGCGACACGGTTGTCTGGCCCCAGCGAAAAACTATCTTGTGCGCGTGGTAACCCAATCAGCCAAGGCGCAAGTGCGTCGATGGGTAAATGGGCACCGGTCAAATAGGTGACCAAACGGGCCGGATCGGTATCTTGGTAGCGCTTACCTTGGTCATCAATCAAGACCGCACCTTGTTCATTCATGGTTAACGACAGCAAGGTGGTGCCGAGAAAGTTGGTGAGTCGCAGTTGAGATTGGGCGGGCGAGTGCCGCCAGTACAAATTGGCAGAAAAGCGCGTGCTAGGGGCAATAAATGCGACCTTACCCCGTGCCGTGTAGCTATCTATCGACGCAAGGGCATCGTGATGGCTTTGCCATTCCGTGGTCGGGGCTGGCGCCGTGGCACACCCCGCGAGTAGCGCTAAAAACAGTGCCAAGACGCTCACGCGTACAGAGGAGAACATCAAACCGAGTATCCTTTTTGTTTTCGTCAACCGACCGGTTGTTGTCGTTAGTCGACCCCAATCGCTGTGTAACGCTACTTTGCCACAAGCGCCGGACGGAGAGAAGTCAGTCAAGCGCTTGGTTGTGTGGAGGAAATAAAGCCATGTTAGCTGTTGTATACCTTTACATCGATCTCGCGAGGCTTCACATT
Organism: Salinivibrio sharmensis; assembly: GCF_001995985.1. GTDB lineage: Bacteria > Pseudomonadota > Gammaproteobacteria > Enterobacterales > Vibrionaceae > Salinivibrio > Salinivibrio sharmensis. Next base: position 321,647 of record NZ_MUFC01000001.1, on the reverse strand, counting down.
TCCGTACCACGAAAATGCTGCGATACAATGTTCGCTTTAATTCGCGGGGGGCATCAAGTAAAATCCTCCGCTCCAATCCTTACTGGTGCTGTCGGTAACAACGCTTCATGAGCCTGTTAGTTCTCGGAATTAATCACAAAACGGCCCCCGTCGAGCTGCGGGAAAAGGTCGCCTTTTCGCCGCAACAACTTGAGCAGGCGTTAGGGCAGCTTTCCGAGCATCCACAGGTGCGCAGTTGCGTGATCGTTTCAACCTGCAACCGTACTGAGATTTATGCAGAGCTAAACCAGCCGGGTGTTGGGGTATTGGTTGAGTGGCTAACGCGCTTTCATCAGCTCAGTAGCGACAGCCTGATGGCCAGCATTTATTACCATGAAGAGCAGTCTGCGGTGAAGCACCTGATGCGGGTAGCGTGCGGGTTAGACTCCTTGGTGTTAGGCGAGCCGCAAATACTGGGGCAGGTCAAGCAAGCGTATGCCAGTGCGGGTGAGGCGGGAATGATTTCTGGCTCATTGGAGAAATTATTTCATAAAGCCTTTGCGGTGGCCAAGCGGGTCCGTACCGAGACCGAGATTGGCGGCAATGCGGTATCAGTGGCTTTTGCCGCGTGCACATTGGCGCGCCAGATTTTTGAGTCGTTATCAGACGTAACCACCTTGCTCGTGGGCGCTGGCGAGACCATTGAGCTGGTGGCGAGGCATTTAAAAGAGCACCAATGCAGTCAGATTATTTTTGCTAACCGCACGCAATCACGTGCACAGGCACTTGCCGAGCAATTTGACGCGAAAGTGTCGGGGCTCGATGCCCTTGAAGAGCAACTCTGCCACGCCGACATTGTGATTAGCTCGACGGCCGCGCCTATGCCATTGATTGAAAAGGTGATGGTAGAAAAAGCCTTGAAACAGCGGCGTCACCAACCCATGTTGCTGATTGATATAGCCGTGCCGCGTGACATTGATGAAAACGTGGGCAGTCTCGCAGACGCGTATTTATACAGCGTGGATGATTTACAGTCGATTGTGGAGCACAACCGCGAGCAGCGAAAACTCGCGGCGATTCAAGCCGAAGTGATTGTGACCGAAGAGAGTGCTGATTTTATGCGCTGGCTGCGCTCACGCGAAGCGGTAGACAGTATCAAGCAGTATCGTACACAGTCTGAACACATTAAACAGGCGGAATTGGAGCAAAGTATTCAGGCTCTAGCCAATGGCGCTGACGCAGAAAGCGTATTACGCCAGCTGAGTAACCGTCTGACCAATAAACTGATCCACCCCCCCACGCAGGCGATGCAGCAAGCTGCACAAAATGGTGAACCAGATAAACTGGCGGTGATGCGTGTTTGTCTGGGGCTGGACAGTGACAACTAACGAAGAGACATATGAAAGCATCAATATTAGCCAAGCTAGAGTCGCTATCTGAGCGTTACGAAGAAGTCCAGCACCTGCTCGGCACCCCAGACATCATTAATGATCAGAACAAATTCCGCGCGTTGTCGAAAGAGTATTCGCAGCTGGAAGAGGTGATCAAGTGCTTCACTGAGTTCAAGCAAGCGCAAGAAGACTTAGCGGCTGCAAAAGAGATGGCCAACGAAGATGACGCAGAGATGCGTGAAATGGCGCAAGAAGAAGTGGCGCAGGCTGAACAAACCATTGCATCACTGACCGATCAGCTCCAGATCCTGCTGCTGCCAAAAGATCCGAACGATGACCGCAACTGCTTCCTGGAAATTCGTGCCGGTGCCGGTGGAGATGAAGCTGGGATTTTTGCTGGGGATTTATTCCGCATGTATAGCCGTTATGCTGAGCAGCGCGGCTGGAAACTGGAAATTATTAGTGCCAGTGAAGGGGAGCACGGCGGCTTTAAAGAAGTGATTGCCCGTGTTGCCGGTGAAGGCGCGTATGGTGTGCTGAAGTTTGAATCTGGCGGCCATCGTGTACAACGCGTGCCCGCAACAGAATCACAAGGGCGCGTGCATACCTCGGCCTGTACTGTAGCGATTTTGCCAGAAATCCCAGAAGCGGAAGCGCCAGAGATTAATCCAGCCGATCTGAAAGTTGACACCTTCCGTGCATCCGGTGCCGGTGGTCAGCACGTCAACACCACAGATTCTGCCATTCGTATTACTCACTTGCCGACTGGTACAGTGGTGGAATGTCAGGATGAGCGCTCACAACACAAAAACCGCGCTAAAGCGATGTCGGTATTGGCGGCACGTTTGATTAAGGCGGAAGAAGAAAAGCGCGCCGCAGAAGAGGCGTCGACGCGCCGCAACCTGTTGGGCTCGGGCGACCGCTCAGACCGGATTCGCACCTACAACTATCCGCAAGGGCGGGTGTCGGATCACCGAATCAACCTGACTTTGTATCGCCTCGACGATGTGATGCAAGGTGACCTGGATAGCTTGGTCGACCCGGTGATTCAAGAGCACCAAGCCGACCAACTTGCCGCCTTGTCTGAGCAGCAATAATGACAGCGACGATCAGCGCATTACTGGCCGATAGCACCACAGAGCTGACCGCCTTATCGGGCGGCTCTGCAGGCGTCGACGTAAGGGCGTTACTCTGCCATGTGTTAGGACAGCCAAGCAGTTACCTTTACACCTGGCCAGAGCGCAAACTCACTGCAGCACAATTGGCGCAATTTCGTCAGTTGTTTGCTCGTCGCCTCCAAGGTGAGCCCGTGGCGTATATTTTGGGTTATCGCGATTTTTGGACGCTACGACTCAGTGTCTCACCGGCGACCTTGATCCCGCGCCCTGAAACCGAGCTGCTGGTGGAGCAAGCGCTGGCCGTGCTACCTCCGACGCCTTGTCGTGTACTGGATTTAGGTACAGGGACGGGCGCCGTGGCCTTAGCCATTGCCAGCGAGCGCCCCGATATCACTGTCGTGGGGGTTGACTTGATGCCTGAAGCGGTGGCCTTGGCAAGCCGAAATGCGCACGACAACCACCTCTCAAACGCACATTTTATTCAAAGCGACTGGTTCAGCGCACTCAGTGATATGAATCGGTTTGACGTGATTGTGAGTAACCCACCGTACATTGATGGCGATGATCCACACCTTCAGCAAGGCGATGTCCGCTTTGAGCCTGCCAGTGCCTTGGTAGCCGAAGAAAGTGGCTTAGCCGCGATTCGTCATATCGGTAAAATTGCGCCCACGTACCTGGTCGATGGGGGCTGGTTGATGGTCGAGCATGGTTACAATCAAGGCGAAGCGGTCCGGGCGGCATGGAAAGACGCCGGCTGGCTCGATGCCAAAACACAACAAGACTACGCTGGGCTCGATAGAGTCACCTTGGTACAGCGACTTTAACTGACACTGATAGGAAGCAGGAATCGTTATGATCTACATGGCCCTCAAGCACACCCACTTATTGACCGTGGTGTTAAGCCTTTCGTTATTCGTGATCCGATTTATCTGGGTGATGCGTGGCAGTGAGATGATGAATAAAAAATGGGTTAAGGTCACCCCGCACGTGGTCGATACCCTATTACTAAGCACCGGTGTTGCGCTGATTTTTGTGACCGGGTTTATTCCCTTCACCGAATCTGGCGCGTGGCTGACGGAAAAGCTGACCTGTGTCTTAGCTTACATTGCTTTGGGCTTTGTCGCCTTGCACTACAGCCGAGGCAAATTATTCCGAACGGTAGCCTTTTTAGGCGCATTAGGGTGGGCGTATGCCGCGGCTAACCTTGCACTACTCAAAGTTCCTCACGTAATGGGATAAACATGATGCCATTAACCGATCAACAACTAGACGCGCTGACACTGGCTGAAGGGGCTGCAACCCTCAACCATGCCATCGACCCGTCTGTCGATGTGCATCAAGTGAAAGCGTCACTGGACCGTCTTGCCGACGAAGCCGAGCATCAGCTTGGTGCCGAGCCTGATATGGCGTTACGCCTAGATGGCCTGTGTCGTCTGTTTTATCACCAGTGGCAATTTAAAGGAGACATTGAGCAGTACTTTTCATCTGACAATGTTTTTATTAATAAGGTGTTAGAGCGTAAAACTGGGATCCCAGCCTCATTGGGTGCCGTCTTCTTATACCTGTGCGAGCGCTTGTCGTTGCCCGTTAAACCAATGGCGTTTCCCAGCCAGCTCGTGCTGCGTATTGATGAATTAGAGGACGCCCCCGTTTTCATCAACCCGTTTAACGGCGAACGGGTTAACGAGCGCATTTTACGTGGCTGGCTCAAAGGGAGCCAAGGGCCACTTGCCGAGCTTGAAGCGTCGCACTTGCAGTCCAGTGACAACCCGACCATTATCGGCCGTTGGCTGACCGTGGCGAAAAGTGCTTTGTTACGGGAAGAAAAGTATGCCATGGCGCTGCGTTGTAGTGAGCTGGCGCTGACCTTTAGCCCTGATGATCCTTACGAAATTCGCGACCGCGGCTATATTTTCCAACAATTGGATTGTGATCGTGTGGCGGCGACTGATTACGAGTATTTTATTGAGCAATGCCCGGATGACCCGGCAGCAGAGCTGCTAAAAATGCAAGTAAAAGCGCTTAACGAAGAGCAACCGACGTTACATTGATGCGTGATGACGCATGACTAAGGATACCTGTATGACGCAAAAAACCGTCCACATTGGCGATACATCGGTTGCCAATGATCGCCCGTTTACCTTGTTTGCTGGCATGAATGTGCTGGAGTCACGCGATTTGGCCATGCAAATATGTGAGCATTACGTCAAGGTCACCGACAAGCTTGGCATTCCCTATGTGTTTAAAGCTTCATTCGACAAAGCGAACCGCTCGTCAGTGCACTCATACCGTGGACCGGGAATGGAAGAAGGCCTGAAGATCTTTGAAGAGCTGAAAAGCACCTTTGGCGTCAAAGTGATCACCGACATTCATGAGCAAGAGCAAGCGGCACCCGTAGCGGAAGTGGCGGACGTGATCCAGCTACCAGCGTTCTTAGCCCGTCAAACCGACTTGGTGGCAGCGATGGCCAAAACGGATGCGGTGATCAACGTTAAAAAACCCCAATTTATGAGCCCTGGACAAGTGGGAAACATCGTCGATAAGTTTGCCGAGTGCGGTAACGAGAAGGTGATCTTGTGTGAGCGTGGTAGCTGCCACGGTTACGATAACTTGGTGGTGGATATGCTGGGCTTTGATGTGATGAAAAAGGCCTCTAAAGGCAGCCCGATCATCTTTGATGTTACCCATGCGCTGCAATGCCGTGATCCACAAGGCGCGGCATCGGGTGGACGCCGTCAACAAACGGTTGATCTGGCTCGTGCGGGTTTAGGCACCAAAATTGCCGGTTTGTTTATCGAAGCGCACCCAGACCCAGACAATGCGCGTTGTGATGGGCCGTCAGCGCTACCATTGGACAAACTTGAGCCTTTCCTGGCACAAATGAAGTCGCTGGATGATGTGATTAAAAACTTTGAAGAGATCGATATCCGCTAATTAACAGTCGATCGATACCGATAAGAAAGCTGCCGAAATGGCAGCTTTTTTTGTATCTGCGGACACACGACATGGCAGGCATGACGAAGTGGTCGCATGCATCCAAGCACGAATTCAGAGTTATTAACTGAGCAACCCGTCAGCAATCTAGACAAGCAATCAAGATATTTAGATGTTTAGACGTCCATTTGTTGACTGGACGGCTAGAGGTCTGTAACCTTGATCACAGTTTTAAAAGAGGTATTACAAAAACTGCCATGACAACATCAGCAAACACCACACCGCGACCCTCAGCGCTCGCACTCCTCCCCCTACTTTTATTTCTAACCCTTTTTATCGGGGCGGGCGTGTATTTTACCCTAGAAGGCGCGGACTACGCGTTTTATCAGCTTCCTGCGCACGTTGCTATTCTGCCAGCAGTGATTTTGGCCATTGGCTTGAGCCGTGAGCGTCTGAACACCGCCATTGAACAGTTTATTCGCGGTATGGGGCACGGCGACATTATTGCCATGTGCTTGATTTATTTGCTCGCTGGCGCCTTTTCCGCGGTTGCCGATGCCACGGGTGGGGTAGAGGCCACGGTTAACCTCGGACTGACCCTGATCCCAGAAAGCTTAATCTTACCCGGGCTATTTGTGATTGCCGCTTTCATCTCAACGGCAATGGGCACCTCAATGGGCACCATTGCCGCATTAGCACCTTTTGCATTGAACATGGCGACAGCCACGGGGCAGGCACCAGCCGTAATGGCCGGTGTGCTGCTAAGCGGGGCGATGTTTGGTGATAACCTTTCTTTTATCTCTGACACCACCATCGCCGCGACGCGCTCACAAGGCTGTAGCATGCGCGACAAATTCAAAGAGAACGTGGGGATAGCCATTCCCGCCGCGGTTGCCGCGATTATTCTGTTTGTGTTTAACAACCAAAGCGCACCCGTTGACGCACCAAAGAGCATTAACTATCTGGCGGTATTACCCTATTTGTCGATCATTGTATTGGCGCTGGCGGGATTAAACGTGTTTGTGGTGCTCACCGCTGGGATTGCATTGGCGCTGTGTGTGGGGTTAATGAGCACCCCAGACTTCACGCTGCTGACTTTCAGCCAAGAGGTCAAAGCAGGTTTTGCCAGCATGCAAGAAATCTTTGTTCTGTCGCTGATGATTGGCGGAATTGCCGAGCTGATGCGCTGCCAAGGCGGACTGAGCTTTTTGACCCAAGCCGTCAATCGAGTGATCGCCCGCTTTGAGAAAAAACGTGGCTCGCATCACTCCCGCGCGAGTGAATTTGGTATTGCCTTGTTAGTGTCTTTTTCCAACTTGTGTACCGCCAACAACACGGTCGCGATTGTGGTCTCTGGGCAAGTGGCGAAAAACATTGCCAGTGAGCACTCGGTGCCGGCCAAACGCAGTGCCAGCTTACTGGATATCTTTTCCTGCGTGGTACAAGGCCTGATCCCTTATGGCGCACAAATCCTGCTCCTTGGCGCGAGCTTTGGCTTGTCGCCGTTGGTGATTGTTAGCCACTCTTACTACTGTTTCTTCCTCGCCGCGTCCGCATTGATTGCGGTGATTAGCCGCCGATGGTGGCAAGCGCGTCGCGCTTAATCGCTACGGTTGACACATCACGGCGCTGTCTTTTCTTGTCTAGATAGGTAAGCAAAGGCTGCGCCGTTTTTGATCTGTCTAGAGTGCAGGCTCTAGAAATTTTGTCTCGATCACCAAAGTCGCCTTAGCTAGGCGTTGTAAGGTGATCACAGCAACAAAAATCTGAAATCACTCAGCACCATAGCATCAATTCTTTTAGACTAGATAGCGTTTTATAACCACCGACAATGATGTCGATGGTGGTTTATCCATCGCTAAAAAGGTCTATGATCATGAAGGAACGTCTTTGTTTAAAGGCAGCGGTCAGCGCTGCGTTAATTGCATCATTGGCAGGCTGTGCCAACTCTGGTTCAGAGACACAAGAGCAAGGTTGGGCGCCAGATACCACTTATAAACTCACCATTCTTCATACCAACGATCACCACGGTCGTTTCTGGCACAACCGCTATGGCGAATACGGCATGGCAGCACGTAAAACCCTAATTGATGATCTGCGCGCAGAAGCTAAAGCGGAAGGCAGCGAAGTACTGCTCCTGTCGGGCGGTGACATCAACACGGGGGTACCAGAGTCAGATTTGCTGCAAGCGGAGCCTGATTTCAAAGGGATGACCCAAATTGGTTACGATGCAATGGCCATTGGTAACCACGAGTTCGATAACCCGCTTAGCGTGCTTGAACAGCAAATGCAGTGGGCCGACTTCCCGATGCTCTCTGCCAACATTTACGACAAAGAAACCGGTGAACGTAAGTATCAGGCTTACGAGATGTTTGAGCGCAATGGGTTGAAAATTGCGGTTGTGGGTCTGACCACTGAAGACACGGCCAAAATCGGTAACCCAGAATACATTGGCTCGCTCGATTTCCGTGACCCGAAAGCGGAAGCGAAAAAAGTGATCGCCAAGCTCAAAGAAACCGAGAAGCCTGACATCATCATTGCGGCGACCCACATGGGTCACTATGCAGACGGTAAAAGTGGTGTTAACGCCCCGGGCGATGTGGCGCTAGCGCGTTACATGGATGAAGGTGATCTCGACCTTATCATCGGTGGCCACTCACAAGAGCCGGTGTGTATGGAAGGCCCGAACATGTATAACAAGAGCTTCGAGCCTGGTGATGCCTGTACGCCGGACCAACAAAATGGCGCGTGGATTATGCAAGCCCATGAGTGGGGCAAGTATGTCGGTAAAGCGGAATTTGAATTCCAAAACGGCGACCTTAGCCTGGTTAGCTATGACCTGATCCCGGTTAACCTGAAGAAGAAAATTAAGGTTGATGGCGAGAAAAAACGCGTCTTTATTCAAGATGAAATTGAAAAAGACCAAGCGCTGTATGATTTCTTGAAGCCTTACCAAGACAAAGGCCAAGAGAAGCTGAGCGTGAAAATTGCTGAGAGCAATGGCAAGTTAGTGGGCGATCGCAACATTGTGCGCTTCCAGCAGACCAACCTAGGCCGTCTAATTGCAACTGCTCACATGGAGCGCGCCAAAGCAGACTTTGCGGTCATGAACTCAGGCGGTGTGCGTGACTCTATCATTGCCGGCGACATCACCTATAAAGATGTGCTTAAAGTGCAGCCGTTTGGCAACATGGTCACCTATACCGACATGAGCGGTAAAGAAGTGATGGATTACCTGAATGTGGTAGGGACCAAGCCAGTTGATTCGGGTGCCTACGCGCAATTTGCGGGTCTGTCGATGGCCGTTGAAGACGGTAAAGTCCATGACGTGAAGATTGGCGGTGAGCCTATTGATATGGATAAAACCTATCGCTTCACCGTGCCAAGCTTTAACGCTGCGGGCGGCGACGGCTATCCAAAACTGACTAACCACCCTGGTAACGTCAATACTGGCTTTGTTGATGCAGAAGTACTGAAAGACTACCTGGAAGACAACAGCCCAATCGATGTTAACGACTATGCGCCACAAGGCGAGATCGTTTACAAATAAATGGCTGTAAGATTGTCAGAACAAAAAGCGGTACCGATGCGGTGCCGCTTTTTTTATGTAATCATTAGTGACTGGTTTACAAACAAGTGGCAAAACGATGACGCCTGCAATCAAATTAGCAGAAAAACAAGGCATTGCGTTTGAAGTTCACCAGTACCAGCACGATCCCAATAACCTTAACTTTGGTGAAGAAGCTGTCCAAGCGTTAGGGCAAGACCCGGCTCGGGTATTCAAAACATTATTGTTTTGTATTAATGGTGACAGCAAGCAGCTGGCGGTGGCGGTTGTCCCGGTGAAAGGCAGTCTTAATCTAAAAGCCGCTGCCAAAGCGGCGGGTGGCAAGAAAGCGACCATGGCCGATCCGCAAGTGGCACAGCGCACAACAGGCTATCTGGTGGGCGGGATCAGCCCCCTAGGCCAGAAAAAGCGGCTACCGACGTTTGTCGACAGCTCCGCACAGCAGTTTGAGACCATTTGTGTCAGTGCCGGGCGGCGTGGACTGGAAATCGAACTCTCACCGGACGATCTGCTGTCTTTAACTGCAGGGCATTATGCCGCGATTGGCGAATAAATAAGAAGGATACACAGATGACACTTACCATTTGGGCGTCGCTCGCGTTGGTTTGCATGCTAGGAGCGATGTCGCCAGGTCCTAGTTTGGTAGTAATGGCAAAGCATAGTCTTGCCAATAGCCGCTTACATGGCATTGTCGCTTCATGGGCGCATGCCTTAGGGGTTGGCCTCTATGCGCTCATTACCATGTTAGGGCTGGCGGTTATTTTTAAGCAGTCTCCGCTACTCTTTACCATTATTGCCTATGCCGGCGCTGGGTACCTTGCTTGGTTAGGGGTGAAATCATTGCTCAGTAAAGGCGGGGTGGCAGCTAAATTAGAAGCGGGACAACCCGCCAGTTTAGGCGAGGCGGCACGCGATGGGGCGATGATCTCAATGCTCAACCCAAAGCTGGCGCTATTTTTTATTGCTTTGTTTAGTCAGTTTGTTGCGGTGGGTACGGACTTATTTAGTCGTAGTGTGATTGTGTTGACACCATTATTGATTGATGGGCTTTGGTACACCTTGATAGCCTTTTTGTTGTCTAGCCCAGCCATTGTCGACAAGCTACGTCACCACGGCGCGTGGGTGGATAAGCTTTCAGGCGTGGTATTGATTGCGCTGGCGGTACGTGTGGTGGTGACGCTGCAATAGTGAGGCGAAGCTAGAGGCAACAAACAGACGCGTTAATAAAAAGACTGGCAGCCCGCCAGTCTTTTTGCATTTAGGGGCGGTGACTTAAGTGGCGCTCGCGGGTTTCTAGCTTCTTCTCTTGGCTTTTTTTCAGCATCACATACAACGCGCCGGTACCGCCTTGGTGACGCAGAGCCGAATGGTAGCAGAGCACATCTGAAATTTGTTGTAGCCACTGACAGACATAGCTTTTCATCATTGCCTGTGGGTTACTACGCTCGCCTTTTCCATGCACAATGATCACGGTACGCACATCCATACGCTGGCATTGTTTTAAAAAACGTAAAATTTCATCGCGGGCTTTTTCCAATGACATCTTGTGCAGGTCGAGCCTGGCGTTGACGTCATATTTGCCTAGTCGTAGTTTACGAAACACGCCATCCTGCACGCCATCGCGCTTGTAGGCCATCACCTCGTCGGGCTTGACCATCTGGGCGTACTCGAGTGACAGGTATTCAGGATCGCTGTTTGCCAGCTTCTGCGCGGCTTGTTGGCGTGCAAGCTGGGCTTCAGTAGGCTGATGCGATCCTGTTTGATCCTCAACCGTGTCCTGCTTGATGGGCGCGACATCTGACATCATTTCTCGGAACAGCTCAAATTCGTTTTTATCACTCATCACTACATTGCCATGTGCGTCGTGGAGTCATTTAGGGACAGTATAAACGAAAATAAAAAAAGAAACCTAGAGCCACACTCTGTGACCAACCATGCAACTCCAGGTTAAGCAAGTTTGCTTAAAGATAGGTAGGCAATAAAACAGGTTATTGAGGTTTGGAAGTCATCACTTTGTAGACAAAATAGCCGCCGAAAAAGCTGATCAGGCCAAATGTACAGATGATGACAATCATGGATGACAAGCCCACGGCGTTGCCGAAAAGTAGATCAAGCCAAAAGTCCATAGTCTGTACCCTCGTATCCGTTAATGTAGGGTCAGGATGCCAATAGGAAGCAGGTTGAATACTGATCAGGATCAAGAGAAATGGCGAACAAATTATCAACATTTGTTAACAACGATCTGATCACAAACTGTGCGCAACTGATGCGAGTTTCACCGTTTAAAGTGGTTGAATGAAAAAATACGCCGCTAGGGCTTGAGGTTTCGTGATGCTTGAGTATGATAGGCGACCTCAGCAGGCAGGATGCACTTAAACGCATACCAAGCTGCTTGACAAGTTCACTGCCCATTCGTAAAACTTGTCAGAGATGTCGGTGAATAGCGCAGTTTGGTAGCGCATCTGGTTTGGGACCAGAGGGTCGGGGGTTCGAATCCCTCTTCACCGACCATTATTTTAAAGCTGAGTGATCGAAGGTTACTTGGTTGACGTAAAAAGCATCAACGGTGAATAGCGCAGTTTGGTAGCGCATCTGGTTTGGGACCAGAGGGTCGGGGGTTCGAATCCCTCTTCACCGACCAATAAGAAACCCCAGCCGAGAGGCTGGGGTTTTTTTCGTTATGCTGACGGTGAGCTTATGGTTTTGGGTAATGCTGGAAGGCTTGTGTGTTGCCTGCGTCATCAAACGCCATCACTGTGTAGGGCTGGTGGCGGTCACCATATTCCATGCCCGGCGAGCCGATCGGCATGCCAGCTACCGCCAGCCCTTCTAACCCAGTATGGGTAGCGAGTAGCTTTTTCACCTCTTTGGCTGGCACATGCCCTTCAATCACATAGCCGTTGATGCGTGCGGTGTGGCACGACTGCATATCGGCAGGCACACCCATTTCTTGCTTGATGGACGCCATATCGTCATGCGGTTTAACCTCCAGCTCAAAACCGGCTTGCGTCATGTGCTCAACCCAATCGTCGCAACAGCCACAGCTGGGCGATTTATACACCACACCGCTCGCGGCCATTGCCGAGGCGCTCATTAGACCCACTGTTGCTACAAGTAGTTGTAAACGCTTCATTCTCGCTCCTTGTTACTTATTGTTTGATTTTATTTTGAAAAAACGTAGTCGATTGGCGTTGGTGACAACCGTAATCGAAGATAGCGCCATCGCGCCCCCTGCGATTACTGGGCTGAGCAACATGCCAGTGAATGGATAAAGGATACCGGCCGCGACTGGGATCCCTAAGGTGTTATAAATAAAGGCACCAAAGAGGTTCTGCTTCATATTGCGCACGGCGGCTTGAGACAAAGCAATCGCGTTAGCCAATGCCCCCAGGTGCTGGTGCATCAGAGTGATTTGCGCACTTTCTATGGCAATGTCACTGCCACTGCCCATAGCGACACCCACATCGGCTTGTGCGAGTGCCGGGGCGTCATTAATGCCATCACCAACCATAGCGACGCGCTTGCCTTGCTGTTGCAGCTGTTGAATTTGTTCCGATTTCTCATCGGGTAGCACCCCAGCAATCACGTGATCAATCCCTAGCTGACGACCAATGGCATTGGCCGTATCAGGGTGATCACCAGAGAGCATGATCACTTCGAGGCCTTGCGATTGCAGGTTAGCCACAGCGTCAATCGCATCGTCACGAATGGGGTCACTGACGCCAATCAGCGCTTGCACACTGTCTGCATTGGCAAGATAGATAGCGGTCTCGCCACGCTGAGTCATGGCATCAATGTCACTTTTATGGGAGGAAGTCTCGATCCCTTGTGCGTCCATCCAGGCTTGGTTGCCAATGAAGTAACGCGTACCATCAATCTGCGCCTGGATCCCTTTGCCAGATTCGCTGTTAAAGTCGTTTGACGTTGGCAGCGACAGATCCTGTGCCTTGGCATAATTAACAATGGCCTGTGCCAGCGGGTGCTCGGAGTGTTGCTCCAGCGAGGCGGCGATCGCCATCAAGCGCGCTTGGTCGTCGTTAATCGCTTTTACATTGGTCACTTCCGGCTGGCCGCGTGTCAATGTCCCGGTTTTATCAAAGACCAAGGTGTGGAGTTTGGCCGCGGTTTGTAGCGCATCCGCATCACGAATTAATACCCCGACTTCGGCAGCGCGACCGACCGCCGCGGTGACCGATAAAGGCGTGGCGAGGCCAAGCGCACATGGACACGCGATAATTAGCACCGTGGTGGCGGTGACTAGCATGTAGCTGACCGACGGCTCGGGGCCGACAACATACCAGATAGCCGCTGTGACCAACGCAATGGCGACCACGATCGGTACAAACACCGCGGAAATGCGGTCGGCAAGCTTGGCCAGCTCGGGTTTACTGCTTTGAGCTTCGCGCACCAAATCGATAATACGCGCCAGCATGGTATCGCTACCGACGCCGGTGGCTTTAAACGTCAAGCTCCCTTTTTGGTTGACTGTCCCGGCGTGCAGGGTGTCTCCCTGTTGTTTGCTGACCGGCACGGGTTCACCCGTGAGCATCGACTCATCGATATAGCTGTTGCCATCGACCACTTCGCCATCTACCGGCACTTTCGCCCCCGGTTTTACCCGTAGCGTCATCCCTTGTTTAATTTCATCAAGCGGGCGCTCCGTCTCCTGGCCGTTCTCGATAACCAGCGCCGTGGGCGGCTGCAAATCAAGTAGCTGATCAAGCGCTTTGGAGGTATTGGCACGCGCACGCGCTTCTATCGCGTGGCCTAAGCTGATTAAACCAATGATCATCGCTGAGGCTTCAAAGTACACATGACGAGCCTGCTCGGGGAACAGGGCAGGGGCGAGTACCACCGCAGTAGAGTAGAGCCATGCCGCGCCTGTCCCTAGCGCTACCAAGGTATCCATGGTGGCACGTTTGTGCTTCAGTGCTTGCCAGGCATTGGCGAAGAAATGACGGCCCCCGGTGGCGAGCAGCAAGAGGGTAAGGATGGCCACCGCGCCCCACGCCCACTGATCCTGGGTGGATTGAATGGTCATGCTGCCACCCAATATCCCCCAAGCCATTATCGGGCCACCCAGGCCCAAGCCAGCGATCGTGCTGCGTTTAAAGTTTTTTAACTCGGCGGCTTGTTGGTGCTGCTGGCGCTCGCGACGATCATTGTCATCCTCGACTTTCTCTGCGCCATAGCCAGCGTTTTCCACGGCCTCAACGATGGAGTCAGGTGCGGCGTTGCCTTTTACAATCGCACTGCGCTCGGCCAGATTCACACTTACATTGGCCACACCATCAACGCTGTTGATCGCGTTTTCGACACTGCTTACACAGCTAGCGCAGGTCATTCCCGATAATACGTATTGCTGACGGGTCGTCTGGTTGGTAGTTTTTGCGGTGTCATCGCTGGATGAATGCGCTTGTTCAGAGCCAGAAGCGGCGGAGCGGTTGTGTGAACTGTCACTGAGCTCGGCGTCTGACTCTTTATCACTGTCCATGTCTGAGGTTGCGTCATGGTCAGTATGAGCGCTTTGGTCATCGTTGGTGGCAAGCTCAGCCTGATAGCCGAGCTGATCAACCATTTTAATCAACGTATCAGCAGTTAAGCTGGTGTGGACGTGCGCCTCTGTTTTACTCACCGAATGAGAAAACACCGTGGGCTGCTCGTCCAGCGTTGCTTCGACTTTGGCCACACAACGGCCGCAGTTTAGCCCGCTTAAGGTGAAGTAGTGACGGTAGCCGACCTGATAGCCGAGCGCTTCAATCGCGGTAACCGCTTGGCGTAGCGGGTACTCAGTGCTCTCACCCAGGGCTTCTAATGACACTGACTGGGTGTCAATGTCCTCAATGCGAACCCCGTCGATATCATCAAGCGCTTTTGTCACTTTTTTCACACAGCCTTGGCAGCTTAAGCCACTCAGCGGCAGTGTGTAGTAGGTGATGTTAGTGTCGGTGGTGGTCATTGCCTCTCCTTATCGCCTGACGTCATTCGATGTTGGCGATTGTCGCAACTTCAGTTAGGCTAAACTGTAAACCTTATAGCTACTGGAAGGTCAAGCGAGTGAAATGAAAATTCAACAAGTGGCAGAAAAAACCGGCTTAACCAGCAAAACCATTCGCTTTTATGAGCAGAAAGGGCTGATCACGCCACCGCATCGAGCGGAGAACGGCTATCGCGATTATCGCGAGCAGCATATCAATGAGCTGCAAATGATCCGCCGTGCACGATTGGTGGGGTTTACCTTGGAAGAAAGTGCGGATTTGTTGGCGTTATCGCGCGATCCGTCTTTACGCAGTGCCGATGTCAAAGCGCGCGCCGAAAGTAAACTGGTAGAAATTGATGAGAAAATCGCAGAACTGGCGGCGATGAAAACCACCCTTCAAGCGCTCACCCAAGCGTGTCCCGGTGATGGAGACGCGCAGTGCCCGATCATCGAAGCACTGCGCGGTGACAGTGAGCTAGGTGAATTAGACACCAGCTCCTCAAGTTGTTGCGCGTCAGAGACTGAATCGCCCCTGACAAACTAACCGTTAGTAAAGCAGTGAGTAGAGCTGACGACGATAACGCGACGCCACTTCATTGCCTTGGCCGAGTGCGGTAAGAATATCCATCAGGGTTTTCTTGGCTTCACCCTCGGCATGATTCATATCGCGGCGAAGAATGTTCATCAGTAACTCCAGCGCCTCTTCACTGCGATTAATCTGATTAAATTGCACCGCCAATTCATAGGCGACGTTGGCGTCGTCTGGGTTCTCTTCGAGTTGGGCCTGCAGACGGCGAATTTCAGGGGCATCAATCGCTTGGTTATGCAGCTCAATTTTTGCCACCAAACTTTTGTAGGTCGCGTCTTGGTCTTGCATCAGCACGGTATCGAGCAGCGCTTGCGCCGCATCAAACTGATGAGTCTCGACCAAGCATTCAGCCATCGCCAGCTTATACTCGCCTTTATCGCCGTGGCTGGTTTCCAGTGGCTTTAAAATCACCAAGGCATCGGTGTAATTGCCTTCGGCCATGAGCTGACGGGCTTGCTCAAACGCTTGATCTTCTGGGCTGGGCAAATGCTTATTGAGCATCTCGCGCACGGTCTCTTCATTTTGCGGGCCGGCAAGACCATCCACAGGTTGACCGTCTTTAAACAGCGCCAAGGTTGGCAGCGCTCGCACGCCAAACTGCGCGGCAATCAGCTGCTGCGCTTCACAGTCGATAGTTGCCAGCGTAAAGCTGCCATGGCTGTCGTGAGCAATTTGTTCAACCGTGGGCTTAAGCTCCACGCTTTCAGGCATCATGTTCGCCCAGAAGTACACCAATACGGGCGTGCGAGACGACGACTCTAGAATCTGCTGAAAATTATGCTCGGTTAATTCGACGATATAGTTTGCGTTCATCATGGATCCTGACCAAGTGGATTTTCCTTAAGGGTGGGGGCAAACGTGCAGAAATTCAAGCAACTGGGCGTGTATTTGGGCGAGTGATGGCGGATAGTACCGAAAGGCGAAAAGGGGCGAAACGTAACAGGCACGAAAAAGCCACCCAAGGGTGGCCTGTTTCGTCGGTCTGCAAGCGAAGTCATTACAAAGCAAGTGCGAGTTACAACACGAGCACCACGCACAAAGCGACGCTCAAGCAGAGCCAGTTCAATTGATGTAAGGTCATCAGCCGGCTCCTTTATGATTGTTATCGAGGGTGTTGCGTTATTGGTGGATAGTGTTCTAAAGGACGTTTTCCACCGGTGACGGACAGATTAGCGCTCGTCTATGACAAGCGTATGACAAATGCGACAGCAACCACGCTTTTTTGGCGTTTTTTTCGCTGTTGCATCAACCGCCTTTGAGCAAGACCCGATCCAGCCAGCGGCTGGGTAACACGCGTTTTAGAACCGCCATCCACACCGTGGGCTGAGTGACTCGATAACGTATCTTGGGGCGAGGCGAGAACAAGGCATGCGTCAATGGTGCGACAAGCGCGTCGGCGGGCAGGGTATATTTGTTGCCGCCTTCGTCCGCCGCGAGGCGGTCAAGTTGGGCTTGGTAGGCCTGTTGATGACGGCTTTTATTGGGGTCGACCCAGTGTTTAAAGGCGCTGAGCGCATTGGCACGAAATGCCGTTTCAATTGGGCCAGGCTCAATCAAGCTCACCTTAATCGGTGTGTCGCTCAGCTCTAAACGCAAAGTATCGGTCCAGCCTTCGAGGGCAAACTTGCTGGCGTTATAGGCGCCGCGATACTTCAATGCCACGATGCCCAGCACCGAGCTGTTTTGCACAATGCGTCCTTCGCCGTAATTAAGCAGCATCGGCAATAAGGCTTGGGTTAAATGGTGCCAGCCAAACACATTGGTCTCAAACTGAGCGCGTAAGGCCTCTGTGGGCAAATCTTCCAGCGCGCCGGGTTGGCCATAAGCACCGTTATTAAACACTGCAAAGAGTTTGCCACCTGTCATTTGCTCGACCGCTTCGACTGCTTGGTTGATGCTGGCCGTGTCTGATACATCCAATTGGATACAGGTTAAGCCTTCTTGCTGTAACTGGCTGACATCGTCTGGCTTTCGACAACTGGCGATCACCGTGTGCCCTTGCTTATGCAAGGCTTTGGCGCAAGCATAGCCGATGCCGGTGGAGCAGCCGGTGATTAAAATGGCGTTATTGAGCGGTGAGGCAGCGTCCATAAGATCCCCGTTCATGATTGAGTCGCATCAGACAAATAAGGTGCAAGCTTTTCCGCCATAAAATCGGCAATCCAAGCTTGTGCGGCCGGCATCGGGTGAATGCCATCGTCACGCATCCATTCAGGCTTTTGGATCACAGTCTCCATAAAAAAGGGCAGTAATGGGGTTTGTGTTTGCTCTGCCAGTGTAGGATAAATATCAGCAAATCCTTGTGCATAGCGCTGACCATAATTAGGCGGGATTTGAATTTGCACCAACAACGGCGTGGCATCGGCTGCGCGGGTTTGAGTGATCAATTGCTTAAGGTTGTCTCGTATACGGTTAAATGGCCAACCGCGTAGGCCATCATTGCCGCCGAGTTCAATCAGCACCCATTCGGGCTGGTGGCGTTCTAATAATTGCGGCAGACGCTGCAGGCCATTGGCGGTGGTGTCACCGGAAATACTGGCGTTAATCACCTCAACCTCGACATCATGGTCGTTGAGCGCGCGCGGCAGCTTGGCAGGCCAGGCTTGTTCAGCCGCCATTTGGTAGCCAGCGCTTAAGCTGTCACCAAGGACAAGGAGCGTTTGTGCACTGGCACTGCTCACCCACAAAAAACACAACAAAGTAAGGATGCGTAACATGGCCTCTCCTGTTATTCGAGCCGAAAAAATTGCAAAACATGTCGTGACACGCGAACAGCCGCTTACCATTCTGCAGGATGTCTCGCTACAAATCGAGGCAGGCGAGTCGATTGCATTGATGGGCGTGTCCGGCGCAGGAAAATCCACCTTAATGACCTTGCTTGCAGGACTAGATACGCCCAGTGAAGGCGAGGTCGATCTGCTCGGCCACAAGCTTTCCACCTTGGATGAAGATGCGCGCGCGGCGCTGCGGGCTGAATCGGTGGGGTTTGTGTTCCAAAGCTTTTTACTGGTGCCGTCACTGAACGCGCTTGAGAACGTGATGCTGCCGCTGACCATTCGCGGTGAGGAAGAAGATGAAACCCGCGCCAAGCAACTGCTGGCCTCGGTGGGCTTGCAAGGACGGGAAACACACTTACCTTCACAGCTCTCTGGCGGGGAGCAACAACGGGTGGCCTTGGCGCGTGCCTTTATTATCCGCCCACAAGTGCTGTTTGCCGATGAGCCCACCGGCAACCTTGACCAAAAAACCGCGGCGACCATCATCGATTTATTGTTTGAACTGAACGAAAAGCATGGCACCACCTTGGTATTGGTCACCCACGATCCAGCGCTGGCAAAGCGTTGTCAGCGTACCTTGATGATGGACAGCGGCAAACTACAGGAGCGAGTGAATGGCGAGTAAAAACGGACTACTCAATCGCTGGGCGTGGCGTGAACTGTTACACGGGCAAATTTGGCCAGTGGCGGTGGCGCTGGCACTGATCATCACCTGTGTGTTTGCGCTGTCGGCATTGGCCGATCGCATTGAAAACGTGCTCACCCAGCAAGGGCGCAATCTGATTGCCGCCGATACCGTGCTGCGTACTCGTCAGGCGCTTAACACCGAACAAATTGAGGCGTTTAAACAAGCCGGTGCCACGGTATCTGCCCAAACCCGCTTTGGCACCATGGCGTTCAGCGAGCAAAACATGCAACTGGTGAGTGTGAAAGCGGTGGATAGCCTGTATCCGCTACGCGGCGACTTGGTGTTGGAGCAAAACGGTCAAGCGATTGGCGGTGACCGACGCATTCAACCCGGTGAGCTATGGCTCTCCGAGCGGGTGTTTAGTTTGCTGGATGTCAAACCCGGCGACAGCGTCTCGATTGGTAACCTCGACCTCAACGTCAGCGGCACCTTAGCCGCCGAGCCGGAGCTGTCGTTTAACCCCTTTAGCCAAATGCCTGCGGTGATGATGCATCGAGCCGATGTGCCTGCCGCTGGCGTGGTACGCGAAGGCAGTCGGGTGCGTTATCGCTACTTTTTAACCGGTGACGAGCCCAGCCTAAGCGCGGCTAAAGCCAGCTACACGTTGCAAGATGGCGAGCGCTGGATGGATGAAAACACCTCCGATCGCACCGGTGATATGCTGGATCGCAGTCGCCAGTACCTGTCGTTAACCGTGGTGCTGGTGATTGTGATGGCTGCGGCCACCTTAACCCTAACCTGTCAGCACTATGCTAAAAGCCGCGCCGATTTGGTGGCGATGCTAAAAAGCTTAGGTGCCAGCCAACAATGGGTGCGGCGCTGGTTGGCTCGGCAGTTAACCTTATTGTTTGTCCTTGCCACCGCCGTGGGCTTGGCTGCGGGGTACACCCTCGAAGTACTATTGCGCTTACCGCTGACCGATGTGCTGCCCTCGCCGCTGCCAAGCTATGGCTGGGTGCCTTGGGTGCTTGCGCCCGGCGTCGCGCTTTTGGTGGCGCTGCCTGCCTTGGGTGTGCCGCTGCTTAAATTGCTGGATGCGCCCGCGTTAGCGGCCGTGCAATCGCAGGCGGCTCGTGGGCGTCGCCGTCGCGGCACCGCGGCTGTTTTGATTGCGATACCGGTGGGAGCACTTGCACTGTGGGCGTTTGACAACACCTTGCTATGGACAGTGCTGGGGGCGATGGCGGTAATGATCGCCTTGCTGGCGCTGGCAGGGTTAGGGCTGCTTAGGTTGGTGAAATCACGGGTGCGCGCGCCGTCGGTCAAGCTCGCCTTAAGCCGAATTACCCGCAATAAACTGGCTAGCAGCGTGCAGTTAGGGGCGCTGGCGATCTCCTTTATGCTCTTGGCGATCATCTGGCTGCTGCGCACCGATTTGCTCGCTGATTGGGGACGGATGCTGCCGCCCGATGCGCCCAATGTGTTTGCGCTGAATATCGCCCCGAGTGAGCAGCAAGACTATGTGGGTGAACTCGACGACGCCAGCTTGATGCGCTCTGATGCCTACCCAATCGTGCGTGGCCGGCTGGTGGGCAAAAACGGTGAGCGTTACCAGATCCCCACCGATGAAGCCGAGCGTGATGAAGCGGATGAGGCCTTGCGCCGCGAGCTTAATTTTACCTGGCGAGACAGTTTGCCGTCGCACAATGAGGTGATTGCCGGAGACTGGCCAACTGAGAATGGTGTATCGGTGGAGGCCGACATTGCCGAGCGCTTGGAGATTGAGATAGGCGACAGCCTGACCTTTAGCGTGACCGGCCAAGACTTTACTGCCACGGTGAACTCGATTCGTGAGGTAGAGTGGCGCAATATGCGGCCTAACTTCTATTTTATTTTCGACCGCGAGACGCTTGCCGACAAACCCGCCAACTGGCTGGTGAGCTTCAGGCTCGATGAATCGCAAACGCCGCTGCTCAATCGCTTGGCGCGGGAGTATCCGACCGTCACGCTGCTTGATTTGCGTACCATGAGCAGCCGTATTCAATCGATTTTGCGTCAAATTGGCTTGTCGCTTTCGGTGTTGGCAGGGCTGGCGGTGATCAGCGGCTTATTACTGCTGCTCACCTTGCTGCGTATCAGCCTGAGCGAGCGTCAGCAGGAGATAAACCTCTATCGCACCTTGGGCGCGAGCCGCACCCGTATTCAGCGCACCTTGTGGAGCGAGTACGGCGTGATGGCCTTTGTGTCTGGCCTGATGGCAGTGCTGGGCGCAGAAGCGGCGATGGTTGGCCTGCTGAAATGGGGCTTTGAAATGGAGGTACGCCTTCACCCAGAGCTTTGGGCGGTGTTGCCGATGTTGGCGGTAGCGCTGGTGTTTGTCACGGTCGCCTCGATGTTGCGCAAACTGATTGACCCGCAACGGCGTTAACGCGATAAAACGTGTCTGATTCGTCGATGACAAAGCGGGTATCAAGAAAACTGATACCCGCTTTTTTGTGCAGAACGGCTAGCAAGCAACACGCTGTGTGATAGGAAAGGGCCGCTATTTAAAAAGTGACTGCATGGCTTCTTCCACCTTGGGGTGTTGGAATTGAAAGCCCGCATCTTCGAGTGCGTGAGGCAGGGCGCGCTGGCTATCGAGCAGCAAATGCGAGGCTTCGCCCATCATGGTTTTAATTGCCAGTGTGGGGACAAAGAACACGTGCGGGCGTTTTAAGGCACGGGCAAGCGCCTGACTAAAGCGTTTATTGGTGACCGGCTCTGGCGCGGTGCAGTTAAACGGCCCTTTAAGCTCAGGGGTGTTGAGCAGATGGATAATCGCACCGACCATATCATCAATATGAATCCACGGCATGTATTGCTGGCCTTTGCCAATTGGGCCGCCCAACCCGAGTTTATATGGCAGCATCATCCGCTTTAGCGCACCACCTTCAGCGCTTAACACCACGCCGGTGCGCAGCAAGCACACGCGCGTTTGTTGCGACGCGCCTTTTAAGGCGATTTTCTCCCACTGATGGCATACATGTTGGGCAAAATCATCGGCATGGACCACCAAGGTTTCGTCAAAGCTGCGGTCTTGCTGATCGCCGTAATAGCCTACTGCCGAGCCGCTAATAAAGGTGTGTGGTGGGGTGCTGCTGGCATGAATTTTCTCCACCAGTTTTTCGGTTAGCCCCCAGCGACTGGTGCAGATAATCCCTTTTTGCTGCTCACTCCAGCGTTTATCGGCAATCGGCTCACCCGCCAAATTAATAATGGCATCAATATCATTGAGGTGAGGGAGGTCATCAAGCCGCTCTAACGGGGTGACCTTATCGCCAAAGCACTGGGAGACCTTTTGCTTGGAGCGGGATAACACAGTGATTTGATGCTCGGTCAGCAAGCGTGGAATTAACGCCTGACCAATCAGGCCAGTGCCGCCAGTGATTAAGAGTTTCATGCCTGATGTCCTAACGTCGGGTAATGGTGATTATTACTAACGCTAAGAGGGTTTTAGACTTAGCGCAAGTGATTGCTTTGTATCCTGTTACGTGCCGCAACCAAAATCGGTTTGATCGCGCAGTTTTCTCTTCTGCTCCTCGCACCCCAAATTGGGAGTGCTAACATAAATAGGCACATAAAAGGTGCGTTTTTCATTTTATTGCGCAGGGAGTCATGTCGCCTACATGCAAGCGTTATTCAAATCATTGCTAGGAAGCTTTCGCGATCTCTTACCTATCATCCTAGTGATTGGCTTTTTTCAAGTGATTGTTCTGCAACAACCGCTGCCCAATTGGATATCCATCACCTTTGGGTTGGTGCTGGTGGTCGTCGGGCTGACCTTATTTGTATACGGCTTAGACATGGGGCTATTCCCGATTGGCGAATCCATGGCGCACTCCCTTGCCCATAAAGGTAGCTTAGGTTGGTTGATTGCGTTCGCGTTTTTGCTCGGCTTTGGCACCACCATTGCCGAACCCGCACTCACCGCGGTGGCGGCAGAGGCGGCAGATGTCGCCGCCAATGGCGGGATGATACACACCAGCGAAGCGGCCAAAGACAACTATGCCAACGGCCTGCGGCTAACCGTGGCGCTCTCGGTCGGCTTTGCGATTGTGCTGGGGGTGGTGCGAATCATGAAAGGCTGGCCGATCCACCGTTTGATTATTGGCGGCTATTTGCTGGTGGTGGCGATGACCATGGTCGCACCGCCGAGTATTATCGGCATCGCCTACGACTCAGGTGGGGTGACCACCTCGACCATCACGGTGCCATTGGTCACCGCGCTCGGCGTGGGACTGGCGACCGTGATCAAAGGACGTAATCCTATGGTGGACGGCTTTGGCTTGATTGCCTTTGCCTCGCTATCGCCGATGATCTTCGTGATGGCCTACGGCATGGTGGTGGCATGAATAATCCACTCACCCTGTTCTTCGACACCTTTTTCTCCACCGTGCGCGATGTGATCCCGATTATCGCGATCATCTTTGGCTTTCAGCTGTTTGTATTGCGCAAAGCGCTTAACAATCCCAAACGGATCTTTCTCGGCTTTTTCTATGTCATTTTGGGCTTAAGCCTGTTTTTAATGGGGCTCGAGCTGGCATTGTTTCCACTCGGTTCGTCGATGGCCGAGCAGCTTACTGCCACTGATTTTGTCGGCGCAGCACTCAAAGCAGGCGGCGAGATCGACTGGCAAGCCTATTACTGGGTGTATCTGTTTGCCGCAGCGATTGGCTTTAGCACCACGGTGGCTGAACCCTCATTGATTGCAGTGGCGATTAAAGCGGCCAAAGTGTCGGGTGGGGCGATTCGGGTGAACGGCTTGCGGGCCTCGGTGGCGCTCGGCGTGGCAATGGGGATTGCCTTGGGATGCTACCGCATTGTGGTGGGCGATCCACTCCATTATTACATCATCACCGGCTATGTGGTGGTGGTGATCCAAACCTATTTTGCTCCGCCGTTTATCGTGCCTTTGGCCTATGATTCTGGAGGAGTGACCACCTCAACCGTGACCGTGCCCTTGGTGACGGCGCTGGGGTTGGGGCTAGCCTCTACCGTACCGGGAAGAAACCCGATGCTTGACGGGTTTGGCTTAATTGCGTTTGCCAGTTTGTTTCCGATGATCACCGTGATGGGCTATGCCCAAATCACAGCCTATTTACAGAAAAAGCACGCACAGCGTTCATCGTAAGGAGAGCCTATGCGGTTCAAATTAATCATGGCGTTTATTGAAGATGCCAAAACCGATGCGGTGCTCGATGCCGCCAGACAAGCCGGCGCTACCGGCGCGACCATTATTAACAACGCGCGTGGCGAAGGCTTGGTGAAAAAGAAAACCTTTTTAGGGCTGACGCTGGATGTGCAGCGAGACGTGGCCATCTTTTTGGTGGAAGAGCACTTAGCGCGCACCATACTCGAAACCATTAATGATGTGGGCGAGTTTGATGCCACCTCCGGCAGTGGCATCGCGGTGCAAATTGATGTGGAAGATGCCGTGGGCGTGGCCCACCAAATGCGAGAATTAACCGAAGTGGTGAAGGACGAGTTATGAAACAACATAAAACGGTAAGAGATGTGATGCATGCCCATGCCGTGTGTATTGATGGGCTCACCACGGTCGAAGAAGCGATCCGCATTGCTCGAAAAGAAGAAGTAAAAGCGATTATCGTCAATAAACGCGATGAGCATGACGAATTCGGCATTGTGTTAATGAACGACATTGCCAAAAAAGTGCTCGCCAAAAACCGCGCGCCATCACGGGTCAACGTTTATGAAATTATGACCAAACCCGCGCTTAGCGTCTCTCCCAATATGAATGTGAAATACTGCGCCCGTTTATTTGAACGCTTCGGCATCAGCCGCGCCCCTGTAATCGAAAACGGCCAAGTCCTCGGTATGGTCAGTTATAACCTGATCGTGATCTACGGCATGCTCGCTGAAGAAGTGGAGAGCCAGCATAGGAAGGATTAGGGGGTGATGTTAGGTGGTTTGGAGGGAATGGGGCTAGCTCATTTTTGCCCCATTTCCATTTAACGTTGTGGATCACTTCACTTGCAAGGCAAGACATATTACTTACTAAAACTAATCTTTGAATTCGCTCTCTCGTGCGATCTAAATCAAGTTTTTCCTAATGAAACACATGGTACAAACGTATTATTACAGCCAGTAAATTATTGATTTAAAGATGAAGTTATCTAAAGTCCGTATATCAAACTTCCAATGTTTTGGAAAGAAACCAACAGAAATTGAGTTTGAGGAAGACCTCACGACCCTTATAGGGCTCAACGGTAGTGGTAAAACTTCCACACTTCATGCTCTAAGTAGAATGTTTGGTGTAACAGAATCCACTAGAAAGGTTTTGGTTGATGATTTTCATTGTTCATCATCAAGTGTGTCTCGTGCTGAAGAGCTTTTTATAGAGGCTTGGTTTGAGTTTCCCGAGCTTCAAGGAGGAGATGACCTGACCGCCGTAGCGAGTGCATTTAATCAAATGTGTTTCAACGCTGAGGGGGGTGGAAAAACAATGCTTAGAATAAGGCTCGAGGCGGAGTTAACCGTTGATGACGTGTCTCCTGAAGGTATTGTCAATGAATCAGTCTATTTCATTCTTAGTGATAAGGATGAATTTGAAGCTCGTGATAAACGCGATCTTCGTCGGTCTGATAGAAATAACATTCAAGTTCACTATATCCCAGCGAGCCGCAACCCTTTTAAGGAAATAAGCTCTTCTACCAAAATTTTGCTCGGAAGGCTCTTGGATGCTATCCAATGGAATAAAGGGCCAGACGGTGAGCTTCAAAAAGCGGTGGAATATACCGAGAAGGCTAGCAATGAAATATCAAAGAATGGAGCTGTAAACCTTATTGAGGAGCATTTAAAAAATAGCTGGAAACAGATGTACTCGGGTGAGGTCTTCAGTAAAGCAAAGCTCAATTTCTTACCCTTACAGTCGGAAGATTTGTTGAAAACAATATCTTTATCTTTTGAGTCTACGTCCGGTGCTATTGCATCGATGGAAAGATTGAGTGATGGTCAGAGATCACTTCTACACATCTCAATTATCCAAGCGGTCCATGAGATGGAGTCAAAAACGCTCCAGGATATGGAAAACAGACGTCATTTCGATCAGAAAAGGCTCAAGAGGCCCATATACACCATGCTTGCTTTAGAGGAGCCGGAAAATCATCTTGCGCCTCACTATCTTGGGCGCATAGTTAAATCCATGACAAAGCTTGCTAAAAAGACCAATGCTCAGGTTGCGGTTACTACACACTCACCTAGTTTGGTTGGTAGGATCGAACCGAAACAAATTCGGCATTTCCGGCGAGAGAAGCAGTCGCTAAATACGATTGTTTCTAAGATAGACTTACCAGAACCAAGCGATGAGCAATATAAATTTGTTGCTGGTGCGGTCAAGGCATACCCAGAGATCTATTTCGCCCGGTTAGTTGTTTTGGGGGAGGGTGAGAGTGAGCAAATCGTCATTCCAAAACTATTATCACACTGTGGCGTTGATATAGATGATAGCTTTGTCAGTGTTGCTCCCTTAGGGGGCAGGCATGTAAACCATTTCTGGCGACTATTAGAAGGACTAAATATCCCGTATGTCACATTGCTTGACTTGGACTACGGAAGGGATGGTGGTGGATGGGGGCGAATTGATTATGTGCTTCAACAACAAGAGTTGAGGGGTATAAGACCACTTATAAAACCCCATTCTGATTTTGATGATCCCTCAGTGAATCCAATGGGATGTAAATATAACGATTACAATAAAACCGCTTTGGAGATACTGAGTGGGCAAGGTGTGTTTTTCTCTACTCCCTTGGATTTGGACTACTCAATGCAAGTAGCGTTTCCTGAATATTATGATGTAAAGCTTGAGGGGGAGAAAGGACCAAGGACAAAACCGTGGGATGATTTAAAGTCTGCAGTTTTGAAGCCTAGTTACTCGAAAGCTATAGCTGAAGCCTTTTATAACGAACAAAATGATGCCGCACGATTCAATTGGTACAACTATCGTTTTCTAGGTAGCAAAGGGAAACCAGTCTCCCATATTCATGCTCTTGAGGAAATTGACTTTGAAGCGGAAAAAACAAAAACAAGATTCCTCATAGCCTTAAAGAGATGATAAAGCATATTACTCGTGAAGTATCTTCTTTACCGGAGTAAGCGATATGATTGACACTTGGGTTCCCAAAGATGGTCTGACATTTGATGATAAATCACTTGAAATCATCCAAAGCAATGCCAATTTGGCCGTTTGGGCTGGTCCCGGAGCAGGCAAAACTGAAATTTTAGCGCAGAAGGCCTGTTTTCTATTAGAGACGGAACGTTGTGAATGGCCATTTAGTATTTTATCGATCTCTCGTAAAAGGGAAGCAGCTTCGAATCTTAAAGAGCGTGTGCAACTACGGTGTGGGAATGAATTGTCTGAGAGATTTCACTCCTTCACAATTGAGGCTTTTACAAAAAGTATCGTGGATAGGTTTATGTGCGTATTACCAAAGCACAGACAACCCAGTTTAGATTATGAGATAACGGGTGGGAGTTCCAACTTCCCCAAAAGTTTGAACTTCGACCATATAACGTCAATCGCCCTTGAAGTCTGTAATTCATCTAGTGACCTTATGGCTTCACTTAGGGTTGCATATAAGTATGTTTTTATAGATGAATTTCAGGACTTAAATGGTGTCCAATACGAGTTTGTAAAAACGCTGTTTTGTAACACGGAAAGTGTCGTTACGGTTGTCGGTGACTCTAAACAGGCGATTATGAAGTTTGCTAAAGCGTTGCCTGATGGGTTTTACCGATTCGAGCGTGATTTTAATGCTGAGCTGAAAGTTATTTATTCGAATTTTAGAGCGGCTCCCGAGCTTAAGACATACCTAAATTGCTTGGGTTCTTTGTGGTGGCCAATTAATGATAAGAGCTCAAGCCCACAAACTCAAACTACTGCGCTTAATCCAAATGATTACGCAATACTTGTATATCATGATGAAGAGCAAGAAGCAGAACAATTGGCCCTAAGGATAGCCCAGTGGGTCAATGAAGATGGTATTAAACCCGATGATATCGCAGTGCTCTTTCGAATAAACACCAATAACAACTATGGTTACCACATAAGCAATGCATTGCTTAAATGTGGTGTTTTGAGCTTTGACGAAACTGCGATGCAAGATCATCTTTCAGAGCCCTTGGGGAAGATTGTCGTCTCATTTCTAACATTACTTACAAGAACGAGAGATATACCCTCTTGGGAGTGCCTGAGGGATCTTTACCTCTATAGCCACCCTAAATGCGGCCGCTATGAGGACTACGAACTTAGTACGCTCTTATACTATATATCTAACGTAAGAGATATTATGCAAGATAAGGCTTTTGGTGTTGAGCATATCCGAGAAGTTACTAATCAATTCATCGATGAGTTTTTTTGCGAATACCTTGGACATGCTTGGAGTCAGTATGGACATAAGGCTTTTGTGACAGAAACTATTAATGGGGTTCTTAGTGAATTGGAAAAAGCAAGATTGAAGACTGCTTCATGGGCTGATGCTGTTGATTTGATTTCTGGTGTAAATGCTGTCCGAATGATGACAATTCATAAGAGCAAAGGGGCGGAGTTCGAGGCTGTTATCTTGTTGGGGTTTGAAGATTTTCCATTCTTTCGATTCGGTATGAGTCACAGCAAGCTTGATGAAGAACGCTCTACAGTCTTTGTGGCGCTATCAAGGGCAAAGTCAAGGCTGTTAGTTTCAAGCGCAAAGAGAAGGCAACATACCGGACCTTCATCTTACGCCCACATACGTAACATTATGGATGATATGGTTAAGTTAGGGATGGTTGGACAGAGAGTAATTATTCCTGAATAGGTGCAACTGGATAATTTGTTCTATTTTAGTGAATGAGTGATTTTTGCCCCAAAACTGTTTAGGTAAAAACTCATTCACAAGTTATTGACGAGCAAAAGCCCTATGAAAAGTTATCCAAATTGGCAATGCTGTTTGCTGTGACCTCCTGCGATGTATTACGAGGGTAAATTCGATGGGCTATCATCGTCTGGACACTTTAATAAGATGATCGTCTTCACACCAAGTTGAAAAGCTATGTGGTCATAAGCATCTATTTGGATTGCGTTGTTGATTATGTTACTGATGCAACATACATTGGTTGCAGTGCAACTAAAGTTAGCTAAAAGGGAACATATGAGTAGTTGGAAGAATGCTTACGAGTCAAATTCAGATTTAACTGAATATGGAGATAATGGACTAGCACTGTTTTCTCTTGCCCTAAAGTTTGGTGTAGACGATCTTCAAAACATAGCTGCTGACGCAATTACTGATGGGTATGATGATAAAAAATTAGATCTCGTATATATAAATACCGAAGACGAATACGCTGTAATTTGTCAGTGTTACTACTCGACAAAAGAGCGTCCTACAGCCCCTGCCAATAAGGCGTCTGATCTCAATACAGGTCTTGCATGGCTTATCCAACGTGACATTGCTGATGTACCTGATCGAATTAAGTCAGCAGCTATTAACTTCCGAACAGCTTTAAGTGAAAAGCAAATAAAGACGGTTTACATCTGGTATGTCCATAACTTGCCCGAGTCCCTAAACGTACATGATGAGCTTGTATCTGTACAGCAGACTGCCATAACGGCACTCAACGCAGCCTTCCCAGCAACTAAATTAGATGTCCATGCCTATGAAGTTGGTCAAACAATGCTGTCTGACTGGTATGAAGAATGTCAGACCCCGATTTTAGTAAGCGAAACAGTCACGATACAATGTAAAGATGGCTATACGGTTAAAGGGCCCCATTGGGAAGCATTTAACACAGCAATTTCTCTACAAGATTTATATCGATTATACAAAAAGCATAAAACGAAAGTATTCTCTGCGAATATTCGTGATTACTTGGGTTCTCGTTCGAGCAATTCCAACATAAATAATGGAATAAAGAACACTGCGGATAACGACCCACAAAATTTTTGGGCTTATAACAACGGTCTTACAATTTTAACTCATGGTTTTTCCTACGAAAATGACCAATTGATGCTGGAGGGTTTATCCATTGTAAATGGAGCACAAACGACTGGCGCAATAGGTAGTGCGAGGAGGTTGCCTTCAAAGCATGCAATGGTTCAAGCTCGTTTTATTGCAATAGACAACGGTGATGCAGATCTTGTACAACGTATAATCCAGTTCAACAATAGCCAAAATAAAGTTGAAGCTGCGGATTTTAGGAGCACAGACAAAATACAGAAGCGCCTCAAAGATGAAATGAATTATATCCCAGAAGCAGAATACGAAGGAGGAAGGCGTGGTGGGGCTGGTGACGCGATAAAAAGACGGCCTAACCTTTTAGCATCATATGCTGTGGGTCAAGCGTTGGCAGCTTTTCATGGGGATCCAATTGTGGCCTATAACCAGAAATCAGGTATCTGGGTTAACGACAGATATTACTCTAAATATTTCAATGAAAATACGAAAGCGACGCATATAGTGTGCGCATACAGTCTTGTAAAAGCGATCACAGAGAAAAAACAACAAATTTCAACAAAAGCTTCACTAACAAAAGTTGATGAGGATATCTTAGCATTTTTCCGACAACGTGGTTCTATATACCTTTTCACATCAGCGATAGCTGCCTGTACTGAGGTATTTTTAGGTAGACAAGTACCAAACAGGTTTAGAATTGCATTTGGGAACATGTCACCGTCTGAAGCAAAACAAATTTGGAGTTCTGTTGTAGAAACAACCTTACCACTATGTATACATCTGAATGACGCGTTAGCAGGTGGTTTAAAAAACACAACAGACATTGAGAAAGCTATTTCGTCTTTTCGCGCTATAGTTTCAGCCGTAAGTATGAGTCAACCGGAACTCTACAACGGCTTGAAGGCTGCAATCAAAGCTCCATAATCAATCAGATGATTCCTTTTCTAATAACGATTAAGGCTCCTAATGGAGCCTTTTTTCTAATTATGCTGGACGGTTTAGATGCGCAAACTAAAAGTAGCAGTTTTGTGCTTTTTATAGGCTTTGAGTAGGCTCTTCGATAGCAACACTGTACTATTGGGCGTTATTTTGTGGTGTTCTAAATGATTTGCAGTAGCTGAGGTTATCCTCAATCCAAATATCGGCTGAAATTCGTAACTCACTTTTGTCCATTTCCAAGCCAAAATGACATCGACTTACCCTTTTCGTGTCACTCCACTCAAAGCCCGCATTGTTTAGTGCGGGCTTGCTCATTTCCCAGGATGTCCAGCTGAGTGACATTCCACATTTGATAGCTGTGCCGCTGTCGCCACTATGAATTCAGTAGCTTCGACCCACCAAGTCTCAACTCCACCCCTAACGCATTTACAATCGCTATCAGTGTCTTGAGGGATTGCCTTTTTGGCTGAGTGTGCGGTAGAGCGTTTCTCGTGAAAGACCGGCTTGCTTGGCGATATCTGCCATTCCTTTGGCGCGTGCGATCACACCCAGAGCGTCGGCGATAAATGCGGGATCGCCCGTTTGCACCGCTTCGTCTAAGTAAGCTTGAAGTGTTTCTTGATTGTCCAAGAGCACCGCTGGATCAAATGGGTGTGTCGTTATCATCGCTGAATCCCTTTTACATCTACCATGTGAGGTCTTGCTATCTGCCGCCGCTTTCATGCCTTCTAGTCTAGCGCTTAAGCAACGCCTGTGATCCGCTATGCTCAAATAAAAATCGATAAACCTTATCATGGTTAACGCTATCCTGTGGCTTTTCGCGCCATTCCGTCAGCCTGCCAATAACTCACAATGTCTCTTTATGCGTCTTTTATGTCGCTTAGTGTTAAGTTGTGGCGTGTTATTCCGGACACACTGTGGCCAGTTTAATCAAGCGACAAGAGGCCGAACATGAATCGCAGCGTCATTCTTACCTGCGCCGTCACCGGTGCGGGCGATACCACGGGCAAAAACCCCAATGTGCCAATCACGCCAAAACAGATTGCCGACAACTGTATTGAGGCGGCGCGTGCTGGTGCCAGTGTCGCTCATATTCACGTACGTGATCCTGAAACGGGCCGCATTAGCCACAACATTGATCACTTTCGTGAGGTGATGGAGCGTGTTCGCGAATCAGACGTCGATATTGTCATGAACATCACCGGCGGTGGTGGCGGGGATTGGGTGCCGGATGCCCAAGACCCAAGCCGTGGCGGCCCGGGCACCGATATGCAAACCCCAGCCGAGCGCCATGCGCCAGTGGGCGAGCTCTTGCCTGAGCTTTGTACCTTAGATTGCGGCAGCCTGAATTTTGGCGACATGGTGTACATTAACACCGCTGACTGGCTGCGTGAGCAAGCCCGTATGGTGCAGGCCGCGGGCGTGAAAGCAGAGCTGGAGTGCTTTGACCTAGGCCACGTTTGGTTTGCGCGTCAGCTGCAAAAAGAAGGTTTGCTCGAGGGCGATCCGCTGTTTCAGCTTTGCTTAGGCATTCCATGGGGCGCGGAAGCGGACACCGAAACCATGCTGGCAATGCGCAATAAGTTGCCGGAAAACGCCAACTGGGCGGCGTTTGGAATTGGTCGCCATCAGATGCCGATGGTGGCGCAAGCCATGTTGCTGGGTGGCCATGCGCGCGTGGGCTTGGAAGATAACCTCTATTTAGAAAAAGGGGTAATGGCGACCAACGGCGGCTTGGTAGAAAAGGCGATCACCATCATTGAAAACCTCGGCGGTCGTATTATGACCCCTGCACAAACGCGCGCCGCGCTGAAACTGGTTGACCCTAAAACCGGTAAACCGGTTGAAGGAGGTGACCAATGAGCAAGCAGTTAGCGGTCATCGGCACTGGCGTGATTGGTAATGGTTGGATTGCGCGCGCTTTGGCGCAAGGCTGGGACGTGGTTGCTTATGATCCCGACCCACAAGCGCCTACTCGCACCCGTGCCTTCGTGGCCAATGCCTGGCCATCGTTAGAAAAGCTAGGGCTGGCTGAAGACGCAGATCCTGCTCGGTTAACCTTTGTTGATACCCTTGAGCAGGCGGTGAAAGAGGCCGAGCTGGTTCAAGAGAACGTGCCGGAGCGCATTGATATTAAGCGTGAGACCTTGGCGGCAATTGATGCGGCCGCGGCGCCAAACGCGATTATTGGCTCATCGACGTCTGGGTTTAAGCCTACCGAGCTGCAGAGTGATTGTGATCATCTTCCCGGACGCGTCATCGTCGCGCATCCTTTTAATCCGGTGTACCTGCTGCCGTTGGTGGAATTGGTGGGCGGCGAAGCCACTCAATCCGATCATATCGATCGCGCCCATGCACTCTACCAAGAATTGGCAATGCGTCCCTTGGTGGTTAAGCGTGAAATCGAGGGGCACATTGCTGACCGCTTGATGGAAGCACTGTGGCGTGAAGCCTTGCACCTGGTTAACGATGGGGTGGCGACCACCGAGGAAATTGATGCGGCAGTGGTTTATGGCTGTGGCCTGCGCTGGTCACTGATGGGCACCTTCTTAACCTTCCATCTGGCCGGTGGCGAGCAGGGTATGCGCCATATGCTAGAGCAGTTCGGCCCGGCGCTAAAACTGCCGTGGACCAAGCTGGAAGCGCCTGAGCTGACCGATGAGCTGATTGATAAAGTGGTCGAAGGCTGTGAACACCAAGCCGCGGGTCGTCCGGTCTCTGAGCTAGACCGTCGCCGTGATGCCTTCTTGGTCGAGCTTTTGGACTTGGTACAAAAATACTGGCCCGAGGCTGAAGGTTTGGAAGGGCGCATCTAATGGCACTGTTAACGATAGACGTCGCCCCCGAATGGGTCGATTATAACGGGCACATGAACGACGCCGAGTACGCGCGTGTGTTCTCGCTGGGTGTCGATGCGTTAATGGCCACCATTGGCTTGGATGACGCAGGCCGCACCCAGCATGGCTATACCATTTATACCTTAGAAACCCATTTGTGTTACCGACGTGAGGCGCATCAAGGCCAGACCTTGGTGGTCGACGTGACCGTGTTAGCGCGGGATCAAAAGCGCCTGCATGTGTTTATGCAAATGTGTGATAGCCAAGGTGAGGTGCTGGCCACCAGCGAGCAGATGCTGATGGGCATCGATACGCAAACCGGTCGCCCCGCACCGTTTCCGGATGCTGTCGCCAGCCTGATTGAGCGGCTGCCTGCCGCATCCGACAATGAGTGGCCCCAGCTTGCTGGGCGTCGCATTGGTCTGCCCAGTAGGCAGTGAGCGCGTCGTCACCGAGATGGTGAGCCATCATGAGGTCCCGCCCAGCAGAGCCTGGGCGGATTACGGGATCGCCGGCCCGACTTCCGGCTCAAGGAGGAATCATTATCGCTACTTCAACACCCCCACACTCACCCCAACGCGGTGACAGCCAGCAGGCTGCTACCTCGACCGATTATATGGTCACCGAGCTTGCGCAAGGTGGCTTCTTTCAAGGCATGCATCGCGGCATGACCATTTGTTCAGCCGTGCTGGTACTGGCGTTTGTGCTGTTCACCGGCTTTCAATCCGAGACGGCCAGTGTCCTGTTTGGTACCACGCGCACCTGGATTGAAAGTACCTTTAGTGGCTACTACCTGGTCACCGTGATGCTGTTATTGACCGTGTGCGGTTTTATCGTTTTCAGCAAGTACGGTAACGTGCGGCTCGGCCCTGACGACAGTCGCCCGGAGTTTAGTAACTTCTCCTGGTTCTCGATGCTGTTCTCTGCCGGCATCGGTATCGGCATCCTGTTTTTTGGGGTCGCCGAACCGATTTTTTACCTCGATAACACCGGCGGATTTGGTTATCCCAACAACCCCCACGCTGATATGGCGGGCGCGGCTACCATTGGCTATGAGCGCGCCATCGATGCGCTGCGGGTCACCGTGTTCCACTGGGGGCTGCATGGCTGGGCCATCTATGTGATTGTCGGTATGTCACTGGCGTATTTTGCCTACCGTAAGCAACTGCCTTTGGCCCTGCGCTCGGCGCTTTATCCTTTTATCGGCGATCGTATTTTCGGCGCCTGGGGCCATCTGTTTGACATCCTCGGGGTGCTGGGTTGCGTGTTTGGTGTGGCGACGTCGCTCGGGCTTGGCGTGAGTCAAATGGCCGTGGGGCTGGAGCGCTTGATGGGAATCGCCTCTGGCTTATCGACCCAACTGGTGTTGATTGCGGTAATTTCGTTTATCTCGATTGTCTCGGCGGTCTCGGGTGTGCGCCGCGGGATCCGTATTATCTCGCAGATGAATATTTGGGTGTCGGTATTTGTGGTTGGCGTCTTTTTAATTGGCGGCCCCACACTGTGGTTGTTCGGCGCGTTTGGTGAAACCTTACTCGACTATGCGATTAACTTTATCCCGATGGGGCTGTGGTTTGCCGACGAGCCGGGTACGGTAGATTGGCAGCAGGCTTGGACTATTTTCTATTGGGGCTGGTGGCTTGCCTGGGCGCCGTTTGTAGGGTTGTTTATTGCGCGTATTTCCAAAGGGCGCACCCTGCGTGAGTTCGTGTTGGGGGTATTGTTTGTGCCTACCTTGCTGATCTTTGTCTGGTTGGTGATTTTTGGCGGCAATGCTATCTATCAAGAGCTGTATGCCAGTGGTGGCGTGGGCAGTGCTGGCATTATCGACTTGGTTAATGCTTGGGAGCTGCCAGCGGCCTTATTTGTGGCAGCTGATGGCATTGTCGGCACCGGGATGTTCGGCTGGATACTCTCGGCTCTGATGGTGTTCTTGCTGATGAGCTGGTTTGTGACCTCGTCGGACTCGGGCACCTTGGTGCTGACAACCATCTTATCTCTGGGTGATGAGGAGCCGCCGCGGCGTTTCCGTATTATTTGGGGCGTGGTGATTGGCTTGGTGGCAGCAACGCTGCTGATGGCCGGTGGCCTTAAGGCGCTACAGACGGCGTTGATCGCCGCCGCCTTGCCACTGAGCGTGGTGATCCTGGTGATGACCGCCGGGGTGCTGATCTCACTGTTTGGTGAATCGCGCCGCTCGCTGGTCGCGGCTAAAAAAAGCTAGCCGCCAAAAAAATAGCGGTTTAAGACGTCGCTCCGAGACGCGCTAAACGCGAGACAAGCTGCTCATTCCGTTGCCGATTAAGGTGGCGGGGTGAGCGGCTTTTCTATCTATCTTGCCTTTCTTCTTTTACTGGCTTTGGGCTTTTCGCATCTGGCGCGGTGACACACCGTAGTGGGTGCGAAACGCGCGGGAGAAACTCGAGCTTGAGCTAAAGCCACACGCCAACCCCACGGATAATACATCAAGATCGGTTTCTTTTAGCAAGTAATGGGCACGCTCTAGCCGCAATCCCAAATACCAGCTTCGTGGTGACTGGTTCAGCTCGCTGTCAAAAAGCCGTTGCAGATGGCGAAGTGAGATACCACTGCGCTGAGCCACCTCCGATAAAGGCAGGGGGGATTCTATATGGCGTTCCATCACATCCACCGCGTCGACCAGGCGCCGACGATGGGTGCCTAAACGCCGGGCGAGTGTCATTCGCTGTTGATCGCGCCGAGTACGAATGCGCTCGTGCACTAGCTGCTCAGAGACGTCGATCGCTAACTGGGTGCCGTGACGACGCGCAATCACATCCAGCGCCATGTCCATCGCCGCTGCGCCCCCTGCGCATGAAAAACGCCGCGGTCCCAGCTCAAATAGCTCATCTGAGGTCCTAACTTCCGGAAAGCGTTCTTGAAACGAGGGCAGGCTTTCCCAATGTAAGGTGACCCGCTCACCCTTGAGCAAGTCGGCAGCGGCCAGCAAAAAGCAGCCGGTATCGAGGCCGCCGAGCGTGCACCCCGCCGCATCAAGCCGGTGCAGCCAGCGCATTAAGGGGCGACTTAAATAGGCTTCAGGATCGAACCCGCTACACACGGCCAACGAGGGCAGGTCATGCACGGCATCGATGGCTTTATCCGCCAGTAGTGACATACCGTTAGACGCCTTCACTGGTTTGCCATCTTCACTGATCATTTGCCAATCAAATAGCTGCTTGCCACTGATCTGGTTGGCAATACGCAGTGGCTCGACGGCAGAGAAAAAGGCCATCATCGAGAAGCGGGGCAGTAAAAGAAAGCCGATACATTCTGGCATCGGGCCTGTGTATTCAAGACGCATGACCGCACACCAAGCGTAAAAATAGGGAGGATATGATGACTGGCCGCCGGTGTGGGGGTCAAGTAATCCTGAATATGTTGAGCGGTGAGGGGGATTGCCGGAGCTGTAACGCCACCATAAAAAACAAAGCCCGCACTTTTCAGCGCGGGCTTGAGCATTTTAGCGTGGTGAGCTGAGTGGCTTACCAGCCTTTTACCACGGCGCCGTCAAAGATTTCCATCGCGGCGTTGTAAACGGCGTCAGTTTGGTAGGCCTTAACAAAGGTTTTGACGTTTTCAGCGTCGACGTTGTCTTTGCGCGCCACAATCAGGTTCACATAAGGCGATTCTTTGTCTTCAACAAAGATACCGTCTTTGTTTGGCGTCAGGCCCACGCCGGCTGCAAAGGTGTTGTTGATGATAGCCAAGTCTACATCTTCTAACGAGCGAGGCAGTTGTGGGGTTTCTAGCTCGATGATTTCTACGTTTTTCGGATTCTCAACGATATCCAGTTTGGTGGCGTTGATGCCTGCACCTTCTTTGAGCTTGATGATGCCTTGCTGCTCAAGCAATACCAGTGAACGGCCTAGGTTCGATGGGTTGTTAGGCACCGCAATTTTACCGCCTTCTGGTAGATCCTCGACGCTATCTAGCTTGTAAGAATACGCTGCAATCGGATACACAAAGGTGTTGCCGGCAATCGCAAACTCATAACCACGGTCTTTGATTTGTGCGTCCAAGTACGGTTTATGCTGGAAAGCATTCACATCAACCGAACCATCATCCAGTGCTGCGTTTGGCGAGACATAATCGGTAAAGGTCACTAGCTCTACCTCAAGGCCGAGCTTTTTCGCTTCTTTCACTGCATGTTCAGCCACTTGTGCTTCTTCGCCGGCCATCACGCCCACGGTGATGCTGTTATTATCGGTTGCGGCTTGTTCTTTTTCGCCGCAGCCAGTCAGCACCAAAGTTGAGGCAAGGCCTAGGGTGGCGAGTAACGTTTTAATGGTGGTTTTCATTGTCTGTCTCCCTGTTTGGAACATATTCGTCATTATTGTGTTTGATTTAGCGGTGATCAGCGCGTCGCACCAAGTAATCACCAAAAGATTGAATCGCTTGTACTAAGACCACCAGCATCACAACGGTGATCAGCATGACGGTGGTATCAAAGCGTTGATAGCCATAGCGGATGCCCACATCCCCAAGGCCACCACCGCCGACGGCACCGGCCATGGCTGAGTAGCTCACCAAGGTGACCAAGGTAATGGTGGCGCCATTGATGATGCCCGGCAGTGCTTCAGGTATCAGCACTTTACAAATAATTTGGAGCGGGTTCGCGCCCATCGCTTTGGCCGCTTCTTCTAGCCCTGCCGGTAGTTCCAGTAACGCCCCTTCAACCAAGCGAGCAATAAATGGAATCGCGCCGACGGTAAGTGGCACAATCGCCGCCGCGGTACCAATCGAGGTGCCAACCACCATACGGGTAAAGGGAATAATCGCCACCAGCAAGATAATAAAGGGAATGGAGCGACCAATGTTCACGATTGCGCCAAGCACCTGGTTAACTTGTGGCTGACCCAGCAAACCACCGGGTTTGGTCACATGCAGTAGCACGCCTAGTGGGATACCAATCACAAAGCCCATGATGCCGGAGGCAAAGACCATATACAGGGTTTGGCCGGTGGCCTCGAGGAGCAAGTTGATAAGGGCGCTGTTTTCATTGACCCATTGAGTGAGTTGATCAATCAACATAGCCAAGTACCTCCGTGTTGACATGGTGCTTGTTGAGGTAAGTAATGGCGTTTTCAACCGCCTCTTTTGGCCCCATGATTTCTGCAAGCAGTAGGCCGAATTTCACGCCGCCGGCGTAGTCGATATCTGAGCTTAAAATGCTGATGTCGATATCAAACAAGCGCGATATCTGACTGATTAACGGGTCATCGACCGTCGCGCCGGTAAACTCGAGGCGCACCAAGGGGTAGCTGCCTTTAAAGTATTCTTTTTGTAAGCGCTGGGCAAAATCATGCGGCACTGACAAGTCGAGGGTTGAGCGAATAAATTGTTTGGCCAAGTCGGATTTGGGGTGCGCAAAAATCTCGCCCACCGGGCCGGACTCGACCAGCTCGCCATCGCCAATAATAGCGACGTCGTCACAGATACGTTTGACCACATCCATTTCGTGGGTGATCAGCAAAATGGTGAGGTTGAGCTTTTGGTTGATGGTTTGCAGCAGCGACAAAATCGATTGCGTGGTGGCGGGATCCAGTGCGCTGGTGGCTTCATCACAAAGCAGAACGTTGGGGCTTGGCGCCAATGCACGGGCAATGGCGACACGTTGTTTTTGTCCGCCACTGAGGCTGGCAGGATACACATCACGCTTATCGGCCAAGCCGACCAGATCGAGCAGTTCGCTCACGCGTGTTTCAATCTTATCGCGGCTCGAGCCACTTAGCTCAAGCGGCAGGGCGATGTTGTCGAACACGGTGCGTGACGAGAGCAGATTAAAGTGTTGGAAAATCATGCCGATTTTACGGCGCGCTTGGGTCAACTGGCGGCTGGGTAACGCCGTGAGGTTAGTGCCACCCACTTTGACTGAGCCGCTGGTTGGGCGCTCGAGCAGGTTAACCATCCGGATCAGGGTACTTTTCCCTGCACCAGAGGCACCGATCACACCAAATACTTTCCCCTTGGGAATAAATAAGTTGATGTCATTAAGGGCATGAATTCGGCGTTCCCCGAGTTCGAATACCTTGTTGAGGTTGGTTATCTCAATCATCACATGTCCTTGGCGAATAATTTGATCACAGCAGACTCACTCAGCGGCTTGTGCCACATTCTTGCTGTCGCTCTGGTTATTGATGCTATGAGTTAGTCAAAATTAAGTCAATGGATATTTTTACTTCTGGACGTCTAAATGGCAATAAGTCCAATCGCTTGGTTATAAACTCAACAGTAGGCTTGATCTCAAACGATAAAGGACGTTAACTAGGAGCCCCTGTAGTGCTTTGTTCTGATTACGCTTTATGCCAACTGCTTTGATTGATACCACCATGCTTTCCTTGTTCATCCCGACCTTTTTTCTGGTGTCCGTGACCCCTGGGATGTGTATGACCCTCTCGATGACGCTGGGAATGACCATCGGGGTTAAGCGTAGCCTGCATATGATGTGGGGCGAGTTAATTGGCGTGGGGCTAGTAGCGATTGCCTCGGTAATTGGGGTGGCGGCAATGATGCTCAATTACCCGTCTATCTTTCAGGTGTTTAAATACGTCGGTGGTGCTTATCTGGCGTTTCTTGGGGTGCAAATGTGGCGATCTCGCGGGAAAATGGCGATTCCGGAGGATGATGACGCCAGCCCCAGTGAAGCATCAGCGTGGTCCTTGGCGACCCAAGGGTTTGTCACCGCGATTGCCAACCCCAAAGGCTGGGCGTTTATGATTTCTCTGTTGCCGCCATTTATTAATCCTAAATTGGCGCTGCCTAGCCAGTTAAGTGTGCTGGTGTTGATTATTCTGCTGACTGAATTTAGCTGCTTGATGCTCTACGCCAGCGGTGGTCGCACGTTGCGTCGATTTTTGCAGCAACGCGGCAACGTGCAACTGCTCAACCGTGTCGCCGGCACCTTGATGGTGGGCGTTGGTGTTTGGCTGGCGCTGGGGTAGGACGTGATTAATCCGTGCCACGCCCGTGATGCTCAGCGACTAACGCGGTAAAGATCGCTTTGGCGGTGGGGAGAATCGCATCGGGAAAATCATAATCGGGGTTATGTAGCTGTGGATGATGTTCACCGCTGCCAATGCCAAATAACGCCCCTGGCCAACGAGCAAGAAATTCGGCCACATCCTCCGACCAACGCATCGGCTCGGTGAGCCTGTGAACCGCTAACCCTAACGACTGCGCGGCACTGACCACATGCTGCGTATGGTGCGTGCTGTTCTCGGCCGCGATAAAGGGTTCATGCCAGCTAACATTGACCGTTAATCCTGCCCGAGCCGCCAGCGTGTTTGCTTTGTCGACTAAGTCGGCCTTCATGGCGTGAAAGCAGGCGTTGTCATCACTGCGCAAGGTAGCCATCACGGTCGCCTGGCCGGGCGCGACGCCGTAGGCTGGTTCTCCTAACTGAGCGTGAACCAAGGTGACGAGTCTGTTGGCGTCTGGGTAGGCGTCGGGCAGTTGTGTCAGGGTATGCATCACGCCTGTCATTGCACTGGCGGGGCTGATCCCACGCTCTGGGTAGGCGGCATGAGAAGTTTTTCCGTACAGCTCAATAGCGACCCCGGTTGATGCGCAGGCAAAGGTACCGGGGCGCACCACGATTTGATGCTGATTAAAGCCGGGGAGATTGTGAAAGGCGTAGACATTATCAATCTGCACGTTGGCAATCTCGGGGGACTCGCACATACGCGCTGCACCTTCACCGGTTTCTTCGGCAGGCTGAAAGGCGAGCAGCACAGTGCCACGAGCGGGCGGAATGTGGCTAAGCTCGGCGGCGACGGCCAGCAACGCCGCGGTATGACCATCGTGGCCACAGGCATGCATCACGCCTGGGTGCTGGGAGCAGTAAGCCTGTGATCCACGCTCTTCAATCGGCAGCGCATCGAAATCGGCACGTAGCAAGGTGGTGGGCCCTGGTGCCGTGCCTTGAATGGTAACTAGGATCCCGTGACCGCCGATATCAGTGGCAGGGTGAAAGCCAAATTGCCGCAATTGGGCGGCGATGGTGCGGGCGGTGAGAGCTTCGTGATTAGAAAGCTCAGGGGTTTGGTGCAGGGTATGCCGTAGTGTGACGGGATCGAATTCGTTAGCCATCGTCGACTCCAAAACCAGAATGGATACGCCATGCTAGATCGCGTTGGCATGTCACGTTGTGAACGCAAACGCAAAAAAGCCAGCAACAGGTGCTGGCTTTTATTTTATCCCAACAGGGCGTGGTGCAAATTACACTTGGCCGTTATCTTCAGCTTGTTTCGCCTGGATAGCTGTCAGTGCCACTGTGTAAACAATGTCGTCTACCAGTGCGCCACGCGACAAGTCGTTCACTGGCTTGCGCATGCCTTGCAGCATTGGACCGATAGACACCAGCTCAGCAGAACGTTGTACCGCTTTATAGGTGGTGTTACCTGTGTTCAAGTCTGGGAAGACGAACACGGTCGCTTTACCGGCAACCGGTGAATCCGGTGCTTTCGACTTAGCCACGTTTTCCATGATGGCCGCGTCGTACTGCAGTGGGCCATCAATCACGAGATCAGGGCGCTTCTCTTTGGCAAGACGAGTCGCTTCGCGAACTTTATCCACGTCAGCCCCTTTGCCTGAGCTACCGGTCGAGTAAGAGATCATCGCCACGCGTGGCTCAATACCGAATGCTGCGGCAGAATCGGCTGATTGAATTGCAATTTCAGCCAGTTGTTCCGCGTTTGGATCCGGGTTGATCGCACAGTCACCGTAAACTAGCACTTGCTCAGGCAGCAGCATGAAGAAGACCGACGACACCAAAGAGGCGTTCGGTGCTGTCTTGATGATCTGCAGCGGTGGGCGAATGGTGTTAGCCGTGGTGTGCACGGCACCAGAAACCAGACCGTCCACTTCGTTGGCTTCTAGCATCATGGTACCCAGTACCACTGTGTCTTCCAGATGCTCTTGCGCAATCACTTCGGTGATGCCTTTGCTCTTACGCAGCTCAACCAAGCGGGCGACATATTTGTCACGCGCTTTCACTGGATCGATGATTTCAACGCCTGCGCCCAGGGTTACGCCCTGTTGATCAGCAACACGTTTGATTTCTTCTGGGTTACCCAAAAGCACACACTCAGCAATTTTACGCTCCGCACAGATAGCGGCGGCCTTGATGGTGCGTGGCTCGTCACCTTCTGGCAGCACAATGCGCTTGGCGGCTTTACGCGCAAACTCGGTGAGCTGATAACGGAAGGCCGGTGGGCTGAGGCGACGTTCGCGGTTAGAGCCAGAGCTTAGTGACTCAATCCAGTTACCATCAATGTGGCTGGCTACATGGTCGTTCACAAACTCAACACGCTCTTTGTCGTCAGCCGGAACTTCGAGGCTGAAGCTTTGCAGGTTGAGTGAGGTTTGCCAGGTGTTGCCTGCGGTGGTGAATACCGGTAGGCCCGTTTCAAAGGCACGATCACACAGTGCTTTGAGCTGATCAGGGATCGAATAACCACCGGTCAGAAGCAGTGCACCAATCTCTACGCCGTTCATTGCTGCCAAGCAGGCCGCGACAATCACGTCTGGACGGTCTGCCGAGGTCACCAGCAGTGAGCCAGGACGGAAGTGCTCAACCATGTTAGGAATAGAGCGTGCGCAGAAAGTAATGCTCTTGATACGGCGTGAGTGAATTTCACCTTCGTTGATGATGGTGGCATTCAAGTGCTTGGCCATATCGCTGGCACGGGTGGCAATTAAGTCGATTTTCCACGGCACACAACCCAGTACACGGATTGGGCTCGAGTTGAAAATCTGCATCACTTCAACGTTAGTTGGACGCGCGCCGTCTGCATCGTCAAAGATTTCTGACAGATCAGGGCGGGTGCGGCCAGCATCATCCACAGGCGCATTGAGCTTGTTGATTATCACGCCAGAGATATTGCCGTTTTTGCTGCCACCAAAGTTGGTGCACGCAAACTCGATACGCTCTTTTAGCTGGGCTGGGTTGTCGGTACCTGGTGTGGTGACAAAGACAATCTCTGCATCCAGCGTCTTGGCGATCTCGTAGTTGATTTGGTTGGCAAACGGATGGTTACGCGTGGTGACCAAGCCTTCAACCAGCGCCACTTCGGTGTTTTGGGTGGCGCGTGTGAAGCGTGCAAGCACTTCTTCAAGCAGCACGTCTTCTTGATCGGAGCGCAGCAGATCTTCGGCCTGGTTCATGGACATCGACTCGGCGACTTTCATGTCACTGTTGGCGTGAATGATTTCTGTCGTCAGGTCTGTCACATCGGTGTCGCTACCGTGATGTGGCTGGGCAATGGGTTTAAAAAATGAGACGCGAACGCCTTTACGCTCCATCGCTCGCATTACGCCGAGGCTGATACTGGTCAGACCGACGCCGGAGCCGATTGGAATTAGCATAATAGTACGGGACACGTTGACTTCCTCTTACTATCTGATTGGCGTGCCGGACAGGCCGGCACAAATATAAAAACGGCTGAGTGGAATCAGCCGTTGGGAATGGTCTTACAGGCCAGTTAGGCGCGCAGTATCTTGCGCAATGACCAACTCTTCGTTGGTTGAAATCACCATGGCTGGCACACGGCTTTCGTCTGTGGTGATCACGCCTTCGCCACCAAAGCGCGCTTTCAGGTTGCGCTCTTTGTCGACATCAACACCCAGTAGCGACAAGCGCTCAAGCACGAGCTCGCGGATTGGACCTGAGTTCTCACCGATACCGCCGGTGAAGACAATCGCATCAAGACGGCCGTCTAGGGTCGCGGTGTAGCTTGCTACGTATTTAGCAAGACGGTGACAGAACACGTTCATCGCACGCGTGGCCTCTTCTTTCTCACCGTAGTTGTCTTCGACAAAGCGGCAGTCAGAGGTCACTTCGGTCAAGCCTTGCAGGCCAGACTCTTTGGTCAGCATGGTGTTGATTTGCTCAACGCTGTAACCCAGTGCATCGTGCAGGTGGAAGATGATCGCAGGATCAAGATCACCTGAACGCGTGCCCATGACCAGACCTTCCAATGGAGTCATACCCATTGAGGTGTCGACGGATTTACCGTTTTTAATCGCACAAACTGACGCGCCGTTACCGAGGTGGCAGTTAATGATGTTCACTTCTTCTACTGGCTTGCCAAGCTGCTCAGCGGCGGCGTTAGCGATAAAGTAGTGTG
The DNA here is from genome assembly GCF_001995985.1 of Salinivibrio sharmensis. Taxonomy (GTDB): domain Bacteria; phylum Pseudomonadota; class Gammaproteobacteria; order Enterobacterales; family Vibrionaceae; genus Salinivibrio; species Salinivibrio sharmensis. The sequence continues at coordinate 276,775 of NZ_MUFC01000001.1, read as the reverse complement.
ACGTGCCGTGCATGCCATAGCGACGGATGCCGTGCTCTTTATAAAGGTTATAAGGCAGTGCATATAGGTAGGCTTCTTCTGGCATCGTTTGATGGTATGCCGTATCGAATACTGCCACGTTTTTCAGCGCAGGGAAGGCTTTTTTCGCCGCTTCGATACCTACGATATGGGCAGGGTTGTGCAGCGGTGCAAAGCTGGCTGCATCGTGGATCCCTTTCAGTACATCGTCCGTAATTAATGCTGACTGAGTAAAGTGCTCACCACCGTGAACAACGCGGTGGCCGATAGCACCCAGGTTCTCGGCAAGCTCAGGCTTAGAGGCAAGAATGGTATCGACAATGAAGTTAAGGGCTTCATTGTGTGCGGCACCTTCGCCGAGTTGGGCTTCATGCTTACCGTCCATCTTCCACTTAATGCGGGCTTCTGGAAGGTGAAGGCATTCGGCTAGACCGGTAAGATGCTCATCGCCTGATTGAGCGTCGACAATGGCGAACTTCAAAGAGGAGCTTCCGCAATTGAGTACGAGAACCAGCTTGGACATGTATGACTACCTATGTTTCGTATGACAAAGTGTATTGAACAAAAAGGATAGTGGACAAACAGAGACACTACCTTTTTAAAAAAAGAATTATCTCATGCGTTGTCGCGGGGAAAGAACCATCTTTATCCGTCCTGGATAAATGAACGCTCCGTCGAGTACAACCAGATTAGGTTGCGAGACAATCGAATCCGAGCAACAATGATAAAGTGCGCTAAGGATAGCGGGACTTGATACAGATAACAAAAATTTTTTGAGCAATACTGGCTAAATTTGAAAGTTTTTAAACAGTTTGTTTAATTTTTATTGTAAAAGTTGAGTGACAGCGAGTCGAGTCACACTGAGTAAGTGAGGTAGGTATGACAACGAATAAGTCAATCTGGCGCTGCCTGCAAGACGGTCAGAAGTACATGCAGGAATGGCCAATGAGAAAGGAGTTGGCACCGGTGTTTCCCGAAAACCGGGTGATCACCATGACTCGTTTCGCGATTAAAGTCATGCCTGCAGTGGCGGCAATCAGTGTATTGCTGCAGATGTCGGCCAATAATGTGCAAGGGCTACCGCAAGCGGTGATTGTGGCTCTGTTCGCGTTGAGTTTGCCGGTGCAAGGATTGTGGTGGTTGGGTAAGCGTCGTGATACGCCTCTGCCGCCGGCGCTAGCAGGTTGGTATCGCGAGCTGCATCAAAAAATCACCAGCGAAGGCCATGCGATGCAGCCGATTAAAAGCCAGCCAAAATACAAAGAGCTCGCGCATGCGTTAAGCCGCGCGTTTAAAGTTGATCGCGCCGCCTTGGAGCGTTGGTTCTAACATGTGCGCGGAGTAGGCGCTATCGCGTAGATATCGGCCATCGACTATCGACGCGCTAACGAGAAGAAACGATAACAAAAACGCCGACCAGCTGGTCGGCGTTTTTGTCTGTGGGAAAGTGTCTGTGGGAAAACGTGAGCGCTAGCTATTGGTGGAGCGCTTGCACTGGGCGTCACCTTGCTCTTTCATTTGGCTCACCGCTTGACGCATTTCATCCATCGACAGCCAACGTTGTGGCATGGGCTGCACGTGTAAGCGCAAGTCGGGTGCGTCGTCGCTTAGCATGGTTTGGTCGCTCACCGCGGTGATCAGTGCGATGCGCAGTTCAGGGTCGCGGGCGTGAATTTGCGCCGCGGTTCCCAACCCTTCCGCCACGTGAAATCGACCGGCGATATGCACAATTTGGCTGTTGGGGTGGGTAGCATGATACTCGACGATGCTTTCGGCCATCGTGGCATCCCACGCAAGCTGGGCGGCATATTGGGCGTCTGTTTGGCTGGCGCTGCCATGGTGCATATTGGCTTTAAACTTGCGCTTATAGGGGGAGTCTTGGGTGTCGATGGTGTCGGCAAACCAGCCACGCTGTTGCTCGGAAAGGCTGTCGAGGTACGACAAGCCTTGCTGACCAATACAGCGCACCAGTCGCTTGGGGGCGTTGGCAGCAATCACCTCGATTTGGCGTTGCTTGGCCAGTTCAATCAAGGGGCGGTAACTGCCGTCATAGTTATCCCAGGCTTTGGCTTGCTGCTTTAACGTGTCTTCGCCGATCTCGCCGGCAAGATATTGGTTAAGGACGGGCTGTGCATCGCGACTGAATTGCTCCATCGACAGGGCCACCGAATGCTGTGAGGCGAGCTGACTGAGTAGCTCAGTTTGAAAGCGGTGCACGCCCGGATGGCCGTGCCACTCGCCAATCAGCACCACATCGGCATCCGCCACTTGAGCGGCCACTTGGGTTAGGCTTAATGACTCCCCCTCTGCGCGGGTGACTTGATAGTCAAATAAAGTGGCAAGCGCATCGGTTTTCGCATGGAGCGCCGAGCTGGTGAGTGTGATGCAGGCTGCGGCGAGCCAGGCAGTGATGATACGAACCGATACGCGACCTTGTTTCATGGGGTGTCTCCTTGGCTATGATTGTTCCGCAGCGTGATGGCGGTACACGCGCAGGGTGAAATCTGCTTCGCACTCAAAGGCCTCGCTGCTGGCTAAGGTGCTACGCCACTCATCTGAGGCACGCCAAGCAAAGGGCGTCATCTGCAGCAGCGTGAGAGCTTGCTCGCCAGCTAATGTCATCGGGTAATGCAGTGAGTGCTCACTCTCAAGTTGGAAGCCTGGTAATGACTCCGGTGGCGTTTCGTGTAAGCGCACCTCTTGATAGATACCGGCTTTTAGCTGAAATAGATGACGTGGACCTGGCGTTACCGTCACCACCACGCCACCAGGCTTAATCACGCGATCTAACTCTTCACCGTTACAGGGCGCATAAATGCGTACTACACCATCAAGGCTGTTATCGGCAAACGGCAGGCGCTGGGAAGAGGCGACAGAGAACTGACACTGTGGATACCATTTAGCTGCATAACGCACTGCCACTTTGGCAATATCTAATCCGTGTACAGACCACTGTTGCTCTGTGGTTTGATCGGCAATCGCGTGGGTGTAGTAACCTTCGCCACAGCCCACGTCTAAGATGGTTTTGTGCTCGCCATCGAGCGCTTGGGTGAGGGCGTCAATCATCGCTTGGCGCATGGGGGCGTAATGGCCGGCATTTAAAAACGCCCGACGCGCTTGGGTCATGGCCTTGTTATCGCCCGGATCTTTAGAGCGCTTAAATTGTACCGGAAGCAGATTGAGGTAGCCTTCTTTGGCGCGGTCAAATTGGTGATTATTAGCGCAATAGGCGCCACGTGACCTGGCTTGCAGGGGCTGTTGGCACAGCGGGCATCGATAAATCATGGTTGTTCGGTGTGTTAGCGTCAATGGGCTTAAGGGTACGGGCTTGCGAGGCATTCGACAAGCGCGAGACGCGCAAATAAAAAGCCGCCTCGTGGGCGGCTGGCAATGGAGAGGTCGCTTGCTTTGGTTTAGGCGGCGAGGATCTGCTCAATCTCGGTTAAGCTTAAGTGGAATTGACGTGGGCAATCACGCCACACGTTCAGCATGCGACGGTACTTTTCCAGCATTGGCATTTGGCTGTTAAAGCGATGCTCGCCTTGATCGAATTGCGGATAAAGCCCCTCCGTATCAACCAGAAAGCGGACATAATGCACTAGGGCGCCTTCGGTCGCCGCATCGAAGCCCCAGAATTGAACGCGGCGTGGCGATAAGGCGGCTTGGTTGGCATCGTCCAGGAGGTTGTAAGACGCTTGCATGGCATGGTGCATTTCCATGATATCAATGATTTCACGGCATTGGGTTTCACATAATGCCTCGAACTGGCTGATCACTTCCGCCATTTGCAAGCCGTAACCGCGCTCAATAATGGTTTGTAAGCGGCGATACTTTTCGCTGTTAGAGGGATCGAGGTGGCACATTAATTGGTATTGATTAGATAAAATCAGACGTTGTGCAGGGGTCATATCCATCGCGGTTGGCCTCTTAGCTCTCAAAGGTACAATAGTCGTTCATCAATTGATGAGGGAATAAATAAAGACTACCAGCTCTATAAGGGTGAAATCTTGATCTGAGCTATGTCCGTAGCACGTTTATCACCCGCTAGTGGTTGTATCAGTCAATGGTAGAAAAGGTCAGTGACTAGGGATTAAATATGTTTGAGTTCGCCGAAGTGAGTGGTTGGCAGTGGGGCGGCTGGTTATTGTGGGCAGCGGTGTTGTATCGGACCTATCCACCAGAGTTTTTCTCTAAGCTGCGCCAAGAAACCGGGTATCAGCATTTGGCGTTTTCCTCCGCGGTGGTGCTGTTTGCCTTGTGGGCGCTCCAAGCGGGGATTAAAGAAGGGCTGGATATCCACTTTTTAGGTGTGACCACCTTAGCTTTGTGCCACGGTTGGCGCATTGCCATTTGGATTGCCACTGTGCCACTGGCGTTGATGGCAGTGTTTGGTTTTGTTCCCGTTGCTGATGTGGGCATGACCGCATTGACCACGGCGGTCTTACCTATCACCTTTAGTTATGGCATTTTCGCGCTCAGTTACCACTACTTAACCCGGCATTTGTTTATTTATATCTTTATCGCTGCATTCATCGGTGCGGCGCTGACTATGGTATTCCAGCTCTCCGTGACCTCGTTGTGGTATTGGTTGGCTGATAGGCACAGCTGGCAAGATATTGTCCATAACTACCTGCAAATTGCGCTACTGATGTGGTTCCCTGAGGCGCTATTAAATGGCATGGCGGTGACAGTGATGGCTGTGTACCGCCCACACTGGCTACGCACTTTTTATGACCGAGAGTATCTCTCACCCGAGCGTTAGTGTATGCGTCAATGACCGCGAAAAATTATAAGTGAAATATCGATAAAAAAACGCCGCCAGTGCAGGCCGGCGGCGTTGTCGGTCGTGACAATCCTAGCTTTACGCGGTGACTAAGCCTTCTTTCGCATCGGCGGGAAGAATATCCATCGCATTGCCGTAAAGTGGCGCGAGTGCTCGAACCACATTGGCGCGGGTGATCACACCCACCAAGCGCTCATCTTTCATCACCGGATAAATATAGGGGCGCGATAAGGTTTGTGTTTTGGCGCGCTCTAACGCTGATTGGGTGGTAAAGCGAGTGGCAATCCCCGTATCACTGACCGGGTAAAGCACTTGGTTGTCAATGCTCATGTATTGCGCCAGTTCAATCACCGATTGGTCTGCCTCAACCGTTTGTACCTCGGTACGCATCAGATCTTCAACTTTCGCATCCATATCTGGTTGATAGTCATTCCACCATAAATCCACCAAGACATCCTGCACCGAGAAAAAGCCAACCAGTTGATTCTGGCTGTCTACCACAGGGGCGCCTTGAAGTTGATGGCGATTAAGTTGCTCTAAGGCGTCAGCCACAAACTGCTGGGCTTTTAAGGCACATTGAGCCGGTTGCATATTGTTTTCAATGGTTAAGGTTTCTTGGGTCATAACAGGTCTCTCAGAATAAGGCACAGACGGGAGCGTCAATGAAGAAATGTGCGCGGTTTTGTTTTCTCTTTCTGGGTTAATAATCAGCCAATAGCCCATGCCGACAAGGCCGGCACCACCCACGATATTGCCGAGGGTGACGGGGATTAAATTGGCGCTAATAAACTGGATGAGATTGACGTCATTAAAGGCTGCGGGGGAGCTGCCCACCGCTTGCCAAAAGCTTTCTGGTGCGAAGGTGGCGATGCTCATGCCCAATGGCACCATGAACATATTGGCGACGCTGTGCTCAAAACCGGTGCTGACAAACATGGCGACAGGCAAAATCACCATCACGGCTTTAGTCAGTGGGTTTTGTGAGGTAAATGTCATCCAAATCGCTAAACAAACCAGTAAATTACAGAGCACACCGAGAGAGAACGCTTGCAGCCAGCTGTGATGCAGTTTGTGCTGCGCAACGTGTAGGGCGTTGAGCCCCCATTGGCCATCATCAAGCTGATATAAACCCGCTGCCATTACGATCAGCACCAACAAGAGTGCGCCACATAAGTTGCCGATATACACCCTTGCCCAGGTATAAAGCAGGCTGCGCGTACTAATTTTGCCGTTGGCACGCGCGAGCATTGATAGCACCGTGCTGGTAAACAACTCGGCCCCACCGAGCACCACGAGGATCAGCCCCATGCTAAAGGCCAGTCCGCCCATCAGTCGGGTGAGCCCCCAGCCGGCATTACTGCCTGTGGTGACCGTGAGGTAAAACACGAACGCTAACCCGATAAATAGGCCTGCCATCATCGCCAGTCCGACGGCCATACGGGTGGATTTGCGCGACTTGCTCTCAGCGTATTGCTCGGCTTGCACCAGCAGAGCAGCGGGGCCGTCAGTGTGAATGGGGGTTACCATCGGCTGCCTCCTCTTTTGGCAATGGGTGCCCGACCTTGAAGACAAAAAAACATACTGGTTGTACTCCTTTTTAGACTGAATGTGAATAAATCCAGCCTATGCCTGTGGTTATCAGGAGTAAAATTGATATTTCTTAGGGTAATAATCACAAAAATTGATAGTCTGATGTCATCAAAGTCAGACAGTAAGGATCCTAGATGCGCTACTCACTCAAGCAGCTCGCTGTGTTTGAAGCGATTGCCGCTATGGGCAGTGTGAGCCGTGCTGCCGACCATTTAGCGTTAACGCAGTCGGCGACCAGCATGGCGCTTTCACAGCTTGAAAAGCTACTCGGTAGGCCGCTCTTTGAGCGTCAAGGCAAGCAAATGCAGCTCACCTATTGGGGGGCATGGTTGCGACCTAAAGCACGACAATTGCTGTTTGACGCGCAACAAATTGAAGCCGGGTTTGATGGGCAGCACATTATTAGTGGTGATATTGCCTTAATTGCCAGTCAGACCGCAGCAGAACACCTAATTCCAGACCTTATCAGTATTATTGATAGTGATTTTCCCGAGCTGAGAATCGACTTTACGGTGAAAAATACCCAGAAGGTGATTGATAGTGTGCGCCGCTATCAGCACGACTTGGGGATTATTGAAGGGCGTTGTGACGACAGCCGGTTGAAGCAACAGGTGTGGTGCCATGACCATTTGGTGGTGGTGGCGGCCAAGCATCATCCTTATGCACAACGTGACCAAGTCAGCCTCGCGCAGCTGGAGCAAGCCCAATGGGTGCTGAGAGAGCCGGGAGCGGGAACGCGGCATAGTTTTGATAGTGCCATTCATGGCGTTATCGAAGATCTTGATGTGCGCCGTGAGTATGAGCAGGTACCGGTATTACGTACCTTGGTAGCGAATTCCAATTATCTTAGCTGCTTACCATACCTTGATGTCGAGAAGTGGTTAGCACGCGAAGAGCTGGTGGCGCTGAATGTGCCTGAGCTAAATATGCGACGTACCTTGTCTTTTATTTGGCGAGCAGACGCGGCGGATAACCCGTTGCGTGACTGTATTATCCGTGAAGCAATTCGAATGACCAAGGCGCGGCGACGTGAGATGTAAGGCGAAAAAAGCCGGCTGCATGGCCGGCTTTATAGCGTTAACGCTTAGTAAGTGACACTGTGACCGTAACTGGCAATAATCTCTTTGACTCTGTCCATCACTTCTTTTGATGGGGGCGAGACATCTTGCAGTTCGTAGTCATGACCCAGCGCTTCCCATTTGTGCGCGCCGAGTTGGTGGTAGGGAAGTAACTCGACTTTTTCGATGTTATCCATGTCTTGAATAAATTGGCCGATACGGTGGGCAGAGTCATCATCATCGGTGTAACCGGGGACAACCACATAACGAATCCAGGTTTTTTGCCCAATTTTGTGCAGGTATTTGGCAAAGTCGAGGGTTCGTCGGTTTGATACCCCGACTAAATCTTCGTGGACTTCATCGTTGAGTTGTTTCAGATCCAGCATCACTAAATCGGTGGCATCAAGCACTTCATCAATCACCGGGGTGTGTTTGCGGATATAGCCGTTGGTATCTAAACAGGTGTGGATCCCTTCCGCATTAGCGGCTTGGAAAAAGTCACGCACAAACTCAGGTTGTAACATGGCCTCACCGCCAGATGCCGTCACTCCGCCACCAGAGGCGGTGATAAAATGGCGATAGGCACGCACATCTTTCATGATCTCATCGACGGTCACTTCTTTGCCGCCGTGGGTATCCCACGTATCACGGTTATGACAGTATTTGCACCGCATCAAACAGCCTTGCATAAAGACAATAAAGCGGATACCTGGGCCGTCTACGGTGCCACAGGACTCAAACGAATGGATGCGACCAATTGTCGACATAACTGTCTCCAGACTGCGAATGGCTATGCCGTCATTTTATTACAAAAGCCGGTGCGAAGATAAGGGAATTCCCAGCTTTTTCGCACTTCTTACCCTCGTTTTTCTTCTTTTTTGCATCCCTGTCTTAGCTTGATCACAGTTCCAGTTTTCTATTGCCTAACGAATGAGACGTTAACCAGATAAATTCCATGCTGTTTTTGTGACTTTTCGTTTTTTTGTCCAAACTTACGTGCGACACGTCGCCAAAGCGATACATGCTTATGCCAGGTTGCATGCAAGCAAGGATATGCTTGGTGTCAGGCTAGGATCAAAGAAAATGCTAGGACTTATAATGAAAAGAATCAGTGATCTGAGAGTTAAAAATAAGCTTGTTGCACTAATGCTGGTTGCCGTTGTATTGCTGGCAGGGATCAGCGCGTACACCATCAACAAAGAGCGGGAGCAATCCTATGCTGAACGGACGGCCTCGTTGCGCGCCAATATTGAGGTGGCGCAAAGCGTGGTCGCCTATTATCGCCAGCAGGCACCACAAATTGGCGAAGAAGAAGCAAAGGCACAAGCGATCGCCCAGCTTAATAAACTGCGTTATGACGGTAATAATTACTTTTGGGTTCTCAAGCCCGACCTCACGATTGTGAATCACCCGATCAAGCCCAAACTAAACGGCACCAGTGCGGATGGGCTAACCGATGGTGACGGCAAGCACCACTGGCGTGAGATGGTGCAAGTCAGTCAAGGCGCACAGGGCGGCGTGCTCGATTACACTTGGCGCTCACCTGAGGGCGAGATGAAGCCGAAAATCTCCTATGTTAAGCGCGTTGATGGCTGGAATTGGATTATTGGCTCAGGCGTTCATGTCAGTGATATCGAGGAGCAGGTGATACAATCTGCATGGCAAATTGGTGGCTTAACCCTGTTATCTGGCGCTATCTTGCTGGTCGCTGGTGGGTTTGTCAGCCGCGATATCGTGGTGCCTTTGGATGAGCTGGTGGAGAAATTCGATCGCATTGCCGGCGGCGATCTTCGGATAGAGTGCGGTTATACCCGCCATGATGAAATTGGCAAGCTCGCTCGTCGAATGGATACCGCGATGAGCAGTGTCCGCGAGGCGCTGCGTGTTGCGCATGACGAAGCCAAGCAATCATCGACCATGGCCTCCTCCATTGCGTCGGCCAGTGAGGAGAGTGCACAAAGTATTCAATCTCAGCGCGCACAACTTGAGCAGCTCGCTACGGCGATGAACGAAATGACGGCTACCGTGGCCGATGTTGCCGATCACGCTGAGCAAACCGCGCAAGCGACCAACGATATTTCGTCGATGGCGGAAGATGGCAACCAAAAACTAGATAGTACGGTGGCCAGTATTCGTGAAGTGGCCGAGCGCATTGCTGCAGCGGATAAATTAGTGAATCAAGTGAAGCAAGGGGTGATGGAAATCAGTGATGTGGCGACGGTGATCCAGGGCATCTCTGAACAAACCAATCTCTTGGCGCTTAACGCAGCCATTGAAGCGGCGCGAGCCGGTGAGCAAGGCCGAGGTTTTGCGGTAGTGGCTGATGAAGTGCGCTCGCTGGCACAAGGCACGCAAAAATCGACCACCCAAATTCAAGGCACGATTGAATCACTCACCAACAATGCGATTGAGGCCGCTGAGGCGATGACATCAAGCCATCAGTCCAGTGAAGACAGTGTCAACACGGCGCTGGAGACTCAAGAGCAATTGAAGGAAATGGTGAGTGCCTTGCACGACTCAAATGATCGCGTGGTACAAATCGCTGCCGCGGCAGAAGAACAGGGGACGGTGTCGGAAGAGATGAACCAGAATGTGAGCAATATTCACAACTCGGCCAACGAAGTGAGCGGTGCAGCGTCGCACCTCGCTGAGCAAAGTCAGTTACTTGCCGATTCAGCACGCGAGTTGGACAGTAAGTTGGACCGCTTTGAAGTGGGGTAATTGCTGATTGCGCCTAGCTGGCAGGTTAAACAACCGCTCGCTGGGCGTTGCCCCTTTGGCGTTGCACCTGGACAAAGCAATACATAGCGCTGAAAAACGACAGATAAACAAAAACCGCCAGCATTGCCGGCGGTTTTTCTTTAGGCGTTAACCTTTATTTATCTCTTACAGTGAAGAGGTAAAGGTACGGGTAATCACGTCTTGTTGCTGCTCTTTGGTCAGCGAGTTAAAACGTACCGCGTAACCAGAAACACGGATGGTCAGCTGAGGATAGTTCTCAGGGTGCTCCATCGCGTCCAGCAGCATTTCACGGTTCATCACGTTGACGTTTAAGTGCTGGCCACCTTCTTGACCGCTTTCGTGATGGAAGTAACCATCCATCAAGCCTGCCAAGTTAGCGCGTTGTGCATTCTCATCTTTACCCAGTGCATTTGGCACGATAGAGAAGGTATAAGAAATACCGTCTTTGGCGTGGGCAAATGGCAATTTACCGACAGATGTCAGTGACGCAACCGCGCCTTTTTCATCACGGCCGTGCATAGGGTTAGCACCTGGGCCAAATGGCATGCCAGCTTTACGGCCGTCAGGCGTGTTACCCGTTTTCTTACCGTATACCACGTTTGAAGTGATAGTCAGGATAGACTGAGTAGGTACTGCGTCACGGTAGGTCTTCAGTGAACGGATTTTGTTCATGAAGCGCTCAACCAGGTCACAAGCGATTTGGTCAACGCGCTCGTCGTTGTTACCAAATGCTGGGTATTCGCCTTCGATATCAAAGTCGATTGCAATGCCGTCTTCGTCACGAATTGGCTTCACTTTGGCGTATTTAATCGCGGCTAATGAGTCAGCTGCCACCGAGAGGCCAGCGATACCACATGCCATGGTGCGATACACATCACGGTCGTGGAAGGCCATCAGTGCCGCTTCATAGCTGTATTTGTCGTGCATGAAGTGGATGCTGTTTAGGGCAGTGACATACTGCTTAGCCAGCCAGTCCATTAACTGATCCATGCGGTCCATGACTTTGTCATAGTCCAACACTTCGTCAGTCATTGGCGCGTGTTCAGGCGCAACTTGGATTTTCAGCTTCTCGTCAATACCACCGTTGATGGTATAAAGCAGGGTTTTCGCCAAGTTGGCACGGGCACCGAAGAATTGCATCTGCTTACCAACAATCATTGGCGAGACGCAGCACGCAATCGCATAGTCGTCATTGTCAAAGTCAGTGCGCATCAGATCGTCGTTCTCGTACTGGATAGACGAGGTGTCGATAGAGACTTTGGCACAGAACTTTTTGAAGCCTTCAGGCAGCTGCTCAGACCATAGCACGGTGATGTTTGGCTCTGGGCTTGGTCCCATGGTGTATAGGCTGTTTAGGAAACGGAAGCTGGTACGTGAAACCAGTGGACGACCGTCAACACCCATACCGGCAACAGATTCTGTTGCCCAAATTGGGTCACCAGAGAAGAGGTCATCATACTCAGGCGTACGTAGGAAACGCACCATGCGCAGCTTCATCACGAAGTGATCGATCAGCTCTTGGGCTTGCTCTTCAGTCAGCTTACCCGCCGCGATATCGCGCTCTACATAGATATCGAGGAAGGTAGAGGTGCGGCCAAGCGACATGGCGGCACCGTTTTGGGTTTTCACTGCACCCAAGTAACCGAAGTATGTCCACTGAATCGCTTCTTGCGCGGTTTCGGCAGGACGAGAAATATCACAGCCGTATCTTGCGGCCATTTCTTTCAATTGACCCAGTGCACGATGCTGCTCTGCAATTTCTTCACGCAGTTGCATGGTCATTTGCAGATCTTCGCCGTTTTCGAATTTCTCTTGCAGCGAGTCGAATTGGGCTTTCTTGTCTTTCATCAAGAAGTCGATACCGTATAGCGCAACGCGACGGTAGTCACCGATGATACGGCCACGGCCATATGCATCAGGCAAACCGGTCAACACGCCAGATTTACGGCACTTCATGATTTCTGGGGTATAAATATCGAAAACGCCTTGGTTGTGGGTTTTACGATATTCGGTGAAGATTTTCTTCACTTGTGGGTCAAGTTCGCGGCCATAGGCGTCGCATGAACCTTGAACCATGCGGATACCACCATACGGAAGCATCGCGCGTTTTAGCGGCGCGTCAGTTTGTAGACCAACAATCTGTTCCAGATCTTTCTCGATGTAGCCGGCGTCGTGAGACGTCAGGGTAGAAACCACAGACGTATCAAAATCAACCGGTGCATGCGTCGCGTTCTCTTGCTTGATGCCTTCCATCACGCGCGCCCACAGTTTGCGAGTGGCGTCAGTTGGCTCAGAAACTAGGAATGATTCGTCGCCCTCGTAAGGGGTATAGTTTTTCTGGATGAAGTCACGCACATCAACTTCTTTGCTCCAGTTACCTTCAACAAATCCTTCCCATGCATTGGAAACGTGCTCAGACATGTTGCACCTACCTGTACTCTTTTCAAAAAGATATGTATTGGGACCAGGTTCAGTCATCGTATTTGTCAGTATGGCTGACGCCTGCGACCCATCGATTTATCCGGATACCCCGCCCGAAAGCGGGGCAATGTTATTACAACAAAGATGGAATGCCGGGAATCATTCCGACTGCCAACATGGCAGCAATACAAATGATCACTGTGGCGGTTGGAATCACCAGACGGTCAACGGTAGAGAGCGTTGTTGGGCGCTCTTTATCACCGATAAGGCCGTTGTTGTCCAAGAGCATAGTGACTGCCCAACCAAAGACTGGATTAACAGCCATGGAGGCGAAAATACAAATACCCGCTGCTTGGCTCGACTTGGCGTCTTTCACCATCTGCATGCCTGCTTCAAGCAAGGGCAGGAACACACCCGATAGCAGCGCGATAGTCATCACTGGTGGCCAAGTGGCGACATCCATAGGGTAGCCAATCAAGGCAACGGCAATACATAACAGACCCAGTACAATGGCACCGCCAGGAATGGGTCGACGCGCAATCGCCGCCGGAATCATGTAGGTTCCCCACGATGAGGTGATGTTACCGCCACCCACAGAGGCACCAACCATTTGACGGATAGAACAACCTGTCATGGTGTCATCCACGTCCATCAATACTTTTTCGGCTTTCTTAGGATAATTTAGTTCCTGGAAGATACGGTGCCCAAGAAAATCTGGTGACCACATCGCCACGGCCAGCAATGCAAACGGCAAAGAGGCAAGGAAGTGCGACAGGTTTGGAAGGCCGAGTTGCCAGCCTTGCTCAGTCGAACCCCACCAGTATACCGGATTAAGGTTAGGCACGCCCGGTTGAGTGACGAACTCCAGTGAAGAGCCAGCACCCAGCGCGGTAGCAATTAATCCGCCGGTGACCGCACACACAGGAATCGCGAGCCAGCGTTTACCGATGCGCGCCAAGAAGGCATAGATCACGATTGAGACGGCGAGAATTAAAATGGAGATATAGCCCATATCAATCGCCGCGCCCCATGCGAGCAGACTCTCAATCTGACCTTTTGCGCCACCAAAGCCGAGGAAGATCAGCAAGCCACCGGCGACCCCTTGACTGGTCAAGTTGACTAATTTGGAGCCACCTTTTAGATAACTGAGTATCAGGCCAAAGGCACCAATCAGGATCCCCAATGCCAATGGGTGAGCACCTGCTAACGCGATGGTACCGATCAGTGGAATCATAGGCCCATGGTTGCCGGCCAAGTTGGCGCGTGGGTTAATAAACCCGCACAACAGGACACAGAACAGAAGCGCTGGGATAAGCATTTCTACCCGAGCCACTTCTACGGCAAACGCTTTACCCAAGGTGATGTGATCCCAAGCAGCGGTTAAACCGTCCGCCCAAGACATCATCACTGCAGAGTACATGGCGATAATGCCGATGGTACCCGCTAGAGCAGGGACAAGGTCTTCGATTTCAAAACGGAAGTCACGGCCAGGCAGGTTTAAGCCCCAACGGCGCGGACGCATAATTTGTAGTTCGTGATTCAGGTAGTCAGCGCGGGAGGCAAATGAAGAAGCCGGCTTGTGCTTCTTTTGGTATTCGCTCTTTTCTTCGTGACTCACACTGCGGTCTTGAGCATGTGTTGCCATAATTTCCTCGTCGTACAGAAAGCAAACGCTTTCGAAACAGTGGCTTAGCCAGTCTTTATGTGTTGTTAACGCTGGCCTTATGGCCGTGTTCTGTTTCGTTATCAGCATGCTAACAACAGGGTGGGCGTAGAATGTTGACTTAGATCATTACCGTGTAATTTTTTTACGTGCTACGCCCACTTGAGCCGCGGTTTTTGCCCCTGAGTTGCCCCTCTCATCACCGATAAATCCGTATTCGTGTAATTTAATTACCATTTAAGCCGATGAATATGTGCTACAAAACAGCAAGATAAACGCGCCCGATGTAAAGCGGGCGTGGTGTCATCTTGAATCTGGGTCAATAAATAAAGACAGTCACTGCGCGCTCGCTGTAGTGAATAAAAAAGATAGGTTATAGTCGATATATTGTCCTCTAAAAATGGGTCCTTATGGTGCGCCGATTGTTCCGCCTTGTTGTGTGTCATCCAACGCCGATGTGTGTCTTCCGTGGCCTGATTTTGAGCCTGGTATTGTCCAGTCCATTAATGGCGGCACCGGCCGTGGATATAGGCACAGTAAGCGCTGCTATTCAAAACGGCGACTATCAGCAAGCCTTGTCGCAGGCTGAAGGCATTTTGGCACAATCAGGTGAGCAGTCGTTTACAGCGCCTGAGCGTGCTGAGCTGCACCGCTTGAGAGCCATTGCCTACTTGTACCTTGATCAGCGCGCCGAAGCGTATCGCGCATATCGTCAGGCGTTGACACTGAACGGCCTTAGTAAAGAGAGTGAAGCGGATGCCTTAACTGCCGTGATAAGTTTGGCGTTTCGTGTTGAGCAGTATGAGGAAGTCCTCAACTATGCTCGCCAGCTTCGTGATAAGCACACACTGCAGCCGACCTCTGCTCGCTTCGCGATGCAGGCTGCTTATGCCCTGTCTCGTTTCGACGTGGCGATTGAGTATGCGCGCCAGTTGAAAAAGCTCGGTGCGGAGGATGCATTTATCCTGCAAACCAAAGGACTCAGTGAGATGGCGCTATCACGCTTTAAGGCGGCGGCAGCGACATTCGATAAGCTGGTCAATCAACCCGATGTGGCTGCTCGTTGGTTAGAGCAGGCCGCACGCGCCCACGCCAAAGCTGGCTCACACCAAACGGCGCGCCAGTATTTAGCGCGTGCCAATGCTGACATTGCCCTTTACCGAACACTCTCCGCTGCACAAATGGAGCAGGGGGCCTCACAGCAGGCGTTGCTGTATTGGCAACAGGGTTTACAACAGTTAACCCGGCTACCTACCCGTGATGAGCAGTTATTTTTGGTGCAGTGTTTGATAAAAACAGGTCAGCGCGTAGCGGCGTTAAACCGGATCAGTGAAGTGAATTTGAGCGAGCCAGATAAGCAAACGCTCAAACTACAGGTGATGTTAGCGTATCAGCTTAATCATTGGCAGGAAGTGATTGATACCGCGCAAGTGGCGCTCTCTTATGGCCTGAAAGATGATCGTATGCTGTGGCAGTGGTTATCCATCAGTGCGATTAAAGCTGGGGACTATGCACTGGCAGACTATGCACTAGAACAGTGGGAGGCGCGTGATCCTACCGGCCTTGCCGA
The DNA here is from genome assembly GCF_001995985.1 of Salinivibrio sharmensis. Lineage (GTDB taxonomy): Bacteria > Pseudomonadota > Gammaproteobacteria > Enterobacterales > Vibrionaceae > Salinivibrio > Salinivibrio sharmensis. The sequence goes on along the minus strand of NZ_MUFC01000001.1, from coordinate 260,930 downwards.
GCGCTGGCGTGACACCTTAGAGCTGCTTAAAGCGAAGCGCGCGAAACGTCGCGACGCGCGACTGTCTTAAGGGTTAGAGACTGCCTACTTTAAAATCATCACTGTCTTTTTTAGTGGGCGTTTAACTATGATGTTCACAGTTTTGTTACGCACCGCTGATCGCATTGAAATGAAATAAATTGCACGTCTATCCCCTCCAACGCTAATTTTTGTCAGCTTTCACGATAAAAATAACCAGCTTTCTTCAAGTTAACTTCTATACTTACCTCGGTTAAAGCCGGTTTAGTGCGGCTAATGGCTGACAAAGCAATTGTTGGTTTTTTCAGCAGTAAATTTTACGATTGACTTTTTATGCAGTAATAGTGACTATAATGAATGCACTTTAAAGGTTAACAAAATGTTGCTCATTGCGCTGGGGGGTGATATTTTCAAATCATACTCAGTGCATTTGGTGCGCTAAAAACACAAACACAACAGATTTCACGGACGACAGGAGTTAGCGCATGACGGATGCTGTGGCGCTACAGGTAAAATCACTAAAAAAAAGCTTTGGGCAGCATCAAGTGCTCAAAGGTATTTCCCTCGACGCCCACCGCGGCGACGTGATTTCCATTATCGGCTCTTCCGGTTCCGGCAAGAGCACCTTTCTTCGCTGTATCAATCTGCTGGAAACCCCCACGGGCGGTGAAATTTGGGTCAATGGTGAGTTGATCAAAATGAAAAACAACCGTGCTGGTGAACCCGTCCCCGTCAGTGACAAGCAAGTGCAACGCATTCGTTCGCGTCTGGCGATGGTGTTTCAAGGATTCAACCTTTGGTCGCATATGACGGTGCTGCAAAATGTTATCGAAGCGCCCGTGCATGTGCTAGGTGTGCCTAAGGCACAAGCGATTGAAGAAGCAGAAGCGTTATTACATCGCGTTGGGCTATATGAGCGCCGCGACTACTACCCAGGCCATTTATCCGGTGGTCAACAACAGCGTGCGGCGATTGCGCGTGCACTCGCCGTCGAGCCAGAAGTTTTGCTGTTTGATGAGCCAACCTCCGCGCTGGACCCTGAATTAGTAGGAGAAGTGCTGGGGGTGATGCGCTCACTGGCCGAAGAAGGGCGCACCATGTTGGTGGTTACCCACGAGATGAGCTTCGCGCGTGATGTGTCTAACCATGTGATGTTCTTGCACCAAGGATTAGTGGAAGAGCAAGGCAACCCGAAAGAGTTGTTTGATTCGCCAGAATCAGAGCGTTTGCAGCAGTTTATCTCATCGATTTACTAATCTATTTATCATAAATATCAATAGCATAACCATGCAATAGGGCGCAGCCCTGACAACATCGTAAAAACGACAGGAGACAGGAAGATGAAAAAATGGCTAGTTGCCGCCGCTGTAATGGCCGCGGTTGGGTCAACCTCCGTAGCAGCCAAGGATTGGAAGGTCGTACGTTTCGGTATCGAAGGGGCCTATCCTCCATTTAGCTGGACCACCAACGAAGGCGAGCTGAAAGGCTTTGATGTGGATATGGCTAATGCGCTCTGCGAAGAGATGCAGGCAAAGTGTAAGATTGTGGCGCAGGATTGGGATGGCATTATTCCATCACTGCTGGCACGTAAATACGATGCCATTATCGCCGCGATGTCCATTACCGAAGAGCGTAAGCGAAAAGTTGACTTCACCAACAAATACGCGCTGATCCCCAATAAATTTGTGGCTGAAAAAGGCACTGATCTGACCTTTACTAAAGAGGGCTTAGAGGGCGTTAAAATTGGTGTGCAGCGCGCGACCACCCATGATAAATACCTGACTGATAACTATGGCGATTCGGTGGATATCGTCCGTTACGGCACCTTTGATGAAGCCTACCTGGATCTAAAAGCAGGCCGTATTGAGTCAATCCTTGGCGATGCGTCGGCACTCCAACAAGGGCTGCTCGACAAAGAGGGGGGTGACGAGTTTGCGTTCATTGGCCCGTCACTCACTGACCCTGAGTGGTTTGGTGAAGGCTTTGGTATAGCGACACGTAAGCAAGACAAAGAACTGACCAAGAAGCTTAACCAAGCGATCGATTCGTTGCGTGAAAAAGGCGTGTATGACGAGATTGCTGCCAAGTACTTTGACTACGACGTTTACGGCGAGTAATAGGCAGGCGGGCAGCATGAAAGTGCTGCCCGATTCATATGATTGATTTGAAAGGTTACGAGTGGTCCCTGCTTGAAGGCGCATGGGTGACCCTTCAGGTTGCGCTGCTCTCGTTAGGTCTTGCCATGTTGCTGGGTATGCTGGGCGCACTGGCGAAACTCTCCAAATTTGGTTGGCTGCGCGGGATAGCGACTGTGTATACCACGGTGATACGCGGCATCCCTGATCTGGTGCTGATGATGCTGATTTTTTACGGCGGGCAAATGCTGCTAAATAACAGTTTGTACGGCATCAATGAGTGGTTAAACGAGTACATGGCCGATCAAGATCCCAATCATGATTGGACGTCCTATTTGCCCGATTACATCGATGTCAGCCCATTTATCGCCGGGATCCTAACCATCGGGTTTATCTTTGGCGCTTACATGGCGGAAACCTTCCGTGGCGCTATCATGGCGGTGGATTCAGGAGAGATGGAAGCGGCACGTGCCTATGGGATGAGCAGCAGTTTAGCGTTTCGCCGTATTCTGTTGCCGCAGATGATCCGACATGCGCTGCCAGGCTTTGGCAACAATTGGTTGGTACTGCTTAAAACCACCGCGCTGGTATCGATCATTGGCCTTGACGACATGGTGCGTAAAGGGGCATTGGCGGCGGGATCCACCCAAATGCCATTCACTTTTTACTTTACCGTCGCACTGATTTTCTTGCTCTTCACCAGCATCTCGACCACGGGACTGCGCTGGATGGAGCGCCGTTTTAGTATTCACACGCGGTAGGTGACCATGGATTTTTCTCTTGTACTCGAAACCTGGCCGATATACTTAGACGGCCTTTGGACCACCGTATGGCTGGTCGCCTCTGCGTTGGTGATTGGCTTAGTGGTGGCGGTGCCAGTGGCGGTCGCGCGTAATGCACAATTGCCTTTATGGCGCTATCCCGCGTGGGCGTTTATCTATTTTTTCCGGGGTACACCGTTGCTCATTCAGTTGTATCTGATTTACTACGGCTTAAGTCAGGTAGTAAATGTTGAAGATACCTTGTGGCAGAATGCTTGGTTCTGCGCCTTGGTGGCCTTTGTACTCAACACAGCTGCTTATACAGCGGAAATCATTCGTGGCGCGATTAATGGCTTACCGAAAGGGGAAGTCGAGGCGGCGATCGCTTATGGCATGAGCCCTTATAAAGCCTTTTCGCGCATTGTATTGCCCAGCGCGATGCGACGTGCGTTACCGGCGTACAGTAACGAAGTGGTGTTTATGCTCCACGGCTCAGCGGTGGCAGGGATTATCACCATTGTCGATTTAACCGGTGCCGCGCGGATTGTTAACTCGCGCTATTATGCGCCGTTCGAGTCGTTTTTGACTGCGGGGGCGTTCTATATGGCCCTGACATTTAGCATCCTTTGGATGTTCCGCTTAGCAGAGCGCCGCTTCCTGCGCCATTTAAAGCCGCTTAGCTAATTGGGCTCAATCTCAAATAAAAAACGCCGCAGTGTCATCTGCGGCGTTTTTTATCCAAAGCGTATAACTTGGGGCTTACTTAAAGGTCGCCCAAATCGGTGCGTGATCTGATGGCTTTTCAATCGCACGAAGCTCGTAGTCAATGCCAGCATCGATGCATTGGCTCGCTAGATCTGGGGTGGCCAGAATCACGTCAATACGCAGGCCGCGGTTATCGTCAAAGCCGCGGGAGCGGTAGTCAAACCACGAGAACTGATCGTTCACGCTAGGATGCAGGGCACGGAAGGTGTCAACAAATCCCCAATCCATCAGGGTGCCCAGCCACTCACGCTCTTCGGGCAAGAATGAGCACTTGCCAGTGCGTAGCCAGCGTTTGGCGTTTTGCTCGCCAATACCGATGTCATCGTCTTTCGGGCTGATATTGATATCGCCCATCACGACCAGCTGTTCACTCGGGTCACGGCCGGCTAAATAGGTCATCAGGTCTTGATAAAACTTACGCTTGGCGGGGAATTTGGTTTCATGGCTGCGGTTTTCCCCTTGCGGGAAGTAACCGTTGAGCACAGTAATTGGCTTGCCGTTTTCGTCTTCAAAAGTCGCCATGATCATCCGGCGTTGCGCGTCCTCATCATCAGTGGGAAAGCCTTTTTGTACGCTGATAGGGGACTTCTTACACAGCATTGCCACGCCATAATGGGCTTTTTGGCCATGAAAGTGCACTTCATAACCCATGGCTTCGACGTCAGCAAGGGGGAAGGCGTCGTCATGAACTTTGGTTTCTTGTAACCCGATCACGTCAGGTTGATGCTTTTCAATCAAGGCTTGCAATTGATGCAAACGAGCACGAATACCATTGATATTGAATGAAATGATTTTCACGTTTGAGGCTGCCTTTGTTGTCTTGTTAATAGCAAGACACTTTACCAGCTTCGTTCAATGAACGGAAAGGCGGCCTCTATTTCTACCGGTTATGGAAACGCGCGATATTGTCTAAGCGTTAGTGCGCGAGAGCAAACTCACCCAAGCATTCGCCTTGGCTAAAAATAGTGCCAAGCTCGGTGCTGGGATCAAACTGTAGCGTCGGTTGGGATAATGTCGGTAGGCGATGGAGCAAGTGCTTGAGGATAATATCCCCATTAAATTGATGAATCGCGACCTGCCAGTTGGCAAGGTTAGGGAGTGAAAAGTTAACTATCAATGGCGTTCCTTACTGTTTTAGTTGTGTTGTGAGACGTTTTCGTTTGTGTTTGCGTACGGCGTAAATGATACCAGTGACGCAGTCTGCCGTTAGTGGCGGCCATATATTATCTCCATGAGTTAAATGATTATTGCTCTGCCCTCAGTGGTTATCCATCATGGGCCGAATGAATGCGTCGGCCTCTTTAGGGTGAGCGATCACCATCAATACAGTGATACCCACCAATGAGTGATAGCAAAAGGGGGGGGGTTAACGGGTTATCAATCTCGGAAAAAAGCGAAAGTGGATTGCTGCAGAGAGTCTATGCGGGAAATAGCGTGGTCTGTCTCGACTTTGACTTGATGTCTTTTGGTGCTCCGTATCTAGAGCTTTAGTCACACTACAGCATTTTATGCGGATGTAAAGGGCTTTTTAGAAACCCGGTGCCTTTATGTTTCGTGTTCGACTCAATCGGCAAAGAGCGTTTGAATGGCTTTCGAAAATTTCGAATGTTGACAAATTTTCGAATATTTCAGATACTGAGCAGTACATAGGCTTATACCGCCTGAAATCGAAGCCGAGAAAATACGATGAATATGACAACACTGCCAAGTGCCGAAGAAATCACACTGGCTAAGCTTAGTAGCCAAGCGTTATCAGCCGTTATAGAAACCAATGGTGAAGCGCAAAAAATTCATGTCGTCGATAAGTCTGGTCAGAGTCATGAAGTCACTATTCCATCAAGTGCGTTAAACATGATGATCGAGGTGCTAACTCAATTAGGCCATGGTAACTCAGTGAGTATTACACCCATTCAGGCCGAGCTGACCACGCAAGAAGGGGCTGACATGCTCAATATGTCTCGCCCTACATTTATTAAGCTGCTTGATGCCAACGAGATCCCATATAGTCGCAAAGGTAACCGCAGGAAGGTGGCTTATGCTGATTTGATGGCGTATAAGAATCGCTTAGAAGAGAAACGGCTAGCAGCACTTGCTGAACTATCAGCGTTAGATCAAGAAATGGATATGGGGTATTGATGACATCCTATACGGTAATTTTAGACGCATGTGTTATGTACCCCGCGCCGCTTCGTAGCTATTTGATGTATTTGTCCAACACGGGGTTATTTAGAGCACGATGGACAGAACAAATACATGATGAATGGATCAGAAACCTCCGCAGAAACAATCCAGATGTCGATCCAGAACGGCTAGCAAGAACCAGACAATTGATGAATGCGCATGTACCTGACTGCTTAATTGAAGGATATGAGCCATTAATAGACGGGTTAACGTTATCTGATGTAGATGATAGACATGTCGTTGCCGCTGCCATTAAAGGGCAAGCAGAGTCTATCATCACCTTCAATTTAAAAGACTTCCCTTCAGAGGCACTTGATCCACTTGGTTTATCTGCCATACATCCAGACGAATTCCTATGCGACATGTTTGAACTAGATAGCAGCGCATGCGTTAAGGCAGCTCAACAACAAAGACGTGCCTTGAAAAACCCACCGATGACTTCAGATGACTTTTTAGCCTGTTTGCAACGGCAAAAACTGCCTAGCTTTGTCTCAAAGCTAAGAAGCTTCAGCTGCATGCTTTAGTCGAGTTTGTTCATCAATATTAAGCGTCAGTGCTTGTCTAGCGTTATACCTATCACGCAACGCTCAGTGAAGGTTGCTTGGTAAAGCCGAGTTATCTTTAAAAAGTTATGTCAGGCTGCAGACGAGGCTATTGTTTTCAATTGGCTATCATGGCTCAGTATTTTAATTGACATATGAAAAAACATATATATGATTTTCCATATATAAAAAGCGCGGATGATCTCAATGTGTGACACCCTAACGTTTTACAAAGCCTTATCCGAGCCCACTCGGCTGACCTCTTTATTGCTGCTATCTCAGCATGGTGAGTTATGTGTATGTGATCTGATGGAGGCGTTAGCCCTAAGCCAACCAAAGATTTCTCGGCATTTGGCGGAACTACGTAAGCACCAATTGGTTGTCGGAAAGCGTCGAGGAAAGTGGGTCTATTACCGGTTGCATCCAGCTTTACCGGAGTGGATGCACGGTATTTTACTGACCACGGTAAAACACAATCCTGCTATGTTGCCGGCTTTCGAACCAATGGCCTTAAGCCTGACTTGTTGTGAGGAAAACCAATAATATGAATGATAACGAACTCCCAAATATCACGGCCGATGCGTTTGATATTCCGTCGGCTGATAAGTTTGCGGTGCAGTCATCGAGCCACCGCCCTCGTATCTTGTTGCTATATGGTTCCTTGCGGGCGCGTTCATACAGCCGACTGGTGGTTGAGGAAGCGGCGCGCCTACTGACGGCAATGGGGGCCGAGGCGCGGATTTATGATCCTAGTGGCTTACCCGCGGCCGATAGTGTTGATCCTTCACATGAGAAAGTGGCGGAGTTGCGCGAGCTGATGATGTGGTCTGAAGGGCAGGTTTGGTGTTCGCCTGAACGCCACGGTTCGATGGCCAGTATCATGAAAAGCCAAATCGATTGGGTGCCTCTAAGTCTTGGGGCCGTGAGGCCAACCCAAGGCAAAGTGCTCGCAGTGATGCAAGTATGTGGGGGCTCTCAATCATTCAATACGGTTAATCAGCTCCGTGTTCTCGGCCGCTGGATGCGTATGTTTACCATTCCGAACCAATCATCGGTGCCCAAAGCCTATTTAGAGTTTGATGAACAAGGCCGGATGCTGCCATCGCCTTTTTATCAACGCATTGTTGATGTGGTGGAAGAGCTTATGAAATTTACACTCTTACTTCGTGACAACAAAGACTATCTCGTTGATCGCTACTCTGAGCGCGTTGAGAGTGCCGATGAACTATCAACACGTGTCAATCAACGTCAGATATAAAAAGGAAATATCGCGATGACTCAATCTGAAACCTGTGCACCGTCGGCTGCGCAAAAAATGGGATGGCTCGATCGGTATTTAACCGTGTGGATTTTCCTCGCTATGGCCATTGGGGTGAGTGTGGGGTGGCTTTTTCCCGACGTCGCGACCCTCAGTGAGCGCTTATCGGTCGGGAGCACCAACGTGCCGCTGGCGGTTGGCTTGATTTTAATGATGTATCCGCCACTGGCGAAAGTAAATTATCGCTTACTGGGCTCGGTCACGCGCGACAAAAAAGCCATCACGCTATCGCTGATCATGAACTGGGTCGTGGGTCCTATTCTTATGTTCGCGCTGGCGGTGCTGTTTTTACGTGATGAGCCAGGCTACATGGCAGGAGTGATACTAATTGGCTTAGCACGCTGTATTGCCATGGTCTTGGTGTGGAACGACATCAGTGGTGGCAATAAAGAGTATGGCGCAGCCCTAGTGGCACTGAATAGCTTATTTCAGATCCTGACCTACAGTGTGATGGCATGGCTATTTATCACCGTTTTACCTCCTATGCTGGGGTTACAAAGCTATGTGGTGGATGTCACCATGGGGGACATCGCGCAAAGTGTGCTGATTTATCTGGGTATCCCTTTTTTGGCGGGCTATCTATCACGTACCGTGCTGGTCGCTAAAAAAGGTGAACAATGGTACGAAGACGTCTTTTTGCCACGTATTTCCCCGATGACGTTAATCGCTTTGTTGGCGACCATTGTGTTGATGTTTAGCCTCAAAGGGGAAGCGATTGTTGCGTTGCCGCTTGATGTGTTGCGTATCGCTGTGCCGCTGGTGACCTACTTTGTGCTGATGTTCTTTATTAGCTTCTTTGTGGGCAAAAAACTGGGGATCCCGTATGACCGAAACGCGTCAATTGCGTTTACCTCATCCGGTAATAACTTTGAATTGGCGATTGCGGTGGCAATAGCAGTCTTTGGCATTCACTCTGATCAAGCCTTTGCAGGAGTGATTGGGCCGCTGGTGGAAGTGCCTGTGTTGATTGCCTTGGTGAATGTCGCGCTAAGAATGAAGCGACGCTATACGACTTAATATGAAGCTTTTGTGAATTCTTGTTTGTCAGGGTTGCGTGCATGCTTAGGCTTTATAATATACGCATATCCATATGTGCATTTAATGAAGTGTAGTGAGAGAGCCTATGTTGCCTCACCAGTTTTTCAAATTATTGGCCGATGAAACACGTGTGCGGTGTTTACTGCTTATTGCTCGTGAAGGGCAGTTATGTGTTTGCGAGCTCACCGAAGCGCTGGACACCTCGCAGCCGAAGATCTCACGTCATTTGGCGCAACTGCGGGCCAGTGGTGTGTTGGTTGATACGCGCCAAGGGCAATGGGTGTTTTATCGCTTAGCCGCTGATTTACCCGGCTGGATGCGCAAACAAATTCAGGGTTTAGTTGATTCCAACTGCCTAAAAGATACTTATCAAGAAGATATCACGCGGCTTGCCAAGATGGCGTCTCGCCCTACCTGCTGCGTGTAAAGGAGAAAGCAATGACAATTAAAGTCGGGATCAATGGGTTTGGCCGTATCGGTCGCTTAGCACTGCGGGCAGCATTTGATTGGCCAGAGCTCGAGTTTGTGCATATTAACGATGTGGCGGGAGATACCGAAACACTGGCGCATTTGCTGGAGTTTGATTCGGTACAAGGGCGTTGGCATCACGCGGTGAGTGCAGAAGGCAACCGCGTGCAGATTAACGGCAAAACACTGACGACAAGCCAAGAAAAAGCGATTGATGCCGTCGACTGGTCAGGCTGCGATGTGGTGATTGAAGCAACGGGAAAACACCGTGATGCGGATTTGCTGCAGCAATACTTGGACCAAGGCGTAAAGCGCGTGGTGGTCTCTGCGCCGGTCAAAGATGAGCGTGTGGCGAATATCGTGGTGGGAGTGAATGACGCGATATTTGATCCGAGTAAACATCGAATCGTCACCGCAGCGTCGTGTACCACGAACTGCTTGGCACCGATTGTGAAAGTGATCCATGAAAAGCTGGGGATTGCGCAGTCGACCTTCACCACCATTCATGATTTAACCAATACCCAAACGATTTTAGACGCGCCGCATAAAGACTTACGTCGCGCTCGCGCCTGTGGCATGAGCTTGATCCCGACGACTACAGGCTCAGCGACCGCCATCGTAGAAATTTTCCCGGATCTAAAAGGTAAGATTAATGGTCATGCGGTGCGTGTCCCCCTCGCTAATGCGTCGCTGACGGATGTAATTTTTGATGTGGAAACCGATACCACTGCTGATGAGGTGAACGCACTGTTGCAAGAGGCCGCGGACGGCGAGCTCAACGGCATTCTTGGCTTTGAGGCGCGTCCTTTAGTCTCGATTGATTACCGTGGCGATCAGCGCTCTACTATTGTCGATGGTTTATCCACCATGGTAGTGGGTAAGCGTATGGTCAAAATCTATGCGTGGTATGACAACGAAATGGGGTATGCCACGCGCACCGCGGAGTTGGTGCGCAACGTCGGCGGCGTTGATCAGTAATCGCTTTTTTATAAGGTAGCGATGTGTGCCCAGTGCCGCATCGCCCTTTTTTGTCTGTGAATCGATGACCACTATGTTTGCTCAATTAAGCCAATCTGTACGCCAGTATATGCTGGTGACCTTTAACTATTGGAATTTCACCATCACCGACGGTGCACTGCGGATGCTGGTGGTGCTGTATTTTTATGAGTTGGGCTACGGCACGTTAGAAATCGCCTCGCTGTTTTTGTTTTACGAATTCTTTGGGGTGGTAACCAATCTTGTCGGCGGCTGGTTAGGAGCCCGATTAGGGCTTAACCGCACCATGAATATTGGCCTTGGCATGCAAATTATCGCGCTTGCCATGTTAGCCGTGCCAGCCGGTTGGCTCACTATTCCTTGGGTGATGGCGGCTCAAGCCTTGTCTGGAATTGCGAAAGATCTGAACAAGATGAGCGCTAAAAGCGCGATTAAAACCTTAGTGCCTGACAATGCACAGGGAGCGCTGTTTAAGTGGATTGCAATCTTGACCGGCTCGAAGAACGCGCTCAAAGGCGTAGGTTTTTTTGTCGGTGGCGCATTGCTCTCTCTGATTGGCTTTCAATATGCGGTGGCGGCGATGGCGGGTGTGTTGAGTTTGGTGTTTATCGGCAGTGTGGTATCGCTCAATGCGGAGTTGGGGAAAGCCAAAAATAAGCCTAAGTTTTCGGAAATCTTTTCCAAGTCTCGCAGTGTGAATATCCTCTCGGCTGCACGTTTATTTCTTTTCGGGGCAAGAGATGTGTGGTTTGTGGTGGCGTTGCCAATTTATCTCGGCACCACATTTGGTTGGAGCCACAGTGCGGTGGGCGGCTTTCTGGCCCTTTGGGTCATCGCTTACGGCATGGTGCAAGGGGTTGCGCCGAAAATTACTGGGCGCCAAGCTGGCCATTCGCCGGGCGGTAAAGCGGCGCTCGGTTGGGCAGGTTTATTGGCGGTGGTAACTGGCATCATTGCTTACGCGATTGGCGAACAGTGGTATCCGCAAGGGGTGATTATCGTTGGGCTCATGGTATTCGGGGCGATATTTGCGATTAACTCTTCCCTGCATTCCTACTTGATTGTCAGCTACGCCAAAGGCGATGGTGTGTCGCTGGATGTAGGATTTTATTATATGGCGAACGCCATGGGACGCTTAATTGGCACCGTGTTATCCGGTTGGGTGTTCCAAGTATGGGGGCTCGCCGCGTGTCTTTGGGTGTCGTTTGGGTTTCTCACCGTAACCACGGTCATTTCGCTGGGGTTACCCAAAACGATAGCCTTAACAGATCACGCTTAAATAAAGAGGGGAAAGCATGCATATGCTTGCCCCTCTTTAAGACTACGGCTACTCATTGAGCATATTGCTGATTTTCTTCTGCAGCTCTTTATCTTCACGTGCTTGACGAAAAACAGCGTTATATTCTTCAATCGTTAGACCCGTTGCCTCAATCGCTTGCGCCATTTCTTTTTGCGTCTCCGCCATTAGCGCTTTCGCCTTTTCTTCACTGCGAATGCTCTCAAGCTTGCTTTTGTAATCTTTTGAGATTGAAACCACCTGTTCAGCGGCCTCTGCGTAGCTGCTGACTACTTGGTCGGTCAGCTGATCCGCTGACAGTTCGTTTGTTTCGTTGGCAGCGAAACTTGGCAGACTGGCTGCAACAACAAACGCAAAAAATAGGGTCGCTAATAAACGTTTCATCAATACTCTCCTTTTATTCATCACGGTCACCCTAAAAGAGATGGAGAGTGACGGTCAAACGCGAAAAGGCAATCAGACAAATTCTCACAAGACCATGACATTGTTGATACTGTAAGGATTGTTCAGCTTTTTCGAATAACTCCAACAAGTTGCTCTGCCGACTTTTCTTAGCGTGCTTCTTATACTGCTGTTAGTAAAAAAGGAGGACATATGGGAAAACTGATTGATGGGGTATGGCACGATGTGTGGTATGACACCAAATCGTCGGGGGGCCGTTTTGTGCGTGAAGACGCAGGGTTTCGCCATTGGGTCACCGCGAGTGGTGAAGCTGGTCCAAGCGGCGATGCGGGTTTTAACGCTGAATCGGGCCGCTACCATCTGTATGTTTCTCTTGCGTGCCCGTGGGCGCATCGCACCCTGATTATGCGTCATTTGAAAGGACTTGAATCTCATATAGATGTCACCGTGGTGGCGCCTGAGATGTTGGAAAACGGTTGGACGTTTTCGAAGCCAGAGCCCTTACATGGCTTTGACTATGCGCACCAGTTGTACACCAAAGCCAAGCCTGACTATACGGGGCGGGTTACTGTACCTATCTTATGGGATAAGCAAACCGAGACCATTGTCAGTAATGAGTCAGCCGACATTATTCGCATGTTCAATTCGGCGTTTAATGGTATTACGGGCAATCATGATGATTATTACCCAGACAACCTGCGTGCGGCAATTGATCAATGGAATGAATTTGTTTACCCCAATGTGAACAATGGCGTGTACAAATGTGGCTTTGCCACCGAACAAGCGGCTTATGAGGAAGCCTTTGATCAGTTATTCACTGCATTGACAGTGTTGGATGATCATTTAAGCCGTAACCGTTACCTTGCTGGGAACCAGATTACAGAAGCGGATTGGCGCCTGTTCACCACCTTAATTCGCTTTGATCCTGTCTACGTGGGCCACTTTAAATGTAATAAGCAACGTATTGCCGATTATTGCAATTTGTTCTGTTACATGAAGGAGTTATTTCAAGTACCAGGCGTCGCAGACACCGTTGATATGTATCATATCAAAACGCATTACTACTACAGTCACGGCAATATCAATCCGACACGTATTGTGCCGAAAGGGCCAGAGCAAGACTTGTGGTCGCCGCATGGCCGCGCATCACTCGCATCTCACGCGAAATGATGAAGTTATCACCGCAAAAGCAACGAAAAAGGGCCAGCAAATGCTGGCCCTTAAAGATGGTGGTGGAGGAAGGATTCGAACCTTCGAAGGCTGAGCCGTCAGATTTACAGTCTGATCCCTTTGACCGCTCGGGAACTCCACCATGGAGTCTTGCTTTGTAAAAGTGGTGGTGGAGGAAGGATTCGAACCTTCGAAGGCTGAGCCGTCAGATTTACAGTCTGATCCCTTTGACCGCTCGGGAACTCCACCACGGAGTCTTGCTTTGTAAAATGGTGGTGGAGGAAGGATTCGAACCTTCGAAGGCTGAGCCGTCAGATTTACAGTCTGATCCCTTTGACCGCTCGGGAACTCCACCACGGAGTCTTGCTTTATAAAATGGTGGTGGAGGAAGGATTCGAACCTTCGAAGGCTGAGCCGTCAGATTTACAGTCTGATCCCTTTGACCGCTCGGGAACTCCACCACGGAGACGAGGCGAATCTTACCAAACCGACTGAAGCTGTAAAGAGTTTTCTCAATCCAAGCTAGTGGTTGGTGCTTTTTTCAGCGTCTTGCGCGTGATAATTACCGTAAAGTGTGCTTTTTCGACGTTTTTTGAAACCTGGCCGCGCTTACACAGTCTTATCTCTGTCTCGCTTTGTCGCACAATCCTATGTAATAACGATAAAAAACAGTGTCTTTACAATTCTTTAAGGACAAAAAAATGCAGATCAGTACACTTGTGCTATCCAATCTATAAGGTACATGGTAATGAAGAAGTGGATGCTATTAGGCGTCGTGGTGTTGGCGGGCGTCGCGTTCTGGCAGTGGGGCGATACACAGCTCCCTAACGAGAAGGTCTCTGCGCCACCACCGGGGGCACGATCCGTGGATGTGATGACGGCACAGGTGGAAACCAAACCGATTGCGCCGTCGTTATCCTTGGTGGGGAATGTCAAAGCCCACCAACAGATTAATATCGAATCGGAAGTCTCGGCGCGCATTGAAACGGTGCATGTCAAGCCTGGCGAAACCGTGCAAAAAGGGGCGCCTTTGGTGACCTTTAATCGCGCCAAAGCCCAAGCCGCGGTGCTGGAAGCGTCGGCTTACCTCAATGATGAGCAGCGCAAGTTAAAAGAGTATACCAAGCTGGCGCAGCGTGGTGCGTTAACGCAAACCGAGTTGGATGCACAGCAAGCGAGTGTCAATATTGCCAAGGCGCGTTTGCAATCGGCGCAATCTGATTTAGATGATCACCGTTTAGTTGCGCCCTTTTCAGGTCGCATTGGCCTGTTTGATTTAAGTGTCGGCCAGCGCGTGGATGTGGGCGAAACCCTCTTTAGTCTCGACAACCTGTCACGCATGAATCTTGATATTCAGGTGCCAGAGCAATACGTCGGACTGCTTTATCCCAATATGCCAGTGGCGGTCACGTCGCAAGCGTACCCCGATGATGCCTTTACCGGCACGGTGAGTGTGGTGGACTCTCGGGTGGATAAAGAAGCGCTATCAGTCAGTGTCCGTGTGGCGCTGGATAACCCTGAACGCCAATTGCAGCCCGGCATGCTGATGGAGGCGAAACTGACCTTGCCGGAGCAACAAGCGGTGATTGTGCCTGTGCAAGCTCTGCAATATTCCGGCACACGACGTTATGTTTTCCGGATTGATGATGAAGGCATTGCTCATCGCACTGAAATTACCCTTGGCGCGCGGATTGATAACCAAGTGGTGGTAAGTAAAGGACTTGAACCCGGTCAGCACATAGTGGTGCAAGGTTTGGTGAACATGCGTGATGGGGCGCAAGTCTCTGTATTAAATGCGGAAGCGCCCAAAAACCAAACCGATGACCAAAGCCGTGTGAATGATACCGAGTCTGAGACGGAGGCCAGCTAATGTGGTTGTCTGATGTCTCGGTAAAACGGCCAGTGATGGCAATAGTATTGAGCTTGCTGCTATGTGTCTTTGGCGCGGTGTCTTTCTCGACCTTGTCCGTGCGTGAGATGCCTGATATCGATAGCCCGGTTGTGAGTATCTACACCGGCTATTCCGGCGCCTCAGCGAGCATTATGGAAAGCCAAGTCACGCAACTGATTGAAGATGAGCTCTCCGGCATTAGCGGTATTGATGAAATTACGTCAGTCAGTCGCAATGGCTCATCGCGTATCACGGTGGAATTTAATCTCGATCATCCGCTGACTGAAGGGGTGAGTGACGTGCGCGATGCTGTGGCGCGCGCACAAGGGGGATTACCCGATGATGCCAACGATCCGATTGTCTACAAAGACAACGGCACCGGCGAAGCGGCGGTTTATATTAACCTGGCCTCGTCAGAAATGGACCGCAACCAACTGACGGAATATGCCCAACGTACGCTGGAAGATAGATTCAGTTTGATCTCAGGCGTGAGCTCGGTCGATTTATACGGCGCGCTGTATAAAGTGATGTATGTGAAGCTGGATCCTACCCAAATGGCGGGGCACGGTGTTACCACTCAAGATATTCTTGATGCATTGCGGGATGAAAACTTAGAAAGTCCGGGCGGGGAAATCCGCAATGACGTGATGACCATGCCAGTGCGTAGCGATCGGTTATACCGTGATGCGGAGGACTTTAAACAACTGGTGGTGCGCACTACGGCGAATGGCACTGCGATTTATCTGTCGGATGTGGCGGAGGTGGCAATTGGCTCACGGAACGAAGATGCCACCTACAAAAACAATGGTATCAATAATTTAAGTTTGGCGCTGATCCCACAATCCGATGCCAACCCGCTCGATATTTCTGACCGCGCTCATAAGCTTGTCGATGAGATGCAGGCCTTCCTGCCCGAAGGCACGCGCCTGTGGGTCGATTACGACACCACGGTATTTATTGATCGCTCGATTGAGGAGGTGTACAGCACCCTATTTATCACTGGGGCGTTGGTGGTATTAGTGTTGTATATCTTTATTGGCCAAGCGCGCGCCACCTTGATCCCCGCAGTGACTGTGCCGGTGTCCTTGATATCTGCCTTTATCGTTGCCTCGGCGATGGGCTTTTCCATCAACCTGCTGACTTTAATGGCGCTCATTCTAGCGATTGGTCTGGTGGTGGATGATGCTATTGTAGTGGTCGAAAATATCTTCCACCACTTACAGCAAGGCGATCCACCCTTGGTGGCCGCTTACCGTGGCGCACGGGAGGTGGGCTTTGCGGTGATTGCCACCACGGCGGTCTTGGTGATGGTGTTCCTCCCCATTACCTACATGGATGGCATGATTGGTAAGCTGTTCACCGAGTTTGCCGTGATGCTTGCCGTCACTGTGCTCTGTTCGTCCCTCATTGCGTTAACGCTCACGCCGGTGCTTGGCAGTAAATTACTGCGCTTAAATGTGGCATCGACTCCCGTAAACCGTGTTATCACTCGTGGGTTTGATGTGCTTGAAGGCTACTATCGCCGTGCGTTGGGGCATGTACTGCGCTGGCGTTGGGTGGCACCTGTGGTCATTCTGCTTTGTATTGGTGGTAGTGGTGTGTTGATGCAGCACTTACCATCGCAATTGGTGCCACAAGAAGATCGTGGGGTGTTGCTGGCATTTGTCCGTGGTGCGGAAGGCACGGCCTATAACCGAATGGTGGGTAACATCGAGAAAATTGAGCAGCGTTTAATGCCCTTGGTCGAGGCGGGGACCTTGAGCTCGGTCAGCGTACAGACACCGGCGTTTGGCGGTCGAGCGGGAGATCAAACGGGCTTTGTGATCATGCTATTGCCGGATTGGGATGAGCGTGATCGCTCTGCACAGGATATCTTGGCGGAAGTCCGTCAGGTGTTAAATGGTGTGCCAGACGTGCAAGTGTTTCCGTTTGCGCCTGGCTTTGGTGGGGGGAGTTCAGAGCCCGTGCAGTTTGTATTGAGTGGCCCAGACTATCCTGAGCTTCACCGCTGGGCGGAAAAACTGGGCGAAATGGGGCGTGAGGCGGGCATGATTGATAGCCCAGATTATGACTACAACCAAACTACCCCTGAGCTGGTGGTTAAAGTGGATCGTCGTCGCGCCTCTGAACTCGGCATTTCGGTGCGGGATGTGTCCGATACGTTAGAGGTGATGCTTGGCGGCCGTGCCCAGACCAGTTATGTGGATCGCGGTGAAGAGTACGATGTGTATGTGCGCGGCGATGAAAAGGCCTTTAGCAGTAAAGGTGATCTCAGTCGTATTTATATGCGCAGTCGTAGCGGTAAGTTGGTTTCGCTCGATGCGGTAACCACGGTGGAAGAAACCGCGTCCGCGCAGCGTTTAAGCCATACCAATAAGCAAAAATCGATCACCTTATCGGCGCATTTAAGCGAGGGTGTGACGCTGGGCCAAGCACTCGATTATCTGGATAAAATCGCGGCTGAGAACCTGCCGGCCGATATCTCGGTGGGCTATTCAGGAGAGTCGAAAGATTTTCGTGACAACCAAACCAGTGTGCTGGTGGTGTTTGGTTTAGCGCTCTTGGTGTCGTACTTGGTGTTAGCGGCGCAATTTGAAAGCTTTATCAACCCCTTGGTGGTGATGTTGACGGTGCCTATGGGGATGCTAGGCGGCTTTTTAGGCCTATGGCTGACCAACCAAGGGATTAATATCTACAGCCAAATTGGTTTGATTATGCTGATTGGGATGGTGACGAAAAACGGTATCTTGATCGTGGAGTTTGCCAACCAATTGCGTGACCGCGGCATTGCATTTGATAAAGCGATTATCGATGCGTCAGTCCGTCGTTTGCGGCCGATTCTGATGACAGCGTTTACCACTTTGGCAGGGATGATCCCACTTATCCTCTCCACTGGCGCGGGAGCGGAAAGTCGTATCGCGGTTGGGACGGTGATCTTCACCGGTATGGCCTTTGCAACCTTTGTCACCTTGCTGGTGATCCCGGCGATGTATCGTCTGCTCTCCATTCATACTCACTCGCCAGAGTATGTCGCGCAGCAGTTGGATAAAGCGCTCGCGGTGGAAACTGTGCATCGGGCCAGTCATGGTGAGTTTGATACCCACCCGCATGATGAGCCGCATAAATAACCGCTGTTGTATTCTTGATACAAAAACCGCCTCTTCATAGAGAGGCGGTTTTTATTTCTTGTCGCTGCCTGTGAGTGCCCGCTATTAGGCGTTTTCGGCTTGTTTGCGTCGCAGTGCGGCTTGTACGTCCGCTTGATTGGCCAGATAGTCATCTAAGCCACGCTGACGCAAATGGCAGGCTGGACACTCACCACAGCCAGTGCCTTTAATGCCGTTATAACAGGTTAGGGTGTGGTCGCGCACAAAATCGAGAGCGTGATACTGGTCTGCCAGTGCCCACGTTTCAGCTTTATTCAGCCACATCAATGGTGTGACTAAGGCGAGTTTTCTGTCCATGCCGCGCTCAAGGGCTTGCTGCATTGATTGAATAAAATCGTTACGACAATCTGGGTAGCCAGAAAAGTCGGTTTCGCAGACACCGGTGATCACCGCCTCAGCGCCAATTTGATAGGCGTAGATACCCGCTAAAGTCAAAAACAAGATATTACGTCCCGGCACAAAGGAATTGGGCAGGCCGTTTTCGTTCAGTGCATTGGAAACAGGAATGTTGTCGCGTGTGAGCGAGCTAATTGCTAATTCATTGAGCAAGCCAACATCCAATACCTTGTGCGCACTGACTTTGCGGTTTGCAGCAATCTCACGGGCAACATCAATTTCTTGCTTGTGGCGCTGGTTATAGTCGAAAGTGAGGCAATGCACTTCGTCGTACTCTGCCTGCGCTTGAATCAAACAGGTGGTTGAATCCTGTCCTCCGCTAAATACCACAACGGCTTTTTTCATTGGTTTGTCCTTTGGCGCTGCTACTTACCCAGTGTTACACAGAGCACGGATGGTACCCCTGTGTGGTATCGACAGCAAGCCAGATGCGATGATGCAATCCGTTAGTCAGCACGCAATTTGTCCCCTCTTTGTTTGCTAAGCTACGCCTTGATGGTTGATTTATAAAGGACATTCACAAGTCATGGACGGACTTGAACCGCAAGCTATCCCCAGCCTGTGCCGCACGCCTATCTCGGGTATTTTTGTCAGAGTATGTCACCCTGAACACATCGACGCTGTCTTGATGCGAGGAAGTAAAGACAGACCGAACGGTCGGTATAATTGTCAGGGCGAAAGCGCACTGTATTTAACCGAGACTGCAGAGAGTGCGCGCGTAGCCATGCAAAAGTACGCCAGCCAGATCACAACGCCACGTGTGCTTGTGCGGTATCAGGTTGACCCCTGTGAGCTGGTGGATTTGCGTCATCCTGAACTTCAGCAATACAAAACCTTATCCAGCGTTGATTGGCAAGCCGCCTTAGCAAAAGGCGAATCACCATCCAGTTGGTGGGTGGCCGATACGCTGAGAAGTGGTAATGAAATTGGCTTGATTGACCCGTCGCGAAAAGATCCCAGCACTTGGCATATCACCTTGTTTCGCTGGAACGCCCCAGGCGCGCCGTCCGTAACCAGAGTGGGCGAGCCTGAAGAGATTAGTTTGAAATGACGGTCGCTGATAAGGCGAATCAAAAAACTTTTTCAGTGATATTTAAGTGCTACAATACTGATACTTTAATGTCACTATCCGGGCGAGCGATGAAAGTAGAACTTGTGACCACACTGAAGCGTCAGGCAACCAAAATTTTGTCTGAATTGAAGGCGAATAAAGAGCCTGTTTTGATCACCGAACATGGTAAGCCTTCAGCGTACTTATTAAGTGTGGATGATTACGAATTAATGCAGAGTCGTCTTGCTATCTTAGAAGGGATCGCGCGTGGCGAACGCGCAATTACCGAAGAGAAGCTCTTGAGTCACCATGATGCCAAGGAACAAATGTCCAAATGGCTCAAATAGTTTGGACTGAGCCTGCGTTGGCGGATCTGAATGACGTTGCGGAGTATGTTGCACTGGACAACCTGGTTGCAGCTAAAGCGCTAGTGCAAGCGGCCTTTACAGCAGTTGAGCGGTTAGTGCTTTTTCCTGATTCTGGTCGAGTGCCACCTGAACTACCGCACTTGAATTACCGAGAGGTGGTGGTGAACCCTTGTCGTATTTTCTATAAGCAAGAAGAAGACACGGTGTTTATCTTATTCGTCATGCGTTCAGAACAGGATCTACGTAAGTTCTTACTATCGCGTTAAATTTGTCATTACACTTAAAAGTTCTCTATTGGTTACTGACTGCGCGTCAGGCAACGCGCAGTGTTCGTCTTTATGTTTACTGTTTCGCCACAAAAGCTTTTAACCCTTCGAGCGTCTCGGCTGGGATAGGGCAGCTTTTCCCGGTTTTAAAA
Organism: Salinivibrio sharmensis; assembly: GCF_001995985.1. GTDB lineage: Bacteria > Pseudomonadota > Gammaproteobacteria > Enterobacterales > Vibrionaceae > Salinivibrio > Salinivibrio sharmensis. The sequence continues at coordinate 240,548 of NZ_MUFC01000001.1, read as the reverse complement.
TCGCAATAGACAATCAAAGCCTCGCCCTCGGCCACACAGCGATCTTGATTGTGGCTGTAGATTTCATACTTCATCGCATAGCGCTTTTCTTGAATATCCTCGACCCAAGTGACAGTGGTGATGGTATCTGGATACACCAAAGGGGCACGATAATCGCAGCGGGTTGAGGCGACCACGGGGCCAACATGCAGCCGTTTGGCTAGCTCGAACACTTCCAATTTTTCAAGCATCACCACGCGTACATCTTCAAAATAGCGAAAATACACGGTGTTATTGATATGTTGCATGGCATCCATGTCGTTCCAGACAATCGCCTGCGTATGAGAGAGCGGGTAGTTTTCTACTGGGATATTAGCCACAAGACAATCCTCCTTAATTGTGTGCCTTGATTGCACACCAAGCCCAATGACAAGACAAGCCGCGTAGGTATAAATACGGAGCTTTGTCTAACAATGACGTAACAAAATACATGACTCGACAAAGCGGTTCTCAACGCGGGTGGCGCTAATCGGTTAATGTGGCAGCAATCAGACTCTGGTATGATACGCCCCCCTTTGGCCGTGCTTGGGCGCGGCATGATTTACTTTTGTTGTGGATACGACTTTGACTGATACCGCTTTTTCCTCGCTAGCGTTACCCGCTGATTTACTCGATAACTTAGCAACCTTGGGTTATACGCACATGACACCGATTCAGGCGCAGAGCTTACCGTCTGTACTCAGTGGCAAAGATATTATTGCCCAAGCTAAAACCGGCTCGGGGAAAACTGCGGCGTTTAGCCTTGGCGTGTTAGCCAAACTGAACGTAAAACGCTTTCGCGTGCAATCTTTGGTGCTGTGTCCAACCCGTGAGCTGGCCGAGCAAGTGGCGGTTGAGATGCGTAAGTTGGCGCGTGGTCGCCATAATGTCAAAGTGCTGACGCTATGTGGCGGCGTATCGATTGGCCCACAAATTGGCTCATTGGAGCATGGTGCACACATTATTGTCGGCACGCCGGGGCGTGTGGATGATCATTTACGCAAAGGTACATTGCGTCTCGATGACGTTGAGACCTTGGTGTTGGATGAAGCCGATCAGATGCTGGATATGGGCTTCCAAGAGACCTTGGATGCTATCATTGCGCGTGTTCCTGCTCATCGCCAAACCTTGTTATTCAGCGCTACCTTCCCGCGATCGATCAATGCGATTGCCCAGCGAGTGCTGAGCCACCCTTTCTCCGTTAAAGTGGATGAGGTGCAAACGCAAAGTACAATCTCGCAACACGTCTACAAAGTCGATGACAACAAGCAGCGTTACCAGGCGTTAAAGTTACTTTTATTGCACTTTCAGCCGCAAAGCTGCGTGGTGTTCTGTACGACCAAAGCTCAAACCCAACAAGTTTGCGATAACCTAGAAGATGACGGTTTTAGCGCCGTTGCCTTGCATGGCGATATTGAACAGCGTGGCCGTGAGCGCACCTTGGTAAAATTTGCCAACAAAAGTGCGTCCGTGCTGGTGGCCACTGATGTGGCAGCGCGAGGCTTAGACATTGATGACATGGATATGGTGATCAACTATCAACTCGCCCACGATCCGCAAACTCACGTGCACCGCGTTGGCCGTACCGGTCGCGCAGGCAAAAAAGGGGTGGCGTGTTCGCTATATAACGATGCCGAGCACTATAAACTGGCGATGATTGGCGATCAGTATGAGCGCGACTTTCTCCCTGAAGCCCTGCCGCCGCAGCACTTGCTTGACACTGCGCCTTACCAGCCTGAGATGGCAACCTTAATGATTGACTCAGGTAAAAAACAAAAAGTGCGCGCGGGTGACATTTTGGGCGCGCTGACCGGTCAAGCGGGCATTGACGGTAAGCAGGTGGGTAAAATCAATGTGCTCGATAATGTGGCGTTTATTGCTGTATCACAATCCTGCGTTAAAGCTGCGTTGCGTAAGCTCAATGATGGAAAAGTGAAAGGCCGCACTATTCGTGCCCGCCGGATTTGAGCCTTACAGAAGAGACATCGCTTGCCAAGCCTTTAAGCTAATCTACTCTATTTCAATGGCTTAATGATAAAGTCTGCACGATACCTTGTTGGTGTCGTGCACGTTAGCATGGAGTGACAGATGAAAAAGTATTTTGAGAACTCAGCCAAAGCCTTGCTCGGCCAGCCGTTTGGTAGCCTTAGTTTGGGAGAACAGAAAATTATTGAAAGTATTGCCAATAACACGGCAGTGTCTTAGAGCGTCAACAAGTCCTTCCACGAAAGTCTGACCACTGGCAGATGGTGGCGGACAAAATTGCCTCATTTGGTTGCTCTGGTCATTTATCGGGCTTTTCTTCGCATTCATGATTGGCTGGATTGTCGTGAATACGGCTTGGTTAGTGGGAGACGCGTCATTCGATCCCTATCCCTTTATTTTGCTGAACCTTGGGTAATCCAGTCTGGCGGCTTTCCAAGCGCCGATCATCATGATGTCGCAAAACCGCCAAGCGTCAAAAGACAGGATGGAGCAAAAAGCCACCTACGAAATCAATCTAAAACTCGAGCTTGAACTCATGCGCCTGCACGACAAGTTTGATGCCTTGCAGGCGAGGATAGATGAAAAAAAGTCATTGAAAATGAATGTTTTTATTAAATCCAGGTAAAAAGAGGCTTGCTGTTTTCCTGTTTAATTATTCAATGAACAAACATAATTGAGCACGTTATCACCACAAGGACGATCCGGTCTTTTTCAGTCTCAAGGGGGGACGGATAACACTCGTTTAGAATACGACACTCAGGATGTAAACATGAAAAAGCAGTTTCTATTAGCGGCGCTGGTGCTCGCACCTTTGTCTGTGGCCCATGCGACGGGACCGTATATTGGTGTTTCAGTGGGTCAAAGCAATTTTGATGACGCCTTTATTAATGCCGAGGCCTTTGGTATCAGTGCTTCCCAAGATGTGGAGCTAGATGATACCAGCAGTACTGCCGGCGCTATCTATGCCGGTTATGCCTTTAATGATTACTTAGGCGCAGAAGTCAGCCTTGGTGGTTATGATGCGCTGAATGGTGATTACTACTCCATTGGCGACATGATGTACTTTGCGGTACAGCCCAAAGTTACCCTTCCTTTAAATGACCGTTTTAATTTATTCGCCAAAGCGGGGTTAGCTTACTTTGAGGCTGAAGTGGCGGTTTCAAATGCCATCTTCGGCATGTCAGGCAACAGTACCGTCTCGGATGATACTATCGGAGGCATGCTAAGCGCAGGTGCTGAGTTTTATATGACAGATCAGCTGAGTGTCCGTGCTTCGTGGGACTATATGCGCCCTGAGTTAGACTTATATCAAGATGCACAAGCGACAGTTTCTGCGGATGTTGATATCAATACGTTATCCGTTGGGATGAGCTATCATTTCTAAAGTCTAAAAGTGGGGCTTGGGACTCTGGGCCCCTGTTTCTTCTCCTAGCTGAGAGTGAGTATTTTTGCGTGCAGGAAAATAATCTCAGACGTCTCTACCAGTTAATCTCTCGCTATACCGTACAGCACGCTCATCAAGTAACAATCGAGGAACTTGAGTCGGCCTTTTCGACTTCTCGCCGTAATACCAGCAATGTGTTGAGAGAACTCGATAGTCTTGGTTGGATTGACTGGACACCTGCTGTGGGTAGGGGGAAACCAAGTGAGCTTTTTATTCGGGTGACATTTGCTAGCACCTTATTTGATGTGATCAAACGGCAGCTTAATGAAGGGCGTTTTGACTTAATCAGTAAGCTACTTACCGCGTATGGTGACTTGGCCGCACGGATTTTGGCCAGTGCAGTGGAAGAGCAAAATACGGTGAACAAGAGTAACAATCGTTTATTGGTTGCTCGTTACCCTTGGGTGGATGAACTCGATCCGGCAGTGACAATTCGCCGCGCGGAGCTACATATCATCAGCAGCGTTTACGATACCTTGGTGCAGCAAGATTCGTTCGGCAATATTGTTGCGGGGATTGCGCATGAATGGCGGGTGTTAGAACAAGAGATTATCTTTTATTTACGCGACCGCGTGCAGCGCCATGATGGTTTATACCTCAGTGTGAATGATGTGGCGTGGAGTCTTGAACGGCTCAAGCATGCCCAATGTCCCGTTTCTCCTATTTTTCAGAGCATTGTCTCCGTGACGGTACTCGGGGAACATAGTTTGTCTGTCAAGTTGGCCGAGAAAAATCCTCTGTTTCTGTATGCGCTTGCCACCCCGCATGCCAGCATTCTGTGTCCTGAGACAACCCCATTCAGTAAGAAGCACCATGTGCATATTGGAACGGGTGCTTTTAAGGTCAGTGAATGGGACAGCGAGAAACTGACATTACAACGGCATACCCAGTACTTTCAAAAAAATGCATTGCTGGACCAGGTTACCCTCTCGCATGCCAGTGAAGAGATCACCAGTGCAATGAGTTTTAATCAAGAGTCGGGCGAGAAAAGTGTCAGCAGCATAAACGCGTACTCCTATTTATCGTATCGTCCGCGGCCTAACGCTGGGATCACGCCTTCTCAGTGGTATCAAATTGCTGACTACATTGGCGCCTGCAAGTACCACTATGACCCGGAAAATGTGGTTGAAGGAGCGTGTCACTACGGACGACGGTTAATCCCGGCTCGTCCCCTATCATTACAGGGAAAAGTCGTGTTAGCGGAGCCGCAATGGACACTTCCTCAATTGCGCCGTTTAGCCAATTGGTTACATGAGTGCATTCGTGCTACAGGCGTAGAGCTTGAAGTACATGAATATACTGAAATTAATAATCCAGAGTATTGGCAAGGTCGTGCAGATCTTTTGCTGGTTGAAGAGGTGATTGAGTTTCCGTTGGAGTATGGCGTGTATGAGTGGTTGATGATCTCAACTGGGCTCAGGTTTGCGCTTAACCGCGAGCAGCTGAGTTTACATCGTCATCAGGTTGCGCAGTGTGCTGGTCGAGAAAGACCCTTAGCCGCGCTCAGGCAGATAGAGAACCGACTCTATGACCAGTTTACTTGCGTGGCGCTATTTAATGGTGTCGAGGAGCTGAGCTGTCTCACTCAAGTGCAAGGCATTGGGATCAATGCTACTGGGTATAGCGATTTTAAAAAACTTTGGGTTGAAAAACCGCAAAATTAATAAAAGCCATCAATTAGGAACGTAGAGGTAACAATGAAACGATTAGGTGTCGTTGGCATGCTGATGTTAAGCCTTGCCGGTTGTACGACCAATACCATGCCAGAAACGCTGTACGGTGAGTTTGCTCGCGTATATGTGATAGCCGAACAATGTCGAGATGAGATTGGACCAGAAACTCTTGGTGAGTTTTATCATCTAGCAGGGCGTGTTAAAAACACCTGGCAATATGATCAAGGTGAGCTAGACCATCAGTATATAAAGGCAAAGCGTCGTTATGAATACGATAAGCAAGATTGTCAGCAGCTGCTGGTGACTATGAGCCAATGGCGCCATGAGCTGGAGGACTATGACCAGCAGAACACAGCGGCCGTGGAAAACCTTCGTCATCAGCAGCGACGTCTCGAAGCCATCACACAACAAAATCGTCAAAATCGCATTCAGACCACTTATTGTACTGAATCTGATATTACTCACTCTGAAATCTGCACATCGTACTGAACGAGTGGTTATAACAAGAATGCGAAAGGCTCTCCGAGTATGAGAGCCTTTTTGCTTTTGGCGTTACCCCAACACCGTCTGCAAATCATGGGTTGCTTGGTCGAGATCCCCAATGTGCTCGCGTACCCAATCAGGGTTGTAATAGGTGTCTAGGTAGCGCTCGCCGCTGTCACACAGCAAGGTGACAATAGAGCCTTTCTCGCCGTTGGCGCGCATTTCATTGGCCAGCATCAAGACACCGAACAGGTTGGTACCGGTGGACGCGCCGGCTTTGCGGCCAAGCTGGCTTTCTAGCCAATAAATGGTGGCGATACTGTGGGTATCCGGCACGGTGGTCATTCTATCAATCACGCCGGGAATAAAGCTGGGCTCGACACGTGGTCGTCCAATCCCTTCAATGCGGCTGCTTTTATCGGTGGTCAGTGCACTGTCGCCGGTGAGGTAATAATCGTGAAACACCGAGTGCTCAGCATCTGCCACCATCAGCTGAGTCGGTTGGCAACGATAACGAATGTAGCGGCCAATGGTCGCTGAGGTGCCACCGGTGCCCGGACTCATCACAATCCAGCGAGGGATAGGGAAGCGCTCGTACTGCATTTGATCAAAAATGCGGTTGGCAATGTTGTTATTGCTCCGCCAGTCGGTCGCGCGCTCGGCATAGGTAAACTGATCCATGTAATGGCCGTTTAGCTCTTTAGCAAGGCGGCGAGACTCGGCATAGATCTGATCTGACCGCTCGACAAAGTGCGCTTCGCCGCCATAAAAACGAATTTGTTCAATCTTCTTACACGCAGTGTTTTTGGGCACTACGGCAATAAAACGCAAGCCAAGCAAGCGGGCAAAATACGCTTCAGAAATGGCAGTACTGCCTGATGAGCTTTCAATGATGGTGGTGTGCTCATCAATCCAACCATTACACAAGCCGTACAAAAACAAAGAACGCGCCAAGCGGTGCTTCAAGCTACCGGTCGGGTGGGTGCTCTCGTCTTTTAAATAGATATCAATGTCCGTAAAGCTAGGGAGATCGAGCTTAATTAAATGGGTATCTGCAGAGCGTTTAAAGTCAGCTTCAATCAGGCGAATCGCGTTACCGACCCAAGTATGGCAAGGATGTGAGGTTGTCATCATGCATCTCCGAATACGTAATTAGCACCAGTTTACGTAAAGAGTGGGATAAAAACCTTGCTATTTTTGCTCTATAATGACGCTAAAAGAGAAAAATGAACTCCTAAATAACACTTAATGGAAATAAATTTTCATGAATGTCACTTTAGATGAGATAGATCGCACTTTACTCGCGGCGCTGCAGGAAGATGCCAACTGGTCTGTGTCCGCGCTGGCAGAACGGGTGAATTTAACCACAACCCCCTGTTGGAAGCGGCTGAAACGGCTGGAATCACAAGGAGTGATCCGCGGGCGGGTGGCATTGCTTGACCCCGAAACCGTTGGCCTCGCATTTACCGCCTTCGTCCATATCAAAACCAATGATCACAGTGAGCAGTGGTACAAGACCTTTACCGAGGTGGTAACCGAGTTCCCTGAGGTGATGGAATTCTACCGCATGGCAGGCGAGTATGATTACATGATGAAGGTGCAGGTAGCTGATATGACTCGATTTGATCATTTTTATAAAAAGCTGGTCAATTCTGTGCCAAGTCTGAATAATGTGACATCAACATTCGCCATGGAAGCGCTTAAGTACACCACCGCCTTACCGATCCGATAGGTCGTTCTGATGATAAAAAGGCGGGGATAAAAAGGAGACCTCATGAAGGTGTTTTGGCAGTTAGGCTGGTTTTTTAAACGTGAATGGCGTCGTTATGTCGGCGCCATGATTATTTTGGTATTTGTCTCTGTCTTCGAGCTCATTCCACCGATGGCGGTGGGTCATGTGGTTGATGGCGTGGTCGCGGGAGAGATTTCTACTGAGCTACTGATGTGGCTACTCGCGGGTATGCTGGCCATTTGGGTGGTGGTGTATGTGCTACGCATTGTGTGGCGAGTCTGGCTATTTGGTGCCGCGGCTGAGCTGGGTACCGTGCTGCGCAACCGGCTTTATGATCATTTTACTCGCCAATCCCCGCATTTTTTCCGTCGCTATCCGAGTGGCGATATCATGGCGCGCTCTACCAATGATGTGAAAGCGGTGGTAATGACTGCTGGTGAAGGGGTTCTGACCGCGGGGGATTCCATTATCACAGGCGCGGCCGTGCTGATTGTGATGGTAAGCCAAATCAGTTGGCAGCTGACGCTTTTAGCGCTGCTACCGATGCCGGTGATGGCGGTGCTGGTCAATCGCTTTGGCCGTCGTTTGCACCATACCTTCACCGAATCACAAGCGGCATTTTCTGAGCTGTCAGAGGTGAGTCAGTCCTCACTGTCAGCAGTGCGTATGGTGCGTGCATTCGGCTTAGAGCAGCATCAAATGAATCAGTTTGATCAGGTTGCCGATCGCACTGGGGAGAAAAACCTCGCGGTGGCGCGGGTTGATGCGCTGTTTTCGCCGGTGATCCAAGGCACCATTGGTGCTTCGTTTTTCCTAACCGTGTCTGGCGGTGGCTACTTGGTCGCCACTGGTGAGATTTCGCTTGGGGATCTTACCGCGTTTACCTTGTATCAAGGTTTGATGATTTGGCCAATGCTCGCGGTGGCGTGGCTGTTTAATATCATTGAACGTGGGCGTGCCGCTTGGACGCGGATTGATGCGTTGCTGCAAGAGCAACCGGACATTGTTGGCGGTGACACGCCGCTGCCTGACACCATGCAGCCGTTGACGCTGGCGATTGAGCAGTTTAAGTGGCAACCGGATGACAGTTTTGCCCTCAAAGATATCCATGTGACGCTTCCGCCCGGTGCCATGCTGGGGATTGCCGGCCCAGTCGGCAGTGGCAAATCAACCTTATTGCAATTGCTGCTTCATCTGACCCAGCTTGAAAAGGGTGATATTCGCTATGGTGATGTGTCGATAGCGGAGGCTGATTTGTCGTCATGGCGACAACGTTTCGCGGTAGTGACGCAGACGCCGTTTTTGTTTTCGCGCTCGATTGCGGAAAACATCGCCCTTGGTCGTCCGGATGCAACCCAAGCGGAAATCGAACAGGCGGCGACACTTGCCTGCATCGATGAAGACATCCGTCAGCTACCGCACGGGTATGAAACTGCGGTGGGTGAAAAAGGGATCACCTTATCTGGCGGTCAAAAGCAGCGCATTTCGATTGCCCGCGCCTTGTTGGTGGAAGCGGAGTGCTTGATTTTGGATGATGCCTTGTCGGCGGTTGATGGTGACACCGAGCATCGCATTTTGCAGAACCTGCAACAGCATCAGCATACCCGTACCACGATAGTGATAGCCCACCGCTTATCGGCGCTCGAAAATGCCGATGAAATTGTGGTGCTCAGTCATGGGCAAATCCGAGAGCGTGGCCAACATCGCCAATTGATTCAACAGCCAGGGTGGTATCAAGAAATGCACCAATATCAGCAGCTGGAAGCAGCATTGGAAGCCGATGAGGAGCCGCGCCATGACTAAGCGAGAGATCTTATTTCGATTGCTAGGCTACATGCGCCGCGACAGGCGTCAATTTGTGATTGCCACGATTTTCTTGCTAGTCGCGGCTGTAGCGGAAGTGACGGGCCCTTATTTGGTGCAAATCTTTCTCGATAACTATGTCGCCAAAGACCATTATCCGGCGATGATCATGTGGGCACTGGCAGTCGGTTATATCGTATCGACTATTGTTTCTGCAGGCTTTCAGTATCAGTACGAGCTGCGTTTTAACACCATGGCGGTGGCCATCATTCAACGTATTCGTAAAGCGGTGTTCGCCAATGTGATTAAACAGCCTCTATCAGCCTTTGACTATGTGCCAATGGGGCGGATTGTATCGCGTTTGACCAATGACACCGAGTCGTTGAAAGAGCTATACGTGTCGGTGCTTTCAACCTTTTTACGCAACATCGCGCTGATTGGGGTGATGCTGGTGGCAATGCTGATGCTCAGTGTGCAACTGACAATGGTGGTGCTGGTGCTACTGCCGTGTGTGGTGCTGGTGATGGCGCGCTATCAAAAACGCTCCGCGCCTGCGTATCGTCGGGCACGAGACCGGCTGGCGGACATCAACGGGGTGATGAATGAATCTGTGCTCGGCATGAATTTGATCCAGCTAATGCAGCAAGAGCGGGCGTTCTCCTCGCGATTCAGTGATATGACCGCGGATCACTTGGATGCCATGGTTACTATTCAACGCCTTAACGGGATCTATCTTCGTCCTTTGATTGATTTGCTCGCGGGGGCCGCGTTGCTGTCTTTGGTGGCTATCTTCGGTTTTAGCGGCACGGCAGTGATTGGGGTCGGGGTGCTGTACGCCTTTTTAAGCTACTTGGGGCGGATCACCGAGCCATTGATCGAAATGATGCAGCAACTGTCACTGCTTCAGCAGGCTATTTCGGCCGGTGAGCGGCTTTTCGAAATGATGGACACGCCGCCTGAGCAATATGGTCATGACACCAAGCCAATCCCTGATGGTGCCATTGCACTGCAGAATGTGTCGTTTTCCTATGATGGTGAAACACCGGTGTTGTCAGACGTGGATGTAGACGTCCCTGCGGGCGGCTTTCTGGCGTTAGTCGGTCATACGGGCAGTGGTAAATCAACCTTAGCGTCGTTACTGATGGGGTTTTATCGCGCAGGCGAGGGGACGCTGACGCTGGGGGGGTTACCGATCGAAAGCTTGAGTCATCAAAGCTTGCGTGAAGGCGTTGCCATGGTGCAACAAGACCCGCACATGTTGACGGGGAGTTTGCGAGAAAACATCGCGCTGGGACAGACGCTGGACGATGAAAAAATTTGGCATGCACTCGAGCAAGTGGCGTTGGCAGATTACGTGAAAGGATTGCCAGCGGGGCTGGATACCTTACTTGGTGAGGGCGGAATGACCTTTTCTGCCGGTCAGCGCCAGCTGTTAGCTCTGGCGCGGGTGTTAGTGCGTCAGCCTAAAATTCTGATCCTTGATGAAGCCACCGCCAATATCGACTCTGGCACCGAAGAGCTTGTGCAACAGGCGCTGAACAGGTTACGCCAACAGATGACAGTGGTGGTCATTGCGCACCGCTTATCGACCATTGCCGAGGCCGATAACATCCTCGTCTTGCATCGTGGCCGCGTGATAGAGCAAGGGCGTCATCAAAGCCTGCTGCGTCAGCAAGGTCGCTATTGGCAGATGTATCAACTCCAGCAAGCCAGCGCGCATTTAGCCGCACTAGAGGAAGAGGCGCAGGTGTAGCGGCTCAGTCATGAGTGAAGCAATCAAAAAGGGGCGCAATGCCCCTTTTTTGTGTCGCTCAGATTCGCTCACGCTCGAAACGTTGACGGTTAGGAGAGCTTACGCATCAAGCCTTCTTGGGTGGCTGAGGCGATAAGATCGCCTTGCTGATTGAAAAGTTCGCCGCGTACAAAGCCACGCGCGCCACTGGCGGAGGGGCTTTCAATCGCAAACAACAGCCACTCATCCATTCTAAACGGGCGGTGGAACCACATGGAGTGATCAATGGTGGCTACTTTCATGCCCGGCGTAAGCAGCGTCACTGCGTGAGGCTGCAAGGCCGTGACCAAAAAGCCCCAATCGGCGGCATAGCCAAGTAAATACTGGTGGACATGAAAATCGTCTCCTACTTCGCCATTAGCGCGGATCCATAAATATTGCTTAGCCGGTGCCGCATGGGGCTTCAGTGGGTTGATCACCGTGGCAGGTCGCACTTCGATCGGCTTGTCGCCCCCAAAGGCTTTGACCACATTAGGGGGAAGCTTGTGAGCGATATCATTGACAAGTGACTGCTCAGAGCGCAAGGTCTCGGGCGCTGGCACGTCTGCTGGCATGGTGTTTTGATGCTCAAAGCTTTCTTCCTCCTCTTGATAAGAGGCGGTGAGATAAAATATCGGTTTTCCGTACTGCACGGCTTTTATTCGCCGTGTGCTGAAACTTTTTCCGTCTCTGAGTATCTCAACATCATAGATGATCGGCTGCTCAGGGTCGCCTGGGCGCAGAAAATAACTATGGAATGAATGCAAAAAGCGATCAGGGTCAACCGAAGTTTTGGAGGCCGATAAGGCCTGTCCAATCACTTGCCCACCATACACTTGGGGGAGTCCAAGGTTCTCACTTTGACCGCGGTACAGGCCAGTGTCTAGTCGCTCAAGCTCTAGCAGCTGTAAGAGTTCTTTTAGTGGTTGGCTCATAAGTCCTTGATTCATGCTATGCTTCCATTGTTATTGTTCAAGCTATCATAACCTTAGTGTTTTTGCCGCATTTGAATGCGCTTCAGTGAGGATTCTTTAATGAAGAAACTAACGTTTCTATTGTTCGCCTTATTCACTGCTTTGGTGTTTACTGCTTGTTCTGGAAATACCCAACCTAATGATTTAGCCAATGTTTCTGGTAGTTTGGTGTATCGTGAACGCCTTGCGTTACCTGAAAATGCTAGCGTGACCGTGCGACTAGTAGAAATCAAAAATATGGATGCTCCTGGTAAAGTAATCAGTCGCCAGTCCTTCGTGACTGAAGGGCAACAAACACCTCTGCACTTTTCACTCAATTATGACCCGGGGCAAATCACGACCACACATGATTATGTGATCACCGCTCAAATTGATGTTAGTGATCGGCCTCTGTTTATTACTAATACCGTCAATAAAGTGATCACGGATACGAATCATACCTATGATCCGACGCTAACACTGGTGCGTGCGGGGCATTGATCGCTACACTGGTAAGAGATATCCGCACAAGGAGTGTGCATGCGAATCTCACTGTTTCTCTGGCCGGTGTTGGTGCTATCGGTTATCGCTGTCGCGGGGATAAGCGCCACGTTTTCCCTTAATAGTCTGGCGATTGGCGCGTCTGCTTTATTCTTTTTCTATCCAGATAAATTCGCGAGTTGGTGCTTGGCACTCGCGATGGCGATTTTTGCTTTTACCTTGCCACAGTTACCTGCGCTGTTAGCCGCAAGCACGCTATTGCTTTTACCGGCTTTGTCTCTTTGGTTCAATCCCGACCGACACCCACACGTCAAGCTATTACTCGGGGCAGTGATGGTTGCCATGTTCGCGGGGATGATGGCTTTGCAATCGGAAGCTAAATTGGGTGGATCACCGAGTCCCCTCGCGCTGCAAACGCTAGCACTTGTGGGGTTATGGCTTGCAATCCGGTATTGGCCAGGTTATCAGCCGCCTCATCGCGGCGCTTGGTTATTACTGCCTGTATTAGTGGCGTTGAGTGGTTGGCCTGCGGCGCTATGGACTGCGGCTGTAGTGATGGTTGTTTGGCTTTTGCAATGGATCGGGTTCACACCACAATTTGCTCGCTCACGTCACCTTGCCGTACATTTAATCCCGAGTATTCCGTTTTTGGTGATTACGTGGATTACCCCTGGGCAACTCACGCTGTCGCTATTGGTCGCGTGGGCTACCATGCTTGCGGCGATTTGGGTCGGTGAGTATTTGTTATTGGAAGAGCCGAACGACGAATAGTAAGTAACTGTCCAGAAGATAAACAGTTAACCGTCAAGGACGTGAATCCTCCTTGCATTGCATCCAGCCTTGCCACATAATGCCCCGCAGTTAAGCAAGCTTAACGACATATCGATGGAGGCCTCCTTGGTTCTCCCGCAACACTATCTTGTGTACTGGGTCAGGTCCGGAAGGAAGCAGCCCGCGCTTGGGACGTGTGTGCCGGGATGCAGCTGGGGAGGTCTCCGCCCTTTCTGCGCCATGAAAACCACGTTACTCATCAACTGCCGACCCCTCTCGTTGTTCGTATGACCATATAGCGTCTTGTCCTTCCCCACAATGTTGACACTCGGGTGACACAGCCCCTTACCGCTTAGCTATGATTTAATCATTAGCGCTGGTAGCGTAAGTGTAAGGATCCATAAGGGTGGCAAAGTGGTGTTTCGAGCGTTAGCAGCGTTATTGTTGGCTTTACTCAGCAGCCAAACGGTGGCCAGTGAGCTGCACACGCAACTGAAAGGATTTTATGATAAGGCCTGGCAAACGGGCACCTTGATGGTTGCACAACCCGCACTAAATGCGTATCCGCAGGCTTTGTTGGTCAGTCAGTCGCAGTACCCTGATTTCGAGAATGTTAATTGGCAGGACTTAGACGCGTTACATCAAGTGGTGCAAACGTGCGAGCCGACCCCCAGTATCGTGTCCCCCCTCTTGTTAGCCGCCCAGCGTTTTGAATTGGCTTTGTGCCGTGATGAGCCTATAGCCATTGAGTGGTTTGAGCAAAACCCGCTACTCCATCCTGCTGGTGGCAGTTATGCGGAGCGCTATGTGTCAGCACGTGGTATCGCCACGCCGTCACCTGAACTGATACAACGTTTTACCTTAGCCAATGAAAAACATCCCCTACATGCTGCACTGAATGTCCTTAGTCAGGCTGGCCAAGATGCGTTACTCAGTGGTTACCGTGCGTATTTAGATGGCGGGCGCCTGTGGCTCAACGGCGAAGAAGGGTGGAAGGCGCTATCTCATGAACAATGGGCGCCAATTGCTGAGCAATATCGTTTGAGTTTATCGACGAATACCACGGGATGTGATTACCGCTATGGGAACATTTGCAATCAACTTCATCCTGCCTATCGTGGCGTGATGATTGCGGTGTTGATAGCGGTTTTTTGTGCACTAATAGTTGGTTTAGCGCGTAGCCTATACGATCGATACCAGCAGCGCCGCGAACGCCAATTTATCCTGCAGTTGCTGACCCATGAGCTAAGAACACCGATTGCAAGCCTAGGCATGACGGTGGAGATGCTTCGCAGCCAGTTCGACTCTCTTGAGCCGGGAACACAAGATGTGCTTTGGCGATTATTGGCGGATCATCAACGCTTAAGTCAGCTGACAGAGACCAGTAAGGGCTATTTAAGTACCGATAAACGTGAGCAGTTTAAGTTACAAACTGCGTCCTTATCAGAGTGGCTGGATAATATTTGCGATTGCTTAGAGGTTGATTACACCCTTGAGCAAGATAAAACACTGACGTTGCCTTTCTACTGGTTATCCATCTGCTTGAAAAACCTGATTCAAAATGCGCATCATCATGGCGGTGATCAAATTTGGATTCGTGTATGCGTGGATAAGCGCGTGCGTGTTTGTGTCTATGATAACGGAATTTTTCCTTCCTGGGGGCAAAGGCTGTGGCGGCGATATCAGTCGTCACCGTCAGAAAGAAACATGGGGATTGGGTTGTTTTTAGTGGCGCGTTTAATGCGTCAAATGGGGGGGAAGCTAGTGATCAAGCGTCATCCTACCTGCTGTATTCTGGAGTTACCGCAATGAGCCACTTATTGTTGATTGAAGATGACATGCTACTGGGGGAGGGCTTGCGCCAGTTTCTGGTGCAGCAAGGATTTGAATGCACCTGGCTGACCGAAAGTAACAAGGTGGATAAGCATTGGTTTCACGCTGACTTGGTGATTTTAGATCGTCAGCTTGCCGATGGAGACAGTTTGGCGCATTTGCCTCATTGGCTTTCGCTAAAAGCACTTCCTGTGATTGTGTTGACGGCCAAGATTGAGGTTGAGCAACGTGTTGAGGGGCTGATGGCTGGCGCCAAAGATTATGTGGTTAAACCCTTTTCACACCAGGAGCTCTTGGCGCGCATCTATGCCCAATTGCGGCCCTTGGGAGAAAGCCAACTCGTATACGGGCAGATCAAGGTTGAACCTGGATCCCGTCATGTGTATTGGCAAGACCAGGATGTGACGCTCAAGCCTAAAGAGTTTGATTTATTGCTACTGCTGTTACAAAACCAAGGGCGGGTTTTTCACCGCGAAGAATTGCTCAACAAAATATGGGGATATCAGGCGTTTCCTACCACGCGCACGGTTGACAATCATGTGTTGCGGCTACGACAAAAGTTGCCCGGTTTAGCGATAGAGACGCATCGCGGTGTCGGATATCGGTTGGTGGTGCTATGAACGGGTTTGGCTACCACTTACTATTGATAGGGTGCATGGTATGCAGCTTTAGCGTCCGCGCGGAGCAAGCTTGGTTCCCAAAAACACCGATGCAGGAAACCTATCAGGCACTACTCGCAGATAGGCCCAAGGTGGCGTGGCAAGAGCTTATTTTTGCGCTATCTCAGCAGCAAATACCGACTGAGCGTTGGGCGAAGATAAAGTACGCGATCATCAATCAAAGCGATTGTGGCCAACAGTTAACCGAGCCGAACGGAAAAGGGGTTCCTCAAGGGCTGACAATCGATTTTGTGCGCTGGGTAGGTGGGTCAAGTCTTGGCTATGAAATAAGACTCTCTGCAGAGGAGGTGGAGCGTGATACCTTACTCACCCTCACTGATCCTACTGGGCAAACGGTGGTAAACGGGATCTTGAATGAGAAGCGTGGTTATCAAGAAGTCGAGTCAGGGACTTTGTTTACTCAAATTATCCCGGGTATTTATGAGTTAAAAATGGGAGGCCAGCACTACAGCCTGGTGGTATACGGTTTGCCACGTCGACCTTGGGTCAAACTGAGTGGCCATCCTGATCAACAGCTCGCCATTGATTTGCCCGAAACGCCTTTGAGTTGCTTGCCGGCCGTCGCACACTGGTTGTGGCTTGATGACGCCTACCGCTGGATCGAGCAAACGCCGATTTACTTGTCCGGTCGCTCAGACAACTCCCACGCGCCAAGTATGATAAAACTGCCCACCTCATCGCTTGTTAATGCGGAGCATTTAAGCGTCACTGTTAGTCACTTTGAGTATCAAGGCGCGATAAAAGTGAACTATGTTGAGTGGCTGGCGTTGCCGCTGCCTCAAACTGTGAATAAAGAATGAACCATAAAAAAGCCCGCGAGAACGCGGGCTTTGTATTAAATCTTACTGGTTCATGATTAGTTGAGATAAGCGTTAAGCATCCACATCAGTTTTTCTTGTTCGCGGATGTAGTCGCTCATTAGTGCAGACGTCCCTTCGTCACCTGCATCACCGGCAAGGTTCATGATATCGCGTTGTAGGCCAATCAGGACGCTAAAGCCTTCGACCAGCGCACGGACACCGGCTTGACCATTCGCTTCGGGTGCGTGCTCTTTAATTTCACTGACCTTCAGGTACTCGCTGAAGCGATGCTCGGCGGTGCCACCGATGGTAAGAATGCGCTCAGCCACTTCATCAATCTTGGTTTGAAGATCGGTATAAATTTCTTCAAATTTGGTATGCAACTCGAAAAAGTCGTTGCCTTTGATGTTCCAGTGAAAACCACGCACATTGGTATATAGCACTTGGTAGTTAGCCAATAGCGTATCCAAACGCGCGCCTAGATCGGCGGCTTTGCTGCTGTCTAGTCCAATCAATGCTGCTTGCTTACTCATTTAATGCCTCCTTAGTGGCAAATCAATGTGTTCGACCCTTCGCTTATCGCGAGTGCCAAGCACTGGAAACGGTTCGTTCCAAACGATGTAAATAGAGTAACTACCCGATATAAAAAAAGAAAATGGAGTTAACCTATATACGCGATAGGTAATATCTATGATGTGATCTAGGTATCGTCATGAACAATAAAATGGTCAGGCAGTCGCTTGAGGCCAGCCATTAGCGCCTGTAAACACTGGGCGTCAATGGCTGTCCCTGTCTCCTCTTTCATGATGGAGAGGGCTTTGTTCATCGGAATAGGGCCACGATAGGGGCGTTCGGCAGTGATCGCATCGAAAATATCCGCGGTGGTGATAATGCGAGTGAGCAAAGAGATGTCATCGCTTTTGATGCCTTCAGGGTACCCAGTACCATCAAGCTTTTCGTGGTGGGCGCTGGCGAACTTAGCGAGGTGATCGAATTGGTGGATTTTCGATAAAATGGTTTTGCTCAGTGCTGCATGGCGTTTAACGTGCTCCCATTCGTCGTCATCCAATTTTCCCGGTTTATCGAGCACATCATTGCTTACGCCGAGTTTGCCAATATCGTGCAGTAACGCGCCACGCTTTAGCCATTTTTTATCCTGTTCACTGATGCCAAGCTCATCAGCAATTAAGCTGGCGTAAACGGCCACGCGCTCGCTGTGCCCGGAGGTGAAAGGGCTTTTGGCATCAACAATGCGTCCGAAAGCCGCCGCAATGTCATCCAGATAGTCATCATCGACCCAGATACATGTGTCTGCCGGCGTCATCGACAGCACGTCTTCTTTTAGTGCGGGGCTGTCCAGCTGCTGCCAAAACTGTGGATCGCGCGCTATCTGTAAAAAGGTGTCCACGAGCACCGGGTCAAACCAAGTACCGCGGCGGTTTGTTAGTTCGCTGAGTGCGGCGTCGACACCGGACTCGGTTCGGAAGACATCAATGACCTGTGTCATCAATGCGATGCGCGAAAACAAGGGGATCTGTTCGGCCTTTAGCTGGTCAGGACGCCCACCGCCATCATAGTGTTCATCCAGCGCATAGATGGCTTCAGCAACGGTTTCACTAAAACGCAAATCGCGTGCGACATCGGCACCGCGGGTACATCGTGTTTCAATCAGCTCCTGCGCATACATATCACCGTTGCGGATGATATCTAGTGTGGTCGAGAGTTTTTGCATAAAGCCGCGCTTGACGCCGGTATTTTTAAGTACAAAGTTGAGTACGCTGGACAAGCTACCATCGACAACTTTGTAGCTTTGTTTAAAGGCCAAGTCGTTAGTGAGGTAAAGCTCACAGATCCGTGCCGCATTGCTGCTGCAGCCCGCATCTTTTAGCAGCAACGTATAGAAAAGATCATGACGTTGTTGCTCGTCGAGCGCTAAGGCGTCAGCGAGTTTCATTCCTAACCACGTGCAGCGCATACAGTGCTCGGGAGGCTGCCCCTCCGTCATGTCCAACGCGGTACTTAACGCCAAAATGAGCTCCGATAATTTCAACTGTGTGGCGCTGCTGGCTTGGGTGTGCATGCTATTCCTTATCCTTTGTGCTCATGGCGACCGGTGGCAATGACCGACAGTTATTGTGTCAGACGACGAACGGTAGCGGAGACCTCTTCTGCGCCGGCATGAATATCGGTCATTACGGTATCGGCGGCGGTTACCTTTTCCTGTCCGAGCGAAGATTGTTCAGTGACTTTTCCCATCGCCTCGCTCACTCCTTTGATCAGTTGTAGGTTTTCATCGACAACATCGGCAATTTCGGTGGTCGATTGACTGGTACGTTGCGACAAACCGCGTACTTCATCGGCGACCACTGCAAAACCTCTCCCTTGATCGCCCGCACGAGCGGCCTCTATCGCCGCATTCAGCGCCAGAAGGTTTGTTTGCTCTGCGATTTGTTTAATTGTAGTGACGATGTTTTCGATGCTTTGTGCGTGCTCACTCAATTGCGCAACTTGGTTGGTGGCTTCGACGGCTTGATCAGTCACGCTTTGCGACAGCTTGACGGCCTCTTGTAACAAGGCACTACCATTTTCACTATGACTGAGTGTTTGTTCGGAGGAGGCTTGCGCGAGCTCTGCGGCCTGGTTGACTGCTTGGTTTTGTTTCACCGTATCGGTGATGGCGGTAGCGAACTTGATCACCCGATGAACCTTTCCTGCGGCATCAAAAACTGGATTGTAGGTCGCTTCTAACCAAACTTCGTTGCCATATTTATCGCGGCGCAAATATTGCCCAGACGTGAATTGCCCTTGAGCTAAATTCGCCCAAAAATCAGGATTCTCATCATAAAATTCCTGATCACAGAACATACGGTGATGTTGACCTTTAATCTCGTTATCTTGATAGCCCACTGCTGCGAGAAAGTTGTCATTGGCACGAATTATGGTGCCATCGGGCTCAAATTCAATCACCGCCAGTGAGCGGTTAATCGCCGTCAATATGGCTTCTTGTCGTCGGGCATCTTGATGTTGTTTAGTCACATCAGCGGCTAATTTGCGAATGCTGATCACTTTGCCTCTGGCATCTTTAATGGGGACATACGTCGCTTCCATCCAAATCTCGGCGCCGGTCTGATGGCGACGACGAAATACCCCTTTCTGTGACTTTCCTTGCGCGAGTGATTGCCAAAACTGCCGATAGCTTGATGCTTGGCTGGTTTCCTCGAAACAGACCGTGCGATGATGCTGTCCGATCACTTCATCGTAGGTGTAGCCGATGATATTTAGCAATTTGTCATTCACATCGGTAATAATGCCATCGGGTGTGAAGGTGATGGTCGCAATATGTGCTTGGATAGCATTGAGTTCTGCTTGGAGCGAGGCTTTTTCTGCGCGACAGGTATCTAGCTCTCGCTGCGTTTTCTTGAACATGACAGCAAACTTCCTTTTGTTCAGGTGACTATGTGAGGGCGCATCATGTCTAATCGTTATAAGGAGGTGCGCTGTTATAAGTGTAGGAGATCATTACACTCCTGATGTGATATTGTCCCCAAATATACTGTGGTTGCCAGTATAAATAACCAGTTCTGTTGAGAGCCTCAATGTTTTCAAACACCGCAATTGTGTGTCTGTGTGTGTTTTACAGCTTTTTTTTCCTGCCAACAACACGTACGCTATGTGACTTAGATCATATTAGACGACGTGCGCATGTAACACATCAATAACCTCTCCTTACGTTTGCTTACAACTTCGCTTTTCTATTTTCAATAATTTCTGAAATTTCCAAATTTTCATTGATCCCCCGCAAAGAAACTCCGTATTATTTCTCAAAGGCACTGCGAGGGAGATCAAGATGGAGCTGTCACAAGAACTACGTAATGTGGTGATGCACTTTGGTGAAATGGGAAGTCGTTGGGGCTTTAACCGTTCGGTGGGCGAAATGCTGGCACTGATTGTTTTGAGTGAGCATCCGCTGAGCGCAGACGACATTGTGTCGGCACTCAACATTTCTCGTGGCAATGTCAGTATGGCAACCAAAGAACTGCAAGGCTGGCACTTGATCCGTTCGCAGCGCACCYCTGGAGATAGAAAGGACTACTTTGTGCCGAATGGCACTATCTGGGAATTGGCGCAGCAAGTTCTCGCCGAAAGGAAGAAGCGAGAAGTCGACCCTACCTTATCTATGCTGCGCTCACACTTTATGCGGAGTGAAGACGACGCAGAGAGTCACTCGGTTAAACAGTTGCACGAAATCCACGATCTCCTAGAGCTGTTTAACCACTGGTTTGACGATGTGCAGCAAATGAAACCTGAACATCTAAAAAACTTGATGAAGCTGGGTAGCAGTGTCGGCAAGCTTCTTGAGCTGTCCGGCAAGCTGTTTCACAGCAAATCCAACGAAGAATCGGGTAGTTAACCTCCTGAGGGTAATGTCATGTTAGATACATTAATGTTGTCGCGGATCCAGTTTGCGGCCAACATCAGTTTCCACATCCTGTTTCCCACCATCACAATAGCACTTGGGTGGATGCTGGTGTTTTTCAAGTTCCGGCACAACCGTACCGGTGAGCAAATCTGGTTGGATACCTACTATTTCTGGGTAAAAGTGTTCGCGCTCACGTTTGCGCTAGGGGTGGTGTCTGGGATCACCATGAGTTTCCAGTTCGGCACCAATTGGCCTGGCTTTATGGAAAAGGTCGGTAATATTGCCGGTCCACTGTTGGGCTATGAGGTGATGACCGCCTTTTTCATGGAGGCGACCTTCCTTGGCATTATGCTGTTTGGTAAAAATCGCGTCCCTAACTGGGTGCACACATTAGCGACGCTGCTGGTGGCGATTGGTACCACCATTTCTGCGTTCTGGATTTTGGTGCTGAACAGCTGGATGCATACGCCAACTGGTTTTGAAATCATTGATGGTGTGGTGCACCCAACTAGTTGGTTTGAGGTGATTTTCAACCCGTCTATGCCGTATCGTCTCAGCCATATGCTGCTGGCGTCTGGCCTGACGGCTTCTTTCTTGATCGCCGGTATTTCCGCCTACCAGAAGTTGAAGTCGCCTAAATCAGGTGTGGCAGATAAACCTCTAAAAGTGGGGGTCACGGCTGCCGCTATCCTTATTCCGCTACAAATTTTTGTCGGTGATATGCACGGCCTTAACACGCTTGAGCATCAGCCGCAGAAAATTGCGGCCATGGAAGGGGTTTGGGAAACGGAGCAGGGTGCGCCTTTGCTGCTGTTTGCGGTACCGAATGAAGAGACCCGTTCTAACGACTTTGAAATTGGGATCCCGAATCTAGCGAGCTTGATTTTGACCCACCAGCTCGACGGTGAAATCAAGGGCTTGGAAAGCTTTGACTATCATCCGCCGGTGAAACCGCTGTTCTTTGGTTTCCGAATCATGGTGGGCGTTGGCGTTCTGATGTTGGCGGTTAGCTGGTTCACGGCTTATCGCGTATGGCGTAACCAGCCGATGCCCAAATGGCACTTAATCGGCTTGGTGGCGATGACGTTCTCAGGCTGGGTCGCTACGCTGTCTGGCTGGTATGTGACGGAGATTGGCCGTCAGCCTTGGCTGGTTCAGGGCGTGCTTAAAACCGCCGATGCGGTTACCCCAGTCGCGAGCTCGCACGTGGGGATTACCTTAACCATTTATCTGACGCTCTACGCGGTGCTAATGGTGGCGTATATCCGCACCTTGTTCTTTTTGGCGAAAAAACGCCTGCCTGAATACCAATCAGACAATCACGCTCAGCCGAATAAAGAGGTGAACGCATGAGCATAACTCCTTATCTGCCTGAAATTTATCTCCTGTTGTTTGGCTTTTCGGTCTTCATGTACGCCGTGCTTGATGGCTATGACCTAGGCGTCGGTATGCTGTTACCAAGCTGTAACCAAGCGCAGCGTGACCGTATGATTGCGTCGATTGGCCCTTTTTGGGATGCCAATGAAACTTGGCTGGTGTTGGCGGTGGGCTTGTTGCTGATTGCCTTCCCTGCGGCGCACAGCATGATTTTGACTGAGTTGTACTTGCCAACATCTGTGATGCTCGCAGGCCTTATCTTGCGTGGCGTCTCTTTTGATTTTCGTGCCAAGGTGAAGCCGGAGCGTAAAGATCTCTGGGACCGTTGTTTTAAAGCTGGGTCTTTTATCGCGTCGATGACGCAAGGCTACATGATTGGTCGCTATGTGTTGGCCTTTGATGACAGCACAGGATCCTATTTGTTTGCGCTACTAAGCGGCCTTTGTGTGACTGCAGCGTACATCTATATCGGCGGTACCTGGCTGGTAATGAAAACCGAGGGGGATTTACAAAAACGTGCGGCTAAATGGTCACGTCGTGGCGGTTGGCTGGCGGCACTGGGGGTGTTAGCCATCAGTATCGTTAATCCTCTGGTCAGTGAGACAGTCGCCGAGCGTTGGTTTGGCTTCCCTGAAATTTTGCTACTCGCGCCCGTCCCATTGGTCTGTCTTGCGATCATGCTGCTTGTAGATCGCTACCTGCGCCACGTGCCGGTCGAAAATGATGTGGGGTACCAGTTCCCGTTCATTGGTGCAATTTTCCTATTTGCATTGAGTTTCTTTGGTCTCGCGTATAGCTTTTTCCCCGATATTATTCCTGGGGTGATGACAGCGAAAGAAGCGGCCAGTGCGCCGGGTACCTTATTGATTGTGGGCTATGGTGCCATGTTTGTCTTGCCGATGATCTTCTTGTATACCCTGTTTGTTTATCGTGTCTTCTCGGGGAAAGCGACAGAGCTTAACTACGAGTAAGGCGACGTTAACATCATCGATGAGGCGCTCAGGCTTTTTGACAGGCCTGAGCGCTTTTTTATGCCCTCCTTGTGGCTGGCCTTAAACGCGCTTCTATTAAGCGATGTCAAGGTTGCCTGTTGTCGCTTCATGCATCACGCTGCGACGCTATAAAAGTTGTCACCCTAAACATTTATGGGGTTAACCATTACATCTCATTTATTTGTCGTATGTTTAGTACGATGCTTTCCTCTCTTTATCTTGTTGTGACGATCCGTGTCTAATCGATTTTCGTAGCTAAATGATGGCTATTTTCTTCTAATGTGCATCATCATGCCGTTATTTTCTTATTATCAACTGGGAGACACGCCTCCGTCGTCGAGACAATGAGGCGTTTTTCTTCTTTATGCCCCTTACTAAAACCAGCGTTTAGTGTTTAGCTAGGCGGTTTTTTGCCCGGATTGCTCACAAATAGTGCTATCAGCACAAAATATTAGGTCTGGAATCAGTCAGGTTAAAATTGACCTAAATCATTGTTTTGTCGCTATCTGTCTGTTTTTTGGTGGGGGTGGGTGTGGCAAATTGGTTAAAAATAATGTTTGAGATCTAAAGATTAGCGTGTAAGATTATCTTTAACTAATCGTTCAATTAAAAACGAATGGGAGACGAAATGCCTAAGGTAGGGATGCCGGAAGTACGAAAACCGCAACTTGTTAGAGCCACCATGACGGTGATTGGTCGAGTGGGGCTACATGCGGCAAGTATTTCTCTGATTAGTAAGGAAGCCGGCGTATCGACAGGCATTATCAACCACTACTTCGGTGGTAAGCATGGCTTGCTGGAAGAAACGATGCGCGTGGTATTGCGCGAGCTTTCAGTCACTGTGATCGGCGCATTGAAAGAAATCCCGCGTCATCACCACCAGGCGCGTATTAACGCGATTATTAATGCTAACTTTGAAGGTTTTCAGGCCAAATCTGATGTGGTTAAAACCTGGTTGGCGTTCTGGTCTTATGCCATGCATGACAATGAGTTACATCGTTTACAACGTGTGAACGAGAAGCGCTTGCTGTCACATTTGCGCATTGAACTTCGCGCACTATTGCCAGAAGAGCAGGCTGCGATGGTGGCTCAGGGGATTGCCGCATTGATTGATGGTATCTGGTTGCGTGGTGCATTGAACCCTAAAGGTATTGATGCCAATAACGCACGTACCATCATCAATGACTATTTGGATAAGCAACTGACCTTTTATGGTCGTCCTCAGAGCTAAGCCTCAACAGAGCCTTACATGCATACTCGAAAAGAAAAGAATTCAGGATTAATCATGAATGCGAAAACGCTTTTTATTAATGGTCAGCTTACTTCCGCAACAAGCGGCGAGCAGTTTGCAACGGTAAACCCAGCAACGGGCGAGACACTGGCACAAATTGACCAAGCCTCGGCAGACGATGTGCAAGCTGCGGTTGATGCCGCTAAGCAAGGTTTTGCGGTCTGGTCACGCATGACAGCTATGGAGCGTAGCCGTATTTTATTAAAAGCGGTTGCGTTATTACGTGAGCGCAATGATGAGCTGGCCAAACTGGAAGTACTCGATACCGGTAAGCCGATGCAAGAAGCGGTAGAGGTTGACGTGGTGACCGGTGCGGATGCGATTGAGTATTTCGCTAACTTGGTACCGTCAATGCAGGGTGAGCAGCAGCCGCTTTCTGACAATCAATTCTTCTACACGCGTCGTGAGCCACTAGGTGTGTGTGCAGGCATTGGTGCCTGGAACTATCCGATTCAAATTGCGATGTGGAAGTCAGCACCTGCCTTGGCCGCGGGTAATGCCATGGTTTTCAAACCGTCTGAAGAAACGCCGCTGACCGCACTGAAACTGGCAGAGATCTTTGCCGAAGCGGGTATGCCTGCCGGCGTATTTAATGTGGTGCAAGGTGATTATCGTGTGGGTCAAATGCTGACGGCACACCCTGAGATTGCCAAAGTCTCTTTCACCGGTGAAGTGGGCACGGGCAAAACCGTGATGGGCGATGCCGCGAAGACCCTGAAATCAGTCACTATGGAGCTGGGCGGTAAATCGCCATGTATCGTGTTTGATGATGCCGATCTGGATAACGCGGTATCCGCAGCCATGGTCGCGAACTTCTATACCCAAGGCGAAGTGTGTACACACGGTACTCGCGTTTTTGTTCATGACAGCATTTATGACCGCTTTATTGAACAGCTTAAACACCGCACTGAAAAGCTTGTTATCGGTGACCCAACCGATATGAACACCCAGGTCGGTGCGCTGATCTCGACCGAACACCTTAATAAAGTGATGACGGCGATTGAGACCGCGAAACAAAGCGGCGCGACCTTGCTGACCGGTGGTTACCGCGTCACTGAGAACGGCCTCGATAAAGGTAACTTTGTGGCTCCCACCATTTTCACTGACTGTGATGACAGCATGGCGCATGTCCGTGACGAAATCTTCGGCCCTGTGATGTCAGTGCTGCGTTTCTCTGACGAGGAAGAAGTTGTGGCACGAGCCAACAACACGCACTACGGCCTGGCGGCTGGCGTGTTTACCCAAAACCTATCGCGTGCGCATCGTATTATTCATCAACTCGAAGCGGGTATTTGTTGGGTTAATACCTGGGGCGACTCACCGGCTGAAATGCCTGTTGGTGGTTATAAGCACTCAGGGGTGGGGCGTGAAAATGGTGTCGAAACCCTCACGCATTATACCCAAACCAAGAGTGTGTTAATCGAGCTTGGCGATTTCGCCAGCCCTTACGCCTAATTTCTAACGGAGCGACCAATATGTCACAACGCTACGATTATATTATCGTCGGCGCGGGTTCGGCCGGCTGTGCATTGGCTGATCGGCTGACCGAGTCAGGCCAACACCAAGTGTTATTGCTTGAAGCTGGTGGTACCGATAAGAGCATTTTTATTCAGATGCCAACGGCGCTATCGATTCCGATGAATACCAAACGCTACGCGTGGCAGTTTGAATCTTTGCCTGAGCCGGGCCTTGATGGCCGCCAACTGCATTGTCCTCGCGGCAAGGTACTGGGTGGAAGCTCATCGATTAATGGCATGGTCTATGTCCGTGGTCACGCTTGTGACTTTGAAGAGTGGGTTGAACACGGTGCTAATGGTTGGGATTACGCAAGCTGTCTACCGTACTTTAAGCGTGCAGAAACCTGGTCTGGTGGTGCTGATACCTACCGTGGCGGTCAGGGTCCTGTGGGCACGTGCAACGGTAACGACATGAAATTAAACCCGCTGTATCAAGCCTTTATTGATGCAGGTGTCGAAGCGGGCTACCCAGAAACCAAGGATTACAACGGTTATCAGCAAGAAGGCTTTGGCCCGATGCACATGACCGTCGATAAAGGCGTGCGTGCCTCAACGTCGAACGCTTATCTGCGCCGCGCACTGAAGCGTAGCAATCTGACCTTGAAAAAAGGTGTGGTCACACGCCGTATTTTGCTGGAAGGCAAGCGCGCGGTGGGCGTGGAGTTTGAAAAAGGCGGCAACATTGAGCATGTGATGGCCGATAAAGAAGTGATCTCCAGTGCCGGTTCAGTGGGCTCCCCACAGCTGCTGCAGCTATCAGGGATTGGGTCACGCGACGTGCTCGAGAAAGCTGGCGTAGACGTTAAGCATGAACTGCCGGGTGTGGGTGAAAACCTGCAAGATCACCTCGAAGTCTACTTCCAGTTCCACTGCAAACAGCCTATTACGCTTAACAGCAAGCTGGGTCTTATCAGCAAAGGCATGATTGGCACTGAGTGGATCTTGACCCGTAAGGGGCTGGGTGCCACCAACCATTTTGAATCATGCGCCTTTATCCGCTCTCGCGAAGGATTGAAGTGGCCTAACGTTCAGTATCACTTCTTGCCTGCAGCGATGCGCTATGACGGCAAAGCCGCGTTTGATGGCCATGGTTTCCAGGTGCACGTCGGCCCGAACAAACCAGAGAGCCGTGGCCACGTTCGGATCAAATCAGCCGATCCGCACGATAAACCGTCAATCTTATTTAACTACATTACCACCGAGCAAGATCGCCAAGACTGGCGTGACACCATCCGTTTGACCCGTGAAATCATGGCACAAAACGCGATGGATGCCTTCCGCGGCGATGAAATTCAGCCGGGCAATGATGTTCAGTCTGATGAAGCGATTGACCGTTGGGTGAAAGACAACGTGGAAAGCGCGTATCACCCCTCGTGTACTTGCAAAATGGGTGCCGACGATGACGCATTGGCCGTGCTTGATGAGCAGTGCCGCGTGCGTGGAATTCAAGGGTTGCGAGTGGTGGACTCGTCTGTCTTCCCAACCATCCCTAACGGCAACCTAAATGCCCCAACCATCATGGTAGCGGAGCGCGCCGCTGACATGATCCTTGAAAAGCCACTCTTGCCTGCCGAGCAGGTGCCAGTATGGATTGCGGCTGAGTGGCAGCATAAGCAACGCAATCAAAACGCGCAGAGTGATGATGCCACCGCCGGTGAGCACACACTAGAAACTAATCAGTAAGCATTACAAGGAAACTAAGATGTCAATGAATAAACGTAAAACCAGCAAAACTCTGATGACCGCAGTCGGTTTGAGCTCAATGGTCGCTTTTAGCGCTGCCGCTAATCAGTGTGAGACAGTCCGCTTTTCGGATATCGGTTGGACAGACGTGACCTCAACGACTGCCATCACTACTGAAGTGCTGAAAGGCATGGGTTACGAGACACAAACCGATCTATTGTCTTTGCCGGTAACCTTCTCATCACTTGCGTCGGGCGACATCGACGTATTCCTCGGTAACTGGATGCCTACGCAAACAGGCGATATCAAAAAGTATCTTGATGAAGGCTCGATCGACAGCGTTCGCGCCAACCTGACAGGTGCCAAATATACCCTCGCCGTGCCTAAGTATGTTTACGATGCGGGTGTTACTAGCGTCGCAGATATCGCGAAATACGCTGACAAGTTCGACTCACGCATTTATGGCATTGAGCCAGGTAACGACGGTAACCGCCAGATTCAGAAAATGATCGATACCGATGATTTCAACCTGGGTGACTTCCGTCTTATCGAATCCAGTGAAGCGGGCATGGTGTCTCAGGTGTCTCGTGCCGTTCGTCGTGACAAATGGGTTGCCTTCCTCGGTTGGGCACCGCACCCAATGAACAGCAACTTTGATATGAAATACCTATCTGGTGCGGATGAGTACTTTGGTCCTAACTATGGCGGTGCCACGGTTCATACCAACGTACGTAGCGGCTATGTCGAGCAATGTGCGAACGTGGGTCAAATGCTTGAGCAACTTGAGTTCAGCCTCAAGATGGAAAACGAAATGATGGGCAAGATCCTTAATGACGGAGAAAAGCCTCAGGCCGCGGCACGCGAGTGGTTGCGTAATAACCCAAGTGTGCTGAACAAGTGGCTGGACGGCGTGACCACCGTTGATGGTGAGAACGCGGTTGAAGCGGTCACTGAGTACCTGAAAAAGACTGAAGCGTAAATAAAAAAGTGTAGAAGGAGAGGGCGGTGTTAACGCCGCCCCTAAGGTTTTATTGTGAATATTATTACAGATAACAAGATCCCACTCGGTCAATGGATGGAAAATGGTGTTGACTGGCTAACCATGAACGCTGCCGGCTTTTTTGATG
This sequence comes from Salinivibrio sharmensis, assembly GCF_001995985.1. Classification (GTDB taxonomy): domain Bacteria; phylum Pseudomonadota; class Gammaproteobacteria; order Enterobacterales; family Vibrionaceae; genus Salinivibrio; species Salinivibrio sharmensis. Next base: position 211,693 of record NZ_MUFC01000001.1, on the reverse strand, counting down.
CAATCTCGATTGGCCTAGATACGACCATCACACTATTAGTCGACATTTTTAAATGGATGCCAGCGGCAGGGCCGATCATCATGACAGCCGCCTTAGCGTGGTACCTACAGCGTCGAATTTCCATCGTGATCTTTGTTGTGAGTGCGCTCTTGTTGATCCTCAACCTGGGCTACTGGCAAGAGATGCTGGAAACCTTTGTTCTGGTGTTTGCCGCGACAACGATTTCCGTATTAATTGGCATACCGCTTGGGATAATGGCAGCACATCGGCCATTGGTGTATACCATCATGCGGCCGCTGCTTGATTTAATGCAGACGGTGCCACCATTTGTGTACTTGATCCCAACCTTGGTGCTGTTCGGCTTGGGCATTGTCCCGGGTCTGATTTCAACCATCATTTTTGCCATCGCGGCGCCGATTCGTTTGACCTATCTCGGCATCACCCGCGTACCGGAAGAGTTGGTAGAGGCAGGACGCGCATTTGGTGCTAACCGTATGAAACTACTATTTAAAGTGGAACTTCCTGCGGCACTGCCTAGCATTATGACGGGTGTGACCCAGTGTATTATGTTGTCACTGTCAATGGTTGTTATCGCGGCGTTGGTGGGTGCTGACGGCCTCGGTAAACCAGTGGTTCGAGCACTGAATACCGTCAACATTTCTCAAGGTTTTGAAGCGGGTCTGGCGATTGTACTGGTAGCCATCATTCTTGACCGCCTGTGTAAAGCACCAAACCAAGGCAACGAATAAGGGGGAAACCATGGACGCAATCGCAATTAAAAATTTAGACGTGGTGTTTGGCGACAATGTTAAGCCAGCACTGGATCTGCTTGATGACGGATTAAGCCGCTCAGAGATCATCGAGAAAACCGGTCAAGTCGTGGGCGTGGACAATGTTTCACTCAATGTGAAAGAAGGTGAAATCTGCGTCTTGATGGGTTTGTCAGGCTCAGGTAAATCGAGCCTACTGCGCGCCGTGAATGGATTGAACCCCATCAGCCGCGGTAGTCTTGAAGTCCGTGATGGCAACAGAATGGTCGACATGGCAACAGTTGATTCGCAAACACTTCGCCACCTCCGTACTAACCGTGCGTCTATGGTGTTTCAAAAGTTTGCGCTTATGCCTTGGATGACAGTGGTTGATAACGTCGCCTTTGGCCTGGAAATGAAAGGTATTAGCAAGAAAGAACGTCGTCGACAAGCGCTGGAAAAGCTAGAAATGGTCGGGTTGGATGATTGGGCTTATCAATACCCGCATGAGCTGTCTGGTGGTATGCAGCAGCGCGTTGGCTTGGCCCGGGCGTTCGCGATGGACAGTGATATTCTACTGATGGATGAGCCTTTCTCGGCATTGGATCCACTGATCCGTGCGCAGCTACAAGATGAGTTGCTAGAGCTGCAGAAAAAGCTCAATAAAACGATTTTGTTTGTGAGCCATGATTTGGACGAAGCCCTGAAAATTGGTAATAACATTGCCATCATGGAATCAGGTCAGCTTATTCAACATGGTAAGCCTGAAGACATTGTGCTGCGTCCTGAGACGGATTACGTACGTGACTTTGTTGCTCATACTAATCCACTGAACGTGCTGAAAGGGCGTTCGATGATGAAGTCTGTTGACGATTTGCCACATGTCGACAACCGTTGGAAAGTGTGTGAGCAGCGTGATATTTGGGTCACCGCAGAGCAGGGCGGTCGCTTGTCAGCCGTAGCAGGCTCACAACCCTTACGAGTTGTTGAATGGCAAAAAGATGTTCAAGATCTGTCACAAGTTGGAGACGACACCATTGTGGTTGCCTCGCCTGACATTGAAATGCGTGATGCGATTGAAATTCGCTATCACACTGTTAAGCCGGTGTTGCTCATGGAAGAAGGGAAATTGGTTGGTACCTTATCTGACCATGACTTCTACCACGCGCTGTTAGGTAAGTTTCAACAAAAGTGTACGGATAAAGCGGCGTGAGATTCGGTATATGAGTCGTCTATAGACATATGTAAAAAAACAGCCTGCTCTTGGAGCAGGCTGTTTTTTTACATATCTATGTGTGTATCGAGGCTTGGTGCCTCACTCATATCGCCTCACGAGTGACCTTGTTGAGCGAGACGGACAAAGTACTAGGGCATTATCACGGTATCAATCACATGGATTACGCCGTTGGAGGTCATGATATCGGGCTTGACGACGGTAGCCTTATCGATTTTCACATCCCCGTACGATGTTTTGATCATCACGTCACTGCCTTGCACTGTGGTCGCGGAAGACATCCCCATTACTTGCTCTGCCGTTACTTTTCCAGGGACGACATGGTAGGTCAGGATATCGGTGAGTTTGTCTTTGTTTTCTGGCTTGAGTAGGTTTTCCACCGTGCCATCAGGTAACTTATCGAAAGCCGCGTTCGTGGGGGCAAAGACGGTAAACGGGCCCTTTCCTTTCAATGTATCAACAAGGTCCGCGGCTTTAACGGCTGCCACCAATGTTGAAAAGTCGTCATTTTTCATTGCTGTATCAACAATGTCATGCTCACCTTTGTGGTGGGCAGCGACGGCGGTTCCCATCCCAACCAGCAATGTCGCAGTAATGGCTAATTTCGTGATCGTGCGTGTTAACATCATTGTTCTCCCTTTTGCGTTCGTTTCCCCACCCAATAAGTGCCTTATTACAACCCTTGGTGACGACTTGGAAAGTATCAACTTGTTGCAAGGGTGAAAACGAGAGTAGGGGAGAAGTCGATCACTGGTAAGGAGAATATTCCGCATCTTCCTTCTTTCTACGCCGATTAACTGCTCGCGTCTTGTGAAAATTTTCGAACGAGTCATTCATATTATTGTGATTGTTGTCACGGTCTGTCAGGCGTAACCTCATTCTCGTTCCACGGCAATAACGCAATGGCGATGTTGAACCGTGATAGCGCCTTGATGAGTCTCTAAAGATAGATTTTAGAAATGGAGACATTGAGGTGACAAATCACCGGCACAATTTGCGTTTAATAGCTGTCAACCCATTAAGAAAGAGGAAACAAACCATGAAAAAACTTGCTGCAATCTTTGCCCTAACGTTCGCTTCAACGTCTGTAATGGCTGGTGGTCTGAACCTCGATGTAGACCCTGCAGAAGGGGGCGCTTGGGTAACGGTTACTGAACAAGGCCAAGCGGTAAAAGGCGCTAAAGTCGCTAATGAATCGGGTCTTGATGCGAAGGTAACAGATGAATCTGGTCGTGTATTTATCCACGCTCAGAACCAAAACAGCCGCTCGATCAACTTTGTGGCGAGCACTGACCAAGGTGAGCGCGTTGAGCAAGCGGCGTTCATCAAAGGCGACCACAGCTAAAAGACGCGATTGAGTTCAAGCCGCCATTAACAACGGCGGAGCCGATAAAAAGAGAGCATGTTTGCTCTCTTTTTTTGATCAAGATTTAGGTCGGCAGTAACCAATTTTTTAATTGATGTAGGGAGTCAACTTGGTGTGTCGGCGCAATATCTTCAGGGACTGGGGTATTATCGACATTTAGCCAACACGTATCGATGCCGGCTTGCATGCCGCCGAGAACATCAGAATGTGGGTTATCACCCACCATCAAGATTTTTTCTTTTGGCGGATGTCCCATTTTTTCAAACGCATGTTCAAAGATACGTGGGTCAGGCTTAGCGACACCGACCTGCTCGGAAATAACCAACGTAGAAATCGCCGCTTTCAATCCTGTTTTTTCTAAACGAATATCTTGTAACGCCGTAAATCCGTTAGTGATGATGCCAATATGGGCATGCGGGGAAATGGCGTCGATGAGTTCTAGAGCCCCTGGTAATGGTTCACAGATGTCTGCCATGGCATCTAAAAAGCCTTGGTTTAAGGTGGAAGGAGCGACGTTTAAGCGCTTTCCCCAATAAGTAAAGCGTTTGGTCTGTAGAGTCTGGGCGTCAATTTCCCCATTTTGATACTGTACCCACAGTGGTTTGTTGCGTGCGGAGTACTCGGAAAACGCCTGCTGATCAAAATCGACATCATAATGTGAGAATAGACGTTGTAGGCCAGAGAAGGCATCAAAGTGAAACAAGGTCTCGTCGGCATCGAATAAAACCCATGGGTATCGCATGTTATTACATTTCTTTACGTAAAGTTAACTAAGTGTAACAGAGTGCCAGTGCGATTTTCGAGTCCATGTTGGTTTACTCACCGTCCATGGTGAGAAACAGCGTGAGTGGCGGTGATTGAGTACATTGGGGAATTATAGAGAAAGGTAGAGGCCTGCTAGCGTCGCACTCATCAGGTTGGCGAGTGTCGCCGCGAGAATGGCTCGCATACCGAGTGTCGCAATATCGCCACGGCGTTCGGGCACAATACCACCCAGCCCACCCATTAGCATGGCAATGGAGGTCAAGTTGGCAAAACCACACAGCGCAAAGGTCACAATAGCTTGACTGTGGGCGGATAATTGGCCTTTTAAGTTCATAAAATCGGCAAAAGCAACAAACTCGTTCACAGCGATTTTTTTACCAATCAAGGTGCCTGCCGTCATGGCTTCATGCCAAGGAATGCCTATTAACCAAGCCACGGGCGCAAACAGGTAGCCAAACAGCCATTCAAGGCTTAGCTGAGGTAGGTTCAAAAGAGGACCAAGCTTACCCAATCCTCCGTTAATTAGCGCAATCATACTGATCACGGCCAATAAACTGGCACCCACCGCCATGGCGATTTGTAAGCCACTTAAGGCGCCTTGCGTGCCGGCATCAATCAGGTTTACTGGTTTGTCCTGTGTGTCTTGCACTGATTGATGTTGCGTCGGGGTCATCGGTGTTTCGGTTTGAGGCACGATGATTTTGGCCATCATGAGTCCTGCCGGTGCTGACATAAACGCCGCCGCAATAAGGTACTTCATTTCCACACCGAGCCCTGCATAGCCCACCATGGTGCCGCCGGCCACTGAGGCGAGCCCGCCCACCATGACAGCAAACAGCTCTGAGCGTGTCATGGCAGCAAGAAAAGGCCGAACAACCAGCGGCGCTTCAACAGAGCCAACAAAAATATTGGCGGTAGCAGACATTGATTCTGTACGCGATGTGCTGAGGACACGTCGTAGTAGTCCACCAATCAGGCTAATGACCCATGTCATTAGCCCAATGTGGTACAGCACAGCGATCAGCGCAGAGAAAAAAACGATGGTGGGCAATACATTAAAGGCGAAGATAAAACCGAGTTTGAATTTAGCGAGATCGCCAAAGAGGAACTCTGCGCCTATGTCACCAAAGCTGATGACAGCAGAGACGGTTTCAGACGCATTGGCCAAAATACGCTGGCCAAGGGGAACTGAGATGATAAATCCAGCAAAGACGATTTGTATCAGGAATGCACCGCCAACGGTGCGCCAGTTAATCGCGGATCGATTTTCAGAAAAAACCATCGCGACAAGAAAGAGGACGCTGATCCCCAAAAAGCCAATGCCAAACTGCATGATGTTGCTCCGCAAACGTTAAACTTGAGATGGAAAACGATTGCGGCGGTATTGTACGTGGTTTTATTTGTGTGACAAGTATCACTTTGTATGCGTTTTGTTTGCATTTTGTTGCAGTGAAGGGGTCTTTGATATGAGAAAGCGAGTTGGCCAAGCGTGATGACTTTCACGATCATTATGTTTGCTAAGCAATGGTGGAAAATACGACTATGATTTTAAAAGGGTCTAGGGTTCTAAAACGCTATTAACCAAATTGTTTATTGTTCTGAAATAAAGAGTTCAAATAACCGGGAAAGCCAGTAAAATCGGGGCATAGAGGGAAGTTAGTGTTGAGTTCCTGGTTAGAAAGTATACATTTGGTTAGGGGCCTAATTAATTTTTTTCTCAGATGTGGTAATGTAGTCGATTGTGTGGTGACAGCTGGTCTTTTATTGCTGGTAAAGATGGCTTGAACAGCAATGAATAATGGGCGCACCACCAACACTCACAGGCTTCCGAATAAACGGACTAAGGAGTTAACTCGTGAGCGATAAAAGCCATGAAGATATGATGACACCAGACGGGAAGGTTAACCCGATCGATACTGATTATCAGGTCGGTCAGGATAACGTGGCACTGAAACTCGGCCCGTTTGGTTTTGATATTCACAACCGAGTATTTATGGTCTCAGGGCTGGCTATTTTGGCCTTCATTTTTGTCACCCTGGCCTTTCAAAACCAAATTGGTCCTGTTTTTGGGGATCTACGTGGATGGCTAACTTCAAACCTAGACTGGTTCTTCCTTTCAGCAGGAAACATTTTTGTTATTGCCTGTCTAGTGCTGATTGCGTCTCCACTGGGTAAAGTGAGACTCGGTGGTACCGAAGCTAAGCCTGATTACAGCTACGGCGGCTGGTTTGCGATGCTTTTCGCAGCCGGTATGGGTATTGGTCTGATGTTCTACGGGGTTTCAGAGCCATTGACGCATTTCCAAACGGCGTTAGGCGGAACATCCGTGGGCGCTGATGGTCTTCGCACTGACTGGGCACCTTTGGGTGCGGCAGCCGGTGATACAGAGGCGGCGCGCCGCTTGGGTATGTCTGCCACGATTTTCCACTGGGGCTTACACCCATGGGCAATCTATGCGGTATTGGCGTTAGGCTTGGCACTGTTTGCGTATAACAAAGGCTTGCCTTTGACCATGCGTTCTGTGTTCTACCCACTGTTTGGTGAGCGCGTTTGGGGCTGGACAGGCCACGTGATTGACATTTTGGCAATCATCGCGACCTTGTTTGGCCTTGCAACATCGCTCGGCTTGGGTGCCTCACAGGCATCAGCCGGCCTTCACTATCTGTTTGATACACCGCTAGGTGATACCACAGAAGTGTTGCTGGTAATGGGTATCACAGGGGCCGCGATTCTTTCGGTTGTGGCTGGTGTTGATAAAGGGGTCAAGCGCCTATCTGAAATCAACATGATGCTTGCGCTATTGCTGCTAATCTTTGTGATTGCAGTGGGTCCAACCATCGCTATCCTGACCGGTTTCTTTGGTAACTTGGGCGCATATCTGCAAAACCTGCCTGCGCTGTCAATGCCATTTGGCCGTGAAGATGCCAACTTTACCCAAGGTTGGACATCCTTCTACTGGGCATGGTGGATTTCTTGGTCTCCATTCGTCGGTATGTTTATTGCTCGCGTATCGCGTGGCCGTACCGTGCGTGAATTCATCACTTGTGTGTTGATCATCCCATCAGCAGCCTGTGTGTTGTGGATGACTGCCTTTGGTGGCACCGCAATTGGTCAGTTCGTCAATGAAGGCTATACCGCGGTTGTGGACGCAGAGCTATCACTGAAACTGTTTGCGATGCTAGATGATCTGCCACTGGCAGCGATCACCTCGTTTATCGGCATTATCCTGGTCATGGTGTTCTTTATTACCTCGTCAGACTCAGGGTCATTGGTTATCGACACCATTTCTGCCGGCGGTAAAGTGAATGTTCCTGTGCCACAGCGTGTATTCTGGGCCTCTTTCGAGGGCTTGGTGGCCGTTGCGCTGATCCTTGGCGGTGGCTTGGTCGCCCTGCAAGCAATGGCGGTCTCGACAGGCTTCCCATTCACGATTGTGTTGCTGGTTGCTACCGTGTCACTGTTTAAAGGTTTGGCCTCAGAGCCTCGTGCTTCTTAAGCCAAAACGCTTAACATTGCGTTAAGGTTTTAAAAGCAGCCCCCAAGTGGGCTGCTTTTTTATCGGTTACGTTTTTCCTGCCTATTGTTTGTTTCTCTTCCCTGATTGCGCCAAAAGCTAGCACCTTTATCCAATCGTTATAACTGTTAAAGAATGAGTTCAAAGGATCTGCTTCGTTGTAAATATGCTGTGTTGGCAAGGTATGTGTGTAACAACCTTGATGACAAAGTGACCAAGCGGTTAGGGGCCTAATTAAAGCGCGTGCGCTCTATGATATTCTTGTTGACCGTGTTGTCATTGCCACCCTTTTTGGTGTTTTTATCACGCTTAAATACCAAGCAACCTTCGGCAGTGTTCGGCAGCATATAAGGCTTGTGAATCGACGAACTAAGGAGTTAACGCGTGAGCGATAAAAGCCATGAAGATATGATGACGCCAGACGGAAAAGTTAATCCGATCGACACTGATTACCAGGTTGGTCAGGATAACGTCGCCCTAAAAGTGGGCCCGTTTGGTTTTGATATTCACAACCGAGTATTTATGGTCTCAGGACTGGCGATTATGGCCTTTGTCTTTGTGACCTTGGCCTTTCAAGACAAAATGGGGCCGGTTTTTAGCGATTTACGTGCCTGGTTGACCTCGAATCTTGATTGGTTTTTCCTTTCAGCCGGTAACGTTTTCGTTATTGCTTGTTTAGTATTAATTGCTTCACCACTCGGAAAAGTGCGCCTCGGCGGCACAGAAGCCAAGCCGGATTTCGGCTATGGTGGCTGGTTCGCGATGCTGTTCGCTGCAGGTATGGGTATCGGCTTAATGTTTTATGGTGTGTCAGAGCCGCTGACGCATTTTCAAACCGCGCTCGATGGCACGGCGACGAACGCCAATGGCATCCGGACTGACTGGTCGCCTTTAGGGGGCGCAGAGGGGGCTACTGAAGCGGCACGTCGTTTAGGTATGTCAGCGACCATTTTCCATTGGGGGCTTCACCCGTGGGCCATCTATGCGGTGCTGGCGCTTGGTCTTGCCCTGTTTGCGTACAATAAAGGATTGCCCCTGACTATCCGCTCGGTGTTCTACCCCTTGTTCGGTGAACGTGTTTGGGGTTGGACGGGTCATATTATTGATGTGCTCGCGATTGTTGCTACGTTGTTTGGCCTTGCGACTTCTTTGGGGATCGGCGCGTCGCAGGCATCAGGTGGTTTACATTACTTGTTTGATACGCCTTTAGGGGTAACGACTGAGGTCATTTTGGTGGTGGTGATCACCGCAATGGCGATCTTCTCGGTTGTCGCTGGTGTTGATAAAGGTGTGAAGCGCTTATCCGAGATTAACCTCATCCTTGCGTTCTTATTGCTGCTGTTTGTGATTGCGGTCGGCCCGACGCTCGCGATTCTGACCGGCTTCTTCGGTAATCTTGGCGCCTATTTAGAAAACTTGCCAGCATTGGCGATGCCATTTGGCCGTGAAGATGCCAACTTTACTCAAGGTTGGACGTCCTTCTATTGGGCGTGGTGGATCTCTTGGTCACCATTTGTCGGGATGTTTATCGCGCGGGTATCGCGTGGTCGAACGGTACGCGAGTTCATTACCTGTGTGTTGTTGATCCCATCGGCGGCGAGTGTGCTTTGGATGACGTCATTCGGGGGCACGGCGATTGACCAGTTTGTCAACGAGGGGTATACCGCCGTTGTCGATGCCGAGCTGTCTCTGACACTGTTTGCAATGCTTGAAGGCCTGCCGCTTGCGACGATCACCTCGTTCATTGGTATTATTCTGGTGATCGTGTTCTTCGTCACGTCGTCAGACTCGGGCTCTTTGGTGCTTGATACCATCTCAGCGGGCGGAAAGATGGACGTGCCAGTCTCACAACGGGTGTTCTGGGCATCGTTCGAGGGCTTGGTTGCGGTGGCACTGATCCTTGGTGGCGGCCTAGTAGCGTTACAAGCGATGGCTGTCTCCACCGGCTTCCCATTCGCGGTGGTGCTGCTGGTGGCAACCGTCTCCTTGTTTAAAGGCTTGGCTTCTGAGCCACGTGCGAAATAAACAGGTGTGCTAACTGTTTGATTGTTAGCTAAGATAGGAAAGGCAGGCCTTTGGGGCTGCCTTTTTTATTACCCGGCCAGCGATTGAGCTGTGCCGCTCGCGAAAGGACCGGTGTCCCAAAAGAGGGAGCCCTTCAATAAAATGCAGGTTTAGGTGACATTATGGAAGCTGAACAGATTGAAATCGCGACATTTCTAGCGCAATACGCGCCGTTTGACGCGATGCCGGAAGAGGTGGTCGCTGAGGTGGCAACCAGCATTGAAATCAGTTACTACCGCGCAGGCACCGATATTTTTGCATATGGTGATGAAATTCACGATTTGGCCATTTTGCGTAGCGGCGCCGTAGAGCTATTCCGCCGTAATGGCACCTTATACAACCGTATCTCAGAAGGCGATATCTTTGGTCAGATGGGGCTTTTGATGAACAACCGCGTCCGGATGCCCGCCAAAGCGATCGAAGATACATTGATCTATTTCATCCCTGAAGCGATGTTCAACCGTTTGTTTGACGACTTTGAGCACTTTGCTGACTTTGTAGAGGTAGAAGACCGAACGCGACTGCGTCAAGCGGTATCGAGTCACAATGAAGCCAACGACTTAACCACCTCCAAGGTCAAAAAACTGATCATCCGTGACCCGGTAATGATTTCGAGTACCGATTCAGTTCAGCACGCTGCGCAGGTCATGTCCCAGGAAACCGTATCTTCTATCTTAGTAATGGGCGATGAGCCAGACCCTGATACAGGTATAAAGCCGGTACTGGGGATCATTACGGATCGTGACTTACGTAATCGCGTCTTAGCGGAAGGCTTACCTTATGAGACGCCAGTGCAAGAAATCATGTCACCACAGCTGATCACGCTTGACCATAACGCGTATATTTTTGAGGCAATGCTGACCATCTTGCGCTCAAACCTTCATCATGTGCCCGTGATCCAACACGGTAAGCCGATTGGGGTGGTCGCACTGTCTGATATCGCGCGCTATGAGTCACAAAACAGCCTTTTCTTGGTGGCGAGTATTTTCCGTCAACAATCCGTGGATGATTTGGTGATCCTGTCTAAACAGGTGAAAGATTGCTTTGTCCGTATGGTCAACGAAGACGCGAATTCACACATGATAGGTTCCGCATTGTCGGTGATTGGCCGTAGTTTTAAACAGCGTTTGCTTGAGCTTGCTGAGGAAGAGCTCGGTGAGCCACCAGTACCGTATTGCTTTTTAGCCATGGGCTCGATGGCACGTGACGAGCAGTTAATTGTCACCGACCAAGATAATGCGATTATTTTGGACGATAGTTATGATCACAGTCAGCACAATGCGTATTTTGAAGCCTTGTCTAAACGTGTCTCTGATGGATTGAATGCGTGTGGGTATACGTATTGCACCGGCAATATTATGGCGACTAACCCTGAGTGGCGAAAAACGCTCAAAGAGTGGGAGCAATGCTTTGCGGATTGGATTGATAATCCCAGCCCGCGCTCACTGCTTGACAGTAATATCTTTTTTGACCTTGATGGCGTGCATGGCCGCACTAACTGGGCAGAGCAACTCAAAGCCTTTATTGGTCGTCGTGCGCGCCGCAACAACCGCTTCTTGGCGGCGATGGCACGCAATGCGCTCAATCGCACACCGCCACTGGGCTTTTTCAAAGACTTTGTCATGGAGCAGGACGGGCGCCATAACAATTCCATTAACTTAAAACGTCGTGGCACGGCACCTTTGGCCGATCTGATTCGGGTACATTCATTGGCGATCGATTCACGCTCGCAAAACTCCTTTGAGCGCTTGGACGATATTATTGAATCGGGGATCTTGCCTAAAGGTCGCGGCCCAGACTTACGCGATGCGATGGAATTTATTTCTATGGTGCGCATTCGTCATCAAGCGTTAGACATCGAAGCGGGTCGCGAGCCGGACAATAACATCGAGCCAGAGAACCTGTCTGATTTTGAGCGTCGAAACCTAAAAGATGCGTTTCAGATCTTAAGCAACGCACAGAAGTTCTTGAAATTCCGTTACCAGCCGAATCGGTCTTAAGGGGAGGGTATGCTTCATTTCGATTTAAGAAAAAAAGAGGATGCCGACCACGTGGACTGGCGTGCTATGTTAGAAACCAAACGTGAGACGGTGCAGCACGAAACATTACAAGCGTTTTATCAACAAGGCTGGGTGTCGCCCGAGACACCTGTCTCACAAGTGTCTTTTGTCGCGTTGGATTTTGAAACCACAGGGCTCGATAGCCAGCAAGATGCCATCGTCAGTATTGGTTTGGTGCCCTTTACCCTGAACCGCATTCGCTGCCAGCAGGCGCAGCACTGGATAGTTAACCCTAATCGGCCGTTGGCAGAGTCGTCGATTGTGATTCATGGGATCACCCACTCGGATATCGTGAATGCCCCTGACTTTTCGCATGTGATTGAACCTTTACTGAGCGCGTTGGCCGGCTCCGTGGTTGTGGTTCATTATCGCCGTATTGAGCGGGAGTTTCTGGACCGTGCGATCAAGCAGCGCTTAGGCGAGGGGATCATTTTCCCAATGGTCGATACCATGGAGTTAGAAGCACGCAAACACAGAAGCGGTAAACGCAGCTTTATGGATTGGATTGCACGTCGCCCGCCTGAGTCGATTCGTTTAGCCGATAGTCGTCATCGTTATCACTTGCCCTTTTACCAGAGTCACCATGCACTGACGGATGCGATGGCCACCGCTGAACTACTGCAAGCGCAAATTGCCCATGACTTTTCACCGGACACACCCATCAGTGAACTGTGGCGCTAGCCGCGGGAACAATCCTCGCTGCTAAAGCAGCTGATCTTAGGACGAGAGCATGAATGAACCCTTGACTGATGGTTTTCGTAATGACTGACAAGGCGTATAATCGATGTGCTATAAGTCAGTGACGGAAGTGAGAGGAAAAATGACATTGATCCATGCGGTTGAAGGGTTAGCGTTCGGTCTCGGTGTGCTATTGCTGTCAGCGTCCATTGGCTTTGCTTATTGGGGGATTACGTTACAGCCTGAAGAGGCTGAAGATATGACCGCACGTAAAATTGAGTTGGGTTTTTATGCTGGCGCTTGCCTTGTTTTCGCCCTACTCATTGGCTATTGGTTGAGCGTGTAGTGTGAGAGACACCGACGCAACGGCGACAGTGCACGCGCCTAAGGCTTAAAAGTGAGGGTAAAAAAAACCACCGATTGCTCGGTGGTTTTTTCGTATGACCCGTAGGGGATTACCAAACGTCTTTATCGATTTGCTTATCCAGTTTCGGGAACTTGGTGCGGTCAAAGGTTGGGTTTTTGCCCGCACGGCGCTGATCTTCATAATCTTTCATCAGCGCAAACGCGACACCCGACAAGAGCGCAATCGCCACCAAGTTGATCACGGCCATCATGCCCATTGACAAGTCAGCAAAGCTCCAGATTAACGGTAAGTCGGTAATCGACCCCACCAATACCATGGCTAACACGGCAATACGGTAGAGCAGAATCGCGTTTTTCGAGCGGAAAATATACTCGATGTTTGACTCACCATAAGAATAGTTGGCAATGATAGAGGTGAAAGCGAATAAGAGGATTGCGATAGCAATAAACGCCGCACCCCAGTCACCCACTTGGCTAACCAATGCTTCTTGGGTAAGCGCAATACCCGTTAGGCCGCTATTTGGCTCAAGCATACCGGAGATTAAGATGATCGATGCTGTCGCGGTACAGATAACGATAGTGTCGACAAAAACCCCCAGCATCTGAACATAGCCTTGCGCCGCTGGGTGATTCGGCTTGGTGGTTGCGGTAGCAGCGGCATTCGGTGCTGAACCCATACCTGCTTCGTTGGAGAATAAACCGCGCTTAATACCGTGCATCATCGCTTGCGCGATCGCATAACCCATAGCACCACCCGCCGCTTGTTCAAGCCCGAGCGCGCTTTTAACAATGGTGGAGATCACAGCAGGTAGCTGCTCGATATTCATGCCAACCACGACAAGGGCAACCAGCAAATACGCCAGTGCCATAAACGGCACGATCAGCTCCGCCACACGCGCAACCGAACGCATACCGCCAAAAATCACGGGCGCGGTCACTACGGCAAGGCCGATGCCAACCGCTAAGGCATCAAAGCCAAACGCGGTATTCATTGCTGCAGCAATGGAGTTGGACTGGACACCGTTAAACGCCAGACCAAAGGCGATAATCAGACAGATAGCGAACGCAATACCTAACCAGCGCTGACCTAAGCCTTTCTCGATGTAGTAAGCTGGACCACCGCGAAAGGTTTTGTCGTTGTGGTTAACTTTGTACGCCTGCGCCAAGGTGGACTCGACGAAACTGGTTGCCATGCCGACCAATGCCGTCAGCCACATCCAGAAGATAGCACCAGGGCCACCCAGATAGAGTGCGACGGCCACACCGGCCATGTTTCCGGTACCGACGCGCGCTGCCAGACTGGTACTAAAGGCTTGGAAAGAAGAGATACCACCTGACGCGCCATCGCGGCTGTTGGCCATGAGTTTGAACATGTGGCCAAAGTTACGGAATTGAATAAAGCCAGATCGTACGGTGAAGTACAAACCTAAGCCAATCAAAAGATAAATGAGTACGCTGCCCCAAAGGAGGCCGTTACCTGTATCGACTATGGACACAAATAGATTTTTAAGTTGTTCCATCATTAAACTCTGTTTTGTCTGTTGGGAGACGCCTAACTCGATAAACACGTGAACTCAGGTTCATCGTGAAAGAGCGAGGGTCGACAACCACTGTCCATGTGAGATCTCTGCCGTCCATGCAGGTGAGCAACGAAACGCGCGCTAGCACCAAAACGTCTGGCTCGCTATGACGCGCGATGTTGGATCTGCAACAGCATTTTGAATCCATGCTCGGCTGTTGCCAGAGTGCGCCGTTGCCAGTGATAGCGATGTCTTAGCACATCAATACACTGAGTGGAGCACGCCGGATAATACCGACATTTATGAGACAAAACACTAGATGATTATTGATCTGTTGGTTTTTTGAACGTTTGCCAGTGTTAATAACAGCACTAAAAACTGTAACTAGAATGTAATGGGTTGCACGCTAATTACTTGATGTTAAAGCAGTCACTTTAATAATCTACGCATACTTTAGCGAATTGAGTGACTAAATATCGGCATGACACGCGCTGAACGAAATGTGATCAATGCCTCATATTTCCGCTGCACGCTCTGACTTATTCCCCAGCTACACTGCCCGAGTGAGTAGATAAAGATGACTTATTCACTGGATGACGCCGCTTTTTTGGTCAGCAAATCATGCTTAACGATATCGATCGCGGAGAGCGCTGTGTCGGTATCAATCTCATGGCTTTCAAGTAAATAGATAAGATCAACGGCGAGCTTGACGTCGTCGGGCGCCTCTTCGAGTGCTTTTGATGAGGAAGAATGTGAGTCAGTCATGATGCCTCCAGGCTGGCGGAAAAGTCGGGAAAGTGAGTGATAGCGGCTTGGATGAGTTGTTCGTGCAGCGGGATCAGCTGGTCGTGGGTGTCATGATAACCTCCTCCAATGACCGCAGCGACCGGGATCTGGTGGGCGGCACACCGTGATAGCACGCCTGTGTCACGTTGAAAAATGCCCTCAGAGCTAAGCGACAAATACCCCAACGCATCGTCTTTATGCACGTCGACACCCGCATCATAGATCACCATGTCGGGGCGGTGCTGAGCCAGTGCAAGGTCGAGTAAAGGCAAAAAGGCATCAAGGTAGTCGCTATCTTGGGTGCCAATCGGGAGGGGTAAATCAAGCGTTGATGCTGGTTTGCGCGAGGGGAAATTTTTCTCACAGTGGACGGAAAAGGTCACAATATCTGGATGTGAGGAGGCCAGCGCGGCAGTGCCATCGCCGTGGTGAACATCACAATCGACGATCATTACCGTCTCTATACCTGGTTGAGTAAGCGCATGACGGGCGGCAATCATCAAATCGTTAAATAAGCAAAATCCACTGCCAAAATCATAGTGGGCATGGTGGTAACCGCCAGTGAGATGAATAGCCAGACCCGTGCGCAATGCCTGATCCACCGTTAAGGTGGTGCCGCCCAGAGAGGTTAAACTGCGTTTTATGAGCGACTCACTCCAAGGAAAACCAATACGACGCATTTTTACCAAAGGCAAGTTGCCCTCGAGTAATTGACTCACATAGGCGGGGTCATGAATCGCGTCAATGACCTCTCTTTGTGCGGCGGTGGGCTGGTAAAACTCAACCGGCAATGCAAGCGCTTGCAATC
This sequence comes from Salinivibrio sharmensis, assembly GCF_001995985.1. Taxonomy (GTDB): domain Bacteria; phylum Pseudomonadota; class Gammaproteobacteria; order Enterobacterales; family Vibrionaceae; genus Salinivibrio; species Salinivibrio sharmensis. The sequence continues at coordinate 195,783 of NZ_MUFC01000001.1, read as the reverse complement.
GTTCGAACAGCAGCCGGTACTTTTGCAGTGGATAACGGTGACCCTCGGGAAGCGGGAAATCAGAGTAAATGGGATGGTATATCAGTGGTAGCACATTCGCTCCTTACGTTATCGCTTTTCCCGGTAAGTAATAGTGGTTTCAATACGTTCTCGGGCTTTGGTGCACCGTGCAAGGCGTTGCTCAAGTGCGAGAACTTGCTTTTGATGCTGTTGCCGTACAGCCGGACTGGAGGCCATCTCAACACTGGCGTTGGCATCACGGAGTTTGTCGGCGAGACGCTTTTCCCAGTCTTGGTGTTTGGCCAAGTCTTGATAAAGCTCACCGATCGACTGTCGCCGTGGCCCACGCCGCGCTTGTTCTTGCTTACGTAAAGGTTGGGTTGCAAGCTCACGTTGCAGTGCGGTGATTTGTGCCAACAAGGTTTCGCAAATATGGGTCGCACGCGCATCCGTTAGCACCCCTTGCTGGTGGTCGCGGCGCATCACCTCCAATAAGCCTTGCGCTTCATTAACACAAGGCGTTAACAGCTTGCCTTTGCAATGAAAAAGTGGCGTAGCAAATAAAGGTGCTTTGGCTTCGCCGCGACGCCGATCGACCTCTGCCGCCTGAACAGCAAGTTGGTCTAAATGTTGAGCCATTGCATCGATTTGCGCTTTCATGGTGTCGTTCTCTTTTGTTGAGGGCTAGAACCAAGCATCAACGGCAAGCTTGCCCGCTAGAATAACCACCGCGGTGATAAAAATAGGGCGAATAAAACGGCTACCAAAGCGGATTGCTGAGTGTGCGCCAATAAAGGCGCCCAGCATAAGACACGCGCCCATGGTTAAGCCCAGCGCCCAGCTCACATGGCCTAACAGCGCGAACGCCACCAGAGAGGTGAAGTTACTGGTAAAGTTCATCGCCTTTGCTAACCCAGAGGATAGCAAGATATTCATCCGATAGAGCGACATGGTGGAAACCGTCCAAAATGCGCCGGTTCCTGGACCTGCCACCCCGTCGTAAAAGCCAAGAGATAAACCTTGACTCCATTGTTTTATTGGCAACTTCGGGCATCGTGTGGGTAGCTGGTTGTTATCGCCCTTTGGGTGCGGGTGCCAGATGGTATACACCGCGGCCACTAATACGACGATCGGTATCGCCTTTTCGAGCCATTCGGTACTCAAAACATCCACCAGCAGGGTGCCGGCCGTGGCGCCAATTAAGGTCCCCCAAAACGCATGTTGCCAAAATAAGGGAGAAAATAGGCGCTTTTTATAATAAGTGAACGCGGCGGTGCTTGAGGCAAAGGTCGCGGCCAACTTATTGGTACCTAACGCAACATGCGGCGGCAGGCCGAGTGATAATAGAGCAGGCACCGTGAGCATGCCGCCACCGCCAGCAACCGCATCAATAAATCCAGCGACAAACGCGGTCAGCCCCAGAATAATTAAAGTAGAGAGGTCAATCAGTTCCAGCATGTTAACTCGTCAGTTTAAGGTTCGATCACGCGTTCAAAGGGAGGTAGCGAGTCGAGTAAGGATTGGCCATATCTACGGGTGATAATTCGCCGGTCAAGAAGTACTACTTTACCAGAGTCCTCTTCTTTGCGCAGTAGCCGCCCCACTGATTGCACCAGCTTTTTACTTGCTTCTGGCACGGCAATTTGTAAAAACGGGTTGCCACCACAGCGCTCGATATATTCAGCGTGCGCTTCTTCAACCGGTGAGGTTGGCACCGCAAAGGGGATCTTGGTAATAATGAGGTTAGTCAATAATTTACCTGGTAAATCTAAGCCTTCGGAAAAGCTGCCGGTGCCAAAAATGATACTGGTTTTATCAGCGTTAACCGCTTGCTGATGCGCTTTGAGTAACGCGGTACGCGACTGGCTCCCTTGGCAAAGCAGTTGCCAGCCCCGTTGCTTGCAGGTGCTTTCAATTGCTTGTGTCACTTGTTTCATTTGCCAGTAGGAGGCAAAGAGCACCAAAGAGGCACGTTCGCCTTCGAGGTGTTCAAGTATTTTCTCGTTTAATGCATCTGTAAAGTCGCTCGCTTGAGGTTCACAAGGCATAGTGGGGATCACCAAGCGCGCTTTGTTGGCGTAATCAAATGGCGAGGGTAAGGCTAAATAACGCGAGCCGTCGGTTTCGCTCAAACCAACCTGACGACAGAAATAACTGAACCGATTTAGTGCACGCAAAGTGGCGGAAAAAAGGCCCACGCCAGCTGCGCGAGACCAGAGCATTTGATCTAGGCGCCAGCCGACTTCCAAAGGAGAAACATGCACCCAAAGATCGCCTTCGCGCTCGCGACACGCTTGTACCCAACGTGCCAAGGGGGCCCCTTTATCAGAATTGGGTTGAGCCATCAATGCCCACACCTTTTCTAGGTTTTCTAACCGTTGCAGGAAAAAAGCCGTTTCCGCGAGCGCCGGATCCGCCAGTTTTGCCGAAATGTCATTTTCTTTCAGACGCTCATTGATCAAATCATGGATTTTTCCCAATGCTTGATGGGCTTTTTTGCTCGCGGTTTTGAGTTGTTCACTGGGCGAGATAAGCGCATCGGGGAGCTCGCCATCGGCAAAGCGGTAGCAACCATCCTCGTTGAGCGGCAATTGACTGAGCTGTTGTTTAATCTCGCGTAAGCCTGGGATTAAGGTTTGAATCGCCTCGAGCAAGCTATCGACAAACCGATGCGCACGCTTAATATCCGCGGTATTGCCCAACTTGGTCGTCGCTTGATTGAGCTTTTCTAACCAGCTGATCACACCCAACAGGCTAGCGCTGGCGGCAGAAAAATCTCGCGCGACAGTGGGCAAGTGATGAGCTTCGTCAATCATATACAGGCATTGTTCTGGCTCGGGCAAGATCACCCCGCCACCGAGCTCTAAATCGGCCAGCAGTAGGCTATGATTCACCACCACCACATCCGCTTTATCCATCGCTTCGCGTGCTTTAGCAAACGGGCAACCACGGTGGGCGGGTAAACCGGCATGGCAAGTGTGTTTATCAGAGGCGATGGCTTGCCAAAGATGATCAGCAATGGGTTTTGGCCAACTGTCTCTATCACCATCCCACTTGCCTTGACTCAGCGTAGCGTAGAGATCGTTGAGTAACAATTGTTCGCTACGCTTGGGTTTTTGGGTAAATAGCGCGCCTTGAATGCTTTCCGTATCCGCCACCGCGCTGAGTTTATGTGCACAACAATAGCGTTGACGCCCTTTGGCCAAGATAAAATCAAACGGCTTTGGACAAATGCGATGAAAAAACGGGATATCTTTATTGGCAAGCTGCTCTTGCAACGCCACTGTCGCGGTGGAAATGACCACTTTTTTATTGTTGTTGAGTGCAAATGGGATCGCCCCCATCAGATAGGCCATCGACTTGCCGACCCCAGTGCCTGCTTCTGCCACCAATAATCGGCGTTTCGGCTCGTAATCACCGGCTAGGGTTTTCGCAAGCTCTGCCACTAAATAGTTCTGGGCTTTACGGGGAATAAAGTGGGGAAGTTGATCTTGTAGCGTTTGGTAGCACGCGCGAATGTCTGATTTTACGGCAGGGCTGAGCATCAACAGGTCCGAGTTGCAAAGGTTGGCGGCCAGTATAGCACGAGGCAAAAACGTGAAAACGATCGCGAACTGCAAGATTTCCTTACAGATATGAGATCTTGGTCACGAATTTAATTTGAACCATTCTTAGCTATCTTGCTGATCTGCCGTTTGATTAACAAAACGCCTGATTTAAGCTATTGATTAGTATTTTATTCTAATATTTATGATTTTAAGTGATATTTTTAGGGTTTTATGTTGTTTCTGTTTGTTGTTTATTTTCATCAAAAGGAGCGCTAGCAGCGAGATAAACTGTGATCTCAGTTCAGCAAATATGGCTATATTGTTGTTTTTAAGTGGTTTTTGTCTAGATTGTAATACGCTTCCAGCGAGTTGACAGAACCACAAATGTTCTGCACGATTAGCCACGAAGTTTCAGTGAACTGGCATTTTGTTCTTCGCAGCATTAGCTGCTGGTAATAGAGTGACAGTCACAACAAAACAGAGTTCCAAGAAGGAACTCATAATGACTAAATAGAAAAGGCAGTGGATTAACCATGAAAAAGACTATTCTAGCAATGGCAGTACCAGCTCTGCTGGCTGCTGGCTCAGCATCAGCAAGCATCAACCTGTATGACGCAGAAGGCGTTAAAGTAGACGCATCTGGTGCGATGGAAGTACAGTACTACCATGGCATTACTGAAGATTTTACAGATAAAAATGGTGATACCACCACCCATGCTGGTAGCGACATCGAAGGTAAATGGCGCTTGGATGACGGTGATTTTGCAGTAAACACCGAAGTGGCAGTGTCAGATGACCTTTCTGTTTTGGGTCACATGGCGTTCGCATTTGAAGATGGCGACACTAAAAATGATGAACTTTATGTCGGTTTCCAAGGCGACAACTGGGGTACCATCACTTTCGGTCGTCAACTACTAGTATCAGACGACATCGGTATCACTAAAGACTTCGAAATGTCTATCAACAGCTTCGGTGTGCCAGTATCTGACGGCGACCAAGTTGCAAAATATGTGTACGATAACGGCACATTCTATGGTGCTGCGTCAACTCTGCAAAATGGTAATGGTGTTAAAGAAGACCAAGATGGCGAATACGACAAATCTGTCGTTGATTTTCGTCTAGGCTATCGCGTAAACGACTTTGACGTTCGTGGTTACTACTATGACTACGATGAGTCAAACACTAAAGACACCAAAGGCTATCAGTTTGAAGCTGAGTATGCAGGTATCGAAAACGTTGCACTAGCAGCATCTTTCGGTCAGTTGACTAAAGAAGAGACAGGGAAAGCAGACGTAGATACCGATTACTTCTCTCTGGCTGCTGCTTACACCATGGATAAAACAACCTTTTCTGCAGGTTGGGACCGTCAAGACACAGACGGCTCTGATGACGCAGTGAATGGTTACTATGCAAACGTAGCTTACGCGCTGCATAGCAACGCTAAAGTTTACGCAGAGCTTGGTGACAGCAACGGCGAAGTTGCGAACGGTGAAGATCACGAGCTAGGCTATGTTGCTGGTGTAGAAGTTAAGTTCTAATTGAGCTTACACCATCACTGCTAAACGTAGCACTGATTGCAAAAGCCGCCCTCGGGCGGCTTTTTTATTATCACGGTTTGGAGTAGAGATGAAAAAAGTAGTAGGTATGAGCTTGGTGCTCAGCACTCTCATAGCATCGAGTGTGGTTAATGCGGCAGAAATTACTTCAGCACGTAATATTGAGTTCTTGGTCGTGGATGGTAAAGAGGTGACTTTTGATAACTGGGCACCGCAGCAAACGATTGAACTAGATAACGGTACCCACCAATTAGTGATGCGCTTTGACGGCGAAGTGCAACGCGGCAGTAAAGAGGTGATTTTTACCTCGCGCCCGTATCTGTTTGAGCTGGACGTTGATGGCCGCGATGCCACCATCAACATAGATACTAATCTACGGGTAAAAAACCAGGCGACCAGTTATTTTGACGGCAACCCGCAATGGCAAGCCGAGTTTGATAACGGTGATGTGATGCCTTTAGACGCTGTCGAGTTAAAAGGTGATGGCTTTGCTGCCTATGCCGATATGGAAGCGCTGGTGGCGGAGTATAACCGTGAGAATGGCATCATTATCGACCAAGGTGGAAGTAAGAACCTTAACGATGTATTGGTCGAGGTGGACGATCAAGGCCAAGCCTCAATTAAGGGTGATGCACTTTCTCAGTTGAAGCTTTGGTATACCAAAGCCAGTGACCAAGAGCGTAAGTCGTTCCGTCGTTGGATTATTGACCAAGATTAAGCGCCTAGTGTGATGGGTGGTCGTTAGTACCACTTGCTTGATAGCTTTAAGCAGTCAATAAAAAAACGCGCCCAGCTCATGCTGGGCGCGTTCCGTTTAAGCCACGATGAGACAAGCGAAAGTCAACCTCGCGATCACACGGTTTTACGTGCTCCCGCAGTGGTTCGGCGAGTGGCTGGATCGTGATGATAATAATTCGACGCACGGCACTGCGGGCAGCGCTGCTCGGCGGCGTCTTCCATTAAATCATCCAGTGGAATTTCACTTTCACAATCGGCACACAAGCCATAAATCTCCAAATCCATGGCACATAAAGCCGCATCGACTTTTTCTAAACGTTCACCGAGGCATCGGATGGCACCAGGTGGTACCCCTTGGCTTTCTTTAATCAGATCCGAAATGGTGAGCTTCTCGCAATGCTTGTCCCAGTCTTCACGCAATCGCGTGGTTAATGTTGCTACCAGTTCAGTGCGCTCGCGGCTAAGCTCGCGCCCAAGCTGGGCAAGGGTTGTTGTATCCATGGTCAGTTCGCTTGATTGGCTAAAATGACTTTTATCATGACCTATTTGCACAAGTTGTTACCCTGATGTAAATCAAGGATCCAGCTAAAACCTTACAAAGCGTCCGTTTTTAGCGGTGCTCACCTGAGCTATAGTAACCGTTCACTGTTGTTATGCTGTTGTGAGTGAAGTAACAAAATGGAACACGATTTTAAAGAGCCTTATAACGTTAAGTATTTCATCGGCTTTCTGCTGGTCTTACTGATCCCGACCTTACCTGCCAGCCTCACATGGCTTGGCATCATTTTTGGCGGCTAATCACCGCCTTATTCACTCACCGTGCGGCATTCCTTATTCGCCACCCTGTACCTGTCTTAACTCAGCCACTACACTAGTGAGAGTGAAAGAGAGCAACGAAAGCTCAACAAAAGGTCATTGGTCACTATGCAGCAAGCACCGACAGCCCCTTGGCGTTGGTTATGGAACGGATTAGGGTGGTTATGGGTCGCGCTGGGTGCGGCAGGCGCCTTTTTGCCTGTACTCCCTACCACGCCGTTTTTGCTGCTCGCCAGTGGCTGCTTTATGCGTGGCTCTCCCCGCATCGCCAACTGGCTCCATGCCCACCCCACGTTTGGACCGATATTGACCGATTGGTACCAAAAGCGCGCAATTAGTCGCAAAGTTAAGCGGCGCGCGACGGTCATGATTGTGGCAAGTTTCAGTTTCTCCATTTATATCGTCGGCGCGATGTGGCTTAAAGGGCTACTCGTCATGTGTTTAATTGTGCTCTTGTGCTGGTTTCTCCGCCTACCTGAAACGGAATCTGTTGCTGGCTCGGCCGAAAATTCATAACATTGCGGTTTGCGTTTTTAATCGGCGAGAATTGGCCATGAGCACCGACAGCTTGAATGTCATCAAACAAAGTATTCAAACCATTCCAGATTACCCCAAACCAGGCATCTTATTTCGCGATGTCACCAGCTTGATGGAAGACCCTGTTGCCTACCAAACGACGATTGATGCCTTGGTGGCACAATACCGTGATCATGGGTTTACCAAGGTGATTGGCACCGAGTCGCGCGGCTTTCTATTTGGCGCGCCACTGGCGCTGGCGTTAGGGCTGCCATTTGTGCCGGTTCGCAAACCTGGCAAATTACCACGTGCGGTGATCAGCGAAAACTACCAGCTGGAATACGGTGAAGATACCCTAGAAATCCATCGCGATGCGATCGACGAGGGCGATAAAGTGCTCGTCATTGACGATCTGCTGGCGACAGGTGGCACAATAGAAGCCACCGTTAAGCTGGTGCGCCGTTTAGGCGGCACCGTAGAACACGCTGGCTTTGTGATAAGCTTGCCGGAGATCGGCGGGGAAGAAAAACTGGCCGCGCTTGGGATCAGTGTTTATAGCTTGTGCGAGTTTGCAGGCCACTAATGCCAGGCTATATGCAGGGTCCCGCGTTAGCAATCAGCATACAGGAAGCGAATTGACATGAGTTACCAAGTCCTCGCTCGCAAGTGGCGACCCCATAATTTTGAGTCTGTGGCTGGTCAAAGTCACGTGCTGACGGCCTTGGCCAATGCACTGGACCATGACCGCTTGCACCACGCATACTTGTTCAGTGGTACTCGCGGTGTGGGTAAAACCACCATTGCACGTATTTTTGCCAAAGGGCTTAATTGTGAGCAGGGCGTGTCGTCATCGCCTTGTGGTCAGTGTTCAACCTGCCGTGAAATCGATGAGGGCCGGTACGTTGACTTGCTGGAGATTGATGCCGCTTCTCGTACCAAGGTAGAGGACACGCGAGAGCTGCTCGATAACGTCCAATACAAGCCTGCACGTGGCCGCTACAAAGTGTACCTAATCGATGAAGTACACATGCTGTCACGCCACAGCTTCAATGCGTTGCTAAAAACGTTGGAAGAGCCGCCTGAGTACGTCAAGTTTTTATTGGCGACCACGGATCCACAAAAGCTACCGGTTACCATTTTATCGCGTTGCCTACAGTTTCATTTAAAGCACTTTGACGCCAGCCAGATTCAGACGCAGCTAGAGCATATCCTTGGCCAAGAAGGGGTCGAGGCAGAATCACGTGCTTTAATGCTGTTGTCACGGGCTGCGGAAGGCAGTATGCGCGATGCCTTGAGCTTAACCGATCAGGCGATTGCGCTCGGAAATGGACAAATTAGCACCCAAGCAGTGGCAGAGATGCTTGGGACCCTGAGTACCGATAACGCACTCTTACTCCTTGAAGCCTTGGCGAACCATGATGCGGTCGAGTTGATGAACATGCTGGCGCAAATTGCGCACGTCGGGGTGGAATGGGATGGCTTACTTAAAGAGTTAGCCAGTCAGCTTCACCATGTCGCGTTGGCTCAAGCTCTGCCTCAGACGCATGATGATGACAGTGGCGAGCAAGCAAGAATTCACGCCTTGGCCGCTCGGCTTTCGCCACAAGATGTGCAGCTGTGTTATCAAATGGCACTGCAAGGGCGACAAGACCTGCCTTATGCTCCTGATGGGCGGGCCGGTCTAGAAATGGTCTTGCTGCGTATGTTGGCGTTTCAGCCGGTGAAAACCGTGCCGTATGAACCGGCTACTATAGCGGTGCCGACACACGATCCTGCTTCTGCGCCACAGCCGCCGGTCAAAAAAGATCCCTCGCAAGCGCTAAATGCATTAAAAGCACAGGTCTCATCGGCCAGTGTGGCGTCGCCAAACCAGTCGCCACCAAGCGATGCGCCCCAGGCGCATGAGGCACAACAGAACCGGCCCATGGGCGATACTCCGGTGAACAATGACCGAGATACGCCGGAAAGCTCCCAAAACGTCAATGATCCACACGCGCCAGCGCCTCAGCAGCCGATGGCAAAGACTGGCGAGGAGGTGCCTATCGTAGATGCGTCCGGCAGTGGGGCACGTCAAGTGAGTGTCGCCAAGCAAAGCCAACCGGTGGTCGATGATTCGGTGCCTGATCCAGCGCCAACCCCGGCGAGTCAGTCGCCTGCCTCTAGCCTTATTCAGGCGCGCAATCAGTTGCGTAGTCGTATGAAGCGTCAAACTGATCAAACGGGGAGCAGTGTAAAAAAGGCGGGACGGACACCGGCCAAGACTGATGCGTTATCTGTGCTCGATCGCGTAGCGACAGCGGCAGAGAGTGCATCGCCTGTGTCCGCCCCGGCGCATCAAACGGGCAATTCGACGTCAGCACCAAAGCAGACATCGCATGGAAGTAAGGTATCGTCAGAGCCTTATCAATGGCGTCCTACTCAGCCCGTGCAACAATCGCCTGAGGTTACACCAACCTTGACCCCTAATTCGATAAAGCAGGCGTTAGAGCATGAAAAAACGCCTGCTATGCGTGACAAACTGGTGGAGGAAACCAATGCGCAAGACCCTTGGTGTGCGCTGGCAGACAGCTTAGAGGTGGAGCGATTGGTCAAGCAAATGGCGCTCAATGCGGCCATGTCCCAGCAAGGTGAGCGGGTACAACTTATCTTACGCCCAGATCAATCGCACCTTAATACCGAAAAAGCCCAGCAGCAATTGACTGAGGCCTTGACGACAGCGCTAGGTGCCCCCATAACCTTGGAGGTGCAGCTCGGGGAGTCAGGCATCACACCGTTAGAGCGGCGAGAACAGCTCTATCAACAAAAATTAGCGCAGGCGACACACAGCCTGCATAATGATCCGAATGTGACTTTTATTCTTCAACGCTTTGCGGCGGAGTTAGAAGAAGACAGCATTCGACCAATTTAAGACACCTAACCAAGAGAGAGAATTATGTTTGGTAAAGGCGGCATGGGTAACATGATGAAGCAGGCGCAGCAAATGCAAGAGCGCATGCAGAAAGTACAAGAAGAAATCGCCAGCATGGAAGTGACAGGCGAAGCGGGCGCCGGCATGGTGAAAGTGACCATGACAGGCAGCCACAGCATCCGTCGTGTCGATATCGACGATAGCTTGATGGAAGATGATAAAGACATGCTGGAAGACTTGATTGCGGCCGCATTCAACGATGCTGCCCGTCGTGTTGAGGAGCAACAAAAAGAGAAAATGGCGGAAGTGACAGGTGGTATGCAGTTACCACCGGGCATGAAAATGCCATTTTAATCTATGCGCACCAGCCAGTTACTTGAACAACTGATGGACTCGCTGCGTTGTTTGCCAGGCGTTGGCCCTAAATCAGCGCAGCGGATGGCCTACCACCTATTGCAACGAAACCGCCAAGGTGGATTGGCTCTCGCGCAAGCACTGAGCACGGCAATGACAGACATTGGCCACTGCAGCCAATGTCGAACCTTTACCGAGCAAGACGTGTGCGCCATTTGCGATAACCCGAAGCGCCAAGAAACCGGGTTGATTTGTGTGGTTGAAAGCCCGGCAGACATTGCGGCCGTCGAGGCTACTGGCCAGTACTCTGGGCGGTACTTTGTCTTGATGGGGCATTTGTCCCCCCTTGATGGCATTGGCCCGGCAGACATCGGCCTTGATGTGTTGGAAAGGCGTTTGCAACACGAACCCATTCAAGAGCTTATTTTGGCGACTAACCCGACGGTGGAAGGCGAGGCCACGGCGCAATACATCGCTGAGCTTTGCCAAGAGCACCAAGTGGGTGCCAGCCGTATCGCACATGGCGTGCCGATGGGAGGCGAGCTTGAATTGGTCGACGGCACCACGTTGTCTCACTCAATTATCGGTCGCCAGCAGTTGAAGTATCGCTAAATTGTTTGACGTAGCCCTCAACGGTGGGTGAGCCTGTTTACGTGGCGATACAGCGCTAACAGTGTGATTGACCCTCAAAAGCCTAGCCTCTGGTTAGGCTTTTCTTTTCCTATTGCCTATCGCCTTAACACTAACTGGCTTTAACTTGACCACCTAGGCCTTGAAAGCGTGTAACAGGATCCCTATATCCAAGAGGACTGAATACGAATTCATTGTAACGTGGGCATTGAGTCCACGTCGCCATTAATCCTCATAGTGTTAGGTAGATTGACATGAGCGTGAAAACCCCAGAAAAACATCAGTTTGGTTCAGATACGTCCAAATTGCTGCAGTTGATGATCCACTCTCTCTACTCAAACAAAGAGATTTTCCTGCGAGAGCTAGTGTCAAACGCGTCAGATGCCGCTGATAAGCTGCGTTTTAAAGCGTTGTCCGCCCCTGAGCTGTATGAAAATGACGGTGACCTGCGCGTTCGCCTTTCCTTTGATAGTGACGCCGGTACGTTAACTGTCTCTGATAATGGTATTGGTATGAGCCGTGATGATGTCATCGCCAACCTCGGTACCATTGCCAAATCGGGCACGGAAGAGTTTCTTAAACAGCTTAACGAAGATCAAAGCAAGGACTCGAACCTCATTGGCCAATTCGGGGTCGGCTTTTACTCTGCCTTTATTGTCGCTGACAAGGTAACCGTGCGCACTCGTGCAGCGGGTCTTGCTGCCGACGAGGCAGTGCAGTGGGAGTCAACTGGTGAAGGTGAGTATACCCTAGAGCCTATCAGCAAAGCTGACCGTGGCACCGAGATTACTCTGCACCTTAAAGACGACGAGAAAGAGTTCCTCAATGATTGGCGCCTACGTGAGGTGATCGGTAAATACTCTGACCATATCGGTATTCCGGTAGAAATGTGGACGCAAGAGAAAGACGAGGAAGGTAACGAGACTGGCGAAGGTAAGTGGGAACAAGTCAACAAAGCGCAAGCGCTTTGGACCCGCGCTAAGTCAGATATCTCGGCAGACGAATACAAAGAGTTCTATAAGCATGTCTCGCACGACTTTGCCGAACCGCTGACGTGGAGCCATAACCGCGTTGAAGGTAAGAACGACTACACTAGCTTGTTGTATATCCCGTCAAAAGCCCCTTGGGATCTTTACAACCGCGAGCACAAACATGGACTGAAACTCTATGTACAACGCGTCTTTATCATGGATGATGCGTCACAATTCATGCCAAGTTACTTGCGCTTTGTCCGTGGTTTGATTGACTCTAACGATTTACCGCTTAACGTCTCGCGTGAAATCCTGCAAGACAACAAGATCACGCAGTCACTGCGCGGTGCGTGTACCAAGCGCGTGTTGTCGATGCTAGAAAAACTGGCTAAAAACGATGCGGAGAAGTATCAGACGTTTTGGCGTGAGTTTGGCTTGGTAATGAAAGAAGGGCCGGCGGAAGATTTCAGCAATAAAGAAAAAATTGCTGGCTTGCTGCGCTTTGCCTCAACGCATGAAGACAGCGCTGAGCAAACCGTCTCCTTGGCCGACTACGTGTCGCGCATGAAAGAAGAGCAAGACAAAATCTACTACATCACCGCGGATAGCTACAATGCGGCCAAACACAGCCCGCACTTGGAGCAGTTTAAAGCCAAAGGCATCGAAGTTATCTTGATGTATGACCGCATTGATGAGTGGTTGATGAGCTACCTGACCGAGTTCGATGGTAAGCAGTTCCAAGCAATTACCAAGGCGGATCTCGACCTGAGCCAATTCGATGATGAAGAGGCAAAAGCAGAGCGTGAAGAAACCGAAAAAGCCTTTGAGTCTGTGATTGAGCGAGTAAAATCGCACTTGGGGGATCGCGTTAAAGATGTACGTACCACCTTTAAACTCTCAGACACGCCGGCCGTGGTGGTGACTGATCAGTTTGAGATGGGCACGCAAATGGCGAAGCTTCTTGAGGCAGCTGGTCAGCAAGCGCCTGATGTGAAGTACATCTTTGAGCTGAACCCAGAGCATAACCTGGTCAAACGCATGGCGGATGAAAGCGATGAGCAGAAATTCGGTACCTGGGTAGAAATGCTGCTGGGTCAAGCGATGCTGGCAGAGAAAGGCAGCATGGACGATCCGTCAGACTTCTTGGCTTCGGTCAACCAGCTTCTGACTAAGGTATAATCGACAGGCGATTGTCGAGACCACATACTGAATGACTATCGAACAAGCCCGGCCGGATTGCCGGGCTTGATAGCGTTTAGTTAAGCGTGTATGTTTCGTGTCTTTGCGAATATAGACGCAGTTTAACGAAACCTAAATAATCATAAAGGGGATCACTATGCGCATCATTCTGTTGGGTGCACCGGGCGCGGGTAAAGGGACGCAAGCGCAGTTCATCATGGAAAAATACGGGATTCCGCAGATTTCTACGGGTGACATGTTGCGCGCCGCGATTAAAGCGGGCACTGAGCTTGGCAAACAAGCCAAAGCGGTTATTGATGCTGGCGAATTGGTGTCTGATGACATCATTCTTGGCTTGGTTAAAGAGCGTATCTCGCAAGATGATTGTGCCAACGGCTTCTTGCTAGATGGGTTCCCACGCACCATTCCTCAAGCTGATGGACTGAAAGAGATCGGTGTTGCGATCGATTACGTACTCGAATTCGACGTTCCGGATGACGTAATTGTTGAGCGTATGAGTGGTCGCCGTGCTCACCTTGCTTCAGGCCGTACTTATCACGTTGTTTACAACCCACCGAAAGTGGAAGGAAAAGACGACGTGACTGGCGAGGAGCTAGTGGTACGTGATGATGATAAAGAAGAGACAGTGCGCGCACGGTTGAATGTGTATCATAATCAAACCGCACCACTGATTGCTTACTACAAAAAAGAAGCCGATGCCGGCAACACTCAGTTTGTGACCTTCGATGGTACACAAGCGGTTGAGCAGGTGAGCGCAGAGATCCAAAAGGTACTCGGCTAAACCAGGCTCAATGTGTCGCGCGTTTACGTGCTGACACAGGTTGTCATCGGTATTGCTGATAGTAGAAACCGGAGCTGACGATTAGTCGCTCCGGTTTTTTTATGGCAAGCTAAGCGCCATTCTCCAAACAATTTAATCAGATACGTTAAATTGGAAAGGTACAACAAAAATACTGGGCTCGCGGCCGAGCCAAAGCCAAGGACAACACACATGACCGAAAAGCATAACCAAGTTGGCGTACTTCTGGTTAACCTGGGAACCCCAGATGCGCCTACCTCTTCTGCTGTAAAGCGCTTTTTATCTGAGTTTCTTCATGACCATCGGGTGGTCGATTTAACGCGTTGGTTGTGGTGCCCACTGCTTCATGGTGTGATTCTGCCGGTACGCTCTCCCAAGGTGGCTAAGCTCTATCAAAGTGTTTGGATGGACGAGGGCTCACCGCTGATGGTGTATGCTACACGCCAGCGTGATGCCTTAGCTAACAAGTCGGGATTACCCGTTGCCCTAGGAATGACCTATGGTTCACCATCGATTACGGATGGTATTGAGCAACTGCAGCAACAAGGCTGTGAAAAGGTCATGGTTTTGCCCTTGTACCCGCAGTACTCTGCGACCACCACCGCCGCGGTATTTGACAAAGTCGCCAAATCCCTCAAAGGACGCCCCTTGCTGCCTGAGCTTCGCTTTGTGCATCACTATCACGATCATCCGGCGTACCAATCGGCATTGGCAGACTCCGTGAGACGTCACTGGGATAAACACGGCAAGGGCGATCTCTTACTGTGTTCATACCATGGGATCCCACAACGCTTTGCCGATAATGGCGACCCGTATCCGCAACATTGCGAACAAACCACGGCATTGTTGCAGGCGGAACTCGGGCTCCCCGATCAAGCGATCATGATGAGCTACCAATCGCGGTTTGGACGTGAAGAGTGGCTTAAGCCTTACACGGATAAAACGTTAGAATCGCTACCCGCGAAAGGGGTAAAAACTCTCGATATTATGACGCCGGCCTTTTCTTCTGACTGTTTAGAAACCTTGGAAGAAATTGCCGGTGAGTGCCGGGATATCTTTTTAGAAGCAGGTGGCGAAGCCTTTCGGTTTATCCCATGCTTAAACGATGACGAGGCGCATATTGAGTTAATGGCGACGCTGGTGGCAGAGCATACGCAAGGGTGGTAGGGCGATAAAATTCGTCCACCAGACGCTATGCAGGCGCAAATTCTGTGGTAGAATTCGCGCCTCCCTTCCATTAGCTAGTTACACGAACCATGAAATTTCCAGGACAACGTAAGTCTAAACACTACTTTCCGGTTCACGCCCGGGACCCTTTGCTTAACCCTGCCAGTGAGCGTGGTTTTAAACGCCCCCATGTGATTGGCATTGACCAAACCTTGGTGGATATAGAAGCAAAAGTGAGTGATGACTTCCTGGAGCGCTATGGTTTGAGCAAAGGCCATTCGTTAGTAATTGACGATGAGCGCGCTGAAGCCTTGTATCAAGAGCTTAAGGACAACAATTTGGTGACGCATGAATTTGCTGGCGGCACCATTGGCAACACCTTGCACAACTACTCCGCCTTAGCGGATGACCAATCGATTCTACTTGGGGTGATGAGTCAGGATATCCGCATTGGTAGCTACTCTTATCGCTACTTATGCAACACCTCCAGCCGCATGGATCTCAACTATCTGCAACCTGTCCAAGGCCCGATTGGCCGTTGCTACGCACTGATTGGCGATTGCGGTGAGCGTACTTTTGCCATCAACGAAGGTTTAATGAACCAGCTGCATCCTGAGTCGATTCCAGAACACATCTTTGAACACGCATCTGCTTTAGTCCTGACGGCCTATTTGGTTCGCTGTAAAGACGGCGACCCGATGCCGGACGCGACCATGCGCGCCATCGAATATGCCAAAAAGCACAATGTGCCTGTGGTGATGACGCTGGGCACCAAGTATGTGATTGAACAAAATCCACAATGGTGGCGTGATTTTCTGGCTGAGCACGTCAGTGTGGTGGCGATGAACGAAGATGAGGGCGAAGCGCTCACGGGCGAAAGTGATCCACTGCTCGCGGCTGACGCTGCGTTGCAATGGGTAGATATGGTGCTTTGCACCGCTGGCCCGATTGGCCTATACATGGCGGGTTACAGTGAAGATAAAGCCAAACGCGAAACCTCACTGCCTTTGTTACCCGGGGCCATTCCCGAGTTCAATATGTATGAGTTTAGCCGCCCAATGATCAAAGCCGATTGCGAAAATCCGATTAAGATTTATTCGCACATTGCGCCATACATGGGTGGACCGGAACGGATCAAAAACACCAATGGTGCGGGTGACGGCGCCCTGTCTGCGTTGCTGCACGATATGTCAGCTAACCGCTATCACCGTGATAACGTGCCAAACTCAAGCAAACACCAGTACCCATTTTTGACTTACTCATCGTTTTCTCAGGTGTGTAAATACGCTAACCGTGTTAGCTACGAGGTGCTGGCGCAGCACTCTCCGCGTTTGTCACGTGGCTTGCCGGAGCGCGAAGATAGTTTGGAAGAGGCTTATTGGGAACGTTAATCTCATTGCCTTAAACGATAAAAAACCGCCAATTGATGTTGGCGGTTTTTTATTACCGGTCGTGAGGGGCGGGCTTATTGGTACGCTTTTTCGTGTACGTTGCGGACCGCGCGACCTGATGGGTCGGCTTGGTTTTTGAACGATTCATCCCATTCAATTGCTTTGGCACTGGAGCAAGCAATTGATGGGCCGCCAGGGACACACTTCGCGGCATCTTCCAGAGGGAAGAGTTCGGCGAAAATCTCACGATACATATACGCTTCTTTGGTGGTCGGCGTGTTGTATGGGAAGCGGAACGCGGCGGTTGCCAATTGTTGGTCGCTGACTTTTTCATCGGCAATGGCCTTTAATGTGTCAATCCAGCCGTAACCGACGCCATCGCTAAACTGCTCTTTCTGACGCCATGCCACCGACTCTGGCAACAGATCCCCAAAGCACTCACGAATAATGTGCTTTTCCATTTTGCCATCGCCGCACATTTTGTCGTCTGGCTTAATTTGCATCGCCACTTCCAAAAACTCTTTATCCAAGAAGGGGACACGTGCCTCAACGCCCCAAGCGGCCATCGACTTGTTCGCGCGGGCACAATCAAACATGTTGAGCGCGAGCAGCTTGCGAACCGTTTCCTCGTGGAACTCTTGTGCGTTAGGCGCTTTGTGAAAATACAGATAGCCGCCAAACACCTCGTCTGCGCCTTCTCCTGAGAGCACCATTTTAATCCCCATCGCACGAATCTTACGTGACATCAGATACATCGGGGTTGATGCTCGGATAGTAGTCACATCATAGGTTTCGATGTGGTACACCACGTCGCGGATAGCATCCAAGCCTTCTTGGATACTATAGGTAAACTCGTGGTGCACGGTACCAAGGTGGTCAGCGACTTCTTTGGCGGCTTTCAAATCCGGTGCGCCTTCTAGGCCAATAGCGAACGAGTGCAGACGTGGCCACCATGCTTGGCTTTGGTCGTCATCCTCAATGCGGTTAGCCGCAAATTGCTTGGTGACCGCAGAAATCACCGATGAATCCAACCCGCCAGATAGTAGAACGCCATAAGGGACATCGGTCATAAGTTGACGGTGAACCGCTTTCTCTAGGGCTTCTTTGAGTGCCGCTTTATCCGTGGTGCTGTCTTTCACCCCATCGTATTCCATCCATTCGCGTTTGTAGTAGCGAACAGGCTCGCCTTGCTTACTCCATAAAAAGTGGCCAGGAGGAAATTCACTAATGGTTTTACAAATAGGGGCTAGCGCTTTCATCTCAGAGGCGACGTAATAGTTGCCGTGCTCATCGTGGCCATGGTAAAGCGGGATAATGCCAATATGATCGCGACCAATTAAATACGCATCTTGCTCCTCATCATACAAAATAAAGGCAAAGATACCGTTGAGGTAGTCGAGCAGCTCTGGTCCTTTTTCTTGATACAGCGCGAGAATGATTTCGCAGTCAGACTCGGTTTGAAACGGGTAGTCGGGAGCAAACTCAGCGCGGAGCTCTTTGTGATTGTAGATCTCACCGTTAACTGCGAGGGCTTGGGTTTGGTTTTGGTTATAAAGTGGCTGGGCCCCACTGTTAAGATCGACAATCGCAAGGCGCTCATGAACGAGAATGGCTTTTTCAGACGAATAAATCCCTGACCAGTCCGGGCCACGGTGACGCATGGTCTTCGACATTTTTAACGCGACTTCCCGCAATTGTTGCGAGTCGGTTTTTATGTCAAGCGCTCCAAAAATTGAACACATAATCTTCCTCTCTGTTGTGTTATCCGGTCTTTGTCGCCGTATCATGCCCGCGAGAAAGAGCCTCTGGCGGCGACGTGTTAACCACACTTTGCCCTGTGGCAGAGAAAGACACAAGGAGATAAAACAAATCCGTTATCCAAACTTGCCTTATGGTGAATAAAATTTAATAAAAATCACCAAAAACGAATTAAATTTAAAAATGGTGCAGTTTTTATACAAAAAAGCACAAGCGACGGGGCTTGTGCGTTAGTTGTGTTGTAGCGGGGGCTAGCTATCTGGGTGAGAGAAGCGGTCTCTTACGTGGCGCGCAAAGCCGCTACCTGCCTCTTGATAGATATTAAAGGCTTCATCCACACCGAGTGCTTTGAGTTGATCAAGCTCATCTTGATATTTGGCAATGGCGGCGACTTTACCACTGAATTGTGTTTGTCGAATTTGCTCGAGTGCCAACGTATTGGCATGACTGTGAGGCATGGCCAGTAAAATGAGCGAGATATTGCCATCAGACACCGCCCGCGACCAAAAGTCGGGATCAGTCGCATCGCCTAAAATAACACGTCGTCCTTCTTGCTGATGACGAGAGACAGAGTCTTCTCGTGTATCAATCCCCACAATCGGTTGGTGGTGTGTGGTGGCGAGTTCGTCGTAGGCGCCTGAGCCAATACGTCCCATCCCCAACACCAAGATGCTGGCATCCCCCAGATTGATTTGTTGGTCGCTGGGGTGAAGCTCGTCGGGTGCACGCTCAGGCAGCCAGCGTGATGCCCAACTATACAGCTGATTACTAAAGGTATTGAGTGGTGCGGAAAAGGCAAAACTGAGTGATACCGCAATGGCGATGGAAACCAAGATCGGGCCAGGCATCAATCCTGTTTTATACGCCAAGCCACCGACAATGAGTCCAAATTCACTGAAGTTGAATAAGGTGAGTGTGGTGAATAGGGCCGTACGAACTCGATATCGAAAGCCGTTGACGATCCAATAGTAGAGTACGCCCTTGATAGGCAGTAATAACATCAAGATCAGCGCAAAACTGAAACTTTGCCAAGTAGGCTGTTCGGATAAGCCAATGTTGAGGAAAAAGCAAACCAGAAAAAGCTCTTTCATGTTAAACAGTGACTTGGCCATTTCAGATGCACGTGGGTGACTGGCAAGCAGCATACCGAGAATAAGTGCGCCTAAGTCAGGTTTAATCCCCACCGCCTCAAACAATCCAGCGCCAGCTACCAGGGCGAGGAACACGGCATAAAGAACCAACATTTCACCGTGGCCTGCTTTGTCCAACAGCTTACCCAGCAGGGGCTTCAGAAGCGGTAAACCAAAGAGGAGGAGGGCGGTGAGCTCGGGGGTTTTGCCCGATGTGGCGGTAAGGAAAATCACCGCAAAGATGTCTTGCATGATCAGCATGCCAATCGCCAAGGTGCCATAGGTGGCATTAAGCTCACCTTTTTCTTGCAGCGCTTTGATGGCAAAGACGGTACTGGAAAAAGACAGGGCGAAGCCAAGCAGCAGCATTTCAGACATACTCATGCCTGACAGCATAGGAATGCTCAGTGCTTTAAGGCCCATTAGCGCGAGAGTAAAAAACGCGGTTGTCAGGACGTTATGGGCAGTGGCGCCAAACCATATTTCTTTGGTAAGCAAGGTTTTGACATCAAGCTTTAAGCCGATAGTAAACAGCAGCAATGTGACACCCAGATCGGCCAGCTGCGTGATCACCGGTGTCGACTGGTAGCCCATGGCATGGAGAACAAAGCCAGCGATAAGAAAGCCAACCAGTGGCGGGAGGTGGCAGCGCATTAATGCATAGCCACTGATAAAGGCGGCAGAAATAAAAACCAGTTCCATATCTTGTACTTATTCTAAAGTTGAGTGAGACAAGGCATTGTCGGTAACGTGGCTATAATGTACACGTTTTGTGGTCAGTATGTGAATGTAAAATAAGGAAGCGTGAGAAAAGGCCGGTGAAGATAAGATGAGGCAAGGAGACATTTGCAGAGAAGACTAACGTTGCTAGAGAAGATGCCCGCTCTCCTAACCGCTGGCTGACCAACGGTTAGGGATTAACGTCTCGGCTGGGTTTAACTGACATGTTTTAATCACTCAACATGTCAATCCAAGTAGTGAAAACTACTCCTCCAACAGTTCTTGTAGGAGCTCACCATTAAGCATCGCCCGCTTGACTAAGGAAAACGCAGCCATTGTAGGCTGAGCCTCGAGGTTGGCGCTCACAATCGACAGCTTTTCATGGAAACTTGGTAGAGATTGATTCTCGACACAACGCTCAATAGCGGGAAAGACCACGCTTTTTGCCGCAGTGATCTTGCCTGCAATGACCACCAGTTGTGGATTGAACAGGTTAACGGTCATCGCGATTGCTTTACCCAGATGATTGCCGACTTTCACCAACACCTGGCGGGCCAACTCATCACCTTGCTCTGCGGCTTGGCAAATCGCTTCGATGGTCAGACTTTGATCATAACTGAGGCTACTGGGGTGTCCTTGCGCAAGCAGTTGTTGAGCGTGCTCAATGATGGCTTCGTTTGACGCCACGGTTTCTAAGCAGCCAAAGTTGCCACACTGACATTTTTTACCCAGTGGATCGATCTGTACATGGCCGAGCTCACCGACATTGCGGTTATGGCCAAGAAAAATTTGCCCATTGACGATGATCCCCGCACCAGTACCATGATGTACACTGACCAGCATAGAGTCATAATAGTCTTGGCTCGCCCCAAAGTAGTGCTCCGCCAATGCTTGCCCGCGGATATCGTTGCCAACGAAAGCCTGCACACCAAACTCTTCGCGCAGGGTATCAGCAAGCGCAAGTTGTTTGATATTGATGTTGGGCATGTATTCGACCACCCCTGAATCAGGGTCAACCAAGCCAGGCATCACCACGGATATGGCAATCAACTCTCTGAGCACGTGTTGGTGCGTTTCCAAAAACTGGCTAACGATATGAATCAAGCCTTGAACAAGCTCGTCCTGATCATGGTAATGGAAGGTTTCGCCGTGTTCGGCCAAAGAGGCACCACTCAAGTCATACAAAGACAACTCAATAAAATGGCGACCCAGTCGTACCGCAAGGGTATGAAAGGGCGCACACTCGGTGGTGAGAGAAATGGCACGACGTCCACCTGTCGACGCTTGTTGCGCCACCTCTTTAATCAGGCCTCTTTCAAGCAGTTGGCGGGTAATTTTGGTTACGCTTGCCGGTGCCAATCGGCTTACATCGGCAATTTGTATGCGTGAAATAGGCCCTTGTTGATCAATTAATCGATAAACGGCAGCTCCGTTAAGTTGCTTTACAAGATCGACATTCCCGATTTTTCCGCCAGTCATAGGTGTCCTAGCTTTGTAGATATTGTCCGTTTACGATCGTCGCTTGAACATTGATTGCACGGTCGAAAATGGCAAGATTCGCAATTTTCCCCGGGCGAATGCTGCCATAGTGTTGTTCGATACCGATTGCGCGAGCGGGATAGAGCGTAGCCATCCGCAAAGCTTCATCCAAGGCGATCCCTACATGCTCAACACTGTTATAAATCGCCTGATCCATCGTCAGTGCTGAGCCGCCAAGTGTGCCATTTTCATCAACACACTTACCGTCACGGTAATATACTTTCTTACCTACAAAAATAAAGTGATCCATGTCGGCTCCTGCTGGTGCAACAGCATCCGTAACCAACACTAATTTCTCACCTTTTACTTTATGTGCGAGACGAATATTAGGGTATGAGACGTGAAAGCCGTCAGCAATCACGCCAGTGTAAACATCCGGTGTATCGTAGATGGCACCGACGACACCTGGCTCACGGCCTGAAATAGAGGTCATTGCGTTAAACAGGTGCGTGGCAAAGGAAATGCCGTGGGTAAAGCCTTGCTTAGCTTGTGCGTAAGTGGCATTGGTATGGCCAGCAGAGACCACGATACCAGCTTGCTTCAGGGCTTGAATATGCGACGCGGGTGCCAGTTCAGGCGCGAGGGTGACTTTGGTCACCACATCGGCGTTTTCGCACAAGTAGTTGATCATCTCATCGTTGCTGGGGCGAATATAGTCAGCACTGTGTATCCCCTTTTTTTCGGTATTTAAATAGGGGCCTTCGAGGTGCAACCCCAGCGCCTGATGGGGCTGCTGTTTTTGGTACGCACGCATGGCGTTGATGGCGGCTTGCATATCGGCATCAGAGCTGGTGATCAGGGTGGGGAGAAAGTTGGTGCAACCTGATTTAAGGTTAGCCTGATGCATGGTCGCGATGGTCTCAGGGGTAATGGCATCATTAAACATCACGCCGCCACAGCCATTAAGCTGAAGGTCAATGAAGCCTGGGCTGACTAATGCACCGTCGAGCGCGCGCGTGGCAATATCATTGGGCAGGGCGTCTTGTCGACAGACGGCGTCAATCAGGCCTTCTCGAATCACGATGGCATGATCATCCAACACCTCATGGCCAGTAAAAATCCGGCAGTGGGTTAACGCATACATGCTTCAATTCCTTATAAATGGTGTATATTTTGGGCTTCAAGCTCTTGAAAATACTTCACAGTTTTTACTTTTAGTTCTGCTGTTGAAGGCGCATCGCACACAATCATCGCTTTTGGGTGCAGTTGTAGCGCTGATACTGTCCATAAATGGTTAACAGACCCTTCTACTGCAGCCTCAAGTGCCTGGGCTTTATTGTGTCCTGTCACCAAGATCATGATTTCCTCTGCATCTAACAAGGTACCGACACCAATGGTAAGCGCGTGCTTGGGTACTTGATTGATATCATTATCAAAGAAGCGAGAGTTTGCCACACGGGTATCCTCGGTCAAGGTTTTGATCCGAGTGCGTGATGCCAATGATGACGCGGGTTCGTTAAACGCAATATGACCATCGTTACCTACCCCCCCCATAAAGAGATGGATTTTGCCGTATGCCTTGATTTTTTCTTCATAGCGTTGGCACTCGTCATCGACATCGGTCGCATTTCCATCAAGCAAGTTGATGTTTTTTTCTTGAATATCAATATGGTTAAAAAAGTTTTCGTACATAAAGGTACGATAGGCTTGTGGATGATCAGCTGGGATCCCACAGTATTCATCCATGTTGAAAGTGACCACGTGCTCAAAGCTGACTTCACCTTGCTGATGGAGCTTGATCAATTGCTTATAGGTGTTGAGAGGCGTCCCACCCGTGGGTAATCCCAGAACAAAGGGATGCTCAGCGCTTGGGGCAAATTTGTTGATGGTATCGACGATGTAACGTGCCGACCAAAGGCCGACTTGCTGGCTGGTTTGTAAAGGAATGAGTCGCATCGGTCACCTCGTTCTATCAATGCTCAATTCATGGCCATAGCATAACGGATATGCTCATTTATTTGCATCATAAAATAAGTTTTATGATCAGGCTAACAATTTTCTCTGTATATGGAGTGGTTTGGTGATGATTCTCACAAATAGCGCGGGTTTAATTTGCGAGGCGAATTTATTGACATAAACTGCAATTGACTAACATTGCTTTACAAAAGAAGTGATTTAACAAAAGTCCTTAGTCCTTGGGCAAGCGTCCAAGTTAGATGTCTAACCACGGAGCGAACGCTAGCGTAGTGGACACAGAAAAATATAAAGGGGGAACGACGGTGAATATTCTTGGTTATGCGCAACGTATAGGTCGTGCGCTGATGGTACCAGTTGCGGTACTGCCAGCGGCTGCGATCTTGATGGGGGTCGGCTACTGGCTTGACCCAACTGGATGGGGTGGAAACAACGCCTTAGCTGCTTTCTTGATTAAATCAGGGGCAGCGATTATCGATAATATGTCAGTGTTATTTGCCATTGGTGTGGCGTATGGCATGTCAAAAGATAAAGACGGCGCCGCCGCTCTGGCAGGCTTTGTTGGCTTTATGGTGATCACCACGCTGTGTGCGCCGGGTGCGGTAAGCCAAATTGGCTTGGTCGATATTTCAGTCGGTAACAATGAGCTTGCTTTTAGCAAAATCAACAACCAGTTTATCGGTATCTTGATCGGCGTGGTGTCCGCTGAGCTGTATAACCGCTACAGCGGGGTTGAATTGCCAAAAGCGTTGGCGTTCTTTAGCGGCAAGCGTTTGGTGCCGATCTTGGTCTCAGTGGTGGCGATCATCATCTCATTTGTATTGATGTTTGTCTGGCCTGTTCTTTTTGGTGGCTTGGTTCACTTTGGCGAAAGCATCACCAATCTGGGTGCGGCGGGTGCCGGTGTGTATGGCTTCTTTAACCGCCTACTTATCCCTGTTGGTCTGCACCACGCGCTTAACGCCGTGTTCTGGTTCGATACCGTCGGTATTAACGACTTGGGCCGCTTCTGGATGGGAGCACAAGGCCTTGAAACAGGCGAAGCGATTAAAGGGACTACAGGCATGTACATGGCAGGCTTCTTCCCCGTCATGATGTTTGGTCTTCCAGGTGCAGCGCTTGCGATTTATCACACAGCGCGTCCTGAGAACAAAGCGCGTGTTGCGTCTATCATGATTGCTGCCGGCTTTGCCTCTTTCTTTACTGGGGTGACTGAGCCACTCGAGTTCTCATTCTTGTTTGTCGCACCTTTGTTGTTCGTGTTGCACGCATTATTAACCGGTGTTTCATTGTTTATCGCCGCAACCTTCGACTGGACGGCAGGCTTCGGTTTCTCAGCCGGGTTAGTTGACTTGGTGTTGTCGTCGAAAAACCCTGTGGCTAACCAATGGTACATGCTGCCTATTATGGGCCTTGTGTTCTTCGCACTTTATTATGTGTCTTTCCGAGCGGCTATTTCAACCTTGAACCTGAAAACACCAGGTCGTGAAGATGATGCAGTAGAGAGTGCTCCTGCCAGCGCCAATACCGGTGAGGCGAGCGATAATCGCGAGCTAGCACGTAAGTACCTTAAAGCCCTTGGTGGTCATCAAAACCTAACATCGATTGATGCGTGTATCACTCGTCTGCGTCTGTCGGTTGCCGACCGCGAGGTGGTTGATGAAGCTAAATTGAAAGCCATTGGTGCGATGGGAGTTGTCAAGCTTGGCGAGAATAACTTGCAAGTTATTCTCGGACCATTAGCAGAAATTATTGCGGGTGAGCTGAAACAAATCCCAGAAGATGAAGATTTATCGAAAGTGGCGCTGCCTTAAACGAGGCATCCGAACTTTGATAACGTGACACTAACTTGACACGAAACGCCCAGTTTGCCGCTGGGCGTTTTTATTGGTTGTTTCCCCCTGCTTTCGCGCAAAAAAGTAACAAATAGGCCTGCACCGCGATGACAATGACAACAACGGGTTGAGTCGCAGCGCGGAATAGGAGATCATAGTATCTATGTAGCTTTAAAATTCGCATTTTTGATACGAGGTAACCTTGATGAGTGATGCTGAAGCTCGTCCCACTAACTTTATTCGCCAAATCATTGATAAAGACTTGGCGGAAGGGAAACACACCGCGATCGTGACACGTTTCCCACCTGAGCCGAATGGCTATTTGCACATCGGCCATGCAAAATCAATTTGTTTGAACTTCGGGATCGCACAAGACTATCAGGGTGAATGTAACCTGCGTTTTGATGATACCAACCCAGAAAAAGAAAACGTGGAATACGTTGAGTCTATCAAGCGTGACGTGCAATGGTTAGGCTTTGATTGGGCAGGAGAGGTGCGTTATTCCTCAAACTACTTTGATAAGCTTTATGGTTACGCGGTTGAACTGATTGAAAAAGGGTTAGCGTACGTTGAAGAATTAACGCCTGATGAGATTCGTGAGTATCGCGGCACATTGACTGAGCCTGGCAAGCACAGCCCTTATCGCGAACGGTCTGTTGAAGAGAACTTGGCGCTATTTGAAAAGATGCGTGCTGGTGAGTTTGCCGAAGGTAAAGCCTGTTTGCGTGCCAAAATCGATATGGCGTCGCCCTTTATGGTAATGCGTGATCCGGTGTTATATCGCGTGCGTTTTGCGCATCATCACCAGACTGGGGATAAGTGGTGTATTTACCCAATGTATGACTTTACCCACTGCATCTCGGATGCACTAGAAGGGATTACCCATTCTCTTTGCACCCTTGAATTTCAAGACAACCGACGCCTATACGATTGGGTGTTGGAAAATATCACCATCGACTGTACGCCACGTCAATACGAGTTCAGCCGCTTAAATCTCGAGTATACCGTGATGTCCAAGCGTAAGCTGAACCAACTGGTGGAAGAGCAGCTTGTGAGTGGTTGGGATGACCCGCGTATGCTGACTATCTCCGGCTTGCGTCGTCGTGGTTACACGCCCGCCTCCATCCGTGAATTTTGCCAGCGCATTGGTGTGACCAAGCAAGATAATACCATTGAAATGAGTGCGCTTGAGTCTTGTGTACGCGATGATTTGAACGAAAATGCACCACGCGCCATGGCGGTACTCGATCCGATTAAACTGGTGATTGAAAACAAAGCCGATGATGTCGAATGGCTTGATGCGCCAAACCATCCCAATCAGCCAGAGATGGGCACGCGTCAGGTGCCATTTTCGCGCGAGATCTGGATTGAGCGTGAAGATTTCCGTGAATCTGCTAACAAGAAGTACAAGCGACTGGTACTGGAGAAGGAAGTGCGTTTGCGCAATGCCTATGTGGTAAAAGCAGAGCGTTGCGAGAAAGACGATGAGGGCAATATTACCACTGTGTATTGCAGCTATGATCCAGACACCCTCGGTAAAGACCCTGCCGATGGGCGTAAAGTCAAAGGCGTGATCCATTGGGTCTCTGCTGCTGAGGCGCTACCCGCTGAATTCCGTTTGTATGACCGCTTATTTACGGTGCCAAATCCGGCCAGCGCGGACAACTTCGCGGAAACCATCAATCCTGAGTCTTTACAGGTACAACATGGCTTTGTCGAGCCAAGTATGCAGCATGCACCGGTAGAAAAGGGCTATCAATTTGAGCGTACAGGCTATTTTTGTGCGGATAGCAAAGACAGTGGTGCTGAGTCACTGGTCTTCAACCGGACGGTGAGCTTGCGTGATACCTGGGCGAAGATAGAAGGTAAATAAATAAAAAGCCGGCGTGATGATCACGCCGGCTTTTTTAAACCGTTCACACTGAATCAATCAGCGTTATGAATGGATGGGTCAGCTTTGCAATCGCCTTCCTTACAGTGACCATACAAATACAAACTATGGTTTGTTAGTTGCACATTAAAGCGAGCGGCGATTTCTTTCTGACGCTCTTCAATCAAATCATCAGAAAATTCAATCACTTTACCGCAGTCAAGACAGACTAAATGGTCATGATGATGCTGTGTCGCCAATTCAAATACGGACTTTCCGCCTTCAAAGTGGTGACGCGTGACAATGCCTGCATCATCAAATTGGTTCAGTACGCGGTACACGGTTGCTAGGCCAATTTCTTCACCTAGGTCGATTAATTTCTTATACAGGTCTTCGGCACTGATGTGCTGGCAATCTGGCTGTTGCAGCACTTCTAGGATCTTGAGCCGTGGGAGGGTGACTTTGAGCCCAGCTTGCTTCAACGCCTGGTTATTGTCTGACATGTGTATCTACCTGTTTTCTGCCTGAGTTAAGACAGTTGGATTAGCAAGGAAAATATTTTATAAGCCTATCAAAATTGCACTGCTCTCGCTACTCTCGACATGCGTTCTTAGGGCGAAATTTGATCATTTGTGGTTGCATCAATGTTTACTAGATGTGAATATTATCTGGTTAGACCAGATAAGGATGTCAACTTACATGTATCGCTTCTACAAACCACGAATTGTTAAGTGGGCACTTAACAGCTGGCCACCTTTTTGGGGCGCAGGGATCCATATTGATGCCATTAGCCAGGATTTTAAACGCGTCAACATGCGCTTGAAACTCCGCTGGTGGAACAAAAATGCCAATCGTACCCAGTATGGCGGTAGCATCTTCTCCTTAACTGATCCTGTCTATGCGCTCATGTTAATGGGTATTCTCGGCCCTCAGTACCATGTTTGGGACAAACAAGCAGATATCAATTTTATCAAGCCGGGAACCACGGACTTATACGCAGATTTTGTGATCAGTGATGCGGTGTTAACCGATATCCAACAACAAGCAGGACGAGGCGATAAGGTATTACCCGAGTTTGTTGTCCACGTCAAAGACGCGCATGGCGAGGTGGTTGCTGAAGTAAGGCGTACTCTTTATGTGAGAAAAAAACGCCAGTATCGGGATACAGCCAGCAAACAAGCCGCATGATCAGCCCGTTGTGCACCGATTAGATAAAAAAACGCCAAGGTTGAGTATCCTTGGCGTTTGATAAGCCAGACTTAGTCTTCAAGCTCTGCTAGACACATTTCTTCGTAGACTTGTTTCACCCACTTGCTCACTCGCTCGTCGGTCAGTTCAGGCTGGCGGTCTTCATCCACACATAAGCCAACAAAGTGGTTATCATCAACCAATGCTTGTGAGGCTTCAAACTCATACCCTTCAGTTGGCCAATGACCAATGATGGTAGCGCCTTTCGCTTCAATGATGTCGCGGACGGTGCCCATGGCATCACAGAAGTATTCTGCGTAATCTTCCTGGTCGCCACAGCCGAAAATAGCCACGAGTTTTGTTGAAAAGTCAATTTGCTCTAACTCTGGGAAAAAGTCATCCCAGTCGCACTGCGCTTCACCGTAATACCATGTCGGAATACCGATCAGCAGCAAATCGAAGTTATCAATATCTTCTTTGCTGCTCTTCGCGATATCCTGCACGTGAACCATTTGCTTGCCTAACTGCTTTTGAATGGTTTTTGCAATTGCTTCCGTGTTTCCCGTGTCACTACCAAAGAAGAGACCTACACTCGCCATATAAAAAACACCCGTTTTGTCAGTGGGTTGCTGTTTGCAACTAACTCGAATTAAAGAAAAAGCGTCGCTTTTTCAAACCTATATGATTAACCAGTGACTTCAGTGCTAGGGTTAGCCGATGCCGACCCCTTCCCAAACTAACTGAATCACACCTTTTACGATAAAGCCGACACAGCCTAGTGTGAGCACAAACCAGACGATCCGTCGGCCGAATACTGGCACATTGCCCTCACGTAACACGTCTTTAATTGCCATGCCGATAAAAAAGAAAATCGCGGCGAAGACGAGATCTAGACCTATTTTCTCGAGCAATTGAAAGTGCTCGTAAAGCATGCGTGCCTCCATTGAGCACCGACTTATGCGGCGCAATATATCACAAGGGTCACTTAACTGTTAACGCTCGCTCGGCATTAAAAAACGTTCTATGACGCTGGCAACCACCGCCGGTTTTTCAGCATGTAGCCAATGACCCGTGCCTGCCACCATATGCGCTTTTGAATGAGGAAACTGAGCGACAATGGCCTCGCGGTGGTCTGGCAGAATGTATTCAGAATTCTGCCCTTTGACAAACAGAGTTGGGCCCGAATACTGGCCAAACTCTGTCCATCCCATGATGTCACGATAGCCGTGATAAAGATTATCAATATTGAAGCGCCAGGCGTAGTGACCGTGATCGGTTTTATAGAGTGATTTCAATAAAAATTGGCTCACGCCTGGATTTTCGATCGATTCATTCATGATGGTTTGCGCTTGCTGACGGCTTTTCAGTGTTACCCTTTGCGTTTGATGTAATGCCTTGAAAACATTGTCGTGGCGACTAACTTGATAATCGACTGGGGCAATATCCATCACCACTAATTGTTCCACACGCTCAGGGAAACGTTGAGCGACGGCCATGGCCACTTTGCCGCCCATTGAGTGACCGACGATGATGGCTGACTCAAGCTGTTGTCCATCCATCCATGCGACCACGGCATCGGACTGGCTTTGATAATCTGTGCTCTCTGTATGATAGGAGCGACCATGGTTAGGTAGATCAATTTGATAGACACAAAAATGATCGGCCAGTGTCTTTGCTAGCCCGCCTAAATTGTCGAGATCACCGAATAAACCGTGGATCAATACGAGCGGTGAGCCCTCACCGCGAGACTTTCCGTTGAACAACACGTTGCTTTTCTCTCAGATTACTGGCTTTAACGTAGAGTATACCGATCTATCTCTGTATAATCGCCCCGTTAAACGATAAACAGGACGCGATGAAAAACAATGAAGACGATAGAGGTTGACGACGATCTATACCGGTATATTGCCAGCCAAACTCAGCATATTGGCGAAAGCGCATCAGACATCTTGCGTCGCTTACTGCTGTCGGACTCGGCACCGCAGCCAACTCAGGCTGCGCCGACGACGCCCTCTCGTTCTAGCGGTATTGTTGTCAGTAAAGACGCTGGGCGCAGTGCGTCCGTTGATCGTGTCAAAGCGATGCGAACGTTATTGATTTCAGATGAGTTTGCGGCTCAAGAGCGAGCGATTGGTCGTTTTATGCTGATCCTCACCTCCTTATACCGTGTTGACCAACAAGGATTCGCGGATGGGATGGCGCTAAAAGGGCGTACCCGTCTGTATTTTGCCGATAATCCACAAACCTTATTAGAAAGCGGCAAAACCACCAAACCCAAGCAGATACCAGACACTCCTTTTTGGGTCATCACCAACACGAATACTGGCCGTAAGCGTCAGATGGTGGAACAGCTTATGGAAAAAATGCAGTTCCCGAGTGATTTGACTGAGAAGGTTGTGAACGCGATTTAATCTATGCCACTCATGGGAGAAGAGAATTATGGCAGTGCATCCTCAAGCCGGACAGCGCGCGCATCCGCAAGACTTGTGTGATATTCCGGCGCTTGTGACGCGTTTTTTCCAGACTCAACCACGTCCAGGTCAGGCCTCGCAACGCGTTGCGTTTGGGACGTCAGGCCATCGTGGAAGCGCGTTGAACACCACGTTTAACCGCGATCATATTCTGGCCATTGCACAAGCAATTTGTGATGAGCGCAGCGCGCGCGGTATTTCGGGCCCTGTCTTTGTGGGAAAAGACACTCATGCGCTTTCCGAACCCGCCTTCGGTGCCGTGGTTGAAGTATTGACGGCCAATCAGGTACAGGTTGTTGCGCAAGTCGATCAGGGTTATACGCCAACGCCGGGTATTTCCCAACAAATACTGGCTTATAACCGTGATCATGCTGAGCAAGCGGACGGGATTGTCATTACTCCCTCGCACAACCCACCGCAAGATGGAGGCATCAAATACAACCCGCCCCATGGTGGACCCGCCGAAGGCGAAATCACAAAAGCAATAGAAACGCGAGCGAATCACTATATTGAAACCCATCTCGTCGGCGTTAAACGCGTGGAGATTGATGCGGCAATGCACAGTGACTATTACCAAGAGCAAGATCTTGTGACGCCATATGTCTCTGGGCTGGCCAAGGTTGTTGATATCGACGCTATTCAAAAAGCGGGTTTAAAACTTGCCGTCGACCCTTTGGGGGGCGCAGGGATCCGCTATTGGCAGCAAATTGCCGCGCATTATCAACTCGATATTACCCTGATTAATGACCATGTCGACCCAACCTTTGGCTTTATGCCTCGCGATGGTGATGGCGTGATTCGTATGGATTGCTCGTCAGCATACGCAATGGCTGGACTACTGGCGTACAAAGATGAATATGATTTGGCATTTGGTAATGATCCAGATTTTGATCGCCACGGCATAGTGACCCCGGCTGGCTTGATGAACCCGAATCACTATTTAGCAGTGTGCATTGATTATTTATTCCGTCACCGTCCGCAATGGTCAGCCGATTTAGGCGTGGGTAAGACACTGGTGTCCAGTGCGATCATTGATAAGGTGGTT
The DNA here is from genome assembly GCF_001995985.1 of Salinivibrio sharmensis. Lineage (GTDB taxonomy): Bacteria > Pseudomonadota > Gammaproteobacteria > Enterobacterales > Vibrionaceae > Salinivibrio > Salinivibrio sharmensis. The sequence goes on along the minus strand of NZ_MUFC01000001.1, from coordinate 163,719 downwards.
GGCGACCTCGCTCGCCCACTGGTTGAAGTGCCCGTCGGTTTTAAATGGTTTGTGCCCGGCTTGAGTGAGGGCACTCTTGGCTTTGGCGGGGAAGAAAGTGCCGGTGCTTCATTTTTAACATTTGATGGTAAACCTTGGTCAACTGACAAAGATGGCATCATTCTTTGCTTATTGGCGGCTGAGATCTTGGCAGTAACGGGGCTGACGCCGCAGGCGTACTATCAAAAGCTTGCCCACAAGCATGGTGATCCGTCGTATAACCGATTACAAGCGGTTGCCAATGCAGCGCAAAAGAAGGTATTGAGCCAGCTCAGCCCCGAGATGGTGACGGCAGAGAGCTTGGCGGGCGATACCATCACCGCCAAACTGACCCACGCACCGGGTAACGGCGCTGCCATCGGCGGTTTGAAAGTGGTCACTGAATTTGGCTGGTTCGCGGCGCGCCCCTCCGGGACAGAAGATATCTATAAAATCTACTGTGAAAGCTTTAAAGGTGATGAGCACTTGCGTTTGATTGAACAAGAAGCGCAACAAATTGTTGACCGCGTGTTCAACGCTCAAGGCGTTTAGCGCGTTTCGTCGTGACGCTGTAGTTAAAAACGCGTACAGACAATGTGCGCGTTTTTTTATTTCAAAGCGGGTAAGGCGGGTATCGTCTCTGGCCAGTCGCTGGGTACCACGAACCAAGGGGTGAGTGAGTCATCTAACAAGTGACAGGTCCGAGATAGCCCCTCGAGTGATGCGCGTTCTAGCTTGGGCAAGTCAGCGAAAGCGGGCAGTGACAACCACTGGTCGCGTGCCAATACGGCAAACTCCCTGTCTGTTGGTAATGCATCTGGCCAACACCACCATCCCCCAATGCTGTCATGATTGACGGGTGGCCACTCTGGTAGGAGCCGCTCGCTGTGATAATGGCGGTACAATCTTCCTTGCACCATCAGACGTTTCTTATTCGGTTGCCAGTGCGGGTATTGCTGACAAAAGCTTGGGTGGCTGGATAGCGCCAATTGGTGGTTAAGCATCCGCGCCACTTTGATATCAAGCGCATCCTTAGCGTTTGGGCCTAACCAGCGGTTGTCAAAGGCGAGGTAGAATTTTACCGCCACCTCCCAGTGTTCTAGTTGCCCCTGATAACTGACTAAAAAGTCGATGGCGCCTCGCGTTTTGCCGCCTTCATTAATCTGGATTTCCTCAGCTTCCAGCGCCAAATGCGGGTGACAATCAATGAGCTGAGTGAGCAGCCACTGATAGTAAAAGCCGATACGCTTCGGTCCTGTATAGGGCGTGGGAGATGGCAGTAATGTGGGTTGCCAAAGATGATGAGGCACAATCGGGAAATGCTTATCGCTGAGTAGTGAGAACTGATTTTGCAACCAGCTAAAGTCGGCAGTGATTTGAGCTTGGTTGCTAAATAGCGGATAGGCGTCATTCATGATGTAATTTTATTACCTTGTTAAAGGCTTGTTAAGGCTGCCATTGGTGGTTTTTGAGTAAAAAATCACCAATAATGTAGTAAAAAAACAAAACAGATGATACACTACGCTCATACTAGCAAACTGGTCAGATGAGTGAGGTTGATTATGTATACTCCGTTCGATAGAACCCGTGTTGTGTTGCGCCGCTGCGCGGTTGTGATCGCGGGCATCACTTGCCTGCCAACACTGATTGTGCCGCCCATGGCCTCGCGTGTATATAGCCACTTACATCAAGTCTGGCTTAAAGACAGCACCAAGCCAGTCTGGTTGGCTGAATCTGAAAAAGCCGGCGGGTTTTTCTAATTCGTAACCGGTTAGTGACCCACACGTCCGTAGAAAAATACGTGATATTCAGTAAGCGGTGAGACTCGGTCTCACCGCTTTTTTTATGTTTGCTTGTCAGGTTACACTGTTGCCATTGTCTCGCAAGTGAATGTGAATGCTATGAATAACTTTGAACTGGAAGCATTGCTCAACGCCGAACTAAAACCGGATAGCATCAAAGACTACAGTCCGAATGGTCTACAGGTGCAAGGACGTGATGAGATAAAAACGATCGTCACCGGGGTGACGGCCTGTCAAGATTTGATTGATGCAGCGATTGAGCAGAACGCGGATGCCATCTTGGTGCACCATGGTTACTTCTGGCGCGGCGAACCACAGCAAATTCGCGGCATGAAGTACCAACGTATCAAGATGTTGATTGAACATGGCATCAATCTATACGGTTATCACTTGCCTTTGGATATTCACCCGACGCTGGGTAACAACGCGCAGCTTGCCAAACGTTTAGGCATTGAGCTGCTAGGAGGACTGGAGCCTGACAACCCTGTCTCGATTCCTGTTTATGGAAAGCTTTCAACACCCATGACGTTGGCACAGTTTGAGCAACAAGTGGCTACGGTGCTTAACCGGGCGCCCCTTGTGATTGACGGTGGGCAACAAAAGCGGATTGAAACCGTCGGTCTGTGTACCGGTGGCGCGCAAGATTTTATCGACTTGGCCGCTTCACAAGGGATGGATGCGTATCTGTCGGGTGAGATTTCTGAGCGCACGACCTTTTCGGCGCGCGAGCAGGGTGTGCATTATATCGCGGCAGGGCATCACGCTACAGAGCGTTATGGCGTGGAAGCGCTAGGGGAGTGGCTTGCTCAGCAGCATGGTTTGAATGTGCACTTTATTGATATCGACAATCCAGCATGACGCCTAGGCGTTGAGGCTAAGTGCGATAGAAATACAGGCGCAGCAATCTGATAAACTGCCGATGATAAACAAAAAGCCGCCTGTTGGCGGCTTTGTTGTATGACATTTGCGGCTTAACTGCGCTTGTCCATTGGGGTAAATTCGCGTTGTGTATACCCGGTGTAAAGCTGACGCGGACGCCCAATACGCTTGTGTGGGTCGGTATGCATCTCATTCCAGTGAGCTATCCAACCAATGGTACGAGACATCGCGAAGATCACTGTAAACATCGACGTAGGAATCCCGATCGCTTTCAGGATAATGCCTGAATAGAAATCAACGTTCGGATAAAGTTTCTTATCGATAAAGTAATCGTCTGACAATGCGATGCGCTCCAGCTCCATCGCCACATCAAGTAATGGGTCTTGGATTTGTAACTCGTTAAGCACTTCATGGCAGGCTTCACGCATTACTGTCGCACGAGGGTCATAGTTCTTGTAGACACGATGACCAAAGCCCATCAGACGGAACGGATCGTCTTTGTCTTTGGCGCGAGCAATATACTCAGGGATGTTATCCACATGCCCAATTTGCTCAAACATGCGCAAGCACGCTTCGTTCGCACCACCGTGTGCAGGTCCCCATAACGAGGCGATCCCTGCCGCAATACAAGCAAATGGGTTAGCACCTGAAGAGCCCGCCAGACGTACCGTTGATGTCGATGCGTTTTGTTCATGGTCTGCATGCAGGGTAAAGATCTTATCCATTGCGCGCGCGACCACGGGGTTCACTTCATATTCTTCACACGGGGTGGCGAACATCATATGAAGGAAGTTTTCCGCGTAATCAAGATCATTACGAGGGTAGATAAATGGCTGTCCGATCGAGTATTTGTAACACATTGCAGCCAGTGTCGGCATTTTCGATAACAGACGGAACGCCGTGATTTCACGGTGCTGGTCGTTGTTGATGTCGAGAGAATCGTGATAAAACGCGGCCAAGGCACCTACAACCCCAACCATAACAGCCATTGGGTGAGCGTCACGACGGAAGCCGTGGAAGAAACTCGCAATTTGCTCATGCACCATGGTGTGGCGCACGATCATTGAGCGAAACTCATCATATTGCTTCGTCGTCGGGACTTCACCGTAGAGCAGGATATAACAGACTTCTAAATAATCAGCGTTATTGGCAAGTTGATCTATCGGGTAACCTCGGTGCAGCAATACGCCAGCTGCGCCATCGATGTAGGTGATTTGCGAATTGCATGAACCCGTTGCGACAAAACCGGGATCGAAGGTGAAATACCCTTCGTTCACCAGCTGGCGCACATCAATGACTTCTGGACCGACGGTGCCCTCGATAATCGGCAGTTCGATTGGTGCTTTCCCTTCAATGTGTAGGGTAGCTTTCTTCTCTGCCATAACAATCTCCTTTGTTATTTTATAATCCCATCCAGGATACGGACTCGACCGTTGTACCGATCGACCCTAATGATGTCAATTTTTAACCTATCGATGTGTGCGTCAGTTAATAACTTATTTGCAATGCGCGTTAAATATCTGTTGTGAGATTCCGGTCAATTTTGTGCGTTTGTAATTGTCTGTTACGCCACGTATACTTTTCCGAGGTCTCTGGGCAAATCAGTATCCTAGGGCGTTTAGGGGCTCAAACACCTTTCCTAACTGACGTGATCCATTCGCCAAGAATTGCAGTTATAAGCAATAAGGTACATGAAGCGCGTTACGCAGATGTTGCAGGTTCTACGCTTTGAGTACTGAGGTTCAGAGAGTGTAATAACTATAAATGCTCAATGGAGCTGAGTGGGCAATATCGTGAAAGAAAGAAAGTCAAGACCCGTAAACCTCGACCTCCAGACGATTCGTTTTCCGATAACAGCGATTGCGTCTATATTGCATCGAGTGGCAGGTGTCATCACCTTTGTCTCGATCGCCATCCTCCTATGGCTGCTTAGCCTTTCTCTCTCTTCCCCTGATGGATTCCAATCCGCTGCTGCGATTGTCGATAGCTTTTTCGTCAAACTGATCCTTTGGGGCATTTTGACCGCGCTTGCTTATCACATTGTCGGTGGCATCCGTCACTTAATCCAAGACATGGGTTATTTTGAAGAACTGGAGTCTGGCGTGCAAAGTGCGCAGGTTGCATTTGTTATCACTGGCGTGTTGTCTGTGTTGGCGGGGGTTTTAGTATGGTAACGAAAAACATCTCATCGGTCGGGCGCAATGGCGTGCACGACTATGTGCTGATTCGCGCCACTGCGATTCTTATCACACTTTACACACTTTATATGGTCGGTTTTGCCGTTTTTGGCCCTGAGATTACGTATTCCTCATGGACAGCGTTTTTCGGCCAGACCAGTACCAAAGTCTTTACCATGTTAGCCCTGGTCTCCGTGCTGATTCACGGCTGGATCGGAATGTGGCAAGTATTGACTGACTATATTAAGCCAGCCTTGCTGCGTGGCATGTTGCAACTTGGCGTTGTGGCCGTGCTACTGATCTACGTTTTTGCCGGTATCTTTGTATTGTGGGGTGTGTAAGTGAGTATTCCAGTTCGCGAATTTGACGCAATTGTAATTGGCGCAGGCGGTGCAGGTATGCGTGCCGCGCTGCAAATATCAGAGCAGGGACTAACCTGTGCACTGTTATCGAAAGTGTTTCCTACCCGCTCTCACACCGTGTCGGCGCAGGGCGGGATTACGGTAGCACTGGGTAACTCGCACAAAGACAATTGGCAATGGCACATGTATGACACGGTAAAAGGGTCAGACTACATTGGTGACCAAGACGCCATTGAGTACATGTGTAAGACGGGCCCGCAATCAGTGATTGAGCTAGAGAAGATGGGGTTACCTTTTTCTCGGTTTGAGAATGGGTCCATTTATCAGCGTCCGTTTGGTGGCCAGTCTAAAGAGTTTGGTGGCGAGCAAGCTGCACGCACCGCGGCGGCAGCTGACCGAACCGGGCACGCACTGCTGCACACCTTGTATCAGCAAAACATTAAAAATAAGACCACCATCTTCTCTGAATGGTATGCGCTTGATTTGGTGAAAAACCAAGACGGTGTGATTGTTGGTGCGACTGCCATGTGTATGGAAACGGGCGAGATTTGCTACTTCAAATCCAAAGCAACCGTGTTGGCGACAGGGGGAGCAGGTCGTATCTATCAGTCAACCACCAATGCGCACATCAATACCGGTGATGGCGTGGGTATGGCGCTGCGCGCGGGCGTGCCCATGCAAGACATGGAAATGTGGCAATTTCACCCAACCGGCATTGCAGGCGCGGGTGTATTGGTGACAGAAGGTTGCCGCGGTGAAGGCGGTTACTTGCTCAATAAAGATGGCGAGCGTTTTATGGAACGTTATGCGCCTAATGTTAAAGACCTCGCAGGTCGTGACGTTGTGGCGCGCTCGATGATGATCGAAATTCGAGAAGGGCGTGGTTGTGATGGGCCATGGGGACCGCACCTGAAGCTCAAGCTGGATCACTTGGGTAAAGACGTGCTTGAGTCTCGTCTTCCCGGCATTCTCGACTTGTCTCGCACCTTTGCGCATGTTGATCCTATCAAAGAGCCGATTCCGGTAATCCCAACCTGTCACTACATGATGGGAGGCATTCCAACACAAGTGTCTGGCCAAGCAATCAAGCAAGACCCGCTCGGCAATGACATTGAAGTACAAGGTTTGTTTGCCTGTGGCGAGATTGCCAGCGTGTCTGTGCATGGTGCGAACCGCTTGGGCGGCAACTCACTGCTCGACTTGGTTGTCTTTGGCCGCGCGACTGGCCTTCATCTCGGGGAGACACTCGCCGCACAAGTAGAAGCGCGCGATGCGAGTGAGTCAGACATCGAGGCGTCCCTGGCGCGTGTTAATCGTTGGAATAGCACTCAACAGGGTGAAGATCCGGTTGAGATCCGCAAAGACTTGCAAGCTTGTATGCAAGAAAACTTCTCCGTGTTCCGAGAAGGCGAGGCCATGGAAAAAGGGCTGAAAGAGCTGAAGGAAATTCGTGAGCGACTCAAGTCGGCGCGTCTTGATGACACGTCAACCGAGTTCAACACCCAGCGCGTCGAATGTTTGGAGCTGGAGAATTTGATGGAAACCGCGTACTCAACAGCGGTGTCAGCCCATTATCGTACTGAAAGCCGTGGCGCACATGCGCGTTTCGACTATCAAGATCGCGATGATGAGAACTGGCTATGCCACTCCATCTATAACCCAGAAACCGAAGCTATGTCGAAGCGCGACGTCAATATGGCGCCAGTGCACCGTGAGGCTTTCCCACCGAAAGTCCGCAGTTACTAAGGGGGTCGAGAACGATGAATGTTAAGTTTTCTATCTATCGCTACAACCCAGATGTGGACAATGCGCCATACATGAAAGACTACACGCTGGATGTGCCTGAAGGGTCTGACATGATGCTGCTGGATGCGCTCATCCAGCTGAAAGAGCAAGATCCTACGTTGGCTTTCCGCCGCTCGTGCCGAGAAGGTGTCTGTGGCTCTGACGGCGTCAATATGAACGGTAAAAATGGCCTCGCGTGTATCACGCCGCTGTCCTCGCTGATGGACAAGTCGGAAATTGTGATTCGTCCATTACCAGGCTTACCGGTTGTGCGCGACCTCATTATCGATATGGGGCAGTTCTATGAGAACTATGAGCGTGTCAAACCTTACCTGATGAACGATGAAACGCCACCTTCTCGCGAGAACCTGCAAGCGCCGGAAGATCGTGCTGAATTAGACGGTTTGTATGAGTGCATCATGTGTGCATGCTGTAGTACCGCATGTCCTTCATTTTGGTGGAATCCAGACAAATTTGTCGGCCCAGCGGGCTTGCTTGCCGCATATCGCTGGTTGGCGGATAGCCGTGATACAGCGACCGAAGAGCGGTTATCTGATCTAGACGACGCTTTTAGTGTCTTCCGTTGCCACGGGATCATGAACTGTGTCAGTGTATGTCCAAAGGGGCTTAACCCAACTAAGGCAATTGGGCATATCAAGTCTATGCTGATTCAGCGCGGCGTTTAAAACGCACAACCAATAACGTAGATAAAAAATGCCCCGTCCTCGGACGGGGCTTAATAACAGGTAACCCGGCCTCAGACCGGTGTTTGGATAAATAACTAGTGGTTAAGGGATAACAATGCAAAATGGCGTGATGAAGGCTTGGATAGAGTCTTCTCATTTGGCTGGCGCCAATGCAACGTACGTAGAAGATCTCTACGAAATGTACCTCAGTGACCCGGAGTTAGTTGATCAAGAATGGAGAGCGGTTTTCGACCAGCTACCAGTGGTGAGTGACACCGCGGTGGAACAACCTCACTCTCGTGTTCGTGATTACTTTCGACGCTTAGCTACCGATACATCGCGTGCAAGTGCTTCAGTCAATGATCCAGACGTAGACGCGAAACAAGTTAAAGTTCTCCAACTTATCAATGCTTTCCGTTTTCGCGGCCACCAACAGGCCAGCCTAGATCCTCTCGGATTATGGAAACGTAAACCTGTACCTGATCTGTCGCCTGCTTTTCACTCTCTCAATGAGCAGGACTTCAACGAAACCTTCAATGTCGGCTCATTTGCGATTGGCAAAGACAGTATGCAACTGGGTGAGCTGTATGATGCACTTGAGAAGACCTACTGTGGGTCGATCGGTGCAGAGTACATGCACATCACCGATACCGAAGAGAAGCGTTGGATTCAAGGACGCTTGGAGTCTGTGGTTGGACAGCCGCAGTTTACCGAGCAAGAGAAGCTGACCTTTTTGGAAGAGCTCACTGCAGCTGAAGGTCTTGAACGCTATCTGGGTGCCAAATTCCCAGGAGCCAAGCGATTCTCTCTTGAAGGCGGCGACTCTCTGATCCCGATGCTGAAAGAACTGATTCGTCATGCAGGTAGCGAAGGCGCACGAGAAGTGGTTGTCGGTATGGCTCACCGAGGCCGCCTCAATGTGCTGGTGAATGTGCTGGGTAAAAAGCCTTCTGAGCTGTTCGATGAGTTTGCGGGTAAGCAAGACGATACCTGGGGCACTGGCGATGTGAAGTATCACCAGGGCTTTTCATCTGACTTCGCGACACCGGGCGGTGATGTGCATCTTGCCTTGGCGTTTAATCCATCGCACCTTGAAATTGTCAATCCAGTGGTGATGGGGTCAGTGCGTGCTCGCCAAGACCGTTTGGAAGACAATACAGGATCAAGTGTGCTGCCGATCACCATCCATGGTGATGCCTCTATTGCGGGTCAAGGGGTGGTACAAGAGACCTTCAATATGTCGCAGGCGCGAGGCTTCCAAGTCGGCGGCACCGTGCGCATCGTGGTCAATAACCAAATTGGTTTTACCACCTCAAACCCAGCAGACTCACGCTCGACGCAATACTGCACTGACATCGCCAAGATGGTGCAGGCACCGATTTTCCATGTGAATGCGGACGATCCTGAGGCGGTTGCTTTTGTATCTCGCTTGGCGCTCGATTTTCGCAATGAGTTTAAGCGTGATGTGGTCATTGACTTGGTTTGTTACCGTCGCCACGGACACAACGAAGCGGATGAGCCCAACGCGACTCAGCCGATGATGTACCAAAAGATCAAAAAGCATCCAACCCCGCGTAAGCTGTATGCCGATGTATTGGATCAACAAGGTGTCGCTAACCTCGAAAAAGCCACGGAGATGATCAATGAGTATCGTGATCTCCTCGACAGTGGTGAGTGTGTGGTGAAAGAGTGGCGACCCATGGTGTTGCATTCTGTCGACTGGACGCCCTATCTAGGCCACGACTGGACGGTAGAGTGGGCAAATAAGTTCGATGCTAAGCGCCTGAAAGAGCTTGGCCATCGCATTTGCCAGTTGCCGGACAGCCATAAACTCCACAGCCGAGTCGCCAAGCTCTACAAAGATCGCAAAGCGATGGTAGAAGGCGAAAAGATGGTTGATTGGGGGATGGCAGAAACCTTGGCGTATGCCACCTTGGTTGATGATGGCAAACGTATCCGCATTACCGGCCAAGACTCAGGCCGTGGGACTTTCTTCCACCGTCATGCGGTGCTTCATAACCAAGAAGATGGCAGCACGTATTTGCCACTTGCCAATATCCATGACAAACAAGGGCCATTCGAGATCTACGACTCCGTATTATCGGAAGAAGCGGTACTGGCATTTGAATATGGTTATGCGACGGCAGAGCCAGGCGGTTTAACCGTTTGGGAAGCGCAGTTTGGTGACTTTGGTAATGGTGCGCAAGTGGTGATTGACCAGTTCATCAGTTCTGGTGAACAAAAGTGGCGCCGGATGTGCGGCTTGACGATGCTGTTACCGCATGGTTATGAAGGTCAAGGACCTGAGCACTCCTCAGCACGTTTGGAGCGTTACTTGCAACTATGTGCCGAGCAAAACATGCAAGTTGTGGTGCCATCAAGCCCCGCGCAGGTTTACCACATGCTTCGCCGCCAAGTGGTGCGCCCCATGCGTCGTCCTTTGATCGTCATGTCACCAAAATCGCTGTTACGTCACCCGCTGTGTGTGTCTAACTTGGAAGATCTGACCGATGGTGACTTCATGCCTGCCATTGGCGAAATGGATGACCTTGAACCAAGCAAAGTGAAGCGCGTCGTGATGTGCTCGGGCAAAGTCTATTATGATTTGCTACAAGCACGCCGAGAGCAAGAAATTGATGATGTTGCCATTATTCGTATTGAGCAGCTTTATCCATTCCCTCTGGATGCGGTTAAAGACGCGATTGCGCCTTATAGCAATGCGAAAGACTTTGTTTGGTGCCAAGAAGAGCCACAAAACCAAGGGGCTTGGTACAGCAGCCAGCACAACTTCCGTGCAGCCTTACCCAAAGATGCCACATTGACCTATGCCGGACGTTCGGCATCGGCATCACCAGCGGTAGGTTATATGTCTGTACACCAGAAACAACAAAAAGCGTTAGTTCAAGACGCTCTGACCCTCAAGTAAGAACTAGAACATTAAGGATAAATACGATATGACAATCGAAATTCTGGTTCCCGATTTACCCGAATCTGTGGCTGACGCAACCATTGCCACATGGCACAAACAGCCAGGTGACTCGGTAACCCGTGACGAAGTACTGGTTGATATTGAAACAGATAAGGTCGTGCTGGAAGTGCCTGCCCCCGCTGATGGGGTGTTGGAGTCCATCATTGAAGATGAAGGGTCAACCGTATTAGCGAAACAAGCTATTGCGAAAATTAAAGAAGGTGCCGTCGCAGGCGAGCCAACCAAAGATGTCCCTGCACAATCAGAGTCCTCACCGGACAAGCGCCATACGGCGTCTCTCGAGGAGGAGACGAATGATGCGTTAAGCCCTGCCGTGCGTCGTTTGCTCGCGGAACATGATCTCTCGCCAGACGCAGTGAAAGGCACCGGTGTGGGTGGACGCATCACGCGTGAAGACGTAGAAGCGCATCTTAAAACCCAATCTGAGTCAGGTGAGGCTAAAACGCAAACGCAAGACGTGCCACCCGTCGCCGAGCGCGGCGAAAAGCGTGTGCCGATGACGCGCTTACGTAAGCGAGTGGCTGAGCGCTTGTTGGAGGCGAAAAACAGCACAGCGATGCTCACCACCTTCAACGAAGTGAACATGAAGCCCATCATGGATCTGCGCAAGCAATATCGTGACAGCTTTGAAGAGCGTCATGACATCCGCCTTGGCTTTATGTCTTTCTATGTTAAGGCGGTCGTAGAGGCCTTGAAGCGTTATCCAGAAGTCAATGCGTCCATCGACGGTGATGACATCGTTTATCACAACTATTTCGATGTCAGCATGGCCGTATCTACACCGCGTGGTCTGGTGACTCCTGTGCTTCGTGACTGCGACAAACTGGGCTTTGCGGATATTGAAAAGGGTATTCGCGATCTGGCGATCAAAGGTCGTGATGGTAAGCTTACTGTTGATGAACTGACTGGCGGTAACTTTACCCTAACCAATGGCGGTGTATTTGGCTCATTGATGTCAACACCGATCATTAACCCACCTCAAGCGGCCATTCTCGGCATGCATAAGATCCAAGACCGCCCGATGGCGGTGGATGGCAAGGTAGAAATCTTGCCGATGATGTACCTGGCGCTTTCTTATGATCACCGTTTGATTGACGGTCGTGAGTCAGTAGGCTTCTTGGTGACCATCAAAGAACTTCTAGAAGACCCAACACGTCTGCTTCTGGACGTTTAATGGCTTTCCCTCGTGTTGGCGGGGGCAGTCATTTTGAGGGGACGGAGGTCCCCTCATTTGGAAAGCACAAATACACAATAATGGACACTAACACGGATAGAACATCATGAATCTGCACGAATATCAGTCAAAGCAGCTGTTCGCTGAATATGGTCTACCAGTTTCAGAGGGCTATGCTTGCGATACTCCACAAGAAGCTGCTGAAGCAGCCGATAAAATTGGCGGAAACAAATGGGTAGTAAAATGCCAAGTCCACGCAGGTGGCCGTGGTAAAGCGGGTGGCGTAAAACTGGCCAACTCCAAAGAAGAAATCCGCGAGTTTGCGCAACAATGGCTAGGTAAAAACCTGGTTACCTTTCAAACCGACGAAAACGGTCAACCCGTAAGCAAAATTTTGGTTGAGTCATGCACAGATATTGCCAAAGAGCTGTATTTGGGTGCCGTCGTCGATCGCGGCTCTCGTCGTGTTGTCTTCATGGCATCGACTGAAGGTGGCGTTGAAATTGAGAAGGTGGCGGAAGAAACCCCTGAGCTTATCCATAAAGCCTCGATTGATCCGCTCGTTGGCCCTCAGCCATACCAAGGCCGTCAACTGGCGTTTAAACTGGGTCTAGAAGGCGAACAAATCAAGCAGTTCACTAAGATCTTTGTTGGCATCGGCCAGTTGTTTTTGGACAAAGATGTTGCTCTAGTCGAAGTCAACCCGTTAGTGATCACTGACCAAGGCAACCTGCACTGTTTGGACGCTAAATTGGCGATTGATAGCAACGCTGTTTATCGCCAGCCAAAAGTTCGAGCAATGCACGACCCAAGCCAAGAAGATGAGCGTGAAGCGCATGCCGCACAGTGGGAGCTTAACTATGTTGCTCTCGACGGCAACATTGGCTGTATGGTCAATGGTGCGGGCCTAGCGATGGGCACCATGGACATTGTTAATTTACACGGTGGCAGCCCGGCCAACTTCCTCGATGTAGGGGGCGGTGCGACCAAAGAGCGTGTAACGGAAGCGTTTAAAATTATTCTGTCTGACAGTAACGTGAAGGCAGTCTTGGTGAATATCTTCGGCGGTATCGTGCGCTGTGACTTGATCGCAGATGGCATCATAGGTGCGGTTGAAGAAGTTGGCGTTAAAGTCCCTGTGGTCGTCCGCCTTGAGGGTAATAACGCTGATGTCGGCGCCAAGAAACTCGCCGATAGTGGTTTGAACATCATTGCGGCAACATCGCTAACCGAAGCCGCTCAAAAAGTCGTTGCTGCAGCGGAGGGTAAATAACAATGTCAGTGCTGATTAATAAAGATACCAAAGTGATCTGCCAAGGTTTTACGGGTGGACAAGGTACTTTCCACTCAGAACAAGCTATCGAGTATGGAACACAAATGGTCGGCGGTGTATCACCGGGTAAGGGCGGTACGACGCACCTTGGTTTGCCTGTATTCAACACGGTGGCCGATGCGGTCGAGGCGACGGGTGCGACAGCATCAGTCATTTATGTTCCGGCTCCTTTCTGTAAAGACGCTATCTTAGAAGCGATCGATGCGGGTATCGAGCTGATTGTATGTATTACCGAAGGTATCCCAACGCTGGATATGCTGGAAGTAAAAGTGAAGCTGGAGCAAGCGGGCGTGCGGATGATTGGCCCTAACTGCCCAGGTGTGATCACCCCGGATGAGTCTAAAATTGGCATTATGCCAGGCCATATTCACCAGTCTGGTAAAGTGGGTATTGTGTCACGTTCAGGTACATTGACCTATGAAGCGGTCAAACAAACCACAGACGAAGGCTTTGGCCAATCGACTTGTGTTGGTATTGGTGGCGATCCTATTCCAGGGTCTAACTTTATCGACATTTTAGAAATGTTCGAAAAGGATCCGGCGACCGAGGCGATCGTGATGATTGGCGAGATTGGCGGGACTGCTGAAGAGGAAGCGGCGGCTTACATCAAAGCCAATGTGACCAAGCCTGTAGTGGCATATATTGCCGGGGTAACGGCACCTCCAGGTAAGCGCATGGGTCATGCGGGGGCAATTATTTCTGGTGGTAAAGGAACCGCAGACGATAAATTTGCTGCCCTTGAAGCGGCGGGTGTCACGACGGTTAAAAGCCTGGCTGATATTGGTAAAGCATTGCGCGAGAAAACAAGCTGGTAAGCCAGACAAAGTAATCGCATAAACAAAAGCCGCTCATATGAGCGGCTTTTTGATATAGAAAACATTATAAGTGGTTAGGGCTTAGTGCGAGCGATTCGGCAATAACTGCGCCAACATAAAGACACTGGCTGCTGCCACCACAACAGATGGGCCTGCTGGCGTGTCATAAAACCATGAGCCTGCCATGCCAAGCACAACGGCGCCCATGCCGATGAGGCTGGCAAACGAAGCCATTTGCTCTGGGGTAGAGGCGATACGCCTTGCCGTTGCCGCGGGAATGATTAGCATAGAGGTAATAATTAATGCCCCGACAAATTTCATTGCCAGCGCAATGACCAAACCAATCAGTAGCATCAATAACAGCCGCAGTTTTTCTACTGCAATGCCTTCCACCTTGGCAAGCTCTTCGCTGACGGTCATCGATAGCAGTTGTTCCCAGTAGTACGCCAACACACCAAGTGTTAGGCAGGCACCGACCGCTAACCATGTAAGATCAGCAAACGAGACCGCCAACAGATCGCCAAACAAATAGGCCATCAGGTCGACGCGCATATTATCTAAAAAGCTCACCGACACTAGCCCCAAAGATAGGGCACTGTGAGCCAATATGCCTAACAGGGTATCGGTTGAGACCAAGTGCTGACGCTGTAGTCCAACCAATAACACCGCCAAGAGTAAGCAGGTGATCACAAGTGCGAGGTTCAAATCGATTTGCAACAGAAATCCTAACGCTAAACCGAGTAGTGAGGCGTGAGCCAGTGTATCGCCAAAATAGGCCATACGTCGCCAGACCACAAATGAGCCCAAAGGGCCGGCAATGGCGGCGATCAACAAGCCGCCCATAATAGGGGCCAATAAGAACTCAATCATGATGATGCTCTTGGTGTTCGCAGCTTACAGGTTGCCCCGCAAGGTCGTGTTTATGATGATGGTGATGATGGTAAAGCGCCAGTTGCTCACTGGTTTGGCGACCAAACATCGCGACATAAGAAGGGTGTTGCGAGATGGCATCGGGCTCACCCGAGCAGCAGACATGATGCTGCAAACAAATCACTTCATCAGTTTTCGCCATCACTAAATGCAAATCATGTGAGACCATGAGCACTGCGCAACCTAGGCTGTCACGTAGTTGACTAATCAGGCTATACATTTCTAGCTGACCACTGACATCGACACCTTGCACTGGCTCATCCAGTACCAGGACATCTGGGTGCTTTAAAATAGCCCTTGCGAGTAACACCCGTTGCGTTTCGCCACCAGACAGTGTGTGCATATTCGCGTATTGCAGGGCTTTGGCATTCACTGTTTGCAGCGCATGGCTAATTTGCGCGTTGGTATAGCGAGTGCCTAAGCGAATGAAGCGATCCACCGTTAGCGGTAGCGTTTGATTAAGCTGTAACTTTTGTGGCACGTAACCGATTTTCGCGCCTTTAGTTATCTGTACGATACCGGCGTTGGGCTTAACCAAACCGATCAGCGCTTTAACCAACGTGGATTTACCTGCACCATTCGGGCCGATTAGCGTGGTGATTTGCCCGCGTCTTAATTGCATCGATACCTTATCCAGCACGTTACGGCCGTTAAAGGTGACCGTCACCGCGTCGAGCGAGACTAGCGAGTCAGTCATAGTGAAAAAAACATTGTGAATTGGAATTGTTATATTATAACATTTCTTGCCGTTGTAGAAACACAAGAATGAGAGGAAAGATGATAGCTCGTATCGTTGGGGTATTTATTGCGCTATTGCTTGCACTGCCTGCACAAGCCACGTCAGTAATGACATCGATTAAACCTTTGCAGCTGATCGCCGCGGGTTTAATCACGGAGGAGGATAGTTTGGATGTCCTACTGCCCCCAGGTGCCTCCCCTCACAGCTATGCATTGAAGCCTTCAGATATCCGTGCGTTAAACCAAGCGGATGTGACGATTTGGGTGGGGCCTGAACTCGAACTATTTCTTTCCAAACTACTGGCGGATAAACCGTCGGTGCTTACCCTAACACAGGCAGATAATATGCCTTTACGCCATTTTGATGGTGGGCATCACCACGATCACGGTCACGATCATGGCGAGCACAATATTGATCCGCACTTTTGGCTGGGGCCGAAACCAACCCGCGTGGCGGCGCAAGCCATTACTGAGGCGCTGATTAAAGCGGCGCCCAATAAAAAAGAGCAATATCAGGCCAACTTAGCCCGCTTTAATGCCCAGCTAGATAAAACTGTTGCCAATATTGAGCACGATCTCTCCACCAAAGTTCAATCGGGTTATTTTGTCTTTCATGATGCCTACGGTTACTTCGAAGATGCATTTGGCTTGGAAAAAACAGGCCACTTTACGGTTGACCCAAGTCAAAAGCCGGGCGCGAAAACCTTAGTCACAATTCGCCGAGGTTTGCTTAATCACGATGCGACCTGTATCTTCACGGAGCCGCAGTTTAATCCCGCACTGATTGATGCTGTGACGCGACACAATGACGTCAATGTTTTTGCCTTGGATCCATTGGCGACATCAATTCAGGTAGCACCTGATGGCTATCAGGTGTTTTTACAAGATATGGGAAATCGTTTCACACGTTGTTTAAAGCATGAAACTACTGACTAACTGGCTCGCTTTAACAGCCAGACTACCCCGCCAGCATAAGCTGGCCCTTGCTTCACTGTCTCTTTTAGTCGGCGCTGCCCTGATGTGGCAGCCTTCTCCTTTTGCGCCTTCCAAGGAACGTCAGCCTGCTCCCGTCGCCAACGAGCGTCAACACCCGGCGGCGTCTGAGCATAGTGAGCCGATTGAACAAGGGTTGGATGCTGATGATCCTGCTTTGCGTGTACCGGAAGATGCGCTTGAGCAAGACATCACATCTGAAGCGCCGCGTGTTCACCAACACACGGTTGCCGCTGGCGATACCCTGGGCGAGATTTTCTCTCAGTATGGGCTGCCAATGAGCCAGTTGTATCAAATCTTGGAGGTGAACGATAACGCTGGTGATATCCGTCGGGGCCAAAAAATGGAATGGCAAGTCGACGGACAAGGGCATTTACTGACTTTCACTGCTTATCAGTCGATTAAATATCGTGACCACTACCAATTTAATCAAGGGCAGGTCGATTACCAGCGCCTGGAAACTAAGGGTAAGTTTGAGAAAGTTACGTTAATTGGACGAGTTAACAGTAGTTTTTATCAGCAAGCGCGCCAAGCGGGATTAACACCTAATCAAATTCAGAACCTGGTTTCGGCTTTGCAATGGCGTTTTGATTTCGGGCGCCAGTCTCACCGAGGCGACCAGTTTGCGGTACAAGTGAACAGGGAGTTCATTGACAATAAACCCGTGTCATCGGGTAAGGTCACGGCCATGCTCTACAAGGCGGGAGGTCGAGACATTTTTGTCTACCGTCACCATGACGGGCGTTTTTACGATGAGCAAGGGCAGAGCTTGGATCGTGCGCTTCGCCGTTATCCTACCGCAAAGCGCTATCGTATTAGCTCATCGTTTAATCCACACCGCAAGCATCCCATTACAGGACGCATTTCGCCACATAATGGTACTGATTTCGCGACGCCAATTGGTACCTCGGTACTGGCGGCGGGAGAGGGCGTTGTGGTTAAAGCCCGCCATCACCGTCTAGCGGGTAACTACGTGGTAATAAAGCACGGACGCGAGTATTCAACCCGATACTTACATTTAAACCGGATTTTGGTTAAGCCGGGCGATCATGTGTCGATGGGGCAGAGAATTGGTTTGAGTGGTAATACAGGTCGTTCGACCGGCCCTCACCTTCACTTTGAACTCCTGAAATACGGGCACCCAGTTAATGCGATGAAGGTACCACTCCCCGAAGCGCATCCTGTCCCCACTGACGAGCGCGGGTCATTCCAGCGCCAAGCAAAGCGTGCCCACCAGGCGTTAGCGCAGCGACTGAATGGATAAATTAAATCAATAATGTGAGGCCTAGCTCACATTTAGGGTTGCAGGGTTTCATTTAAAGGCAGGTCGCAGGACACTATGCCGCTAAACCCTGCAACCTGTCTCGCTTCCCGTACATGAAACGCCAATGTCTTTGTTTGTTATGGCTGGTTCTTGTCTTTCCTTGCCTACCGTTGCAGGCGCATGATGCGCTGCAAACTTCATTTCAGTCTTATGGTGGTCTGAATGGGGTGGGTAACGTTAAAGATGTGGCGGTGCAAGCCTCGGGCGGCATGTGGTTGTTGGATAATCAAGGACAGATTGATTTTTTTGATGGCCACCAGCGTCACCCACTCCGCGACGCCTTAACATTACCCGATGAAAAAATTCTTACCATTGCTTACGCCCATCAGGCACTCTGGATGGCGGGTAAAGAGCAAGTATATCGCTTTCAACCGAGTACCAATCAGCTTACCTCGTACCCACTGCCTAAATCGGGGCCGACACCTCGCGCGCCGGTGTCTTCCTCAGGTGGTCCGCGACTTGCGACGGTGAACAATACACTCTGGCATATTCAAGACGGCCAGCTGAGTATCTATCGGGCGAAAGATGGAGCCTTTGATATATGGCGTGCTGGGCGGTGGCGAGCTGATAGAGTGTGGTTGACAGAGGAACACCGACTGTTTGCGGTCGGGAAAACCTTATATCAATTTGATGAGCAGGGTGTGCGTCAACTGACTCGTTTTTCGTCGCCAATCACAGCGATCACCGGTAAACAAGACCGAGCGTGGGTGAGTACCCAAAACGCGGTGTATTTACTGGCACTATCAAGCCATCAAGTGAAAGCACGACACTTGTTGAACACGCGGGGCGGTTATCAACGGCTAACTATGGGATCTGGTGGGCTATGGGCAGCGAATGAGAATGGGCTATTTCGCCTATCGCTGGATGGGGTTGCAACCCCTGTTTGGGCCCCAGATGACCGTGCTATCCCAGGACAAAGCGTGACGTTTTTGTGGGCGGATTTTGAGGGGGGCATATGGTTTTCCACCGATCGTGCCACCCGATATCGCGCCCCGGGACAGCGGTGGATAACTCACCAGCACCGCGTTTTTCCTAAACTGTTCACCCAGGGATTTATGGCGGCGAACAACCCTTGGGCGTATGACACTAATGGCTGGCGAGATTTAAGTGGAACTCGGCCATTACAGGGACAATGGGACGCCACAGATGCAATCAGTGCTACCCGAGACGACAAACACCTTTGGTGGTCAAGTGTGTCCGGAATAACCGGGGTTGATATTCAAACGGGGAATACGATCCCGTTACCAGCACGGTTAGCCCAACTCCCTGCCGAGCACTTATATATTGATGCTGAAGGGGTGCTTTGGTTGTCGGTGAATAACCAGGTGATGCGCTATTGGCCCGATACGCAGACGTTAGTCAGCTATGGTACACGTTGGCAGACGCATGAGGCGGGTAAGGTGTTGGGTTTTTACGATGATGGGTACGGCAATGTTTGGATCCGTGACCAAAATGGCTTAACACGCTATCGCGATGGACGTTTTCAGCCCGTACCGTTGACAGAGGCGCTGCTGCCTGTGCTGAGTATGTACTCAGATGAGCGTGGGCGCCTTTGGTTAGCCAGTGCGCAAGGCGTTTACCAGTACGATCCCAGTGTGCCGGACGCTGTGTCCGCGGCCTATTTATCGATGTCGGATGAGCAATTTCAGTGTGTCACTGGGAATCGAGACGGCGTGTGGGCTTATAGCAATCAAGCGCTGGTGCATATTGCGCCGCGAGGCTTTGTACGCACGTTCCGCCTACCGTCTGATGCGAGCGATATCGCTTGCTACGCCAACCAACCTCACCGGCTTACGCTATTAGCTGGTGACAATACCTACCAGATTGACACTGACCAATTGGCGTTCTCTTTACGTAAGCCGCCAAACGTCGTGGTGGGAGCGGTATGGCAACAAAACAAACGCTGGCGGATTGGCCCTCGCCAACAGACCGCGGTGACCTTGCTAGAACGAAGCCCCGCTCACTTGGCGTGGGGGAGTTGGCCACCAGAGCGACAAGTGACACGCGTCCATTATCAGCTCGTGCCTTATCAGCAATCCGGACAGCCTATGGTAGATAAACTGGCGGCGTGGCAGCAGACAGGAAACGATACCATCTCCTTGGCCAATATGGTCGGTGGGCATTATCAATTGCGGATTGCGATACCACGTGACGGTGCGTCCCACACCGTGTTAGATCTTTCAGTGTCGCTGCCCATGTTACCTCATTTTATTAACGGTATTGTGTTAGCTGGCTTTGCGAGCTTAGTCCTTGCCGCGGTGTTATTGGCGCTACGGCAACGTCGGATGTCGATAGCGGATGCAGCTACAGCCAACGCGCCAACCTTTGCTTCCATGGTTGCAAAAACTAACCCAGCTACGCGAAGGGGAGCGGCAAACGATATCGGGTATCCGCCATCGTTTGGCCTGGCGCACAATAATGAGGCCCAGCAGTGGGCAGCAAAATTTGAGCAAGCGGTTGCAGTCAGGTACAAAGAGCCTGACTTTTCAACAGCGGATTTAGCGAACGCTTTAGCTATGTCTGAGCGTAACTTGCAACGCAAATGTCGTCAGCTTTTTGGTGTCACAGTCACAGCGTATGTCACACAAAAGCGACTTAGCGATGCCGCTGCACTTTTACAACATGGTAATGCCGTTGCCGATGTGGCGGAGATATGTGGTTATCGTGACCCAGCATATTTTAGTCAGCGCTTTAAAAGCTATTATGGTGTAAGCCCCTCGCATTATCGGCAAGCAAGAACCGAAGTGACCATGGCTGATATGCTCGACTAGTGCTGATGTCGGTGAAAGTCGTCTACTAGATAGGAAAGAAAAGAAAACGTGGCATAGCCGGGGAGCCATGCCACGGGTGTCAAAGACACCTTCGCTTGCTGCCGGGGGCGGGGTGACCCGCCCTGGTAAAAACTGCTTTCGAGGGCGTTTGTTGCCCAACGATTGACGATATTATATCGCAACCTTAGATCGCGTAGTTATGACTAAACCGCCAACTTGTCCGGCTGGGTTTCTATCATAACCTCATGATAATTATCGACTTATTTTCTTGATGGCGATTTTGACGAAAATAACGAAACGTATTCACGCC
The DNA here is from genome assembly GCF_001995985.1 of Salinivibrio sharmensis. GTDB lineage: Bacteria > Pseudomonadota > Gammaproteobacteria > Enterobacterales > Vibrionaceae > Salinivibrio > Salinivibrio sharmensis. The sequence continues at coordinate 142,633 of NZ_MUFC01000001.1, read as the reverse complement.
TCGACCTTTAAGCCTTTAGGGGCAAGCTCTTCTCTTATCTGCAGGACAATACCCCCCTCTTGCTGATTTGTTCGTTGACCGACTTGTAAGTGACCCCAAATGGGGTTTGGCCAGACAGGATCGGTTTGAAACCGAGCGACATGATGGACATGGAGTTGTGGTACCAGGTTTCCAATCGCGGCAATATTGAGTTTGTCTGGAGAAAATAAACGCTCAAGACAGCGCGCCACCATGGCCGATTCTTGCCAAAGCGACTGTTGCTCGCTGTCGTCAAGGTGATGAATTTCTTGTACCGCATGCTTACGTGGAACCAGTAGTAACCATGGGCCAATATCGGCATGCGCAAGGCGTAACTGACACAAGGGAAAGTCGCCAACATAAGCACTGTCATCGGCCAGGCGTGGGTGAAGGGTAAAAGACATATAGGCTCCTGATTGTAATGCGAGTGTTTAGCTTACATCATAACTTGCTTGTGGGTCACAAACGCCTGACTGAAAACCGAGCTTTGCTTCATGGTATACAAAAAGCAAGTACGCTTAAACGAGCAATGGCTGTTTGAACTTATCGGCGAGAGCGAGAGGAGGTGGCATGTATTACCAAGACGTTCTGACTTTTTGGTTCGGCGACGAGAGTAGTTATCAGATTCCTTCGTCGACGTCGCAAGCACGATGGTTTGGTGGTAGCCAGGAGGTTGACGAGGCCATTCGCGCGCAGTTTCAATCTTGGGTCAGTGCCGCTGGTGCGGGCGCATTAAATAACTGGGCCCAGACCGCAGAGGGACGGTTGGCATTGATTATTCTGCTCGACCAATTCCCGCGAAACTTATACCGCGGTTTAGCGGCCGCATACCGATACGATGCCTTGGCATTGGCGCTATGTAAGGCAGGGCTCGCCAAAGGTGACGACCAAGCTCTAACCCCGCTTCAGCGGGTGTTTTTCTATCTTCCCCTCGAGCACGCGGAGGACGAAGCCGAACAAGAAGAGGCGTTGTTTCGGTTCGACCAATTACATCAACAAATGCATGGCGAAGTCAAAGCCTGGTACGAGCAATGCTTTGATTACGCACGCCAGCACTATGACATTATTGCCACCTTTGGTCGTTTTCCGCATCGTAATGCGGTAATGGGGCGGTTATCCACTCCTGAGGAGCGGTTATGGCTCAGCGAAACCGAACAGCACTTTGGTCAAGGCTAAAAGTCGTGATGGATAAAAAAAAGCGCCCACCTTTGATTCCGGCGGGCGCTCGTTTTTAGTTGCTACCTATTTTAGCTGGATAGGTAAGGGGGATTACATGCGCTCAAGCGTATTGATACCGAGAAGACCCAGACCTTGCTTGATCGTTTTGGCGGTCAAGGCTGCCATTCTCAGGCGGCTCTGTCGGGTATTTCCTTCAGAAAGCAGGATAGGGCAAGCCTCGTAGAAGCTAGAGAACAAGCCAGCTAATTCAAACAGGTAACTACACATCAGGTGTGGTTGACCCTCGCGCGCCACAGATTTAACCGCTTCCTCAAACTGAAGCAATTTGGCAACCAGCGCTTTTTCTTTCTCATGCTCGATCAGCATTTCACCGTCGAGTGCATCACGGTCAACTCCTGACTTGGCAAAGACTGACGCCACACGGGTGTAGGCATACTGCATGTAAGGGGCGGTGTTACCCTCGAAGGCCAGCATATGATCCCAGTCGAAGATATAGTCCGTGGTACGATGCTTTGACAGATCAGCATACTTCACCGCGGCCATCGCCACTGTGGTGGCGATATCGCGTTGTGTCTCTGCATCCATATCAGGGTTTTTCTCAGCGATAAGCGCTTTGGCACGTGTTTCTGCTTCATCAAGCAAGTCGGCAAGACGAACAGTTCCCCCTGAACGTGTCTTAAAGGGTTTACCGTCTTTGCCGAGCATCATGCCAAAAGCGTGGTGCTCAAGGCTGACCGAGTCGGGCACATAGCCTGCTTTACGCACAATCGTCCACGCTTGCATTAAGTGCTGATGCTGACGGGAATCAATGAAGTAGAGCACACGGTCGGCATTGAACTGCTCGTAACGATATTTGGCACAAGCAATATCCGTGGTGGTGTACAAATAGCCACCATCACGTTTTTGGATGATAACCCCCATCGGCTCGCCGTCTTTATTTTTGTATTCGTCCAGGAAGACAACTTGCGCGCCATCATCTTCTACGGCAATGCCTTTGGCTTTTAGGTCTGCAACAATACCGGGCAGCATGTCGTTGTAGAGGCTTTCGCCCATGACGTCTTTATCGCTTAATGAGACGTTTAGCCGATCGTAGTTACGTTGGTTTTGCTCCAACGTCACTTTTACCAACTTTTCCCACTTTTCTTTACAGTAGGCGTCACCGCGCTGTAGGCGGACCACGTAGTCTCGCGCTGTCGCAGCAAAGGCTTCGTCTTCATCGTAACGCGCCTTTGACTCACGATAGAAGTTTTCGATATCGCCAAGCTCCATGGAAATATCGTCACCGCGTGACTCGTGTAGCTCGAGGTTGGCAATGAGCATGCCGAACTGGGTTCCCCAGTCACCTAGGTGGTTGGCGCGGGTGACATTGTGACCCAAAAACTCCAGAGTGCGTACGACGGCATCACCAATAATGGTGGAGCGAAGGTGGCCAACGTGCATTTCTTTCGCCACGTTAGGGGCGGAGTAATCTACCACAATGTTTTGTGTGTCTTGCTTTTCGACACCGAGGCGCTCGTCTGATAGCGCGGCATCAGCCTGCTTTGCCAGCCACTGATCATTCAAAAAAATATTGATAAAGCCGGGGCCGGCGATTTCTGTTTTACTCGCCACATCACCTAAATCGAGGGCGTCCAACACTTTCTGGGCAAATTCACGGGGGTTAGTGCCGAGCTTTTTGGCTGCGCCCATCACACCATTGGCTTGATAGTCACCAAATTGTGGCTTCGCAGACTGACGCACTGCCGCTGGTGTGCCCTCTGGGGCACCCGCCGCAACCATCGCGGCAGACACTTTTTCGTTAAGAAGACTTTGAATATTCACTTGCTTACCTTTACTACTAGCCGGGCTGATTATGAACGACCCGTTATGTGGGCTTCCAGCTTATTAATACAAGAATCCGCCAACACTGCACTGCCACATAAAAGCATGCAAACACAGTGTTGGCGGGATGCTGTATTGTTGCGAACCATGACGTCCACCGACGTGGATGACCCTAATGATACCCATAAAACAGCAGGCATTGGCAATAGTTATTCAACGCCATCCTTGATATCTTTCGCGACTGGAAGACAACGAGCACCTTAAAACCTTGAGAGGTCATTATGCATGATGCCAGCAATTGGACATCCCTGATGCGAGATCAAGCAGCTTTTACAGATAAAATCAATCAGTTGCTGGAAGTGTTGGCGATCGACTGTCGTGAACTCGTGCTTGATCACGTCGCGATTCGTACCAATGATCACGCGCTCACTGATTCGCTGGCCGAACATTTGGGTGAACGGGGGCAATTACTCTCGCAAGCCACCGTGAATGCGCGCCCCATTCATATTTACCAGCTAGAAACGCCAATGCACATTGGGCACTGGCAAACTGATTTGGTCGAGTTGCCCTTTCCCAATCACAAAACATACCCGTTTCAAAGCTGGGAACACGTAGAGTTTGTGGTGCCGTGCCAAACGGCAACCATGACAGCGCTTGAAGCCGCGCTAGCATCACGTTTCCCGGGCTTATTGACGCGCGCGGCTAGCATGGAGGCGGTAACGGTCAAGCGCAGTGAGCCGCAGGTGGTGGGAGAGCGCCTAGCTAACCCAACCATTGCCTTTAAACACCGCGGTGTTAGCGTGAAGTTTCACCCGTATTCACTGGCGGAAATCATTGCCAGTGAAACCCATTTTTAATCACAGGCTTCACGGTCAGCGTACTTTGTCACAAGGTCACGTGCTATAGGATCACGGTTTTGTTGCCATGGACAAAAACACGGTCCTCGGTGACAGACTCGATGGCTTGACTCAGTACGCTCTTTTCTACATCTCGACCTGCTTTGGCCATGTCTTGTGCGCTAAAGCTGTGATCAACATGAATCACGTCTTGGCCAATAATCGGTCCCTCATCTAAGTCATTGGTGACAAAGTGCGCCGTCGCGCCAATGATTTTAACGCCGCGCTCGAACGCTTGGTGGTATGGACGGGCCCCAATAAAAGCAGGCAAAAAGCTGTGATGGATATTGATGATGCGATGTGGATACTGGGCGACAAAGTCCGGTGTCAGTACTCGCATGTATTTTGCCAACACAATGTAATCAGGTTGATGGCCTTGAATAGCTTTCAGCATCGCCTGTTCATGCTCTTCGCGGCTTAGGCCTTCATGACTCACGTAATGAAAAGGAATATCAAAGCGCTCTGTCAGGGGCTGGAGCTTATCGTAGTTACCGACCACCGCTGCAATATCAATCTCGAGCGAGCCGTCGTAGGCTTTCATTAAAATGTCGCCCAGGCAGTGGGATTCTTTGGTGACCATGATGACCACTCGTTTGCGGCGCGAGCTAATCAGTTGGCGCTGGCTACCTGGTGGCAGGGCATGGTCAAGGTCGAGAAGCAGGGTGTGATCATTAAAAATCCCCTCCAGCTCAGTACGCATATAAAACTGCCCAGTGACATTATCGACGTACTCACGATTGTGAATAATGTTGAGTTGATGTTTGTAGCAAATGTTGGTGATGGTCGCGATAAGCCCTTGGGCGTCAGGACAGTCCGTGAGAAGTGTTTTTCGTTCCATGTTGTTGTGTACTGCTGATGACTAAACCCTCGGTTGTACCCTGTCTCAGCCGCGAGGTCAAAGTGATTTTACGATGCGCCATCGGTTTCTCAGGGCAGTGGTTTCATCCGGTAGAGGGGTTTGGCATAATGGCGGCTTTCCCCCTGTGTATTTATACAATGATCCGTAAGGTTTTCTCAGACACTGGCGCGCTGGCTAAAGCGATTGATGGTTTTGTACCTCGTCAGCCGCAAACAGATATGGCGATTGCTGTTGATGCAACAATTCGTGACCAAGGCCAGCTTGTGGTAGAAGCGGGCACAGGGACAGGGAAAACCTATGCCTATCTCGCCCCGGTTTTATTGAGCGGTAAAAAGGCGATCATCAGCACCGGGTCGAAAAATCTGCAAGAGCAGCTTTACCACCGTGATTTACCGCTGATGAAGTCAGCCTTGGGCTACACAGGAACCACCGCCTTGTTGAAAGGTCGCGTCAATTACTTGTGTCCAGAGCGACTCGAGCGCCAAATTAGTGAGTGCCATCGTCCCGATAGCGAGCCTGGGCAATTGAGTCAGCTGGTGAAGATTCGCGAGTGGTCGTCGTATACCGAGTCGGGGGATCTAAGTGAATGTGAGGCACTGGCAGAAGACAGCCCGCTAATTCCCGTTGTGACGTCCACCAATGACAATTGCCTTGGTAAAGATTGCCCGAGCTACGAAGATTGCTACGTGGTCAAAGCCCGACGTCGTGCGATGGATGCCGACGTGGTGGTGGTTAACCATCATTTGTTTTTGGCTGATGTTGCCATCAAAGAAACGGGGTTTGGCGAGCTGATCCCAGAAGCGGACGTGATGGTGTTTGATGAAGCGCACCAGTTGCCCGATATCGCCAGTCAGTATTTTGGTCAATCGCTATCCAGTCGGCAATTGCAAGATGTTGCCAAAGACATTCATATCGCTTATCGCACTGAGCTGCGAGATACTCGCCAATTAGAAAAAGTGGCCGAACGTCTCTCACAAGCGGCAATGGATATGCGTTTGGTGATGGGCGAGCCCGGTTACCGCGGCAATTGGCGTGAACTTCAGGCTTCGCCCACGGTTGAAAAAGAGTTGGTACGATTGGCTGATGCCCTCGAACTTGCCCATGATGTAGTGAAGTTATCCTTGGGGCGAAGCCAATTACTTGACGCTGCGTTTGACCGTATTACCTTATTTAAAGCACGGCTTGCGCGCTTAAAAGACACCTCAATCACTGGCTACTCCTATTGGTACGAATGTACGCGGCATCACTTTAGCCTCAACATTACGCCCTTGTCGGTCGCCGATCGCTTTCGTGAGCAAATGGCCGAACAGGGTGGTGCTTGGATTTTCACTTCCGCAACCTTGGCCGTTGAAGGAGACTTTGCGCATTTTAACCACCGCCTAGGAATTGATGCTAAGCAGCAAATGACACTGGAAAGCCCCTTTGACTATCCCAATCAGGCGAGGCTTTGCGTGCCTCGTCATGTACCGGAAACCAATAGTTTTCGTCGTGCCAACAAACTTGCTGCATTATTGGGGCCAGTGATTGAACGTAACCAAGGCCGTTGCTTTTTCCTGTGTACGTCACATCAAATGGTACGCGAGCTGTCAGCCTTATTTCGTGAACAGCTGTCATTGCCGGTGCTCATGCAAGGTGAGATGCCCAAGCAGCGCCTATTGGCTGAATATTTGTCGTTGGGCAATGCGTTGCTGGTGGCGACGGGCGCCTTTTGGGAGGGTATTGATGTGCGTGGGCAAGCGCTCAGTTGCGTGATCATCGATAAACTGCCTTTTGCCTCACCCGACGATCCTTTGCTAAAAGCCCGGATTGAGGACTGTAAATTGCAAGGTGGGGATCCCTTTGCCCAGGTGCAGATCCCCGAGGCAGTGATCACGTTAAAGCAAGGGGTTGGCCGTCTAATTAGAGACCAACAAGATTTTGGCGCACTGGTTATTTGTGATAACCGCCTAGTGACCCGCGCCTATGGGGCGACATTTTTACGGAGCTTGCCGGCAATCCCGCGCACGCGGGATTTACACCAAATCGACGATTTTTTGTCGGTTAGTGGCACCGAGAGTAACCCAATTAACTCGCATTTATCAGATCAACCTATAGAGGGTTAAATGACGCTACGAATACTTGCCGTCGATACGGCGACCGAAAACTGCTCAGTGGCATTGTGCTGTGATAATAAGATCATAGCGCGTAGTGAAGTCGCACCACGAGAGCATACCAACAAAATCTTACCCATGGTGGATGAGGTATTGGCAGAAGCGGGTGTTGGGCTGGCGCAATTAGATGCTCTGGCGTTTGGCCGCGGGCCAGGAAGCTTCACCGGTGTGCGTATTGGCATCGGTATTGCACAAGGTTTAGCGTTTGGGGCGGATGTGCCCATGATTGGTGTTTCAACACTAGAAGCGATGGCCGCACAAAGCTATCGGCTACATGAGTCGACCCAGGTACTAGCGGCGATTGATGCGCGTATGGGTGAACTCTATGTTGGCCAATATCGGCGGACTGACGCTGGCGTATGGCAGTGTGTCGGTGAAGAGAGGGTTGTCGCCCCGGAAGCATTCACCCCTGAGTGTACCGAGGGAGCGTGGACATTGGCAGGAACGGGTTGGCCAGCCTATCCTGATCTAGCTGCTCGTTTATCTTTGCAGACTGTGTCCTCTGAGGTGTTATACCCTCAAGCGCAAGATATGTTGGACATTGCCAAGCACGCCTACCGCGCGGGAGAAACGGTTGCTGCAGAGCTCGCAAGTCCGACGTATCTGCGTGATAAAGTGACATGGAAAAAATTGCCAGGGCGCGAATAACCTGAATGAGGCCGGCGGAATAAGGAAGTGAATATGGTATCGATTAATGGCGTATCCTCCCCACAAGCTAACCGGCCGAATCAGCCCCAACGCACGGGCAAAAAACCGCAAGCCACGCGTAAGCAAACACCGAAACCGACGCAAGTTGCTAAGGCGGTGCGTCAACGCGTGGATCCCGCTTCTATCGCTCAAGCCGAACAGGCAAAACAGGCATATGTGCAATATGATTTGCCAGACGGTCGCGGTCGTCAGGCGATGGAATCGTATTTCGCGGTGTTAAATCAAGCAAGGCGCGAGGAACTGATCAATTTAGTTGGCGTCGATATTTATGTTTGACGTGGCATTGAAGGAGCCTTAAATGAAGCCGTATTTGTTTGTCGTTGCACTGGGTGCCTTGGTGTTGAGTGGCTGCACAAGCTTGCCTGAATCGCTAAAGGGTCGAATGGAGCAGCCGGTGACGGAATATCCGGTGGTCGCAAAGATGACCAAGGCGCAGCAAGGGGAAGAAGTCCGTCTAGGCGGGCTTATCGCCGCAGTGAAAAACCGTGAAAACGACTCTGTGGTTGAAATTGTGGCCTTGCCAACGTCCCATGCGGGTCGGCCCGATATCGATGCTTCATCGCTCGGGCGTTTCAAAGCGATTTTTCCAGGTTTTATCGAACCGGCAGATTACGCGAAAGGTCGACCGATTACGGTATTGGGCGACTTTCAGCAGCGTCAATCAGGCAAAGTCGGCGATTACTCCTATGACTACCCAGTTATCGTGGTAAAAGGGCACCAGCTTTGGGACATAGAGCAGCACCTTGTCGACGATGATAGGCCGTATTGCTACGGCTTGTATTGCTCTCGTGTGCGCATTGGCGTTGGCACTGGGCGGGTGCAAAGTGTTATTACCTTACCTTATTAGCGATTAAACGTGACCGCAATGACAACCTCTCAATTGGCCGGCGCCTTTGACGCCTTGCTGGCATCTAACCCTGCAGAGCTTGGTGTCGCCCCCGGCTTAACCCCGACCTCCATACAACTTAACGATGTAACAGTGGCTGCGGCAACACGCCCGGCACGCGGCTTAGCGCCGACACTGGTTTTTTTACATGGTTGGCAAGATAACCTAGCAAGCTTTCACCCGTTGATCCCGTTATTGCCTCAAGAGTATGGGGTGCTGCTCTTTGATTGGCCCGGGCATGGTTTGTCTGAGCATAAAAAAGGGGATCACTATTATCCGTTTTTTGACTATCTCGATAGCTTACATCAAGTGCTCAATCACGCGTTGTTGTCACCGAACGAGGAAAGGGGCCCTTTGATATTGGTGGGGCATTCATTGGGAGGGCTAGTGGCGAGTTGCTATGCGGCCAGCTTTCCTACATCGATAAATGGCATGATATCGATAGAAGCACTTGGCCCTATTGTTGAACCTGAGCACAAAATCACCGAACGAATAGCGAAAAGTCTTAATCAGCGCTTAAATTCGGCTCAAAAACGTCCGCGCATCTTTGATTCTGCTGTCAAGGCGCTACAATTGCGCGCGTCCATCAACAAGGTCGCGAGTGAGCAACTGATGCCGTTGGTCGCAAGAGGGATCCAGAGATGTGATGGTGGTGTCAGTTGGCGTCACGACCCCAAGCTTCGCAATGAGCCATTGTATCGGATGGCACCAGGCCATGGGGAGTCGATTATTAAGTCGATAGAGTGCCCTGTACTCGCGATTCGAGCAACCGATGGGTATCCTGCGCTGCGCGCTGCCGATGCAGAGCAACGCACGAGGTGGTTTCGGCAACTAACCCTTGTTGAACTCCCCGGGACACATCATTGCCACCTTCAGCAACCGCAACAAACTGTGTCGTTGATAACGGATTTTGTGACCAAAATTCAAACGCGCACTTAAAATGCTCGTGTAACAATAATGTTAACGCTATGGTGGGTAGGTTAAACACCTGTTTGAATTATGCCTCGCGTCGATCGAAGTAGGCCACATGGCCTGCAAGCTAACACATAGGAGAAAGCCAGTGGAAAAGGTATGGCTTAATCGCTACCCGTCGGATGTACCGGCGGAAATAGATCCAGATGCCCATCGCTCTCTCGTTGAGATGTTTGAACATTCTGTACAACAGTACGCAGACCAAACTGCCTTCATCAACATGGGGCAGGTCATGACATTTCGCAAATTGGAAGAGCGTAGCCGAGCGTTTGCTGCCTATCTACAAAATGAGCTGAAACTGAAAAAAGGCGATCGCGTTGCCATTATGATGCCGAACTTGCTGCAATACCCGATTGCATTGTTCGGTGTTTTGCGTGCGGGTTGTGTCGCCGTTAACGTTAATCCGCTGTATACCCCCCGCGAGCTTGAGCACCAGTTGACAGACGCAGGGGCCAAAGCAATTGTGATTGTCAGTAACTTTGCTCACACGCTAGAGAAGGTTGTCGATAATACACCAGTAAAACATGTGGTATTGACCAGCTTGGGTGAACAGTTGCCACGAGCCAAAGGGACTCTGGTTAATTTCGTGGTCAAGTACGTCAAAAAAATGGTGCCTAAGTATCATTTGCCGCACGCGACCTCGATGCGCCAAGCGCTGCGCCGTGGCCGACGTATGCAATACGTGAAGCCTTTTTTAAAAGGCGAAGACATTGCGTTTTTACAATATACCGGTGGCACCACGGGGCTGGCGAAAGGTGCGGTACTGACTCACAGAAATATGCTGGCTAATGTCTATCAGGCGAAAGGCACGTATCAGCCGGTACTTAATGCAGGCGAAGAGCTGGTGGTCACCGCATTGCCGCTGTATCACGTATTCGCCCTCACGGTAAACTGCCTATTGTTTATTGAAATGGGTGGACAAAACCTATTGATCACCAATCCACGTGATATTCCAGGCTTTGTCAAAGAGCTACAAAAGTATCCGTTTACAGCAATCACTGGCGTTAACACGTTATTCAATGCCTTGCTTAACAATGAAGACTTCCACGAGTTGGACTTCTCCAATCTGCGCCTGACAGTGGGTGGTGGTATGGCGGTACAACGTGCCGTTGCCGAGAGTTGGAAAAAGCTAACGGGCAAGCATCTACTCGAAGGCTATGGGTTAACAGAGTGCTCACCCCTTGTCGCTGCATACCCTTATGACTTACGTGACTATAACGGCTCCATTGGTCTCCCCGTGCCATCAACGGAGGTACGCATCGTCGGCGATCAAGGGGACGATGTGGCGGATAATCAACCGGGTGAGTTGTTAGTGCGCGGCCCGCAAGTGATGCAAGGGTATTGGAATCGTCCAGAGGCGACACGAGAGAGCATTGACGAGCATGGTTGGTTAGCCACCGGGGATGTGGTGCAATTTGACGATGACGGCTTTTTACATATCGTGGATCGCAAGAAAGACATGATCCTCGTCTCGGGCTTTAATGTGTATCCTAATGAAGTGGAAGATGTCGTTGCTTTGCATGATAAGGTGTTAGAAGTTGCCGCTATTGGTCAGCCGGATGAGAATTCTGGAGAAGTGGTTAAAATCTGTGTGGTCAAAAAAGACCCTTCTCTTACGCGCGATGACCTTGTGGCGCACTGTCGCAAACACCTCACTGGCTACAAGGTGCCACGTGTTGTGGAGTTTAGAGACGAACTGCCTAAAACCAACGTGGGTAAAATTCTTCGTCGAGAGTTACGTGATGAACCACAAGCCACGGAGCAAAAAGCCTCGGCTTAATGCGAACGGGCCCAGAAAAGGGTAAACTGTCGATAACGAATCACGAGATGCCGGCCTAGCCGGCATTTTCTTTATGGGCTTTTTTGTGAATTACCAACAAATCACCTCAAATCAACAGTTGGCCTCTATCTGTGCGCAATTGCGTCAACAACCTGTTGTGATGCTTGATACCGAGTTTGTCCGCACGCGTACCTTTTATGCACAACTGGGCCTTGTTCAGATTTATGATGGCGAGCACCTTGTGCTCATTGACCCGCTAGCCATCGATGATCTTTCGCCGCTATGGGCGTTGTTGAGTGATACGCGCGTCACCAAGGTACTGCACGCAAGCAGTGAAGACTTAGAAGTCTTTCAACACTATGCTGGGGTGTTGCCAACCCCAATGATCGATACCCAAATTGTCGCTGCTTTCTTGGGTCATGGCGTCTCCGAAGGCTTTGCCAGCTTAGTGGAGCGCTATGTCGGTGTCAGCTTGGATAAAGGGGAGTCCCGCACCGATTGGTGCGCGCGCCCTCTAACAGAAAAGCAGAAACAGTATGCAGCCGCCGATGTGTACTATTTACTACCGCTTTATCAAGCGTTGACCAAAGCACTGGCGCAGACTCAGTGGCAAGACGCGATGGTGGAAGAGTGTGCATTGCTGAGCCGTAAAAAACAGCTGGCAAAATCAGATGAGGCCGCTTACCTCGATATCAAATATGCGTGGCAGCTTAATCGTCAACAACTGGCCGTTTTGCAAGCCCTTGCCAAATGGCGTGCAAAGGAAGCACGACGCCGAAATATGGCACTCAACTTCATTGTTAAAGAGCAGCACCTTTTTAAAATGGCACGCTACGGTATCCGTACCGTTGAGCAAATGAATGAACATGGATTCGACAAAAATGAAGTGCGCTATCACGCGCAAACGCTGATAAAAATGGCGTCACAAGCGGACAAGACGCCAGTAGTAAAATGCCCGTCTGTCATCACACGCTTGGTGGATGAACCTGGCTATAAATCGTTGATTAAAAATATTAAAGAGCAGGTACAAACCGTGGCGGACCAACTGGGCCTTGCGCCTGAGTTTATCGGTTCAAAGAAACAGCTGAACCAGTTAATTACCTGGGTATGGCGCGAGCAATGCCAGGAGGAGAAGCGGCCCGATCTCGCCACGGGTTGGCGCTATCGAATTGTGGGGAAGGACTTGCTGGCGATGATCCCTAACGCCCCTGGTACATAGCGATTATTCCGCGCATAAAAAAGCGGTGCCCCAAAGGTACCGCTTTCTTGTTATTATCCCAACCGCGTTAGAGTTAGCTCTCTTTCCCCTCTTCAGGCAGGGTGACGTTTAACTCCAACACAGACAAGTCATCATCCCCTTGCTCGAGGCTAACAGACACTTGGTCTGGTGCGATATCTACGTATTTGCGAATCACATCCAAGATATCTTGCTTTAACTGGGGCAGATACGTGGGAGCTGGGCTATCGGCACTGCGGCGCTCAGCAACAATGATTTGCAGACGCTCTTTGGCAATGTTGGCCGATTTTTTCTTTGATGGGCGGAAGAATTCAAGCAGTGCCACATTAGCCTCCAAATAAGCGTTTTAGGAAACCTTTGCGCTCTTCCTCAATAAATCGGAAGGGGCGCTCTTCACCCAGTAACCGAGCAATTGCATCCTCGTAGGCTTGGCCGGCATCTGACTCTTGGTCAAGCACCACAGGCTCGCCTTTGTTGGAAGCGTGCAACACCGACTGGCTCTCCGGGATAACGCCTAATAGTGGAATACGCAGAATATCTTCTACATCTTCAACACTGAGCATCTCACCATTGGTGACGCGTGCAGGGTTATAGCGAGTGAGTAACAAGTGATGTTTGACCGGATCCTCACCGTTTTCTGCGCGGCGCGATTTAGAATCGAGAATACCAAGAATTCGATCCGAATCGCGTACGGATGAAACTTCTGGATTGGTGGTCACAATGGCTTCATCTGCAAAATACAATGCCATCAACGCGCCAGCTTCAATCCCCGCCGGTGAATCGCAAATAATGTATTCAAAGCCAAGCTCGTCCATGTCTTTTAAAACACGCTCGACACCTTCTTTGGTCAACGCATCTTTATCGCGCGTCTGAGAGGCCGGTAAAATAAACAAGTTCTCAACGCGTTTGTCTTTAATTAACGCTTGATGGAGATTGGCTTCGCCGTTTATGACGTTAACAAAATCATAGACCACGCGGCGCTCACAACCCATCACTAAATCTAGGTTGCGTAGGCCAATATCAAAATCGACCACGGCGGTTTTTTTACCCGTCATGGCCAACCCGGTCGCTAATGCTGCACTCGACGTTGTTTTTCCAACACCGCCTTTACCGGAGGTGATTACAATAATTCGTGCCATTCCTCTTCCTTATTCTCTTATAGCGTGAGGGGGTCAATGTGTAAGCTTTCTTGATTAAGCGACACCATTGAGGGGCGCTCTAAATGTTCTGATGGAATTTTATCACTGAGCCAATAGCTTCCTGCTACTGACAGTAATTCTGACTGAAGGTTCTGACAATAAATGCGCGCTTGCTTTTGGCCGCTGGCTCCCGCTATCGCTCGACCCCGTAACACGCCGTAGATATGAATACTGCCATCGGCAATGACTTCTGCGCCGGCACTAACATGATTGAGGATCACCAGATCAGCGTTTTTCGCATAAATTTGTTGGCCGGAACGCACCGGTGTGGTCACGACTTTTGCCGGCGGTTGAACCGGGTCGGCAACCCGAGACTGTTTACTCGATTTCAGTACCGCTAATTGTGCCTCTAGGGCGAGTTGACGCGTATCATTGTGAGTCACGCCAGTGAGCCCGACGAGAATCATCCCTGTTGCTTGTAAGCACTGTTTGAGTGCATGAATATCAGGGCGCTGTGATAGACGGCTAATGTCAGCAACAACAGGCGCCCCTTGAAAAAATGCCGGTGCTTGAGTGACTTTTTCTGTCAAAATGTCTGCCGCGGCAGCAAAATTATCGTCAACGAGGTGGAGGACGGAAAGGGTAAATGTTGAGCCTTTCAACTCCGGTTGTTTGAGCATGTTATTCGATCCCGGTTTTGTCGTTTAAACACGAGTCAGACGCGCATTATCAGACGTTGGATAGCATGGTATATTCACAGCGCCAATGCGGCAAGCAGGGTTTGCCACTGATGCGTTATTTCTCCGCTTACTAGTGTTTTTTAGTGTTTGAGAGAGAAATGGCACTAGATACGTGTTTTGACACACTTTGCTGCAAAGCTTAACAAACCTTTACCCGAAGATGACAATGTATCGCCTGTTTTATGGCATGCTCATGAGGACTTTTGAGATGTATTGCGCAATTTATCGTAGCAAAAAGAAAGAAGGCACCTATCTTTATCTAGCAGAGAAAGATAAATTCGATAATGTGCCCGAGGCGTTAATGAACAGCTTTGGACAACCCGAATTTGCCATGATGATCAACCTGGACAAGCGCGACAAGCTTGCCGCCGTTGACATTAATAAGGTTAAGCAAAGCCTGCAAAGTGATGGGTTTTTTGTGCAATTACCCCCACCGCCAGACGCGGCCTTGCAGGCCATTCGTAATAAAAACGAAAAACTGTAAAAGGAAGACTATGCGCAAAGGTATGATTTCAGCCTGTATGGCAGCAGCACTCTTGGTAACTCCTGCAGTGGCCAAGCCTGGATTCGATAAATACGTTGCCACGTTGAAAGCCGAGGCCCGGGAAGCTGGCATCAGTGAGCCAATACTCGAACGTGCCTTTAAGGGGATAACGTACCACGAGCGCGCGGTTAGCTCTGACCGAAATCAACCCGAACGGCGACTCACGCTTGATGAGTACATTCCAAGAGCCGTGCCGGATTGGAAAGTTGCGCAAGCAAAAAAACTCTACCGCCAGCATTACGATGCGCTAAAAACCATCGGTGAACACTATCAGGTTCAGCCGCGTTTTATTGTTGCCTTGTGGGGAGTAGAAAGTAATTTTGGCAAGCTCCAGGGTAGTTATAACGTGATTGAAGCTTTATCAACCTTAGCTTTTGATGGGCGGCGTGAAGCCTTTTTTCGCAAAGAAACAATGGCTGCACTGAAAATACTGCAGCAAGGGCATATTGCTCCCGAAGAAATGAAAGGGTCGTGGGCAGGCGCAATGGGACAATGCCAGTTCATGCCGAGCTCGTTTATTAACTATGCAGTCGATGGAAACCAAGATGGCAAAAAAGATATTTGGCAAACAGAAGCTGATGTCTTTGCATCTGCGGCCAATTATTTAAGAAAAGCGGGCTGGGACGATACCTATACATGGGGGCGGCAGGTTCAGCTACCTGAAGCGATTGATCGTACATTACTTGGTACGCAAAGTGATAAAGCACAATCATTAAGTGAGTGGCAAGCTCGTGGGGTACGGCGTATGAATGGTCACGCGTTACCCACAGTCGATATTGATGCGTGGCTCATTCAGCCTGATGATGAAAAAGGTAGAGCGTACCTTGTCTATAATAACTATCAAAGTCTATTGAATTGGAACCGCTCGCACTATTTTGCCTTAGCAGTGAGCCATTTAGCGGATAGAATTAAATTTGATTAAGTGATAAAAAAAAGAGGCTGAGCGCCTCTTTTTTTATGTTGGGATAAGTTCTTAGGCTTCTTGGCCTGGGATAAGAAAATCTTCAAGCTTTGCTTGGCCGCTTTCAGTGGCTTCGCGAATAACCTTAGGCATACGGCCTTGGCCTGTCCACGTCTTTTGTGAGCCGTCTTCACCCGTATATTGATATTTTGCTGGACGAGTCGCGCGTTTACCCGATGCTTTGCTCTTTGAAGCACCACCTAGCAACGCCACGATTTCTTCTGGGCCAATACCGTCTGCTTCTAACATAGCACGGTATTTTTCTAACTTCTCTAAACGCTCTTTTTCTTGCGCTTCCGCTTGGCGATCGATTTCTTTGCGCTCTTCAACAACCGTTTGTAGTTTTTCTAAGGCTTCGTTCAGTTGTTCAGTAGACATCTCTTTTGCAACTGCGCGTAGGCTACGCAAATTGAGTAGA
Organism: Salinivibrio sharmensis; assembly: GCF_001995985.1. GTDB lineage: Bacteria > Pseudomonadota > Gammaproteobacteria > Enterobacterales > Vibrionaceae > Salinivibrio > Salinivibrio sharmensis. The sequence goes on along the minus strand of NZ_MUFC01000001.1, from coordinate 126,325 downwards.
GCTTTCATTGCATCAGACATTATTGGTTCCTATTTGCTTTATATGTTAATCGAAAAAGATGATAGCATTATAATTAAAATATACAATGTTACCTATATTAATAGGTCATATTATTTAATATTTACAAGTTATCTGCAAATGTCGATCAAATTATCTGTGCCTTTTTGGTGGTGATGTCTAAAAAAATAGAATAAAGGAAGTGTTTTATTGGCATTAAAGCTGTTTGGGGCTGTTCGGCGTTTTTTCAACCATAAACAGTTGCGATAGTAAGCACGATGTGTAGAATGCACCACGCTTAACGTAGAGGTGCGTTGTTTATGAGTCGTGCGCAAGAGGGTGATACCAAAGAGGGCGCATAAAAGGAATCAACGCCGAAGCCAGTCTGGTCATCACACCGATTGAGCTGGGGCTGTTACCGAATAGGGACAGCACTGCCATAGTACTTAGAAACACACTATGGAGCGCTACTGTATGTAGGAGGCAAGTTGTTTGCCGTGTGATACCACGCCTCACCGTCTTCACTTCTGCAGTAGATCTCCAACCACTTGGTTGACACTGAGATCATGAATTTAACAGATTTTTCTTCATCCGCTTTATCACTACTTCCTCCCTTGTTGGCGCTAGGCCTCGCGATCGCAACACGACGTGTTTTATTGTCCTTGGGCATGGGGATCGTACTGGGTACCGTATTACTGACTGACTTTTCGTTTGTCCCTGCAGGGCAGTATCTGCTTGATGTGGTAGCCGGTCTATTCTTTGCAGACGGTGGCTTAAATAGTTGGAATCTGAGTATTCTCGGCTTCCTTATTTTGCTGGGGATGATCACTGCGCTGTTATCCTTGTCTGGCGGCACACGTGCTTTTGCTAATTGGGCACAAAGTCGAATTAAAAGTAAGCGTGGCGCGAAACTACTGGCTGCTTTTCTCGGCGTATTTATTTTTGTCGATGATTACTTCAATAGTTTGGCGGTAGGGGCCGTTTCCCGTCCTGTGACGGATCGCTTCCACGTTTCTCGAGCAAAACTGGCATACATCCTTGATTCAACCGCAGCCCCTATGTGTGTCATTACGCCTGCATCCAGCTGGGGCGCCTACATTATTACGGTAATCGGGTCGATTTTGGTTGCACATGGGGTAACGGATTACACGGCGTTAGGCGCGTTTGTCACCATGATTCCGATGAATTTCTACGCGATTTTTGCCTTGTTACTGGTATTCGCAGTGGTGTGGTTTCAATTGGATATTGGCCCAATGCGCCAATTTGAATACCAAGCAAAAAAAGGAAGTCGTCTTGGTGATGAAAGCGAAAACTGTGCGGATATCTGTGACGACTTGGGGATTGAAGAGAGCGAAACGGGAACGGTGGCCGATTTAGTCGCGCCGATCGTCGTATTGGTTGTCGCCACTGTCGGTGCCATGCTATATACAGGCGGACAGTCATTGGCGTCTGATCAACTCCCTTTCACCGTCCTTGGTGCGTTTGAGAATACCGATGTCGGTATGTCGCTATTGTGGGGCGGGCTTGCGGGCTTGGCCATCTCTTTGGTGATGACAGGCAGACAAAATATCGCTGCATCCGCGGTTGCTAAAACACTGTGGGTCGGTGCCAAATCAATGTTCGGCGCGATCCTCATTTTGCTATTTGCTTGGTCGATTGGTCACATTATTGGTGATCTACAAACCGGCAAGTACCTGTCTTCGTTAGTCGAAGGTAACCTACCTGCACAGCTTTTACCGGTTGTACTCTTTTTACTCGCCGCGGTGATGGCCTTTGCGACAGGCACATCGTGGGGAACGTTTGGTATTATGCTACCGATTGCCGGCGACCTAGCTGCCGCGACCGATATCGCACTGATGTTGCCGATGTTATCGGCCGTATTAGCTGGCGCCGTATTTGGTGATCATTGTTCACCTATCTCGGATACCACCATCTTGTCCTCAACAGGGGCGCGATGCGGCCACATTGACCACGTTGCCACCCAGTTACCGTATGCCATAGGTGGTGCAGTTGTCTCAACAGTAGGCTTCTTGGTATTAGGCTTTACTGCCTCTTTACTTTGGTCACTTGTCGTCACAGTACTTGCCTTTGTTGCTCTTTGTGCCGGATTGATGTGGCTTAAAAAGCGGCCTTGCAAATTGATTGGTTAAACACCGAGCCCCGCCCACGCGGGGCTTTTCTTTTTCTGCTGGTGCGGTAGCATGCCTGTTTATCAATTTCAGCTCGCCCAGAATGGGTGTTACGTGCAGAGACGGTTATGGCTCAATTATATTTCTATTACTCGGCAATGAATGCGGGTAAATCAACCACCCTTTTACAGTCGGCCTTTAACTACCAAGAGCGAGGTATGCAGCCTCTATTGTTCACAGCAGCGATTGATAATCGTTATGGGGTAGGGAAAATTAGCTCACGAATTGGGCTAGAGGCCGATGCGCATCTCTATGATAATCATACTTCGCTCTTTGAGCATGTTGCGACTATCTTAGCGCAAGAGAAGGTTGATTGTTTATTGATTGATGAGAGCCAGTTTTTAACCAAACAACAAGTCCTCGAATTAACCGACGTAGTGGATAAACTGCGGATCCCCGTATTGTGCTACGGATTAAGAACAGATTTTCGTGGTGAGCTGTTTGAAGGGTCACAATACTTGCTGGCGTGGGCCGATAAGCTCGTTGAACTGAAAACCGTGTGTCATTGTGGGCGAAAAGCGAGCCGCGTCATTCGCCAAGATAGCCAAGGCAACGCCATTGCGGATGGTGATCAAGTCGTCATCGGTGGCAACGAGCGTTATGTATCGGTTTGTCGTCGGCATTACAAACAGATGCTAGGGATGCTTTAAATTACTTGCCGATGACACAAACAACAAAGGCGAGCCGCAAGCTCGCCTTTTCCATTTGGCCGACCGGATGCAGCGTTACTTTGCTGCTTCTTGATCGACTGGCACAATCTCGCTGGCATGGTAGCCTTTTGGTCCTTCCTGAACCTCGTAATTGACAGTTTGACCTGCCTTTAATGTCTTATATCCGTCCATTTGGATGGTAGAATAGTGGGCGAATACATCTCCTTCTCCCTCTACCGGACAAATAAAGCCAAATCCTTTTGCATTGTTAAACCATTTTACTGTACCAGTTTCCATGCGACACATCCTTCTTGCATCAAACTTTGCATACCTGCGATAAACGCGCTCATTCCACTTCTTCAAACTTACTCGCGACACGCCAGTGTGTCTGCAATCGTGGGATTGACCGAAGTGACATGGTCAGTTTACCTACCACATGTTTCACTTTAGTAGATACTTTTAGGCAGTCAAGTGTGGGATATAACTTATAACAGTAATGTAATAACAAATCGAAAAAGTGTGAGGAAGTGGCAATTATTTATCCGGCAACAGACACCTCAATTGCATAGATTATTTAGCGTAACGACAGCATATTTCATCACTAATAATACGCCAACCAAGTGATAGACACGCTAAATGCTGGCTGTTTATTGCTTTTTATGCTAAGAGTCTGCTCTTTATTACTTAACTATTTTGTCTGAGCGAGGGTGAACCCACTATGCTCCCATGCCAGTTTTGCGTAAAGATGAACATTTAGTGAATATTGTATCCTGAGAAGGCGAAGGCAGAAACGTTAGCTTTTGCGTCAGGGAGGCATAAGAAAGAATACGCCTCATGGTTTTTCTGTGTCTTGTTTTTTATGCATCCCGATGCAGGGCGATACAAAGGGCTTTTAGCGGTCAGGGTGAACGAAATCCGCCATTCAACACTATTAGACAGTGTGATGATTAACAATTGCTCAGGCAGACGATGTTCGCAATGAAAAGGTTGCTGGAATACAATCTGTGGCTTAACTTTAAGTATAGGTGGACGGGAATCGTGGATGGCAGTAGTGCCCCGCCACATCACTTACCTAGACACCCTAACAATGCATTGAATGAGTTATGAGTAATTGGAACCAGTGGGGTTTGCCTGACGCAGACATTGAGACGTCAGAAAAGACAAAATTGCAACCACCATCGATGTATAAGGTGGTGCTAAACAACGATGACTACACGCCGATGGAGTTTGTCATCGAAGTGCTCCAAACGTTTTTTGCCATGGACGTGGACAAAGCGACACAAGTCATGCTGACGGTGCACTATGAAGGAAAAGCGGTCTGTGGCGTGTTTACCGCCGAGGTTGCTGAAACGAAAGTGGCACAGGTGATGATGTATGCCAAAGAGCATGGTCATCCTCTCCTGTGTACGATGGAGAAAGCTTAGCCGGCTCCATCACGCTTTAGCGCGGTTTTTGAGGGAGGTGCCTTTATGCTTAACAAAGAACTTGAAGCCAGTTTGAATGGCGCGTTTGCACGTGCGCGTGAGAAACGCCACGAATTCATGACGGTGGAGCACCTGCTTCTCGCGTTAATCGAGAATGCGGCTGCGCACGACGCGCTCGTGGCATGCCGCGCGGACTTGGAGGCGCTACGCAAAGAGCTCGATGCCTTTATTGAGCAAACAACGCCGCTTATCCCCGCAGATGACGAGTCGCGGGAAACACAACCGACGCTGAGTTTTCAGCGAGTACTCCAACGCGCTGTTTTTCATGTGCAGTCTTCAGGCCGCAGTGAGGTGAGCGGTGCGAATGTATTGGTCGCTATTTTCAGTGAACAAGAGTCCCACGCCGCGTATCTGCTGAAAAAGAATGATGTCAGCCGCCTCGACGTGGTGAATTATATCTCGCACGGTACGACCAAAGACGAAGGGGATGATCTACCAAGCAGCGACATGAGCGCGGATGAGTCCGGGGCAGAACCGGGAGAAGATCGGTTAGAAAACTTTGCGACTAACCTTAACCAGCTCGCCCGAGTGGGTGGGATTGACCCGCTTATCGGTCGTGATAAAGAGCTTGAACGTACCATCCAGGTATTGTGTCGCCGTCGCAAGAATAACCCTCTATTGGTTGGTGAAGCCGGCGTTGGTAAAACGGCGATTGCGGAAGGCTTGGCATGGCGCATTGTCGAAGGCCAAGTACCTGATGTGATTAAAGACTGCGTGATTTACTCGTTAGACATTGGCTCGTTGCTCGCGGGCACTAAATACCGTGGCGATTTCGAAAAGCGATTTAAATCGATCTTAAAGCAACTTGAAAAAGAGGATCATGCGGTACTGTTTATCGATGAGATCCATACCATCATTGGCGCTGGTGCCGCGAGTGGCGGTCAGGTCGATGCCGCTAATCTCATCAAGCCGCTCCTCAGTAGCGGAAAGCTACGCTGTATCGGCTCGACGACCTATCAAGAATACGGCTCTATTTTCGAAAAAGAGCGCGCCTTGGCGCGTCGATTCCAGAAAATTGATGTGATTGAGCCATCAATTGACGATACCACCAAGATTCTGATGGGTTTGAAGCCCAAATATGAGGCTCACCACGAAGTGCGTTATACCAATAAGGCAATTCGTGCCGCGGTTGAGCTGTCGGCGAAATACATCAATGAACGTCATCTGCCAGATAAAGCGATTGATGTGATTGATGAAGCAGGTGCGCGGTGTCGTATGGCGCCAGCCAGCAAGCGCAAGAAAACGGTCAACGTCCCTGATGTTGAGAGTATGATTGCGAAAATGGCGCGTATTCCTGAGAAATCTATTTCGTCGTCTGATAAGGACGTGCTGCAATCGCTGGATGACAAGCTCAAAATGCTAGTATTCGGCCAAGATACTGCCATCACGGCGCTGTCTGAAGCGATTAAGTTGAGCAGAGCAGGCTTGGGCGATGAAAATAAACCCGTCGGCTCTTTCTTGTTCGCCGGGCCTACCGGGGTCGGTAAAACCGAGGTCACGGTGCAGTTGGCACGTGCCATGGGCATCGAACTGCAGCGCTTTGATATGTCAGAGTATATGGAGCGTCACACAGTGAGCCGCTTGATTGGTGCGCCTCCAGGTTATGTCGGGTATGACCAAGGCGGATTGTTAACCGATGCGGTGATCAAACACCCCTACAGCGTGGTGTTGTTGGATGAAATCGAGAAGGCACACCCAGACGTCTTTAACCTGCTGCTGCAGGTGATGGATAATGGCACCTTGACGGATAATAATGGACGTAAAGCGGATTTTCGTAACGTTATCTTGGTGATGACCACCAACGCGGGTGTGGCTGAGACGGTGCGCAAATCGATTGGCTTGATTCAGCAAGATCACAGCCATGACGCGATGTCTGAGATTAAGAAGGTGTTTTCACCAGAGTTCCGTAACCGCTTGGACAACATCATTTGGTTTAACCACTTGGATGAGCAGGTTATCTTGCAAGTCGTGGATAAGTTCATTGTTGAGCTACAAGCCCAACTGGACGCCAAAGGAGTGTCGCTTGAGGTGACGTCGGAGGCCAAGCGCTGGCTGGCAGAAGAAGGCTATGACAAGGCAATGGGAGCACGGCCGATGGGGCGTGTTATCCAAGATAACCTCAAGAAGCCACTGGCCAACGAGCTACTTTTTGGCTGCTTGGTTAACGGGGGGACGGTTCGTGTGGTATTGAAAGATAACCGATTGGACTTCCAATTTAGCGATCAAATGGAGCCTGCATAACAGGCTATCAGTCATTAAAAGGTGTCGTGATTATAAAAAGCAAAACCCGGCAGAAATGCCGGGTTTTTTGATCGCGTTCGGAGGATTAACGCGAACGGAAAACGATGCGACCTTTGGACAAATCGTAAGGGGTCATTTCAACAGTGACTTTGTCGCCGGTCAGGATGCGGATGTAGTGCTTGCGCATCTTGCCTGAAATGTGGGCAGTCACCACGTGACCGTTTTCTAGTTCTACACGGAACATAGTATTAGGCAACGTATCGAGTACGGTACCTTGCATTTCAATTACGTCTTCTTTTGCCATTGAATCCTCTTAGGCCTCTTCTGGTAGCCAATTTTTTGACCGACAGATAATGCCTCTATTCTGAAAGTCTGTAAAGTTCGGGTGCGAATTTTACCCTGTTGGGACGCTCCTTGCTAGAAAAAATAGCCACTATTGTGGAATAACCGGCCAGGAAAACGCCCGCCACTGCTGGTTGATAAAGCGTTGATGTGGATAATAGTCCGCTTTGTAGCGCATTGCTGAGCAGGCATCGATTTGATAGCCCAAATAGAGCCAAGGTAATCCGAGTGAGTCCGCTAGCTGAAGCTGTGCTTGAATACTGACGCGTCCAAGCGAGAAGCGGTGGTCGGGGTCGAAAAATGTGTAGAGTGCGCTCAAGCCATCGTTGACAACATCGGTTACGGCGATAGCTACCAAGGTCGGCTGGTCGTGATCGCGCTGATACAAGTGAATAAAGCGAGGTGACAGCCAGTCACTGCTGACAAAATCGAGAAAGTCTTGACGCTTAGCCGGGTACATATTGCCATCAGCATGACGGGCGGCGATGTATTTTTGATAGAGGCTAAACCAGTTTTCATCGAGCTGTTCACTCACCTTGATGTCGAGGCGCTGGAGCTGACTGCGATGACGTTTTTGGCTTTTTGAGGGTTGATATTGGTTCACATCTACTCGAAGCGCTTGGCAAGCCTGGCACTGTGAGCAATGTGGTCGATAAATGAGGTTGCCACTACGACGGAAACCTGCCGCCAGGAGCGCGCCATACCGCTCGGGGGTATGATAATCGGCAGACATTACCACCGCCAGCTGCTCTTGCTGACGGGGTAAATATTGGCAAGGTGCGGTCGGTGTAACGCCAACCTGGATCCCCACACTCATTGTGGTCTCCAATCTGCGATCTGCTGCGGTTGGCAGCCCTGGATAATGGGCCGGTCGCGATGAGCTTGCAGCGCGGTGATAAACGCATCACGTGTCCAGGGTTTGGCGCCCAAAGAGGCTAAATGTGGTGTCATCATTTGGCAATCAATATAACGGCCACCCAGCTGCGCAAAATATTGACTGAATTGCCAAAGTGCAAATTTAGAGGCATTGGTGGCTTTGGAAAACATTGATTCGCCACAGAACACCTGACCAACGGCAACGCCATAGAGTCCACCGACAAGGAGATCGTTTTGCCAGACTTCGACACTGTGCGCATCGCCTTGAGTATGAAGCTGGCAGTAAGCGGCTTGCATCTCATCGGTAATCCAAGTCTGTTCAGGTCCACGAATGGCTGCACAGGTAGCAATCACTGTTTTGAATGCGTGGTTGAGCGTGATGGTATACGCGGACTTTTTGGCGGCTTTACGCAAACTGCGACTGGCATGGAAATCAGAGGGTTGGATCACGGCCCTTTCACTTGGCGACCACCATAGCAAAGGGTCATCTTCGCCAAACCAAGGGAAAATGCCACTGCGATAAGCGGACATCAGTCTCGCGGGCGATAGGTCTCCCCCAATGGCAAGCAAGCCATCGGGGTGAGAGAGTGCCTCGTCAACGGGCGGGAAGCGAAAATCATCTTGCGCTAAAGGCGGTAAAAAGAGGGTCATATTACACGCTCTCGTTACAAGCGGTTCATGAGTTGCGCATAGCGGCCATTCTGAGCGAGCAACGACGAGTGTGTACCTTGCTCAATAATTTGGCCTGCATCCATTAGGCATATTTTGTCCATGTGTGCTAATCCGACTAAGCGATGGGTGATGATCACCACGGTTTTATCCTGACAATGTGTGTGTAGTAAGGATAGGATCTCCGCCTCGGTTTGCACATCAAGCCCTTCGGTGGGTTCATCGAGTAGCATGATAGGGGCGGGATGCAGTAACCCGCGAGCAATCCCCAAGCGGCGGCGCTCGCCACCGGAAAGCTGTCGTCCGCCATCGCCCAACCAAGCATCTAGCCCTTGACCCTCTAGCAGCCCACCCAAGCCAACACGTTCTAGGGTTGATGCTAAAACATCGTCTGACGCATGAGGATTGGCGAGTGCAAGGTTATCGCGCAATGTGCCATTAAACAGATCGACTTTTTGCGTTACCACGGACATTGCGTCACGCAGCGCTGGCTCTTGCCATTGTGTTAGCGGCACATCATCAAGGGTAATTTGACCTTGGGTGGGATCCCACGCTCGGGTGACCAAGTTCAATAAGGTTGATTTGCCACACCCCGTCCTACCCAACAGTGCCAGTGTTTGTCCCGGTGTCACGTGGAGCGAGATATTTGAAACTGCGTCTTGTGCTGCGCCAGGGTATTGGTAACTGACGTTATCAAAGCTAATGGTGCCGATGGCGGGGCCAGAATGTCCTTGTGAGGGGAAAGGGACACTCGGTGTGCGCTCGGTGATCGCATTGAGCCGTTTCGCGGCGGTAAGCGTTTTGCCCAGGTATTGGAACGCGGCAGTGATCGGCATCATCAACTCAAAACTTGCCATGGTAGTGAAAGCCACCATGGCGATCATTGGGCCGGGTAGACGACTACCAACCCCGTCCGCCGCAAGCCATATCATACCGACCAGTGTTAAACCTGTTGCTGCAACGAGCACGGCATTGGCCAGCCCGGTGATACGCGCCATATTGGCTTGTGCGTGAAGCATCGCTTGCTCGCTGTCATCGATACGGGCGCGATAACGGTCACGTGCGCCAAATAAAGCCAGCTCGGCGTGCCCTTGCAACCAATCGAGCAGTGCAATGCGCGTGGCTGCGTTTTGCTCCAATTGAGCACGGCCTTGATCATTACCCAAACGATAAAAAATGATAGGAAGTCCAACCAATAACACCAGTAGTGTCAGCCCAAGCGCCATGCCAAGTATTGGATCAAACCAACCTAAAAACAGACTCACAGCCACAATGCCTAGGATGCCGACAACCATAGGGCTAATGAGTCGAAGATAAACATGGTCCATGGCATCGACGTCGGCAACCATGCGATTGAGTAAATCGCCATCACGCATGTTCAGACTTTGGTCTGGCACTAAAGGGGCGAGCTTGCGAAAAAAGGATACCCGCAAATCCGCCAACAGCTTGAAGGTGGCATTGTGGCTGACCACACGTTCAGCCCAACGCCCGAATGTACGCCCAATAGAAAAGCCACGCACACCGGCGGCGGGCAGCATGTAATTAAAGGTGGCGATGCTCGCTAGGCCAGCGACAGCCGCAGCAGCAATAAACCAGCCGGAGAGCGTTAACAGTCCAATAGCGGCAAACAAGGTGGCAAACGCCAACACCATCCCCAGACTTAATCCAAACCAGTGACGTTTATAGAGGCGAAGATAAGGCAGTAGTTCACGCATCGAGATTTCTCCTATCGGCGGAAGCCAGCATTTCTGCCAGCGGGCCGGTTTCTGCCAGTGTGTGATAAGGGCCTTGTTGTACTAACTTGCCGTTCATCATGACCCAAACTTGGTCACTGGTTGCCAGCGTATCTAAACGATGGGAAACCTGAATACAGGTTCTACCTTGGGTGGCGGCATGCAAGGTGTCCAGCACGCGTTGTTCACTGTGTGCATCCAAACTTGCGGTTGGCTCATCCAGCACCCACAGTGCGCCATTTTGTAGCAACGCCCGTGCGACAGCGATACGTTGCGCTTGGCCCACCGATAAACCACCATTTCGGTCGCCGACAAAGTGCGCTAAACCGTCGGTCAGTCGCATCACAAACTCATCTACGTACGCTTGGGTCATCACCTGATTGATTGTCTCAGGGCTCGCTTCTGGGTTGGCGAGGGCAATATTGTCGCGAATACTGCCATGGAAAAGTTGTGGGTTTTGTCCAACCCAGCTTATCGACTGACGCCAATGCGTCAAATCAAGTTCACTGCGTTCACAGCCATTGATGCTAAGACGGCCACGGTAGGGTAAAAAGCCGAGTAGCGCATTAAGCAAGCTTGATTTCCCTGCACCGCTGACGCCGACAAGTGCAATATGCTCACCGGCTTTGACGTCAAAGTTGAGCGGCCCTGCCAAGACATGGCCATCAGGGCTGAGCACTTCGAGATCGCGCGCGGTGATGGTCACAGCCTCGAGATCGGGTGTCTCTTGGCCTTGTGTGCCGGTATCGGGTTGCGCATCGAGAAACTCGACGATGGATTCGGCAGCCCCAATCGCTTGGGCTTTGGCGTGATAAAACGTGCCAAGATCACGTAATGGCTGGTAAAACTCAGGCGCGAGCACCAGCACAAATAACCCAGTAAATAGCGATATAGGGGCGCCATAATGGCCAAAGTCGAGCTCACCAATAAAGCTAAAACCAAAATAGACCGCGACAACGGCAATGGAAATCGCGGTAAAAAATTCCAGCACAGCCGATGACAAAAAGGCGAGACGCAGCACCTCCATGGTACGTTGACGAAACGTGTGTGAGGCGAGGTGAAGTTGGTCGGCTTCCGCGTCGACCCGGTTAAACAGCTTGAGGGTCGGAAGGCCGCGCAAGCGATCGTAAAAATAGCCTGACAGACGCTGCAGTGCCTTGAAATTCTTGCGGTTGGCATCTGCGGCCTTGATGCCGACTAACGCCATAAAAAGAGGCACGAGCGGGGCGGTGACTAAAAAGATCACGCCTGATGCCCAATTGATTGGGAATACGGCAACCAAGATCACCAAGGGGATCAGCACGGCAATAGCCATCTGCGGTAGATAACGAGCGAAAAAATCTTGTAACTCTTCCACTTGTTCCAAAATAAGGCTCGCCCAGCTTCCCGCCGGGCGCCCTTGAATCGTTACCGGCCCCAGCGCATCGAGTCGGTTCAGTATCAGGTGACGGATATGTTGGCGAATGGCTTCACCACAGCGGTAGCCCGTTTGCTCTTTTGCCCAACTGCATACCGCACGTGCTAGCACGATGCCAGCTAAGGCGACAAAGCTTGGGAGCAGCGCGAATTTATCTGTTTGTTCAATAATCAATTGGTGCAGCAGGTGGGCGAGAAGTGCTGCTTGGGCAATCAAAAGCACACCGGAGAGGAGTGCAATACTAATCGTCGCAACTAACCAGGGTTTGGCTAACGTGCTCTGCGACTTGAGCCATTGGGTTAGCGCCCGCTGTTTAGATTTATCCATATCGTCTTATTATTTTATGAGAGCCTACAAATAGGCTGGGCAGGCCACCGAATGGCAGCCTGCATGAGAGCATGGGCTTATTTTTTATCGGCTAAAGCGTCGAGAAAACGCTCGGCATCCAGCGCCGCCATACAGCCAGTACCGGCAGAAGTAATCGCTTGACGATATACATGATCCATCACGTCACCGGCGGCAAACACACCTTCAACACTGGTTTGGGTGGCGTTGCCATTGAGACCCGACTCGACCTTGATGTAGCCATTTTCCATGTCGAGTTGGCCAGCAAAAATGTCGGTATTCGGCTTGTGGCCGATGGCAACAAACACGCCCATCACATCCAGCGTTTCGGTTTCATCACTCTGGGTATCTTTCAAGCGTGCTTGGGTCACGCCCATTTCATCGCCTAATACTTCATCGAGTACGCGGTTAGTGTGTAGCACGATGTTCCCGTTTTTCACTTTATCCATCATGCGATCAACGAGAATCTTTTCAGCACGGAAGGTGTCGCGACGATGAACAACATGCACCTCTGAGGCAATGTTAGACAGGTATAACGCCTCTTCGACTGCGGTGTTACCACCGCCGATCACCGCGACTTTTTGGTTGCGATAGAAAAAACCATCACAGGTCGCACACGCTGAGACACCACGTCCTTTGAATGCGTCTTCAGACGGCAAGCCGAGGTATTGTGCTGACGCGCCGGTAGATATGATCAATGCATCACAAGTAAACTCGCCGTTATCGCCTTTTAGGCGGAACGGACGTGAGGACAAATCCACCTCATTGATGTGATCAAAAATGATCTCGGTGTCAAACTTTTCCGCATGGGCTTTCATGCGATCCATTAACGCCGGTCCTGTCAGTCCCTCTGGGTCTCCTGGCCAGTTTTCGACATCGGTGGTGGTGGTCAATTGCCCACCTTGCTGCATTCCAGTCACCATTACTGGGTTTAAGTTAGCGCGCGCGGCATAAACAGCGGCCGTGTAGCCAGCCGGGCCTGAACCCAAGATCAAAAGGTTCGCATGCTTAATGTTACTCATTCACGTCTCCGAGCAGGAAAGAGGTTCGTTTTTTTGAATGGACTGATTGTAGGTAAATTAGAAAGGTAAAGAAAGGGCACCGTGATGGTGCCCTCGATTTCTATGATTGGCGCAGCCGATTAATGCGCAGACCTCAGTGCGTCCATGGCATCAACATACGGCAAATCAAAGCCTTCAGCGACTTCTTTAATCGTGACTTGACCGCCGATAACATTCAGGCCATTGCGCAGGTGTTGGTCTTCCACCAAGGCATCGCGATAGCCCTTGTTAGCCAGCTTAACAATATATGGCAGTGTGGCATTGTTTAGTGCGACAGTAGAGGTACGTGCCACCGCGCCTGGCATGTTAGCGACACAGTAGTGCACCACGTCGTCGACGATATAGGTTGGATCGGCATGAGTGGTCGCATGTGAAGTCGCGAAACAGCCGCCTTGATCAATAGCCACATCCACAGCCGCTGCGCCGGGCTTCATACGTTTGATATGATCTTCGTTCACCAGCTTAGGTGCAGCAGCCCCTGGGATCAGTACTGCGCCCACGACTAGATCAGCGTTCAGCACGTGTTGCTCCAGGGTCTCCTCGGTGGAGTACACCACTTTGGCACGCCCTTGGAACTCTTCATCGAGGCGACGTAGGGTGTCGACATTTTTGTCGAGAATAGTCACGTCAGCACGCAGGCCAACCGCCATCCGTGCAGCGTTAGAGCCAACTACGCCACCGCCTAGTACCACGATTTTAGCCGGCTCAACACCGGGCACACCGCTGAGCAGCATGCCTGAACCACCATGTGATTTCTCAAGCGCTTGTGCACCTGCTTGAATAGACATACGACCGGCAACCTCAGACATAGGCGCAAGTAGTGGCAATCGACCTTTAGAATCTGTTACCGTTTCGTAGGCAATACAGATGGCTTTACTTTTAATTAAGTCTTCTGTTTGCGGAAAATCTGGTGCAAGATGCAAATAGGTGAACAAAATCTGTCCTTCACGGAGCATCGCACGCTCAACGGCTTGTGGCTCTTTTACCTTGACGATCATTTCTGCTTTAGCAAAGACGTCAGCAGCAGTGGGAAGGATAGACGCGCCGGCGGCTATATAGTCGTCGTCAGAGAAACCAATACCATTACCTGCGTTGGTCTCTACGTAGACAGAGTGGCCGTGAGAAATAAGCTCGCGAACACTCGCGGGTACCATACCAACGCGGTACTCATGGTTTTTGATTTCTTTTGGAACGCCAATGATCATGCTGTCACCTCTTGTTTATTCAGTGTTATCGGCTGGCTTGTTATTGATATTGTCAATTTTCAGGCTAGTATAAAGGCAATAAACCAGCATTTGATGCTGAAAATCATTTAGATGTTATTAAATTTGGTATATCTTTTTGCAAGGAAGTAACAAGGTGGAATAAAAAATGGTAGATACCAAAAAAAAGCCCTCCAAGGAATTGGACCGCATTGACCGCAACATCCTGAACGAGCTCCAAAAGGATGGGCGAGTCTCTAACGTTGAGTTATCAAAACGTGTCGGTCTTTCTCCAACCCCCTGTCTAGAGCGTGTACGACGTCTTGAGCGTCAAGGCTATATCCTTGGCTATACAGCACTGCTTAACCCCCAGTATTTGGATGCATCACTGTTGGTGTTTGTCGAAATCACACTCAACCGCGGTGCACCTGATGTGTTCGAACAATTTAACAAAGCCGTGCAAACGCTTGAGGACATTCAAGAGTGCTCGTTGGTGTCAGGGGATTTTGACTACCTGCTTAAAACACGAGTAGCGGATATGTCGGCATATCGCAAGTTATTGGGTGAAACTTTGCTGCGTTTGCCCGGTGTGAATGACACGCGCACTTATGTGGTAATGGAAGAGGTCAAGCAAAGCAATCACCTGGTTATTCATACGCGATAGCCGGTGGTTTAAAGGAGGGCGGTACACCTCCTCTCAGAATGCAAGCCGAGCATTGTGCTCGGCTTATTTTTTGCACGGATCACTGAGGATTGTGTGATATCTCGGTAAAGATTTAGCGTAAGCAGGCATCATGCCTGCCCTCATGGCATGAATGTGGTAAAGTCAGGACAATATGAGCAAGCCTCAAAATAGGATGAGGAATGCGGTTCAAGAACGGTATTAAACAGGTGATGATGGAGTTTTCTTTACGTCGGGAGCCCAAAGCAGCTCGTTCCAAAGCGCGTTTAGATGGTGTTCAGCGGTTAAAAGAGTGTGGGTTTATCTTGGTACTCGCGGCTGCCGTGTTTGCCACGGTGGCGTTATTGTCTTTTAATCCAGCCGACCCGTCTTGGTCGCAAACTGCTTGGCATGGTGATGTTCACAATGCAGCAGGCGCCATGGGCGCGTGGATAGCCGATAGCCTGTTCTTCTCTTTCGGTATTTTGGCTTACCCCTTACCTCCGGCTGTTATCCTGGGTGGTTGGGTGTTTTTACGTCGCCGTGGTGACGACGAACCCATTAATTACACCATTATTGGCGCGCGTATTCTCGGGTTGTTTACTTTGTTTCTCACCAGCTGCTCACTGGCGGATCTGAACTTTGACGACTTTTGGCATTTTTCGTCTGGCGGCGTCATGGGTGATGTGACCAATAGCTTGGCGCTACCGTTATTTAATGTGTTGGGTACCACCTTGGTGATGTTATTTGGATGGGCAGCCGGTTTTACGCTTTTTAGCGGTATCTCGTGGTTAACCATTGTCGATAACCTTGGTGCGGTGACACTCAACGCAGTCACTTGGGCGGTGAACCGTATCCGTGGCGATAGGCCGGCAGAACTGGGCGTCCCGGCAGAGTCGGAGACTCCAGATGTGGAAACCCAAACCTCTGAGCCGATGGAGCTCAGTGACTTACGCCGCCTGACGCCGTCCGCACCCGATAAAGCCGCGATGGATGATAAGAGTGAGAGTCAGTCCGAACAGGCCGAATCACCGATTGTCTTTGGTGGTCAAGCGCGCACCGCGACCGATATACCAGCGGACGATGATACATCGGCAGACAATGCGGTATCAGTGGCCGATGAAAGTGGGCAATCCAGTGAGCCGACATTAGGGCAGTGGGATATCGCCATCGAGCACGAAGCGCCTTCTTTTTCATCATCGCATGTTAAGGTCGATGAAACAGAAGAAACCAACGCCTCCACTGCGCAAACAAGTGACCGCTTGCAAGTGGACGAAGAGCCTTTAGCCTCATCGTCTCTCCACGCCGACACAACTTATGGCAATCAAGATGGGCTGTCCGAGCTTGAGCGTGCAGAACAAGCGAACAGTGGCGCGGGTGAGGATGACGACCCGTTCCAAGAAACCATTCGCCAAGCGCAAAAAAATCAGCAGCAGGCTGCTGGACTGGATCATCCGTTCTTAGTCAAAGATGAGCCGGATCTTCCCAAGCCGGCTGAGCCTTTCCCGACCATCGATCTGCTTGACCCCGCTCGCCATACCGCAGAGCAGGCCACGCGTGAAGAGCTCGAGAAGATTGCCCGCTTGGTTGAAGCACGATTAGAAGATTTTAAAGTTCAGGCACGCGTGGTTGGGGTATACCCAGGCCCGGTGATCACGCGTTTTGAGCTCGATCTCGCGCCTGGGGTCAAAGTTTCGCGGATTTCGGGCTTGTCGAAAGACCTAGCGCGGGCCTTATCGACCACCGCTGTGCGTGTGGTCGAAGTGATCCCAGGCAAGCCCTACATTGGTCTTGAGCTCCCCAATGAGCACCGAGAGACGGTGTTTATGTCGGAAGTGATTGGCAGTGAGCGGTTTAAGAATAGCCACTCGCCTATTTCGGTGGTGCTGGGGAACGATATTGCGGGTGAAGCGATTATCACCGACTTGGGTAAGGCGCCACACATGCTGGTGGCCGGTACCACAGGCTCAGGTAAGTCGGTGGGCGTGAACGTCATGTTGGTGAGCATGCTGTATAAAGCCTCACCGGAGGATGTACGCTTTATCATGATCGATCCGAAAATGCTCGAGCTCTCGGTGTATGAGGGGATCCCACACCTGTTAACCGAGGTGGTGACCGACATGAAAGATGCCGGCAATGCCCTGCGTTGGTGTGTTGGTGAGATGGAGCGTCGTTACAAGCTGATGTCGGCGCTTGGGGTGCGGAACCTAAAAGGCTTTAACGAGAAAGTAAAAGCGGCTGAAGCGGCGAATAACCCCATTCCCGATCCGCTTTGGAAGCCAGGTGATTCGATGGATGAGTCAGCGCCTAAGCTGGAAAAGCTGCCTTATATTGTGGTGGTCGTGGATGAATTTTCCGATCTGATGATGGTGGTGGGCAAAAAAGTGGAAGAGTTGATTGCACGCCTCGCGCAAAAGGCTCGAGCCGCAGGTATTCATCTGGTGCTCGCCACCCAGCGTCCGTCCGTCGATGTGATCACAGGCTTAATCAAAGCCAACATTCCAACCCGGATGGCGTTTACGGTATCGACCAAAACGGATTCACGCACCATTCTTGACCAAGGTGGCGCAGAGTCGTTACTGGGGATGGGCGATATGCTCTTTATGCCTAATGGCTCCAACCACCCGATTCGTGTTCATGGTGCCTTTGTGAGCGATGAAGAAGTGCATCGCGTGGTTAACAATTGGAAAGCGCGCGGTAAGCCGCAATATCTGGATGAAATTACCAAAGGGGATCAAGGCTCCGATAGCTTGTTGCCGGGTGAGGCGCCCTCTGGGGGAGATGGTGAGGAGCTAGACCAGCTTTTTGACCAAGTGGTTGAATTTGTCACCGAAAGCCGCCGAGGGTCTGTTTCTGGCGTCCAGCGACGATTCAAAATTGGCTACAACCGGGCGGCGCGGATCGTGGAACAACTGGAAGCACACGGTGTCGTAAGCTCACCAGGCCACAATGGCAACCGCGAAGTTATCGCGCCACCGCCACCCAAAGATTGATCGAATGGAAGGTTTCATGACTCGATTTTCTGCTGTCCGCCACGTAGTGGCATTGATATCGCTAGTTGTTGCATTCACGGCGCACGCACAAACGCAGGCGCAACAGCATTTAATGGAAAGATTGAACAAAGTGGATGCGTTCAGTGCCCAGTTCTCGCAAACTGTACAAAGTCCAGAAGGGGAGGTAATTCATCAAGCCAAAGGGCGTTTGGCAATTGAGCGGCCAAACTTGTTTAACTGGACCACGACCTCACCCGACGAAACCATCATGATTTCCGATGGCGAAACGCTCTGGTACTACAGCCCGTTTGTTGAGCAAGTGACCGCGATGTGGTTGGAGGATGCCACGGCACAAACGCCGTTTGTCCTACTGACACGCAATCAGCCCAGTGATTGGCAGGCGTATCAAATCACCCAAGAGGCTGATACCTTTACCTTAACGCCAAAAACCACAGGCACGATTGGCGAATTTGAAGTCACGGTGAAACCGGATGGTACCTTGACCGGCTTTACCGTGGTTGAGCAAGATGGGCAACAGAGCCAGTTCTCGCTGAGCCAATTTAGCCGACAAGCACCGGCGTCAGACCTGTTTTCGTTTACGCCACCAGACGCAGTGATGGTCGACGATCAGCGCCAACCAAGATAATTGCCTCGGAGGTGACTGTGTCGACCTTACCGCTTGACTTTGCAGATGATTTTCGCCCACTGGCCGCACGCATGCGGCCACTCACGCTTGATCAGTACATCGGTCAGCGTCACCTTCTCGCTGAGGGTAAACCGCTTCGCCGAGCAATTGAGTCTGGCTCCCTCCACTCGATGATTTTTTGGGGTCCGCCGGGCACCGGTAAAACCACTCTTGCCGATATTGCCGCGCGCCAAGCCAACGCAGAGTTGGAACAAATCTCGGCCGTGACGTCTGGCGTCAAGGAGATCCGAGAGGCGATTGGACGCGCAGAGCAAAACAAGCAAGCGGGTGTTCGCACCGTCCTGTTTGTCGATGAAGTGCACCGCTTCAACAAAAGCCAGCAGGATGCGTTTTTGCCCCATGTGGAAGCAGGGACTGTCACGTTTATTGGTGCCACCACGGAAAACCCCTCGTTTGAGCTTAATAACGCCTTGCTATCGCGTGCCCGAGTATACCGACTAACCAGCCTTGACGAGAGCGATTTGGAAGCGGTGATTGATCAAGCGCTCGCCGACGCACAACGTGGGCTTGGTGAGCAGTCCTTGACGTTTGAGGAAGGGGTTAAACCGGCATTGACGGCGGCGTGCAGTGGTGATGCACGTATGGCGTTAAACCTGTTGGAAATGTTGGCAGACATGGCCGATAGCCAAGTCACGATGTCGATGCTTAAAGACGTAGCCGGCGAAAAAGTGGCGCAGTTCGATAAGCAGGGGGATGCGTGGTACGACTTGATTTCTGCGTTTCACAAATCGGTGCGCGGTTCGAGCCCTGATGGAGCATTGTATTGGTACGCACGGATTGTCAGTGCAGGAGGCGACCCACTCTATGTCGCAAGGCGACTACTTGCGATCGCTTCGGAGGATGTCGGTAATGCCGATCCACGCGCGATGCAGGTCGCGCTGAACGCCTGGGACTGCTTTACCCGCGTGGGGCCAGCAGAAGGAGAGCGCGCCATTGCCCAAGCGGCGGTGTATTTGGCCAGCGCCCCTAAAAGTAATGCGGTTTATACCGCATGGAAACAAGCGTTACGCGATGCGAAAGACACGGCCAACGCTCCCGTGCCTATGCACCTTCGTAATGCACCAACCGCATTGATGGAGCAACTGGGACACGGTGATGGCTATCGCTATGCCCATGATGAACCCAATGCCTACGCCGCCGGTGAGCGTTATTTACCCGATGAAGTCGGTGATGTGCGTTATTACCAGCCCGTTAATCGCGGGCTAGAAATTAAAATCGCTGAAAAGCTCGCCTTTCTGGACGAGCTGGACGCAAAAAGCCCGCAAAAGCGCTAGGCAACTTCACCCTTTTTGGGTAAGGTTTAGAGTGCGGCGGCACCATGGAGGCGCAGTCGCCTAGTAGTGGTGACATCCACGGTCACCCTCGGCCAATCGCGTTATACAATACGCACGATCGCAGCTTGTCTTCAAATCGTGATGACAAGAGATAATCAACTAATCAACCCGAAAAGCACAGGATTAGCATGCTGGATTCCAAATTACTTCGAACTGAGCTGGAAGAAACGGCTCAAAAACTCGCTCGTCGTGGCTTTACGCTCGATGTTGACGCTATGCGTGAACTCGAGGAACAACGTAAATCCCTGCAGATTCGTACCGAACAATTGCAAGCAGAGCGTAACTCCCGATCGAAGTCCATTGGCCAGGCTAAAGCGAAGGGTGAGGATATTGCGCCACTACTAGCAGAAGTCGCGAACTTAGGTGACCAACTGGACGCTGCAAAAGCCGAGCTGGCTGAACTGCAACAGAAGGTGAACGACGTGGTGATGGCGGTGCCAAACTTGCCAGCCGATGAAGTACCAAGCGGTAAAGACGAGTCTGAAAACCAAGAAGTTTCGCGCTGGGGCGAGCCGCGTCAATTTGAGTTTGAAATCAAAGATCATGTCGATCTTGGTGAACTCACCGGTGGTCTTGATTTCGCCAGTGCGGTGAAACTGTCAGGTTCACGCTTTATCGTGATGAAAGGGCAGATGGCGCGTATGCACCGTGCCTTGACCCAGTTTATGCTCGACTTGCACACCAACGAGCACGGTTACACCGAAATGTATGTGCCGTATCTGGTTAATGCGGACAGCCTCTATGGCACAGGTCAGCTGCCGAAATTTGGTGAAGATTTGTTTAACACCAAGCCGGCAACGGAAGAAGGGGTGGGGATGTCGTTGATCCCAACCGCAGAAGTACCGCTGACCAATATGGTACGTGATGAAATCGTTGATGAAGCGGATTTGCCGTTGTGCATGACGGCACACACCCCTTGCTTCCGCTCAGAAGCAGGCTCTTACGGGCGTGATACGCGTGGCCTTATTCGCATGCACCAATTTGACAAAGTCGAGCTGGTGAAGGTGGTTAAGCCAGAAGACTCAATGGAAGCATTGGAGTCATTGACTGCTGATGCAGAAAAAGTATTGCAGTTGCTTAACCTGCCATACCGCAAAGTGTTGCTCTGCACCGGCGATATGGGCTTTGGCGCGGCGAAAACCTATGATCTCGAAGTCTGGTTGCCAGCACAAAACACTTATCGTGAGATTTCATCGTGCTCCAACACTATGGATTTCCAAGCTCGCCGTATGCAGGCGCGTTTCCGCCGGAAAGGGGAGAAAAAACCTGAGCTGTTGCATACTTTGAATGGTTCAGGCTTAGCGGTGGGTCGTACCTTGGTGGCTATTTTGGAAAACTATCAGCAAGCGGATGGGCGCATTGAGATCCCTGAAGCACTTCGCCCCTATATGGGCGGGCAAACCCATATTGGGTAAGTGTCACCATATTGCTATCAAGCCGGCCTCGCGCCGGCTTTTTTTATTGCTGTGTATGGTGTGGATCATTGATGGGTGACAATGTATTGAAGATACCATCTTCTGGTGTCGGAAAGCGCGCGAGCAGCGCAGCCAGAAAAATATCGAGTGCATCCAGCATCACAGCATTGACTTGCTGTGCCAGCGCTAGGCGGCGCGTGAGTGACAAGGCGTGTACACCATCAAGCTGAGAAATAACTTGGTCTATCTTATCGGTAAATGCGTCACCCAGTTCAAGGTCGCGCAGTTGTGCTAAGCGCTTGGTGAGTATTTGTTGTTGTAAGCTTAGGGACTGGTGCGCATTGGGCGTTGTGTTCTCTAGCTGTATTGACGCGTAGGAAAAGCGTTGGCGAGCTTGAAGTAGCTCTAACACGGCATACCAGATTTGTTGGTAAGACGCGAGGGTGTGGTCATCACCACAGGCAATTAACACCGGGGGGATAGCTTCATCCACCAAATACGCCAGGTGCTGCAAGGCGCGGTTTTTCATTTTGGCTTGAGTCACATCATCATATTGAGGTAAGGCGTGCAAATGATGGAAAAACAGCCGATACATTGGCTTTTGCCCATGGGGGGCTAAGTGGTGTAACTGACGGGTTTGGTCAAGCAGCAACTGATAGTCATCGGGGTCGACGCGCGGTTGGGTGGCAAGATAGCGCGCATGCTGAAGTAGAGCACGTAACTCATGCAATTGATGTAACCGCCAGTCAGGGCGTTGACGATATATGATAACAGCGACAACGCTAGCAACCCCGAGTGCTAAAATCCCTATCATGACTAACCACTCCATATGCTCTCCTTGCTATGGCTTCCGCTTACACAGAGCAGAGCATGAAGCATGCCAAAATTGAGAGGTTAATCACGCCTTGTATGGCCTTGAACGGAGCCTGCTGATGGGCGTTTTACGCACCGTGTTAGGGAGTGGCTGCACCTTGCCAGTGCAAATAACAGGGCTGAGGTGGCGTGCAGGTAAAAAAAGAGCCCAGTTGGGCTCTTTTGATTTTGTGAGGTGTTTCAGTCTGGTTACATGACGCGCATGCCAGGTTGTGCACCTTCGTGAGGCTCTAAAATCCAAATGTCTTTACCACCTGGACCGGCCGCTAAAATCATGCCTTCTGACATGCCAAACTTCATCTTTCTTGGTTTTAAATTGGCGACCATCACGGTGTGCTTGCCCACCAGATCTTCGGGGTTGTAGGCCGACTTGATCCCAGAGAATACCTGGCGTATTTCACCGCCAATATCAAGCTTGAATTTGAGCAGTTTGTCCGCTTTTGGCACGGCTTCACACTCAAGGATCTTGGCAACGCGGAGGTCGACTTTAGCAAAGTCACCGAATTCAATTTCATCAGCCAATGGCTCATCAGCCAGAGGGCCTTGCGCTTTGGCTTTTTCTGCCTCTTCGGTCGCAACATCTTCTTTGCTGTCAGCAATCATGGCATCGACCGCTTTCGGATCAATTCGATTAAATAGCGCTTTGAACTTGGTGATCTGATGGCCAGTCAGTGGCGTCGCAATGCTTTCCCACGTGAGAGTATCGTTTAAAAAGCCTTCCGCACGTTCCGCCAGTTTTGGCATCACAGGTTTGAGGTAGGTCATCAACACACGGAATAAGTTAATACCCACTGAGCAAATCGCCTGCAGCTCGGCCTCTTTCCCTTCTTCTTTGGCAATCACCCAAGGCGCTTTCTCATCGACGTACTGGTTGGCCTTATCGGCCAGCGCAATGATCTCACGGATCGCTCGGTTAAACTCGCGCGCTTCGTAGAGTTCGCCGATATGCTCGGCTTTATCAATAAACGACTGATAAAGCTCAGGCTCGGAGCAAACGGTTGATAGTTGACCGTCAAAGCGTTTGCTAATGAAACCCGCGTTGCGAGAGGCTAAGTTGACCACTTTGTTGACGATATCGGTATTCACGCGCTGGATGAAGTCATCCAAGCTTAAATCGAGATCATCAATACGGCTGTTGAGTTTGGCCGCGTAGTAGTAACGCAGGCACTCAGGGTCAAGGTGCTTTAAGTAAGTGCTTGCTTTAATGAATGTCCCTTTCGATTTGGACATTTTCGCGCCATTGACGGTGACATAACCGTGCACGAAGACGTTGTTTGGCTTGCGGAAACCAGCACCGTCGAGCATGGCGGGCCAGAACAAACTATGGAAATAAACAATGTCTTTGCCAATGAAGTGGTATAGCTCGGTGTCGCTATTCGCTTTCCAGTATTCGTCAAAGTCGATGTCGCCGCGCTTGTCACAGTAGTTTTTAAATGACCCCATGTAACCAATAGGTGCATCCAGCCAAACGTAGAAAAATTTGCCGGGCTGATCGGGGATTTCAAAACCAAAATAGGGCGCATCGCGAGAAATATCCCACTGCTGAAGACCGGTTTCGAACCACTCGTTCATTTTGTTGGCAATTTCATTTTGCAGTGAGCCGGATTTGGTCCATTCATTCAGCATTTGCTCAAATTGCGGCAAATCGAAGAAGAAGTGTTCAGAGTCACGCATCACGGGCGTGGCGCCGCTTACCGCTGAACGAGGGTTAATCAACTCCGCTGGGGTATAGGTTTCCCCACAGTTATCGCAGTTATCACCGTATTGATCGTCGGCGTGGCACTTCGGGCACTCGCCTTTGACAAAGCGATCCGGTAAGAACATTTCTTTTTCCGGATCAAACAGTTGAGAGATAGTGCGGCTGGTGATGTAACCTTTGTCGCGTAGCTGAGTATAAATAAATGAGGCGAGCTCGCGGTTCTCATCACTGTGGGTGCTGTGATAATTGTCAAAGCTGATATCAAAGCCATCAAAATCGGTTTTGTGCTCTTGTTGCACGCCAGCGATCATGGCTTCTGGCTCCACACCCATTTGCTGCGCTTTTAACATGATGGGGGTGCCGTGAGCATCATCGGCACAAATAAAATGAGTGGTGTTGCCACGCAGGCGCTGATAGCGCACCCATACGTCTGCCTGAATATGCTCGAGCATGTGGCCCAAATGAATCGAGCCGTTCGCATAAGGTAGCGCACAGGTCACCAGAATTTTCCGTGGGGTTGCAGCCATAATCTTGTTTGTTCGCTCTTATGATATGAATGGAATGATTGCGGAAATCTTACCTGATACGATATGCCTTGCCTAGTGCAGGCCGTGAGTGAGGCTGTTTATCCGTTAAACGCTGCCAGTCTGGCCTACTATATTTTAATCAATGGGATGGTGATGCATGTTGTTTGGTTCTAAAAAGAAAAAAGCACAAAAACAAAAAGAAGACACGGCCGCCCCGCTGACCAATGTGGACGATGCAGTGAGTCTATTGAATCAGTTTTCACATCCACGTTTGGTGGAGCAGTGGGCAAGCCAACCATATTGGGTAAGCGCGAGTGAAGATGGCTTTAAGGTGACGTTTCCATTTGCAGCGGCGTCAGTGATGCAGGCGCTCAATGAGTGGCTGAGTGCCCAGTCGACGACATTGGCGCAGCAGTTTCAACTGACACAGAGAGTGGCGCCGCTAAAAAGTGGTGATAAGGCGCCCGTCAAAGGGGTGAAAAACCTGCTAGTGGTGAGCTCGGCTAAAGGCGGGGTGGGTAAATCGACGACGGCGGTCAATTTGGCACTGGCACTGCAGGCGGAAGGGGCGTCAGTGGGCATTGTCGATGCCGATGTGTATGGCCCATCGCTGCCGATTATGCTGGGCGCTAAAGACAGCGAGCCGCAAACCCATGATGGCAAACTGATGGAGCCTGTGATGCGTCATGACATTGCCTCTAATTCAATTGGATACCTGGTGCCCGCCGATAATGCCACCGTGTGGCGTGGGCCGATGGCCTCGAAAGCCTTTGCCCAATTGATCAACGAAACCCGCTGGCCCGAACTTGATTATTTAGTTGTGGATATGCCACCAGGTACCGGTGACATTCAGCTTAGCCTGGCGCAGCAGTTCCCGGTGACGGGAGCGATGGTGGTCACCACGCCACAGGATCTCGCACTGGCTGATGCAATTAAAGGCGTGGCGATGTTTGAGAAAGTACAGGTGCCGGTTCTCGGGGTAATAGAAAACATGAGCTACCACATTTGTTCGCAATGCGGCCATCATGAGGCGATTTTTGGTACCGGCGGCGCGGAGAAAATGGCCCGTGAACAGGGAGTGCCAGTGTTAGCACAAGTGCCGCTTCATGTAGCGATTCGTGAGGACATAGACGCAGGCACACCGAGTATGGTGGCGCGCCCTGACAGTGAGCATGCTGCTGTCTATCGGCAAATGGCGGCGACTGTGGCCAGTCAGCTGTATTGGCAAGGGGAAACGCGCCCTGAACAAATAAGCGTACAAACGGTGTCGCCCTGATTGAGCAACGTGCAGCTATCGCAGGCTTAAAGCAGCGGGTCAGTCAGGGAAGCGTGATTTTCTCTGGCGCCAGCGGCTTCAACTCCCTATAATCAGGCGGTTTATGTAGATTCCGCCAAGCTTCCTCTGGGTATTCATATTATGAGTGACAACAACCACCAATGCGTTATTATCGGCATAGCAGGTGCCTCTGCTTCCGGTAAAAGCCTGATCGCTAGCACCATTTATAAGGAATTAAAGGAAAAAGTCGGCGATCATCAAATCGGCGTGATCACGGAAGACAGATATTACCGAGATCAAAGCCATCTCAGCATGGAAGAGCGCGTACAAACCAACTATGACCATCCACAAGCGCTAGACCATGACTTGCTTTGCGAGCACCTAGAAAGTCTCGCGGCGGGTCAGGCTGTTGATGTGCCTGTGTACAGCTACTCAGAGCATACCCGCATGGATGAAACCACCACCATGACGCCTAAAAAGGTGATCATTTTGGAAGGGATCTTGTTGCTAACCGATCCACGCCTGCGCAACCTTATTCATGCTAGCGTGTTTATGGACACTCCCCTTGATATTTGCCTGCTGCGCCGCATGAAGCGTGATGTGGCCGAACGGGGCCGCACCATGGATTCGGTGATGGAGCAGTATCAGAAGACGGTCCGCCCTATGTTTATGCAGTTTATTGAGCCGTCAAAGCAATATGCCGACATTATCGTGCCTCGCGGGGGCAAAAACCGCATTGCGATCGATGTGTTAAAAGCACATATTGCACGCTTATTGAAAGCTTGATGTTTTCTTATTGATAATAGAGACCTAGCCTCTCATTGCTAGGCGTAATGAGACAAGAAAAAGCGGTGCTTGAGCGCATCGCGCCATCTACTAATCGTGAGGACTAGCCGATGCGACTATGCGACAGGCATATCAAAGAACACCTTGATGATGGCCGCATCAAAATTGAGCCGCGTCCAGCTGAAGCGTCAATTTCTGGTGTAACGGCAGACGTGACTTTGGGCAATCAGTTTCGTGTATTCAACGACCACGGCGCCGCGTTTATCGATCTGTCCGGCCCGAAAGAAGAGGTCAATGCCCAGCTCGAACGTGTGATGAGTGATGAAATAGAGATTGCTGATGGTGAGGCTTTTTATCTGCATCCAGGCCAGCTTGCGCTTGCCGTTACTCATGAAGCGGTAACCCTACCTGATGACATTGTTGGCTGGTTAGATGGCCGCTCGTCGTTGGCACGTTTGGGGTTGATGGTGCATGTGACCGCGCACCGGATTGACCCGGGCTGGTCGGGCCGTATTGTACTCGAGTTCTATAACAATGGTCGTTTGCCTTTGGCGCTACGACCCGGTATGCCGATTGGTGCGTTAAGCTTTGAGCCTATGTCGGGCGCTGCCGATAAGCCCTATAACAAACGTGATAATGCCAAGTATAAAAATCAGCAAGGGGCGGTTGCCTCTCGCATTAGCCAAGACAAGGCTTAACAATTGCAATGCGCCTACGGGCGCATTTTTTTGCTAACGTAGAACCCGATCGTGAAATCATGGTCGATAATGCGAGTATCTCGCGCGAGTGGTATCGCCTGTTACGCACAAGGAGCATCTTGCAATGATAAAAAAAATCGCCCTTACTCTCGCTGTTTTGGTGGTGGTCGTCATGGGTGGCATCGCCGCTTTGCTCGCGACCATTAATCCTAACCAGTTTAAGCCACTGTTGGTCGAGCAAGTAAAAAAACAGACAGACTATGACATGGTGATCGGTGGCGACATTGCTTGGCAGTTTTGGCCAAGTTTGGGTTTTTCAATCGAGGATGTCGCGATAAAAAATCGCCCCGGTTTTGATGAACCCGATTTGATGCGCTTATCTCAAGCACGCCTCTCTGTCGATGTGTTGCCTTTGATGTCGCAAACCTTGCAGATCGGCGAAATTACATTGCAAGACCCACATGTGTTTATTCAAACCCTGAGTAATGGGGAGAGTAACCTCATCGCGACATCGCCAACGGCTGAGCCTCAAGCTGAGCCGGCGCCGCAATCAGGGTCACCCGCTGATAGCTCGAGTACCGAGGCAAAGGCGTGGAACGTATCGTTGCAAGGACTCAGTGTGGCCAACGCGAGTGTGGTCGTCAAAGATGACCAAGCGGGCACCATGACAGCGTTGCGCGATGTGGATCTTGAGGTGGGTAACCTGGCGACGGATGTGTGGACGCCGATTTCACTGTCGTTGCGCGGCGAGCAAAATGACGCTCGCGTTGAGCTGGAAGGTCAAGGTGAGTTGAAATTGGCTAGTGACCTGATACAAAGCCAGCTGCGCAAACTGGCGTTGACGCTCTCCGCCGAGCAAGGTGCACTGACCTTAGAACAAGCGAACCTCACCCTCGATCGTTTGGCGCTGGGTGAGGCGGCGAAGTTGGGCTTTAATATCAACGCGCAAACCGCAGACATCGACGTTGAAAGCTCGGGGCAAGCCCAGGTAACTATCGCAACGACGCAAGATAAGATCACGGTTCAGGGGTTAGACATGCTCACGACGGTGTCTGGCGAGCCTATCCCCAACCAGTCGCTTAGCCAAGCGCTAGCCGCTGATATTGTGTTTGACATCAACCAGCAAACGTTGACGGTCAGTGAATTGATCAGCCGATTAAACGACGATGATGTTGTGGTGGATGGCAAAGTAGCAGTTAAAATGACTGAGATCCCCCAAGTTCGCTTTGCGCTGAATACCAACCATATTAACCTCGATACGCTGCTACCGACAGACAAGGCATCGCCTAATCAATCTGCAAACGATAGTGAATCTGGCTCTAATGATAAATCCAGCCCGAGTACGCAAGCGGCGCCACTGAGCAAAGAAGAGCCTGATTTGAGTGTGTTGGAGACGCTAGATATTGCCGGCTCACTGGCAATGAAAGGGATTACCGTGAGTAACGTTACCTTAGGGCAAACACGCGCGACGGTGGCCATCGACCGTGGCAAGGTCGATGTGTCAGAGCTGACCACCCAAGCCTACGAAGGGACTGTCGCTGTGCAAGGAATGTTAGATGCCACCCAAACGCCAGCGCGCTATCAGGTGAGCAAAAAAGCGCGAGGGATCCAAGTGCTTCCGCTATTGAAAGATGCCGCTGAAGTGGACCTATTAGAAGGTAAGGGGAACGTTGATATCAATGTACAAGGCAAAGGCTTGTCACCGTATGCATTGCGTCAAGCGATTCAAGGCAGTGTCGCTATTTTCTTCGAAGATGGTGCCATTAATGGTATTAACTTGGCGCAGATGCTCAGAGAGGCGAAAGCGACGCTGAAAGGCGAGTCGGCAGCCGCAGCTAATGAAGTACGTAAAACCGACTTTAGCGCACTCACTGCGAGCTTTACCTTAGGCAACGGCATGGCACGCACCACCGACTTACTGCTGGAAGCGCCAGCGCTTCGGGTACGTAGTGATGGACAAACCGATCTGCTGAAAGAGACGCTCGATTTTAATGTGTATACCTCGGTGGTCGAGACCAGTAAAGGCCAGGGCGGTAAAGATATTGATGAACTGCGTGATGTCACCATCCCAGTGACGGTGGCCGGTACCTGGCAATCGCCGAGCTATAAACTAGACATTAAGCAGCTACTCAGCAGTAATAACGCATTGGAAGAAAAAGCCCGCAAAGAGGCGCAACGAGGGCTGAAAAAGCTACTGGGTGATAAAGCAGATGATGATAAAGTCAAAGAGACGGCAGATAAACTCCTTAATCTATTTCAGTGATCGACTGACAGCGCATCAGACTATGTAATGCAAAGTCATTAAAGGACGTTTTATGGACTCTGTCACGCAAGCAGCGTTGGGCGCAACGGTCGCGGGATTGGTTGCGGGTAAACGCTGCTCTCCGAAAGTGCTACTGGCGGGCGCGGCCCTCGGAACCTTACCGGATCTGGATGTATTGATTGATTACGGCGACCCAGTGGCAAACACCGTGAATCATCGTGGCTTCAGCCACTCGTTGTTTGTGTTGCCTTGGGTCGGTGCACTCATTGCATGGTGCTGGTGGCGCTGGCAGCGTCAGTGGCCGCTCTGGCAAGTGATGACGCTGGTGCTCGCCGTGCTTGTGACTCATCCGTTATTGGATGCAATGACGGTATACGGCACTAAGCTATTCTGGCCACTCGATGTGCCATCGGTAGCGGTGGCGAGTCTGTTTATTATCGATCCCCTTTATACGGTGCCTCTACTGGTTGCGCTCATCAGCGCATTACTATGGCGCCATATGGGGGCCAAGGCATGTGGGGTTGGGTTGATGGTGTCGACCCTTTATTTGGCCAGTTCGGTGTATCAGCTCCATCAAATAAAAAACCGGGTTGCCGAGCAAACACAAGGAACGTTGCTGGAAGGCCAGCCTTCCATCATTATGCCAACGCCTTTTAACACACTGCTTTGGCGTGTGGTGATTATTGGTGAGGAGCAATATTGGGAAGGGCTTGCGTCACGGCTGGATAGTAACAAGAGCATTGATTGGGTGGCTCAACCGTTAGGGCAATGGCCGCTAGCCAATACTGATACCCTCGACGCACTACGTACTTTCTCACGCAATTTTATTCGCTTCGAAAACCGAAACGGGCAGCAGGTTGTCACCGACTTGCGTTTTGGTGTGGCCGCCTATCAGCCATTCCAGTTCTTGCTGGCAGAGCAAAAGACGAACGGGGAGTGGGCGCCGGTCGCGCCTCAACAACTTGAACCAGGCCCTTTACCCGAGACGGCGTTACCCTCGATGTGGCAGCGCTTGCTGGGCGATCAGTCCATCGATGCCAAACTCTGTCGGCAGTCGTGTCAAACCAATGACACGCCTGTTGATACGCTATCTTCTGCATCTGTACCGAAAAGCAACACGTCAAAGCAATGAGCGTGCACAGGACACGCTCATTATGGTTTTGTAAGCTATCGATAACGTCTACCAGTCAATGCCTTGGCGAGCTTTAACACCGGCATCAAACGCATGTTTGACATTACGAACTTCAGATACGGTATCCGCCATTTCAACGAGACGACGATGCGCACCGCGGCCTGTGACCAGCACCGATTGCTCACTTGGGCGTTGGCTAATCGCAGCGATGACATCGTCCAGATCAATATAGCCATAGGTGATCATATAGGTGATTTCGTCCAAGACGACCACATCGTAATCTGGATCGCTAAGCATGGTTTTACATGCTGACCAGATTTTTTGCGCCGCTTGCGTGTCGGCCGTTTTATCTTGGGTATCCCAGGTAAATCCCGTACTCATCACATGAAAATCCACGCCATGTTGACTGAGTAAGTCCCGCTCACCGCATGCCCAGGTTCCTTTTATAAACTGGGCCACCCCGCATTTAAAACCATGGCCAGCGGCACGTGCAACGGTGCCAAAAGCGGAGGTTGATTTACCTTTGCCGTTGCCAGTAATAATAAGAAATAGCCCTTTTTCTTCTTGCGCCGCATCAATTCGGGCATCGACTTTTTCTTTCAGCTTTTGTTGGCGTTGTTGATGGCCTTGCTCTGACATAGGACTTCCAAACTTTGTTTAACTTAGGTCTATAGTAAAGGGACGATAGGGTGGATGCCACCCATGATATTCTGACCGCAAACCGACGGTCCCAATCAAAGGACGCTATGATGAAAAAAGGAACACACGGTCTTATTAC
This sequence comes from Salinivibrio sharmensis, assembly GCF_001995985.1. Taxonomy (GTDB): domain Bacteria; phylum Pseudomonadota; class Gammaproteobacteria; order Enterobacterales; family Vibrionaceae; genus Salinivibrio; species Salinivibrio sharmensis. The sequence continues at coordinate 94,978 of NZ_MUFC01000001.1, read as the reverse complement.
TTTGTTGGCTCTATGTTCGCTGCCTGTTGTGGCGGGTAAACAGATAGATTATCAGTTAGACGGGGAGGCATTTTCCGGCTACCTAGCCACACCTGCCTCTTTTGAGAAAGGCAGTGTGGTAATTATTCATGACTGGGATGGGCTAACGGGCTACGAACGTCAACGAGCGGATATGCTGGCAAGCTTGGGCTATCGGACGTTTGCATTGGACATGTTTGGTGCTGGAAATCGACCGACCAGTCTAGAGGCGAAAAAAGCCGCCACGGGAGCACTGTATAAAGACAGAGTGCGAATGCGCGAACTGATTGAAGCAGGGATGAGTGCTGCGCAATCACAAGGTGTGACGCAGCCAGTAGTGGCAGGCTATTGTTTCGGTGGCACGGTAACGTTAGAGCTGGCGCGCAATCCAGGCAATATGCCTGTTAGTGGCTACGCCAGCTTTCATGGCGGTTTGGGCACACCAGACGGCCAAGGTTATTCAGAGGATATGGCGCCGCTGTTTATTGCCCATGGTGGGGCGGATAAAGCGGTGCCCATGGAAGATTTTGCGACCTTTATACAAACGCTAGAGCAGGCGGGTGTCGATTATTGGTCGCAAGTGTATGCTGGTGCGCCGCATGCGTTTACCGTATTTGGCTCGGAGAGATACCGTGAAAAAGCCGATAAAAAGTCTTGGCGGGCGTTTAAAACGTTTTTAACGGATCGGATGGAACAATGACTCGAGGGGAAAGAGATGATTCGTCATGTATTGATTGTTCGTTTTATCGCTAACGCGCGCGATGAGCAGATCCAAGCATTAAAAGATAAATTTGAATCAATGCCGAGTGTGATTGACGGCGTGAGTTCGGTCGAATGGGGAGAAAACAACAGCCCAGAGGGTAAAGATCAAGGCTACACCCATGTGATTATGATGACGTTTCGTGATGATGCCGCGCGGCAGCACTATTTACCGCACCCAGAGCATGAGGCATTAAAAGCGATATTTCGTCCTATCCTGGAAGACATTATTGTTGTGGATTATTCCGTGCTTGGATAGGGGCTGACACACTGCCGAATCATTGAGTATTACCTGTCCCACTATAGGCAGCGCTTAGCCTTATTGGTAACCTGAGAGTTCATCAATAAGGAGGTTTGACGCTGATGACAACCGATAATCAAAAGCCCAGTGTTTTGGTGGTGTGCTTGGGTAACATCTGTCGTTCGCCCACCGCGGAAGCCGTATTACGTGCTCGCGCACAGGCGCGAGGCTTGGCAGTCGATATTGATTCGGCGGGCACGGCAGGTTATCACCAAGGTAACCCGCCGGATAAACGTAGCCAAGCGGCCGGGCAGGCGAGAGGTTACTCGTTTGAAGGTATTCGCGCCCGTCAGGTTGGCCAGCAAGATTTTGTTCGCCACGATATGATTTTGGCTGCTGATGAGAGCAATTTAGCGGATTTGAAAGCGCAGTGTCCTCATGAGTATCAGGATAAACTCTCTTTGTTTCTTAGCTGGGGAGAGAGCACTGATGGCCCTATTCCAGACCCTTACTATGGGGGGACTGAGGGGTTTGAGCAAGTGTTAGATTTGCTCGAGCAAGCGGCAGATGGAGTACTGGATCATATTGAGGCGCATCTCTTGCCTCGTTAGTTGAGAGAGTGCGCGTCTAGGGGATAAACAGATAATAAACAAAAGGCGCGTAATGAACGCGCCTTTTGCAGGAAACCGCTTACGTTGCTTACCACTTCTTCTTCGGGGCAAACAATTCGTCCAAATCGCTTCTCTCTTCTTCTTGTTCGGACTGCATTTTTTCGTGACCGGTATTTAGCGTATGAGTAATATCGCTATGCATTTGCTCTAAGTGCTTTTTCATCTCTTGTGAGTAATCATCCGTTTTCGGTGAGACGACATCTATTGCCTTTTTCAGCAACTGTTGTGCGGTGCCCATTTGCCCTTTCTGCTTCGCATCATTGGCGCGTTTAATCACGTTCTCAATATTGATTTTAAGCTGCATCTGCTCCAAACGTGCGTTCTCAGCCACAAACGCTTGCGTCGCTAGTCGTCCCTTAGAGTGCTCCGCTTTCACCACCGAGCGCAGACGTTTTACTAGCTTGAGCATCGAAATCGCTTGTCGATCGTTATCTGGCACTTTAAAGGAAGTAGACTCGCGGTTTGAGTAGCTTTGTTTTATTTCATCGATTTGCGCTTGAGTCGCACTGATACGCTGTTTGATCGATTTATCGGAATCATCAATTTCGTACATGGCTTTCAAGGAATCCAGGATCTTCTTATTTAAGCAAACCAACAAGGTCCCGCTATAAGGCAGGTTATGCGCATTACCAATCAGCTCTTCAGTGGCGTCAATCACTGCAATGTGCTTAGCCATCTCTTGGCGCTTGTGAGATTCAATTTGCTTACGTTGTTGAGCCAATATGTTGTAGCCGACAATCAGGCCGAGCAATATGACACAAAGGCCAGCTATCAAGGCAATATTCATAATTCAGCGACGATGTTCCTTGTAATAAACTCAACGGGTTAAGATACACGATCTCGACCGACAGAGATAGCATCAATCAAGGATGGAGGCAGCATGAGTGATCCGCCTCTAACTCTGCACATTACACTCGATTCGTATGCGCTGCTATTAGTGTGGCCTATAATCCCTCACTTAGCGATAAAGTTGCCGTAATAATGTGGTTTTAGCGAGGCGATAAAAACAAGGTTACTTATCAAATTGCTTAGTGAATGTGCAATCGCTAACGTTTATATAACCAAAGCCTATTAAATAGTCTAATTTGGGTATATAAATAATCTATCACAACCCAATGCTGTCACTTAACCCATGAGGCTCGCGCGTCTGCACTATGAAATTACAACAGCTTAGATATATCGTTGAGGTCGTCAACCACAACCTAAATGTGTCTGCGACCGCAGAGAGTTTGTATACCTCTCAGCCTGGGATCAGTAAACAAGTTCGATTGCTAGAAGATGAACTAGGCGTGCAAATTTTTGAGCGCAGTGGCAAGCATCTTACTCAGGTGACTCCTGCTGGTGAGGCCATTGTGGAGATTTCTCAAAGTATTTTGTCTCGGGTTGAAAGCATTAAAGCGGTGGCGAGTGAACATACGCACCCAGAGATGGGGAATCTCAATATCTCCACTACCCACACGCAGGCGCGCTATGCACTGCCTGATGTGATAAAAGCCTTCACCGCGCGATACCCCAAAGTGTCATTGCACATGCATCAGGGAACGCCGACGCAGATCTCCAACTCGGTCGCCAAAGGCACGTCAGATTTTGCTATCGCGACCGAAGCTTTCCATCTCTATGAAGACTTGGTCATGCTGCCGTGTTACCACTGGAATCGTTCGATTATTGTCACGCCTGATCACCCACTGGCACAGAAAAAAGACAATATCACCATCGAGGACTTAGCGGCCTATTCTCTCGTGACCTATGTCTTTGGCTTTACCGGGCGCTCAGAGTTGGATGAAGCGTTCCATCGCGCCAATCTCACCCCCAAGATTGTATTTACCGCCACAGACGCGGACGTAATCAAAACCTATGTGAAGCTGGGATTAGGGGTTGGAGTCATTGCCAGTATGGCGATGGATAGCCAAGCTGACTCTGATTTGGTGGCCATTGATGCGAGCCATATTTTTGGTGCTAGCACGACCAAAATTGGGTTTCGTAAAGGCACCTTCCTTCGCAGCTACATGTATGACTTTATTGAACGCTTTGCCCCACACCTGACGCGCAATATGATAGATAAAGCGGTGGCACTGCGTTCTAACGAAGAAATTGATGCCATGTTTAAGGACATTCCGTTACCCATTCGTTAGACTGTGCAGGTACGACAAGGCTGCGTTGAGCAGCCTTTTTTGATCACGCGTTCACTTAAGCCTTGATAGCCACCATGTCATCCGTCTCTTTTCAGCAACAGTTCAATCAATTAACCCAGCTTCTTACCCATTACCACTGGCTGTGGCAACCGATGCCAATGGCTCATCGAACACTGCCATGGCATGAGCAAAGTGCGTTGTGCGACTGGCTGACAAGCTTAAACCATGCCCAAATGACGCAACTAAAGGCAGAACCTGAAGCCGTGATTACCCAGTTGTCGAGCTGGTGGCCTGCGCTGGCGCAATTGACCGAACTGACCGCTGTGCCGCAGGCTCGTACAACCAAGGTAGATGTGGATCCGCGGTTGGCGGTAGGGGTGCCGGGAAGAAAATGGGCGCAAATTGAGGCTTATCTAAACGCACTACCGAGCAGCAAGGGAGCCGAGCGCTACCTAGAGTGGTGTGCCGGAAAAGGGTATCTCGGGCGTGCCATCTCATCAGTGACCGGTAAGCCGGTTGAGAGTGTCGAATGGCAAAAAGCGCTTTGTGATCAAGGACAAGCGTTTGCACAGCGCAACACCCTCGCGATGCGGTTTTACCCCTTAGATGCCATGGGCGCGAAGGCGGCCGCTGTGATGGCCGGTTGTGACCACGGATTAGCGTTACATGCCTGCGGGGATTTGCATATACAACTCCTGCAAAAAGCAGTGACGTGCGGCATGCCGCGTCTATCCGTCTCTCCATGTTGCTATCAGCTGATTCAGGGGGAGGTGTATCAGCCACTCTCGGATGTCGCTCAGAATACAGGAATGCGATTGACAAAAACCGATCTTAAGCTTGCCGTCCAAGAGTCAGTGACAGGCGGACAGCGGGTGCGCCGTCAACGGGAGCAGGAAGTTATTTTTCGGCTCGGCTTTGATGAATGGCAGCGTGATTGGCGACATCAAGATGACTACCTACCGCTACCAGCTATAAAAAAATCACAGTTAGGCCAGGGATTTGCGGATTTTTGCGGCTGGGGTGCGAAACAAAAAGGGCTTACCCTACCTGCTGACTTCGACGCAGGATGGTATTTGCGCCGTGGGGAGGCGCGCTTTACCACGCTGGAACAAATCAATGTGGTAAAGAGTGCCTTTCGTCGAGCAATGGAAATATGGCTAGTGTTAGATCGTGTACTGTTTCTTGAGCAACACGAGTACGCGGTGAGTCTTGTGCAATTTTGTGAGCGTGAGTTGACGCCTCGTAACCTTCTTATTCACGCTGAAAAGATCAATTAGGGCAGATCGCGCCTGAGTGGCGTGTAATGCGTCATGAACAACGTCAAGTCAGTGTATTGTCGGTAAAACTCTCGCCCCACGTGGTGTAAATAGTTACACTGCGGATATCTATCTTTACTTGAAGTTATTTTCTATGCCAGATATTGGTGTCACTATTGCTGTGGCTTTGATCTTAGGGTTGGGTTGCTTTGTACAAAGCTTGGTCGGGTTTGGTATGGCCATTGTGGCCGCCCCTCTGCTATTAATGATCGATCCTAAGTTGGTGCCAACGACTATCTCGATGGTCGGGTTGACGTTGGCAAGCATTAACGCTTGGCAATATCGGCATCAGCTTTCATTCCGTGATCTTAGTTGGGCTTACATGGGCCGAGTGCCAGGCACGGCAGTGGCCGGCGGCGTGATGTTGGTGGTGACCACACAAATGCTGGAGATCATCATCGGTGCTGCCGTCTTGGTCGCGGTACTGGCGAGTGTGATGCGTTTCGATATCACCCCTAATCGGCGAAACTTTTTTGTCGCAGGTTTTACCTCTGGGGTGATGGGCACGACGACGAGTATTGGTGGCCCGCCAATGGCTCTTGTATTGCAACACGCTGATGTCAACAAGATGCGCGCATGCTTGGCCGGCTACTTTGCCATTAGCTGTATCTTGTCTTTGATTGCATTAAGCGCCACTGACTTTCTTACCTGGTGGCACTTCAAGCAGGCTGTTTTTGCTATCCCTGCCGTGCTTGCGGCAACATGGCTTGCTTATCGTGTCGCACCGCGGGTCAAACCTCTGCTGGTTCGTCGAGCGATGCTATTACTGTGTACGTTAGCTGGGGTCAGCACGCTGGTACGCGGCTTGATGGGTGGCTGAAACGCGTAAAACGCAATGACGCCCCAAAGTCAGTGGGGCGTCATTGAATCATTGGGTACGTCGCGAGTGATGATCAGCCAATAAACTGTGCCACCACAACACTAATTCCTCCCACCATGGCCAGGCTAAGTCCGAGGTTTCCACCGATAACCTGATAGTGTTCATCGGTTGATACGGTTTGGCGTGCTTTTCGCACCATGAGCACGGGTAGCACCACCGCCAGAATCACCAGAGCAACCGCGGCATAACCCAGCGCAGTGATAAACCCCTGAGGGTAGAAAAGTGCGAACACCAAAGGCGGTAAGTAGGTAATGGCAGCGGTCTGCAGGCGGCCACGCACACTGTCTTGGCGGTTAAAACTGTCCGAGATAAAGTCAAACAAGCCTAAACTAACACCAAGAAACGACGTAGCTAAGGCTAAATCAGCAAAAAGCGAAATGCTTGAGGCTATGTAATCTTGCTGCACCACGGATTGGATGATGGCAACAAACTGAGACAGCTCGCCGTTTTTAACAAGCGTCGCTTGTGCAACGGTGCCCAAGCTCGCCACTTGCCAGAAAATATAGAGACCAAGTGGTAGGGTAGAGCCGACAATCATCACTTTACGTAGTGAAGGAAGATCTATCCCGACATAACGTACAATCGAGGGGATACTCCCGTGGAAGCCAAAAGAAGTGAAAATAACGGGCAGTGCGGCGACCAAGAGTCCTTTTTCTACCGGCATCTCTACTAAGTTAATGCTAGAAACGTGTGGGGTGAGTAAGGTTAACGCTAAAATCAGGAATAAGACTTTAACGGTAAATAAGCCACGGTTAATTACATCCACCTTGCTGGTGCCTAAGGTGACGACTAAGCCAAACACTAGCGTAAACAGCACCGCTCCGGCGGCTGGGGGGAGCTCGATGGCTGACCACTGTGCCAGCTTCTCATTAAGCTGGCTCCCGCCACCTGCAATGTAGGCAGCGCAGAGTGAGTAGAACAAGAATAGCATGGCGAAGGAAGCCAGCCACTTTCCTTTATCCCCTAAAAACTGCTTCGCTAGGCTGTGCAATGTGGCATCAGCGTCAGCATATTGATGTACTTCCAGCATTAACAGTGCGGTGTAAGTCATTAATGCCCACATCGCCCCCATTAATGCCATCGACGCCCCAAAACCAATACCGGCGGAGGCAAGCGGTAGAGCAAGCATACCTGCGCCAATGGTTGTCCCTGCGATAATCAGCGAACTTCCTAGTACTTTATTCATATTATGTTTAACCAGTGTTAATAAAAAGTTAATTGTTGTGTTCGCACAAAAGATAACGTGAATTTATGCGCATTGTGCACTGTCTATGCAGATAAAAAAACTGATGAGTGTAATGATAAAGGTACGAGACCGTAACGTAAAGTGTACGAATGCATTAGGGTAGTGAATCAGATGGTCTAATGTCATAATCAAAGGTCAACCACTGTGACAGATAAGGAGCGGCAGGGTGGATAATCAACAACATCAAGCCCCAATGCCACGAATCGCGATGCTTTCTACTGGCGAGGAAGTGTTGCTCGGAGATATCACGGATACCAATGCGACATGGCTATCAAGCATTCTCTTTGAAAATGGCTTAACCATGTCTCGTCGTGTGACTATCGGGGATGACCTTGATGATATGGCGATTGAACTCGTTCGGTTATCACAGACAGAGCAAGTGGTGATTGTGAATGGCGGCCTTGGGCCAACCACAGACGATCTCACCACGGCGGCGATGGCATCGGCCATGGGGGTGGAGCTGACGCTCAATGAAGCATGGCTTGATGAGCTGAAGCAGCGCTTTGAGCGTCATGGCAAACCAATGGCGCAGAGCAACCTTAAACAGGCGATGTTACCTGATGGTGCGCGACTCATTGAAAACCCGAAAGGAACAGCGTGTGGGTTTCATTGTGAACTTAATGGGTGTCATTTTTATTTTACGCCTGGTGTGCCTTCTGAGTTTTTCGACATGGTTGAGCACCAAATTCTTCCTGAGTTGTTACATATTTACGCGGCAAAAGCGCGATCATGTTACCGCTTGTTTACATTTGGCTTGTCAGAGTCCGGGATCAGTGACGTGATGGCATCATTAGTGCTTCCACAGGGAGCATCATTGGGTTATCGCTCGAGTCTGCCTTTTATTGAGGTAAAGCTGTTTATTGATGCGGACCATGATCAAAAAGACACCATCCTTGAGGCGCTGAAACAACGGCTCGCTGATTATGTTGTGTCTTATAATGAGCCAATGGCTTCAGCATTAGCGTTTGATGTTAGTCGTTACGGTATTGCCCTGAAAGTTGCTGAGCAATTTACCGGTGGTTGGCTGTCAAGCATACTCAATGGACAAGCGGCTCACTTGGTTGAACAAGGCTGGGTGATGTCTAATGCTCATGTCCCTGAACAGGCAGTGGCAAACCCGTTAGCGGCATCGCTGGCGATGGCCAGTGCCACTACTAGCCCTGACCAAAAGCAAATTGGCCTTGCATGTGGTCCTGAGTTGCATGGGCAGATTTGTGTGGCTATCTCGACACCAGAAGGAGAGTGGGGGCAGCGTTTAAGCTTTAAACGGCAGTTTTCTCACGATGATGCGCGTTGCTACATGTCGACCGTATTGCTAGACATGCTACGACGTTATTTAAATGGATACCCGGTGATTGCGGACTACGCCTCATTGACGCGACACGATGACATTTTTATTGATGCCGAGCGGATCGAATAGGGTAGACAGGAAGGCGAGGCGGTGCGGTGCTCTACGCCTCGTTAACTTGCTTTTTGATTTCTGCAGGCTGGTAGTCAAACGCGATGGAGACGTCAGTTTGTGGCGCGCTTTGACAAGCAAGAATTTCGCCAGGCATCACAAAGGCCATGGCGTCACCTTGGGTGACTGACCCCTGATTAAGCTTACAGCGGCAGGCGCCACACATGCCATTTCGGCATTGGTATTCAGGTTGAATACCGGCATCTTCCAACTGCTCCAGCAAGTTTTGGTGGGTGTTGCCACCCACCATTATGCCGTTCACTTCGATGGTGATACGGGTCATAGCTCGAAGTCACCAAAGTCTTCAACGCTGACTTCGTTGTCGATTTGACCAACTAAGTATGAACTAATCTCTGCTTCCTGTGGAGCGACCTGAACATTATCTGAGGACAACCAAGCGTTAATCCAAGGAATCGGATTTTGTGTCGCATTGTCATAGGCAGGCGCTAAGCCGACCGCAGACATACGCAGATTGGTAATGTACTCGACATACTGACACAAGATATCTTTGTTCAGACCGATCATCGAGCCGTCACGGAACAAATATTCTGCCCAATCTTTTTCTTGCTCAGCGGCTTTCTTGAATAGATCAAAACACTCTTGCTCGCACTCTTTGGCAATCTCGGCCATTTCAGGGTCGTCTTGACCGCTACGTAGAATGTTGAGCATGTGCTGTGTCCCAGTCAGGTGCAAGGCTTCGTCACGGGCAATAAACTTGATGATCTTAGCATTACCTTCCATCAGTTCACGCTCGGCAAAGGCAAAGGAGCATGCAAAACTGACATAGAAGCGAATGGCTTCAAGGGCGTTGACCGACATCAGGCATAAATACAGCTGGCGCTTCAGCGCGCGCAAGCTGACGGTGATCGTTTGACCATTAATCGTATGTGTCCCTTCACCTAGCTGGTGGTAGTAGTTACTCAGCTGAATCAAGTCATCATAATACTGGGCAATGTCTTCTGCGCGCTTTTGGATATGCTCATTCATCACGATGTCGTCAAACACAACCGCCGGATCAGCGACAATGTTGCGAATAATATGGGTGTAAGAGCGTGAATGAATGGTCTCTGAGAAGCTCCAGGTTTCAATCCAAGTCTCGAGCTCTGGAATAGAGACCAGCGGCAACAGGGCGACGTTAGGGCTACGACCTTGGATAGAGTCCAACAACGTTTGATACTTCAAGTTACTGATGAAAATATGCTTCTCATGTTCAGGTAACTTGTTGTAATCAATACGATCGCTCGATACGTCGACTTCTTCTGGGCGCCAAAAGAATGAAAGCTGCTTTTCGATCAGCTTTTCAAAAATCTCGTACTTTTGCTGATCGTAACGGGCAACATTGACGGACTGACCCAAGAACATAGGTTCTTTAAGCGGGTCATTGTTGATTTTAGAAAACGTACTGTAAGCCATGAATCTTATAAACCTCAAGAAAGGGCCCAAAGGCCCTTAACATATTGTGTTAGATCTTACATGCACCGCCGGCACAATCATCTTCAGCGGCTTGCGCAGCATTAGACTCCGATTGACCATCGCTCGCGCCATCACGTGTGTTGTGATAGTACAGGGTTTTAACCCCTAGTTTGTACGCGGTGAGCAAATCTTTAAGCAGCTGGTTCATAGGAACTTTACCGCTTGCATGTCGGCTCGGATCATAATTGGTGTTAGCAGAAATCGCTTGGTCGACGAATTTTTGCATGATACCGACTAGCTGTAAGTAACCTTCATTGCTGCCAATGTTCCAGAGCAGTTCGTAATTATCTTTATACTTGTGATACTCAGGTACCACTTGTTTGAGAATGCCATCTTTTGACGCTTTCACTGAGACAAACCCACGCGGTGGCTCAATGCCGTTAGTGGCATTAGAGATTTGCGAAGAAGTTTCTGAGGGCATCAAGGCTGTCAGCGTCGAGTTACGCAAGCCATAGGTCTGGATGTCCTTACGCAAGGTTTCCCAGTCCAGATGTAATGGCTCATCACAAATCGCATCCAAGTCTTTCTTGTAGGTATCAATTGGCAGAATACCTTGCGAGTATGTGGTTTCATTAAACGCAGGACACGCGCCTTTTTCTTTTGCCAACTCGACCGACGCACGCAACAAGTGATACTGAATCGCTTCGAAAGTGCGGTGGGTGAGGCCATTCGCACTGCCATCCGAATAACGGACACCATGCTTGGCGAGATGATAGGCAAAGTTAATCACACCCACACCGAGTGTACGGCGGTTCATGGTTGCTTTTCGCGCGGCCGGCAATGGGTAGTCTTGATAATCCAATAGCGCATCCAAGGCACGAATGGTCAAGTCGGCCAGCTCACCCAGCTCGTCGAGTGATTCAAGTGCGCCGAGGTTAAAGGCTGAGAGCGTACACAGTGCAATTTCACCGTTCTCATCTTCAACATTGTTCAGTGGCTTGGTCGGCAGTGCGATCTCAAGGCACAGGTTAGACTGACGAATCGGGGCTACGGATGCGTCAAACGGGCTATGGGTATTACAATGGTCAACGTTTTGAACGTAGATACGGCCGGTTGAGGCTCGCTCTTGCATCATCAGTGAGAACAGGTCAACCGCTTTGACTGTTTCGCGCTGGATAGAGGCATCCGCTTCATATTGGGTATACAGCCGCTCGAACTCGTCTTGGTCTTCGAAAAAGGCATCGTACAAGCCTGGTACATCCGACGGCGAGAACAAGGAAATGTTGCCACCTTTAAGCAGGCGGGTATACATCAACTTATTGATTTGCACACCATAATCCATATGACGCACACGGTTTTCTTCTACACCACGGTTGTTCTTCAGTACCAGTAGTGATTCTACTTCGCGGTGCCAAATTGGGTAGAACAAGGTTGCAGCGCCACCGCGAACGCCGCCTTGCGAGCAGCACTTCACCGCGGTTTGGAAATACTTATAAAACGGGATACAACCAGTGTGGAAGGCTTCGCCACCTCGGATAGGGCTACCCAAAGCGCGAATGCGACCTGCGTTAATACCAATCCCTGCGCGTTGTGACACATAGCGCACAATCGCGCTAGATGTGGCATTGATAGAATCTAAGCTGTCGTCACACTCAATCAACACGCATGAGCTAAACTGGCGGGTTGGTGTGCGCACACCCGACATGATAGGCGTTGGCAGTGAGATCTTAAATTGCGAGGCAGCATCATAAAAGCGACGGATATAGTCCAGGCGCGTCTCTTTCGGATATGATGCAAACAAGCACGCAGCAACCATCATGTACAAAAATTGCGCGCTCTCGTAAATTTCACCGGTCACGCGGTTTTGTACCAGGTATTTACCTTCCAGCTGTTTAACGGCCGCGTACGAGAAGTTCATGTCGCGCCAGTGGTCTAGGTAGCTATCAAGGGTGTCGAGCTCTTCTTCGCTGTAGTCTTCCAAGATATGCTTATCATACTTGCCTTTATCGACCATGTTTCTGACATGATCAACCAGTTTAGGTGGCTCGAACTGGCCATAGGCTTTTTTACGTAAGTGGAAGACCGCCAAGCGTGCCGCAAGATATTGATAATCTGGACTTTCTTCGGAGATTAGATCGGCGGCGGCTTTGATGATTGTCTCGTGGATATCTTCCGTGCGCATGCCATCATAAAACTGGATGTGAGAGCGCATCTCAACCAGAGAAACAGAAACGTTTGAGAGGCCTTCGGCAGCCCAAGTCACTACGCGATGGATCTTGTCGAGGTTTAAGTTTTCTTTGCGTCCATCACGCTTTAATACGGTAATTTCTTGGTTCATTTGTATGCTTTCCCAATATTCCCTTGCCAAACTGCTCTTTTTCGCAAGTCTTTATAAAATGCTGATGATTTTTTGGTCGGCCTCTATGCGGACATCTCGTCGCTCATACACTATATATAGGGGGCGATGTCCGAGTCGGTTACAAGATAGTGATATAACCTGCTTTTTGCAAGCCAGTCTTTGTTACGGTGGGTGTGGATATCTTGGGGATGTTATATCCAAAGTTAGTAATCACCAACCTAGTGACGCAAGGCCGACAAGATTAGTGAAAATTTCAATCACTGAAAGGTAAAAATCGGCAATAAAAAAAATTTATTTTGGTTGATCTTACTGATGATCAGTGATCGTTTTTAACTGCTTGAAAAGACAGCAAACCCCACAAAATGTGGGGTGTGACTAGGATCCAAGAATGGCACTGAGCTGATCAGGCTTGGCGAAAATATGATCTGCTTTCCAATTATGAACTAAGGCTTGATCACCGGTGTAACCCCATCCAGCAACAGCCGCGCCCATATTGGCGGCTCGAGCGGCTAATATATCGTTTTCAATGTCTCCAACGTACAGCCCTTGTTGTGGCACACAATTGAGGCTTTTTGCCGCTTCAAGCAGTGGCATCGGATGTGGTTTCGCATACTCATAAGTATCGGCACCGACAATGACTTTCGCGCTTTGAAGACGTGGGAAGAATGTCAGTAATTGATGGGTGAGCCCTTCGGGCTTATTGGTCACGATACCCCAGGGAATGTGCAGCTGATCTAGCGTATCGAGCAGCGTGTCTATGCCATCGTAGAGCTGTGTACCATGGCATATCGCTTCACCATAATGGTGAAGAAAACGCGCACGTAGGGCGATAGGATCTTGATATTGCGCTTGCTCACCGAACCCGGCGGTTAAGAGGCCCCGCGCACCAAAACTGGTGTGGGTGTAAATCTGTTCACGGGTTAACGGAGGCAAATCAAACTCGGCCAGGACACGATTGGCCGCCTCACCCATATCGGGCGCGGTATCAAGTAATGTGCCATCTAAATCAAACAGAACCGTTGATGGGGTCATGCGAGCGAGCTCCTTCCTGTCGACTAGGGCGCGACTGTGTGAACCAAGTAATTCACATCGACATTGCTGTTGGAGAGTTTGTAGGTATCAAACACCGGGTTGTAGTGTAGCCCAGTCATGTCTTTTGCTGTCAATGTCGTGGCGTCAATCATGTTCATCAGCTCTGAGGGGCGAATAAACTTATGATGCTCGTGCGTACCTTTTGGGACGAGTTTGAGAATATGCTCGGCACCTACAATCGCAAACAGCCAGGATTTGGCATTGCGGTTAAGCGTCGAGAAAAAGACATGGCCACCCGGTTTGACCATCTGTGCACAGGCTCGAATCACTGAGGCGGGTTCAGGCACGTGTTCGAGCATTTCCATACAAGTGACAACGTCATATTGCTGTGCATAGTTGCTGGCATGTTCTTCAGCGGTCGATTGGATATACTGTACATCGACACCCGCTTCAAGGGCATGGAGGCGCGCGACAGTTAAGGGCTCTTTGCCCATATCCAAGCCGGTGACCTCTGCGCCTTCTTGCGCCATGCTTTCCGCTAAGATGCCGCCACCACACCCCACATCAAGGACTTTTTTGCCGAATAGTCCGCCTGCTTTGTCCAAGACATAATCGAGGCGTAATGGGTTGATTTGATGCAAAGGCTTAAATTCCCCCTCTAAATCCCACCAACGCGAGGCCATATCCTCGAATTTTTGAATTTCTGCCGGATCGACATTCGGTACTTGGCTCATAACTGCAGCTTCCTTATCGGTTTTGCTGCATTATAACGAAATCCAACGCGATAAAAAGAAGCCGTGCTTCTCGCGGGGCCGGTGGGTGGCATGAATGGGGATTGACTGCGCTGAGTGAGGGTCAACGTATAGAAGTCGAGAAACGGCACGACGGCCAGCCACCGCCGTACCTAGGCGATACCATTAAGATGCGGTTAAAATGGCACTGGCCGCTATCATACCAGCCAAAATGTATTTGCCTACGATAAGGCAGGCACCAATGGCGTTGACGATACGAGTGAGCATAAGGCCTCCTCTTTTATATCAAGGCTACCCCAGAAAAGGGGGAAGCGCCGTCAGCTTCAAGTATGGCTGATGTCGCCAGTTTTGCGTAAGAAAGTGATCTTGAGCCCAAGTTAGGATAAGGATCCTTTTTTCGCGCTCAGCCACCTTGTGGGCTTATCTAGCAAAAAAATCATAGTTAGGTACGGAAGTGGTGGCTTTTTGTCCGTGTAGACGCGCTCAGAGCGTTTGCTAACGAGATCCGTGATACATCTTAGCCATATTCGCGTGTCTCGAGAGAGGGTTTGTGTTATCCTCCGTGGTCACGTATTTGAATACGCAAACATTATTTGAGGGATGTTGGCTCCATGAGCGATCTTGCTAAAGAGATCACGCCAGTCAATATCGAAGAGGAGCTGAAAAGCTCGTATCTCGACTATGCAATGTCCGTCATTGTTGGCCGAGCTCTTCCTGACGTGCGTGATGGCCTAAAGCCAGTACACCGCCGCGTATTATTCGCGATGAACGTACTTGGCAATGACTGGAACAAGCCATATAAGAAATCGGCCCGTGTGGTCGGCGATGTAATCGGTAAGTATCACCCCCATGGTGATAGTGCGGTATACGACACGATAGTGCGTATGGCGCAGCCGTTCTCACTGCGCTACATGTTGGTAGATGGCCAGGGTAACTTCGGCTCTATCGACGGTGACTCAGCGGCGGCAATGCGTTACACCGAAGTGCGCATGGCGAAAATCGCCCATGAACTGCTTGCCGATCTCGACAAAGAAACCGTGGATTATGTGCCGAACTACGACGGTACCGAACAAATCCCGGACGTATTGCCAACGCGTGTCCCCAACCTGCTGGTTAACGGCGGCTCCGGGATTGCGGTCGGGATGGCAACCAACATCCCACCTCACAACCTAACCGAAGTGGTTAACGGATGTCTGGCGTATATCGATAATGAAGATATCACTATTGATGAGCTGATGGAGTATATCCCAGGCCCAGACTTTCCAACCGCGGCAATGATCAATGGTCGCAAAGGGATTGAAGACGCGTATAAAACAGGGCGCGGAAAAATCTACTTGCGTGCCAAGGCGGATATCGAAACCGACAAAAATGGTAAAGAGACCATTGTTGTCAACGAGATCCCTTATCAAGTCAACAAAGCGCGCCTGATTGAAAAGATCGCCGAACTGGTTAAAGACAAGAAAATTGATGGCATTTCCGCGCTGCGTGATGAGTCTGATAAAGAGGGCATGCGGATTGTCATCGAGTGTCGACGAGATGCGGTGGCCGAGGTGGTACTTAACAACCTCTACGCGCAAACCCAATTGCAGACGTCATTCGGCATCAATATGGTGGCGCTGGATAACAACCAGCCGAAGCTCTTTAACCTAAAAGGGATGCTTGAGTGCTTCGTTAACCACCGCCGTGAAGTGGTTACACGTCGTACCGTGTACGAGTTGCGTAAAGCGCGCGACCGTGCCCATATCCTCGAAGGCTTGGCGGTTGCACTGGCCAACATCGACGAAGTGATTGAGCTCATTCGTCAAGCCCCCACGCCTGCGGTAGCCAAACAAGAGCTACAAGATCAAGGTTGGGGACTCGGTGGCGTGTCTGCCATGCTCGAAGCTGTGGGTGGCGAAAACGCGCGTCCTGAATGGTTGGCGCCAGAATTTGGTGCCCGTGATGATGGCTCGTACTATCTGACCGAGCAGCAAGCACAAGCGATTCTCGATTTACGCTTGCACAAGCTCACCGGGCTCGAGCACGAAAAAATCCTGGACGAGTATAAAGGCCTGCTCGAGCAAATTGCGGAGCTGCTGCATATCTTGGCCAGTACCGAGCGCTTGATGGAAGTGATCCGCGAAGAGCTCGAAGCCGTCCGTGATGGTTTTGGTGACAAACGTCTTACCGAAATTACTGCCGCGAGTGCCGATATTGATATTGAAGATCTTATCAATGAAGAAGATGTGGTCGTGACCTGGTCACACGATGGTTATGTCAAGTATCAGGTATTGAGTGACTACGAAGCGCAGCGCCGTGGTGGTAAGGGTAAATCAGCCACGCGAATGAAGGATGAAGACTTCATTGAGCGACTGCTGGTTGCTAACACCCATGACACAATACTGTGCTTCTCAACGCGCGGGCGTATGTATTGGCTGAAAGTCTATCAGCTACCCCATGCTTCGCGTAATGCGCGTGGTAAGCCAATTGTTAATCTACTCCCGCTGGAAGAAGATGAGCGTATCACCGCAATTCTACCTGTACGTGAGTATGAAGAAGACAAGTACGTCTTCATGGCCACAGCTCACGGCACGGTGAAGAAAACACCTCTGACTGACTTTAGCCGTCCACGTAGCGCTGGGATTATTGCAGTAAACTTGCGTGACGGCGATAGCCTGATTGGTGCGCAGCTTACTGACGATAGCAGTGAAGTCATGCTGTTCTCGCAATTCGGTAAAGTGGTGCGTTTCCTTGCATCCAATGACACCGTTCGCGCGATGGGCCGTACCGCCGCGGGGGTACGAGGCATTCAGCTGGCTGAAAACGATGAGGTCGTTTCGTTGATTGTTCCGCAAGAGAATGCAGAAATCTTGACCGTGACCGAGAACGGCTTTGGTAAGCGTACGGCGTTGGCTGAATATCCAACCAAGAGTCGTGCCACCAAAGGAGTGGTCTCAATCAAAGTGTCTGAGCGTAACGGCGATGTTGTCAGTGCCATCCAGGTGTGTGAAGGCGATGAGCTGATGATGATCACCAATGCGGGTACCTTGGTACGTACGCGTGCGGAAGAAGTCAGCCAGGTGAGTCGTAATACTCAAGGTGTGCGCCTAATTCGCGTCAGTGATGACGAGAAAGTGGTGGGCCTGCAGCGTATCGAGGAGCCTGACGAAGACGAGATGGAAGCCTTGGCTAATGAAGCTGGGACAACGACTCAGTCTGAAGGCAGCGAGGCGCCTACGGCGACCGATGATCACGACAGCGATGCGCAAGAGCAGCCGCCAGAGTCGGATGACGATCAAAACGGGTAAATTGCCGCTGAGATAACGTTTTAAGGGTGCAGTGAACTGCACCCTTTTTTAATGCCTATTGTCAGGAGTGATGGCGGAAATTGTGTTCGGATCTGCGTTGGCGCTTTCAAATTGTTCGCGAAACGTGTTAAATCAATCACACGCCTTTTAAAATAGAGAAACCCTTGCGACTTTCGACGCCGCAAGTGATAAATAAGCAGGAGCCCCTCCCCAACATGGATAAGGTATATAACTTCTCCGCAGGCCCCGCGATGTTGCCACGCGAGGTGATGCTAAAAGCACAAAAAGAATTGATGAACTGGCAAGACTTTGGTACCTCGGTGATGGAAGTGTCGCATCGCAGCCAAGCATTCCTGGCCCTTGCCCGTCAATCAGAGCAAGACTTGCGTGAACTTCTGGTGATCCCCGACAACTACCATATTCTTTTTTGTCAGGGAGGCGCGCGCGCGCAGTTCGCTGCGGTGCCCATGAATCTCATGGGCAATCACACCATCGCCGATTATGTCGATGGCGGCTATTGGGCCGAAAGTGCGGTCAAAGAAGCCAAACGTTATTGCACGCCTAATGTTATTAATGTTCGCCGTGAGCGAGAGGGCAAGCGTGCTATCTCGCCAGCCAAAGATTGGTTACTCAGTGACGATGCGGCGTATGTTCATTTCTGTCCTAATGAAACCATTGATGGTATTGAAATCAATGATCTGCCCGAGACCAATAAACCCATTGTCGCGGATATGTCTTCAACCATCCTGTCACGTCCGATTGATGTGTCTAAATATGGTGTGATTTACGCTGGCGCGCAAAAGAACATCGGCCCGGCCGGGCTGACCTTGGTGATTGTGCGTGATGATTTACTCGGTTTGGCAAAAGATGTCCTGCCTAGCGTGCTTAATTATAAAGTGTTGGCTGATAAAGACTCGATGTTTAACACGCCACCGACCTTTGCTTGGTATTTGGCCGCCGAGGTTTTTAAATGGTTGAAAAAGCAAGGTGGGATTGAGGCGGTTTACGCGCGTAATCAACAAAAGGCGGCGCTACTTTATCAAGCCATCGATCAATCGAGCTTATACCGCAATGACATCCACAGCGATAACCGATCTTTGATGAATGTGCCTTTCCAGTTAGCGAACAGCGAGTTAGATGAGACTTTCCTCGCCGAAGCCATGGAACAAGGCCTACATGCGCTGAAAGGCCACAGAGATGTGGGTGGTATGCGTGCCTCTATCTATAACGCCATGCCTCTCGAAGGAGTGCAAGCGCTGGTCGACTTTATGGCCAAGTTTGAAAAGAAATATGGCTAACAAGGGGCCGTGGCAGTCAAGCTAGACTGCTGCGTTAAGGGGCCACAGGGGACCTTCCCAAATTATTGGCGCTTGTGGCCACCTCTTGGTGTTATCTGCCATCGCTTGGCGTTATCTGGCAATACGTCGAGCGCAAATCAAGCCGCTTCTCTACGGGGGAAGCGGTTTTTTATTTGAGCGGCGAGAATGACAAAAATAATAATTGTGAGGTTACCGGTATTTTGGTTACTCTGGGGGCACTAAGCATCACGGATATAAACCAGAATGGAGCAACTGACACTTTCCCCGATTTCTCATGTGAACGGCCACATTAATCTTCCCGGCTCTAAAAGTGTGTCTAACCGCGCGCTTTTGCTTGCCGCGTTAGCCTCAGGCACCACCCGATTAACCAACTTACTGGATAGTGATGACGTGCGGCATATGCTCAATGCGTTTACCGCGTTAGGGGTCGACTATCAACTGTCCAGCGATCGCACCGAATGTGTGGTGCAAGGGCTGGGACAACCGTTTAATACCGCTGAGGCGACCACGCTCTTTCTTGGCAATGCGGGCACGGCGATGCGGCCATTAACGGCGGCACTATGCTTGGGAGAGGGTGACGTCACCCTGACGGGTGAGCCACGGATGAAAGAGCGTCCCATAGGCCACCTGGTTGAGGCTCTCAATGCGATTGGCGCTGATATCCAGTATCTTGAAACTGAAGGCTACCCGCCACTACGCATCCATGGCACCGGCTTAGCGGGGGGAGATGTCAGCATTGATGGTAGTATCTCCAGTCAGTTTCTCACCGCATTACTGATGGCCGCGCCATT
Organism: Salinivibrio sharmensis; assembly: GCF_001995985.1. Taxonomy (GTDB): domain Bacteria; phylum Pseudomonadota; class Gammaproteobacteria; order Enterobacterales; family Vibrionaceae; genus Salinivibrio; species Salinivibrio sharmensis. The sequence continues at coordinate 75,303 of NZ_MUFC01000001.1, read as the reverse complement.
TGCGGAGCAAGAAACCCGGATCACCATTAAAGGGGAGCTCGTTTCTAAACCTTATATCGATATTACCCTGGCAATCATGGCGCAATTTGGTGTTGAGGTACAAAATGATCATTACCAATCGTTTGTGATCCCTGCCGGGCAGCGCTACCAATCGCCAGGTCACTTCATGGTAGAGGGTGATGCGTCATCGGCCTCTTACTTCCTCGCCGCGGCCGCGATTAAGGGCGGTGAAGTCAAAGTGACGGGCATCGGGCGTCATAGTGTGCAAGGTGATATCCAGTTTGCTGACGCACTTGCAGCGATGGGTGCCGAGATTGAGTGGGGAGAGGATTATGTTCTCGCCCGTCGAAAGACGCTTAAAGGCGTTGACATGGACTTTAATCATATTCCTGATGCCGCGATGACCATCGGTGTGGTCGCGTTGTTTGCCGAGGGGCCCACTTGGATACGTAACGTGTACAATTGGCGGGTTAAAGAAACCGATCGCCTGTATGCGATGGCCACCGAGCTTAAAAAAGTGGGCGCTGTGGTTGAAGAGGGTGAAGACTATCTGTACGTCGAGCCACCAAAGCAGTTGCAACACGCAGCCATCGACACCTATGACGATCACCGCATGGCGATGTGCTTCTCGCTAGTGGCGTTAAGTGACACGCCCGTCACTATCAACGACCCAGGTTGTACCTCAAAAACCTTTCCGGACTACTTCGACAAGCTGGCCGCGATCAGCACCGCTGAATAATCAGTTTGCGCAACATTGCTGCTGATATCGACGCAGCAGCAATGATTTCCTCCCACATTTCTTCTATACTATGCGCCGATTTATCGATGGTTTGTTGGGCAAATAGCGACAGTGCTGCGCTAGGCTCGTCAAACCCGCTTTAAGCCTCACGCTAATAGATCAGCGAATTGAGCGAAGTAGACGAACGTGGAGAGATTTATGCCGACACAGGCGCCTGTAATTACAGTAGATGGCCCAAGTGGTGCAGGAAAAGGAACCTTATGTATGCGGTTGGCGGAGACACTAGGCTGGCACTTGCTAGACTCTGGTGCCATTTACCGCGTATTGGCATTAGCAGCAATCCATCATGATGTGGATACCTCATCGGAAGAAGCTCTAGTACCACTGGCGGCTAACCTAGACGTCCAATTTATCGCCGAGGGGGATCTGGTTAAGGTGATCCTCGAAGGGGAAGATGTGTCTGGCACCTTACGTACAGAACAAGTGGGCAACCAAGCGTCAAAAGTCGCTGCGCTCCCTCGCGTTCGCGAAGCATTGCTACGCCGCCAACGTGCGTTTGTCGGTGAGCCAGGCCTGATTGCTGACGGCCGTGATATGGGCACCGTGGTGTTCCCGCAAGCAGAGGCGAAAATCTTCCTGGATGCTAGCGCAGAAGAACGTGCGCGCCGACGCCAGCATCAGTTGCAAGGCAAGGGGGTTAATGTTACCTTTGACCGCCTTTTAAGCGAAATTCAAGAGCGTGATGATCGTGACCGCAATCGAGCGGTGGCACCATTGCGCCCCGCGTCAGATGCATTAGTGCTAGACTCAACGTCGTTATCAATCGACGAAGTGATCGCACAAGCACTGGCGTTTATTGAAAGCAAATTATCGGCTGCATAAGCAGTCTATAACCGTTAGCTGCAAGGATGATAGCTAACATATTTAACAACCCCATGCGGTAGGATACCCGTGGACGTTTATCAAATTGAAGATTTAAATATAATGACTGAATCTTTTGCTCAACTCTTTGAAGAGTCTCTAAAAGAAATCGAAACTCGCCCAGGTTCTATTGTTAAGGGTACTGTTGTTGCTATCGAGAACGGTTTCGTTCTGGTTGACGCAGGCCTGAAATCTGAATCGTCTATTCCAGCTGACCAATTCAAGAACGCTGCTGGCGAACTTGAAATTGAAATCGGCGGTGAAGTCGATGTAGCCCTGGACGCAGTGGAAGATGGTTTCGGTGAAACTCAGCTTTCTCGTGAGAAAGCGAAGCGTCACGAAGCTTGGATCCAGCTAGAGAAAGCGTACGAAGAAGCTGAAACCGTTAACGGTGTTATTAACGGTAAAGTGAAAGGTGGTTTCACCGTAGAACTGAACGGCATCCGTGCGTTCCTACCGGGTTCACTGGTTGACGTTCGTCCAGTACGTGACACTTCTCACCTGGAAGGCAAAGAGCTCGAGTTCAAAGTAATCAAGCTTGACCAGAAGCGCAACAACGTTGTTGTTTCTCGTCGTGCGGTTATCGAGTCAGAAAACAGCGTTGAGCGTGACGAGCTGCTAGCTTCTCTGCAAGAAGGCATGGAAGTTAAAGGTATCGTTAAGAACCTGACTGACTACGGTGCGTTCGTTGATCTTGGCGGCGTTGACGGCCTGCTTCACATCACTGACATGGCGTGGAAGCGCGTTAAGCACCCATCAGAAATCGTTAATGTTGGTGACGAAATCAACGTTAAGGTTCTGAAGTTTGACCGTGAGCGTACTCGCGTATCACTCGGCCTGAAACAACTGGGTGAAGATCCATGGGTAGCTATCGCTAACCGTTACCCAGAAGGTCACAAGCTGACTGGCCGTGTAACTAACCTGACTGACTACGGCTGCTTCGTTGAAATCGAAGAAGGCGTTGAAGGTCTGGTACACGTGTCTGAAATGGACTGGACCAACAAAAACATCCACCCATCTAAAGTGGTTAACGTGGGTGACGAAGTTGAAGTTATGGTTCTGGACATCGACGAAGAGCGTCGTCGTATCAGCCTTGGTCTGAAACAGTGTAAAGCCAACCCATGGCAGCAATTCGCTGAGACTCAGAACAAAGGCGACCGTGTAACTGGTAAGATCAAGTCAATCACTGACTTCGGTATCTTCATCGGTCTAGACGGCGGCATCGACGGTCTGGTTCACTTGTCTGACATTTCTTGGAACGTGGCTGGCGAAGAAGCCGTTCGCGAATACAAGAAAGGCGACGAGATCTCAGCAGTGGTTCTTCAGGTTGACGCCGAGCGTGAGCGTATCTCACTGGGCATCAAGCAGATGGAAGAAGACCCATTCAACAACTACCTGGCAGCGAACAAGAAAGGTGCTATCGTTAACGGTACGGTAACGGCTGTTGACGCGAAAGGCGCAACTGTTGAGCTTGCAGAAGGTGTTGAAGGTTATCTGCGTGCTTCTGAAGCGGCGCGTGACCGTGTTGAAGACGCGACTCAAGTACTTTCAGTTGGCGACAGTGTTGAAGCGAAGTTCACCGGCGTTGACCGTAAGAACCGCGTTCTGAACCTGTCTGTTCGTCTGAAAGACGAAGCTGATGAGCAAGAAGCGATGGCTAGCCTGAACAAATCTGATGAAGGCGCTATCGGTAATGCTATGGCTGACGCGTTTAAAGCAGCGAAGAGCGAATAATGTATAAGTTGAGGGGGAAATTTTCCCCCTCTGCATTTATACTGTTGAGAAACATACTAAAGCGGGGTGTCTATGACCAAATCTGAGTTAATTGAAAGGCTCTGTAGTCAGCAAGCCCATCTATCTGCCAAGCAGGTAGAGGATGCGATCAAGGAAATCCTTGAGCATATGGCGACCACACTTGAAAGCGGTGATCGTATTGAAATCCGTGGTTTTGGTAGTTTCTCACTCCATTATCGCGCGCCCCGAGTTGGGCGTAACCCTAAAACAGGAGAGAAAGTTGAGCTGGACGGTAAATACGTGCCTCACTTCAAACCTGGTAAGGAGCTTCGTGATCGCGTTAACATCTATGGTTAAGCGATAGACGCTGAAAAAAACGGCATGCTGTAAGTATGCCGTTTTTTTATGTCTATCGATCATAGCTTGCGTGGCGAATTTCCTGCATAATCATACTTTCTGTGTAAGATCTTGTACCCACAGCTAAAACCTTGGGCTCACCCTTATACGAGTGAGCATACGAGGCGTAGGGTACATCAGTAACGTTTCTACGTGGTACCAAGCAAACGTTCACAGTGACAAGTGCCTCGCACCTTGTCGTTCTGCCATAATTGAAGAGGCACTAGGCCTTTCGCAATGAGGGAATACTTGTGAAAATACTCGGCATTCTGTTTCTGGTGTTATGTTTTTTGATCACCTTGGCGCTGGGAGCGCAAAACCAAGAAGTGGTCAATTTTAATTACCTAATTGCCCAAGGGGAATTTCGTCTTTCTGTTATCTTGGGTATCGTCTTTGTCATTGGTTTTGGCATTGGCTGGCTAGTCTGCGGTGCGTTATACCTGAAAGCGAGAGTGACCGCTCGAGGGCTACGTAAACAGGTGGATAAGCAACGCAAAGAACTTGATAAATTGCGCACGGACCCGCTTAAGGAACAATAATTCATGCTAGAGCTGTTGTTTCTGTTGCTGCCAATTGCCGCCGGTTACGGCTGGTATATGGGTAACAGGAATGCTCGTCATCGACGGCAAGAACAGTCACATCACTTGTCTCGTCAGTATGTGGCGGGGCTCAACCTACTGCTGTCTGAACAATCAGATAAAGCGGTTGATCTGTTTATTGAGCTGCTCCAGGTCGACAATGAGACTATTGATACTCACCTCGCCTTAGGCAACCTGTTTCGCTCTCGGGGAGAGGTCGATCGTGCTATTCGCATTCACCAAAACCTGATTGCAAGGCCCAACCTAACGCTTGATCAGCGCAACCTCGCGATGCAACAGCTGGCCAAAGACTATATGGTGGCTGGCTTTTTTGATCGCGCAGAGAAGATATTTTCCGAACTGGTCGATGAGCCCGATTATCAAGAGTTTGCCCTTCAGCAGTTGCTAGCCATCTTTCAGCAAACCCGCGAATGGGAAAACGCGATTGATACTGCAGCAAAGCTGGTCAAGATGGGCAAGCACAAGTTACGTAAAGACATTGCGCACTTTCATTGTGAGCTGGCGATGCAACAACTCGCTGATGGTGATGAACACAAGGCACGGCAATGGTTACGTCGCGCCTTGTCGTATGATAAGAGCTGCGTGCGGGCCAGTTTGAAGCTGGCCAAGCTTGATATCCAGCATGAAGACTACAAAGGGGCGATTAAGCAGCTAGAGAACATCCTTGAGCAGGATGCGGACTTTGTCAGTGAGGCGCTACCACTGTTGGCGGAGAGCTATCGCGCGTTGGGGCGTGAAATGCATCTGGTCCGGTTTTTAAAAGAGTGCATTGAAAAGAACGCTGGCGTCAGCGCAGAGCTGATGCTGTCAGAAGTGATTGGCAATAATGAAAATATCGCCATGGCGCAAAGCTTTCTCACTCGCCAGCTTACCCGCAATCCGACCATGCGCGGTTTCCATAAGTTGATGGAATACCATGTCGACCAAGCCGAAGAGGGCCGCGCGAAAACCAGTTTGAACACGCTAAAAGACTTGGTCGCTGAACAGATGAAGGTGAAACCGCATTACCGTTGTCGAAAATGTGGCTTCTCCACTCACGCGCTCTACTGGCAATGCCCGTCCTGCAAAAGCTGGGGGGCAATCAAGCCAATCCGGGGGCTTGATGGCGAATAATGGCGATGCATTGGCATCGCCGTTTTTTTATCTATCGTTGCGGTATTCACCGCTTAGCTGAACACTATATAAGGAACGAGGAGACAACATGCACGACCCAAAAGTCATCGTGGCACTCGATTACGCAGACATGAATCAAGCACTGGCCTTTGTGGATAAGATAGAGCCGGGCTCATGTCGCTTAAAAGTGGGCAAAGAAATGTTCACGCTATTTGGGCCTGCATTGGTTAAACAGTTGCACGCGGGGGGACACGAGGTGTTTCTTGACCTTAAATTTCACGATATCCCGAATACGTGTGCACGTGCGGTTGCGGCGGCGGCGGAGTTAGGGGTCTGGATGGTAAACGTCCACGCCTCGGGTGGCGAGCGAATGATGGTTGCGGCACGTGAAGCCCTAGCCCCTTATGGCGGCAATCGCCCTTGGTTAATCGGCGTGACCGTACTGACCAGCATGACAGCAAACGATTTAGCGGACAGTGGTCTTCATACGTCACCGCAAGCACAGGTGCAGCGTTTAGCGGGTTTAACCAAACGGGCAGGACTTGATGGGGTGGTGTGCTCTGCGCATGAGGCCAGCCTACTCAAGGCCGAGTGCGGAGGTGGGTTTAAATTGATTACTCCCGGGATTCGTCCAGCTGGCAGTGACCAAGGTGATCAACGCCGCGTGATGACGCCAAAAGAAGCCGTGCAGGCGGGCTCTGACTATCTTGTGATTGGTCGGCCAGTGACACAGGCGGCTGATCCTGCCGCTGTGCTGGCAGCGATCAACCAAACGTTAACGAGCTAAGCGATCAAGACGATACGTTGTACTAACCAAGAGCGGCTAACAATGCCGCTCTTGCTCAATCTATGGCCGTGCGCCTGCTGACTTACGTGAGCGCCGGTCTAGGACAGGCGCGGTAAAATGACTGTCAATCAGTCTTTGCGTCAAGCTATGTTGCGGGTTGGCAAAAATATCCGCGGTATTACCGGCCTCTACCACGTCACCCTTTTGCATCACCATCAATTTATCGGTGACGTGTTTAATCACCCCCATATGCTGAGACACATAGACGTAAGACAACCCCATCTCATCTTGCAACTCCAACAACAAGTTGATGATTTGCGAGCGCATGGACATATCCAAGCCATTCAAGGCTTCATCGGCGACAATCACACTGGGCTGAAGAATTAAGGCTCTCGCAAGCGATACCCGTTGCTTTTGACCGGTGGCCAGCATTTGCGGATAAAAGTAGGCGTGCTCGGGGAGCAAGCCCACGCGCAATAGGGTGTTCTTAATGCGTTTGCCGCGCTCTTGCGGGGTCATATTAGTGTTTCGTCGCAAGGGGCCTTCTAAAATTTGACCGATCTGGTTGCGTGGGTTGAGCGAGGTGTTCGGGTCTTGGAAGATCATCCGAATCAATTTACAGCGGGTTTGGTAGTCTTTGTAACGCAGCGTCTCGCCATTAACCCGAATTTGTCCTGCAGTCGGTTCGATAACACCCGCAATCATGCGTGCTAGGGTTGATTTCCCTGAGCCATTCTCGCCCACAAAGGCAATGGTTTCCCCAACATCTAATGAGAAAGACACCGGCTTTACCGCATGCGTGACACGCTTTCTCAGCCACCCAGTGCGGTGATGATAATCTTTGGTGAGCCCGTCAATTTCAAGAAGAGCGGCCATGCTTGTTCTCCATGTTGAGTGGGAAATGACAGGCAAATTTATGATTTTTTACTTTTTGCGTGTGGGGAGTTTCCACACATTTACGTTGAGCATACGGGCAACGTGGGCCCAGTCGACAGCCGATGGGTAGATGTTGTAGTGGTGGTATTGAGCCGGGCAAGGTCTCGAGCTTGCTCTTGTGGGGGATATCGCGACTAAAATCAGGCATCGTTCGTAGCAAGGCATCGGTATAAGGGTGATGCGGCGTAGTCAAGATTTGCTCGCGGTTACCCGACTCTACCGACTGGCCACAATACATCACGGTGATCCTATCAGCCCAACGCGTCACCAAGGTCAGGTCATGGCTAATCAGCAAGATTGTCGTGTTAGATAACTGATTGGTGCGACTCAGTAAACGAAATATCTGCGCCTGGGTAATGGGGTCCAAATCGTTGGTCGGTTCATCCGCAATCAATAGGCGAGGGCGGTTCGCAATGGCCATCGCAATCATCACCTTTTGACACTCGCCATCGGTAAGCTCATACGGATAGCTTTCCATCACCCGTTTGTGGTCCTTGATACCCACTTTATGCAGCAAGGCGATGGAATGTTGTTTGCGCCAATTTAAACGCTGCCACCAACTGCCAGAAAATGACGCGGGCGGAATCGCTTCTTCAAGCTGATGACCCACCACTTCCGATGGGTCAAGACAGGTGGAAGGCTCTTGGAAAATCATCGCAATGTCTTTGCCGACCACATGGCGACGCTCACGCGCGGGGAGCTCTAATAGGTCAATGTTGCCCAAGCGTAATCGGTCAGCACTGACATGCCACTGGTCTTTGGTCACACCGCAAATGGCTTTAGCCACCAAGCTTTTGCCTGAGCCGGATTCACCCACCAAGCCACGAATCTCACCATCATTGATGGTTAGGCTCATACGGTCAACGGCTTTAACCATACCTTGTGGGGTTTCTATTTCTATGGTCAGGTGTCGAATATCAAGTAAGGGCATTATTCAGTTCCTGCATTGATGGCTTGGCTGATCCCCTCACCAACTAGGTTAACAACCAAAACACTAAACGCAATCGCCATCCCGGGCAGAGTGACCGTCCAAGGCGCAGTGAAAATCAGCTCGACAGAGTCCCCTAACATGGCACCCCATTCTGGCGCCGGTGGCTGTGCCCCAAGGCCTAAAAAACCGAGTGCGGCGACATCGAGAATAGAGACAGAAATAGCGCGGGTAATTTCGGTACTCAGCACAATGACAATATTGGGCAAAATCGAGTGATAGAGCAGATAAAAATCATTGGCACCGTCCAAGCGCGCGGCAATGATATAGTCTTTTCCTATTTCATCATGCACCGCGGTATACACGGCGCGAATGATACGTGGGATCAGTGATAGCCAAATAGCGAGCAATACTTGGGTTTCACCCACACCTAAAAACGCCACCACGATAATGGCCAACAATAATGATGGAATAGAAAGGATACTATCTAGGATATGGTTTAATACACTTGATTTGAGCCCCTTGGTCATCCCAGCCAGCACCCCAATCGCAACACCAACCACCGACGCGGCCAATGCGGTCATCAGCGCATAGCCAAAGGTGAGTCGAGAGCCGGCAATCAGGCGCGAGAGCATATCGCGGCTCAGGTCATCGGTACCTAAAAAGTACTCAATCTGTCCTGACTGTACCCAAGAGGGCGCCATCAGTAAGTGGCCAGTTTGATGCTGTGGGCTCCAAGGTGCCAACAATGGCGCAAACAAGGTGACCAGGATGAGCCCAACTAAGCACCAAAAACCAATCACCGCAAGCTTATTGCGACGAAACGCATTCCAGGTGCGCTCAAATTGGGTAGGGATATGCTGTTCAACGTAAACACTATTTGAGGGCATACCATTTTTTCCTTACCAGCGGGTTCATAAAGGCCCCTAATACATCCGAGATGATATTAATCAGTAACACAAACCCACCAATGACCAACACACCGCCTTGTACTGACACATAATCTTTAGCAATCAGGGCGTCGAGGAGCCAGCGCCCAATCCCCGGCCAGTTAAATACCGACTCAACGATGATCACAAAGGTCACCATGGTGGAAACCAATAGGCCAAAGTTAGGAATGATGGGTGGAATGGCGTTTTTCATCCCGTGACGAAGCACGATTTCCGTTTTTGATAGTCCCTTGGTTGCGGCGGCTTTGATGTAATTTTGCCGCATCACATAGGCCATGGAGTCGCGCACCATTTTGATGATCTCGGTGGTGGGCACCACGGCAAGCGTGAGGGTCGGTAACACTAAGTGGCGGATAATATCTGTTGCGACCTTACCTTGTAGCGGTAAATCTGACAGCCACAAATCCACCAGCGCGAAGCCAGAAATATGCGGGATCTCATACAAGAGGTTGTAGCGGCCTGATACCGGAAACCACTGTAAGTCGAGTGAGAACACCATAATAAATAAAATGGCCAACCAGAATGTTGGAATAGAGAACACCACCAGCGCAAATGAAGAAATCACCTTATCTGCCGGCCCTTGGCTGCGGATCCCAGCAATGGTGCCCAAAGGCACACCTACGACCAGACTGATAAAAAGCGCGGCAAAGCAAAGCTCCAAGGTCGCGGGCGCCACATGCGCCAGTGTCTCAACAACCGGCGAGCCATTGGCGGCTAAGCCGAGGTTTCCATCAAGTAATTGGCGAATGTAGTAAATCCAGCCTATCCAGTAATCGAATTGGTGCCAATTTGAATTGGGTGCCAGCAACATAATGTTGTAGGCGACCAAGGTGAGGATCACTAGGGTGATTAAGAATAAGTTGAGGCGTCGTAACGTATAAATCAACATAGGTTAGCGCTCCCGCGACACATCGGCAAAACTGTCGGCACCAAAGGGTGTCATTGTCAGTCCTGTCAGGCTGGCGTCACGCACTTGGTGCTGAATGCCGTGGGCAAGCGGGATGACGGGCATACGGCGATCGAGGATGGTTTGAGCTTCCTGATATAACGCCTTGCGCTCGGCCATCTTATCTGTGGCAATCGCCTGATTCAGCGTTTGGTCGAAAAAGCGGTTACACCAGTTGGAGATGTTCCAGCCAGTAAACTTCGCGTTGCAGGTGAGCAAAGGACGTAAGAAGGTATCAGGATCGCCATTATCGGCGACCCAGCCAGTCAACACCATATCGTGGCTGTCATCACCTTGGCGAATGGACGTGCGATTAACGGTTTTCTCCGGAATGATATTGACGTCGATACCAATCTCTCCCAAATCCGCTTGGATCAATTCCGCGGTTTTACGCGGGCTGGGATTAAACGCGGTGGGTTTAAGCGGCACGGTTAAGTCAACACTGAACCCATGTCGATACCCTGCTTTGGCAAGTAGTGCCGCGGCCAATTTGGGATCGTGCTGGGTTTTTCGGTTGGGATCGTAGGCCCATGACATGGGTGGTAACAAGCTGGTGGCTGGCGCGCCGGTACCATAATAGACTGAACTGAGCAGTGCCCCTCGGTCAATCGCAAGGTTAATCGCTTGACGCACTTCCACTTCCGAAAGGGCAGGATGACGGGTATTGAGGGCGATAAAAGCCACATTCATCCCTGTTTGCGACGACAAACTAAAGCGCTCATCGTCCACGACCACAGGCAGCTGGCTGGCAACCGGGGAGGCCAGCACATCACACTCGCCGGTTAACATTTTCGCAAGCGTCCCTGTGCCACGTGTTGAGACATCAAAGACCACTTGCTCCATGGGGGCAGGGCCTTGCCAGTACTGCCAATGGCGGCGCAATCGAATAAACTCTCGCGGCTGATACTCAGCTAACGCAAACGGGCCGGTGCCTACCGGATAAGTATCAAGTTGCTCGGGTTTGCCTTCATCCAGCAATTGGTTGCCATACTCTTTTGATAGGATCACTGAAAAGTTGGTGGCAAGGGTCGACAGAAAGGACACATCGGGTCGAGAAAGCGTGAATTGCACACGATAGGTATCAAGCGCTTTTACCTCGGTCACCAAACCATCAAAGTCCATGCTATCGAACCATGGATATTGGCCACCAGAGAGGTGATGAAACGGGTGACGAGGGTCGATGAGGCGGCGGAAGGAAAACACCACATCATCGGCGTTCAAGTAGCGTGATGGCGTAAACTTGGTGCTGCGGTGGAAAGCGACACCACGGCGAAGAGAGAAGGTGTAAGTTTTACCATCATCACTCACCTTCCAGCTTTTTGCTAGCATCGCCTCGGGTTGGTAGGTCTTCGGGTTCAGCCGTAGCAAACGATCATAAAGCTGACTCGACAAGGTATCAGCCGTAAGGCCGCCATCGGTCAACTGAGGATTAAAGGTGTTCGGCTGGCCAGGGCCACAAAACACAAAGCCACGATTGTCGGCCGCACGTTGATCGCTGGCAGCGTCACAACCTGCAAGGAGCAGACCACTCACCCCCAGGATCAAAAACTGGAAAAAAACGCGCATAAACCAAGTAAAATCAGCTATCAAAGTAAACCCCGTAATCTACCACCGAAACGGCTTTACCACCAAGCAAAGTAGGGGCTATCTGGTGTTTCTTTGCATAAGGGGTGTACCTGTGTCCGTACACTCAGCGCGTTTGATTATGCGCGTCGTGTTGCCCCAGGTTATGTTTTCGCAGCAGTCCCCTAAATTGATGGTAGCTTAGGCCAAGTAACTGCGCGGCCTTTCTCTGATGATAGTTGGCCTGCGACAGCGCCGCTGTGACCAAATCGCGTTCTTGAATGCTTTGCCATTGACGGAGGTCGAGTGGCAGAGAGGGCAGTGAGTCGGCCTCGGTGGTCGCAGTAACTACAGAATCAGCCCGCTGCCAAGGCGGTGAAAAAGGGTCTAAACAAATCGTGTCGATTGGTGTATTGGGATCATTATGACGGGAGAGCGCTCGTTCGACGGCATTCTTTAACTCACGCACATTACCCGGCCACGTGTAAGCCAGCAGCTGAGATTGAGCCTGTGCCGAAAAGCCAGCAAACAAAGAATAGCCAAGCTCCACCGCCATTTTCATTGCGAAGTGCTCAGCTAACAACAAAATATCTTGCTGGCGCTCACGAAGAGGGGGAAGGTGGATGACATCGAACGCGAGCCGATCAAGCAAGTCGGGTCGAAAGCGGTTCTCATGCGCCAGTCCAGGTAAATCTTCATTGGTGGCACAGATAAGACGCACATCGGCACGCAGAGGCGACGTGCCGCCTACCCGTTCATACTCGCCATATTCAATCACCCGCAGCAACTTTTCCTGTACGCCCAGGGGAGCGGTGGCTATTTCGTCCAAAAACAAAGTGCCGCCTTCAGCTCGCTCAAAACGTCCCGCATGTCGGCCTTTGGCGCTGGTAAAGGCCCCGGCTTCATGCCCGAATAACTCAGAATCGATCAATCCTTCGCTGAGTGCCGCACAGTTTAGGCTCACTAGCGGTTGCGACCAGCGGGCGGAGAGATAATGCAGGCGCTGTGCAATCAACTCTTTCCCCGTACCGCGCTCACCCATAATCAGTACCGGACGGTTTAGCGGGGCGAGCTGGCTAACATGATCCAACACGGCAAGAAAACGGTCCGATTCACCCAATAAATTGTCTTGTTCACGCATGGCGATTTTTACCAAATAGTGGTTTTCTTCATCATGGCCTTTTTCGTAGGGTAACGCAATCCATTTTAAACTATTGAAAATAAACGAATTAAAAGTTGGCATGGGATTTGGATAGAGTGAATGTGTCAGAGCCGATTACCACGGGTTAACGCGCCATTGGCCTTAACTCCAGGGCTCATCAACGAAGAAGCGTATTAAGGAGTTTATGATGGGAATTTTTTCGCGTTTTGCTGATATTGTGAATGCTAACGTCAACGCCTTGTTGGATAAGGCAGAGGATCCACAAAAAATGATCCGCTTGATTATCCAAGAAATGGAGGACACCTTGGTAGAGGTACGTACCTCTTCCGCCAAAGCGCTGGCCGATAAAAAAGAAGTGGCGCGTAAAATTGAAAACATCGAGCGTCAGATCCAAGAGTGGCAGGACAAAGCCTCACTCGCGTTGCAAAAAGATCGTGAAGACTTAGCGCGGGCCGCTTTAATCGAAAAGCAAAAAGCGCATGATGTTAAAGTCGCGCTGGATGAAGAGTTGTCGCTGATCAACGAGAGCGTAGAGAAGCTTGCCGGCGAGATTGTTGCACTAGAAACCAAACTCAGTGAGACACGCGCACGTCAGCAATCACTGACAATTCGTCGTGAAACGGCGGGTAATCGTCGCGATGTGCGTCGTCACCTTGGCAGTGGCCGCGCTGATGAAGCGATGGCGAAATTTGAACAATATGAGCGCCGTATTGACGAACTTGAAGCGGAAGCGGACAGTTATCAAGTTGGCAAGGGCAAAGGCCTGGAAGACGAGTTTGCCGATCTGCAAGCGCAGGATGAGATTGAAAAAGAGCTGGCGTCTTTAAAAGCCAAAATGAAAGACAACCAATCGTAACCGATACCACAAGGAGCGGACATGTCATCATTATTTCTCGGTTTCCCACTGGCGATTTTTCTGCTGTTTGTCGCCCCGCTGTGGCTGTTCTTGCATTACCGCAGCAAGCGTCAGGTGGCGCAAGGCTTAAGTGGGCAAGATTACGAGACACTACAACAGCTGGCGCAACGTGCAGAAAAGCTGCAATCACGCGTCGATAACCTAGAGCGCTTACTCGATGCTGAGGCGCCACACTGGAGGCAGCGCGCATGAGTGGAACCTTGTACAGAGACCCAGAAAATGGCCGCATCGCCGGCGTGTGCGCCGGGCTTGCCAATCACTTTGGCATGGAAACCTGGTTGGTACGTATACTGACGGTCTCGGCTTTCTTGCTCGGTTTTGGTTTTTTTGTCGTGGTCGCCTATATCGCCGCGGTATTGATCCTGGATAAAAAACCGCCAGAAGTGAGTCAAGAGCCGAGTGCTGCGCAACAAGACCATCAAGTCAAGCAAAAGCCCTGGCAGTCAGGAAAGTCGGCGAGCCAACTGATTGCCGATCTCGACCGAGAGTTTAGCCAAATGGAAGATAAGGTGACGCACATGGAAGCGTATGTGACCTCATCGACCTTTAACGTCGACCAAGCCTTCAAAAAACTCTAATCTCGCTGCCCGGTTTGGGCAGCTTGGCCAACTAGGAGCGCTATTAACCTATGCCATCAGTGAAAAGGCGTGTGAAGCAGTGGGTGAGCCGTGGGGCTGACCGTCATGTTCGCCTCGCGGTAACCGGTCTTTCTCGTGCGGGTAAAACCGCCTTTATTACTTCTCTCATTAATCAACTAACGCATTTGGGCACCGAGCCCAATTTACCGTTGATGTCATTGGTGCAACAGGGGCGGGGGCTGGGTGCCCGTCGTGAACCCCACCCGCACATGCATCTGCCCGCGTTTGATTACGACAGTGCGATGCAAGCGCTTCATCAAACCCCGCCGGTATGGCCGTCACCGACACGTGATGTCAGTGAAGTACGTCTCGCGGTGCGCTATCGCCCCCAGTCGGCGGCACTGAGGGCAATCAATGAAATGGCCACGCTATATGTGGATATTGTCGATTATCCGGGAGAGTGGCTGCTCGATTTGCCCTTGTTAAGCCAGACCTACTCGCACTGGTCAGCGAAACAAGCTGGGCTACTCACCGGTCGTCGCGGCGAGCTGGCTTCCACCTGGGCAACCAAAGCGGCGGCGCTTGACCCATTTGCCCCGGCTGATGAAAAAATGCTGGCGGACATTGCCGAAGACTACACCGCGTTTTTGCATCAGTGTAAAGCACACGGAGGCTTGCACTGGGTGCAGCCAGGCCGATTTGTACTGCCTGGTGAGCTCGCGGGCGCGCCTGTGGTGCAGTTCTTCCCATGGGTTGGTCGTCAAGATGAACAAGACCTAGCCAAAGCCGGAAAAGAGTCGAACTACGGCGTGCTAAAAGCGCGCTACGACTATTATTGCGAGCACGTGGTTGCTAAGTTTTATCGAGAGCATTTTTCCAAAATAGACCGGCAGGTGATCCTGGTGGATACCTTGCAACCTCTGAATGCCGGCCCTGCGGCGTTTCATGATATGCGTCTTGCCGTAGAGCAGCTGATGCAAAGCTTTAAATATGGCAAGTCAGGGCTGATGAAACGGCTATTTTCACCGCGGATTGATAAGGTGTTGTTTGCAGCGACCAAAGCCGATCACGTTACGCCGGAACAACACCCGAATATGGTGAGCTTGCTGCAACAAATCGTTCATCAGGCGTGGCAGCAGGCGGCGTTTGAGGGCATTGATATGCGTTGCCAAAGTGTTGCCGCGATTGAAGCCACCACGCCAGGTTATGTCTCAGTAAAAGGAGAAAGCCAGAGCGCGCTAAAAGGCTTTCTTGCAGACAACTCTCCGGTGACGCTATACCCCGGTGATGTGCCGGCGCAGCTCCCTGATGAGGCATTTTGGCAAGCGCAAGGGTTTGACTTTCCTTCTTTCCGTCCTCAGCAAGCGCCACTGGATGCGCCCTTGCCCCATATCCGTATGGATAAGGCACTGGATTACTTGCTGGGCGATAAATTTCGATAAGTGAGAGCGCGATGACGCAATACAAGCCAAAGCAAACTTTTGCACAGAATGTGGACGTAGAACACGACACGGAAAGCAGAATCCAACAAGGTATTCAGTTCCAATCGGAAACCGATTTTACCCCTGCGCCGAGTGAAGAGTGGGATACGGAACTTGAAGCGACCCTAACGCCAACACCACGTAAACGTCGCCGCGTATGGCCGTTTTTGCTATTGGTGACCGTATTACTCGCGGTGTGGCAATCGGCGGACAGCGTGTACCAAAGTTGGTTGGCGCGAGATTGGTTGAGCCTAGGTTGGCAAGGCCTGCTGATCGCGGTTGCCACCACTGGACTGGTGATGCTAGGCAAAGAATGGCGAGCGATGCGTCGCTTGGTTGAGCGTGAAGCCGTACGAGAACAAGCAGAGCAGCTGCTAAGCAGTGATGCGGTGGGGCAAGGAGAACGGTTTTGTCAGCAATTGGCTGAGCAAACCGGGCAGGCACAAACGGCAGCCTTTGCCACCTGGCAGCAGCAATTAGCGGCCACACATAACGACAGTGAAATTTTGAGCCTGTATGAGCAGCAAGTGCTCAGCGCACAAGATAAAGCGGCGCGTGCTTTGGTGACCAAACACGCGCAAGAAGCAGCACTCATGGTGGCGGTCAGCCCGCTGGCGGTAGCGGATATGCTGCTGGTGGCATGGCGTAATTTTCACTTGATGACGCGTATCGCGCAGATTTACGGCATTCAGCTGGGCGTTAAAGCGCGTTTTCGCTTACTAAAAATGGTGCTCACCAACATGGCGCTGGCTGGCGCCAGTGAGGCGATGACCGACGTGGGCTTTGATGTGCTGTCGGTGAATATTGCGGGTCGAGTATCAGGCCGTGTTGCCCAAGGGCTCGGTATTGGCCTGCTCACCGCGCGATTAGGGCTTAAAACCATGACACTCATGCGGCCTCTGCCTTGGCACGGTCAAGCCGCGCCCAGCCTGTCGCAGCTTCGCCGTGAGCTAATCAAACGCTTGGCGGGCAAGCGCCAACAAGACGCGTCATAATCGACGCCAGCAGCGTGGCTGGGAGGTAAGCTCACCAGTCACGCGCATATTCATCGAATAATCAGTAAGTTAATTGCGTGTTCTCTGTGCTACAAACGTGACGGCGCAAGGCAAAAATCGCATCAGGGCTTGACTGTTCCCCCCAACCCGCTCAAACTCCGCTTCAGTGTCAACTTATCCTGACAGCTAATGCAGCGCAGGCAAACGCGCGCGTGAATATTCGAGTAACCCTTTGAACGGGGCACGATTTTAACCTAGTCACCGCCAAGGGTTTGCCGCCAGTATTGGGTATCACTGTCAAGTTACAGGAATCCTTTATGAGACTGAAAGTCTGTTGTGAAGATAGGATCGGACTTACCCGAGAACTCCTCGATATTCTGGTACGCCGAGACATCGACCTACGGGGCATTGAAATCGACCAAGTCGGGATCATATACCTTAACTGCCCTGAAATTGAATTCGACGCCTTTAGTCAGTTGATGTCAGAAATCCGACTGATTTCTGGGGTCACCGACGTACGCAAAGTTCAGTTCTTGCCGGCTGAGCGTGAGCATAAAGAGTTGCGCGCGTTGGTTGAAAGCCTCACCGATCCTGTGGTGTCGATTAACCTCGATGGTTACATCGATATGGCCAATAAAGCGGCGCAAGACTTGATTGGCTCGAGCGAGCACCAACTTATCGATGAACATGCCAACAGCGTGTTTCCTGACTTTCAGTTTGCCCACTGGTTGGAAAAAGAAGAGGCCAGCCAAAGCTGCCGTATGGTGGTGATGGCCGGGCTCGACTTCCTGATGGAAGTGATGCCTGTGCACATTAATGATGAAAGTGAGCAACCAGTATTGGTAAGTGCGGTGGTGCAGCTCAAGCAGGTGGCGATGAACAACACGCCACAAACCGTGTTCCGCACCCCGAGCGATCATGGCTTTGATCATCTTGTCGGCCAGTCCAACAAGTTTAAGCAGCTCATTAGCCAGGCGAAAAAATTGGCGATGTTGGATGCGCCGCTGTTAGTGCAAGGTGAAACAGGCACGGGCAAAGAAATGATAGCGCGTGCCTGCCACCGTCATTCCTTGCGCGCGGATAAGCCCTTCCTACTCGTTAACTGCGTGTCTATGCCAGATAACGCTGCCGAGACCGAATTGTTCGGCATGGCGGCGGCTGAAGAGGGCGGTAGCGCTAAAAAAGGCATCTTAGAGCAAGCGGATGGTGGCACCGTATTTCTATACGAAGTGGGCGAAATGAGCCGCCACTTACAAGTGAAGCTGTTGCGCTTTATGCAAGACGGGACCTTCCGTCGCGTGGGCGAAGAACGCGAGATGCAGGTGGACGTACGCGTCATTTGTTCGACCCAGAAAAACTTGCCCGAGCTGGTGGCCGCGCATCAGTTCCGTGAAGATCTCTTCTATCGTCTCAATGTGTTATCGCTAACAGTGCCACCACTTAGAGAGCGAACGGCCGATGTAATGCCACTGGCGGAGTTGTTTGTCAAACAATTTGCCGCCGATTTGGGGCAATCCAAGCCGCGCATCGACGAAGCGTTGGCCGATTATCTAACCCACTACGCGTGGCCGGGTAATATTCGCCAGTTACGCAATGTATTGCTTCATGCGATGACGCAAATTGATGCAGAAGTGATGACCATCGATGATGTTCAACTGCCAGAGATTGAAAACACCCAGTTTATGAGTGAAGAGTCGATGGATGGCTCATTGGATGAAATCATGAAGCGTTACGAGTCGGGGATTTTACACAACCTGTACCGAAGCTACCCTTCAACGCGCAAGCTGGCCAAGCGATTGGATGTCTCGCACACTGCCATTGCCAATAAACTGCGCGACTATGGGATTGGTAAAAAGTAAGCCGATGCAGGAAGCCAGTATGTATCAGCCGTCAGTGAGCCACTTTCCGCGTTTGTCCGTTGATGAGCTGCGCATTGATGCCATCAGCCATGAAGATGTAACCCGGGTGGTGCAGTATTTTCAGCGCAACCGTGATTTTCTCGCCCCTTGGGAGCCTGAACGTGCGGCGGGCTTTTACACCGAACAAGGATGGAAACGGCGGGTATTGCAACTGATGGAGCTACAAAAGCATCAGCTGGCGTATTACTTTTTGATTGCCAAGCAAGACTCGCCTCAGGTGTTAGGGGTGATCTCATATACCAGCATCATGCAGTATCCTTCTCATTCGTGCACCGTAGGCTATTCGCTTGATGAAGCGGCGCAAGGACAAGGGATCATGCGTCGGGCGCTTGCCGCGACCAATCAGTGGCTTTTCGATAACGTCCACATCCATCGTGTGTGCGCTTCCTACATGCCATGTAATCAGCGTAGTGCCAAGGTGCTGGAGGCGGTCGGCTTTGAACATGAGGGGCGAGCGCGCGATTATTTGTTGATTAATGGTCAATGGGAAGATCATCTCTTAATGGCGCATATCAACCCGCACTGGCGACCTAAACCAGCTTGACCTGCGACCGCCTCACTGAGGCAGTCGCGGCCCTCAACGACAAATACAAAAGGCGACCCAGTTAGGTCGCCTTTTGCTTTTCAGTGCGCGTTTATCTGCGGGCTATTCACACCGTCAGATTGCGAGCGCGGTTATTTCACTGTCAGCACGCGCATGGTGTTGGTCGAACCAATCACTTCCATTTGGTCGCCCTGGGTCATGATCACCTGATCGCCTTCGGCCAAAAAGCCACCTTCTTTCAAGGTTTGCAGGGCGCGTTCCGCCACTTGCAAGCCGGCACCGCTGTCGCTGTCAAAATACACCGGCGTCACACCACGATAGAGGGCGGCACGGTTAAGCGTATGTTCATGACGCGATAGGGCAAAAATGGGCTTACCGGAAGAGATGCGTGACATCATCAAGGCCGTACGGCCAGACTCGGTCAGTGACACCATGGCTTTCACCCCTTGCATATGGTTCGCCGCATACATGGTGGCCATAGAGACCGTTTCTTCTTGGCTATCGAATTGACGATCGAGACGATGGTTGGAGATATTAACCGACGGCATCTTCTCAGCCCCGACACACACTTCAGCCATTGAGCGTACCGTTTCCAGTGGGTACTGACCGGCAGCGGTTTCTGCTGATAGCATCACCGCATCCGTGCCATCCAGCACCGCATTGGCCACGTCCATGACCTCTGCACGGGTGGGCATTGGTGCGGTTATCATTGATTCCATCATCTGGGTGGCGGTGATCACCAAACGGTTCATGCTGCGGGCGCGGCGAATGAGTTGCTTTTGTACCCCAACCAACTCTGGGTCACCAATTTCGACACCAAGATCGCCGCGCGCGACCATCACCACGTCAGACGCTTCAATAATGTCGTCGATACTCTCATCACTGACCACGGTTTCGGCGCGTTCGACTTTGGCCACCAAACGTGCGTCCAAGCCAGCGTCGCGCGCCAACGAGCGGGCATAGTGCATATCTTGGCCGTTACGTGGGAAGGAGATTGCTAAGAAGTCGACGCCAATTTTGGCGGCAGTGAGAATGTCTTGCTTGTCTTTTTCGGTCAGTGCAGGGGCAGACAGGCCACCACCTTTTTTGTTGATCCCTTTGTTGTTAGAGAGCTTGCCGCCTACCGTGACTTCGGTGTGCACTTTGGCGCCTTCAACCGCCAACACCTTGAGCTGAACACGGCCATCATCAAGCAGCAGAATATCGCCATTGGTGACGTCTTGAGGCAGGGCTTTATAGTCAAGGCCGACCGCGTCTTGGTCGCCCATGCCAGGCGAAAGCTCGCCATCCAAGGTGAATTTATCACCTACTGCTAGGGTGATGGCGCCATCTTTAAAGGTAGAAACTCGGATTTTAGGGCCTTGTAAATCACCCAAAATACCCACGTGACGGCCAAGCTTCGCCGCAATCGCGCGCACTTGTTCGGCGCGTTTAATGTGGTCTTCCGCACTGCCGTGAGAGAAGTTAAGGCGAACGACGTTAGCACCGGCGGCAATAATCGATTCCAATACACTGTCTTTGTCGGTGGCAGGGCCTAGGGTGGTAACAATCTTCGTTCTTCTCAGTTTTGCAGACATGATTAACTCCTATATACAGGGTGATGTTTTAAGGGATAAAGCAGAGAGGGCAACATCACCGCCAAGTCGTGGATTCGACGAGGTGCTGACACCAGTGTAGCGCATCAAAAACGTCGAATAGATGACACAAAAAAGGAGTGCCAACGCACTCCTTTTAGTTAGGTCAGAGATTCTTTATGAAAGCGGGAATCACGAATCGCTTCTTTGACACGCTTCAAGTTATCTCTAAATCCAGGCCCACGGCGAAGCGTGAAACCGGTGGCCAGCACATCGATCACCGTCATTTGCACAACACGGCTGGCCATTGGCATGTATTCATCGGTATCTTCTGGCACGTCGAGCTGAATAGTGTGTGAACACACTTTATCCAGCGGTGAGTCACGCTGGGTGATGCCGATAACAGTGGCGCCGTTTTCACGCGCCAAATTAGCCACATCGACCAAACTCTTGGTGCGCCCGGTGTGTGAAATCATCACCACCACATCGCCGTCATTACAGTTGATGCAGCTCATCCGTTGCATCACGATGTCGTTAAAGCACACCACTGGAATGTTAAACCGGAAGAACTTGTTTTGCGCGTCATGCGCCACCGACGCCGAGGCGCCCAGCCCGAAAAAGGCGATTTTTTTCGCTTGGGTCAGCATGTCGACTGCGCGGTTGATCTGGTGCGTGTCGATGCTGTTTTTCGCCACATCCAAACAGGCCATGGTTGACTCAAAAATCTTCGCCGTGTAAGCATCTGCCCCATCGTTTTCTTCAACGTTGCGGTTCACATACGGGGTGCCGTTGGCCAGGCTTTGTGCCAAGTGAAGTTTAAAGTCCGGGAAGCCTTTGGTGTCTAGGCGACGACAAAAACGGTTTACCGTTGGCTCGCTCACATCAGCCATCTTTGCCAACGTCGCAATACTCGAGTGAATAGCGGTTTGAGGAGAGGCGACAATGATTTCAGCAACTTTTCTTTCAGATTTGCTGAAGTTTTCAAGATTTTTTTGTATTTTTTCCAGAGTATTCATCTGAGTTACCGCTTACGTTCAAGACCAAAGTTAAAAAACTGTCGCTCGGTGAGAGCGAGCATCAATGAAGTGTTAAGTGCGTCATTCACCACGGCTTTTGACTGCCGTTTAGTAACAGATAGTCTATCGTCTCGCGGATTGTAATGACATTATTATGACTGTCTGAGCATAAAAACTTTGTCACCATTCACGCTTTTAGTTATTTCCTTACATAATTAAGGAATATATTTACAGCGTGAAATAAATAAATGTTCAAAAACCAGCCGAAATTGACGGTGGGAACCATTACATTGAAAAATAATTACGTAATGATAAGGAGCGCGTGTGTCAGGATTGAAAGTTGGAATTTGTGGATGTGGTTGGTTGGGCCAACCGCTGGCGTCACATCTACTTGGCGCTGGGCACCACGTGGTGGGGACCAAACGTGAGCCAGCCTCGGCGCAAGCTTTGAGCGAGACGCTGGCGACCACCGTGGTGCCGTTTGATGTGATGTCACCCGATTACCATCAGGCTGCCCCATTGCTTGAGGCTGACATCGTGGTGATCAATATCGCGGCGGGGCGTCGTCACGCCGACTTTGATGCATACCGCGATGCCATGTGCGCGTTTATCGACCGCCTAGCCCAAGCAGGCGTTGAGCATGTGCTATTTATCAGCACCACCTCCGTATACGGGGAGCTTCAAGGACAGGTGACCGAGCAAACCGCGACTGCCGCCACCACGGCGTCGGGCAAAGCACACGAACATATCGAAGCGCATCTGCGCGAAACGTATGGAGAGAAAGGAACAATCATGCGGCTCGCGGGGTTGATTGGTGGTGAGCGTCATCCCTCAACCATGCTTGCTGGTCGACAAGGCTTATCAGGCGGCAATGAGCCGGTAAACTTGATCCACCGCAGTGACGTGATGGCGGCGATCAGTGCGATTATTCATCAGCGCCAATGGGGTCATACCTTTCATTTGTGCGCGGAACTACACCCAGCGAAAAGTGTGTACTACGGCTGGGCAGCGCGTGAAATGGGGTTACAGCCGCCTGAATATCAGCCAAGTGCTGGCGATGGTAAATGGATTGATGCTTCGCAGACGCTGGCGCAACTGGGGCTTAACTTACGCTATGCCTCACCGTACCAAATGATCGCCGACGGTCAGGTGACCTCGGATGACCCGGCCCCAAAATAAAAAAAGCCCACACAAGGTGGGCAAAAATAAAGGTAGAGACAAACAAACTCTAAAGTAAGTAGAAAAAGCAGCAGCAGGTCGGAAAGAAAGAGGAATCATGCTCCCTCACGTTCTGAGGGGGATAAGGCATTTCTTACCGATGCACCCATTAGGACTGGGCGAATTTAAAGAAGTTCCTACAAATTAAAAAAAGTCGCGATTTTTATTCAATAGGCGACACAGGTGTGATGTTTGTCTCATAAATGGCGGCAATTTATGCCGCCATCTTACTCTATTGCAACACAGGTTGGTGGCCTAGCGTGTCACCGACGTCGGGCTAGGCGGCCCATTGCCGTTGCTTGAGCCATTGGAACAATCCTCCCAACGCCACCAAGCAAAGCCCAAGGCCAATAAAGGACAATGCTCGCATCAGTCCCTCTAAGCTTGCCATATCAACCAGGAACACTTTCAGGATTACTAGCGCCAACACCGCCATTGCGCCCTGCTGCATGCGTACCGATTGCTGCCAGTAGCCCCCCAGCAAGCTCAAACTCCCTATTGCCAACCATACCAATGAGTAGGTATACAGCTCTGCATGTGAGGTTAGTTGTGACAGGGCAATGGTATCGCCTTGCCAAGCCTGACGGATCAAACCGTTAACCAGCAAAAAACCAAACACCGCGGCACAGGTGCTGGCCGCTGTTTGCACTCGGGCCTTTGGCACGGGGAGCGATGGATACCCCCATTTCGCCAACCATACGCAAGCCAGTAAGGGAACACCCCACCAAGGCCAGAGCAAACTGGTAAGCGGCGAGTCTCCAATCGAGACCGTCTCAATGTAAGGATTATGCTCGAAAAAGAGAACAAACTGGATGAGTGCACTTAAGGTTAAGAGGGCGATCCCACCGATACGGTACAAAAACGCGAACGTCTGCGCGGCGCGAGCACGATAAAGATACACACACGCCAATAATAACCAGTTCATGCTCATGACCACTGCGCCCGAAACTGAGTGCATCACGCTGGTCAGTCCTTGAAGATCACAGAGCCACAGTGATGCACTGGTTAGCCACAGCGCAGCGAGTTGCAGTTGCGCGCCAGTGAGCCAAGCGGGCAGTGTGTGGTTTTGTACCCAGCGCTGACCAGCATAAATCAACATTCCAAGCGACGGATAAAGCCATAATGTGTCTGGCAGTGATGCCATATGATGGGTGGCGAGCAATAACAAGGTCGCGCGTGCGAGCACCACGCTGATCAGTGCTTGGATCACCCAATTGGCGAGCGCTATCCGGTATTGATGGGTAAGCCAAAGCATCACCACGGCTTGCGCGGTCAAGGCCAAGGTCAGGGCGTAATCGCTCAGCAGCAACGTTAACGCGAGCGCCAGGTGGGCATTGACGCCACACCACAGGCTTAATCGTGCCAGAATATGGGCCTGATCGTTACCTTTAAAATGACGCGTATAGGCCGCTAACACCGCGCCACCACCGGCGAGGCAAGCTGCCCATAACGGTGCGCTAGACGCGTACGCAAGCGTTCCCCCCCAAAACGCGCCTGTGACCATTGCGTTGAGGCTCACCATAAAGGGCGTGGCCAGGCACGCTAGCCAGATAAAATGGAGACGTTGCGGTGGCCGTTTACCTAGGGCTAAGCCATAGAGCAGGGTAATGACACCCATCCCCAAGCCAACCTGTTGGGCAAGCGGGTCGCGGGCAAGGTCACCGAACCATAACCAGAGAGCGACCCAAGCTAAGCCCAGCACCGGCCATGCATCCCAGCGAGCGGAGAAAAGCGGCGCGAGATAAAGCCAAGCCACCAACGCGGCGATCAATGGTATCCCGACCGTGAGCGGTAAAGAAAACGCTGCGGTGGAGGCAATAAACATAATCGCCAGCATCAGCCAGGTGTCGAGTGCGTGATGGTGCCAAGTTCGAATATCGACAAGAGTGCGCCAAGACAGTGGCGCGTCAGATGTTGGTTTAAGCAACCAACCCAATCTGGGTACGGCAATCAGCACGTAGACCGAGCCGACAGCAAACCCGGTGACGATAAGCAATGGCACCGAAAAATGGGCAAAAGCAAATAGCCAAGCAAGATGCATCCCCCACAAGCTATACCATAGCCATCGGCGCTCGACACGTTGCGCCACATAGGTGATGGCGGCAGCGACCAGTAAGAAATAACTGGCGAGCAACCCGTAGCTGGGGGTGGCACTGGTAGAGAACAATGGCGCGCCATAGGCACCGATGAGCCCGACCACGGTCAGCAGCGGGCCAAACCTAAGCCCGTAGAAGGTCGCAGCGAGCGAGATCAGCGCCAGCATCACAACCGCGACAGGCTCGGAAATAAACTGATAGGGCGTCGCTGCCATCAAGGTCAGGCCAAACAAGCTGATAAAGCCCGCACTCGCAATGGCCGCGGGTACATAGCTCGGCCAATCAATTTGCGTATAGCGGCGCAACTTATCGTGCAGCCATTCACTGCCAACAATTAAGCCGACGCCAAACAGCGCTCCCAAGCCAAGGCGGGCCAGAGGAGGAAAATAACCTTCGCTGATCAGATAGGAAACTAAGAAAAGTCCGCCGAGGGTAAAAATACCGGCGCCACTCCAAACCAGCCACTGTTGTTTCGCGCGCTCAAGCCAAGCGAGACGATGACGGTTATCGCCTGATGGTTGCGCGTCAGAGGCGGTATGGGCTGCGTTGGTGGCGACCGGCTCTGCATCACTGGGCTCTGTGTTAGATGGCGCATGCCGGGTCGATGAGGTGAGCGCTTCCTGCGTTAATGGGTGGCTATCACGCGATACCATAGCAGCGTCTGTATCGCGGCCAGACTCAGCCGGCTCCGTATCAGCCTCAGCCGTGTGGTTGGCATGAGTGGACGTCGGCATCGCGTCAGCGTCCGCTTTCGATTGCAACTGGGAGAGGGTATGGCGCACCTCCGAGAGCTCTCGATTGAGTGCGTTAACTTTGAATAGGGCCGAGAGGCCACAAATGCCACCAATGAGCATCACCAAACTGGCGACAAACACCAAGAGGAGTAAGGATTCCATATCGCGTAATCAAGCCCGTTGTCACTAAATGCGTGCACACTGTACAGCGAGGCCGATTAAATTGGCGTTATGGTGGCAAGAAAAGTCAAAACTTGGGAGCAAGTGCATAAAAAAGCCCACAAGCAAACGGCGAGTGGGCATAGAAGAAAAGTCTTCTAGAAAAAGCAGTGGCACAAGGTGTGACTACCAGAAATGCGAATGGGTTCCCACTTTTGTTCAAAAAAAACGTAGCCATGGCTTGAGCAGTGCTTGAACGGGTTGTTTAACCATTTTTATTCAACGCGTTACATAGTCAGCCAAGCGCGCAAAGCGCCATCATTATTTACCAAACAATATACGGTCACTCTGCAAACGCTGGTGTAACGCCACCCGATGTCTGTCTCGGTGAAATCACTCAATAATGTGATGTTACTCATGCGATGCGTGTGTGTTTCAGGCTTGTTAAAATTCATGTCTGGGTATAAAGTTAAACAAGCGTTTAATACAGGTGAATGAACAATGGCAGGACGAGGCGACACCAAAGCAAAAATTCTGGATGCCGCGGAGCAGCTCTTCGCCGAGCACGGGTTTAAAGAAACGTCATTACGCACGATTACCAGCAAGGCTGGCGTCAACCTTGCCTCAGTGAACTATCACTTTGGCGACAAAAAGTCACTGGTGCGGGCAGTGCTCGGACGCTACCTCGAAGCGTTTATGCCAGCGCTCGGTGAGCAGCTACAAGCACTCTTAGTGCGACCAGATTGCACGATGGAGCAAGTATTCTCATGCGCAAAACAGCCAGTGCTTGCGCTTGACGCGTATCGGCCACATGGCGCAGCCACCTTTATGCAGCTGATTGGCCGCGGTTATACCGATGTACAAGGCCATTTACGTTGGTTTATCACCACCCGTTACGAGCACGTGCTGTCGCTGTTTAACCAAGCGGTACGCAAAGCCAACCCCGCACTGACGTCAGAGGCGGTGTTTTGGCATTTACACTTCACCCTTGGGGCGGCGATTTTCACCATGGCGTCTAGCGAAGCGTTGCGTGATATTGCCGAAAACGATTTTGGTCGCACCCTTGATACCGAAGCGATCGTTGACCGCTTAATTCCGTATCTAGCATCAGGGATGAACGCCAAACCGGCGGCAATGGCACAGCAGGGGCAAGTGCTCGCCTTCGCGACGGAGTCACAAGCGGAGTAGGGCAATCAAAACACATCAAGCGAGGATGCGGTGCGTCCCGCTTATTTGAACCACTCAGCGCAGCGACAGGTGTATCACGGTGCGTGAAGTGCAATGTAAAAACCCGTTCTGGTCGCACAATAACAGTAAAAAGAGTGCAACCATGATCAACAAAAGGACCTGAATCATGAGCTCTCAAACTTCATTACGTCGTTCACTGGTGAGTGATAAAGCGTTTACTTTCTTCAAAAAAGTGCTGCCACCGTTATCCGCCACTGAGCGTGAAGCGATGGAAGCCGGTAGTGTGTGGTGGGACGGTGAACTGTTTTCCGGATCGCCAAACTGGAAGACGTTGCACCAGTATGGTAAGCCAACACTCACAGCAGAAGAGCAATCGTTTATCGACAACCAGCTAGACACCCTCCTGGCGATGTTGGATGACTTTAAAATTGTCCAAGAGCAAAAAGATCTGCCGGAAGAAGTCTGGGATTATCTGAAAAAAGAGCGCTTCTTCTCGCTGATCATTCCCAAAGAATACGGTGGCCTCGCGTTTTCGGCGCTGGCCAACTCTACCATCGTATCGCGCATTGCCACCCGTAGCTTAAGTGCCGCGGTGACGGTGATGGTGCCGAACTCATTAGGGCCGGGTGAACTGCTGACCCATTATGGTACGCAAGACCAGCGCGACTACTGGCTGCCACGCTTGGCCGATGGTCGTGAAGTGCCGTGCTTTGGCTTAACCGGCCCAGAAGCAGGCTCCGATGCTGGTAGTATTCCAGACCGCGGCGTGGTGTGCATGGGTGAGCACAATGGTGAACAAGTGCTGGGGATCCGCCTAAGCTGGAACAAACGTTATATTACACTGGCACCCGTGGCGACCGTGGTGGGCTTGGCGTTTAAACTGGGCGATCCAGACGGCCTGCTGGGGGACAAAAAAGAGCTTGGCATCACCTGTGCCTTGGTCCCGGCTGAACACCCTGGCGTTGAAATTGGCGATCGCCACAACCCGCTCAACATGGCATTTATGAACGGCACCACCAAGGGTGAGGATGTCTTTATCCCGATTGATTGGGTCATCGGCGGTAAAGACTACGTTGGCCGCGGTTGGCGCATGCTGGTGGAGTGTCTATCAGCGGGGCGCGGGATCTCGTTACCGGCACTGGGGACGGCAGTAGGGCATCTCGCCACCCGTACCACAGGCGCTTACAGTTATGTGCGTAAACAGTTTGGTATGCACATTGGCCGCTTTGAAGGGGTAGCAGAAGCGCTGGGCCGCATGGGTGGGTTGAACTACTTAATTGAATCGACCCGCACCCTGACCACCACCGCGCTGGATCAGGGAGAAAAACCGGCGATCATCACCGCGATTTCCAAATACCACATGACCGAAATTGCGCGCACCATCTTGAATGATTCGATGGATGTACACGCGGGTCGTGCGATTCAGTTGGGGCCCCTAAACTACATCGGCCATCATTACTTTGGCATTCCGGTGGCCATCACGGTCGAAGGCGCGAACATTCTTACCCGCAACCTAATGATCTTTGGTCAGGGGGCGACCCGTTGCCATCCTTACGTGCTTAAAGAGATGGAAGCGGCGGCGAACCCAGACCAAGAGGCCGGTGCCCAAGCCTTTGATAAATTGCTGTTCAAACATATTGGCCATGCCACCAAAAACAGCGTGATGGGGCTGGTTAATGCGCTGACCGGATCGCTGACCAACCGTGCGCCGGTTAGTGGCGAGACGGCCAAATACTATCGTCACCTTACCCGCATGAGTCGCGCACTGGCGGTGACTACCGATGTGGCGATGTTGTCTCTTGGCGGTGAGCTGAAACGCCGAGAAATGCTATCGGCGCGTCTGGGGGATGTTTTGAGCCACCTTTACATGGCGTCGGCGACGTTGAAGCGCTACGAAGATGAAGGCCGTCCGAGCCAAGATCTGCCGATGGTGCACTATGCGCTGCAATATTGCCTAGCCCAGTGTGCCAAAGCGTTTGATGGCGCCTTTAACAACTTCCCTGCCAAAGGCGTGGGCCGCAGCCTACGGGTGCTTTTGTTCCCACTTGGCATGCGCTACAAAATGCCCTCTGACAAGCTGCTTAATCAGATTGCCGAGCAGTTAATGACACCGAGCGCAGAGCGCGACCGTTGGACGCACTTATGCTACGTAGGCGACAAAGCCGACGATCCGGTGGCGGTGATGGAGCGCGCGTTTACTGCAATGTGGGCGTGTCGTGACACCGAAAAAGCCCTGGTCAAGGCGGTGAAAGCCAAGCAGATTGACGGCAAAGCCAGCTTGGCGGATCGCTCGCAACAAGCAGTTGAGCAAAATCTTATTACTGCCGATGCGCGTGACAAACTGTTAGAGGCTGATGCACTGCGTGCTTATGCGGTGCAAGTGGATGACTTTAAAGCCGAATGGTTTACCTCTAGCCAGCTAGAAGGCGGTGCTATTGCCAAGCCCAATCCAAGTAAAGCGGCTTAAAGGTCGCTAACTTGCGCGAAAAAGCGTCTGCACCTCGCAGGCGCTTTTTTATTGGCGCTGACACTTGGGGCCACAATGCTGAGATCTTGCCCACTATTCTTGCCTGCAACACCTCCAACCACTGGGTATTTTTGCCCTTTTTCCGTAAAAGGGGATGCATAGGCAGGCGTTAGTATTTATCCTAGCCTCAATTTTGTGAGGGACGTTGAATATGATCATCAAACCTAAAATTCGTGGATTTATCTGTACGACGACACATCCCGTTGGTTGTGAAGCCAACGTAAAAGAGCAAATTGACTACACCAAAGCGCAAGGCCCGATTGCCAATGCGCCTAAGCGTGTACTGGTTGTGGGTGCCTCCAGCGGCTATGGCTTGTCCTCACGCATTGCGGCAGCCTTTGGTGGCGGCGCTGCAACTATTGGCGTGTTCTTTGAAAAACCAGGCACCGAGAAAAAGCCTGGCACCGCAGGCTGGCATAACTCAGCCGCGTTCGACAAGTTTGCCAAGCAAGAAGGCCTGTATTCAAAAAGCCTCAATGGTGATGCCTTCTCGCATGAGGCCAAGCAAAAAACGATTGATTTGATCAAACAAGACTTGGGTCAAATCGACATGGTGGTGTACTCGCTAGCCTCGCCAGTACGTAAGCTACCTGACAGCGGTGAGCTGGTGCGCTCGTCACTCAAACCTATCGGTGAGACGTACACCTCAACCGCGGTAGACACCAATAAAGATGAAATCATCGAAGCCAGCGTTGAACCGGCTACCGAGCAAGAAATTCAAGACACCGTTACCGTAATGGGCGGCGAAGACTGGGAGCTTTGGATCAACGCCCTTAATGACGCCGGTGTCCTTGCTGAAGGCTGCAAAACTGTTGCTTACAGCTACATTGGTACAGAGCTTACCTGGCCAATCTATTGGGAAGGCGCGCTAGGAAAAGCGAAAATGGACTTAGACCGTGCTGCCAATGCGCTAAACCAAACACTTGCCGCTAAAGGCGGTAGCGCCAACGTGGCGGTACTGAAAAGCGTGGTCACCCAAGCCAGCTCGGCGATCCCGGTGATGCCGCTTTATATCGCCATGGTGTTCAAGAAAATGCGCGAAGAAGGCGTCCATGAGGGCTGCATGGAGCAAATCTATCGCATGTTTACTCAGCGCCTGTATCAAGCCGATGGCAGCGAGCCAGAGGTAGATAGCGAGCGTCGCCTGCGTTTAGACGACCTAGAGCTGCGCGAGGATATTCAGCAGCACTGTCGTGACCTGTGGCCACAGATCACCACAGAGAACCTCACTGAGCTGACCGACTACAACGAATACAAAGCCGAGTTCTTGAAGCTATTTGGCTTTGGCGTTGAAGGCGTCGACTACGACGCAGACGTGAGCCCGGTAGTGGAATTTGATGTCGAAAACATCTAAAACTGCTCAGCAAACACCCAAAAGAGGTCAGCCAAATGCTGGCCTCTTTTTTATTGGCTGAAAGCTGACCAAACGCGCCCCAAATCATGGTTTTTTGCTTTACAAACCAACCGCAACCCAATAATATACGCCGCGTTCCGGAGAGATGGCTGAGTGGTTGAAAGCACCGGTCTTGAAAACCGGCAAGGGTTAATAGCCCTTCTAGGGTTCAAATCCCTATCTCTCCGCCACATATAGAAAAGCCGCTGCTTAGTCAGCGGCTTTTTTGCGTTTATACTCCCGCAAACTCCCAAACCCTGACCTCACCAACATTTTAGGCGATTCTGTCTAAACAGCTATTCTGCACTCTGGTACGCTAACCCTCAATATTTCTGCCTCTTACATGGCTTTTTGGACGCCGCTAACCAACGGCGGTAGCGTGGGCGTTAAAGCAAATCCTTAATACGTAACCTCAAGCACTCATTGATGCGTAGGCCACTGCCGTACATAAGCCCACAAATCAGCTTATCTCTTGCGCCAAGGTAGGTAAAAATTCTGGCAACTTCTTCTTTACTGAGCACAACTGGAATTCGCGGCGATTTTTTGGACGGACTAAATGCAATCTTACCTAACGGCTGGTCTAAAAACTGGTTGTATAGAAAGGCCAGCGCATTGAGTGCAACCTTTTGTGTGTTCGGTGAAACTTGCTTTGCATTCGCCAAATAAGACAGAAACGTTTTTACATCCTCATCACTGAGCTCTCTAGGATGCTGCTTATGATGGAAAAGGATAAATCGGCGCACCCAGTATAGGTAACTATTCTCAGTTTTGATCGCATAGCCTCGTCGCCTGATCTCATGCTGAAGGCTTGCCATAAAAGGACTTTTGGTCATGATCTTTTCCCTCCATCTAACACTGTATATTAATGGCTCTTCACCGGATGTGGTGGAAAGTGTTTCTTTTCAAGTTTTCCGATTAATTGGACAATGAGGAAACACTCTGCACTTGAGCCCTGAATCAGATGAAAGATACAGCACTCTATCAAGCGATCCTTGGACTGACTCCGCCATGGACKGTCGACTCTGTCCAGGTGGATAAAAAGAGCCAACGTATTACCGTGACCATCATGTACGAAAGTCCTTCAGGCGTTGCTTGTCCAACATGCTCGAAAGCGGTAAGAAAGCATGACTCTCGAAAGCGGATATGGCGTCATTTGGATACATGCCAATACGAAACATATCTTGAGGCCCAAGTTCCACGTGCTGACTGTCCANGTCGACTCTGTCCAGGTGGATAAAAAGAGCCAACGTATTACCGTGACCATCATGTACGAAAGTCCTTCAGGCGTTGCTTGTCCAACATGCTCGAAAGCGGTAAGAAAGCATGACTCTCGAAAGCGGATATGGCGTCATTTGGATACATGCCAATACGAAACATATCTTGAGGCCCAAGTTCCACGTGCTGACTGTCCAAAGCACGGGGTTCAGACCATTTCTGTTCCTTGGGCATCTCCTGGTAGTCGCTATACCGAACTCTTCGAGACAAAGATTATTGAAACACTTCAGTTCACTTCTCTTCACTCTGTATCTAAAGCCTTTCGACTGAGTTGGGGAGCCATTGATCGGATAATGAAAAGGGCTGTTTCACGAGGGCTCGCCCGGAGAAATTTAAATAAGGTAGAAGATCTGTTGGTAGACGAAACTGCCTTTTGCCGAGGGCATGATTATGTCACTGTGATGTCGAGCCGAACGGGCCAAGTTCTCGCTGTTGCCGACGGTAAAAGTGAACAAAGCTTAGCAAACWGCTATCGAGTGCTGCCTAACATCGCTAAACAACAGGTCCGCTCAGTCTCGATGGATATGAGCCAAGCTTTTATGAATGCAACCGAGTCCTTCTTTGGCTCAYGCTCTAAACGCCTGATTGCMGTTGATCATTTCCACGTAGCAAAAGTGCTCACCAAAGCTGTTGACGATGTTCRCAAGCAAGAGGTTAACCGTCTACCRCCATACCTTAAACGAGAGTGCTACAGAACGCGTTATGGCTGGCTCAAAAGAAATAGAAACCTCACAGGTCGCCTGAGGGAGCGTATAAACAGATTGGCCAAGCTTATGATAGATACAAGCCTTAGCTGGTTGCTCAAAGAGCAAGCAAGACTGATCTGGTACGGAGGTTCGATCAGAAGCGCAAGGAATCAATGGCTAGAGTGGCTTGCTTTAGTTAAAGCAAGTGGAATTAAACCATTGATGACAGCAGCAGCGACAGTGAAAAAGCACTTACCAGCAATCCTTAATGCAATGCGGCTTAAGGCATCGAATGGCTTGGCGGAGGCTATAAATGCCAAAATCCAATACATGAAGCTTAGAGCTAAAGGCTTTAGAAACAAACAAAGGTTCAAGACAGCGATACTGTTCTATTTTGGGGGACTTGATATGACTTTCCACCATGAACGATGAAGAGCCANTGAAAAAGCACTTACCAGCAATCCTTAATGCAATGCGGCTTAAGGCATCGAATGGCTTGGCGGAGGCTATAAATGCCAAAATCCAATACATGAAGCTTAGAGCTAAAGGCTTTAGAAACAAACAAAGGTTCAAGACAGCGATACTGTTCTATTTTGGGGGACTTGATATGACTTTCCACCATGAACGATGAAGAGCCATATAAAAACAGTCATCTATTGCGATTTGCCTCGCAAAGAGATATGAAAAAGGCCAGCAATGCTGGCCTTAGTTGTCGGTAAGTAGTTGATTTATCGCTTATACATCGAGGTTTTCTACTTTTAGTGCATTATTCTCGATAAAGGCACGACGTGGCTCAACTTGATCACCCATCAGGGTGGTAAACAGCTCGTCTGCCGCCACCGCATCTTGGATGGTCACCTGCATCATGCGGCGACCTTCAGGATCCATGGTAGTTTCCCAAAGCTGTTCAGGGTTCATCTCACCCAAACCTTTGTAGCGCTGACGAGACACACCACGGGTTGACTCTTTGATCAACCAATTAAGTGCTTGCTCGAAGCTGTCTACTGCTTGCGTGCGCTCACCGCGCTTAACGTACGCCCCTTCATCCAGGAGATCATTTAAGGTTTCCGATAAGCTTGCGATTCGCCCGTACTCTTTCGAGTTCAGGAAGTCATAGCTCACCAAGTACTTGTAATCAACACCGTGCGTCCGCACCACCAGCTCAGGCACCCATACTTGATGCTCTTCATCGAGTCGACATGATGCCTGGTACTGACTTTCACCCGTTGATTTGCGATTCAAGATCCCAACAATGTTTTCTACCCATTGCTTCGCCGCCCATTCGTCCCGTAGGTCGTCGACTGACAAACGCGGTTGATAAAGCAGCTCATTGAGCAGCGCGGCGGGATAGCGACGCTTCATACGCTGGATCAGCTTGAGCACACCGTTGTACTCTTTCACCAATTTTTCAAGTGACTCGCCGTGCATTGCTGGTGCATCTGGGTTCACGAACAATGATGCGTTCTCCAACGCCAATGCCACCTGATATTGCTCCATCGCCTCATCATCTTTGATGTATTGCTCTTGCTTGCCCTTTTTCACTTTATAAAGCGGTGGCTGAGCAATATAGATGTAGCCTCGTTCAATCAACTCTGGCATTTGGCGATAGAAGAAGGTCAACAGCAAGGTACGAATGTGTGAGCCGTCGACGTCCGCATCGGTCATGATAATGATGCTGTGATAACGCAACTTATCCGGATCGTACTCTTCACGGCCAATGCCACATCCCATTGCCGTGATCAGCGTTGCCACTTCTTGCGAGGACAGCATTTTATCAAAGCGGGCTTTTTCCACGTTGAGGATCTTACCTTTCAAAGGCAAGATTGCCTGGTTCTTACGGTTACGCCCTTGCTTAGCCGACCCACCTGCCGAGTCACCCTCAACAATGTAGAGTTCAGATAATGCAGGATCTTTTTCTTGGCAGTCGGCAAGCTTACCGGGAAGGCCAGCTAAATCCAACGCACCTTTACGGCGGGTCATTTCACGTGCCTTACGAGCCGCATCACGCGCACGAGCAGCGTCGATGATCTTAGTACACACTACTTTCGCATCGGCAGGATGCTCAATGAGAAAGTCAGATAAGTGGCTGCTCATGGCGGATTCAACCGCAGACTTCACTTCTGAAGACACCAGCTTGTCTTTGGTCTGGCTTGAGAACTTAGGATCCGGTACTTTCACCGAGACCACCGCGGTCAAGCCTTCACGGGCATCATCGCCAGACGTCGCGGCTTTGGCTTTTTTGGAGTAACCTTCTTTGTCCATGAAGCTGTTGAGCGTACGTGTCAATGCGCCACGAAAACCAGCAAGGTGAGTACCGCCATCGCGCTGCGGTATATTGTTGGTAAAGCAGTAGATGTTTTCTTGATAGCCATCGTTCCACTGCATCGCCACTTCAACGCTCACTCCGTCTTCACGGGTATGTTCAAAGTGGAAGACTGATGGGTGGATGGAGGTTTTCTTATTATTGAGGTGTTCAACAAACGCGCGGATACCGCCTTCGTATTTAAAGTGATCCGCTTTGTCTTCTTCGCGCTCGTCAATCAGCTTAATGGAGACACCCGAATTAAGGAAAGACAACTCACGCAAGCGCTTGGCAAGCACGTCATAGTTAAAGTTGATATCGGAGAACGTCTCTTCGCTTGGCCAAAAACGAATACGGGTACCGGTTTGGTCGGTTTCGCCCATTTCAGCCAGCGGCCCTAAAGGCTCGCCGTGGGAAAAATTAAGCTGGTGGACATGGCCATTACGCCAAATGGTCAGTTCCAATTTCTCTGACAAGGCGTTAACCACAGAGACCCCAACACCGTGGAGACCACCGGAAACTTTATAGGAGTTATCATCAAATTTACCGCCGGCGTGGAGGACGGTCATGATAACTTGCGCGGCTGAGACGCCTTCTTCTTCATGAATATCTACAGGGATGCCACGGCCATCATCACGCACTGATACCGAGCCATCTTCGTGGATGGTCGCCACGATATCATTACAATGTCCGGCCAGTGCTTCATCGATCGAGTTATCGACCACCTCAAACACCATGTGGTGCAGGCCGGTACCATCGTCGGTATCGCCGATATACATTCCCGGACGCTTACGCACGGCATCCAAGCCCTTCAGTACCTTGATACTCGATGAATCGTATTCGTTGGACATTGAGTTACTCTCGCTTATTTATCCTGCGTTAATTTTGCCATGTTCCACATGAAACATCTTACTATTTTCGTCGCAAATTTCCGCGACTTGATCGGCACTAATGGCGCTAACAAAAACCTGAGCCCCGATACGGGTCAACTCACTGGCCAATAGTGCTCGCCGGCGACTGTCTAATTCGGAGGCAAAGTCATCGATTAAGTAGATACACGCGATACCTTGCCCCTCACTATACAACTGGCCTTGTGCAAGCCGAAGTGCACACACCATGAGTTTTAACTGTCCGCGCGATAGCACATCATCAACCGGCGTACCTGCCACCTTGATGCGCAAATCCGCTTTATGCGGCCCTGACACCGTGTATCCCATCTGCTGGTCGCGCTCAAAATTCGCCGCCAACAATGCCTGATAATCTGCGCCTCGCTCCCATCCTTGGTAAAAACGAAACTGGATGGAAAACTCGGGGAGAAATGCTTGGCACAATGCGGTTGCTCGCGCAGCAACCGCATCAACGTATGCTTGCCGCCATGCACTGATTTGCTCGGCAAGCCGCGCTAATTCCGTATCCCATACTTGGATATCACCGTAATGACGTGCGGTTTTAAGCGCGGCATTGCGTTGTTTGGTCAAACGCTTTACCCGCGTCCAGGCCTCGAAGAAACCCGGCTCAGAATGAAACACCCCCCAATCGATAAACGCACGACGAAACTTGGGCCCATCGGTTAATAACTCAAAACCTTCTGGGGTGATCAGTTGCAATGGCAGCACTTTGGCCAGGGCCACCAGCTTTTGCCCTTTTTCTTGACCGATTTTAACATCTGCACTGCCATCTCGGCGCTTTTGAATGCCGACCGGAAGCAAGATCCCATCTTGGGTTTTTACGCGACCATGTACCGTAAGATTAGGTTGCTGATGACGGATTACGCGGCTGTTGAGGGCGCTGCGAAAAGAGCGCCCATGACCGAGAAAGTGAATGGCTTCCAAGACACTGGTTTTACCACTGCCATTGGGGCCAATTAAAAAGTTAAAGCCTGACGACAATTCAATATCGCAGGCTTCAATATTTCGAAAGTCGTGGACGACCAGTCGTGATAGCGCCATAACCTAGAGGCGAATTGGCATCACAACATACATGGCATCATCGCGATCACAGTCCTCAATCAAGGTACTGCCTACCGCGTCTGTCATCGAAAAACGCACCTTGTCACAACGTAAAACATTGAGCACATCAAGCACGTAACTGACATTGAAGCCAATCTCTATGGGCTCGCCTTGGTAGTCGACTTCCAAAAACTCTTCCGCTTCTTCTTGCTCAGGGTTATTGGCGGAGATACGCAGCTCGCTACCATCA
This sequence comes from Salinivibrio sharmensis, assembly GCF_001995985.1. Classification (GTDB taxonomy): domain Bacteria; phylum Pseudomonadota; class Gammaproteobacteria; order Enterobacterales; family Vibrionaceae; genus Salinivibrio; species Salinivibrio sharmensis. The sequence continues at coordinate 37,729 of NZ_MUFC01000001.1, read as the reverse complement.
ATATTCATTCGCACACCGCGAAATTTCTCGTTCGATAATACCGCAGCTAATGACAATGCTTGCTTGAGCTCAGCACAGTCGACCTCAAGCGTTCGAGAAGTGGATTGTGGCAGCACTCGGCGATAATCAGGGAAGCGCCCATCCACCAATTTAGAGGTGAAGGTGACATTGCCCACCACCGCACGAATGTTCGATGCGCCGACTTGGATGTTAACGAGGTGCTCACTGTCATCCAACAAGCGCGCGAGTTCACTTACCCCTTTTCGTGGCACAATCACTTGTTGAGCCGGCAGACTTTCTTCCATAGCCAAATGACATACCGCCATCCGATGGCCGTCAGTACCGACCGTACGTAATGTGTGCCCGTCTGTCTCGAACAAAAGCCCATTGAGGTAATAGCGCACATCTTGGTTTGCCATCGAAAACTGCGTGGCGTCAATCAGATGACCCAGCTTGCTTTGCGGCACCTGTAGGCTCACTTCGGCATGCCAGTCTTCGATATTTGGATAATCGCTCGCTGGAAGGGTGGATAAGGTGAAACGGCTTCGCCCTGCTCGCACCACCACGCGGTCGCCCTCTTGCGCCACCGTGATGCGGGCTTCGCTATGTAAGCCTTTGATGATATCCATAAACTTACGCGAAGGCACAGTGATCGCCCCATCAAGATGCTCACCGTCCAGCAATGCGGTGGCATTGAGCTCAACCTCCATATCGGTCGCCGTCAGCTTGAGTTGCTGCTCCGCAACTTCAATCAATAGGTTACTTAAAATCGGCAAGGTACTACGCCCGCCTAGCGCCCCAGAGACTTGCTGAAGCGGTTGAAGTAATTGCTCACGCGTAAGAGTAAATTTCATAATTAGGACGACAAGGTTCGAATCAGGTTAGAGTAGTCTTCTTTAATATCGTGACTTTCTTCACGCAGCTGCTCAATCTTACGACAAGCATGTAATACGGTAGTATGGTCACGACCGCCAAATGCATCACCGATTTCCGGTAAGCTGTGGTTGGTCAGCTCTTTTGCTAGCGCCATCGCCATCTGGCGGGGTCGCGCCACCGAGCGAGACCGACGCTTAGACAACAAGTCTGCCATCTTGATTTTATAGTATTCAGCCACGGTTTTCTGGATATTATCAATGGTGACCAGTTTTTCTTGCAAGGCGAGCAGATCCCGCAGCGCTTCACGCACGAAATCGATGGTAATCGCACGGCCGGTAAAGTTGGCGTTAGCGATCACGCGATTAAGCGCCCCCTCAAGTTCACGCACGTTTGAGCGCAGACGCTTAGCGATAAAGAAAGCCACTTCATCGGGCAAGCGAATAGCGTGGTCTTCCGCTTTTTTCATCAAAATCGCCACCCGGGTTTCCAGCTCAGGCGGCTCAATGGCCACTGTCAGGCCCCACCCGAATCGCGACTTTAAGCGATCTTCCACCCCGTTGATCTCTTTAGGATAGCGGTCAGAGGTAAGAATGATCTGCTGGTTACCCTCAAGCAACGCATTAAAGGTGTGGAAAAACTCTTCCTGCGAGCGCTCTTTATTGGCAAAGAATTGGATGTCATCGATTAGCAATGCATCGACACTGCGGTAATAACGCTTAAATTCTTCGATGGCATTATTTTGCAGCGCTTTCACCATATCTTGCACAAAGCGCTCTGAGTGCATGTACACCACGCGCGCATCCGCTTTACGGTCGGAGATCGCATTACCCACCGCATGCAACAAGTGCGTTTTACCGAGGCCCGTGCCGCCATACAGAAAAAGCGGGTTGTAGGCAGCACCCGGGTTATCCGACACCTGACGCGCGGCTGCCAAGGCTAACTGGTTCGATTTACCTTCAACAAAGTTATTGAACTTGTGTTTAGGGTTAACGTTAGAGCGATGATTAACATCCGATTGCACCGGTGAGGGAGCAGGCTCCCAGACTCGTCCTTGCGGCGGCGCTGGCGCCGCTTGTTGCGGAGCGGGCGCAGCGGCAGGGCCGGCAGGGGCAGCTTGTGGCGTTGCTGCAACCGGTTTGCTACCTACCTCAAAGCGCAGCATGGGCACGTCGACACCACAAAACTCGTTCAGTAATTGATTAATTTGATGCAGATACTTATCTCGCACCCAATCAAGCACAAAACGGTTTGGGGCAAAGAGGGTCAACGTATTGTCATTGAGCTCGGCTTGAAGTGGCCGTACCCACATACTGAATTCTGTCGCAGGTAAATCATCTTGAAGACGTTCAAGACACTGCAACCAAAGCGATGATGACACGTTTGACTCCACGCAGTTGTACCGAAAGAGAAAGGTCACAATGGTACTCCTGTCGCGCCCAGATCGCTACCCACAAGCTCCCGAAATCGGTGAATAAGATCCGAGTTATTCACATAGATCCCACAGAAATATGCGAGATCGCCACAGCAAACCCATGTTTTACTCACAAGATTAGGATCAGATTGGCCAATGATCCTGTTCTTTCCTTGTGCATAATCTTGATCAATGTGGGGTTTATCCCCTGTATTACGCGACAATGACGGTGAATAAGTTATTACTCATAACAAGAAGGTATTTCTCGCCTGCCGCTGCCACCCTCTATATTACGCACCTTATCAATATCGATGTGGTTACTACGGAGCTTTTCATGACTAAATGGTTCATCAACGCCCTGCTCAGCGTGAGCATGATTCTCACTGCCCCCGCCTTTGCCTCTGAGACGGTCAAAGTGGGCATGTCTGGCCGCTACTTTCCGTTTACGTTTGTTAAACAAGACCAACTGCAAGGCTTTGAGGTTGATTTGTGGGATGAGATTGGAAAGCGCAACGACTACGATGTCGAGTATGTCACCGCTAACTTCTCAGGACTGTTTGGTCTGTTACAAACCGGGCGCATCGACACCATTTCAAACCAGATCACCATCACTGAAGAGCGCCAGGCGAAGTACCTATTCACTGACCCGTATGTAGTTGATGGCGCGCAAATCACGGTTCGCAAAGGCAATGATGCCATCAACTCAGTCGCCGACCTGAAGGGCAAGACTGTGGCCGTTAACTTAGGCTCTAACTTTGAACAGTTGTTGCGTGAACACCCAGCCGCTGATGACATCAACATCAAAACCTACGAAACCGGGATTGAACACGATGTGGCCTTAGGTCGTGCTGACGCCTTTATTATGGATCGCCTCTCCGCGCTACAATTGATCAAAGAGTCAGGTCTGCCCCTACAATTAGCAGGACAACCTTTTGAGACCATTGCCAATGCATGGCCGTTTGTCGATTCAGAGCGTGGTCAACGCTTACGTGATGAAGTCAATGCTGCGCTAAACGCGATGCGTGAGGACGGCACCTTGGCGGATATCTCAACCAAATGGTTCGGTGGCGACATCACTAAGAAGTAAGTGTTTACTTTCATTTAATAAGCCCGCGTTGGCGGGCTTTTTGTTTAAAGGTCAATCATGGCGTTTGATTTTGATTACATGGCCTCCTTGTTTCCCCTTCTACTGCGTTATTTGGGGATCACCATGGAAATGGCGGTACTGGGCCTCATCTTCGCCCTCGCCTTGGCAGTGGCGATAGCCTTGATTCGCGTGTTTCGCATCCCAGGGCTCAATGGTATTGCACAGATCTTTATTAGCTTCTTTCGTGGCACCCCGCTATTGGTGCAACTGTTTCTACTTTATTACGGTCTCCCTCAGATCATCCCCGCCTTAGTAGGAATGGAAGCCTTTACCGCCGCAGTGATCGGGATTAGCCTGCATTTTTCTGCGTACATGGCCGAGTCAATCCGCGCCGCCATCACTGGGGTCGATCGCAGTCAAATGGAAGCGAGCTTAGCGGTGGGAATGACCACTCGCCAAGCGATGCAACGCATCATTTTGCCACAAGCGGTACGTATCGCCCTGCCATCGCTGATGAACTACTTCATCGATATGATTAAAGCCACGTCACTGGCCTTTACCCTCGGGGTGGCGGAAATCATGGCACAAGCGCAGATGGAAGCATCATCCAGCTTCAAGTTCTTTGAAGCATACTTAGCGGTGGCACTCATCTATTGGGCGGTGGTCGTGGCATTAACGCGCGTTCAGTACTGGGCAGAGGCACACCTTAATAAGGCGTATCAACGATGATAAAGATAGAAAAGCTTAAAAAAATCTATCAAGGGGTGGCAGTGCTCGACGGCATCGACCTCACTATCGACCGAGGTGAAATAGTTTGCATTATTGGCCCTAGTGGCACCGGTAAATCGACCTTATTGCGTTGCATTAATTTTCTCGAGCGTGCCGAGCAAGGGATCATCGAAATCGGGGAGCAACGCGTTAATAGCGGCAACATGGCCACCCGTAAGCAGGATATTCTGGCGTTGCGGCGTCAAACCGGCTTTGTTTTCCAAAATTATGCGTTATTTGCTCACCTCAATGCCCGTGACAACATTGCTGAAGGGCTGCGTACCGTTAAGGGATGGGCAAAAGACAAAGCCCGTAAGCGTGCCCAGCAAATCCTCGATGATATCGGTCTTAGTGACAAGGGCGATCACTACCCGGCTTCGCTCTCAGGCGGCCAGCAGCAGCGTGTCGGAATCGGACGCGCAATGGCGCTGGAGGCTGAGCTGCTGCTGTTTGATGAGCCCACGTCTGCTCTGGATCCAGAATGGGTTGGCGAAGTCTTGGCGTTGATGAAAAAGCTCGCCACTCGCCACCAAACCATGCTGGTGGTCACCCATGAAATGCAGTTCGCTCGCGATGTGGCGGATCGGGTGGTATTTATGAACGACGGCCATATTATTGCCCAAGGGACACCGGATTGGTTATTTAACCAATGCGACGATCCCCGTTTGCATAAGTTTTTGAATCAAGTCGGGATCACACCCTAGTCAGCGATCGCTTGGGGATCGATCCTTGCGATCTGTGCCCAAGTGCTTATAATTCACCGCCCGGAGTGGCGTCGGTTAGTGATTGACTAATCGTTAGTCAATGGCTACAATCCGCCCTCTTTGTTGAGAGGCGTCGGAAATAAGCCTAGTGCTACCCTCCCACGTCGGGTTAACAAACCTAACACTGATCAGTAATAAAGGTAGAAACCATGAAACGCACTTTTCAACCTTCAGTTCTAAAGCGTAAGCGCACTCACGGTTTCCGTGCGCGCATGGCGACTAAGAACGGCCGTAAGGTCATTGCCGCTCGCCGTGCGAAAGGCCGCAAGCAGCTTTCTAAATAATCCGCAGTGATTTGTGAATAAGCTCGCTTATCCTCGGGAGTTACGTCTGCTAACTCCCGAACATTTCAGTGCCGTCTTCCAGCAACCGCATCGCGCCGGTTCGCCGCACTTAACTATACTCGCCAGAAACAACCCACTCGGCCATCCACGTCTCGGTCAAGCTGTACCGAAAAAGCAAATCAAACTTGCTGTTGATCGCAACCGCTTTAAACGTGTGGTCCGCGAAAGCTTTCGTTTACGTCAACATCAGCTGCCGGCGAAAGACTTTGTGGTGATCGCGAAAAAAAGTGCTAACAACCTGAGCAATCAAGCGCTGCGAGACGAATTGGACAAGTTATGGCAACGTTTGTCGCGACCGCCGCGCAAAAAGCGCTCATCGCGCTGATTCGGGGATACCAACTGGTAATTAGTCCATTAATTGGGCCACGATGCCGGTTTACACCAACCTGCTCTCACTACGCCATCATGGCGATTCAATCCCATGGTGTGATAAAAGGGTGTTGGTTGGCAGGCAAACGTCTATTAAAATGCCACCCTTTGAATGATGGCGGTTACGATCCTGTGCCGCCTTGCGACCACCATAACAGAGACAATTAACAATGGATTCCCAACGCAATATCCTGTTGATTGCCCTATTGTTCGTTTCTTTCATGCTTTACATGGAATGGAACAAACCAGACTCCCCGCAACCGCAGGGACAGGGCGTTGAGCAGCAGCAAACTACTCACAGTGACGTGCCAAGCAGCAATGACGGTGATACCACGTCTCTTGATGCACAGCCTGTCTCTGACAAGCTTGTCACCATCAACACTGACGTTTTAACACTGAAAATTGATACGCAAGGCGGTGATGTTGTCCACGCCGAGCTCCCGCAATATGATGCGGAGCTGGATTCTGACAATGCCTTCACTCTGTTGCACAGCAAACCTGACCATACCTTTGTGGCACAAAGCGGCTTAATTGGTGCTGACGGCATCGATACGGCTGAGGGACGCGCACAATACCAGGTGACGCAAAACAACTTCTCGCTCTCAGACGATCAAGACACCTTACGGGTGCCAATGACGGTTGAGAAAGATGGCATTACCTACACCAAAACCTTCGTGTTTGAGCGTGGTAGCTATGCGGTGGATGTTGAACACACTATCAACAATCAAACCGACAACAATGCCAGTGTCACCATGTATACCCAGCTTAAGCAAAACTTGCTGGACGATGGTGGCAGCTTGACCATGCCAACCTATCGCGGTGGCGCCTACTCCACCGACGACAAGCGTTACGAGAAATACAGCTTTGATGATATGCAAAGCAAAAATCTGAACGTGACGTTTAACCAAGGTTGGGCCGCGATGATCCAGCACTACTTTGCCACCGCGTGGATCCCACGGGCGGACAACAATGTGCTGAGCACCCGTACCACCGCCCAATACGGCTATATCCAAACCAAAACCAGCGATACCATTGCCGCCGGTACCAGTAAGACGCTGACAGCGACCTTGTGGGTAGGGCCTAAACTGCAAGAGCAGATGGCCGCGGTGGCACCAAGTCTGGATTTGGTGGTCGACTACGGCTGGTTGTGGTTTATCGCTAAGCCTCTGCACTGGTTGCTTTCCACCATCCAAACCTTTGTGGGGAACTGGGGTCTGGCGATCATCATGCTGACCTTCATCGTCCGTGGTGCCATGTATCCGCTGACCAAAGCGCAGTACACCTCAATGGCTAAGATGCGCATGCTGCAGCCTAAGCTGCAAGAGATGAAAGAGCGTATCGGTGACGACCGTCAGCGCATGAGCCAAGAGATGATGGAGCTCTATAAGCGTGAGAAGGTCAACCCCCTTGGGGGCTGTTTGCCGCTTATCCTACAAATGCCGATTTTCATTGCTTTGTACTGGGCATTGATGGAGTCGGTAGAGTTGCGTCATGCGCCATTCTTTGGCTGGATTCAAGACTTGTCGGCACAAGACCCATACTATGTGCTGCCACTGTTGATGGGTGCATCCATGTTCTTGATTCAGAAGATGAGCCCCACCACGGTCACCGATCCGATGCAGCAGAAGATCATGACCTTTATGCCTGTGGTCTTTACGTTCTTCTTCCTATTCTTCCCATCCGGTCTGGTTCTATACTGGCTGGTATCGAACGTGGTCACGCTTATCCAACAGACACTGATTTACAAGTCGTTGGAGAAAAAAGGCCTGCATTCACGCTCGTAACTCAGGCCGTGTCACGTAATAATGAAAAGGCGACCCGGCGGTCGCCTTTTTGTCGTTTATGGCCTTCGGGCCTGTTATTGAATAAAAGAGTGTGCATTATGGCTCAAACCGACACAATTGTGGCGCAAGCCACTGCAACAGGCCGCGGTGGCGTAGGGATTGTCCGCGTGTCTGGCCCGCTCGCCCATGAGATTGGTACAAAAATGACGGGACGCGAGTTAGTGCCTCGTCGTGCGGATTATTTGCCTTTTCTCGATCAGGAAGGTCAACCTATCGATCAGGGCATTGCTTTATTCTTTAAAGGCCCTCATTCATTCACAGGCGAGGATGTGCTTGAACTGCAAGGCCATGGTGGCCCAGTGATCATGGACATGCTTATTCAGCGTATCAGTGCCTTTTCAGGGGTGCGTGCCGCCCGTCCCGGTGAGTTCTCCGAACGCGCGTTTTTAAACGACAAACTGGATTTAGCCCAAGCTGAAGCAATTGCCGACTTGATTGATGCCAGCTCCGAACAAGCCGCACGCTCAGCCTTACAGTCACTGCAAGGTGCTTTCTCCAGCCAAGTGAATGCGCTGGTGGAAAAAGTGATTCACTTGCGTATATATGTGGAAGCGGCGATCGACTTTCCCGATGAAGAAATCGACTTCCTCTCTGATGGCAAGGTTGCCAGCGATCTCAGCCATATCATCGACCATCTTGCCACACTGCGTAAAGAGGCCAACCAAGGGGCAATTATGCGTGAGGGGATGAAAGTGGTGATCGCAGGCCGCCCCAACGCGGGCAAATCAAGCCTATTAAACGCGTTATCAGGGAAAGACAGTGCGATAGTCACGGATATCGCCGGTACCACTCGGGATGTTTTGCGTGAGCACATTCATATTGACGGTATGCCTTTACACATCATTGATACCGCTGGACTGCGCGATACCGCCGATGAAGTCGAACGTATTGGCGTTGAGCGGGCGTGGGATGAAATAGAGCAAGCCGATCGGGTGTTGTTTATGGTCGATGGTACCACCACTGACGCGATCCATCCTGCAGAGATCTGGCCGGATTTTGTCTCTCGTTTACCCGAAGCAATGGGCATGACAGTGATTCGCAATAAAGCGGATATGACCGGTGAACCAATGGGGCACAGCGACACCAATGATACTGCACTCATTCGTTTAAGTGCCAAAACCGGAGAAGGCATAGACGCACTGCGTCAGCACCTCAAAGCCTGTATGGGCTACGCCGGCGGCAGTGAAGGCGGCTTTATGGCACGCCGTCGCCACCTGGATGCCTTGACCAACGCAGCTCACCATCTAGAGATAGGCCAAGCTCAGCTTGAAGGTTATATGGCCGGTGAGATTTTGGCAGAAGAATTACGCCTCACCCAACAGCATCTCAACACCATTACCGGCGAGTTCAGTGCCGATGATTTGCTGGGGAAAATCTTCTCTTCATTCTGTATCGGCAAGTAATTATCCCCAACCTGATCACGGGATCCTTCTACTGAGGATCCCTTGTGATGCCTCGCCTGATCCCCTTTATCCTCATTATTTGATCGTAAGTTATCCACGTAGTTTTCACCATGATCAACTACGCTTTAACGAGGTGTGGATGGAGGTCATATGCTGGCAAGTTTGAATCCGATCTTATCGATAGGCCTGAGCGAACATAATCAACTGATGCGGCATCAGATCCGCATGACCAATTTACTCACGGTGATCTGCGTGGTTGGTACGATCATTTTCTCCACCATGTACTGGCTTGCTTTCCAAACCCCGATCGCGGCTTGGCATAACGTCAGTTACGCCTTTTTGTACGCGGCAACCTGGCTATTGATGTGGTCAGGACGCTGGTATATCGCCCGGTACTACCTTTTTTTCATGTTTTTTGCCCAGCAGTTCATCATGTCTTACTGGGTCTTTGCGGCACAAAGCCAGAACGAACTCTTGTTACTGGTCTCGCCCACTATCGTCTTATTGCTGTTTGACCCCAATGAGCGTCTGGCGCGTTACGGACTCTCACTGACAGCCATCGGCTTAATGTTTTCCATCCAAGTGCTACCCACACCCGATCCCTTGGTGAATCTTTCCACCCTAAACAGCAAAACCATTTACCTCAGTGTTGTACTGATATTTATTGCCTTATCAGTGATTTTAATGGACTTCTATCTCCATGATCTCTATACCCTCAACCGGCAGGCACGGCAGTACATTCAGCGCGAACCCTTAGCGCAAACATGGAATGCAACCCAGTTTTATCGCCGACTGAGCACGGAGTGCCAATCATCAGCCGATAAGCCGATCGCAATCCTTTGTATTAATATTGATAATTTTCAGCAATTTAACACGCAACATGGTCACTCTATTGGTGATCAAAGTTTACAATTCCTTGCCGGCTTACTTCATCGTCACCTACCACGGGATGCCCTACTTAGCCGTACACACGCCGATCAGTTTTTAGTCATGCTAAAAGAAAATGATTGCGCTGATGCTCCAAAATGGGCGGTTAAATGTTATCACGCCATTGCTGAAAACCCCTTTACCTTTCATGGCGGTGCCCATTCATTCACCGCCTCGATAGGCATCGTTCAGCACTTTTCCGGAAACGGTCAAGCGATCGAGTTGATTGACCAAGCCTGCCGAGCCATGACGGAAGCGAAACAAGCGGGCGGCAATCAATGTGTCTGCCAGCTTAGCCAGATGACGGCGAGTCAAGCGGTTTAAGCGGAGATTGACTCCTTGAGGTAAGGTCTAAATACTAGAGGTGAATACCTTAACGATGAGGAAAGCATGGCAACTATCACTATTATTACCGGCAGTACCCTAGGTGGCGCTGAATATGTCGGCGATCATCTCGCGGATCTCTTGCAAGCAAAAGGCCATCACCCTCAGGTGGTCAACGAGGGGATCATTGATGATGTGCTCAGTGCCTCCACCTTATTGATCGTCACGTCAACCCATGGCGCGGGGGACTTTCCAGATAGCATAGCTCCCTTAATGGAGCAACTAATCACCGAGCGCCCGATGCTACGCGACGTTCACTATGGCGTGGTCGGGATTGGTGACTCGAGCTACGACACGTTTTGCGAAGCCGGGATGAAAGCAGATGCCCTATTACAAGATTTAGGCGCAATCAAAGTCGGGGAGCGCATTGATATCGATATTCAAGCGCATCCGGTCCCAGAAGATGAAGCCGAACGCTGGTTAACAGACTGGGAACCACAACTTCACGCGCTCAAGTGAACAAAAAACAACCAAACGAACTGTGGATAACTAAGGAATAACCCAGTGATCTTCCTTTAGTTATCCATTTAATACTTTTCACTCCCTGCCCCCTATGTGGATAACTACCCATTTTGATCCCAGGTGATACAGGATCGGATCCAAGGTCACTCACAGAAAGTGATCGTTTCAAGATCCTTGATCTCTATGATCTTTTTTTAGTTATCCACTAACATCCCTTTCCCTAATAGTAGATCTAACAAAAGATCTATATAAAGATCTTATATATATAAAGCTAATGCGCTCTAACGATCCGGATCAAGGTTTGGTTCCCTGTTGGCAGAAAAAGCGCTAGAATGTCGCCCCTTTTGCTTAGTTCATGCGCAAACACTTAACCAGGTTGAGGCTTTAATCATGTTTTACCAGGATCACTTTGACGTCATCGTTGTGGGTGGTGGCCATGCTGGTACCGAAGCGGCACTGGCTGCTGCCCGGATGAATCAAAGAACACTGTTGTTGACCCATAATATCGACACCTTGGGACAGATGTCGTGTAACCCCGCGATTGGCGGGATCGGGAAAGGACACCTGGTAAAAGAAATTGATGCCCTGGGTGGTGCCATGGCACAAGCCACCGACAAAGGTGGGATCCAATTTAGAACGCTGAATGCATCTAAAGGACCGGCGGTACGCGCGACGCGGGCTCAAGCCGATCGCGCACTTTACAAAGCGGCGATCCGCCATACCTTAGAAAACACGGTAAACCTTTCTTTGTTTCAACAAGCGGTGGTCGACCTGATCGTCGAGCAGGATCGTGTTACAGGCGTAGAAACAGAAATGGGGCTGAAGTTCAGCGCGACCACGGTTGTGCTGACCGTCGGAACTTTTTTGGGTGGGAAAATCCACATCGGTATGGATAATTACTCAGGGGGACGTGCCGGTGATCCACCATCAAACAAACTCGCGGATCGTTTGCGTGCATTACCGTTTCGCGTTGATCGATTGAAAACCGGGACACCTCCGCGCATTGACGCCCGCTCGGTCGATTTTTCTGTGATGCAAACCCAACATGGTGATACCCCTTGCCCGGTATTTTCATTCATGGGAAATGTCCAGCAGCACCCGCAACAAATCCCGTGCTATATCACCTACACCAATGAAAGAACGCACGACGTTATCCGCGAAAACCTTTCTCGCAGTCCGATGTATTCTGGCGTGATTGAAGGTATTGGGCCGCGTTATTGTCCGTCGATTGAAGACAAGGTGATGCGGTTTGCCGACAAAGACAAACATCAAATCTTTGTGGAACCAGAAGGATTGACCAGCAACGAGCTTTACCCTAACGGCATCTCCACCAGCTTGCCGTTTGATGTGCAAATGGGGATTATCCAGTCGATCAAAGGGTTTGAAAACGCCAAGGTGATCCGCCCTGGCTATGCGATCGAGTATGATTTTTTCGATCCACGCGATCTCAAGCAAACCCTAGAAACCAAATTCATTGATGGCTTGTTCTTTGCGGGGCAAATTAACGGCACCACCGGTTACGAAGAAGCGGGCGCGCAAGGTTTGCTGGCTGGGTGCAACGCGGCATTACAAGCACAAGGAAAAGAAGGCTGGAGCCCACGTCGCGATCAAGCTTACATGGGCGTACTGATCGACGATCTCTCCACCATGGGCACTCAAGAGCCTTACCGCATGTTTACCTCTCGCGCTGAGTACCGCTTGCTGCTGCGTGAAGATAACGCCGATATGCGTTTGACCGAAAAAGGGCGAGAGCTTGGTTTGGTCGACGATGCGCGCTGGGCGCGTTTCAACCAGAAAATGGAAAACATGGAGCAAGAGCGTCAGCGCCTGCGTGGGACTTGGATCCATCCCCACTCGGACGATGTTACTGCGCTTAACACCATGCTGAAAACTCCCTTAGCGCGTGAAGCCAATGGCGAAGACTTACTCCGTCGTCCTGAGCTGCGTTATCAAGATATTGTGGCGTTACCAACCTTTGCGCCGGCGCATCAAGACACGCAAGCCAGTGAGCAAGTGGAGATCCAAGTGAAATATGCCGGTTACATCGACCGTCAGCAGGATGAAATCGCCAAGTCGCAGCGTCATGAACATACGGCACTGCCAACTGACCTTGATTACGAGCAAATCAAAGGCTTGTCTAATGAGGTGAAAGGGAAGCTTGCCGATGCCCGTCCGGAAACCGTGGGCAAAGCATCTCGTATTTCTGGCGTGACACCTGCTGCGATCTCCATTTTGCTCGTGCACTTGAAAAAACAAGGCATGCTGAAGAAAGGCGCATAAATGGAATCACAACTACAACAAGGGCTTGAAAAGGCAGGCCTAACTTTGTCCTCGCAACAACAAGCGCAACTTCTCGCGTATGTGCGTCTGTTGGATAAATGGAACAAAGCGTACAACCTGACATCTGTCCGTCGTCCCGAAGACATGGTGGTGAAACATATTCTTGATAGTTTGGTTGTTTCTCCCCATCTTGACGGTGATCATTTTATCGATGTGGGGACAGGTCCAGGATTACCAGGTATTCCTCTGGCTATCGCGAATCCGGATAAACACTTCACCTTGCTAGACAGTTTAGGGAAACGGATCCGCTTCATTCGCCAAGTGTTGCACGAACTAGAGATAGACAATGTCACCCCGGTGCAAAGCCGCGTCGAGGACTTTATCCCCGATAATGGCTTTGATGGCGTATTGAGCCGTGCGTTTGCGTCGATGAACGATATGGTGAGCTGGTGCCAACATCTTCCCCATGCTGAGGGACAATTTTATGCGCTGAAAGGGCAAGTGGACCAGCAGGAGCTGGATGCCTTGCCTGCTGCTTGTTCTGTGACCGATATCAAAGCTTTGAAGGTACCGGGATTGGAAGGGGCGCGTCATCTAGTAATCTTGAGAGCAAAGAGTAACGAATAGAGGTCGAGAGCACGTGGGTAAAGTTATCGCGGTAGCAAACCAGAAAGGCGGCGTGGGGAAAACCACCACCAGTGTTAACCTTGCAGCGTCACTGGCTGCCACCAATCGCAAGGTGCTACTGATTGATTTAGACCCACAGGGCAACGCGACCATGGCCAGTGGGGTGGATAAATACGATGTCCATGCCACCGCCTACGACCTCTTAATTGAAGACACACCGTTTGAGCAAGTGGTGGTGGAAGACACGGCAGGCAGCTATCACCTGATTGCCGCCAATGGCGACGTGACCGCGGCGGAAATTAAGCTGATGGAAGTCTTCGCTCGCGAAGTTCGCCTGCGCACCATGCTTGAGCCTGTGGTGGATCGCTATGATTATATTTTTATCGATTGCCCACCTTCGCTCAACTTGCTGACGATTAACGCAATGACTGCTGCCAACTCTGTGTTGGTTCCCATGCAGTGTGAGTACTTTGCCTTAGAGGGATTAACCGCATTGATGGATACCATCAGCAAGCTGGCCAGTGTGGTCAACGCTGAGCTTCACGTGGAAGGGGTGCTGCGCACCATGTACGATCCGCGTAACCGATTAGCGACCGAAGTATCGGATCAGATCAAAAAACACTTTGGTGATAAGGTGTATCGTACGGTGATTCCTCGCAACGTGCGGCTAGCGGAAGCGCCAAGTCATGGCCGACCCGCCATGTACTACGACAAATTATCGAGCGGTGCCAAAGCCTACCTCGCCCTTGCGGGTGAAATCTTGCGTCGCGAAGAGCAAGCACGCTCCTCGCCAGACGCTGTCAATGCCTGAGGAAAACAATGAATTCAGCGAAACGCGGTCTTGGAAAGGGCCTGGATGCCTTGTTGGCGACCAGTGCACATGCACAGTCATCCACCCAAGCTTCCCCTGAGTCCACCAATACGAGTAACAGCGAGTTGCAGCAGTTGCCCGTTACTGCGTTGGAGCCAGGCCACTATCAGCCACGTCAAGGTATGGCTGAAGAGGCACTGGAAGAGTTAACCGAGTCCATCCGCGCGCAAGGTATTATTCAGCCTTTGGTTGTCCGTCAAGTGGCAGCCGGACGCTATGAGATCATTGCCGGTGAGCGTCGTTGGCGTGCCGCTAAGCAAGCCGGGCTTAACAATGTCCCCTGCTTGGTGCGCGAGATGAGCGATAAGGTCGCCAGCGCGGTGGCCTTGATTGAGAATATCCAGCGCGAGAACCTTAATGCGATGGAAGAAGCCCAGGCATTGGCGCGCTTGGTCGACGAATTTGAATTGACTCACCAACAGTTGGCGGAGTCACTCGGTAAATCTCGGGCCACCATTAGTAATCTACTGAGATTAAATGGGTTGGAGCCCGGTGTGCGGCAACTGCTGCTTAACAAACAACTCGAGATGGGTCACGCACGTGCCCTGCTGGCGCTCGAAGGCGACGCACAAATCGATGCGGCGCTGACCGCCGTCAATAAAAAGATGACGGTTCGCCAGATAGAAAAACTAGTAAAAAAGATGCTTTCGCCGCCTGTTGAGACGGAAAAGCCTAAATTATCACCTGAAGTCGAAGCGCTCCAGCAACGACTTGGCGATAAGCTAGGAGCCAGTGTCGCGTTAACACAACAGAAAAACGGTAGTGGGAAATTGGTGATTAATTTTGAAGAATCTGAAAAATTAGCGCAAATTCTTGCAATTTTCGACGAAGAAATGTGACCTATGCCAGTCGCTTTTTGTTACATAAAAGCGCTTACTGTGATCAGGTTACTCTGTTGTAAAATTTTCCCCGCTTTTTTACATCGATGCGATTGCATTAGTTGGGGCGAAACGTATAATTTTTGCTGTTTTCCCAGCACGGCAACAGTGCTAAGTGGAACGGAATCGAGGAACAAATACATGGTATCGACGCTCGCGCGGCCGGGTCGTGAAATCGCGACAAAATTGGTGCTTTTGCAAGCTGGCGTCGTATTAGCAACGGCAATCGTGATGGCGCTTGCTATCAATGTCGACTGGGGAAAATCCGCGCTGATCGGTGGAGGCATCTTTGTGGTTGCCAATGCTGCGTTTGCGGCGTGTGCTTTCCTTTTTAGTGGGGCAAGAGCTGCGAAATTCGTAGTCGCGTCCTTCTTTAGCGGTGAAGTGTTGAAAATTTCACTGACTGTCGTCTTGTTTGTCCTTGCTTACCTGTATGTCGAGGTGGAATTGCTTCCCCTCAAACTGGCCTATTTGCTGGCATTAGGGATGAATATCCTCGCGCCAGTTTTATTCATTAACAACAACAAATAGGATGAGTTATGGCTGCGTCAGGTGATGCGCTTACACCGTCTGGCTATATCACTCACCACCTGACACACTTGTCAAGCGGTGAGGGGTTTTGGGCGGTTCACATTGATAGCCTGTTTTTCTCTGTCCTCATCGGTATTGTCTTCCTAGGCCTTTTCCGATCGGTGGCAAAGAAAGCATCGACAGGTGTCCCGGGTAAGTTTCAGTGCTTCGTTGAGATCTTGGTTGAGTTCGTTGATGACAACGTCCGCGAAACCTTCCATGGACGAAATCCACTGATCGCACCTTTGGCCCTGACTATCTTCGTCTGGATATTCTTGATGAATACGATGGACTTAATCCCTATCGATTTTCTACCGTATCCGGCGGAACACTGGTTAGGCATTCCTTACTTGAAAGTGGTGCCAACTGCAGACGTAAATATCACCCTTGCGATGGCGCTGGGCGTGTTCTTCTTGATGATTTTCTACAGCATCAAGATTAAAGGTGTGAGTGGCTTTGCCAAAGAGCTGGCGCTACACCCGTTCAATCACCCTATCATGATTCCGTTCAACCTCCTGTTGGAGATAGTTTCGCTGCTGGCGAAGCCTATTTCACTCGGGATGCGTCTGTTCGGTAACATGTTTGCCGGTGAGGTGGTATTTATTCTTATCGCGGCCTTGTTGCCGTGGTGGGCGCAATGGCTGGGCTCTGTGCCGTGGGCAATCTTCCACATTCTAGTCATTACGATTCAAGCCTTTGTCTTTATGATGTTGACCATCGTGTATCTCTCGCAGGCACACGAAGACTCAGATCATTGATGACATTTTTTAGAAAGCAATTTGTTAGTCATTATTGGCTCAAAGCCGACAACGAAAACTGGAGATAGTGATGGAAACTTTATTGAGCTTTTCTGCAATTGCCGTGGGCATCATTGTAGGTCTTGCTTCCCTTGGTACTGCGATTGGTTTCGCCCTGCTGGGTGGTAAATTCCTTGAAGGTGCAGCACGTCAACCTGAGATGGCTCCTATGCTGCAAGTTAAGATGTTCATCATCGCGGGTCTTCTTGATGCGGTTCCAATGATCGGTATCGTAATCGCACTGCTGTTCACGTTCGCGAACCCATTCGTAGGTCAACTGTAAACTGGCTAATAGCTGAACAGACCCTTTAGCTTATGATTAAGGAGGCGCCGTTGTGAATATCAACGCAACTCTGCTAGGCCAGGCAATCGCGTTCACTATCTTTGTGTGGTTCTGCATGAAATATGTATGGCCACCATTGATGCAAGCGATTGAAGAGCGTCAGAAAAAAATCGCTGACGGTCTCGCGGCGGCTGATCGCGCCGCCAAAGACCTGGATTTGGCCCAGGCGAATGCTTCTGATCAATTGAAAGAAGCGAAGCGCAACGCAACTGACATTATCGAGCAGGCCAATAAGCGCAAAGCACAGATCCTCGATGAGGCACGTGCTGAAGCGGCTGCTGAGCGCGACAATATCCTCAATCAGGGTAAAGCCGAGCTAGAAGCCGAGCGTAACCGTGCTCGCGATGAGCTGCGTAAGCAAGTTGCATCGCTCGCTGTTATTGGTGCCGAGAAAATTATTGAGCGCTCTATTGATGAGAACGCTCATAAAGATCTTCTCGATAAAATCACTGCAGAACTGTAACAAGGAGGGGCAGCAATGTCTGAACTGACAACACTCGCTCGCCCCTACGCGAAAGCAGCCTTTGATTTTGCGGTAGAAAAGGGCGAGTTAGCTCAATGGGCTGAAATGCTCGCCTTTACTGCTGAGATTGCCCGTGATGAACGTGTTCAACATATGTTGGATGCCTCTTTCTCTGCCGACACATTGGCAGAGATGTTCATCACAGTTGGCGGTGATCAGCTCAATGCTTTTGGTCAAAACCTGATTAAGGTAATGGCTGAAAACAAGCGCTTAAAAGCTCTTCCTGAGGTTTGTGAACAGTTCCTCGCAATGCGTTTGGAACTGGAAAAAGAAGTTGAAGTTCAAGTGATTTCAGCGACGGCTCTTTCCGAAGAGCAACAACAAGCCATCAGTGACAAGCTCGCCGCGCGTCTTGAGCGCAAAGTAAAGCTGAACTGTAGTGTAGACGAAACCCTGGTTGCCGGGGTTATTATTCGAGCTGGAGACTTGGTCATCGATAACTCAGTAAGTGGCCGTATGCGCCGCCTGAGCGATGCATTGCAGTCTTGATTTGGGGAATTGGAGCATGCAACTTAATTCCACGGAAATTAGCGATCTGATCAAACAACGTATCGAAAAATTCGACGTTGTGAGTGAAGCGCGCAACGAAGGTACCATCGTGTCAGTCAGCGACGGTATCATTCGCATTCACGGCCTTGCTGATGCGATGCAAGGTGAAATGATTGAACTGCCTGGCAACCGCTATGCACTTGCATTGAACCTTGAGCGTGACTCAGTGGGTGCGGTTGTAATGGGTCCTTATTCGGACCTGCAAGAAGGCATGAAGGTAACGGGTACGGGTCGTATCCTCGAAGTACCCACTGGCCCTGAACTGTTGGGCCGCGTGGTGAACACTCTGGGTGAGCCGATTGATGGCAAAGGGCCTATCGAGGCAAAAACCACCTCGCCAGTCGAAGTGATTGCCCCAGGTGTTATCGCACGCCAATCGGTTGATCAGCCTGTACAAACTGGCTATAAAGCGGTTGACTCGATGATCCCTATCGGCCGAGGCCAGCGTGAGCTGATCATCGGTGACCGCCAAACCGGTAAAACGGCGTTGGCGATCGATGCGATCATCAACCAGAAAAATTCTGGTATCTACTCTATTTACGTCGCGATCGGTCAGAAAGCATCGACCATTGCCAACGTGGTTCGCAAATTAGAAGAGCATGACGCACTGAAAAACACCATCGTGGTGGTGGCGTCGGCCTCTGAAGCGGCTGCCCTGCAGTACCTCGCGCCTTACGCGGGTTGTGCAATGGGTGAGTACTTCCGTGACCGCGGTGAAGATGCCCTGATTGTCTACGATGATTTGTCGAAGCAAGCTGTTGCTTACCGTCAGATCTCGCTATTGCTGCGTCGTCCACCAGGCCGTGAAGCTTTCCCGGGTGATGTTTTCTACTTGCACTCACGTCTCCTTGAGCGTGCGGCACGTGTTAACGCCCACTATGTGGAAGAGTTCACTAAAGGTGAAGTGAAAGGCAAAACCGGTTCGTTGACCGCCCTGCCTATCATTGAAACGCAAGCGGGTGACGTATCGGCGTTCGTACCGACCAACGTTATCTCGATCACCGACGGTCAGATCTTCCTGCAAACCGAGTTGTTTAACGCGGGTATTCGCCCAGCTGTTGACCCAGGTATTTCGGTATCGCGTGTGGGTGGCTCTGCACAAACCAAGATCATGAAAAAACTGTCAGGCGGTATCCGTACAGCACTGGCACAGTATCGTGAGCTTGCGGCGTTTGCGCAGTTCTCTTCTGATCTGGATGACGCAACCAAGAAGCAATTGGATCACGGTCAGAAAGTGACCGAGCTGATGAAGCAGATGCAATATGCGCCTATGTCTGTGTTCGAGCAGGCACTGGTGATCTTCGCGGCTGAAAAAGGCTACTTGGAAGATGTTGAGCTGAACAAGATCGGTGACTTTGAACGTTCCTTACTGGCCTTTGCGAAAAGCCAGTACGCTGACCTGGCTGCTCAAATTGAAGAGTCTGGTGCTTACAACGATGACGTTGAAGCACAGCTGAAAAAGCTGTTGGACGACTTCAAAGCGACCCAGACTTGGTAACACGTAGGTGACCACTTAGGTGGTCGCCCACTAATGGAGAGTAACTATGGCCGGCGCAAAAGAGATTCGTAATAAGATCGGAAGTGTGAAAAACACACAGAAGATCACTAAAGCGATGGAAATGGTGGCAGCCTCCAAAATGCGTAAAACGCAAGAAGCCATGGAGTCGTCACGTCCATACGCTGTCACTATGCGCAAAGTGATCGGTCATCTTGCACTGGGTAACTTGGAGTACCGTCATCCTTATTTGGAAGAGCGGGAAGCCAAGCGCGTTGGTTACATCATCATTTCTACTGACCGCGGACTGTGTGGTGGCCTGAACATTAACTTGTTCAAAAGTGCCATCAACGATATGGAAAGCTGGAGCCAAAAAGGTGCCGAAATCGACATGGCATTGGTTGGGGCGAAAGCCACCGCTTTCTTTAACAGCTACGGCGGCAATGTAGTCGCACAAACTTCTGGCCTGGGTGACACCCCAGTACTGGAAGACCTCATCGGTACTGTTGGGGTGATGCTGAAAAAATATGATGAAGGTGAGCTGGACCGCTTGTACCTGGTTTTCAACAAATTTGAAAACACCATGGTGCAGACCCCAGTGATCGATCAATTGCTGCCTTTGCCAAAGTCAGACGACGAGGAGATGCAGCGCAGCCACGCTTGGGATTATATCTATGAGCCTGAGCCGAAGCCGTTGCTCGATACCTTGTTGGTTCGCTATGCCGAATCGCAAGTGTATCAAGGTGTGGTAGAGAACCTCGCCAGTGAGCAAGCGGCACGTATGGTGGCAATGAAAGCTGCGACCGATAATGCGGGGAATCTGATTGATGATCTGCAGTTGGTTTACAACAAAGCCCGTCAGGCTGCGATCACCCAAGAGCTGTCAGAAATTGTTTCTGGCGCAAGTGCGGTGTAAAGGCAAGGGTTAACGAACTAGTTTAGAGGAATAACGATGGCTACAGGTAAGATCGTTCAGATCATCGGTGCGGTAGTCGACGTAGAGTTTCCACAAGACGCAGTACCTCAGGTATATGATGCGTTGAATGTGAAACGTGAAGGCGAGCGTCTGGTGCTGGAAGTTCAGCAGCAGCTTGGTGGTGGCGTTGTCCGTGCCATCGCAATGGGCTCATCTGATGGTCTGCGTCGTGGAATCGAAGTAGAAAATACAGGTAAAGCAATCGAAGTCCCTGTGGGTGAAGCCACACTGGGACGTATCGTCAACGTTTTGGGTGACGCGATTGATGAGCGTGGCGATCTGGGTGAGAAAGAGCGTTACTCTATCCACCGTGAAGCGCCAAGCTATGAAGAGCAGTCAAGTGCAACCGAACTTTTGGAAACCGGTGTAAAGGTTATCGACCTGATTTGCCCGTTTGCGAAAGGCGGTAAAATCGGTCTGTTCGGTGGTGCCGGTGTTGGTAAGACCGTTAACATGATGGAGCTTATCAACAACATCGCACTGCAACACTCAGGTCTGTCTGTATTCGCTGGTGTAGGTGAGCGTACTCGTGAGGGTAACGATTTCTACTACGAGATGCAGGAAGCCGGTGTTGTAAACATTGAGAAGCCCGAAGAGTCAAAAGTGGCCATGGTTTATGGTCAGATGAACGAGCCACCAGGTAACCGCCTGCGTGTAGCACTGACTGGCCTAACCATGGCGGAAAAATTCCGTGATGATGGCCGTGATGTACTGCTGTTCATCGATAACATCTATCGTTACACCCTTGCTGGTACCGAAGTA
Organism: Salinivibrio sharmensis; assembly: GCF_001995985.1. Taxonomy (GTDB): domain Bacteria; phylum Pseudomonadota; class Gammaproteobacteria; order Enterobacterales; family Vibrionaceae; genus Salinivibrio; species Salinivibrio sharmensis. Next base: position 16,419 of record NZ_MUFC01000001.1, on the reverse strand, counting down.
TCCGCCCTATTGGGTCGTATGCCATCGGCAGTAGGTTACCAGCCAACGCTGGCTGAAGAGATGGGTGTATTGCAAGAGCGTATTACCTCAACCCGTACCGGTTCTATCACCTCGGTACAGGCTGTTTACGTGCCTGCGGATGACTTGACTGACCCGTCACCAGCCACCACCTTTGCCCACTTGGATGCAACGGTCGTATTGTCACGTAACATCGCGTCTATGGGTATGTACCCGGCGATCGACCCATTGGACTCTACATCACGTATGTTGGATCCTCTGGTTGTTGGTCAAGACCACTATGATGTGGCGCGTGGCGTACAGTCTGTCCTTCAGCGTTATAAAGAGCTGAAAGACATCATTGCTATCCTGGGTATGGATGAGCTGTCTGAAGAAGATAAACTGACGGTTGCACGTGCACGTAAGATTGAGCGTTTCCTAACCCAGCCTTACCACGTCGCCGAAGTCTTCACCGGCCAGCCAGGTGTTTATGTTTCGCTGAAAGATACCATTGCAAGCTTCAAAGGCCTGCTAAGTGGTGAGTACGATGATATCCCAGAGCAGGCATTCCTGTACTGCGGTAGCATTGAAGAAGTGCTCGAAAAAGCGAAAAACCTGTAAGGCTTGAGTAGGAGGCGATATGGCAGCGATAACCTTCCATCTGGATGTGGTCAGTGCAGAGCGACAACTGTTCTCTGGTCGTGCTGAGCATATTCAGGTGACCGGTAGCGAAGGTGAACTGGGTATTCACGCAGGACACACACCGCTGCTGACCGCTATTACGCCTGGCATGGTTCGCATCGTCAAACAAGGCGGTAGCGAAGAGATTATTTATCTCTCTGGTGGCACGCTTGAAGTGCAGCCTGGCACAGTGACTGTGCTGGCTGACACCGCAATTCGTGGTGAAGAACTGGACCAAGCTAAGGCGGAAGAAGCGAAGCGCCGCGCTGAGGATAAAATCCACAATCAGCATAAAGACGTCGACTTTGCTCAAGCGGCCAGTGACCTGGCTAAGGCGATTGCGAAGCTTCGAGTGATCGAGCTGACCAAGCACAAGCGTTAATCAGGCACTTACGGTGAGAATAAAAGCGACGCTTCGGCGTCGCTTTTTTATTATCTGCAAAGGTCATCTTGTAGGCTGTGATTCGCGCGAAAGCTAAAACGCGTTACACTAAGGGCAACTTAATAGACAACTCTCTCTTTTATCACGGAAAGACTATGCAATATAGTGCAGTTATTCTCGCGGCCGGTAAGGGCACGCGCATGTATTCACAAACCCCTAAGGTGCTTCATACCCTGGCGGGCAAGCCAATGGTTGAGCATGTTATTGATACCTGTCACGGCCTTGGCGCCTCGCAAATCCATCTAGTTTATGGTCATGGTGGCGATACAATGCAGCGCGTTTTAGCGCACTCACCGGTAAATTGGTGCTTACAGGCTGATCAACTTGGTACCGGCCATGCCGTGCAACAAGCCGCGCCGCACTTCGCGGATGATGAACAGGTGTTGGTGCTGTATGGCGATGTGCCCTTGATTTCAGAGCAAACCCTAACCCGTTTGCTAGAAGGGCAGCCTGAAGGCGGGATTGGTCTATTAACGGTGCATCAGGACGATCCGACTGGCTATGGCCGTATTGTGCGTGAAAACGGGGAAGTGGTCGCGATAGTTGAGCAAAAAGATGCCACTGAACCCCAGCTTGCGATTACTGAAATTAATACCGGTGTGCTGGTGGCCACTGGACGCGATTTACGCTATTGGTTGTCGCAGCTTGATAACAACAATGCACAAGGTGAGTTTTATCTCACTGACGTGATTGCGTTGGCGCATCAACAAGGGCGCTCGATTCAAGCCGTTCATCCTGTGAGTGCGGTGGAAGTGGAGGGGGTGAATAACCGCCTTCAGCTTTCGCGCCTTGAGCGAGAGTACCAAAAAATGCAGGCTGAACAGTTATTGCTCAGTGGTGTGATGCTCAAAGATCCCGCCCGTTTTGACTTGCGTGGTCAGCTGCAATGTGGACAGGATGTCACCATCGACGCCAATGTGATTATCGAAGGGAGTGTGACCTTAGGGGATAACGTGACTATCGGTGCCGGGAGTGTACTGATTGATTGCGAGATTGATGACAATACATTGGTGCGCCCGTACAGCGTGATAGAAGGGGCCAGTGTTGGAGAAGACTGTACCGTTGGTCCGTTCACGCGGTTGCGTCCGGGCGCTGAGATGGCGCGAGATGCTCATGTGGGCAACTTTGTGGAGATGAAAAAGTCTCACTTGGGTGAAGGCTCGAAAGCCAATCATCTGACTTATCTGGGTGATACTGAGGTCGGCAGAGGGGTGAATATTGGTGCTGGGGTGATTACCTGCAATTACGATGGTGCCAATAAACATAAAACCGTGATTAAAGATAATGCCTTCATTGGTTCGGATTCTCAGCTGGTGGCGCCGGTGGTGATTGGCGAAGGGGTGACTGTCGGGGCAGGAAGCACCATCAGCAAAGATGTCGCCGATGGTCAACTTATCATCACTCGTGCTAAACCAAGGACAATTGAGGCTTGGCAACGGCCGAAAAAAAAGTAGAATACTGACTGTTGAGCGCGCACAAGCCGCTTTTTAGCTTGAAAGGCGAAAAGTTGTGCGGTTGGTAAAATCAGGTGTTGACTCCCGATAAAAACCAGCCTATTATGCGCGCCTCAGTTGGGGTATCGCCAAGCGGTAAGGCAACGGGTTTTGATCTCGTCATTCCCAGGTTCGAATCCTGGTACCCCAGCCAACGCGTCCGTAGCTCAGCTGGATAGAGTACCTGGCTACGAACCAGGCGGTCGGAGGTTCGAATCCTCCCGGACGCGCCATCTTTCTTCAACTACCATGAAGTGAGATGAACAACTTGGAATGCGGAAGTGGCGGAATTGGTAGACGCACCAGATTTAGGTTCTGGCGCCGCAAGGTGTGAGAGTTCAAGTCTCTCCTTCCGCACCATTATTGAAACATGTGGCGTTAAGCGGCATGAAAATTGGGGTATCGCCAAGCGGTAAGGCAACGGGTTTTGATCTCGTCATTCCCAGGTTCGAATCCTGGTACCCCAGCCACTTTAGGTTGGCTACGTAGCTCAGTTGGTTAGAGCACATCACTCATAATGATGGGGTCACAGGTTCGAATCCCGTCGTAGCCACCATTATTCCGATTTGTTGCTAACGCAGTAAATCGCACCGATTTGCGGCGGTGGCGGAATTGGTAGACGCGCTAGCTTCAGGTGCTAGTGTCCGAAAGGACGTGAGGGTTCAAGTCCCTCCCCCCGCACCAAGACAATTGATATTCGGCCCGCCCGCCGACTTATCATATAAATTTGCGGAAGTGGCGGAATTGGTAGACGCACCAGATTTAGGTTCTGGCGCCGCAAGGTGTGAGAGTTCAAGTCTCTCCTTCCGCACCATACTAAGCCCATCAGCATTCGCTGGTGGGCTTTTTTTGTTGTTGCCTACCGAATGATGTTTCTCGCCGTTTAGCCACACTTTTTCCCTTGTTATCTTGATCTTTGTTTTGTTTTCTTTACCATAAGTTTCGATTCGAAACTTTGGTTGTTATATGTCGAAACGAAACACTCAGCAACGGCGCCATACCATCGTCACTTTGCTCACCGAGCAAGGCCAAGTCAGTGTTGATGCACTCTCGCAACGCTTTGAAACCTCTGAAGTGACTATCCGCAAAGATCTCGCGGAGCTGGAGAAAAATGGCTTATTGCTGCGCCGTTACGGTGGTGCGGTGCCCGTACCACAAGAAATGGTCTCAGAGCACGCAGTCCAAGTGTCAAAACAAAAGCAAAGCATCGCCGATGCCGCCGCTGCGCGCATTCGGGACCACAACCGTATTGTGGTCGACAGTGGCACCACCACCGCGGCCTTGATCCCTTTACTGAATAAGAAGCGTGGCCTTGTGGTGATGACTAACTCACTCCAAGTGGCCAATGCCATTCGAGAGCTGGAACACGAGCCAACGCTGCTGATGACCGGCGGAACCTGGGATACCCATTCTGAATCGTTTCAAGGCCAAGTGGCGGAACAAACTTTACGTGCGTACGACTTTGATCAGCTTTTTGTCGGTGCCGATGGCATTGATGTGGCTCGCGGTACCACGACCTTTAACGAAATGACGGGCCTGACGCGGGTGATGGCGGAGGTCGCGCGTGAGGTGGTGGTGATGATTGAGTCAGAGAAAATCGGTCGTCGGATCCCTAATCTAGAGCTTGCGTGGTCAAGCATCGACACCCTGATTACTGATAGTTTGCTTGATGATGATCTGAAACACGCCATAGAACAAACCGGTACAGATGTGATCTGTGCTGACCAGTAATAAGACCAGTAAGGAAAGACTATGTGTGGAATTGTAGGGGCGGTCGCCCAGCGTGATGTCGCCGAGATCTTAGTAGAGGGGCTACGTCGCCTTGAATATCGCGGTTATGACTCGGCAGGGGTTGCGATCAGCGATGCGGCTACCGGGCAGCTCACGCGCGTGCGTCGTCTTGGTAAAGTGGCGGCGCTTTCGGACGCAGTGGCTGACACCAACCCTGCTGGAGGCACAGGGATTGCGCATACGCGATGGGCAACGCACGGTGAGCCAAGCGAAGCCAATGCGCACCCACACATGTCTGGCGATGATATTGCCATTGTGCATAACGGCATTATCGAAAATCACCACAGCTTACGCGAACAGCTGCAAGCGCGTGGTTATCAGTTTCATTCGCAAACCGACACTGAAGTGATTGCGCATTTGGTTGATTGGGAGCTAAAGCAAACGTCTGACTTACTCGAAGCATTCCAACGTACGGTGAGCCAGCTTGAAGGTGCTTACGGCACCGTGGTGATGGATAAAAACCAACCTGAGCGTCTGATTGCGGCTCGATCGGGAAGCCCGCTAGTCATTGGCCTAGGGGTTGGTGAAAACTTTCTTGCCTCTGATCAGCTGGCGCTGCTCAATGTCACCCGCCGTTTTATCTACCTTGAAGAAGGGGATGTGGCCGATATTTCTCGCCGCGAGGTGGCGATTTATAACCAAGAGGGCACATTGGTGGAACGTGAGGTGCATGAAGCGAGTGCGCAGTATGACGCCGCTGACAAAGGCCAATATCGCCACTACATGCAAAAAGAAATCTATGAGCAACCCACCGCGCTCACCAATACCATGGAAGGCCGCCTGGGCAGTGACCATGTGATTGTCGATGCCATCGGTAATGGCGCCAGCGATATCCTCGCCAAAGCGCAGCACATTCAAATTATCGCGTGTGGTACCTCGTATAACGCGGGCATGGTGGCGCGTTATTGGTTTGAATCGCTGGCAGGGGTAAGCTGTGATGTGGAAATCGCCTCTGAGTTTCGCTATCGCCAGTTTGTCACCCGCCCTAATAGCGTGCTGATCACCTTGTCGCAATCTGGTGAGACCGCAGACACCTTAGCGGCACTGCGTTTGGCTAAAGAACGTGGTTATATGGCGACCATGGCGATTTGTAATGTGGCAGGTTCATCACTGGTCCGCGAGTCTGATCTCGCCTTTATGACCCGCGCCGGGACAGAAATCGGCGTGGCATCGACCAAAGCCTTTACCACCCAGCTGTCTGCGCTGCTAATGCTGGTTACCGCGCTGGGTAAAATGCAGGGGTCGATTGGTCGTGATAAAGAGCGCGAGATTGTCGATGCTCTACATCACCTGCCCTCTAGCATCGAGCAAGCGTTGACCTTTGATAAAGCGATTGAGCAATTAGCCCAAGACTTTGCGGATAAGCACCATGCCCTCTTCTTGGGGCGGGGAGAGTACTATCCAATTGCCGTAGAAGCTGCGCTAAAGCTAAAAGAGATCTCTTACATTCACGCAGAGGCCTATGCTGCCGGTGAGCTAAAACACGGCCCGTTGGCACTGATTGATGCCGATATGCCGGTGATTGTGATTGCGCCAAACAACGAGTTGTTGGAGAAGCTCAAATCAAACATTGAAGAAGTGCGCGCCCGTGGTGGCCAGCTCTACGTGTTTGCCGATCAAGACGCTGGTTTTACGCCGGAAGAGGGGATGAATATAATCGCCATGCCCCATGCCGATGAGATTATCGCCCCCGTGTTCTACACCGTGCCGATGCAGCAATTGTCTTATCATGTAGCCTTGATCAAAGGCACAGACGTCGACCAGCCTCGCAACCTTGCCAAAGCCGTAACGGTTGAGTAATCTTGCCCAACATTCACCACGCCCTGACTAGGGGCGTGGTTGATCTTTTATCAATTACTGCTGTTTTGCTACGAAAATGCGATCTGCATAGACTTTATTGCAAAATGCAAATCATTTTGCATTTAATCTCAGGCATGTCGCCTGGAAAATTAAACAGAATACCATTCTGTTTTATAAGATTTTGATTGTTATAGGTTTTATGGGTGCCTAATAACTTGGCCTACATTGTGCATACTCAGGGTATAACGACTAACATCGACCAGTTGTAGAGAGGAAGCAATGATTGATTCTAAAACCCAAGTAGCAAAACGCATCAAAGAAGCACGTGAGTGGAAAGGCATCACCCAAGTAAAAATGGCGAAGTTGCTTAACGTAGCACGCCAAACCTATTTGGACATTGAAAACGGTAAAACAGAACCGCGCGTCCGTATGCTTTCCAACATCGCTGAGCTGACTGAGCGTCCATTAGTGTGGTTTGTCTACGGTGACGAAGATGTCGAAATGCACGATGTTCAGTATAAGCAAGATGTGAATCGCCTGCTTGAGCATTTCTCTCGCTTACCGCACGAAGCTCGCACGGCGATTTTGAATCAAAGCGTGAACATGGCTTCGTTCTTGGTGAACTATTCTAAGGCGGCCCAGCGCGCATAAAAGCACTGCCTGCTCGACTAGATATGCGGGTAAGTGCTTGCTTACTGAGGTAGGCATCAGCAGCGTAGCGTCACACTATCGGTGTGCGCCACCATGATACGCCTGCCGAGCCATGCATAATGCAGGGTTGGTGTTGTGACGGGCTGTGTTTAATACAGTTCGGGTAGCAGAAATGAGGCATGAACCATGGTGATTTCGACCGCGCGCATGGCGCAACGGATCCGTGAAGCACGGGAATTTAGTAAGATAACCCAAGTAGACATGGCGAAGCGTTTGAGTGTCGCCCGTCAGACGTATTTGGACATGGAGTCGGGGAAGACGGATCCTAAAATCCTCGCGCTGGTCATGATTGCGGAAATTACCGGTCGACCCTTTAACTGGTTTGTGCATGGCGAAACGGATGAGCGCGACATCGCCTTTTCTCACCGTGATGATTTAGCCGCATTGACAAGCTTGCTGAGCCAATTACCTCAAGTGGCACGACAGACGGTGATGGACAACGCGCTGTCCATTGCCGACTACGTGGTCTCGCTGACCCCAGAGCAGCAACGCAAGTAAAGAAAAGCCCGACCTTGACGTCGGGCTTTTTCGTTGAGCGCTTTCCGTTTAGCTGGCTGTTTTTGAAAGGAAAAAACGGTACGCGGGGTTAGCGGTTTCGTCTTTCCACTCATACCCGAGCTCGCGCAGGTGGGCGGTAAAGGCGAGTAAGTCCTTATCGCCAATCTCAAAGCCGCACAGCACGCGGCCATAATCTGAGCCATGGTTGCGGTAGTTAAATAAGCTAATGTTCCAATGGGTGCCCAAGGTTTGCAAAAAGTGCAGTAATGCCCCGGGGTACTCCGGAAACTCAAAGCTATACAATCGCTCATTGAGGCTGGCAGATGGTCGGCCACCAATCATGTAGCGCACATGCACTTTGGCCATTTCATCATCGGACAAATCTTCTACCGGGTAACCGGCTTGGCGTAAATCGCGCAAAATATTGTCCAGTTCTTCTTGCCCCCCCAAGAGCCTGACACCGACGAAGATGTTGGCGAGGTGTTGATCTCCGTAGCGGTAGTTAAACTCGGTGACGGCGCGATCGCCCAGAATCTGACAAAAATTGAAGAAAGCGCCCGTTTGTTCTGGAATAGTGACAGCCAGCAAACCCTCACGCTTCTCTCCAAGCTCCGCCCGTTCAGACACATAGCGCAGCGAATGGAAATTGGTGTTGGCACCCGACAACACCGCTGCCAGCTGTTTACCTTTGAGCTGGTGTTTTTCCACATAGTGTTTCAGGCCCGCCAGTGCCAGAGCGCCAGAAGGTTCAGAGATAGCGCGTGTATCTTCAAAAATGTCTTGCACCGCGGCACAAATGGCATCACTCGACACCGTGATACTGTCATCCAAGTATTGCTGACAAAGCCGGAAAGACTCATCGCCAATACGTTTGACCGCCACGCCGTCGGCAAAGGTGCCCACTCTGTCGAGCGTCACTGGGTAGCCAGCGTCTAGTGCGGCACGCAGGCAGGCGGAGTCTTCGGCTTCGACGCCGATCACTTTGATATTGGGCATCAGTTGTTTAATAAGTACCGCCACGCCCGCAGCGATACCCCCACCACCAACGGGTAAGAAAACATAATCAAGGTGACCATTTTGTTGCACCAGCTCCAGCCCGATCGTGCCCTGTCCGGCAATGACCTGCGGATGATCAAAAGGCGGTACGAACGTATAACCGTGCTCGTCGGCGAGCTGTTGTGCCATGCCTTTGGCTTCATCAAAGTTGTTGCCGTGTAGCACCACATGGCCGCCAAAGCCGCGCACGGCGTCGACTTTAATCGCCGGCGTGGTACGAGGCATCACGATGGTGGCTTTCACCCCAAGACGGCTACCTGATAGGGCGACACCTTGGGCATGGTTACCGGCTGAGGCCGCAATCACTCCGGCGTTTTTTTGCGCGTCAGTCAGTTGTGCCATCATGTTGTGCGCGCCACGTAACTTAAACGAGTGAACCGGTTGGCGGTCTTCACGCTTGAGCTGCACCTGGTTATCAAAGCGCTCAGATAAGCGCTTCATGGTTTGAAGTGGCGAGGTCATTGCCACTTCATAAACAGGCGCGCGCAAGATATCCCTAAGATAATCAGCACCGTCCATCGGTTGTGCAGTTGAGGGTTGCGCCTGTTGCATGCTTACTCCTCCAATTTACGGCGATCGCGTACCGCACCTTTATCGGCGCTGGTGGCAAGGCTAGCATAGGCTTTTAACGCGTAAGAGACCTGGCGTTGACGGTCTTTGGGCTTCCAACCGCGTGCGTTCACTTCTGCGCGGCGGGTGGCCAGTGTTGCTTCGTCCACCAGCAGGCTGATTTCGCGGGTAGGGATATCAATACGAATACGATCGCCGTTTTCCACTAATGCGATGGTGCCGCCGTTGGCCGCTTCTGGAGAGACATGACCAATCGACAGCCCTGAGGTACCACCAGAGAAGCGCCCATCGGTGAGCAGCGCACAGGATTTGCCCAATCCCATCGATTTTAAGTAGGTGGTTGGGTAGAGCATTTCTTGCATGCCTGGCCCCCCTTTCGGCCCCTCATAGCGGATAACAACCACATCACCGGCTTTTACCTCACCGCCAAGGATGGCATCCACCGCGTGGTCTTGGCTTTCAAACACCACCGCGGGACCTTCAAAGGTCAGAATGCTTTCATCGACCCCAGCAGTCTTGACGATACACCCATTGAGCGCAATGTTGCCTTGCAGCACCGCTAATCCTCCATCTTGGCTAAAGGCATGTTCATGGGCACGGATACAGCCAGACTGGCGGTCGTCATCAAGGGTGTCCCAGCGACAGTTTTGCGAGAAGGCTTGGGTGGTACGAATCCCCGCTGGTCCGGCGCGATAGAAGGCTTTAATCGCTTCATCATCGGTTTGTACAATGTCGTATTGTGCCAGTTGCTCTTTAAGGCTCATTCCCAGCACGGTTTGCTGCTCGACGTTTAGCAGGCCAGCGCGCTGAAGTTCGCCCAGGATCCCCATTACCCCGCCAGCACGGTGTACATCTTCCATGTGATATTGCTGTGTCGATGGCGCTACCTTACAAAGGTGAGGCACTTGGCGTGACATACGATCAATATCATCCATGTCGAAATGGACGTCGCCTTCTTGCGCGGCCGCAAGCAGGTGCAAGACTGTATTGGTTGACCCACCCATGGCAATATCCAGCGCCATGGCGTTTTCAAACGAGGCGCGGTTGGCGATATTGCGCGGCAGGATGCTGTCATCGTCTTGCTCATAATAGCGCTTGGTCAGCCCGACAATCCGTTTGCCAGCGTTGATGAACAGCTGCTCACGGTCAGCATGGGTGGCGAGCATCGAGCCATTACCTGGCTGACTTAGCCCCAGTGCTTCAGTGAGGCAGTTCATCGAGTTGGCGGTAAACATGCCGGAGCATGACCCGCATGTTGGGCAAGCGGAGCGTTCAATTTGCTCGCTTTGTTCATCGGACACATCCGGGTTGGCACCTTGCATCATGGCATCGACCAGATCGAGTTTGAGGATCTGATCGGACAGCTTGGTTTTCCCCGCTTCCATCGGGCCACCGGAAACAAAAATCACCGGGACATTGAGGCGCATCGAGGCCATCAACATGCCCGGGGTGATTTTGTCACAGTTAGAAATACAGACCATGGCATCGGCACAGTGGGCATTGACCATATACTCGACCGAGTCTGCGATAATCTCACGGGAAGGCAGTGAGTACAGCATGCCGCCATGACCCATGGCGATGCCATCATCAACGGCGATGGTATTGAACTCTTTGGCGATGCCGCCTGCTTTTTCGATTTCCTTTGCGACCAGCTGACCCATGTCTTTGAGATGGACATGGCCAGGCACAAACTGGGTAAATGAGTTGACGACGGCGATAATCGGTTTGCCGAAATCATCATCTTTTACGCCGGTGGCGCGCCATAATGCACGCGCGCCAGCCATGTTGCGACCATGGGTAGTAGTTTTGGAACGATAGGTTGGCATATTACGACTCCTTTGCCTTATGCGCTCTGGTCTGGGTAAACCGGGTCAAGCCAGCCCCATTTGTCTTCGGTGGTACCATCAAACAAGCCAAAGAAGGCTTGCTGTAGTGAGGCGGTGATTGGGCCACGTTGACCCTCACCGACAGTGATCTGATCAACGCTACGCACAGGCACGATTTCTGCGGCGGTGCCGGTCATAAAGACTTCATCGGCCAAATACAATGCTTCACGCGCAATTGGCTCTTCGCAAATGGTGAGCCCTTTCTCTTTCGCCAGCGTGATGATGGCGTCACGCGTGAGCCCGGGCAAAATGGCGCTGGTGGCCGGTGGCGTGCTGATCACACCATTTTTAATGATAAAGAGGTTCTCACCGGCCCCTTCGGACAGGTAGCCGCGTACATCCAAGGCAATGCCCTCGGCATAGCCGTGGCGACGCGCTTCCCCCCCCACTAAGAGGGATGATAAATAGTTCCCGCCGGCTTTGGCGGCGGTCGGAATGGTATTGGGTGCGGCACGGTTCCAGCTTGATACCATGGCATCTACCCCTTGGGCGAGGGCTTCTTCACCTAAGTAGCTCCCCCAACTAAACGCGGCGATAATGATGTCCATTTGTGTATCAGGTGGGGGGCAGACCCCTAAGCCCACGTTGCCCACATAGCCAAGCGGACGAATATATGCGGAACGTAGCTGGTTCACGCGTAAGGTTTCACGGCACGCTTCCATCAGCGCGTCGACGCTGTAGGGAATCGGAAAACGATAAATTTTGGCAGAGTCTTTCAGGCGCTGCATGTGCTCGCGATGGCGAAACACCACTGGGCCGTTCGGTGTGTCATAGCAGCGGATCCCCTCGAACACCGAGGTACCATAGTGCATCGCGTGTGTGAGTACGTGCACGGTGGCATCCTGCCAAGCGATCATTTCACCGTTAGACCAAATGTAATCAGCGGTATTTGTCGACATTCTTTTCTTCCTTTTTGGTTATGCGCGTAGGGATTGTTGCTGGGATGAGGACATCATTACCTCAGCCACGTCCCATAGCTTAGTCAGTTGTGGTCGCAAGGTCTCGATCGCTCTTTGGCTTTCGACGGTGACATCAAAAATTACGTGGCCGTTGTCCGTGGGCTGAGACATATTGAATTGGCAAACCGTAAAGCCGCGATGACGGATCACACGCAAAACACGTTCAAGTAGTTCAGGACTGTGGGTCGCATGAATTGAAAACTGGTGTTGCATCATAAGTCTTGCTCCATCATTTGTTGGTTTGCCGCGCCGGGTGGCACCAGCGGCCATACGTTTTCCATTTCATCAATGGCAACATGCAGCAAATACGGGCCTTGATGTGCCATCAAGGTGTTGAGCGCGTCCTCGACCTCGTCTTTGCGCTGGATACTGTGTCCAGGAATGTCAAAGGCGCGCGCTAGGGTGAGAAAGTCCGGGTTATCAGACAGATCTGTTTCACTATAACGTTGGTCAAAAAACAGTTGTTGCCACTGGCGCACCATGCCCAAACGCTGATTATCCAGTAGGATAATTTTCACCCCGATCCCGCGACGCTTCAGCGTGCCCAGCTCTTGGACATTCATCATGAATGAGCCATCTCCGGACACCAACACCACTTCATCCTCGGGGCGAGCCACTTTGGCACCCATCGCGGCAGGCAAGCCAAATCCCATGGTGCCCAGTCCTGCGGAGGTCAGCAGATTCTCAGGTCGAGAGGGGCGAACATGTTGCGCGACCCACATTTGGTGTTGACCCACATCGGTGGCAACGACGGTGTTTGCCGGCATGCTATCGGATAAGTATTTGAGTAAAGCAGGCGCGTAGATGGCCTCGCCAGGGTGGTCGTAGCGCCACGCGTGAGTGGTTTGCCATTCAGTGATTTGCTCACGCCATGCTGGTGACGTATCAGGGCATGCGAGTGCAGGGAGTACTTGATTGAGCGGGGCACATACTGGCGCTTGTGCACGACGTAGTTTATTGATTTCGGCCGCATCAATATCAAGGTGCACCACGTTGGCGTGAGGGGCGAAGGTATCGAGCTTGCCGGTCACCCGGTCATCGAAACGTGCACCAACCACAATCAGTAAGTCGGACGCCTGCACCGCGAGGTTCGCCGCTTTAGTGCCATGCATACCGAGCATCCCAAGGTAATGCGGATAGTTTGATTCAACCGTGCCCAAGCCTTTTAGTGTGCTTACCACCGGGAGCTTACTGCGCGCCAAGTAATCGCGTAATGCCTCGGTGGCTTTACCGAGTACCACGCCACCGCCGAGATAGACCATAGGGCGCTGACTGGTGCGGATAAGGGTGTTGGCTTTGTCGAGTGCTTGACTGTCGACAGCGTCAGCGTCTGCGGTACGAACCTGAGCTTCTGTGTGTGGGATCAGTGCTTGCTGCACATCTTTGGCAATATCCACCAATACTGGGCCTGGACGGCCGGATTGTGCTACCTCGAATGCCTGCGCTAAGGTGCTGGTGAGCTCAGTCGGATCAGTGACCAGAAAACTGTGTTTGGTGCAGGCGAGTGATAAGCCGAGGACATCGATCTCTTGAAACGCATCCGTTCCTATCAGTGGGCTAGCAACTTGGCCGGTGATCGCGACCACAGGCACTGAGTCCATCATTGCATCGGCAAGCCCGGTGACTAAGTTAGTGGCGCCCGGCCCTGATGTAGCAAGGCAGACACCAGGACGGCCACTGGCACGGGCATACCCGATGGCGGCCATCGCCGCGCCTTGCTCGTGGCGACATAAAATATGCTCAACTCCACCATCATAGAGGGCATCGTACACAGGCATGATCGCACCACCTGGATACCCAAATACGGTTTCAACGCCTTGTTGGCGTAAGGCTTCCACAACCCATTGTGCACCTGTCATGTTCGTCCCTCCCCGAATGAACGGGGAGGGCAGGCGGGCAAATGATCTGTCTCTGCGCTCTCCATCATTGTTGCTTCCGTTGTCGCGTGGCTATCGCCACATGAATGAAAAAAGCCCCCGAACCTGTTGGTTGCGGGGGCTTGGTTGCGATGTTGTTGCTGTATTTCGCGTACCTAAACCCCTCGCGGAATAATGACCACGATGAGGCGAATAATTAGGACGATAGCGAAGTTAAGCATTTGTCTGTCTTTTGTCGTTGTCAGCCCATTTTATGGGCTTTTTGTTAATAGTGTTTTTTGTTTATGCCTGCTTGTTACAGGTCAGTCACGAACCCGATCTGTCGCCGAGTCTTGTGTTTAATTGTTGTGCATTTGTAGTGGTATCACAGACCTCACTCGCATGACAAGAAAAAAATACTCTTAATCATAAAATGGCTCGGCACTATAAGAGTCGGGTTTCATAGTGGTTAAACAGGGTAACGTGGAGAGAAAATGGCATTAGCGATAGTGCACAGTCGAGCCTGTGTCGGCGTGCAAGCCCCAAGTGTGACGGTGGAAGTGCATATATCCAATGGCTTACCTGGGTTTGCGCTGGTGGGGCTGCCGGAGACCACGGTAAAAGAAGCGCGGGACAGAGTAAGAAGTGCGATAGTCACATCGAATTTCGAGTTCCCTTCTCGTCGTATCACAGTGCTATGCAAGAAAAACAGGAATAAAGTATCTGAAGATGCCTTACTAAGTGTCAATTTGATATACTATCGAGATAATTTATGTAATACTGTTTTTATATACAGGTCCTTAACGGTTGAAGTTTATGAAAGTGCCCCATGTTATGCCCTATCAAGGAAGTAAAAGAAAACTTGCAGATGCAATTCTCCAACATGTAGAGGGAATTGATATTGATACGTTTTATGAACCATTTTCTGGATCTGGTGCGATAACGTTAGCCGCTGCTGCGAAAGGGGTTGCTAATAAGTATGTGTTAAATGATAAATACGCTCCAATAATGGATTTATGGGATCTAATCATTAACTCACCAGCGTCAGCGGCTGATAGATATGAAGCTGTTTGGGAGGGACAAATACCAAGTAGTAATGATGTAGAGCCAATATCTTATTCTTATGATCATTTTATGGAGATAAGAACACTCTTTAATAGAGATAATGACTCTGCGAAGCTTCTATATCTTTTGGCTCGTTGTGTAAAAAATGCCGTTAGGTTTAATTCCAATGGTGAGTTTAATCAATCACCAGATAAAAGAAGAAAGGGCACTGCACCAAGCAAAATGAGATCCAATATTTTTGGTGCATCTAAAATATTACAAGGTAAGAGTAGTCTCTTTAGTGAAGACTTTAAGAGCGTCACATCAAAAGCAACAAATAATGATCTGATTTATATGGATCCTCCTTGGCAAGGAACAAGTACAAAAAAAGATACAAGATATGCTTTTACCCTACAAATTGATGAATTGATAGGTGAGCTTGAAGAGCTGAATAAGCGAGATGTACCTTATTTACTATCTTTTGATGGTGTTTGCGGTGATAAGTCATATGGTAAAGATCTTCCAGAGCATTTAAGACTTAGAAAGACGATGTTAGATGCTGGAAGATCTTCACAGGCAATACTCTTAGGCAGAGAAGATAAGACATTGGAGTCTCTATATTTATCTCCTGCATTAGTCGCAAAAATTGAAGCAACTAAACTTTCAGCCGCTGTATAACTAAATCCTGAATACTTATTCCAGTTCTTTTACTTTCTTCGCTTAAGTGGTCATAGATATCTACATCTTGACCGCTAAAGCCAAGGTTTAAGACTCTAATCGGTCTTGTAGCTGCGTGAGTATAGTTTTCTGGATAAGCCCAATAGCAGGAGCTACAAACAGACTGATCTTTTGATCCTCTGAGGTTTGGGCATTTTTCACACTCCCAAGATTTTTGTCTTTGAGCTGATCCGCTTAAAAGCATAAATCTATCTGGTGCGTTTTCCCCTGCGGCATCATCCCCTGCAACTTCGTAAGGAATACGATGGTCTATCTGTAAATATCTGCCCTCAAATGGGATCCCAGATACTGCACACTTTTCTCCATACATTTCAATTAGTTTATTTTTCAAACCTTTAGAGAAAGTTTGTCTTCCTGCTAACTTATGCCCCTCTATTTTGCTTGGATCACCAAAGCGATATGCTCCGATTTTTCTACCTTGCTTATCTAATACTTTGAATGTTTCAAGAGGTATTCCGTTTTCTCTTACATCTCGGGCTGCTCTGGGCGGATGGTCATATCCATAAATCTCTTTCAATTCTTCTGTAGAGACATAACCGTGAGCAATTATATGGTCAATTACGATTCTGGCACGTTTAGCTGTGACTTTTTCAGCTAATGCCAAGATTCTTGGATCTATATTTGTCATATGCAACATCCTTCAAAAGAATGTAGCTTATCAAACTTTTTTTATAATTTGGACCATAATCTTATGGTGAAAATGATAATCAAAATCATTAACAGAAAGGGTCAAAATCTAAGCTTTTAGATAGTTCTTTTGTTTTTATATCTCCGACCCTTATATTAAAAACTTTTTTTTCTCGATTATATTCACAACTTTTTAAAAAATCATTTTTCTCCAATGTTTTTATTGCTGTTCTTACTGCCTTATGTTTTAGTTTATTGCTTTTGTTATCT